>CAZICM010000050.1:0-45904 GCA_964537685.1 uncultured Polyangiaceae bacterium
TTTGGCCGGGCCACGGGCGGAGTGCTCGATGCGGTGACCAAATCGGGTTCGAATGAATTTCACGGCTCAATCTTTGGAAGCGTTACACCTGGTATGTTTGAGGGAGCCCGCACGCCGGTCAAGATTCAAGGAACCACAATACAAACCCGGACAGCGCTATCGGTGCTGCGCGACTTTGGCTTTGATGTCGGGGGGCCGATTGTGAAAGATAAACTTTGGTTTTATGGCGGTTTAAATATCGCCTATCAGTCCAATCAAATCTCCCGCACCTTAAACCGCCTCCGCTATCAAACAGCAGCCGATGGGACGCTTTTGCTGGATTCGAATGGTAATCCGATTCGGGAAATGGACGAGGACGGTTTTCAGCTCGCCGATTTTATCCCTGGAACAGAGAAGATTTTTTATGCCACGCGGGATAGCTATCAATATCTTGGCAAGCTCACCTGGCAATTGGCGCCCGAGCATCGCATAACGCTCACGGCCCATGGAACCAGCTCGAACTCGGGTGGGAATGGCAGGTATTCGCTGACGCCGGAGAGTGGCAAAACCTATTTTGGAGGTCCCTCTATCGGTCCAGGGGAATATACCGGCAATGGCCGCAGAGAGACCTCGGATGTATTCGATATCGGGTTAAGGCTATCCTCGGCCTTTTTGGGGAAGCGCCTGCTGTTGGATTCGATGGTGGGATGGCATCATGCGGATTTCAAGGTATTGCCTGTGGATGGGAGTGCCGTGGGCAGCGGCGAGGGGCTGAGCGCAGTGCCCGGCGTGTTGTGGATTCGAGGTCAGCCCGGCGCTCACTCTATCACCGATTTCGAGGAAGTACCCGCAAACAGCGGATGCGAGCCGGCGGGCACGCAGGCGGCTATCTACTGCCCGGTCACGTCCTATCGAACGGGAGGGCCTGGATATACGGCTCATTCGGTGCAGAACCGGGTCCAGGCCAAGATGGTTGGCACCTATTTGGCCAAGGCGCTGGGACAGCATGTGTTCAAGGCCGGTCTGGATGCCGAGGTATCCAGCAGCCGCTATGGGATGGCCAATACAGGCGGTATCTGGTTTATGGAGGGCTGGGACGGATCTACCTTTAATGTTTATCACTTTGGCAGCGCGATATCGCCGAACGAGGTATTCGTACCCAAAATCCGCGAGAACACATCGTACTCGGCGGTTGTCGGAGGCTTTGTTCAGGATAGCTGGAGCATCCTGGATGGTTTAACGATCAATGCCGGCGTTCGCTATGATGCTCAAATGATATGGACAAGCGCCGATACGGGGCTTAATCTTCCTAATCAATGGTCGCCGCGTGTGGGCGCGATCTACGATTTTACCCGCCAGGGCCGCTCCAAGATCTTCGCTAATTTTGCCCGTTACTATGAGAATATGCCGCTCAGCCTCGGGGATAGCCTGCTTATCTCCGCTCCGCTTACGGTGGCCACTGTATCGGCCTCGGTATGCGATCCCCGCGATATGTCAATGCTCGCGGCCTGCGATGCGGCTGAAAACCGATTGCCGCGCGGGGCTGCCTACAATCCCAACCGCAAATGGTCAGGCTATGGAAGCGGCACGGCGCCTGTCGATCCAGATATCCAGGCCCAGTCTTCGGATGAGTTCGTGATCGGTGGTGAATACGAAGTGTTTGCAGGCGCGCGGGCGGGACTGACCTATACCCACCGCTATATGAATTATGTGATTGAAGATATGAGCAGGGATGAGGGCTTCAGTTATCTCGTTGGCAATCCGGGCTTTGGTCCGACATCGGACTTTCCCAAGGCCAAGCGTGACTATGATGCCCTCACCGTCTATTTCCAAAAGGCATTTTCATCAGGCTGGCTTGCCCAAGCCAGCTATACCCTCTCCTACCTCCGCGGCAATTACTCCGGGCTTTTCACGACGGGAAGCGACTTTCCAAGCCCCAATCATCTCTCCGACTTCGATCTTGTCTCCATGCTCCCCAACCGGGACGGCGCTCTACCCGGCGACCGGACCCATGCAATTAAACTGTACGGTGCCAAGGCATTTGACCTGCCCCGCTCGGTGCTCCTCAATATTGGCCTGAGCTATCAGGGGCTCTCCGGCGCACCCACCAACGTCCTGGGAGCCCATCCCTATTATGGCAGGGGACAAGTCTTTGTCTTGCCCCGGGGCTCCGGCGAGCGCTTGCCTTGGGTGCATACGGTGGATTCAAATTTGAGCGTTGGCTATCGTATCCACAAGGACAACACACTTTCCGTCAGTCTTGACATTTTTAATTTATTTAACTTCCAGGCCGAAACCGCGCGGGATGAGTCGTACACATTCGCGAATGTCAGGCCCATCCTGAAAGGCACCCAAGCAGACCTTCCCAAGGACGGCGGCATGGCGTGTATGGATAGCGCTTCATGCTCGTATAAATTGGTCTTCTACGAGAGCGGAGCTCCCTTCGATCCCCAGGCCAAGAACCCTAACTTTGGAAAACCGGTTGCTTATCAAAACCCCAGGCAAGTCCGGCTGGGTGCCAAGATAACCTTTTAACGACAAGGAGAATAGCTATGAGGCGTATACACATTCATCGGTGGACCATGGGCCTGGGGATTTTTGCAGGCGTATTGGGGAGTATTTCGGCAGCGTCATGCACTCAACCCAAGGTATTGTGCAATGTAGCGAGCGGTGCTTATGCTGTGCAATACTTCCCCAAGGAGGCAGGAAGTGATTGTTTGATGCTGCCTGGAGAGTTGGTTGGAATGACCATTTATCATCCCCCAACAGAGGATGAAAAGACCTTTGACACCAGCAAGACCCAAGTAGCCGTTCAAGCGCTGTCAGTAGGCCAATTGGCTGATCAAGCGGCCGAATTTGACATAGGCGGAGGAAAACCTGGGCAACCGCAGTACTCGATAGGAGATTACAGCAGCAAACCTGATGACAATGATTTTTGCGTGGCGGGCGGCTTGTCGCCGGCCGAGCAATATGTTCCAGAGACAGCTTATACTGATGAAGAGGGCAACCCTCAGATCTTCCCTGAGACGCGCATGGCCTATCAATGGAACAACCTGGAGGTGTATTATACTTATGCGGCGCCGGGCTCGGCGGCCACGGGAGAAGTGACCATCACCCGTGAAGTGACAGACCCAATGACAGGCACGAAGGATTTATGCACGGTTCATTATATTGCGAACGCTCTTTATCCGGCGGTAGGCTGTGAGGGGACCGATGGAGATGGCAATCCCAATGGCGCGCCCGACGATACAAAATGCTGCCCTGTTGCCGATCTTGCGAATGGGCGCACCTTTGGTTCAGGCATCAGCCCTGATTTTAGAGTAAAATGTGATCCTGTGCGCCTAATGTGTACGCTGGACTGGAGGCCCGGCGAGGTTTTTCCGCCCATGGGGGCAAATCCTGCTTGCACTCTCTAGAATCCATCTCAAAAACATCCTGCGTGCTGCACGGCACTGATTTCCACCTTCTGTACCCCCTTTGCTGCACCGCATCAAGAATCCCATCGACAGACCGCCCAATCCCCTTACATTGGGCGGCCGCCCATACCCGCGTTGCCCTCGCGCCATGAAGATCCCCTACGGTAAATGCGACTAGAACAAAGGATCGCCTGGCTACCCCCTCCCGCGGGATAAAGAAACCCACCCCCTAAGCTCGGATTTATTGAAGGATTCATCAACATCGGCCAATATCAAAGGCATGAGCACACGTCTCGTCAATCCGCACCCGTTCGCGGTGTCCGTCGCTCATGCAGAAGCCGAACCGCTGCCCACGCCCAGCGTCCTCGATATCCATGATGCCCATCTGAACTTCGTTTGGCTTACCCTTCAGCGCCTCGGCGTCGATGTTCGCGATGCTCAAGATGCTACGCAGGATGTCTTTCTCGTCGTTCATCAAAAATTGCACATCTATGATGCCAATCAACCTGTGCAGGGATGGCTGTTCGGTATTTGCCGGAAGATCGCCGCAGGATATCGTAAACGCGCCCATCGCCGCCGCGAACTCATGGGCACCGATATGCCAGATGCTATCGACGATTCCATGGATGCAGAAGAACAACTTCTCCGCCGCGAACGCGATCGCCGCCTCAAAACTCTGCTCGATAAGCTCGATGATGAAAAGAGGGTGGTGCTGGTGATGTTTGAAATCGAACATATCCCTTGTGAAGAGATTGCTCTTTCTTTGGCCATCCCTCTTGGAACGGTGTACTCCCGGCTTCATATGGCCCGAAAAGCGCTTCGAACCGCCTTTGAACGATGCAAGGGCGATGTGTAGAGATGAAAAAGCAACCATTTACACGCCCGCCCAAAGATAGGCTTCCCGCAGAGTTGCGTGAGTTGCTTCAATCGGCCCACCCCCCAGCTCCACTTACACCAGACGAGCGGTCGAAACTGAAAAAGCGTCTGCTCATCGCCCGGTCAGAGCAAATTGCCCAAGAATCCTCGGCCCGCTGGTATCGTTTCCCCCACTCTTGGATACTCTTGCCCCTTTGTTCCGCGGCCATCTTTATCCTCTATCTAAGCCCGCCCAGCTCCATCCAGGCCGATCGAACGATCACCCTGGCTGGAACGGTTCGCGGGCAGGAAGAAGATGATACTTCGTCAAAAGCAGACCCATCCGGCCCCTGGTTCTATACGCCCAATCAATGCACAAACGCCGTGTGTGTCAAAAGGCCGGAGTGTTGCACGACCACATGGGATTATGAATGCGATGAATTGCTCCTCCAAACGGGTAGTATAATCTCTGAATCCTCGCAAAGTCTTAGCCGGCTAGGCCGATGCTATATCCACGATCGCACGCTTTGTCCCAATTGCGCTTGCCCTTATTATATTAAAGTTGTGTCAGACAAGGGGGACCCCGTTGGATATGATTATGGAACGGGATGTGTTCAAGACCGGGCCGCGCTGCTCGTGGAGCTCAAGGCGTTTTGTTTGACGGCCAGGTGCGAGTGAATTTATGGTCGGGGCAATGCATTGCCCTGTTTTTCCTTTGGTCTTTCCCCCAAACTCTTCAAGCGCGGCGATGGCGATGGTTTGGGCGTCTTCTTACCATGGCTCTTTGGAATGAAGGGCGATGATGGACTGGTGATGGCATCGGGAACAATGTCCCGCCAATCGGCACTGGAGCTGGCCCTTGGATTGGGGGCTTGCGTCGCTATGGGAACAACGCTCACGATAGGCTCGGCGGGCCAGCAAAAGACACCCACAATGATCAATAAAAAAATCGGCGCGGCGGCCCATCGGTATTGAGGCCGTATTCCCAAAAAGGGCCTAGCGGGCTCGCGCTGAATGCCCTCTACCCTCGCCCGGGAAATCGCGATCTCCTTGTCGGTTATGGGAATCGGCTTCTCGGCAGATGAAAGGAGCTGGCCTAGTTCAAACGGCGCCATTGGTTTTGGGCCGAGCCATGGTTCGGGATTGCTCATACCGCACCTCGGTGTTGGTCGGATATACCTGGATATGCCGGGGAACCGTTGGCATTCGCCCGGTATATTCACGTTAATAAAAGGAGTTCTGTTATGGATTGGCCTGAAGTGCCAGCGTCCTTCAAAGAAATTTTAAGGATCCACCGCTTGGTTTGGTTCAAGTGCCACACGGCTGCCGGCAATGCCACAAAACCCCCAAAAAGCAAACCCTGGTACGAAAGGGGTTCTTTTCTTGCTGAAGATGGTGATATGGGTGGGTTGGGTGGAAACGCGAGTGGGTTGCTCAATGCCTGCCTTCGCTGATCGCCATGATGAAGCGAGTGCAGCAAGCTGTACACGGAGCGGACATGGAATTCATTGTCAAGAGTCGGAAGCTCATCGAATCGACAGAACTGCCGGGGGTTCCCCATGTGGTTATCTCAATTACCACAAGCCCTCATGACGAGGCGCGGATACCGGCGGCAGCGGCGTGCCTGGGGATTCTACGGCTGGCATTCTTCTTAAGCCGATCGCCGGGGGTCGCGGCCGCTCTGGCGCGGGTGCTCTGTGGCGATGACGCCGACTTCTTCGCGCGCTACAAGCCCAACACGCGGGTGTACCGCATACTCCTCGATGTGTACGAGGCGGAGTACACATGAAGGAACAACTCGCCCTCTTGCCCGATTACCTGGGAGCACATCTCGGCCTCTCCCTCGCCGCGCTGATGCTGGGTATCCTGGTCAGCATCCCCCTTGGGGTGCTCGTGAGCCGTTACAAATACCTAGAACCCCCCATCATTGGTGCGGCGGGCGTCCTGCAGACCGTGCCCAGCCTCGCCCTGCTTGCCTTCATGGTCCCGGCGCTTGCCGCGCTCGGCGCCCAGAGCATTGGTTATCTGCCCGCACTCATTGGACTTTTCCTCTACAGCCTGCTGCCCATCCTGCGCAACACCGTCACGGGTCTTCACGGACTCGACCCCGCCGTCATTGAGGCCGCCCAAGGCGTGGGCATGACGCCGCGCGAGTCACTCACGCGCGTCGAGTTGCCCCTGGCGATGCCCGTCATCATCGCAGGTATCCGCACCTCGGCCGTATGGACCGTGGGCACCGCCACGCTCTCCACCCCCGTGGGCGCGCCCAGTCTCGGCAACTACATCTTCGGCGGTCTGCAGACGCGCAATTACACGCTGGTCCTTATCGGCTGCGTCGCCTCCGCCATACTCGCACTTTTCATCGACGGCTGCATCCGTGCACTGGCTCTGGGTGTGGAGCGGCGCAGCCGTAGGCTTACCGCGCTCGGCCTAGCGACGCTCACATTGCTGTCCGGCGCCTCCCTGACGCATATGGTGAAGGCACTCCGGGGCGGGGGCGAGACAGCCATCACCATAGGGGCCAAACCCTTCACAGAAAGCTATATCCTTGGCGACCTGCTCGCCGAGCAGGCCAGGCGCGGCAGCGGCGTCTCGGCGCGCGTACTCGGCTCCCTCGGCTCCACCGTTTTGTTTGACGCCTTGGTGGCCGGCGAAATCGACGCCTATGTCGACTACTCGGGCACCCTCTATGTGGGCGTCCTCGGCCACGGCGAACCACGCCCCGACCGCGCCACGCTTCTTGCCCAGATTACCCGCGAACTCGACCAGAAGCACGGCGTCACGGCCATCGCCCTTGGCTTCGAAAACACCTACGCCCTGGCCATGCCCCAGGCCACCGCCGATCGCCTCGGCGTGCGCCGCCTGAGTGACCTTACACTCCATGCTCCCAAGCTCCGCTTTGGCGGCGATTACGAATTCTTCCATAACCCCGAGTGGAAGTCGATCACCCGCATTTATGGCCTTAGCGTAGCCGAGCAGCGCGACATGGATCCATCGCTCATGTACGATGCCGCGCGAACCGGTCAAATCGACGTCATCTCCGCCTACTCCACCGACGGCCGCATCGATGCCTTTAACCTCGCCGTTCTTGAAGACGATCGCGGCGCCATTCCGCCTTACGACGCGGTAATCCTCGTCAGCAAACGCCTACGGCAACAGCATCCGGCGGTCTTCGAAAGCCTTCAGCGCTTGGGTGGCCGCATCGACGCCGCCACCATGCGCGGTCTGAACCGCCGGGTCGACCAGGGCGGAGAGACCGCCGGCACGGTGGCCCGCGCATTCCTCGACAGCTCCACCGGACTATCCCGGTAGCTTGCGTTTTAGATGAGGGCCCTGTTCCTTGGGCAAGGAGGAATGCGTCACGCCTAAATTTTAGGGATGCGTCTCCAGGCTTACTTCCCCGCGCCGTACCAAGGCCATGAGCGCTGGACGCACCACATCCCGCAATACCCGGGCCGCGCTCGATTGAATCATCGATGGACTCAACCGGCCATGATCGAGCAAATCTTGAGACCAATCTTCGCTTTCCCCACAAGGCATGAGGAATTCGGCGCATGCTTCGGCAAGAACGTGCGCGACAGCATCCTTGACCCGGCGGCCTCCTGTTTGAATGGCCCATGCCACGGTTTTGTAGGCCAATTCGGCATGCCTCGCCTCATCGTCGGCAATAAGCTGAAGGGCTTGTTTCACCGCGGGATCTCGAGCCACGGCCAATTGTTCAGCGGCTTGAACGGCGGCAATGGTCTCGCCAATACAGCCCTCACGCGCCGCCCGGACGGCAATATCCGCCAGGTTGGACGATAGAGCCATCTGGTCGTTTTCAAAGGGAAAAGCCGCCGGTTCAAGAGCATGGCCCGCATAGGCTGAAGCCAAGGCAAAGCACAGCTTGGCATGTTGAATTTCGTCAAGAGCCGCTCGATGCGCAGCCTCCAACAGATGGGCCGGAGCGCCCGCAGCCATGAGTTCCAATGCAAAACGGCCAAATGAAGCAATGGATGCATGTTCGCCCAAGGCATCGCGGGTCCATTCGCGGTGGAGCCGTTCAAGCGTTTCAGGAGATAGATGTTGAACTTTGGGCTTTAGATCGGCGCTCCAAGCCGAAAGGCCGGCATGAACCTGAGCCGTAATCGGCTGGCCTTGTTCGATATAAGGCCGGCCTGTGGCACAGGAATTTTCAAAAACGGTATAACAGCATTGGGCTCCATCGAAGGTGCCCAGCGTTTCGACCGTGGCCCCGCATCCCGCAATAGGTAGGTAGTTCAACGCCTCCATTTGATCGGGACAAGGTGGAATCGCAGCACCGCCTGCTCCGCCCATTCCTCCCGCTCCACCCGTACCAGACATAGCACCACCCATTCCTCCCGCGCCTCCTGTACCCGCTTGGGGCCAGGCAAAACAGCGCATCACGGTGGTGCCTGTACCCGTCGATGGATCGAGCAAGGAACTGGAGGATTGGCTCGATGATCCTCCTTGTCCGGTCTGGGTATCGCCTCCGCATCCGCTGAGGTCGGCGATGGCGACAGCCGGCGCCGAAAGAGCCATGAGCGTGAAGAGCCGCTGGGCCAGTTGCAAACGAAAACCGCGCGTATGATCCATCTTATCCCTCGATGAGCAATTCAAATAAGCCAATACCGCCCGCGGTAAAGACTACGCCAAACACGCCCATCAGGGCAAAATAATCCGTGAGCTCGGAAATCGTCGCGCCTCCAAACAGTTCGCGGGTGCCTGCAACGCCCGCCAACAATGTCGGCGCAAGCAGGGGAAAGAGAACGCTGGCCAAAACCAAATCGCGGGCGCGGGTGCGGGTGGTCATCGCTCCAAACAATGTCCCGCTCGCGGCAATGCCAGGCGTCGCACAGAGGCATAAAAGCGCCAGCCCTGCACCGACTTTCCCCAGATCGACACTAAACAGGATGGCCGTAACCAGAATGACGATGAGTTCGACCGCGCTCACAAACAAAAACACGCCCACGGCCTTGCCCGCAAAAATAGCGCTCCGGGCGATGGGCATCACCAACAGGCCGGATAGAGCCGATTCGTCGCGTTCCCGCTGCCATGTGCGCCCCAGGGCCAATACCGACGAGAAGGCCGTCGCCACCCAAATGACGCCGGGCGCGATGTCTTTGGCCGCGCCTGGACCTGAAAAAAAGGCCAGCGACGCGATAACAGCGATAAGAACAGCAAAAAAACCGCTGGTGGTGATGATTTCGCCGGTAGCGAGCTCGATAGCGAGATCTTTACCGGCGATAAGCAGGGCTTGCCTAATCCAGGAAGGGCGGTGTTGGGCAGGAGGAGGAGCGGGAGAGCTCACTTAGAAGACGAACACGCCAAGCGCGACAACCGTAGTCCACAAACCGAGCTTGTGTCCCTCGGCGGATTGCGTGACCGAACGGGTATGCACGATTTGGCCGCTCATCCGATAGACTTCCTTGCGTTCGTCCCAGGCTTTTTCGGAATCGAATTCCAGGCCCAGCGTCGTCGCAAGCATGGTCGCCGCCAGATCTTCAGCGTAATCGCCCGCTTTCTTCGATGTCTCGCCATAGCTGTGGTGCTCGGACAAATAGCCATAGGCATTCACATCGGTGGGCTGCGCCAAACCAATAGAAGCCGCAACCAAACGGTTGGGCTCGTTCGTGGCTTGGCGGGCCATCACGCAGAAGGTGATTTGCCCAGGTTTAATGAGCTTTTCGCCTTGCTTGCGGCTAATGACCTTGCAATGGGGCGGAAAGATGGAGCTGACCGTCACCAGGTTGGCCGTCGCAACGCCCGCATCCCGCAGCGCAAGCTCGAACGAAGTGAGCATATCGCGGTGAACGCCGTTGCCGTTGGTGAAGAAAATCGCCTTCGGAACGAACTGATCGTGCCACTTGCCCAAGCCCTGGGCGCTTTCACCGCTGTTCGGACTAGCGAGGGCGCCTTCAGCCTTTTTGGACCTCGCTGATGTGGATGCACTGCGCGACGCTTTCATTTCGCGGATTCTTTCGCACCGGCTGCGGCTTTCGCCTGCTTCTGAACCGATTTGTACATGTCGTACAGCCTGGGCACCGGATACTGCTCGATGCGCTTGCGGTAGCCGGCGTCCTTTTCGCGCTTTACCGCGGCAACGATGCTGTCGATGAGCTTGGCGCGGGTGCCGAATTTTTCCTTCACTTCGCTGAACGTCGCATGCAGCTTCAAGAGCTTCGCATTGGATACGTTGTCCAAGCCTTTGCCTTCGCCGCCGTTGCGGTCGGCGCTGGTGCGGCCCATCCAGAGTTCATCGGCCGCAAATGCCTTGACAGCCTCAACCAATTTTGCCTTATCGCCAAAGCGCTCTTTCACAAGCGCAAGCGGTGATTTACCAGCCATGATGCACAACTCCAATTGAGCGCGAGCTCACTCGCGCGGTGAAAAATGAGGCCGGCGGTTTAACAGATGGCGGCCCGGCGCCGCAAGGTATCTGTGACCCTGGCCGGCGAATCTCTGAAAACGGCCTGAAAAGCATTGAGATCGCGGCATCTGTCTTCATTCACGTCGCGTGCGCGTTCGCGCTCGTGGTAGAGGCGGGCGGATGAACTCCGACAAACCCCGACTTCGCTTTGCTCCGTCGCCCACCGGATATCTGCATATCGGCGGCGTGCGCACCGCGCTGTTCAATTGGCTTTGGGCGCGAAAAACCGGCGGAACTTTTGTTCTTCGCATCGAAGACACCGATCAGGAGCGCAGCACGCCCGAAAATGAGCAAGTCATTTTGAGGGAACTCCGCTGGCTTGGGCTGAATTGGGACGAGGGCCCGGAAGTGGGCGGCGCGCATGGCCCGTACCGGCAAATGGAGAGGCTCGATATCTATCGTGAGTTTGCCGAAAAGCTTATTTCCGCGGGCGCGGCATATCGCTGTTATTGCACCAAGCAAGAACTGGACGCTCAGCGCGAGGCGCTAAAAGCCCGAGATCCAAAGGCTCAATTCCGCTATCCGGGCACATGCCGCGATCGCAAAGACAAGCCCGATTTGCCTTGGGTATTGCGTTACCGGGCACCTTCGTCGGGCAACGTGACCTATAACGATTTGGTCTTCGGCGAAGTGACAACGCCTAAAAACACCTTGCAAGACGCGGTATTGATGCGCGCGGACGGCGTACCTCTCTACAACATGGGCGCCGTCGTCGACGATATCACCATGGGCATCACGCTCGTGGCGCGGGGCCGCGATCACATGATCAACACACCGCCGCAGATTCTCCTGTACGAGGCCCTTGGCTACAAAACGCCTGCATTTGCGCATCTTCCGATGATGCTCGCGCCCGACGGCCAAAAGCTATCCAAGCGCCATGGCGCCGTATCTGTAGGCGAATACCGCGATCGGGGCATCTCTCCTTCGGGCCTGCTCAACTACCTGGTGCGCTTTGGCTGGTCGTACGGCGACGAAGAAATCTTCTCGCTTCAAGACTTAACAACCAAATTCGACTGGGAGCGCTGCGGAAAAGGCGATGGAAAATTCGATGCGAAAAAGCTCGCGGCCGTCGCGTTCGAACACCTAAAAAATCCCAATCTCACCAGCCTCCAAGCCTACGCGGACGGCGTTCTTCCGCACCTGGAGAAACTGGGCCACAGCCATATCGATAGAGCCCTGCTCGAGCGGGCCATCCCGGTGATCCGCGAACGCGCTCAAACGTGGGTCGACGCCGCCCATGCGCTCGACTACTTCTTCCGCGATCCGCCCGCCTACGATGAAAAGGCGGTCAAGAAGTTCCTCACACCGGCATCTGCGCAAAGGCTTCGTTCGCTGCGCGAAGTCCTCTCGGCAATCGAATCCTTCGCGGCGGCCGAACTCGACGCCCAGGTACACGCATGGCTAGCCAAGGAAGGCATTGAAATGAAAGACATGGCGCAGGCGGCGAGAGTAGCTATCACCGGGCGGAGCGCATCGCCGGGCTTGTACGAAGTGATGGAAGTGCTTGGCAAAGAGCGCACGCTCGATCGCCTCGAACGGGCAGCAGGCATGGCCGAAACCAGCGCCCCCGCGCCTGGAGCGGGCTAGACATGCACAGCGCGCTTTTCGCGATCTCGGCCGGCGAGTCCACGCTCGGCCAAACGGCCATCAAAGCCTTTTTTCCCATCGTGGCCTATTTGGCCATTGCGCCCGTGCTGTGGCTCTTTTTTGGTCGCACCTGGCGCGAACTCGATGTGGAGGCCAACGAGTACCAGCGAAAGCGCCTAGCGTCCGGCGAATACGATTTCCGGCCGGCCGTATTGTTCACGATCACCGCGGTGGTGCTTACGCTTCAGGAGTACTACGGCGGGCGCGGTTTTTTTGAAGAGCATATCCGTCCATTTCTCCGCGAAGCCGAACAGAAGAGCGCAGTGAATGCGGGCGGATTCGGCGCCTATATCAACCTGCGCAAATTCGGCGATTTATATGGCTATGGCTGGTGGGCCTTCACACGGGTATTTGGCTATATCGCCGTACCGATGATGGCGTGGAAGATCTTCTTCCGGAAAGACAGCCTTCTCGACATGGGGCTGCGGGTGAAGGGCCTGCTCAGCCACTCTTGGATTTACGGCTTGTGCTTGGCGGTTGTACTGCCTGCCGTTTACATCGTTTCGCGCTCACCCGACTTTGGAAACTACTATCCCTTCTACAAACTGAGCTCGCGCTCCTGGCTCGATTTTCTGCTGTGGGAGATGATGTATTTCGCTCAGTTTTTCGCGCTCGAAGTGTTCTTCCGCGGCTTTTGGCTATCGGGCCTCCGGCACACGCTCGGCTCGGGCGCCATCTTCGCCATGTGTGTTCCCTACTGCATGATTCACTATGGCAAGCCTTATCTCGAGGCCGCGGGCGCCGTGGTGGCCGGGGTTGCGCTGGGCTCTCTATCGATGCGCACCCGAAGCATTTATTCAGGCTTTTTGGTGCATGTGACGGTCGCCGCGCTGATGGACCTTCTTGCCTTGGCCAACAAGAACGGATTGCCCAAGGTTTTTTGGCCCGCGCCTTGAAATATTTTGAGGCCCGGGGTGTTAGAACAAGGTCATGCAGCGCCTCTTCCGCATCGTGTTCACCGCCGCCGGCCTGCTCAGTCTGGCCTTCATTCCGGGGCGCGCAGACGCCGATCTATTCACGTTCACCGACAAAGACGGCGTCGTTCATTTCACCAATAAGCCTAAAGATCCGCGCTTTAAGCTTGCGATCAAAGGCCCGGACAAAGGCGCCCAGAAAAAATCGCCGAGCTTTAGCGTCTCGATGCCCGGCGACAAATCTCCCGACAGATTCAGCCGCTACGATGCCTGGATTCGCCAAGCCTCGGCGCTCTACCGCATTCCAGAAGCGCTTATCCGCGCGGTCATCAAATGCGAAAGCGACTACGATCCCCGCGCCGTAAGCCCAGTGGGCGCGCACGGCCTCATGCAGCTCATGCCGGAAACAGCGCTGCGCATGGGCGTGCGCGACATTTTCGATCCGCGCGAAAACATCTTTGGAGGAACCCGCTTTCTCAGGGTGCTCGCCAATCACTTCAACGGAAGCCTAGAGCTCACCATTGCAGGCTTTAATGCAGGCGAAGCGGCCGTCATCAGATACAACGGCATCCCGCCCTATCCAGAAACCCAAAACTATGTGACGCGGGTTCTTTCGTACTACCAGCGCTACCTGCGCATGGACGACCCAACACTCGCATCGGCCGACCATCCTTAAGGCATCAGCGCGACAAAAAAATAGCTTCCCCGATCCCACTGCACTAGGCTCCCCATACCCTTTATTTAAGCCTACATCCAACGCTTCCTCTGCCCTCGCGCGCAGGTAAAACTCATGAGCGATTCCGGCCTCGTCGAACTCAAAAAACAGCCTTCTCCCATCGTGCCCCTCAAGGCGCCGGTGGATCCTCAAACCTTAAAGCACACGCAGTTTGTCGAGATGCCCGATTACAAGCGCATCCCGGCCTACAAGGATGTGCCCGTCGAACAGTTTCTCGATCATAAATGGCAATCCAAAAAGTCGATTACGCGGCCCGATAAATTGCTGGAAACGCTGCGCGACATGGTGTCCGAAGCCTTTATCGAAGATGCGACGGAGGGCTTTGCCAAGTCTCCGATGAGCGTCCGCGTGTCGCCCTATTTGCTCTCGCTTATCGACTGGAGCGATCCGTACAACGACCCTTTGCGCACCCAGTTCATTCCGCTCGCTTCGCGCTTTTTGCCCGACCATCCAAAGCTTGGCCTCGATTCGCTTCACGAACGCGCCGATGCGCCGGTTCCAGGGCTCACGCACCGCTATTTCGACAAAGCTCTGTTCCTTCCGCTCGATACGTGTCCTGTGTACTGCCGCTTCTGCACCCGCAGCTATGCAGTGGGCGTCGACACCGAAGAAGTCGAAAAGACGCATTTTAAAGTCGATGAAGAACGCTGGCAGCAGGCTTACCGCTATATCGCCTCGCGCCCCGAACTCGAGGACATCGTCGTTTCAGGCGGCGATGCCTACAACCTAAGAGCCGAACAGCTTCAATCGATCGGCGAAACGCTTCTGCGCATGGACAATATCCGGCGTATCCGCATCGCAACCAAGGGGCCCGCCGTGATGCCCCAGAAAATTCTGACCGACCATGAATGGATGGATGCCGTCACGCGCGTCGTGGATTTAGGCCGGAAGCTGCACAAAGAAGTCGCTCTTCACACGCACTTCAATCATCCCAACGAAGTGACGGGGATCACCCGGGATGCGATGCTGAAACTATTCGAGCGGGGCATCACGGTACGGAATCAGTCGGTGCTGCAGCGCCATGTGAACGACACGCCCGACATGATGAAACTCTTGGTCAAGAGGCTCGGGCATTTGCATGTGCATGCGTATTACGTCTACGTGCACGATTTGGTGAAGGGCGTTGAAGATCTGCGCACAACGCTGTCCACCGGGCTTTCCCTCGAGAAGCATGTGAGAGGTTCGACGGCAGGCTTTAATACGCCGACCTTCGTGGTGGACGCGCCTGGAGGCGGCGGGAAGCGCGATGCGCATTCGTTTGAGCACTACGACCGGACAACAGGCATTTCTGTGTTCGAGTCTCCAAGCGTCAAACCCGGCCAAAAGTATTTGTATTTCGATCCGATCGATCTCTTGCCTTCGGAAGGGAGAGCGCGCTGGGCCGATCCAACCGAGCACCAGGCAATGATCGATGAAGCGCTGCGAAGCTCGCGCTAAACCTTCGCACTCGAGTATCTCGCAAGCGCTCCCTTCAGTTCATTCCTCACGCGCTCCACCAAATCCGGCGGCTCTAGCACCTGAGCCGTCTCTCCAAAGCCCAAAATCCACGTTGTCACTTCCGTCAAGTCGCCGATGGCCATCGTCAGCCGCACCCCTCCGCCGGGCAGCGCCAAAAGCTCCTGCGAAGGATGAACCTTGCGCGTCCGTATAAATTCAGCCACCCGCGCATCGAAGTCGATCACCACCTGGCGCGATTCCGTGCCCCGGAAAATACCGAACTGCCCCTGAAAATAGTCATCCACCGAAAAATCGTCCGGAAGCTCAAAACGGTCGGTCACCGCGCATTCGGTATCGCGCATGCGATCGAGAAGAAATGTGCGGATTTCCCCTTTCCCCTCATGCAAACCCACGCAGTAAATGGCGTCCTTGTAGAGCACCATCGCATAAGGATGAATGGTTACCCGTTCTTCGCGGCCGTCCTTTCCGCGCTGATAACGGCAGCGCAGCGGCCTTAAATCGGCCACCGCCTGAAACAGATCGTCGAGCTCTTCCGTCTTCGCCGCGTAATCCTTCGGCGCAAAAGGCAAATACAAAAACCTGTCTTCCAAGCGCGCATCCGACAGCCCCGCATTGGGCCCCCGGCCCGGCCTCCGCGCCACGCCCAGAAGCTTCTCCGTCGCAAGCTCTATTTCTTCGTACAGCGTCGAACCCCGCATCGGCTCAAACAGCCGCCGCGCCGCAAGCAGCGCATACGCCTGCGTGCGCCGCACATCCACGCGCCTAGGCACTTCGCTCGGCGAAAGACGCCACACCCGCACCCGGCTCGGATGCGCAACCGAAGACACAAGATCAAGTTCGCGCCTCACTTCCGCCAGATAACGCCGCATCGAACGGGGCGTAATTTGAAGCTCGCGCGCGAGTTCGTAGACCGACAATCCCTTGGGAAAACGCTGAAGCAGCGCGCGCACCGCATCAAAACGCTTGTGCTGCGTAAATTGCCCTTTGGGCCGGCCGCTCTTTTTTCCGGTGCCGCCTTGAGCCTGCGCCGCGTGTTTCGCCTTTGGCTTTGGCCCGCGCTTTTTCGCGCTTTTCGCCAAAGTGCCTCCGCCCGCGGGCACAGAAGGCAAAGGCTCGGGAGCCGGCTTGATATCCGTACCTTCGCGCTCCCCTTCCGAATTCGGTGGACCGAACGATGCCATGTATTCCTTCCGCCACCGCTGGTTTTGCGCTGAGAAAAAAACAAAGCGCAATAGAAATCACAAGAGGCGGCGCAAATTCCGGGCGATCCGGGCGAGGAGAAAATCGCCTTGCCGCATTTCCACTCAAAAAGCGCGGCTCACCCATCGTCAACGGGCTTGATGTGAAAGAACTCGCCATGCGATCATCAGTGTTCCGCCGAATTTTCATCCCCAATTGAAGCGCTCGATGATAACGCTTGAATACGCGATGAAAACCATTGAATGGATGCCATTCAGGCGATTTTTGTGCCTCGATTCGGCATTCAGACTCGCGCAAAGGCCGGGAAGGACATGAAAAGCCATTTACCCCGCACACCGCTTGGCCCCCGCTTTGGATTGCAGAAAATGCAAAAACCACTCTTAAGTCTCGCTGCATTTGCAGCTCTTTCGGCTCTGTCCGCAGCCTCGAACGCCGAGCCGGCCGCATGCCTGTCCTCCGACCCTTCCCAGTGGCCGGCTCCATCCAAGCCCTACTTCATGATCGCCTTCGATACCTCGGGTTCGATGGGCGATGTCGTCGCGAGCAGCAACTCGTGCATGTATCCGAATAACCGCCTGGGCCACGGCCGCTGCGCTATCAAAAACACGCTGCTCGCCTTTGCGGGCCAGGTGAATTTCGGCCTCGCCACCTATGCGCGCCAATTCTCGGGATGCACCTTGCCAGCCGGCGCTTGTCCAACGGGCGACGGCGGCACCTGGACCGCGAGCTGCACCTTTAGCAATATGCTTGGCAATGCCGCGGGCGTGAGCTGCACCCCGGGCTGCGGACCCGAGCCTTCCCCCGATCCAACCGATTCCACGACGCGCGCGGGCGCGAATATCGTGGTTCCCATGCAGCGCGACAACTACTACGCGCTGCCTTTGGATCCGAGCAATACGGCCTCGCTGCTTCAATGGGTGGACAACGATTGCACGGGCGGAAAAGAGCTATTTCCCAGCGGATGCACGCCCATGAACGGCATGTTGCGGGACATGAACCGTTATTTCTCCAGCCAATGGGTGCACCCCAGCGGAGCGCCGACGCATGTATCTCCCCTGGGCACGCTGGCTCAAGGCGAACGGCCTTGCCGCTCGGTCAACGTGATTTTCGTAACCGACGGCCAAGAAACCTGCGATCAGTCCGACGACGCCGCCGACGCCGCCGCCGATATGTTCACCGGCTTCACCAAGGATGGCATCAATTGGAAGGTAAAAACCTTCGTTATCGATTTTGGTGATGCCGGCAGCCAAGCGGATGCAATTGCAGCCGCGGGCGGCACGGTCAGCGCCAAAGATGCGACCGATGAATCGACGCTGAGCACTGCGCTCGCCGATATCATCGGCAAAGCGATTAGCCCTGAATCCTGCGACAACGGCGATAACAACTGCAACGGCTGCACGGACGAAGGCTTCAAACACTACTGCAACACCAATCCAAGCTGCTGCGCCTGGGCCACACCCGCCGAGCGCCAAACCTGCTTAAGCAATTACCAAACTTCGATTACACCCCTTGACTCGGACGGTGATCTCACGCTCTTGCCCTGCATCACCGCGCAACAGCAGACCGATCCGGCCAACTGGCTTTGCTACAACCCCAAGGAAAGCTGCGATTCGGCCGATAACAACTGCCAGGACGGCGCCGATGAAGGCGTCGTGAAATGCGGTAATCCAGCGCATTGTCCAAGCCCCGAAGTCTGCAACGCGACCGATGACGATTGCGATGGCTTAATCGATGAAGGCTTGTCCTGTCCTTGCATTCCAAAACCCGAAACATGCAATGGCTGCGACGACGACTGCGATGGCTTCACCGATAATGGGATTGCACCTATTCCGTGTGGCCTTTCAAATCCACCAAATTGCCTCGGCCAAATTCTCTGCCAATCGCCCGTGGCTGTTCCCGTCGGTTCTTGCCTGCCTCCAGGCAATTATTTTAATAGCTGCAATAACGCGCCCCAAGTTGAAGTGTGCGATGGCATAGACAATGATTGTGATGGCACAATCGATGATAATATTATGCCAACGCCCTGCGATCCGCCTGGAGGACCTTACAATTACGGGCCTTCCAGCCAATGCAAACAGGGCCAGAAAGCCTGTGGCGGGCAATGCGTGGGCGCCGTAGGGCCAAGCACCGAAATCTGCGATGGCATCGATAACGACTGTGATGGCCAAGTCGATGAAGGGATTGCCGGTTTAGGATTGCCCTGCGGCTTAAACCAGCCGCCTTGTCAGCCTGGAACGACGGCGTGCGTCAATGGCGCGCTGGTCTGTCAGGGCGGAACCGGCCCTCAAAACGAAGTATGCGATGGCATTGATAACGATTGCGATGGTATTCCCGACGACGCACCGCTTTCGGACGGCCCCGCGGCGGGCATGACGGGCTGCTGGAATCTCGCGGGCGGCTGCTGCACCTTCGCAAACCTCAATTGGTGTCCGCCTCCCGGCGCATCCTGCAATGATATCGGTATTTTGACTTCGCCCTGCACCCAAGGCGTTATTCAATGCGCGGGCGGGGCCGGCTGGATTTGCCAGGGATCAAAGCTTCCCAGCGCCGAAGTCTGCGATGGTATCGATAACGACTGTGATTCCGTGATCGACGATGGGAATCTTCCCATGGAAGGTCTACCCTGCGGAAGCGATGAGGGGTTGTGCAATCCAGGCGCATTGGATTGTCAAAATGGAATACTCGCTTGTATTGGCGCCACCGGACCGACCCAAGAAGTCTGCGATGGCTTGGATAACGATTGCGACGGAACGATCGATAACAATATCCCGAGCCAGGGGCTTTGCGTTCCCCAATTCGATCAGATTTCTTATCCAGAAACACCGACCGATGTGCTTCAGCTTAAGCCGCCCTGTCAATTGGGCACGCTCGAATGCGATGGAATGGGCAATTTCGTTTGCACAGGCGGCCTAGGCCCAACACCTGAATTGTGCGACGGCATCGATAACGATTGCGATGGTAAAGTCGATGAATTGGGAATTCAACCCAATGGTATTAATGGCACACTCGATCCAAATCCGCCGCCGGCCGGCGTGAAAATCGGCGATGCCTGCGGTTTATCGGAAGGCCAATGCGCGCCCGGACAATGGGGCTGCCTCAATGGCAATTTCGAATGCCTGGGCGGCACAGGGCCGGCTCCCTACGAAGAATGCGATTGTATTGATAACGATTGCGATGGTTCCAAAGACGAGGACAACGAGCCGAATGAGCCTCCGATTTGCAGCGCTGGCAAAACCTGCGTGAAATCGGGCGGAAGCTGCCAATGCGCCGAAAAATGCGTGGGCGAGCTTCAGGTGTGCCCGACCGCGGGCCAGGAATGCAATTCTGTCACCGATTCCAACGACAATCCGCTCACCGAACAATTCTGCGTGGCGGCCTCGCCCTGCGGCAATGATAATTGCGTCAATACAACCGTGACAGACGCCGCAAATAACGTATTGTGCGCGCCTCTGGGCACGACATTGGCCAACTGCAAAGAGCCGCCCATTTGTGTCTGCAAAGGCCAAGCGGGCTGCCAAGACCCCTGCTTTAACGTGATGTGCGCGCCCGGCTTAATCTGCGCCACGCACGGGCCAAATGCGGGCACTTGCACATCGAACAACTGTTACAACATTCCGTGCGCTGGATGCGATTCGGCTTGTTTCCAAGGCCAATGCGTGCCGAATCCCTGCGAGCCCAATCCCTGCCCCGCCGGTCAGGCATGCAAGCCCAATTCGGGCTTCTCCGGCTTTACTTGCTTTGATTCCTGCGCAAACGTCAATTGCATGGGCGGGCAAATCTGCGTAAGCGGCCAATGCGTGACGCCTTGCACGCCGGATTGTCCGAGCGGCCAATTCTGCGATTATTCGCTTCCAACGCCGGCCTGCGCGCCCTCTCAGTGCGCGCTGCCCACCTGTCCCGATGGAAGCTGCTGCGACCCCAAGACAGGCGTTTGCGGCGGCTGTTCGTGCGAAGGCGTGGTGTGTCCGCCCATGCAGGCTTGTTCCAACGGCCAGTGCATTTCGGTGCAGGGCGGAACGGGCGGAGGCGGAGGAGGCTCGGCTTCATCGTCCTCGAGCACAAGCGGCAGCGGAACGGGCGGCGCGAGCGGAAGCAGCAGCAGCGGCGGCACAGGAGGCTATCCGCCCCCGCTTCCGACCAACAAGGGCAATTGGGGCCTGGCAACGGGCGGCGGCGGATGCACATGCCGGATGGGCGAAGCAGACAGCAGCGGACAAGGTATGTGGGCGCTCGCGGCGCTTGCGGCATGCGCGGCGGCGACGGGGCGCAGACGCAGACGCTCAACCGAGACGGACGGGGAGGTGTCCCAATGAGATCACCCATCAACAAAACCGGACTGAGCTTTGCGATCGCGCTTGGATTTGCGGGGCTGTCGCCTCTTGTTTCGGGCTGTCAGGACAATGCTTTCTGTTTTGCGGACTGCGAGGGTTCGAGCTCATCGCAGAACACGGGCGGAGGCTCTGGGAATCAAGGCGGCGCGGGCGGCGCGGGCGGCGGGGACTGCGTATTCAACTGCGGCGGAGGAAACCCTGGCACGGGCGGCGCGGGCGGCGGGGGCGGCACATGCGTTGTCGATAACGGCGGCAATGAAAAATGCGACGGTAAAGATAACGATTGTAATGGCACAGTCGACGATATTAAAGATCTCAATTTAAGCGATCCTTCGACCTGCGGTTTGTGCAGCAACAATTGCAAATCCAAAATGTTTGGATGCATTGCGGATACGATTGTATGCGATCCTGGACCCGACCCTGGGAAAGTGCCTGGCACCTGCACATCGTGCACCTGTGCCGACGATTATCACAATATCGACAACAAGCCTGAAAACGGCTGCGAGTATTATTGCAAGCAGACCGCTCCAAACGATATCACCTGCGATGGTAAAGATAACGATTGTGATGGCTTAAAAGATGAAGACGTCGATTTGTGCACCGACCCGACCAATTGCGGCGCATGCAACAACAATTGCGTTGTATTGAATGGAACTCCGGCATGCCAGCACACGGGAATGGCGGCCTGCGATTTAACCAATACGGCATGTGTTATTCAATCGTGCACATGCAGCGGGCCTGGCAATTGTTTCTGGGATCTGGATGGAAAGCTCGAAACGGGCTGCGAATATAAGTGCGATTTGTCGGCCAATCCGGTTGAAATCTGCGGCGACGGCTTGGATAACGATTGTGATGGCAAGATTGACAGCGCCGACGACTTGAGCGGCGATCCGAATATTGGAATCGCTTGTTTTGGCGATCCGGACGGATTGTGTCATTCGGCGGCGCATGCGGGTGTGACCGCGTGTATTGGCAATCAAGTCGTATGCACGGGCATGAATGTGCTGACCGAAGCGAATGCGCCCGCCGAGACATGCAATGGAATTGACGACAATTGCGATGGTACAGCAGATAACAATCCAAAGGACGTGGGCACGGCCTGCGGACAGAAGAATACAGCTCCGTGCGCTTTTGGCGTCGAGCAATGTTTAGGCGGTATGCTCGTCTGTGTGGGCGCAATCGATCCTGTTACGGAAGTATGCGATGGAATTGACAACGATTGTGACGGCGTAATCGATAAAACAGGCAATATGCCGCCCATGGATTCGATGGGGCCGTGTGACGTGCCTCCCGCGGTTCCGCCTGGGGCGACGACGCCTTGCAAAGCTGGAACGAAGGCATGTATTGGCGGAACGCTGGTTTGCCAGGGTTCGGTGACGGCTCAGCCCGGCGCGACCGATGGCTGCGGCGATGATACGAATTGCGATGGCCAGCTTACGAATCAGCCCAATTTGCAGAGCGACGTAAGCAACTGCGGCATGTGCAACAACGATTGCTATACGGGCGCGGTACACGCGGTATGGAGCTGTCAGGCTGGCGCCTGCGTGTTTGGAGGCTGCGAAAGCGGTTATTACGATTTAAATAACGATCAAAAATGCGAATACGCATGCCAATTCAATTCTGCCCAAGAGCAATGCAATGGTTTTGATGACAATTGCAATGGGTCAATTGATGAAAATGTGCCGAATGTGCCTTCGCCGGTGCAGGTATGCGGGGTAAGCCCGGGCGCGACGGCTCCAGAATGCACGACGGGGGTTGTCGTGAGCTGCTCCAATGGCAATTGGACGTGCACCTTCCCGTCGCCGGCTGTGTGCACGCCTTCATGCGGCGCAGAAACCGAAGTTTGCGACGCCTACGATAACAATTGCAATGGCTCGACCAACGAAAATGTGCAGAACTTTGGCCAGGCTTGCGCAAGCGATGACGCGAATCCGAATCCGGGCGACGGCGCGTGCAGAACAACGGGAACCTTCGTGTGTAATGGGCCGAATGCGACGGTATGTTCGGCAGTCAAGGGGAATTGCATGACCCTGCCGGGCGGCTGCACGGAGCAATGCGATGGAATTGACAACGATTGCGATGGTTTAGTCGACGAAACCTTTAACAATAAGGGCTCGAATGCGGCGAACTTCGTAAAACCCAATGTAACGCGGATTGGAACGGCGCCGAATTTGTGGATTTACAGCTATGAGGCGAGCCGGCCGACGGCAACGAATATCTCAGCCGGAAATGGCAATGGATATCATACGTCTGCGCCGGCAGGTGAAACGCAGGACAAAACTCCGGCGTGCTCGCTTCCCAATAAAATCCCTTGGTTTAACGTCTCGCCGACCGAAGTGGTTCAAACCTGCCAGGCGATGGGCGGTTCCATCTGCGATTTGTCGCAATGGCAAAAGGCTTGCCGCGCCGACACATTTAATTGCCTGTGGGGTTTTAATCCTCATAACAGCGCATGCACGACGCAGGCGCAGGCAGGCTCGAAATACTGCAATTTGGGCCTGACCTACGATTACGATCCGGTGGCAGCGGGCGATCAGGATGGGCTGTTGGCGACAGGATCGGGGCTGCTCGGGAATTGCTGGGCGGATTGGACGACCATTCCAGCCGGCAATCCCAATTCCGCGGCCACATCGAAGATCTTCGATATCACCGGCAATCTTCGGGAAATCACAAGCTTCTTCGATGTCAATACGAACTCGACGGTCTTCAAGCTGATGGGCGGTGCGTTCAGTAGTCAGGTCGAAGACGGCGCGCGCTGCGATTTCTCGTTCTACACGGTGGATCAAGACTTTAAGTTCTTCGATACCGGCTTCCGCTGCTGTTTCAGTTCCGATCCCACCCTCTAATCCGCGAATTCACGCCCCTTCATCGTCCCGGGAAGCGCCGTTTCGAAGCTCTTGTGAGAAATCGCCACTCATGAGAGATTCGACAGGATGCGTTTCACCGCCGCAATATCCACGAAAATTGGCGCTTGAAACGCGATCGCTAAGGGAGAATCGCGATGGCTCTTACGCGCTCAATCGGCTTGATATCGAAAATCGCAAAGCCGACCGCCATCCTCACCGGGGCTTTGGCTCTCGCTGCGTTTTCGCAATCCGCGAAAGCGGAGCCTGCTTCATGCCTTTCCCCGAATCCGGCGGACTGGCCTGCTTCATCGAAGCCTTACTTTATGCTCGTCGTAGATTCGTCAGGATCGATGACCACATCCGTGGGCGCCACCGATTCCTGCGGCTATGGCAGCGACCGCATCGCCCACGCGCGCTGCGCCATCAAAAACACGGCGCTCGCCTTTGGCGGCGAGGTGAATTTGGGCTTGGCCACTTTCGCCGTGAAGCAGTTGACCTGTAACGCCGCATGCTACTCGGGCTGCACCTACGAGTGTTTTCAG
Organism: uncultured Polyangiaceae bacterium; assembly: GCA_964537685.1. Classification (GTDB taxonomy): domain Bacteria; phylum Myxococcota_A; class Polyangia; order Polyangiales; family Polyangiaceae; genus CAZICM01. Next base: position 24,355 of record CAZICM010000050.1, read on the forward strand.
GCGGAAATCAATACAACGGGCTTGTGCAATGGCTGCGGGCCCCGCCCCGGAGGCGCTGCAACACGGGCGGGCGCGTTTATCCGCGTTCCGATGCAACAGGACAACTTCTGGCAGACGCCTCAGGCGCCCAGCAATGTCAGCCAAATTATTTCGTGGGCGGACAATAACTGCTCCAGCAATACCGAACTCTTCGCGCTGGGAGCGACACCTCTGAACGGCTCGCTGCGCGATATGCAGCGCTATTTTTCGACAAGCTGGACGGACGCCGACAACACCGTGACCTACACCACGCCCCTTGCCGCTCAGGATTTGACGGGCGCGGGCGTCAACGGAAGCACGGGCTGCCGCAGCGTTAACGTCATTCTGATGACGGACGGCGATGAGACCTGCGATGCCCAGGCGGACGCCGTTTCAGCGGCGCAAACGCTCTATCAGACAGGCGTGACCGTCGGCGGGAAGACCTACAAAATCCGCACTCATGTCATTAACTTCGCGGGCGGCAGCGTCGCCAACACCGATCAGATCGCGGCGGCGGGCGGTACGACGGCCTCGTACTTCGCGACCAACGAGGTTCAGCTTTCGCAGGCGTTCGCAAATATTATCTCGAGCGCGATTAAGCCCGAGACCTGTGACAACACGGACAACAACTGTAACGGCTGCACGGACGAAGGCTTCAAGCACTACTGCAATACGAATCCAACCTGCTGCAACTGGGCCACGCCGGCCCAGCGCACGAACTGCCTGAATACCTACAAAGCCTCGATTACGCCGATGAATCCAACGGGCAATCTGGGGCTCTTGCCCTGCACCACTGCGGTGCAGCAGGCCGATCCTGTGAACTGGCTTTGCTTCAATCCCAAAGAGGCATGCGATAACGCCGACAACAACTGCCAGGACGGCGTGGACGAAGGCGTGACCAAGTGCGGCAATCCCGCGCATTGTCCTGTCGCCGAGGTGTGCGGCAACGCGGATGACGATGATTGCGACGGCGCCGTGGATGAAGGCTGTCCGTTCTGCATTCCTTCGCAGGAAATCTGCGATGGCTGCGATAACGACTGCGACGGCGTGGCCGATGATGGAGTGGGCGCGCTGCCTTGCGGTTTGCCCTCTCCGCCGAACTGCGCAGGAACGCAAACCTGCAAAGCGCCTCAAGTCGTTCCCGTTGGCCAATGCGTGGCGAACGGCGGCTTTAATCCCTGCTCGAATAACCCGCAGGCCGAGGTTTGCGACAACATCGACAATGACTGTGACGGCATTCCCGATGACAACGTCGCGCCAACAGCGTGCGTGCCTCCTGGAACGCCGGGCGGCTTGAATTACGGGCCAAATAGTCAGTGCAAGCAGGGCCAGCAGGCGTGCGGCCAGATGACATGCGTGGGCTTTGTGGGGCCGACGCCCGAGATTTGCGACAACATCGACAATGACTGCGACGGGCAGGTGGATGAAGGCGTGGTGGGCGTGGGCCAAGCCTGCGGCTTGAACCAGCCTCCGTGTACACCGGGCACAACGGCTTGTATTAGCGGCGTTTTGGTGTGCCAAGGCGGAGTTGGACCGCAGCCCGAGCAGTGCGACGGCATTGACAATGATTGCGATGGCACGAAGGACGACGCGCCTCTTTCAGACGCTCCTGCGATGGGCCAGACGGGTTGCTGGACGCAGGCAGGCGCGTGCTGCACGTTCGACAATTTGTCGTGGTGTCCGCCTCCCGGCGCAAACTGCAACGATGTGGGCACGCTGGCTGCGCCTTGTGCGGCCGGTACGCTGACGTGCTCGGGCGCCGCTGGATGGGTGTGCCAGGGCTCGAAGGCGCCTGCGGCAGAGGTGTGCGACGGCGTCGACAACAACTGCAATATGCAGATCGATGAAGGCAATCTGCCTCAGGTCGGCGATGTGTGCGGCAGCGATGTCGGCGAATGCAAATCGGGAACGCTTGCCTGTACGGCGGGCGTGCTGGATTGCATGGGCGCGATTAACCCGATGCCGGAGAGCTGCGACGGTTTGGACAACGACTGCGACAACCAGATCGACAACGGCGTCTCGATTGGATCGCCTTGTTTGCCGGCGTTTAACCAAATTGATTATCCCAACACGCCAACCGATCCGCTGATGATCGGGGCGCCCTGCCAGCCTGGCATTCTGCTGTGCAATGGAATGGGCGGCTCGGAGTGCTCGGGCGGAATCGGGCCGACTCCTGAACTGTGCGACGGCATCGACAACGACTGCGATGGCCAGATCGATGAAACCGGCCCGCAGCCAAGCGGTATCGATGGCACGGCGAATCCCTTCGATCCTACGCAGGTGGTCGGCGGCGTGTGCAGCCAGAACCAAGGCGAATGCAAAGAAGGCGTTTGGGCCTGCGTCAACAATCAATTCGCCTGCGTCGGCGGCCAAGGTCCGACGACTGAGCAGTGCGACTGCCTCGACAACAACTGCGATGGCACGTCCGATAATCAGGTGCCGAACGCTCCTTCGATTTGCACCGCGGGCAAGACCTGCGTGCAAGCCGGAGCGAACAACTGCCAATGCGCCAAGCCTTGCACGGGCGGCGAATTCGACTGTCCAGGCGGCCAGAAATGCGTTGCGGCCACGGATAGCCAAGGCAATCCGCTTGGTTTGTTCTGCGTCGTCGACGAATCCCAGAGCTGCGGTGATTGCGCTTCGAAGACCGTTACCGATGCGAATGGCACGGTCATCTGCGCGCCGGGCGGAGCTCAAGGACCGAACTGCACGCAGATTCCGGCCTGTACCTGCAAGGGCGCTCAAAACGGCTGCAAAGATCCCTGTTTTGGCGTGACCTGCGCGGCGGGCACCGTGTGCACGAATTTTGGAGCGAATGCCGGCACTTGCGTGGCTGACAATTGCTTCAATGTTCCCTGCCCCGGCTGCGACAAGCTCTGTACGGATCAAGGCACATGCGTGGATAACCCCTGCACGGATACGGCGTGCCCCGGCCAGGTCTGCAAGCCCAGCGCAGACAACACCATGCCCGTGTGCTCGCCCTCGTGCGCGGATGTGATGTGCGCGGCCGATCAGGTCTGCAAGGACGGCGTGTGCGTGTCGGTCTGCAATCCGGCCTGCGCGGCAAACGAATACTGCAACTACAACGCGCAGCCTCCGGCGTGCGCACCGAATCTATGCACGCCGACAAGCTGCACTGCGGGCGGATGCTGCGATCCGGCGACAGGCGCATGCGGCGCGTGTCCTTGCGAAGGCGTCGTTTGCCCGATGGGACAAGCCTGCAAGGACGGCGAATGCGCGAAGGACAACCCGACTTCCAGCTCGAGCAGCTCGTCGACGAGCAGCGGCATGTCGACATCATCCGGCGGCGCGGGCGGTTCAGGCGGCGGCGGAGTGTTCGGACAGCCGACGGGCGGCGGCGGATGCACCTGCGAAGTCGGCCCAGGTGCGCAGCGCGAGAAGGATTCCGTGGGATGGCTGGCCCTCGCGGCTTTGGCATTCGCCGGTCTCCGAAGGCGCAACGACAAGAAGAGCGGCGAGGTGCTGTGATGAGCAATACACGCTGGACACACTGGTTAAACAGCCTTCTCGCGCTTGGATTGATGAGCTCGGGAAGCGCGCTCCTCATGGGCTGCGAAAACGATGCTTATTGCTTCCGCGATTGCGGCCCGAATGCTGGAACCTCAACAAGCTCGGGCGGCGTTGGAGGCAACGACACCGACGGCGGGCTTTTTGATGGAGGCGATGATGGCGGCTGCGGGCTCTTCGGATGCCCGGACGGCGGAACGGGTTCCGGAGGAAACGGCCCTTGCGTGCAGACCAACGGCGGTATCGAAGCCTGCGATGGCCTTGATAACGACTGCGACGGCATAACCGACAACGTTGCGGGTCTCGATGTCACCAAGCCCGAGACCTGCGGCGTATGCAGCAACAACTGCTATGCGCTGCCCTCGAACTGGGATCCGGCCACCATCGGATGCACGGCGCCGGCCAATCCAGGCGAGCCGGGTACCTGCACGGGCACCTGCGATATCGACTACTACGACGTCGACAAGAGCGATGGAAAAGGCTTCTGCGAGTACTACTGCTCGAAGAAAGGCAACGGCACCACGGACGCCACTTGCGATGTCTTTGATGACGACTGCGACGGCGTCAAAAACGAGGATGTCGATTTGTGCACGGACACGCAGAACTGCGGCGCCTGCGGCAAGACCTGTGTTGCGCTCAATGGCACGGCTCAGTGCGTGAATACGGGCGGGCCTCCTTGCACGCTGGCCAATACGGCTTGTCAAATCGCAAACTGCAACTGCAACGGTCCCGGCGATTGCTGGTGGGACGCCGATGGGCTGTTCCTGACGGGCTGTGAATACAAATGCGACGCGACGGGCCCCGAGGTGTGCGACGGCTTCGACAACGATTGCGATGGCAAAATCGACGGCGCCGACGATCTGAGTGCCGATCCGAACCTCGGCATCACCTGTTATGGCTCGCCCTTGGGCGTTTGCGGACAGCCTGCCCACGCAGGCATGACGCAATGCTCGGGCGGACAAATTATCTGCGGCGGCGCGAATGTGCTGAAGCCCAACGATTTGCCCGAGATGTGCAATGGGCAAGACGACGATTGCGACGGCGCCGTGGATGACAGCCCGACGGATGCAGGCAATTCCTGCGGCGTAAGCAATATCGCGCCTTGTTCGTTTGGAACGCAGCAATGTGTCAACGGCGCGCTTCAATGCGTTGGAGCCATCAATCCGGGCACGGAAACGTGCAATGGCATCGACGATAACTGCGACGGCCAGGTGGACAAGACGAACGGCATGCCGCCCATGGATGCGACGGGGCCCTGCGATGTGCCTCCAATGGCGCCGATGGGAGCCACGCAGCCCTGCAAAGCAGGCACGAAGTCTTGTATCGGCGGCACGGTGACCTGCGTGGGTTCCGTCGGTCCGACGAGCCAGAACGACGGCTGCAACGACGATTCCAACTGCGACGGGCAGCTCACCAATCAGCCCAATACCATGACCGACGTGCTGAACTGCGGCGGCTGTGGGATGAGCTGTTATGCGAACGCCGTGCACTCGACCTGGAGCTGCAACAACGGCGCATGCGTGTTTAGCGGCTGCGAGCCCGGCTACTACGATCTGAACAACGATCAGAAGTGCGAATACGCATGCATCTTCGTGTCCGCGCAGGAGAGCTGCAACGGCAACGACGATAACTGCAACGGCACAATCGATGAAAACGTGATCGCGCCTGCACCTCTTCAAGCCGGCTGTGGAATCAGCCCGAGCGCAACGACGCCCGAATGTACGACGGGCGTTACCGTCGCGTGCATGAACGGCGCCTGGAAGTGCACCTTCCCCGCCAGCGTGTGCAATCCGACCTGCGCCACGGCCACAGAGGTCTGCGACGCCGTTGACAATAACTGCAACGGTCTAATCAACGAAAACGTGGGCAACTACGGCAAACCCTGCGCAAGCGACGACGGTCTGCCGGCTCCCGGTCATGGCGCATGCCGAACGACGGGCACCTATGTGTGCAACGGCCAATCGGCGACGATGTGCAATGCGATGAAGGCGAGCTGCGCAACGCTTCCCGGCGGCTGTACCGAAAATTGCGACGGCGTTGACAACGACTGCGACGGCAGCATCGACGAACCCTTCACCGCGAAGGGCACCGACCCGATGTACTTCGTCAAGCCTGCGGTCACGCAGATTAACAACGCGCCCAATACGTGGATTTTCACGTATGAAGCGAGCCGTCCCTCGTCGACCAACCTAACGGCCGGAAGCGGCAACGGTTATTGGACATCGGCGCCCGTCGGCGAGACGCTCGACAAAACGCCTGCTTGCTCGGTGCCCACGAAGATTCCTTGGTTCAACGTGTCGCCTCAAGAAGTTGAGCAAACCTGCACCGCTTTGGGCGGAACGGTGTGCGACACGACCACGCAGTGGAGGCGGGCTTGCGAAGTGGGCACAGGCGCCAATGCCTGCACCTGGGGCTACAGCACCTTCGGCGCGGCGTGCAAGGCGGCCTATGCCGCGGGCTCGAAGTACTGCAATCTCGCGCCCAGCCACGATTTCCTTCCTGCTACCCCCGGCGATCAGGATGGCTTGCTGCCCACAGCGTCCAACCTGCTCCAAAACTGCTGGGCGGACTGGGCAACCGCTCCGTCGGTTGAAAAGAAGGTGTTCGACATCACCGGTAACTTGCGCGAGATCACGAAGTCGGGCGCAACGACCTACACGCTGATGGGCGGAGCATTTAACCAGGCCAGTGAAGCCGGCTCGACCTGCCAGTTCACGTTCTACAATGTCGATCAGAACTTCAAGCTGTACGACACCGGCTTCCGCTGCTGCTTCACATCGAATCCCACCCTTTAATCGAACCCCTCGAATTAAAAGGGGCGGCCATCACGCCGCCCCTTCTTCAATTCCCTTCCCCCTCTAATCTATTCGAAATCGCCTTCTACCAAGGCATATCGCGCATCGTGTTCTTGTATCTCTCCTTGTACAAGTCATGGCACTTCTTGCACGACACTTTGGCGCCGTCGATATCGCCCGCCTTCGCCTTGGCCACGCCGTCATTGGAAATAGGAATCCACTGCGGCATTCCAGGCGGCGGCTTGGCGGCCGTATAGGCCAGCGCATCGGCCAGCTTCTTGGCATCGTTGCTCGATGCCGCATTGCCCATGACACCCTTCATCCAGCCTTGCATCGGACACAGCTTCTGACCTTTTGCCCCGCAATCGAAGGTCTTTGCCCCAGCAGCCGCGCTCCCGGAAGCCGCGGGAGCAGCCGCGCTTGATGTCGCTGTCGGCGCCGCACTGGGTGCTCCGCTTGCCGATGCCGCAGGAGCTGAATCTGCCGCGGTTGCCGTTGTGGCGGGCGCGGTCGATGCAGCCGGCGGAGCCACGCTTGCCGTTGCCGTCGCTGTGGCGACCACAGCCGTTTGCTGCGGCGCCGCACTGGAAGCGCCCGTACTCGTCGCCGCCTGCTGCTCCCCACACCCCACAGCCAACAAAAACAACCCCGGCATCGCAGCCAACCACACACCCGAACTCTTCATGCAAACACCTTCCTTCAACGAGATGCGCTGTTTCTAAAAAGGCCGCATCAGTGTAATCGTTTTCCCTGTATCGCGTCGCCACGCAAAATCACAAACAATACGCCCCGAAAAAACCTTAAAACCAAACCCGCCGCGTCGTGAAACCCGTTTCCCGCACACTACCGCCCGAAGCTCATACGACTCCTTCGCCCTACACCGAAGATCGCCCCAAACTTTTGTTTCACCGCGGCAGTGAATTTCCGCGGGCTATCGCTTGGTTTGGCGCCCGTTCTTTCTGGGGACACCTTTGGCATCTCTTGGCCAGCGTCATCGCCACCGAAGACATCGACAGCCGCGATTGGATGATCGCCGAAAGCCCCGAAGAACTAACCAGCCGCGTCGCAAAAACCATCGGCGCCAAGCGCGACGGCGAAACTCTAACCGAAGCCAAAGACGCCGATCTGTGGATCGATTTCATCGCCGACACAGGCGACGACGTCACCGTCAGCGCCGAAGTCGCCCGCATTCTCTTCCAAACCTACGACGCTCCAGATCCCGATCATCCCGAGCAAACCATCCCGCTTCCCCGCGGCGATTTGCTCGTCTTCGGCGGCGACACAGCCTATCCCGTCGCGACTGAACTCGAGATTCACAACCGCGTCATCGTTCCCTTCAACCGCGTCCTGCGCGCATGCCACGACGGCAAAAATCGAGCGCTCCTCGGCATCCCGGGCAACCATGACTGGTATGGCGGCCTCGATGGCTTTGGCCGTATGTTCCGCGCCCGCAAAGGCCGTATCTCGCGCGTATCGCAGCTCCCCATGGACACCATCGACCGCGCAGGCCAAATCGGTCACTTCTTTCAATGGATGGAAGCCTTCCGAATTGGCCGTTTTGTCGGCAAACGTCCCGCCCTCCCCCTCGAAGGCTATAGCCCTGTCCAAAGCGCTACCTATTTCGCCCTCCGTCTCGCGCCCGACCTCGATTTATGGGGCGCCGACCGTCAACTCCGCTCCGTCGACTTCAACCAGCGCTGCTTCTTCGCCGATGCCCGCGATACCGACACCCAGCGCGGCATCCTCCTGTGCACCGCCGACCCCGCCTACGCTTTCCTCGAACCCAATCCGGCCGGCCAGGAAATCTTGGAAGCCCTCGATGTCACCCTCGAGCAAGACGGCCTCTTTGTCTTAACGGGCGATACCCACCACTATTGCCGCCAACACGTTGGAGATGGATTGCATGTCACCGCGGGAGGAGGTGGAGCCTTCCTCCATCCAGCCCGAATTCATCGCACAGGCATTGCCTCACCCGCCGCAGAATTCCCCGGTCCCCGGGCCTGCTTTGCCCTTGCACTTCAAATCCCCTGGGCCATCGTCCATGGCCGCTCCGGCTTTTTGGTCCATATTGGCCTTGCCATCCTCCTCGCCCCCCTTTACGGCATCGAACTCTACGACGGCCATATGTCCATCTGGGCCAATGCCTGCATCGCCGTCGTCCTCTTTGTCGCCTGCCTTCTCCTGGGGGGATGGCGAGCAAAACACGCCCTTAAAATTGGCTCCCTCGCCTTGATAACCGGCGGCTTTATTGGATTTCTACCCCTCCTTCTCCATGTGATTCTCCATCCTTTGCTCCATGGACTCCACATCCCCACCCTTGCCGTCAATGCCATCGAACTGGCCGCCGCCGTCTATGGAGGCACCCTCGCCTTTGGCACCTATCTAACGGCCCTCACCGTCTTCGGACTCGAACAACATCAAGCCTTTAGCGCCCTCGCCCATCCCGGCTATAAACACTTCGTCCGCCTCCGCGTCCGAAAAAACGGAGAAGCCATCGATGGCTGGGTCTTTGGAAAGATCGATCCCCTCAAACCTTCCGAACCCATTCTTCTCGTGGATCGTTTCACCTGGAAAAACCCGCGCTCCGCCGCAAACGCTCCACCCTCCTCATCGTCCTCCGAATCGAAAACCCCCTAAACACCTCCGCGAAAGAGCCATCCCCATGGAAAGCATCGTCGAGCTCATTGCCAAGAAACGCGACGGATTCGCCTTAAGCTCCGCTCAAATCGAACGCATTATCTCGGCCTTTATGGACGGCGGCGTGGCCGACTATCAAATGAGCGCCCTCTGCATGGCCGTCTTTTTTAAAGGCATGGATGACCATGAAACCACCGCTCTCACCCATGCGATGCTCCATTCAGGAGATGTCCTCGATTTTTCCGATATCCCCGGACTAAAAGTCGACAAACACTCCACTGGGGGCGTAGGGGATAAAGTATCCATTTGCCTTGCCCCCCTCGTTGCATCCTGCGGGGTCCGCGTCCCCATGGTATCCGGCCGGGGCTTGGGCCATACCGGAGGCACCCTCGATAAACTCGAATCCATTCCAGGCTTTAAGGTCAACCTCGACACCCAGACCTTCCGGCAAATCGTCCACGATGTGGGCACCTGCATGATCGGCCAAACCAGCCGAATTGCCCCCGCCGACAAGCGAATCTATGCCTTGCGCGATGTTACCGCCACCGTCGAATCCATTCCGCTGATCGTCGCCAGCATTCTCTCCAAAAAACTGGCCGAGGGCATCGACGGCCTCGTTCTCGACGTAAAAACCGGCCGCGGCGCCTTTATGAAAACCGAACAAGATGCCCGCCGCCTAGCCTCCGCCCTGGTGCGCGTCGGCACCCTCGCCGGCAAAAAAGTCAGCGCCCTGCTCACCGACATGAACGCTCCTTTGGGCCTCACCATCGGCAATGCCCTGGAAACCCGCGAAGCCATTGAAATCCTTCATGGAAAAGGCCCCAACGATCTACGTGAATGCACCTTGGCCCTGGGCGCTGAAATGCTCCTCCTCGGAGGCGCCGCCGAAAACACCGCCGAAGCTTACCAACGCCTCGAACAATCCATCCAACAAGGCCGCGCCCTCGAGGTCTTTGAACGAATGGTTCAAGCCCAAGGAGGCGATCCCAAGGTCGCCCACGACCCAAGCATCCTACCCCAAGCCCCCCTCCGCATTCCCCTCAGCGCCCAATCATCCGGCATCATCCACTCCATCGATCCCCTTGAACTCGGCCTTTGCGCCGTAGCCATGGGCGCCGGACGCACCCGCACCGACCAAGCCATCCTCCCCGATGTCGGCATCGAAATCGTCGCGCCCATCGGCACACCCGTTCAACAAGGCGATGCTATCGCTCTCCTCCACCTGCGCACACCCGAACAAGCCCATGCGCTCGCCCCGCGCATCCAACAAGCCTTTTGTATTGCCCCCACCGGCCCAAAAATCCCTAAATCACCCCTCATTATCGACCGGCTCAGCGCTCACAACGCCTAAACCATGCCCGCACCCACCCTCCGCACCAACCTCCGCTCCCTCCGATCGCTCGGCTACCGGCGCATCATCCAGCTCCTCGTCTACCTCGTCACCATCCCCGGCATTCTCCTCTCCGCCGTCGGCGTACTCCTCTTTATCCTTGGCGAAACCCGCTATGCCATCGTCCTCAGCATCTTAATTCTCACCTTCTGCGGCACCCTCGCCACCGGCGTCATCCTCGTACTCGTCTTTCTCCGCCGCGAAAAAAACCTCTCCGAACTCCAAGCCGACTTCGTTTCCAAAGTATCCCACGAACTCCGCACTCCCCTCACCTCCATCCGCATGTTCACCGAAACCCTCGCCCTGCGCCGAGGCGACAAAGAAAGCGAAGACCGCTGTATTAACGCTCTTACCAAAGAATGCACCCGCCTTCAAAAACTCATCGATCGCCTCCTCGATTGGGGCCGCATGGAAAGCGGGCGCCGCACCTACGAACTCGTTCCCCACGAGATCGAACCAATATTCGACGAAGCCGTCAATGCCTTTGAACCCATACGCGAACGCCGCGATGTCGAGCTAAGCATTCAAATCGCCAAAGATCTGCCCCTTGTCTTGTGCGACAGATCCGCCCTCGTTGACTGCCTGGTCAATCTCCTTTCCAACGCCTACAAATACAGCGCCGCCCCCCGCCGCATCGACATCATCGCCGGACGCGCAACCGACCCAAAACTGGGACCTTGCATCGCCTTCACCGTGCGCGACAATGGCATTGGCATCGCCCGAAAAGAACACAAACGCATTTTCGAAAAATTCTACCGCGTTGATGACCTGCTCTCCCGCCAACAAGATGGCTCGGGCTTGGGCCTGGCGATTGTCCAGCATGTCATCCGCGCGCACAAAGGCCGGGTCACTGTCGACAGCGAACCTGGAAAAGGCAGCTCGTTCACGCTGCTCCTTCCGCTGAATCTCGAAGACCATAGCACCCACTTGGCGCCGAGCGCCGAAATGGACAGACCATGGGGATAAACCGCCCAGATAGCCCAAGCACATCCCGAACCATTCTCGTCATTGAAGATGACGAAAGCATTGCTATGGGCCTAGAGATGAATCTAGGAGCCGAGGGCTATCGCGTGCGGGTCGCGCAGGATGGCAAAAGCGGCCTGCAAATGGCTCGGGAACCGGATATCGACCTCATTGTGCTTGACGTAATGCTACCCCATATCAACGGCTTTGAAATCGTGCGAACCCTGCGGAGCGAACAAAACCCGGTACCCATTATTCTTTTATCGGCGCGGGGAGCGGAAATGGATAAAGTCATGGGCCTTGAAATCGGGGCGGAAGACTATATCACCAAACCCTTTGGACTCGCGGAACTCTTTGCCCGGGTCCGGGCTGTACTCCGGCGGAACAACCATGGCCGCGTAGAAAACAGCCATATCCGCACGGCGAACCTCAGCATCAATACCGCCACCCGCGAAGTCTTTCACAATGGCAAACCCGTCGAACTCACGGCCACAGAATTCGACATTTTATTATGCCTCGTCGAAGCCAATGGCCGGGTCATCGCAAGAGAAGAAATCCAATCCAAAGTCTGGGGCCCCACCCACCATGGCACGGTGCGCACCATAGACAATTTTATCCTTCAGCTTCGCAACAAGCTTGAAGACGACCCCCAGGCGCCCCGCCATATCCTAACGGTCCGCGGCCTGGGATACCGCTTCGTTTCATAAAAATAAGCGGCCCCCAAATAAAAATCTTTACGCCGGCGCAGCCAAGGTATACAGCGCGCTCACAAGGAGATTCGTCGCATGACCACCCGCACCGAACGCGTCACCATTCCCGTATCCGATGGCACATCCATGAACGGCCATCTCGTCATTCCTGAAGGCGAAGGCCCGAAGCCCGCCATCCTTTTGTATCAAGAAATCTTCGGCGTAAACGATCATATGCGCCGCGTTGCCGCCCGCTATGCCGAACTAGGCTATATCGTCCTCGCGCCGGATCTATTCCACCGCCAGGTTGAAAACTATGAAGCCGGCTATGACAATATCGGCGACAGCATTGCCGTGGCCATGAAATACAGCGCCGAACAAAGCGAAGCCGACCTGCGGGCTTCCTATGATTTCATTTCCAAACACCCTCAAGTCAAGAGCGATCGCGTCGCGGCCCTTGGCTTTTGCATGGGAGGCCGCCTCTCCTTTGTATCCAACGGCGTTTCCCCCCTCCGCTGCGCCATATCCTTTTATGGCAATATCGCGCCGGACAAGCTCAGCTTTATAAACAGCCAATCCGGTCACTTATTGTTGATTTGGGCGGGCAAAGACGCCTATATCCCGGCGGAAAACGTAAAAGCCGCCGTCGACGCCTGCAAAGGTGCGGGAAAAGCCTATACCAGCATCGAATTTTCCGAGAACAACCACGGCTTCTTCTGCGATGCCCGCTCCGATTATGAAGCGGGCGCCGCGTCTCAAGCGTGGGCGCTCACATCCGCGTTTTTAAAGACGCATTTGGGATGATCAGCCGCGACGCTACTGACCCGCTCAACTCGTGATCTTGGCCCTCGCCCCAAGCGAAATGGCCGGGCAGCGTTTTATTAGGGAATTTCCTCGCCGCCCGACAGCCTGATGATGGTGTTCACAAATGCCTTCAGCTCGGGACAGGCATGCACAGCCACCGCTAAATCATTCTCTTTAAGAATTCGCAATGCATCCCGCGGCTTGTTATAACTGTCACGGGATTTGCCACGCTCAAAAATATCCTGCAACCACTTGGCGGGCGGCTTATCATGATTCACCCGCTCGGGAGGCCCCGGGGGTTGATTCATATCGTGCTTGGCCAATTTCTGAATGGTGGCCCAATAGGGCAATAACCACGCCTCAAAGTCATATTGCGCTACATGGGGATAGAAACGCGGCTCATTCCCTACCCATCCGCGCATCTTTGCCTTGGCATCGGCAGCATCCCTAAAATCCCGCTGACCTGTATAGACATCCGTCAGCGCGATCACCGCATCCGCCGGCTCCGGACGCTTGGTCAATAAATCCATAACGACCCGCCGAAGTTTCTCGTCTTTGGGAATTCTCCCATCATAACGGTGGATTTTTAACTTTGGCATCTTGCCCGCGAGGCGGCGCGAAAGAAAGTCCTGCAAACACGGCTTAAATACTTGCTCCGTTTCTCCTTCCACGAGCACGGCTATTTTCATGGCTCGACTCCCAAGCGATTCATCCTCCACAACTCATCCAAACTATAATCCGCCAGCCAATCCTCAATCCCCATGGTATCGGCCCAGCGAAGCTTCGCAGCACCTTTATCGTTGTCGATAACCAAAAGCTCCTCCGGCTTAAGAAAACGCACCAGCCGATCGGAATGCGTGGCAACAATAATCTGGCTGCGCGCCGATGCTTCGCGCATCATTTTTACAAGCAGATTCTGCAACTGAGGGTGAAGGCTTACCTCGGGTTCATCCAGTAGAGTAATGGGTGGAAGATCGGGGCTATACAAAAGCGTGGCCAGCCATAAAAAGCGAAGCGTTCCCTCCGAAAGCTGGTGCATATACATCGGCTTGGAATAGTTTTTATCCTTCCATGTCATCGAAAGCATACCCGCCGCGGCCGGTGGAAAAGCGAGCTTCTCAAAATCGGTAAATGCCGCGGCCAAGGTATCCTCCAACACTTCAAAGCGATCGGGGTCGCTTTCCCGGAGCGAATACAAACAAGATACCAAATCCTCACCTTGAGCCCCGGGAAGCGTCGCAGGGCGCATCTGTTGGGGAAGCCTTACCGGTGCCTTAGGTGCGACATTTAGCGACGCATAAAATGCCGTTCCCGCAAGCGTCTGGCGAAACTCCTCGGGCGCAAGGAACATCTTGGGTACTTGGGAAAGAGCCGTTTCATAGGGATTCAGGTTCCATTCCGGGCGCACCAGCCGGCCCGCCTCGGTATTGAAATAATAAACATAACCGGCATTTGAATTGATGTGATAAAACGGTTCGCGCATCCCGCGATTCTGGCTCAGCGACTCCTGCCGAATCCAATATCCCTGTCCCTTGGGCTCAATGCACAGCTTATATTTAAGCGGATTGTGATCCTGCACGGGAGACGATATCTCGATCTCCAAAACGGAACCTTTATCCCGCGTGAGAATATCGCTCACGCCTCCCAGCTCCGACAGGCGCGAGGATAACTGAGCGTTGGAGGACGAAGCCAGCAGCGACAAGACTTCAAGAAACGAGGTCTTGCCTGATCCGTTTGCTCCAATGAGCACGCTAAAGGGTTTCATGGCGAGATCGACGTCAACAAGGCGCCGATAGCCGCGGATGCGAAGGCTTTCAATGGTTGTCATGACGGGAATCGGACGTGGAAAATACTGCCCTGCGGGCACCTATCTCATACTTCCGGCGGGATGGCAATAAAATCAATTGCCCGCGTGCTACGGGCCAATTACACACTCCCCAGGCATCGTCACATTCCCATCCGCGGGCGTGCACGTCCCGGCAGCCCCTCCTCCGCATTGTCCGTTGGCCGTGCAACACCCTTGCTTTGCGGTAAGCAGGGGCCCAAATGCATCTCCTGGTCCCTCGCAGCTCAGCCGGTGGAATTTGTTGTTTTGTGGCTCGATCAGACATGTGCCCGCTCCAACCAGACAATCCTTCAGTCCGTCGCCGGTCAAAGGATCGATATTCACACAGGCGCAGTCCGCGGGCAAGGGAAGACCCACCATAAACTTCGCGCAGTCCAGCCCCTGCCCGCACACATAGGGGCAGTTCGGCGAAATGACTGCACAATCCTCTGTATTTGCTATAGGATGCCATGTTCTCACACTGGGATCCATAAGAGACGGCAAGCACTCCACTTGCAACACACAACACTTATCTGCCCCCCCCGGTTTCACAAAGGTGCACGAGGCCGTGCCCGATCCCAAGTCGGCCTTGAACTTATCGCAAGGCCCGTTGGGCGCCCGTTTCGCCATTTCCACGGGGCAATTGACCATGAACGTCCCCGGCTCCCCGCCTCCCGCACCACCTCCTCCAGCCGTGCCATCGCCACCCTGGCCTCCGCCCGAACTCGTACCCCCAGACGACGATGAACTCGATGTCCCCGATGCCGAAGAGCTGCTCTCCCCAAGATTTGAATCGGTCTTGTATTCAGGCAGCGCACAGCTCGCCGCAATCGCACAACCCAACACAAAAAACCATCGACCATGATTTGCTCGCCCTATCATCGCCTTCACCTCTCCTGTTATGGTTTGGACCCCCTCTGAATTCTCACTTTCGCCCCTCCAAAAGAAAAAGGCAACCCCCATCATAGATACTTGCGGTTTTTTTTGCAGAGCGTTTAGACTGCACGCCGCATGCCCAAACAAATGGCAAAGGCTGCGCTGTTTATCGCTCTGGGCTCCGGCTGCGAGTCCACGAGCGCCGAACCTATTCAGCCCATGCCCCGCGCTTCCATCGAAGCTTCTCCTCTTCCTCCCCGTCCACCACCTATCGCCACCCCAAACACCGCCCAGACCATCCCCTCTTCCGCCCCCTCCTCCACCCCGATCACCACCCTTCCCTTCGCCGAATGGATGGTCTCCAATTGCCAAATCGACGAGCTTGCTCCAAGCGCCTATACCATCGCTTGGTTCCGCTATCGGCGCCCCGCCGATCTCTTGGGCCCGGACGACCCGCCTCCCCAAGCGCAACTCAAAAAATTACCCGAACCCGGTTCAGACCAGGCCATTTCAAAAGCCCGGGAAATTACGCTCGACTGGCTAAACCGCCCCCGAAGCCACGTCGTCGACTGCAGTTTTCTTATCGAACCCCGAGACTGCCCCCGCTGTAAACGCGGCCCCGTCCTCCGCGCCCACTATATCGCATACTTACCCCAGGCTTTATTCCAAACCCCCAACCAGGTCCAAGGCATGCTTTTCCTTATTCCTGGGGGCAATGGAGGGCGCACTCGACCCTTTATGCGGCCCATTCCCGGCCATCTGGTCTTTGAACGAGGATCGGGAGGATTGGACACCAAACGCCTAGCCGATGCCTTTTATCGAGAGCATCCCCAACTCCCGGGCAGCTTGATCATCTCCCTGGAAACAGCCGCCGGCTCCTACGAAAACGGCCCCACCGAACACCTCACCCGAGATTTGCCCCATCATCTTCAAAGCATTTTCCTGCCGCACCTCGAACAAAACCACAAAAAAGCATTCCTAGGTGCCGAAGGCTTAAGCTCGGGCGCGGCAGAACTCTACCGGGCGGCTTTTTTTGAACCCCATGCCTTTCATACCCTTGGATTTTCCTGTATGTCATGCACAGGCATCGATCCCCGCCAAGGCCGTCTGGGCGGCCGCCCCGCCCTCTTGCACTTCGCCGACAGCCTCGCAGAACGCCGAAAACTGGGGGAGTTTGAAGTCCACTTCGCCATCGGCGAATACGACGGACAATTGCCATGCAATCGGGCGCTTTACAAAGAACTACTCGCCAAAGGCGCCGCCCCAAACACCGAAAACAACCCCGAAGCCTTTAGAATTTACCCCGAACAGCGGCATGATTTCGACTTTTTAAGGATCTCCTACCCAAATAGCCTGTATTGGCAACTGAATACCCTTGGAAGCATCGCCGCCGCAAAAATCTCTAACGAATCGCCGAAAGAGCAAACGAAAGCGCCGCCCTAAGCGTCCCAAAAGCCGGAATATCCCCCAATGTAAAAGCCTTGCCCGCAATCAGCATTTGAGCCAGCTCAGGCGACATACCCGAAATCAAACAACGCGCCCCCAACAGCCTCGCCGACTGCACAAGCCTTGCCAAATACCCTGCAATCGCAATATCCTGCGCATTTAAACCCGTCAAATCCACAATCGTAAACTTCGCCGCGCTCCGCACAATCGCCGAAAGCAAAGCCTGCGTCATCCGCGCCGCCCGCTCCTCATCCACCCGCCCCATCACAGGCATCATCACAATGCCCTCCGCAATATCCAACACAGGCGCCGACAGCTCCTCAATCGTCTTTTTCTGTTCCCGCTCCCGTTTCCGAAGCTCTTCTTCATTGCGCCTTTGCTCGGTCACATCGCTGATCATCGACGCCACACTAATCACCGTCCCCGACGAATCCACAAGCGGCGTATTATGCCAATCGCACACAATCATCCGCCCATCGCGCCGAACGTTTTCATTTACACTTGTCACCGTCGAACGCCCTTCCAACAGCTTGGCCCACACCTCATTCACCAAAGGCCGCACCACCTCGGGAACCAAGACCAAACCCTTCATCCCCAAGGCTTCCTGTTCCGAATAACCAAAAGTCCTTTCAGCCGCCGGATTCCACGCGGCCACCGTAAAATCCTTTGTCCATTCGATAATGCCCATCGATGTTTGCTGAACATGCAAAGACAACCGCTCTTCCGATCGAAACAGCGCCTCCTCGGCCCTGCGGCGCTCGCTCACATCGATACCGATGCCAAAGAAATAGGCAAACTCCGTAGGCGTGCGAAAGACAGAACGGCCATGCCACTCCACATAAAGCAAACTCCCATCCTTCCGCTGCACCACATTTTCATTCACCTCCACCGTTGGCTTGCTCATCAACTGAGCGAAGACCTGAGCCAACTTTCCCCGTCCGGCAGGTGGAACAAAAATCGGCACATAAGGCTTGCCAATCACCTCCTCTCGTGTATAGCCCAGCGCATGGAGCATGGCTTGATTGATACGCAGCGTCTTTCCCTCGGCATCAATAGCCACGCAAAACACGGGCAGCGTGTCAATCACGGACGCGCTCGCCTCAAGATCATCCATCCAAAATTCGCCTATGGTACTTTCGATCATCGCGCTTGCTCTCATCACGTCCAGATGTTAAGTGGGCCCCCTCGCATCGTGCAACAAGGTTTTTAATGAAATGGCCCTTCGATTTTCAGGATGGATAGCGATATTGCTCTTGGGCTGCGAAGCCGAGGCACCCAAGCCGGTCCTCCACGCCTGGGCCAAGACCCTAAGCCCGGCGAGCCCAATTCCAGAAATTGCGGATGCCTCGGCGCCGCTTGCTGAAGACAGCGGCCCCGATGCGGAACAGCCGCAGGAACGCTATAGCGTCCAGCTCCGCAAAGTGGGAAAACAGCGGTTCAGCCTGGGCAAAGACCCTTCGGATGGCGTTGAAATCGCGGACAACCGCATTGTTTTTATCGATCGGGAGCAAGGAACAGAAACCGAAGTTGGCAAGAACGACGAAAAAGCCGGTTGTTTAAGCCTATGGTCGCCACATTTGGTCGATCCGAAAACCATTCTCGTGGAATGCCTTGGCTATGAAGCCCAAACCATTCACAACCGCTCGGTATGCCTTATCGACATTCCATCGAAGAAACTGCATCTCCTAGGAAGGCGCACGCACTGCGCCCTGCCTATCACCAAGGGCCGTTACAAAGGCCATTTTTTCGTGGATGCGATGGATTTTAAAATAGGGCAAGGGATATGGGATGCGCCGCGCATTGTAACGCGCACAGGCCGTTCCGTGAAAGAGCTGGATGAAAATCCATTCCGCGGGGATTGGAATGGAGACGGCCTTATCATGGACGAGGAAATGAACGCGCCTTGTGTAGAGCCGCCTCTATCGAAAGAAAAGCTTGAAGCCATTATGAAGAAGCTATAGCGCCCTGCGGCGTATCTCCCCTGGGCAACTCCAATACAAATACACTTCCCTTGCCCACAATGCTTTTCATTGAAAGCTCGCCGCTCATCGCCCGCGCCAAAGCCCGGCTCACCGCAAGCCCAAGCCCCGTCCCCCCATAAGCATGCGTTAGATTTACATGCGCCTGCGAAAACGGTTTAAAAATTTCTTCGTGCTTATCCGCAGAGATACCAACGCCCGTATCCGCTACCGAAAAGCGTAAAAAGGCCGATGGGCCATCGCCCTCACGTTCGTATGCCTCAACCAATAAAGTGATATCTCCCGACACCGTAAACTTGCATGCATTGCTGATTAAGTTCAGCAAAATCTGCCGGATGCGAAGCTCATCTCCCTTCATCAGCCCAAGCCCCTCCCCAAGCCTGAGATGAAAGTGGTTTTTACCCTTAAACGCCAGCGTTCCCGCGATATCGGCCACATGGGATAACATCGCGCGAACATCAAAAAACCGCGCCTCAAATGTAAACTCACCCGCTCTTATCTTCGATAGATCCAAAAGCTCGTTAATCAATTTCAGCAAATGCCGCCCCGAAAACAGTATCTTATTCAGCGTAAGCTCAACCCGGGGCGCTCCCCCCGCATCTCCAAACTCCTCAAGCAATAGCTCGGTATACCCAATAATGGCATTGAGCGGCGTCCGAAGCTCATGGCTTACATTCGCCAAAAACGTCTCCCTCGCCCTCGCGGCCGCCTGCGCCTCGTCCCTCGCCTTGGTCAGCTCGGCCATCGTCTGCTGCTGCTCGGTAATATCTCTAAAAATGGCCTGAATCATTTCTTCGCCATCCAGCGTAATCAGTGCCGCATTCACATCCGCCGCAAAAACGTGGCCTTCCTTGCGCCGATAGGTGGACTCAAATCGAATGGATTTTTCCTTGAGCAGCAAATCGCGCCGGGCCTGATAAATCGCATATTTTTCCGGGCTATCGCGCAAGTCGATCATGTATTTCCCCACGAGCTCGGCGGCGCTATAGCCAAACATATCCACCGCCCGCTCATTCACCTCTAAAATACGGCCTTCTCTATCGTGCAGCAGCACGGCATCGCCCAAATGCTGAAACAGACTCCGATAGCGCATCCGGCTTTCAAACAGCTCGTGCTCGGTCTTCCGCTGCCCCTCCTGCGAAAGCAGAAGCCTATAAATCAGGCCCACATGCAGCGCGTACACCGTGCCCAGCGCCACCAGCGTCTTCTGATCGCTCTCGCTGACCACCCCCGTCGCAAACACCAAACAACCCAGCCGCTCGGCCCTGCTGGACAGCGGAAGCACAAACACCGTTTCAACCGCGCCGGCCAACAGCCACGCACAAAACGCATCATCCTCGCCTATTTTCGACCACGGCGGAGACAGCACCCGAGGCAGCTCGGCCCGCATCGCATCCGCAATCGAAGGGGAACTGGGCCGCAGATCCGCCCACGCCTCATCGGAAAAGCGGCCCCGCTCAAAACGCCCCACACAGTCGAAACGGCCTTCTTCGGCGCGCAAACACAGCGCGAGACGTTTGGAAGGAACAATCCAGCGCACATTCTGGCATACGCTCTTCCAAAACGACGCGAAGGTATTCTCCGACGAAAAGGCTAAAATCGCCTCATACAGCGCTCCCAGCGTGAGCACACTGACGACGGCCTCATCATGCTCGAACGAGCCTTTTTGACCGAAGGAAGAACTCTTCGTCATCCAAACCCGCCATCGACCACGATACCGCTGGCATCGGCAAAACTGTTGAGAAATTGGGTAAACGACACAACCATCAGCACCTCGAGAATCTCTTCGGAGCTCATATTTTGATCGTAAAGAGCATGAAAGTCCTCATCGCCCAAAGCGAGAGGAGAACGGGCAGCTTTCAAGGCAAAATGAAGGATATTTCGCTGAGCCGCGGGCAAATCTTTAAACTCCGGGTCGCCCGAACACGATTGAATCACATCGTGGGGAACGCCGAGCTGAGCCAGCGATTGGCTATGAATAGCGATGCAATAGCGGCAGTGATTTTGCGCTGAAATCGCGAGGATAATCATCTCTTTCAGCGTATGGGGCAGAAGGCCCGAGAGCAGAACAGCCTTTACCAGTCCCCACGACGCCTCGAGAATATCGGGTCTTGTGGATTGGGCGGTGAAGTAATTGATGGGATAGGGATTGGCGAGCCCCGCCGCCTGCATTTGGGCATAAATCGCGGCGAGTTTCGTCCCCGGTTCAGGCGTTTTGATCTGTTCAAAACGAGACATCTGGCGCACCTTTCCTGCCCGCGCCCTACAAGGTGTGGACCGCGGGATGTTCGGCCAGAATAAATTTTTAGTCGATACGGTTCAAGATAGCGGAAGAGGAGCCAAGCTAAGCGCAACAACACCACATCAAGGGCTCAACTTGGAAGGTGCCCTTCGACCCCCGATATCGAACCCTTCGATCCTCAACATCGAACCGCTCGATCCCGGATATCGAACCGCTCGATCCCGGATATCGAACCCTTCGATCCTCAACATCGAACCGCTCGATCCCGGACATCGAACCCTTCGATCCACAACATCGAACCGCTCGATCCCCGGCATCGAACCCTTCGATCCCCGGCATCGAACCCTTCGATCCCCGG
>CAZICM010000050.1:46004-66135 GCA_964537685.1 uncultured Polyangiaceae bacterium
CGGCATCGAACCCTTCGATCCCCGGCATCGAACCCTTCGATCCCCGGCATCGAACTCGCCGGCAAAATCCAAAAGAAACCGTCTCAGAACCCGTAGCGAGCAACCTCACGGCTAGGGCGAGCGACCGAGCCGTACATTGTACGGTGAGGGAGCTCAACCGACGCCGTGAGGTGCGCAGCAGGGTTATGAGACGGTTTCTAGGGAGCCTGACAATACTTATTGATATCCTCGACCAGCTTCTCTTCTTCCTTACCGATCTTCTCCAGCGTATCCGCCGCCGAATTCATCTTACCCGCCTCGGACGGCTTCGCAGCCGATACCTGCCTAGCCGCCGCGGCAAAATCCTTCATTACTTTTTGATATTCCGCCGACAGCTTTTGAAGCTCCGCCGAGCGCACTTCAATCTTCGACCCCTCCTCGGCCACCTTGTCCGCCGCATCCGCCAAACCAGAAAACTCGCTCAGCGCCTCCGGCTTTGACGCTATCTTCGAAGCTATCGACGACGTGCGCGAATGAATATCTTCAATACCAGGCTTCAGCGCATTCACCAGCGCATTGCATTCCTCGATTTTAGATTGACCGCACCCCAAGAGCCCAAGCCCCCCGGCCATCACCCCAGCCGCACCCGCATATCTTGTCCACCGATGCATATACCGCACTCCTACCCCTCAAAAAAGCTATGAGCGAACCCGCCAATGACCAAAAAACGTACGCCCCACATCGTCCGCCGTCGGATCGGTCACGATGATTTCGGGCTGCCCATTCTGAGCATACACAATTGTATTTTGCCGGAAAACCCGGCCGCAAGCGATAGCCTCATCCCTATCCATCCCGTGCACCAGCCAAGCCGGCTCGCGCCACACCCCTTCTTGATCGGCCTCCGAACCGACACAAGGCTCGACCCGGTAACAGCCTAAAATCAGCAAGTCCTTCAGCACAACATGCCGGCCCTCATTCACCTTGCGCGGCAAGAGCATCGAACGGGGATTGTAGGCCGTGAGCAGCGCAAAACGCTTGGATAAAAGCGCCGGCATCTTTCCTACATCCTGCTGAATCTCACCATCCAAAGAAACGCGGATGGTGCCCGTGGGTGTCGGAAGCTCGTAAATCGTAGCGAAATAGGATCGAAGTAGGGCCGCGTCCATGATGGTTTTTTCTCTCCTAGCAGAGCGCCGCGCCCTTTGACAACTTTCATGAACAGGCCCGGGCACAAAAACTTCACGCTGGGGGTTCCCATCGGGCCGATTTGCGATTAGAAGCGCGGAGCGCGGGCGGAACAGGGAACGCGAAGGATGATCGAGGTAACGCATTTAAGCAAGGCATACGGCGCCCATCTGGCGGTGGACGATATTTCGTTTCATGTCGATAAGGGCGAAGTCGTGGGCTTTTTAGGTCCCAATGGAGCGGGCAAGAGCACAACGCTCCGTATTCTTTCTGGTTTTCTTGGAGCGACGCTTGGACGGGTTCGCATCGCGGGGCACGATATTCAAGAAGAACCTTTATTGGCCCGCAAAGGGCTTGGCTATATGCCCGAGACCTCGCCTTTGTATCCTGAAATGAGGGTATCGGAATATTTAAGCTTTAGAGCCGAGCTCAAACAAATCGCCCGCGCCAAAAGAAAAGAAGCGATTGGCCTTTGTATAGCGCAGACGCATATCGGCGATGTGGCCGATGTATTGATAGGCCATTTATCCAAAGGCTACCGGCAAAGGGTAGGCTTGGCCGACGCGCTCCTGGGCTCGCCACCGCTCTTGATCTTGGATGAACCGACCGCGGGGCTCGATCCCAATCAAATCCGCGAAGTGCGCGCCTTAATCCGCAACATAGGAAAAGATCATACCGTATTCTTATCGACCCATATCCTGCCAGAAGTCGAAAGCACCTGCACCCGGGGATTGGTCATTTCAAAAGGCAAGCTGGTCGCGGAGGGATCTATCGACGAAATCCGCGCGCTGCGAAAGCCGTCGGCGCTTCAAGCCCTGGTGAGGGGAAACGAAGAAAAGGCGCTTCCGGTGCTAAAAGCGATATCGGGCGTGCGTAAAGTCATCGCTTCAAAGCAGCTCTCGCCCGCCGGAGAAGAATTGATTGCCCTCCATATCGAGCTAAAGAAAAAAGAACCGATTGGAGCCCTATCGGAAAAGGTGGCCCAAGCGCTGATACAAGCCGGATTGCATTTGCGCGAGCTCAGCCCCCAATCCGCATCGCTGGAACAAGTCTTCGCAGAACTCACCCAAGAACAAGCCCCCGATCAAGGCGAAGCCCAGCCCAACCCCGAGGAGAGTGGCCCGTGAAAGGTTGTTGGCCGATCTTTAAACGCGAGCTCTTCTCGCTCTTTGTCACACCTCTGGCCTGGGTGCTCATCACCGCATTTTTGGTGGTTTCGGGCATTCATTTCTATTTAATCGTCACGCATTTTGCTGGCCAATCCGAGCTTTCGGCCGATGCTGGGCCTGTGCAAGCCTTCTTTGGACAGACGATTTTGCTCTATTTGCCCCTGCTGTTGATATGTCCCCTCTTAACCATGCGGCTCTTTGCGGAAGAACAGCGGAGTGGAACCATTGAAACCCTTCTCACCGCGCCGGTAGACACGGCGGCGGTAGTCATGGCCAAATATGGAGCCTCGCTTGTCACCTACACGGCGATGTGGGCCCCCACCTGTTTATACATGGTCTTGCTCTCGCGCACCGGCGAAGTGGATTGGAATGTCGTGGGAGCCGGATATTTGGCTGTGTTTTTGGTGGGAGCCGGATATTTATCGCTGGGCACGCTTAGCTCGGCCATGACCAAAAGCCAGCTTACGGCGGCGGTGGCCAGCGCCATGACGATTATCTTCCTATTTATGCTGGGCATTGGCGAATTCATCTTCGAAGATGGCACCGTGCGGGATGTGTGCGTCTATGTCTCGGTATGGGCGCACATGAACGATTTTAGCAAGGGAATCATCGATTTAAGGCGATTGGTCTTCGATGCCTCGCTCATTGTCCTTCCGCTTTTTATTACCGTGAGAGCGGTGGAGGCATGGAAATGGGGATGACCGACGAAAGCAGAAGCCCCGCAACGCCACTCTCGGCCAAGCTATCCTCCACGATGGGCATTGTGGCGGCGATGATGCTAGCCGTAGTGTGCAATGTGTATGTTGCGCGGCACTATAAACGCTGGGATGTCACCCACACTGGACTCTACAGCCTAAGCGAGGCCACCAAGAGCACGCTTCGCTCGCTGGAAGAGCCAATCCGGGTGTATGTATTGCTTTCCAATGCCGATCCCATGGCCACTTCGGTGCGCCAACTGCTCGAGGCATACAGGGCGGAAACGACCAAAATCGAGCTTCGGATCAGCGATCCTGACAAGAATCCGGCCGAATTTTTGGCGGTTCAGCAGCGTTTTTCGGTCGTTGCAGGCAAGACGGAAGATGGGCGTATTGTCACGGATGCGCCGGTCATCGTGGCCAGGGGTGATACGCCTCATTTTATCAGCGCCCGGGAACTGATCGAGGCGGAGGAAGACGCCGAGGGCGAAACACGGAGCCGGCCCCGGATCGAGCAGGCGATCACCGGAGCGATTCGTTCATTGGTCGGCAAAGATCGGCCGAGGGCATGCTTTAGTTCGGGCCATGGCGAACGCTCCTTGGAGCTGGGGGGAAGTGCAGGCGTTGCTCCTCTACGGGATAGGCTCATCAAAAACAACTTTGAGGTGGTGGAGCTGAGCTCCCGGAAAGCATCCGCGGAACAGTCCCCTTCCGGCCAAACACCTGTGGATATCAAGACTTGCCGGCTGCTCTTGATCGCCGGTCCCACCCTTCCCTTTGCTCCCGAGGATATCGCCCCCATGCGGAGCTTTATCGAACAGGGAGGCAGCGCGCTGATCGCCGTCAATCAAGAGCCAGACGCAGCCGATCAAGCCTATTTGGATCTAAAACTCGACCCCTTGCTCTCTTTGGCGGGGCTTAAACTGGACAAAAACTTTATCTTTGAGCTCGACCCCAAACTTCGCTCCGCTCAAGGATTTGGAGAGACATTTACCCCCATCCTAAAACCTCATCCCATCACCGAGGGCCTGATAAAAATGGCTGATTCGGGCCTTTCGGTGGTGGTCACGATGTCCAGCTCCCTCTCGCCCCTGGCCGATACGCGCGTCTCTCCCACACCCTTGCTCCTGACCAGCGACAAAGCCTTTGGCATGAACGATTTCTTTGGATGGGCAAAGAATCCATCGCCGCCTCAGCCTTCAGACCAAGATTCCAAAGGACCCCTCGTCTTGGGCTATGCCGTCGAATTGCCCAAGCCTCCAGGTTCCGATCAAATACATGGTCCCCGTATGCTGGTCCTGGGCAGCGCGGGACTCATCGCGGGAGCGAACTGGACCTTAAGGGATCTACGCGGAACGGCTATTTTTATCGAGAGCGCGGTCGCATGGCTCACGGCCCGCCCTCCCATGCTGGACATTCCCGACAAGCCCAGCATGCTCCTGGGCCTTCGGGTCAGTGAAGACAGCAGCGACGAAATCTTTAGATATGTCGTGCTCTACATGCCCCTGGCGAGCGCTCTGTTGGGTGTGGCCGTGGCCTTAAGAAGAAAGAGCCGCGCAGAAAGGCGAAGCGATGAACGCAAAGACGCTTAAACGCCACAGCACCACCCTTATTTTATCGGCGCTTGCCCTAGGAGGCATTCTCTACCTTCGCTTTGTGGATCGGGGAAGCGTGACCACGGCGGAGTCCGAGGCGAGAAAACGCAATCTATTGCCTGCATTTCGCATGGATGGAATCTCGGAGATCCGGCTCAATAGCAAGGGAAAAACAGCCAAATTATACCAGGGCAAAGAAGACGGAGACGGCGATCGGCCTTGGATGCTCGAGTTGGAAGGGCATCACTACCCCACGGATCGGCAAACGGTTGATCAATTTTTAGGCTCGCTCGACTATGGAGTGGCCGAGCGAAAGGTCGACGAAAACAGCATTTCTCCATCGGAAATGAAGCTCGACCGGCCCCGTGTGCACATTTCACTGCTCATGGACGGCAAGACGATGAATCTGTCGATTGGAGGCGAGGCGGCATCGCCCGAGGGAGCCGCCTATGCCCAGGCCGAAGGCCGGGGACCGGTTGTGATTACCGGTCAATTGTTGAGCGCCTTGAATATCGACCCCCAAAGCTTTAGAGCAAGGGCTTTTTCGCCCTATTTATTCGCCGAACTCGCATCGATCGAGCTCGCGGGCCAAGGAGGCGGGCGCAAGCTGATCCGGGCCGAATTCAGCGGAAGCCGAAGTCCAGCTTTTCGCTTGGATGGGCCTGAAGTTCTTTCCAAGGTGCGGGTCAAGAGCTCGTACACCGAACAGCTTTTATTTTCGCTTTCCAATCTGCAGGCCGAACGCTTTTTATCGGCGGAACAAGTGCAAACACTGCCCAAGGCTCCGGTCCAGATTTCGCTGCGCCCCCGCGACGAACAAAAAGCCCTTGTATCCATCGAACTGGGCGCGCCCTGTCCCCTGGGCGGCGATTCCGAAGAATGGATAGCGGCTGTGCGCAAGGGAGAGCCTCCAATGGCAGCCTGTGTGCCGAAATCGGTGCTCGCCCCCATGACAAAAACCGCCTCTGAAATGGCCGATGACAAGCTCTTTGCCGCGACGGCCGACGCGGTAAGCGAATTAAAGATGAGCATGGGCAAAGAAGTGCTTGAAATTGCCCGCAAAGAAAGCGAATGGCACGAGCGCACACCCCACGATCGGGATATTGATGCGGATACCGGCAAAAGCCTGCTCGAATCGCTGCTTTCGCTTTCGGGAACGCTGGAAACCGGCGATCCCGCGGGCTTTGGCGAACCCAGAGGCGTTCTCCGGCTTATTTCGGCCGCCGAAGCCCAAAATTTGGATGCAGGCCCCGGCGAGCGTATCGAAGAAATTGAAATCGGCCCCGAAAAAAATGGAACGGTATGGGTCCGAAGGCTGGAAGACGATAAAATCTTATCCTTGCCAGCCGATAAAGCGGCCGTGTTATTTCCCAACGAGCTATCCCTCCGATCGCTTCAAATCCTTGATGAACCGGCAAAACGCATTCATCGCCTGCGCATTCGGGAAAGCGGCCGGGAACAAGTCTTTGAACGAAGCGACGAGGGGAGTTTTAAAGTGCTTATGCCTACGGGCAAAGGGCTATCCGCGGATCTTGGCTTGGTCAGCGACGCGGCCGATGCCCTGGGAAAACTGAGGGCCGAGCGCTGGGTATCGGCAAAAGATTCAGGAGATTTCGGGCTTTTATCGCCCCGTATGGTCATCGAAGCCGAGCTTTCCGATCCCCAGCAAGACCCTAAAGATACCAAGCTAAAAACCATAAAAGTATTGGTGGGCGCCGTCGCCGCGGATGGCTCTTTTGCCAAACTGGCGGATGACGATTCTATCTTTATTTTGCCTAAAAACGTCGAACCTATCTTTTCCCGCTGGCTTTTGGATCGCTCTCCTCTCGTTATCGAAGCCGAATCGCTCATAACGGCCACCATCGAAAGCCCATCGGGAAAACGCTGCACCCTCGAACGGGGAAACAACGGCATCCTGCGCGCTTCCGGCGATTGCGCAAACAGCCCAGACCTTCCAGCCAAAGTCCGCGACGCCTTAAGCGATCTATTGGCCGAAGGCGTCATTAGCCTAGGGGCATCCCCAAAAACACAAGGCTTTGAACAACCAGCGCTCACCCTGACCATCGGCACCCAAAGCGCCGGCGAGCCAAAACGCTTTCAAATCAAGGTCGGAGCAAAAGATATTTGGCGCGGCACCGATATCTGTTATGTGCGCAGGGAAGGCTTGGATTTAAGCTTCGCCGTACAATACCGAAAATTAAAACCCTTGTTCGGCGCCCTGGCTGAACCTTCAACCGAAACCCAATGAGGCCCAACCTGTATGATTGAATGGAATGAAACACATCAACAAATTCGCTCGATGTTCCGCCGCTTTGTAGAGACCGAAATCGTCCCCAAGCGCGAAGAAATCGAGTTTGGCGATCTGCCTCCCTACGGCGTCCTTCGGAAAATGCTTCAGACCTTCGGCGCCGATGAAATGGCCAAGGCTCAATTTCAAGCCGATATCGAGCGCGAAAAAGCCGGCCGCGCCCCCAAGGAAAAGAAAGAACGCACCGAGTTTTCCCAGGGAGCCGCCGATGCCTCGGCCATGAAACTCATTCCTATTATCGAATTGAGCCGCCACAGTCCCGGAATGATTACCGCGATGGGCGTGAGCGTGGGCCTAACCGCGGGCGCCATCATGAAAAAAGGCTCCATCGCTCAAAAAGAAAAATTCGTTCCGCCTCTTCTCACACTCGAAAAAATTGGCGCATGGGCCATTACCGAACCGGGAAGCGGTTCTGATGCCTTTGGCTCGATGAAATCCACGGCCCGCATCGACGGCGATCATTTTGTTCTCAATGGCAGCAAAACCTTTATTACCAACGGCCCCCACGCAGATACCATCGTATTTATTTGCAAATTGGATGAAGGGAATCCGCCCGAGACGCGCAAGGTGGTCACATTTATTTTGGACGGCGACACGCCTGGCCTCGAGCGTTCAAAACCCCTTCGGAAAATGGGACTTCACGCATCACCCACAGGCGAACTCTTTTTAGAAAATGTGCGCGTCCCCAAAGACAGGCTGCTCGGCGAAGGCCAAGAACAAGTCTCGCGAAGCGATGCAAAAGACACCTTTACCGCCGAACGAACAGCCGTCGCGGGCATGGCGCTGGGCATCATCGAACGCTGCATGGAACTCTGCGTCGACTACGCCAAAACCCGTGTCCAATTCGGCAAAGCCATCGGCGAATTTCAGCTCATTCAATTAAAGCTTGCCAAAATGGAAGTCGCCCGCATGAACATCCAAAACCTCGTCTTCCGCCAAATTGAAATGGCCGGCTGGGGCCGCTCGATGGACTTGGCCGAAGCCTCGGCCTGCAAGCTGTACTGCGCTCAAGCCGCAATGGATGTTTGTCTCGAGGCCGTGCAGCTCTTTGGAGGCAATGGCTATATGGCCGAATACAGGGTCGAACAGCTTTGCCGCGACGCGAAAGTGCTTCAAATCTACGGCGGAACCGACGAAATTCAGATTTCGCAAATCGCCCGCACACTGCTCTCGCGCTAACGCCTCACCACCTGCAAATACCGGTGCGCATCGGGAATCAATAACTGCAATCCGCCTCCGCTCGCCAAATATCCAATCGAATTGGAACGCGGATTCACATACGCTTGCTGACCGGGCTGCCTTTTGGTCCAGGTATCCGAAGCCGGCGCCGTAAACGATTCCAGCGCATAAGCCGGACTCACCACTTCATAATGCACAGCCGTTCTATCGGATGGATTGATTCCGCTCGAATGCATGCTGCGGCCGGGCCTCGTATAAAACAGTTTAAACTCGGCCTCCTGCGGAAGCCGGAAAGCCAAAATGCGTTCCTTTGGCGCAAGCAGCACTTCCTTCACGGGCTTGCTCAAATCCATCGCCACACAAAAACTCAGCGCATCATCGAGCTTAAGCGTCGGCATCCGCCGCTGA
Organism: uncultured Polyangiaceae bacterium; assembly: GCA_964537685.1. Taxonomy (GTDB): domain Bacteria; phylum Myxococcota_A; class Polyangia; order Polyangiales; family Polyangiaceae; genus CAZICM01. Next base: position 54,523 of record CAZICM010000050.1, read on the forward strand.
AAAAATTGAAGCGCCGTGCGCACGCCCGTTCTCGGAACCAGCGCATTGGTAATTCCAATCGCCGAAATCCATTTATCGATCCCGACTTCCGACGCGAAATCATTAAATGAAAGCGACATAGATCTTCCGCACCCTATTTATTCTTTATCCCCATCATCCTCGGGCTCGGCCGACACCCGAAGCGGCATTCCATACTCTTTTGCATAATCCATACACAGCTCGGCCTTGGTCTCGGCGATATCCTTCGTGTACACACCCGCGACGCCCTTGCCCTGCCGGTGAACGGCCATCATAAAATTGGTCGCGCTCGTTTCCGACATATGAAAAAAGCGCATCAGCAGATCCACCACAAACCATTTGGTTGTGTAGTGATCGTTGTAAAACACGACCATCCAGCGCTTGGCCTTTTCAGCCTTTCGCTCGCGTTTTACAAGCAAATCGCCGTCTAAATCGTCACTCTTCGGCTTGCCCGCCATACGGATTCGGCCAATCTAGCGAAGCTTCCCCTGCCATTGCAAGATATACGCTGCGAAACCTTCTCAGCACAACCACTTTGGGGGTCCTGTGTCACTTTCAATTGCCTGCGTTTGATGCGATGTGATAAACGCGCATTATCCATTCTTATGCCTCGCTCAGTTAAACCATCTCCGCCGGTCATCCCCGATGGATATCAGCCCCTTGGAAACGCCTATGCCTACCGCGAAGAGGGAGATCTTGTCGTCTTGATCACACTGAGCGTGGCCGCTCAGGGCTCCGATATCGAGGCGATGCTGAACCTCTACAAAAAGCTAAAAAAAGAGCGCGGTTATCTGCTTGTTCTCATTGATGCAAAAAATGGCGGAAGTATGTCGCCCGAGGCCCGAAAGTATTCCGCCGACTTTACCAGCGCCGAATCCATGCACACCGCATGCGCTATTTTTAATATCGGCTTCACCGGCCGGGTGATCTCCAACCTTGTCTTCAAGGCCACCAAAATGCTCTCTAAGTTGCCGCTCGGCCCGATGGTGTGTTTTGATACCGAAGCCGAGGCGCGCGCGTTTTTAGATCAATTCCGGCCAAAATCATCAAAATAATAATATATTCAATCCAATTGATGCTCATTCATTCCGAAGGTCAGCCCGCGTTCAGAAGCTCGTCGGCCTTTTGCAATAGAATGCTGAGCCTGCGCGAATACTCAGGCGATCCATCGGGGCGTATATCGCCGCGCACCAAACCCGCCATCGAACTATTCTGTTCTGTCAATACCCTAAAGGCAGCGCCCGCGGTGGGAAACACAAAACTCACAAAAGGCCGGCGTTTTTTATACAATCCCCGGCCCGCCTGAATTCGCCCCTTGGCCATGCGCAGCCACACCGCGCTTTCAATATCGCTAACCACCCATTGATAAATACGTTCTGGACTATTGTTCACCAATTCGATCATTTCGGGATGCCCGCCCAAATACATTTCCCGCAGGGCCCGCACAATCAAGGGAAGCGTCGTGCGAACATAGAGCGCCTGTTCGTCCAGCGAGTTCATCCGCGCGCCGGGCTTGAGCAGCAGCAGTTCCTTGAAAAGAAGCGTCAGCTTCACCAAAAGCACGGGATGGCGCAGCGCACCGGAGATCTGGGGCAGCTTGGCCTGGCCGCTAAAAAATTGGTTCAATTCGTTGGGATTGCTAAATGATAGATTTAGATCCCAATCTGTTGATTTAGGCCCGAATAAACCCGGGGCATCCATTTTTTTAGAATTATATTGCAATACATTTAAATTTCCGCGCTCAAAGGCGAGAAGGGCCGCCACGTCTGACAGATTCGAGCCGATACGCACGCGGGCCCTGGTATTTAAAAAATCGGCGCGGAGCTGCGGTTTATGGCAAAGAATATCGGAAAGCGCCGGCAATAGCGCAAAGAGCACGAGCCGATAGCGCAATAGAGTTCTATCAAAGCCCGTTTTCATCGTTCCAATCGTCTTCCGGGATAGCTTGTTTCATGAGGGCGGATATGGCCGCGAGGATTCCATCGTCGTCAAAGCCGGATAGATGGATAAGGTCTTCAGGGATACCCATTGGAGAAAAGGCATCGGGATGCCCGAGACGCTTGAAGAGGCAGGCTTTGCCCGATTCGGCGATCACACATGCGGCGGCCGAGCCCAAACCACCTATAATGCTATGATCTTCGGCTGTAATAATCCGCCTGGTTTCTGCGATGGCGCATTGAATTACCGCGCTATCCAATGGCTTAATGGCTGGCATGTTGATAACTCTCACCGAAATCCCATGCCGTTCGGCTCTTTCGGCTGCCGCGAGGGCATAGTACACGGCCGGCCCGCAGGCGATGACGCTGATATCTTTTCCGGGCTTGAGCACACGAGCCTTACCTATACAAAAATCTTGAGGAATTTGTTGATGAACGGCGGGCTCCACACTTCGGCCCAGCCTTAAATACACGGGGCCTGGATAAGCGAGCGAAGCTTTTAGGGCAGCCCCGGCTTCCAATCCATCGCAGGGAACAACAACAGCCATACCCGGAATGGCTTGCATCAGCGCGATATCTTCAATGCTATGGTGCGTCGGGCCTCCCTGCCCAAAAGAAACGCCCGCAAGCGTCGCGAGAATTTTTACATTGCGCCGGTTGTAGGCTAAATCGGCCCGGATAAATTCGGCCGCCCTCAGGCTTGCGAAGACCGCATAACTCGATACGACTGGAATCATTCCATTGGCCGCGAGCCCGGCCGCAACGGCAATCATATTCTGCTCGGCCACGCCTACATTGATATAGCGATCGGGAAAGGCTTCCCTGAATTTCTGAAGGCGCGTGGAATTACCCAAATCGGCCGTCACGACCACCAGCTTTGGCTCGCTATGGCCAAGCTCCACGAGGATATCTCCATATACCGCATGATACGTGATTAGCGTTTCATCCTCGATCGTCCAGGTAAAGCCTTGGGTTTTATTGGGCATGGTTTTTATCGTCCATACATGCGCGAAATGGATTCCATCGCCTGCTCAAACATCGCCGAATCGAGTGCGCCGTAATGCCAGCGGGCTTGGTTTTCCATAAATGAAACGCCTTTTCCTTTCACGGTATCGGCAATCACCGCCTGAGGAACTCCCCGATCTTCACCCAATGAAGCCGACTCAAGCGTTTTGCATATCGCATCCATATCGTGGCCATCCATGCGCTGCACCTCGAATCCAAAGGCCCGGAATTTAGCCTCCAGTGGCTCGAGAGGCACAAGTTCCTCGGTAAAGCCATCCATGGTCAGGCGATTTCTATCGATAATCACAATCAGCCTTCCCAGCCGATAAGCCGATGCGCATAGCATAGCCTCCCAAATGCTGCCTTCATACAGCTCGCCGTCGCTCATCAAGCAATAAGTTCTAAAGGATTGGCCTTGCATCCGGGCCGACAGCGCGCATCCCACCGCAAACCCCAATCCATGCCCGAGCGAGCCGGTTGATGTTTCGATGCCCGCAATCTTGTGATGATCCAAATGCATACCCACGGGAGCGCCGCTCAAACCCGTCCGATCGAGTTCGCTCTCCGGGAAAAATCCTACATCGGCCAAAATAGGCGCGAGGCCCAGCCCACCGTGACCCTTCGATAATATCATCCGATCGCGGCCGGGTTCTTTGGGCGCTTTGGGATCAATGCGAAGAATCCGATAATAAAGGGCAACCAATAAATCGCATTGGCCGAGGGCAGTGCCAACATGGCCGCTGCCGGATTCATACACCATGCGCAAGATGCGCTCGCGCATTGTTTTTGCTTTAAACAGAAGGCGATGGCGTTCGCTGTCGGACAAATACATGGCGGCCTGCCAAACGCCTATACCGGCAATCGACCAATGGATCAACAGCCCAAAAAAAATTCACGGATGTCTTGACACGGGTGTGTGAATCAGGCTGAATGAATTTCGATCCGCATGGAACTGCAAAACATATTTCGCGCTGCGAAATCGGCCCTTTTGGCTGGATGCGTTGTACTCTGCACGAGCGTGGCTTTGGCTCAAAGCGACACGGAAGTCCGATCGAAAAAGCTATTTGACGAAGCGCGGGAGCTGGCTGGGCAGAACCGGTGGACTGAAGCATGTCCGCTGTTTCAAGCCGCATATGAATTAACGCCCAACGGCGGCGCGGCGCTGTCCGCGGCCGACTGTTACGAGAAAACAGAGCGGCCGAAGCAAGCGCTTGAACTCTACAAATTTATCGTGACCGATCCCAACGCATCGAAGAATACCGAACGGGTTGAATATGCAAAGGGCCGTATTGCCGAGATTGAAAAGGCGCTGGCCCCTCCGCCTCCGCCTCCAACGGCGACAGCATCGGCCTCGGCAGCCCCCCCATCATCGGCCCAAGAAAAGCCCCCCAAACAGGTTCCAAATCGGATACCGGCCTACGCCGCGTTTGGCGTGGGGGGCGCTGGAATCGTCGTGGGGTCGATATTTGGAGGGCTTGCGCTGTCGCAGGCCGGCGAGATCAAGGACCGCTGTAAGGGGAATTTATGCTTAACGAGTGATGCAGAAAATGGTGAAAGCGCCACGGCCAAGGCGATGATTTCAAATATTGCATTTGGGGTTGGCCTTGCGGGGGTGGTGGTAGGCGCGGCGCTGTATTTGACTGGGAAGCCTGCCATGAGCTCCACGGTTTCGGCGAATGCGCGCGGGCTACTCGTGCGGTTCTGATCTATCACACTGAAATCAATACAAACGGCGAGGAGATAGTTATGCGTATCATCGGCGCAAAGACGGGCATTTTGTTTTGTTCAATGGCGATAGCTAGTTATGGCTGCGCAATGATAGCTGGGCTTGATGAAAATGTATATAACCAGGACCCGCCATCGGGCACCGCGGGGACAAGCGGGGGAGGCGGGGGAAGCATAGGAAGCGGAGGCGGGGGAAGCGGGGGTAGCGGCTCGTCACCTGTTATCTGGGGAATTGAACTGGAAAGCAGCGTCGATGTTGTGGTTGTGCATTCTGCAGTGGTGAATCCTAGCACAGGAGACATCTGGATCACAGGCTCATTCCGCGGTAGCCTTAGTTTTCCTCAAGGCACCATAGGACCCCTTATGGGGGACGCGAGCGGACTGCTCGATACCATATTCTGGGCGCGGATTGATAAAAATGGGCAGCTCATGGCCGCAAACCAGCTTCCATTCACGGGCAAAAAGTCCGCGGGCTATGATATCACGCTAAACGATGCCAACGAAGCGGTCATTGTAGGCGCTTTCGAAGGAGTGTATTCTATCCCTATCGCAAATAAGTCAGATGGCCCCTACACCATATCGAGCGTGGGCAACAACGATATTATTGCCCTTATTGCCAATAACGAGGCCGTGGTTAAAAACGTATTCACGTTTTCTGGCATGGGTGACGCTCAACCCAATGCCGTAGCCGTGGCAAAGCAAAGCGGCTCTATCTTCATTGCGGGGAATTTTGACGGCGAGTTTAATTATCCTGGTACAGGTCCGCTCATTCCGGCTGGTACGGCCAAGAGAGACGGTTTTCTGTTGAGCTTTAGCGTCACGCCACAAGCCGCGACTGGAGAAAAAAACTTCCTTTGGATTAAACAGCTTTCGTCCCAAGGAATGGACGCGGAAAACAGTATCAATGATGTTGAGGTCCAGCCCAATGGCGACAACCTGGCAATCGCATGCACTTGCACGAAAGGACCTACTTTTGACCTGACACCCCCTCCCTTGACTATCACCACAGAGGGTAAACGCCCTTGCGCGGCTCTTATCACTCAAGCCGGGAGTGTTGTGACTATAGACGGTGAAAAAGCATTTGCTGTAGGCAACTATTCAGTCGATGGCAAGCAATCGGGGGAAGGATTGGCCGCGGCATTCGCCGCCGATAATCTTGGCGATACGCTTGCAGTCGCTGGAACATACACTTATGAACTATCACTGGATGCCATTCAGACGTCCCCCGACACAACAGGCTCGGAAAACGGTTTCATGGCAAGACTGCCCATAGTGCCGGCCATGGGCAGCTTTTTTCACCAACCGATTCATCTGATAAGCCTTTTCGACTCTCCATCGAAGGTGACAACGGAGAATATTGTCAGCACATTCTCAGCAAATGAATTGCAATTCATCGGCGGGCATATCCAGAGCCCAAGCACGATAAAGGTATCAAACAGTATGAACAGCACAGCGGAAAATACGCTAGACTGTACAAACGCAATGTATGTCGCATCACTAGATTTTCAAATCGCGGCCCAGCCTAAGATTCAACGCTTGTTCCTGCAGAGTTCACAAACCAACAACCGGCTGCACCATATCACTTGGAGCCCAGATGAGTCTGTTGTGGCTGTCGGGGATTTCAAGGGAGACCTCCGTGCTTCTTCGCAATGCTCGCAATCTAGCTCCACACCGATATTTAATTCCAATGATAATCTGAGGGCTTTTGTTATCAAGCTAAAACTCTAAAACCCTCTCCCCCGCATATCCCTTTATCCATGTCCCTCTCCCGCCGTATCCTCCACGCCTACGACGATACCCAATTCGCCTCCCTCCACCACGAACTCTTCTACGAATACAGCGGCTTCTCCAATTTCGGCTATTGGCTCCCCCATACCCGTTCCGGTAAAGATGCCGCTATCGAGCTCTTGCGCCAACTCTTAGCCCCTCTCGGAAATATCAGCCCCACCCATATCCTCGATGTGGCCTGCGGCGAAGGCGGAAGCACCCGCTTTCTAGGTGAACAATACCCGAATGCTTCCATCACCGCTATCAATCTGTCCCCAAAACAATTAAGCGCAGCAAAACGTAAACATCAATGCCCCAATGCCCTCTATCTCGAAATGGATGCCGCAAGGCTTTCCTTCCCGGACTCATCCTTCGATCTTATCGTTTGCGCCGAAGCCGCCTTTCATTTCAATACACGGAAAGCCTTTCTATCTAGAGCCTTCCTCTCTCTCAAACCAGGCGGCCATCTCGTGCTCAGCGATATGCTCACCCGCCTCGAATCCTTCGACCGCTTCCTCCGAAAGGCAGGCTTCCCCTTGCTTATCCCTGAAGGGAATGCGCTTTCTTTAGACGATTATCCTGGTCTCCTCACCAGCAGCGGCTTTGTCAATATCCATATAAAAGATGCCCGCGCCCATACCTTCGAGCCCTATAAAAAACATTTTTTCAATGCCTGCATCCGCAATCTATCCAACCGCGCCCTCTGGCCGCGTATCTTCTTCGATCCTATCCAAATCCATACGCTCGCGCCTTGGCTTCTTTATCACAGCCTATGGCTCCAAGCCTATCCCTTGGTATGCGCTCAGCGGCCCGCCAATCCTACCTAAACTTCATTCGAAGTGCGCAGCGCCCCAAGCCTCGGCCATGAAGGCCGGCGCCGCTTCAGCGTTTCCTTCGCAACCAAAGGAAGCCACATCGTAAAGCTTGTCCCCTCGCCTAGCTTGCTTTTTACCGAAATCGTGCCCCCCAATAGCTCGCAGTAGCGCCGCGTCAGCGATAGCCCAAGCCCCGTGCCCCCATACTTGCGGGTTGTCGTGGTGTCCGCCTGCGAAAAAACCTCGAAGGCCCGCTCCAATTGTTCAGGGCTCATCCCAATTCCTGTGTCGCTCACGCGAAATTCAATGCCGGCCTCGCCCTCCATTTCAGACGCCAATGCCTCGATGCACACCTGCCCGCCCTCGGTGAACTTACAGGCATTTCCAAGGAGATTCACCAAACACTGCCGCACTTTGGTGCTGTCGGTTTGCATCGCCCTCAAACCCGGCGCGCACTTGACCATCAGCTCGTTTCCGTTGCGCCGCGCCGCATCGCGAATCACGTTCACCGCCTCATCCAAAAGCGCCGCCGCATCGGCTTTCTGAAGATCCAGATCCATCTTCCCAGCTTCGATTTTCGATAGATCCAGCACATCGTTGATCAGCGTAAGCAGATGCCGGCCCGCCGCTTCAATCTTCGCCAGATCGAGATGCACCGACTCCAGCTTCCCCTCATCGAGCTCTTCGCGCACCAGCGCGCTGTACCCCATAATCGCCGTCAGCGGCGTCCTCAATTCATGGCTCATCACCGCGAGAAATTGACTCTTGGCCCGGCTTGCATCGAGCGCCGCGTCGCGGGCCGCAAACGCCGCCGCATAAGCGCTCGCATTGCGGATGGCCACCGCGGTCTGAGCCGCAAAGCTTTCCAGCAAACACCGCTCATCCGGGCCGAAGACAATCGGTTCTTTCGAAGCCAGCGCAAGCACCGCGAGCACGCGCTGATCGTCCACAATCGGCACGCCCAAAAACGAGCGGACCCCCTGTGTTTTCCAATGCAAATGCTCGGGAAAACCCGACTCCTCGGCGAGCTCGCGAACATGCAAAGGGCTCTTGTGAGCGGCCACCCAGCCCACCGCGCCCTCACCCCAGCGCACCGCGTCGTCCGCAAACAGCGCACGGCCCAGCGAGTCATCGGAAAATCCCCTGACAAACAGCTCTTTTCCGCGCTCGTCGGCCACCCACAGCGACACCACAGCCACCCCTGAAAGCTTAGCCGCGGACGCGGCGATTTCGCCCAGCACGCGATTCATATCGAGACACGACGAGATCAACTGATTGATGCGAACCAAGCTTTGAAAGCGCGCCATTTGGGCGGAAAGCGCGGCCTGCGTTTGCTTCTGCCCGGTAATGTCTTCGGAGATACCCAGCAAATATTTAGCTCGGTTGGCCTTGTCCAGAAGCGGAATCTTCTTGGTGTGAAGGATGCGGGGCCCCAGCTTCGCCGTTTGAATCGTCTCTTCGGGAATATCGACGAGACACCCTCCCTCCAGCACTTCGCGGTCTTTTTGTGTAAACCACTCGGCTTGCTCGCGCGGAAAAAAATCAAAATCATTCTTACCAATCAGCGCCGTGCGCGAAAACCCCAACAGCTCTTCGCCCGCCTTGTTAAAGCGAATAAATCGAAGCTCCTCCGCCTCCTTGACGAAAATCATGTTTGGCAAATGCTCAATAATCGAATCTAAAAACTGATGGCTGGTCTTCACCGAAGACCGCATCAACGCCCGGCGCAACCTGTGGGTGCGGGGAAAACCTTGTTTGGGGCTGCGGCGAATCATCGTCCCTCCATTCTCATCCGCGCGACTTGTCCGCTCGTTCGCGCCCAGCATAATCCAAGACCCATCGGCATAGCGTTGGAACGTAGCGGTCCTTACGGAAACCCATCCATCCAGCCGCAAGCCGGCCGCAAGACAAAGCGCGTGTCGACGGCCCGATATCGGGCCGCCTTGGAGAAAACACTTGAGCGCCCCCACAAGACCTGTTAGCTTGCTCCACCACCATGAACGATACCTTGTCCTCGAGCGCCCCTGATTCCCCTCCTTCCGTCCAAACCCCCGAGGACAGCCCCCTCTCCATCGGCCAAAACCTAAGCAATCGCATCGCCGCCCTCCAAAACCTCTCCGAATTCTCGCCTCAAACCATCGGCGATTTTAAATCATTTCTCGAAAAAGCCCCCGATGAAGACCTGTTCCGCATGAGCCCGCTCCGCTATGCCAGCGCCCATGGACTCCCCGAACAAATCGCCATTGACCTCTTCCTTCATGCCACCCATAAAGGCATCCTGGAATTTGCCTGGGGCATACTCTGCGTTGGATGCATGGGCTTTCTCACAACCCCGGGCGGATTGCGCTGGTTTCAAAAGCGCCACTGCAATTTCTGCGATATTGACACCGAACAAGTCTTGAATGACCGCGTAGAAGTGGCCTTTACCGTCGCCCCTTCCGTTAGGCGCATTCGTTTTCATGCCCCCGATCAACTCGATCTGCACAAAGATGCCATACGCCTGTTTTTCTCGTCCAGCATCGCCCACGATTCCAATGCCCACCGCGTCCTGGAGCGCTGTATTCTCATGGCCGAGCGCCTCGCCCCCGAACAGACCAAAGAACTCGAAATCCCCCTCGGCAAGGGAGCCACGGTGCTGCTTGCCCCCTTAAGCCACGCCACATCCTATTTATTCACCAAAGAGACCAACGAGGCTCCATCCTCAGCCATACCCACCATCGAATTCTTCGACGGCTATGCCATCCCAGAAAATCTCCACCTCTCCCCCGGACCCACCCGGATTCGCGTCATCAACCGCACCTCCAAACCCATTGGATTTATTGTATCCCCCATTCTCATGAATGTGTGGCCTGCCCCCGCAAAACCAAACGAACCTCTCACCCATAAACTCAATCCCTACCTCACCGGCTCGCGCCTGGTCTCCAGCCAAGCCTTCCGCGATCTTTTCCGCACCGAAAGCATTCCCTCCGAGGGCGGACTGGAACTCAAAGGCGTCACCATTCTCTTCACCGATCTCAAAGGCTCGACGGCCCTCTACGAGCGCGTTGGCGATTTGCGCGCCTACGACCTGGTCCGCAAACACTTTAGCGTGCTGCGCCAGATAGCGGCCGCCTGCGGAGGAGCCATTGTCAAAACCATCGGCGACGCCATCATGGCCAGCTTTGACGATCCCCGCGCAGCCCTTCAAGCCGCCGTTCGCATGCACCGGGAAATTGAACAACTCAGCCCCGAGCCAGGCGAGCTGATGCTTAAAATTGGCCTGCATACCGGCCCTTGTATTGCCGTGGATTTTAACGATCGCTTGGATTACTTTGGACGCACCGTGAATATCGCGGCCCGGGTCCAGGGCGTCGCCGATGCAGGGGAAACCGTATGCACTGAACCGGTCTATCAAACGGCGGGGGTCAACGAACTGATTTCATCCGAACACTTAAGCACAAAGACGGCCCTGGTGAGCCTGAAGGGAATCGCAGAGGACGTTCCCATTATCCGGCTCACCCAGTACGCCTAAACCGCTATTGAACACACACTCCATTGTTGCAATTGTTCATATTCTGCGGGCAATCATTATCATTTCTACACTGCACGCAGGTATCATTATCGCAGAATGGCTTGGTCATATCCTTGCAATCCGCATTCACCAAACACTGAACGCACTCTTGCGTATCCTTGCATACAGGCGTCAACGGATTCGTACAATCGGTATTGACCACGCACACCCGGCACCGGTGCTCCTGCATTTCACAGATGGGCTCCGCCGCGGGACAATCGGTATTGGCCAAACACTCCACACAAGCCTTGGTGGGCACATTGCACAAAGGCCGCCCCGGATCGATGCAATCGGAGTTCGTCACACAGCCCGCAATACAATTATGATCGCCATTGCAGACCGCATTGGCCGGACAATCCTGATCCGTCAAACACTGCTCGCAATTGCCGCTCTGCGCATCGCAAACAGGCTGCGCCGCCCCGCAATCGGCATTGACCGCGCACTCCACGCACTGAGCCGTCACCGGATTGCACAAAGGCTGCCCGGCCTGACAATCCATCGCCGCTAGACAACCCACACACGCCCCTGTCATTGTATCGCAGAACGGAGCATCGCCGTTGGTACAATCCCCATTCCCCATACAAGCGTCGCGGCATGAATGATTCTCGGGGAAACAAGCCTGTCCAGCGGGGCAATCGGAATTTGAATTGCATTCCCTGCACTCCCCCAGCACGCAGAAGGGAGCCGCAATGCCACAATCCGAATTGGTCAAGCAATTGACACAGCCAAGCTGATCATCACAGGCCACCGCGCATTTCTGACCATTCACGCTGCAGCCAAAAATCGAACCGCTGGC
>CAZICM010000051.1:0-64327 GCA_964537685.1 uncultured Polyangiaceae bacterium
GAGGACGATTTATTGGGTGTTCCCCAAACGGCCAGCGGCGCCGATCCAAAACTCATGCACGCGCTTTCGGTCGCCGAGGCGATGCAAGAACAGCCTGTTTCCTATGGAAAAGCCAAAATGGCCAGCTTGAAAGATCAGCTCCGGATGGGGCAACTCGTCAAGCTGCACAAGGCCGCGCCGCGTTTTCTAAGTGAAACCTCGCTTCAAGTCATCGCCATCGAGCGGGCCAGGCGCATGGACGAAGACTGGAGCGCCGATGTCGTTGAATTTCCTGAGAAACTGCGCTCAGCCGTACTCGAGCGCCTGCGCCACACCAAACAGAGCCCCGAGCGGATCATGCTCCTCGAATGGCTTGAAAAGACGGGCACCGGCCGCAAAGACGCGCTTCGGCTGGCGGTGTCCTCGCTGCGCTCCCACGATATTCCGCAGCCTTTAATCGCCTGGTTCGCGCGTCAGCTTCACAGTCACAACGCCTGGAAAAGCGCTGGCAAGGCCCTCATCGAAATCTTTATCGAGAGGCGGGCCTTTAGTGAAATGATCGAATTGGCTACCATTTCATTCAATTCGCGCCCCGCGGAAGACGGCGCCGAACAATCCGGCCGGCATTTATTTGAATCGCTGGTGGCCGCGTATATTTCGGCCTTCCTCTCGGCAGCGCGCACGGCATTGGAGCGCGGCCAGCCTCAATATGCCCTGGCCTCTCTCTCGGCGCTCGGATGCCTCGATTTACAGCCCAACCATCTCCGCATGGCCCGGGCGCTCACCTATATTTCAAGCCATCCCGACGTGCTCGCCCTCATCGATTTCCTTGCCCGCAAAAACCAGCAGCGCCCAGCGCACGCGGCGCATTCGTCCCTAGAAAACGTGGTTGCCGCGGTCCATGCATTTTCAGATGCCGCACCTGCAAATTAATACTTCCGTACCGTCACATTTGTGATAGAGAGGCCGGAGCTCAAGCTTTAACAGGTGTTTTCCATGCCTCTCTCGCAAGATCTCCGCGATCAAATCGACAAAACCATCCGCTCGGAGCGCGTCGTTCTTTTTATGAAGGGCACGCGATCCATGCCTCAATGTGGCTTCTCGGCACAGGTGGTGGGCATTTTAAACGAATTGGTTGACCAATACCAAACCATTGATGTGCTCAGCAACCCAATGCTTCGAGATGGTATAAAAGAATTTTCGAATTGGCCCACAATTCCCCAGCTTTATATTGATGGTCAATTCGTTGGAGGTTGTGATATTGTAAAAGAAATGCATGCCGCAGGCGATTTGCACAAAATGCTTGGGGTAAGCGAAGCGGCGGTCGAAACGCCCTCCATACAAATCACGGAAGCGGCGAAAGCAGCCCTCTTGGAAGCCTCGGGCGATGTCGAGCCAAACGAAGTTTTACACTTGGAAATTAGTCCAAAGTTTCAATACGGGCTATTTTTCGGGCCCAAAGCCAAGGGAGAAATCGAAGCCGATGCCGGGGGCATCACGATTTATCTGGATAAGACCAGCGCGAAGCGGGCCGGCGGCACGGTAATCGACTTTGTGGATGGGCCATCGGGAGCTGCGGGCTTTAAGATTCAGAACCCGAATGAGCCTGCCCGGGCAAAACCGCTCTCCGCCCGAGAATTAAAGGCGATGATGGATCGGGGAGCGAATTTTCGGCTCTACGATGTGCGCACGGATGCCGAGCGGGAGCTCGCGATTCTCCCCAACACGCTGGTATTGAGTGGCAATGCACAGCTCGAGCTCGAGACCACGGAAGACAAGCATCTGACCTTGGTATTTTATTGCCACCACGGCATACGCAGCGCGGCGGCCTGCGAAAGAGCCTTGTCATTAGGCTTTAAGAATGTGTACAACCTCTCGGGCGGAATCGAAGCCTGGTCACAGACGGTGGATGCTTCCGTTCCCCGTTATTAAACGAAAAGGTCGTCCTATGTCACATCATTTAACGGTATTTCAAGGCTCTGTTACCGACGCAATCCGCGAATCCATTGAAAAAGCCATTGAAGGCGCGCGGGTGGAGGTCTCGGGCGAAGGAGGCCATTACAATATTGTGGTGGTCTCGGCTTTGTTCGCCGGCAAATCGATGCTGCAGTGCCATCAGATGGTGCTGGCCTCGATCGCTCATTTGATGAAGGGGGATTTGGCGCCCGTTCACGCGGTGGATTCGCTAAAAACCCGAAGTAGCTAAGATGGCAGCTCCATATCCGGCGCTACCCCTACTCCATCGATAGGAATACCCCCAGGTCCAAAACAGCGCCCGGATATCACCATTTCAAAGCCCAAATCCGAAGCCGGTAGAATGCCCTGTGCCGTTCCCTTCGGATGCGTGCGCTCCCCCACAAGAGCTGCTCGGCCATGCGCCCGCATACAAGCCGCAAAAATCGTGGCCGCAGAGGCCGTCCCCCCATCAATGAACAAAGTCAGCGGCATGGTATAGAGCGCTTCACGGGAGGAGCGGCGAACCTGTATATCTCCTTCGCTATCTTCAATTCTGGCAATTTCCAGCCCCTCATCCAGAAATGATCCAGCCCATCCGATGACCGCATCCAGATCGCCCCCCGGGCATCCCCGCATATCGATAATTATCGATGATGCCCCCATTTCTTCAAGTTGCTTCATTGCCACAAAAAAGCGTCTCTCCATATCGGAAGGGATGATATGCACCCGCATATAACCCAGCCCTTCATCCGCCATCGCAATCCACAAAGCCTCCTCGGGCAAAACACCGGAAATCCGTGTTCCCAGTTCCCTCACATCCGGCAGGGTTAAGCTGGATGCCGCAATGCTTTCCCCCTGCTCACATCTCGCATACGTATACACCACATTGACCGCACTCGGCACCACCACCATGCCCACCGCGTTGTTGGCCGAATTTCCCATCGTGGGGCATGTCAAATTCACGGCCGGCAGCCGATCGATATGTACGATTGGATTCCCCACCAAATAGGTTCCTGTCTTCTTGAACACAGGATGCGCGGTCCCCGCATCGTCCCCAAAAGTCATCGGAATGGTGGAACCGATATTGAGAGCATGGACACCCGATACCTTGACAATGGGCGAAAAGCCCACGGCCTGAGCGTTGAGCGCAAAATTCGGGTAAGGAATGGGAACAGGTCCGGCAGGCGTGGGGGTAAGGCACACATCCGGAAAGCCAAAATTCATTCCCACGCCGCGATTGGATGCAGGTAGCATGGCAACACCTATCCTAGATGAACTTCTTTGCCGTTGATCGAGACTTTTTGCTCGGTCACGATGGATGCACTCTTGGCCTGGGTATGGGCCGTACCTTCCACCACGGTATGGGACTGTCCGGCATGTACACTAATTAAATCTTGCACCCGCTGCCTCAGCGTATTCAGGCTTTGGACGACCTCGGAGGCGATCATTCTCAGCTTCTTGGCGCTAATACCTACCTGAGGCGAGTGAATGTCCATTTCTCGATCAGCCGATATTTTCAAGCTCCCACCTGCGCGTATTTCCGCATCCGCAGGAAAATTCAGAATAGCGCGGCCATTTCCATGAATAACGCCAATGATCCAATACCCCTCTTCCTGGCCGATTACAAGCACAGAATCCCCCACTTGTGGCTCATAGGCATAGGCGATGGCGAGACGGGCAAATACCCGGCCGCCCTTGGGAAGCACAACTTCCACCTCGGGGAGAAGCGCGCCCACCACTTCCGCGGGACCTAAATAGAGAGCCATCTGAGCGGTTTCTTCGAGTTTTAACTTTGCCACCGTGGACATTGTTCGTTCCTTTCCCCTAGACGGCTTCAGGCGGAGGTGGCCGATAGGCTTCCGCTTCAAGGCGATCGACATCCGTGCGCCGCAGCGCCGTAAGATTTGCCCCCGAAAACACCGCTCCCGCATCCTTTACATTGTGAAACAGCGCGGTGAACAGCCCCGCATACGAAAAATCCGCGTTCCGAAGGTCCGCATGAGAGAAATCGGCGTAATCCAATCGGGCCGAGTGAAAGAGCGAGCTCGACGCATTCCCCCGAACCCATAGCGTTTCCCGAAGATCGGCCTGCTGAAAATTACAGAGAGATGCATCTGCCCCATTCCAGATGGAGTGACGGAGCATGGCATGGGTCAGCTTGGCCTTGGGTAGAATTGCGTCGCCAAAGAACGCGCCCTTGGCCTGCGCGCCGGATAAATCGGCGGAATCCAGCCGGGTACGCGCAAAACAAGCTTGGGTCAGCGTGGCTTGGCTAAGCCTTGCCCCGCTCATGTCCGCGTCGCTAAAATCGGCATGGGTAAAATCGCAATGGCTTAGATTCATTCCCCGGAGGTCGGACTTTAGAAAGGAACAGCGCTGCATGGAGAGGCCCTGTAAACGAAGCGGTCTTAAGTCCATGCCCCCAAAATCGACGGTCTTAAAGGTAGCCCGCTCGAAGATGGCCCCCATAAGCGAAGCCCCCGCGAGATTTGCCCCCCAAAGAAATGCGTGGGAAAGCTTTGTCTCGTAGAAAACGGCCTTCTCCAAATTGGTCATGACCATCCTCGCCCCCTCCAAATTCGAATAGGACAAGTCCGCTTCCATAAGCATGCTCATCTCTAGATCTTGACCCGAGAGATCGGCATGCGCCATCGTTGCCCCCACCAAAATAGCTCTCTTCAAGTTGGCCCCTGAAAAATTGGCCCCCGAGAGATCGCACCGGGAAAGGTCGGCCATTTCAAGCCGGCTTCCGGCAAAAGAGGCATTGCGCAAACATACTCCCTTCAAGGAACTAAAGAACAAATCCTTGGAACTGAGATCTGCGACATCGCTCTCTCCCTCCTCGGGGGGAAGCTCGGCCTCGCCTTGACGCTGCCTGTCCAAATTGCTTAATCTTGCCCCATCAAAACAACATTTCTGCAAACTCTTTGGCAGTGTTGCCCCCCGCAGATCCGCTTCGGAAAAGATCAGGGCATCGATGGAAGCGTCATTGAAGTCCGCCCGCACCAAATTGGCCTTCAAGAACATGGATTGCTCGATACGCGCGCCACGGAGAGACGCCTCTTTGAGCAGAGAACCGCGAAAAGAGGACTGAATCACCGAACTGGAGGATAGATCGGCCCGCGACAAATCGCTTTCATCCAGCGCGCTTTCTGAAAAGGTTGAACCATAAAAGCGCGCCCCGGCCAAGTTCACCGACGCAAATACGGCCTTGGATAGATCTGCCTCAGAAAAATCCGCTTGGATAAGCGCGGATCGCAGAAACTTCGCGCCGATCAATCTTCCTTTTGAAAAGACAGCCCCATTCAAAGAAGAATTTAAGATCTGAATCTCGCTGAGATCTGCCCCGCTTAAATTGGATCCATCCAGCCTAGCCTGAAACAGCCTGATGCCCACCAGCCTAAGCCCGCGCAAATCCTGATTCGACAGGTCCACGTCCACAAAGGTTTGGCCTTCAAAGCTTTCCCCCGCCCGAAGCCTGTCAAGTAGCTCTTGGGAATTCACAGGACGCGCTCCAGCGTGGACTTTTTCAGGTTGCTATCGGTAAAATCGGTGTTTGAGCCCGATGTGCCCACAAAAGTGGCCATGTACAGATTCGCCTTCACCATCCTGGTCCGGTTTAGGCGGGCATAAGAAAAATCAGCCTGGAGCAGGTTCGCCTGCGTCGCATCCGCGTTCTCGAGTTTCGCCTTGTAAAATCGGGCCATGGGCAGATTGGCCCGGACAAATAGCGTAGAATTGGCTTGCACCTTGCTAAAATGCGCGTTGGTGAAATCCACATGGCGAAAATCCGCGTAGTCCAATACCGCCCCCTCAAAGCTTAGCTTATCCCCTGATGCCCCCCAAACGATCGCATGGCTCAGATTTGCCTTGGCAAAACTTGCTCCCCCCAATTTCGCTCCCTTAAATCTTGCTCTTCTTGCAACTGTTTCAGAAAAAAGCGCATTCACAAGAAATGATCCATCCAACAGGGCATCATCCATCTGGGCTTCACCAAAGTCCACATGTTCAAAATTTGCCCCCTCCGCCTTTAATCCATGTAGCTTGGCCCTGGCAAATATCGCATAAGCGCCTTTGGCTTTGCTCAATATGGCCCCTGTTAAATCCGCATCCTCAAAAAAGGCCATTTCCAGAAGAGCCTCTGAAAAATCGGCCTGTTTGGCCAATACATGCGCAGCATTGGCCCGGTAAAAGTCGGCTCCCCCAAGTCTTGCCCCCGAAAGATTGGCCTTAAAGAGCACCGTGTCCCTTAGATTTGCACCGCGCAGATTCGCTCCCGCCAAATTGGCCCGGGTCAGAATTGCTCCCTCGAAATTGGCTCCGCTTAGGTCCATCCCCTGAAAATCAACACCCGTGAAATCCCGATCGGATAAATCGCGCCCAGGCCCGGGCTCATCCGTGGACAGCGGCCCAAGCGGTGGCGTGTAGGCCGGATCGAGCTCCTTCCAGCGCGGATCATGAGGAACAGCTTCAAGTTCAGTGACTTTACTCTCAATGCGCCGACGCTCATCCGGGGGAATATCCTGACGATTAAGGCTCTCTTTAACTTTCCCCACTTCCTCCAGCAGCTTGCGCATCGACTTGCGCAGACCCAGCGGCGGCATTCCTCCCGGCTTTTGAACCCTCGACATCGGTGGACTATCATCGAGTTGCTGTGCAGCTTTATCGAGGTCGGGCGTAATGTCCTGATGAGGCGCTGCTTTCTCCCGGGCTTCCGCGATTCGCTTCTGGAGTTCTTCGGTAATTTTCGCACCAAAAGCCCCCAATTGCTGATCGACTCGCGCGGAGATCGGGTCCAAATCCGTGCGCAGAGGAGGCGGATTGCCTTCGCGGATTGCCTTTTGACGCTGAATCACCTCTTCGAAATGCTCGGGCAGCGCATCCGCCAACCCCACGGGATCTTTCTCGAAAGCCGTCAATATCTCGCGGTAATACTCCTCGGAAAGAGGCTTCTTTCCAAGAGGTTCCGATGCAACCAGCAGTGTCTTGATATCCTCAAAATCGAGATCGCGCACTTCCGCGGCGCCCCTAAAACTCAGCTCGATCACATTGCGATCCAGATCGGCCAGCAAGGTATCCAGCACCGTACCAAGCTCCCGGAAGCGGCCTTCGGTATCATTGACAAATGCCCGGATCCGTATTCCCGGCAGCTTTACCCGAAGCGTTGGCTCACGCTCGTGCAAATTCTGAAAGACCAGCTCCTCGTCGCCCTTTAAATAGCCCGATATCTGTTGATCGGCCGGTGCCTCCTGAAAATACGACCAATCGAAATCCTCGGCATAAAAAGGCGCTCTCGTCTCGCGCCACGCCTTTCCATATTGCTTCCCCATCTTTCCCACGCGCTGGGGCCATGCTGCATTGATGGGTCCAAATCCCGCTACTTCAATCTTTTGCCCCCGGCTCTTCATCGGATCATGAGGATATTCTACCCGGGGCAACTCATCACCAAATCCCTTGCCCACAGGGTTTTTCGCAAATCCCGGACCTCCATAGGCATTTGCGTAGCTCAGGGGCATTTTCGTAAAAGGAGCCGGAGACGATGCCATGGCTCCCGGCATTGCGTCGGAAAATACCCGCCTTCCCAGCACCCGAAGCGTCTTGTTCCATGCTCCCACAGAAAAACGGACCAAACACTCAGGCAGAGGCTTATCGCCGGCTACATGACAATGCCCCTTTAAAAACACTTCGGCATTTAGCTTGATATCCGCGAAATCACTGGGGAAAATACATTCCCCCAACATATCGGTATCGTCTTCCGCGAAGACATCACCGCTTAGAAAACGCTGTTCGGTCATGCCCTCGATGGGAAGCAGCGCACCCCCCGGCTGAATGGAAAAGCTTGCCCTAACCACCAGCATCAGCTCCGGCCGGGGAGGCCGCCTGGATATAAGCTTTGTCCCTATCAGAAAGGGCGTGAGGTTCTTCTTTAGCATGGGAGCCCAGCGATGCCCTTAACCCAATTAAATACCGATATTTACCTGGATCGCGGTAAGCTTATATTGAACGGCGAGAATATTGTTGACCACCGTGACCGATTTCTTGTTTACGGCCACCTTTAATTCTTCAATAGCGGCCTCGAGCTTCTTCAATTCCTTGTCTTCCTTCTCGGGAAAATCAAAGGACTCATGCTTGCCGATTTGAAACTCTGCCGAGGCCCCGATATTCGCCGAAAGACCCAGCCCAATGCCTATTTCCACGTTCAGCCCAATCACACTCAGGCTTCCCTTGACACCCACAACCTCAACTTCCGCTTGGGCCCCCGCCAAGGTGACACCGGCTTGGGCTCCCACCATCGTCACTTCCGTCGATGTGCCAATGGTATTCGTTGTTGTTGATGCCCCCACCGTATTCTTTTCAATGCTGGTCAACACATCGCTCGTCGTGTCGCTGGTAATTGCATAGGTGCTCTCCTTCATCATAGGAACGCGCCTCGACGAACTTCCCGTTTTGGATGTAATGGTCCCATCACAATAGGTTTCTTCGGAAATGCTGGTGCTCACATCCGTCAGGGACGAGGTTGTCACGGCAAACGTCGACTCAATCATCTCGGGAATGCGCCAATTTTTGCTCCCCGTGTAGCTTTCGATTTTCTTCGCCCAGGTCTTCTCGGTGATATGAGGATTGCCATAGGGCTTGCTTTTGGCCTCATTCCAAAGCATGGGGTTCTCTGAACCCACCGTGCTCTGTTTTAGCTCGCCAAACCAGTGCTCAAAAAAATCTCCTGCATAATCACTGGTTTGAATAAAGTTATTCGTCGTGTTCTCCAAATGCCAGGTGCCAGGCTTGCCAAACATCCCCGGCCGAAACTCCACACGCACGCTCGCCCCCGGCATCGAATTGGGTCCGAGATCTTGAACATGCCCGCCCGATAAGTCCCAACCGCCCGCGCCCGCCGGGTCATCCTGGCGATGCATCACCACCATCTTATAGTTGCCCCGGATCACCTCCACCTTATCACCGTAGGTCGTGCTGATCCGATTGCCATCCGAGTGATCCCACCATCCTCCGCGCCCTAGAAGCGCCTCGCTCTGCTTCAGCCGCTCGGCCTCCTCCAGCGTGCCATCGGCCTCGTACCATGTCCGCTGATCGGCCAGAAAAACGCCCTTTCCCTCAACACCCGTCTCCGAGGTATCGACTTCGGCGCCATAAGGCGGCGTCAAATGCCCGCCCTGCCCCTTCGAAACGACGAGCGCGTGCTCCGCAAGCTCCAGCGAACGCTTCTGCGCAGCCTCTTCCTTAGGCCGCTCGTGAAAGGCGCCGAGCCTTAAAAACGAGGTCATCTGCTCGTCTTTGCGCGGCCCCACCGTATCCGCCGCAAAATCAGGCACCTGCACCAGCAGATATTTACCCGCCGCAGTGACTTCGTTGATCAGCGTATCGCCGGGATCTTGTGAGCCTTGTCCATCGCCCGCCATGGTCTCGCCCTGCCTTCCGCCTGGCAGATTATCGAAAGGCCGTTCCGAATGTAAAGCGCCGAAACATGCCTAGCGGGACATCATTTCACAGGCTCTTTTCAGCTCTTGCAGCTTTTGCGGCGACAATTGAAGCGTAATCCTCTCGCCGCGCCCGCCCTCCGAAAACCCGAGCGTCAGCAGAAAAACCCGCGCGGAAATTCCATCTGCCCGGCTCGAGGAAATCACCGTGTCCACGCGCCATTCCACAGACTCGAGCAGCGCCCCATGATCGCGGATCGAAGCCTCAATACAAGGCCCGCGCAATGCTTCTTTCGCCTCTTCATAGCGCGAGAGCAAGAGTGGCGCGATCACCACCGCATCGGGCGAAAGCGGACCTCCCAGCAATTTTACAATATCGTCTTCCAATCCTTTCCTGCTCACATTCCGGAAGGCCGCCTCCCGCACCAAATACCTACACGATCGAATTGAACACGCCAGCATATCCTCGGCCAGGCCAAATGCGCGCACAAAGCCATCGAGCGCCTGCGCGGCGGAAGGCGACAACGGCTCGGCAAGCGCTGGAAACAATACATCCCAAAACCGTTCCCTCGCCGGCCCGGGCAGCGCCGAAAGCAGCTTGAGATCGGCCGGCAAATCGCCTGGAGCCTCCGCGCCTCCCAAACTATTTAATCGAATTGCCTTGCCATCGCTCCCAGACTCGTTCATCACCGCTCCCGATCCATTCGATTCAATACTATATAAATTCAATCAAAATGAAACCGCCGAGGCTACCCTGACACCGCCGAGGGCCGTGGCCAGCGTGCTTTGCCCTGGAAAAACTGAGTCTCCCACCATCCATACCCCAGGCATCGGCTCGGACGGAAATACCTTTGTATAGTGATGCAAACCCGCCCGCCTGGGAATTCCGCCCACATAACCATTGAATCGCCCGGTAAATCGTTCAAAAGTGCGGGGCGACGCGGTCTCCATCGATTCAATCCCCGCATTCCATTCGGGCGCCCGAAGCGCAAATACCCTTTTCATCCGCGCCTGCACGGCCTCGATATATTCGCCCCGCGCCTGTTCCGGCAGGCCAAGCAGCTTTTTCATTGGAAGATGCGTCGATACCGTCATGGTTCGCAGCCCCGCCCCAGCCCGGCCAATATCGTTTGCCCCGCTCATGGAGGCAAATAAATGATTCCCTTCAATAAAATCTTCGCCGTCCCGCTCCACCAATTCCAAATGATGAGGCTGCTCTCCGGCTTGAGCCGGAGGACGAAGCACCGCATACAACATCGCCGCGCCCCAGCCATCCTCGATATCCCGCGCGATCGAATCCAGCGCCGGACATTCGCCGTCCCTCAAAGAAAACAGGCGCTTTATATTTTGAGGCAATAGATTGCATACAATTGAACGAGCAAGTATATCACCCTTCCGTATTGCAATCCGATAGTAATTTTTTTCCTTCGAGACAGCGTGCACGGCATTGGAAAACACCACATTTCCCCCTGATTTTTCGATGGCCGTACACAATCCCCGCGCGAGTACACCTATTCCGCCCCGCACATGAGCGGTGCCCCGAAAAAAATAATCGCAAGCCGCAAAGGCAAAAGCCGCTTCCGCGCTGGCCACGCCGCATTGCACCGTAATCTGACAGACGGCATTTAAATAATGCCAAAGCGGCTGAAACCCCGCGAGCCCCTTATCCACAAGCACATCGCCCATCGGACGCCCCAGCCAGGGAAGAAGCGGCAAGAGTCTAGGCGAATGCAATAAATGCCGGCCCAACGAGCGAAAACCAATGGGCGGAAGCATTTCCGGATCGTCGAATAGATACCACAGCGCATCCGCCACCTTCCGCTGAAGCTCAAAAAACCCGGCAAGCTGTTCTTGGGGCGCGCCCGGCATTGCGCAAAAACGCCGAATCAATTCCTCCCGTGATAAAGGCACATCCAATGAAAATGCAGGCATCCGCATTTCCACCACAGGATCGAGCCAATCTAATTCAATGGGAAGAGAATACGACCGAATCCATTTACCAAACAATTGATGTTCGGCGAGACCTGAAAACAGGGTGGCGCCCGCTTCAAATAAACACCCGCGCCTTTTAAATGTACTCGCACAGCCTCCCGGATATTTCAGCGCCTCGCACACCGTAACGCGGGCTCCCCGTTCGGCCAATGAAAGCGCCGCGGAAAGCCCGCCAAATCCCGCCCCGATCACCAGCACATCGATCATTTTTCTTATGTAGGGGAGGATATTGAGATGGCCAGAATTTATTCTTTTACGGCCTGCGGACCAAACAATATCTTGCGCGCTTCGTCATCCAAAGGCGTTTCATTGCGTAATTCCTTGCCCGCCGCCATTCCCCGCTCAACACCGGGCCTCGCCTTCATTGCTTGAAACCAGCGTTTTAAATGAGGCATTTCATCTAAATTCTGCCCCTGCCGTTCGTAAGGCACCGCCCAGGGATAGCAGGCCATGTCCGCAATCGAATAATCGCCGGCCAAAAACTCCCTATCCGCAAGCCTTTTGTTCATTACTCCATACAGCCGCCCCACTTCTTTTGTATAACGATCGATGGCATAAGGAATTTTTTCGGGTGCGTATTGCCTAAAATGATGCGCCTGACCCGCCATCGGCCCAAGGCCCCCCATCTGCCACATTAGCCATTGCATTACGTCATACCGGCCATGCAGATCCTTGGGCATGAATTGGCCTGTTTTCTCCGCCAGATAAATTAAAATCGCCCCGGATTCAAAAATCGAAATCGCCCCGCCAGATGCATTATGATCGACGATCACGGGCATTCTGTTATTAGGGCCAATCTTTAGGAATTCCGGATTGAATTGCTCACCCCGCATAATATTTACGGGAACAATGCGGTATTCAAGCCCGCATTCCTCGAGCATAATCGATACCTTCCACCCATTTGGCGTCGGCCAATAATACAAATCAATCATATTGCTTGTCTATTCTCCTGTCTTTGGAACATTTAAATTGGGCGGCGCTTCGCAATATCCCGCGCTCTTTTCTCCCGCGAGCACGAGAACACATGCGCTCAGTACATCCAGCCCTAAATACCCATCGCCCTCGCAGGAACCTTTGTCTTTTCCTTCTTCAACGTTTACATCTACAACTCTTTCAAATTGACCCACTTTTAAAGCAATGCCCGGCGCGACCTTGGCCGATATTTTCCCAGCCGCACCCGTCGCAAAGCTATTGCCTTTTAGCTTTGGAAATAGGGCTAATGCTGCCTTTGAAGTGCTGAAGACCGAGCTCTGCGTCGCGCCTGTATCGAGCTTTAGCCACACCGGCTGCCCTTCGATCACCGCTTCCACCGCAAGCAGCGAGCCTTCCCCGGGCGTCTTCCCGCCGCACACCCGCACCCCGGAAAACGCGATTTTTCCAGGGCGAACTTGAGAAAGCGCCGCCTGTTCAGGCTCTTCCCTCATCCTTCCCGCTTTTAAATCGAGCACCACCGCAAAGCCCGGCCGCGCCGCCCGATGAGGCGCTAAAACACCGCCGATTCCCGCGTTTTTCAATGCATCGGGCAAACTCAGCACCAGCGTGATCGGCCAATCCCGCGCCTCCCATCCGGCAATGCGCACCTTAAGCTGCTCGACCCGCCCGACTTTTCCCGCGCCTTTTCCCACATGATCTTTGGCTTTATCGCCCGCATACGCCACGGGAAGCGAAGCCTCATTCGCAAACCACGCGGATAACACATGATGGCTCGCGCCCGTGTCCACCAGCATCGATGTCGGCTGACCGGACAAAACCGCATCCACCAAAGGAACGAACATCAGGCCATCGCCGCCTTCCATCCGAATCTTGGCCTCGCCCAGCGCAGGCGCGGAAGCGGGTTTTGCGTTCTCGGCCGCGGGCAAGGGCGCGGGGCCTGAATTGGGCGCCGGCGCGGAAGATGCCGCTCCAGCAGGCGAAACAGCGTCCGCCTGCCCTTCCGCGCGGGGCGGCTCCGCGCTTTTTGCGGCGGGCTCCACGGCCCCCGCGGGCTCCACGGCGCCCACCGGCGCGGCCCCTCCACAGCCCGCTCCAAACGCGCCCAACGCACAAAATGCAACAGCCTCCGCAACCCTGCGCATCCCCATTTTCGCGACCCTAACAGAAGGCGTTCCCAGCCGCATCTCTAAGCCACCATTGACTTGCGAATTGACGCGGCCCCGCGAACGCGATTGCTTTCTTTCATGCTTAACACCCGCGCGTTCATTCCCTTTGCCCTCATTGCATTCTTTGAAAGCGCTTGCGGAGGCACGGCCGCGGGACCGCTGGGAATGGCTTCGCAGGGAAATCCACAAGAAACCGAACAAGTATCGATTGTATTGCCCAAGCCGGAGACGGCTCCTGCCGCGCAAAAAACCCAATCGCCCGACGACGGCAATGAATCTATTCCGCTGGGCGGCGGAAGCTCGTCCTGGCCTATGTTTCACGGCGATATCGGACGGCGCGGCTGGTCGAACGCGCCTTCGATTAAACAGCCGGCGATTAAATGGCGGGCTCATATCGGCATTCAGGGATGGCTTAATTCACCGGTAATTTCAGGCGAAATGGTGCTCGTGCCCTCATCGGGCAGCGACCACAACGTAGCCGACGCAAAAGACGGGCTCTATGCCTTCAGCCTGCGCACGGGAAAACGCCTTTGGCATACGCATTTACATGCCGACGCCAATGGAGCGGCGGCCGTCGGCGGCCGGGTTATCGTGGGCTGCGATAATGGCTATGTCTATTCGATCGAATTGGAATCCGGACGTATTCGCTGGATCCGCACCGGGCCGGCAAAGGTCTATTCTCATCCATTGCCCATTGGAAACTTTGTTGTGGTGGGCGACGCAGGCGGCACTCTCCGCGCTCTTTCGCTCGAGGACGGAACACCATTGTGGACGGCCCAGCTTAAGGGCGAAATCCGGGGCGGAGCCTCGGCCGACGAAGCGCTGATCTATGCCGTTTCGACAGGAGGTGAAGCCATTGCTTTGCAATGGGATGGTAAAGAAGTATGGCGGCAGCGAATTGTAAGGCCGGGCTTTGGTGGAGGCCGTCCTCTTCCAATTCAAGTCTATTCACCGCCCATTGTATCGGGATCGACCATTATTCTGCCCTTTGCGCGGGACACCTATTACGACGACCCGGCATTAATGGCGATTGACAAGAAGACAGGCCGCACGGTGTGGATGGCCAGCGGCGATCACAAGGGAAAAAAGCCGGACGACAATTGGGGAAATATCCGTTCGACACCGGTGCTGAGCGACAGCGGCCAATTGATTTACGCGGAGCCCTATTCAGGGGATATTGCCGTTATCGATTCGCGGACTGGTTCGGTCAAAGCCCGGCGGACGGTGGGAGCCTGTTTTTTTCCTCAGTGGGCATCTCCGGCGGCCGCATCGGACACGGTATATGTGCCGCGATTTGACGGCGTTTTATATGCCATTCAGCCCAGCGGCGCGAAGGTTTCGTGGCAATTTTATTTGGGCGAAGAAAGCCGCACAGGTGCTCTTGCGCCCGCAAAATTAACGGGAAGCTCGGGCTGCGAATGGGATGTGCCTGTGGGCTATCCGCTGTATTCGCCGGCCGCGGTGGCCGATGATGGAACGGTGCTGGTGGGCTCGTCGGAAGGCGTTTTGTATGCCATCGGCGAGAAGCAATAGCCGTCAATACGATTGTATTTATGTATATGAAAAGAGCTGGGGCAAAATCTGCCCGCTCGGGCCTTGTAAAAAATGCTCGAATGCCCGGGTATTGTCGGCGGGCTCGGCATTGACCAAAAAGGTTCTGCCTCCCAGCCTCCTCGCCGCCAGCACCAGCCCCGCCGCTGGATACACAACGCCCGAAGTTCCCGCCGCGATAAATACAAAAGGCTCGCCCGAGGCTCTGGCCATAAAACCGTGCACCCGGTCTAAATCGTCGGTGCTGAGCATTTCTCCAAACCATACAATATGCGGCCTGAGCAGCGATTTCCGGCCGCTCTTTTCACACACATCGCAGAATGGCAAATCTTCGCTCATATATTCGGATTCATCGGCAAAAGGAATACGATCGCATTGAGAGCAGCGCGTTGTAAATAAATTGCCGTGCAGCTCGACCAGCCTTTGAGAACCGGCCTTGCGATGAAGCCCGTCGACATTTTGGGTCACGAGCAAAAAATGATCGCCCAAATAATCTTCTAATGAGCGGAGCGCGAAATGCCCTGGATTGGGCGAGCAGGTTTTGGCAAATGCCCGGCGCTGCGAATAAAAACGCCATACCAGGGCAGGATCGCGTTTAAATCCTTCCGGCGATGCAACATATTCGACCGGATAATTTTCCCACAGGCCATTGGAGCCCCTAAAGGTGGGAATGCCGCTTTCCGCCGACACGCCCGCGCCCGTGAGCACCAATACCCACGTTTTTTTGGTTAACTCGATCGGATTTATGGTGATATCCATTAAGGCTGGCCCCCTGTGGCGGCGATCACGCCTTTGCAATTGCGGCCATATTCGACGCCAAATGTTTTATTGAATTCACAGAGCGCCTTGGCCCTCGCCAATAAATCGGGCTTACCGCTCACAATCGCCTTTTTCGAGGCTTCCTCGGCTTTTTGATCGAGCTTTTGCTTTGAAGCCTCGGAGAGACTCCGGCCTTTTTCAGCCAGCAGCTTTTTCAGGCGATCGGATACGGTTTCCACGTCCGCCCAAGCCTCCGATGAATTCGCGGCCGCTGTCGCATAGGCCGCCCATAGCCGGCCTTCCACATTGGGCACATCCTGGCAGGGGAAATCTTTAGCGGTAAGCGTAAAATCCGATGCTTTTAGCGAACCCGCAGCAATTCGCCTCAATACCGCGACCATTTCGGGCTTTCGATCTTCTTCGTCGGCCGCCTCCAATTTGCCCGCCTCCAGGTGTTTGACCAGGCCATCGCACTTGGCTTCGTATGCGTCGCGCTCCCGCTTTTTCTTGCACTCGGAAAGCCTTTCATCGGCCTTCTTTAATTGCTCGGGCAATGCATTTTCACGGTCTTCGGGCGCTATCTTTTCCACATCGCAGGCATCTTTCGCGGATACCCATTGATCGACGCGCGCCCGGCTGTTCGCCAATCGGATTCGCATGCCCAGCGTCACACCTACGCCCAGCACAATCACCAATACAAACGAAATAGCCGCCACCAGCTTGATTAGCCGCTTGCGTTTATACCGATCGGCCAAATCGCTGCGATCGATAAAATCGCCGCAGCGCTCAATCATGCCTTCCCAAGCCAAAATATCGGTCGCAAAAGACTTTATGGGAATCGCCAGATGCTTATCCCTCACAAATCGGGCTGAAAGACTATTTAAATATGCGCCCGGACCGGGCTGCTTATCGCTTGCACCGGAAACAGAAGCCCCTGCAAATCCGATTAAAAGCCCGCCCACCGTATCCGCATGTTTTTGCCACACATCGGCGGCCGCCCGCTGCGTCGATGTAATGCGCACCAAAATCGGCGAAAGCTCATTCCAAGGCAGGGTTTGCTCCACCTCGGCCGGCGTAGCTCCAATACGCTTGGCTACTTGCACCGTGCCTTCGCGAATCCCAGCCAAAATATTATCGTGCGAAATGGCTTCCAATGCTTCTGAAATGCGGTTTGCCGTTAACAGCGATACCGCTTTTCGAAGAGGCGCCTTTGCGCATTGCACCAAGGCTGAGCCTAATTCGTTGTTTTTGGGGTTGGTGCTCACCGGGCCGGCCATCCTAAGGCCGCCCGCCCGAGGAATGCAATCATAAAGGATAATGCGGGAACAATGTTTACTGGTCCGCCGCGGCCGCGATGATGCTTTTTAGCTCGGCGTATTTGGCGGGATCACCCAAATTATTCACGGTCAGATTGTAGACCTTTACGGTTTTGTTTTCGGTGTCGAGCACATAGACATCGCGGTAGGTCACGCCCCACAGCGTCCACACATTCAGGTCGGCCGTGTCCTCGAGCCAGGGAATGGTTTTGGCCGTGCAAAAAGCATCGCAGGTATGATCGGCCCCGACCAGGCCAATGCCATCGACACCGGCTATTTCAATGGGCAATTTATGCCCTTCCGACGCAAGTTCCGAAGCCATTTGATTGAGATACCCAAACTGGGTACCGCAGTAGCTTCAGGTACTATGCCCAAAATACCAGGCGGATATCTTTCCTTTGGCTTGTGAAACCGCGATTTCTTGCTGATAGGACAATGAATTCTGATTGGTGTCCAATAGCTTGAAATCGGGCATGGCCATAGCCATGGCGCTTCCGCCCGTGCCTCCTTGACCGCCGCTTCCGCCTGTGTTTGCAGCGCCTCCGGCGCCCGCCGCGCCGCCCGCGCCAGCCATGGCGCCGCCCGTGGACGACGACGCCGCCATATTGCCCGATGAACTCGAAGCCATCGAGCCGCTGCTTTGTTCTTGGGTTTCACCGCCGCAGCCCGCTAGAGCCGAAATCCATAGGCCCAAGACCGCCGCGGCCGCCGCGCAAATGCCTAAGCTTGAATGAATGAAGTGCCTCATTTTTCAAGCCTTTCAAATCGGGTTTTCAATGTCAACGGCCAAGATGCCCATCGAGCCAGGCAATTAAATCGGAAATAACCTGATCACGATTGATTTCGTTGATAAGCTCGTGGCGGGCGCCTTCGTAGTAGTGCACCGTCAATTGATTGAGCCCCACGGAATAATAGGTTTCAACCAATTGGCGAAGCAATTTGGTGTTTTCGCTGACCGGGTCTTGGCTGCCCGCCATCACATAAATTGGCAAATCCTTTCGAATTCGTGAAATATTCTGTTTTTTTGCTATCTCGGCTAAACCATCGAGCAAATCGACCCACAGCGAAGTGGTGCACATAAATCCGCAGCGGCTATCGCTTTTATACGCATCGACTTCATGCGGGTCGCGGGATAGCCATTCAAAGGGTGTGCGGGCAGGCTCGAAGGGTTTATTAAAGGCTTCAAATGTAAGCTTTTGAATGAGCGAGCTTTTGCCCTTTTCGCCGAGCCTCTTCTTTTCGGCCTTGGCGACATAGCGGCCCGCCGATGCCAAAACGCTGGGTTTGCCGCTGGAACCGCTTAAGACAACGCCCGCATAGAGTTCGGGATTTCGGTACATCAGGGCCTCGACCATCGTGGCGCCCATGCTGTGCCCGAACATCACCAGCGCAAGCCGCGGATATTCGCCTTGGATTTTCGCCGAAAGCTCTTCTTGATCGGACAGCACGCGATTCCAGCCATCGCTTGAAGCGAAAAAACCAAGCTCGTTTTCATCTTGGCAGGTCTTGCCATGACCTCGGTGGTCGGCCGCAAAGACGGCATATCCCGCGCCGCACAAGGCATTGGCCAGGCGTTCATAGCGCCCCGCGTGCTCGGCCATTCCATGCGCGATTTGCACAACGCCCCGCACAGCCGCTCCTTCGTCGGGGCGGAAGGCGTACACAAAGAGGGTTTTCTGATCGCTCGCCTTAAACTCAAACGTTTCTTTTCGCATCGGGAACCCGGCCGCGTTTTACTTGGAAACGGCGCGCGTCAGGTAGAAGAAATCGCGCGGCGAGCTTTCTCGGATGTATTCGTCTTCGCTAAATTCAAATCCCTTGCAGAGCGCCGTCGCTTTTAAATCGTTGGGATCGGCCGCGGCTCCTTGGGCTTTGGGTACGTAAATCAAGAATCGGGGAAAAGACCAGTTGACATCGAGCTGGGCCACGTTGTGGGCGCCTGCGTGTGCCATCGCCTTTGCAATGGCGGGCGCGGTCGTGAAATCGCCGATGCCGATGTAGAGCGTGCGGCCGTCTTCGCTGATGCCCATGGCGGAGCGGCGAATCACGGTGTTTCCGCCGATGGCCGCGCCCCAGTAGGTATTGTCTTCCACGGTGAGGCCCGTATGCATTTTGCCTTCGGCGACAAAGCAGCCCGGTGTCTGGCGCCACCATTCAAAGCTGTTTTCATCTTGTCCGGCCAGCGATTTCCATGGAGCCACTTTGACCGTTGCATCTTTGAGCATGGCTACGGTGCAGGCGTCTTTGCGGGGTTTGATAAGCGTTACTCCATCGGTTCGCACGCCGTAGCGGCCATGAACGGTTTTAAATCCGCCGTTAAATGCCGCGATTAAATCGCGCTGATGTTCGGAAGCAATCAGCCCCGTGCGTTTGAGATCTTTGCCTTCGGCCTCTAGGCTTTCAGGTTCGCGCGTGCCCAGCACAAAGTGCAATCGCACCCGGGAAATATCGGCGGCGACCACGGCAACCACCGCCCACGAGCGATTGATATCGGGATGGAGAAGGGTTTTGAACATGCGAGGCGCATCGCTGGATGCGAGCGGATCGTCGATGGGAAGCCATGTTCCATCGCCGGCCGCTGCAAAGGCTTTATGAATGGCGCCTGCATCGGCGGGGCGGAACGCGGGTTTTTGAGGCTCGGGCGATGTGCCCGAAGCGCTTGAAGATGCGGCGGGCGAAGGCGCGGAAAGCACCGGGGAAGGCTGAGCCGAGGGCACTTCCCAATAAGCCTCCGGCGGCTTTTCTCCATAGAGCTTTTGTCTAAACCAATCATCGATCGCATAGGTTGTGTTCTCGAGCCAGGCCACAGGTCCAGGCCCAACAATCGAGCGCGCGGTATCGGCAAGCCACGGCCCGAGCCACACAATGCGGTGAATGGCTATCCAGAGCGCAATGACCAAAATGGGCGTGGCCATGAGAATGATTTTTAGCGCCCGCTTTAGCCTTCGGAATCTGGGGGGTGAAGAGAGCTTGTTGGGGCTTTTGTTTTGGCTGTCGGAGCTCACGGCCGACAAATTAAGTTCGATAAGGGCGCCGCGCTATGAAAGTTCTTGCATCGCCTTCACAAGCTCTTTGAGCGAAGCCGTGTCCCTGTTGGCAAGCGCTGTTTCGGAACGGGCCAGCGCATCGGCCAATGCCCTGACTTCCATGCTTGTAATGGGCGCATTGCTCACCACCACGGTCATTGCCGTTTCCGCCTTGGCGGCCTCGGCCACGAGCAATCCGTATTCTTGGTCGTCGGCCCGCATGCCCGAGGCTTTTTCCGATACCGAATCCGCCGCCGAAGCCGCTTCTAAAATGCCCGCGCGCGCCGATGCTTTCAGGGCAAAGAGCTCGGCCCTCCGCAGCACATTGCGGTACACGGTTTCGATGGCTTGGAGTTCATCGCGCACCCTCGAGAGAACTTCGCGGCCATCGTCCTCGGGCACATGGGAAAGCTCCGAGGTTTCCAGCGCGTCAATCAAAGCCTTCGCTCCGTCAATTTCATTTAAATACGATTGAATTGCATCCATTGATTTTGCAATGGTTTCCTGGGAAGGCGGTTTTTGATTGGGCTGCCCGAGCGCGGACACCATTTCCACCGGCCTGCGCCGGACCAGCCTTCGCAAGGGCTCATAACAAGACAGCCTGAATACAGCGATTTCCGCCGCCCCCAAGGCCGCCCGCCCCAATTCCAGCGTGGCTTGCAACTGTTCTCTCAATTGCGTCATTTCCTCGATATGCTCAGGCGTATCCTCGCGCCGTCCCGAGGCCGTGGCCGCAAGCTTTTCGCCGATTTCTTTCTCGAGTGCGGCAATTCGATCGAGAGCCTGAGCCAGCTTGAGCACGCCTGCCTTGGCCAGCTCGGATTCCTCGCGCAGATCGGCGCCTTCGAGATAGCGGCGGCGGCCTTCTTCCAGCATTCTTTGCCGTTCTTTTGCGGACGCCAGCAGCATTTGCCTTTTATCGTGGGCTCCTTGAAGCAGGGCGGAGGTCCCCCGAATGGCGCCCAGGGCCGCAACACAGGCCACCGAACCAGCCGTCACCGATGCGGCGGCAATAAAGAGGCCCGTCGTAAAAAAAGCGCCGACGCGCACGCCGGCAATACCAACAAGCAGCGTAAGCAGAGCCGCCGCGCCGCCTGCATAGAGGGCCTTCCGAAGCGCCGCGACCGGCTGAAATACCGCGCCCACCGCGAGCGAAGCCGAGTATTCGGCCTCAAAACGCTTATGCATCATCAGGGCGAGCGAAGAGCTCATCACAGCCACCGAGCCCAGCGAAAGCAGGACGAGCACATAGGCGAAGAGCGAGCCGAGCGAGCCGACAAGCCAGTCAAACAGCGTGATATCGATCATGTTCGTTAGAGCGGGGCTTCTTTGCTTGTCTTCGAAAGGCTTTCTTCTTTGACTTTTACCTGGAAGGCTTTTCCATCCCAAATCAGCGTGGAATACACCCATTTTACATCGCGGCCCGGGCTGTCCTTCTTCCAGCGCGCCGCAAATCGAAGGCGTTCCAAATCCGCGGCGGGAAGCAATAGCCCTACCAATCCCACAGGCGAGGCATCCATCAAGCCCGATAGCGGGACTTCTTTGTCGCCTTCATAGGCAGCCAGGGAAAGAAGGGCTTCATAATCCTCCCATGTGAGCAAGACCAGCGCCGAAGGTCCGCTAAATAGCCCCAGCTCTTTTAGTTTTCGCGTGACGCTATTCACAAAATCGGGCTCGGATGGTTTCTGAGCGTCGGGCGCCGCAAGCAGGCGGGCCAGCCTCGCCGCGGACAAAAGCCTCGCCCATTGCCGGGGATCGTCCGGCCCCGGCGTGCCTTCCGCATTCGCCACCTGACGCTGAATACGGAGAGCTTCATCCACCCGGCCCGTTCCCGCCGCCGCAGCCGCCATGCGCAGAAAACTCGAGGCGTCCGAGGCCGGCATTTCCGTCAGCGATTTGTATTGGCGGTAGGCCGGAGCGTACCAACCATGCCGGAGCAGAATATCGCCCAAGAGTTTTCGCGAGGCGGGGCTTTCTGAATCAAACTCCACCAGCTCCGAATAGGTGCGGATCGCCTCATCTTGAAAGCCCTGAGCCGCCAGCACATCGCCCAGCGCAATGGCCAACGCAGGGCTCAATAGCCCCTGATCGCGCAGCCTCCGGCCTCGAGCAAACGCCTCTTCCTTCTTGCCGGCATCCGCCAAGAGCCGCACCAGCCGAATTTCCCCCTCAGGATCGCCCGGCACCTCGAGCAAGACCTGCTTTAGCCGTTCAATTCGCTCCTCGGGCGTCTTCATTTCGGCCAGCTCATTGTCGAGCTCCGCCCAGCGCACCCGTTCACTCCACAAAACCCGGCGAACGGCAGCCGTTACACTTAAATCCACCGAACGCCTTAGAATCGCATGCGCCACAAATCGCTGCGTATCCGGCGTATCGCTAAAATATCGCAACACATCCTCGGCCGCGCCCGCCGTCCGGACCTTCGCCTGAATCAAGTCCAACAGCGCCGCCTCCGCCCGCCAATCCGCGATTTCACAAGCCGCTTTCGCGCCTTCATAGCGGTTGATCAGCTCGCCCGACGCCAGATTGCCCCGAAGCCGCTTGGACCACAGCACAATCCTCTCCGACAGCGGCCGTTTGGCGCTATCGCTGCACTGACCCAGCACAATCGCCTTGGGCCGCTTTTCCTGAGGCTTTGGCTCAGGCATCACACCCCCCGCTATTCTCACAGCCCCAGGCGTGCGCGTTTTCGGTTCGACCCTTGGCTTGGCCGCCTGAGGAGCCGTCGCCGCCGTTGTCGTTGCCATAGGCCCGGGAGCTGGGGGTGGCGGGGGTGGCGCAGGAGCATTGCTTTGCCTATCATCATCCAAACCGGCGCACAATGGATCGCCTGGATCACAGCGGAAAGCCTTCTTCGCCCTGGGCGCGCCTCCGCCCGCGGGTGCTTCCGCCTTCATCTTATTGGCATCGGTCTTGGCCGTCTCAAGCTGCTTCTGAAGCTCGTTACGGGTGCCCTCATCGGCCGCCGACGCATAATCGCCGCTTAAAGGATCACCCGCTCCCGTCGCCGCCGCCGCCGTTGCCGCCGCTCCCACCGGCGTCGGACTCATCGGCGCCTGCTCCATCGGCGCGGCCGCCTTCGATTCACTCGCGGGCGAACGCTCGGCATTGCAGCCCACCGCCGTCGGAGGAAAGAGCTTGCCCAGCATAATATCTTCGGTGATCGGATCCAACAGCGTTAGTTTTCCACCCCGAAGCGGCGAATAACGGCGGCGAATCCCCTGCTCGCTATATGCCCTTTCGCTCTCCAGCGACAAAATACTTGTAAACGGCGTCATCAGACCATAATCCAAGCCCAATTCCACCACTTTCCCCCGCACTTGATCGGGATCGGCCGCCTGACCCAAGAGCCGCTTCATCTTCTCCGTCGCCCACAGCCTTGGAATCAGCGTCACCCCCACACCCCGCTCCAGCTCAACAGGATAAACCCGCTCAAAATCCTTGGCGCCCAGCCTGCCTTTTACTTTCACTTCCTTGGGCAGCGCATGATGCGTGCGGGCCAATAAAATCACTTCTTCGCCACGCGATACTTTTCCGCTCGCCGAGACCATCACTTCATCGAGCCCCGCCCCAAAATCCAGGGACAGATCGGTAATGGTCGGCGTTTTCACCGCGCTCACCAAACGCAGCACTTCCTGCGTGCCCGCCGCCACTTCCGCAATCCTGAAGGGCTGTCCTCCGCCCTCCCTCGATAGCTCCGACAGCAGCGAATAGTTCGCATCCAAGCCCACCGCCACCGTAAAGAATCTCGCCCGCGACACCGAGAGCGAACGCCTTAACCGCTCGGCCAGTTTCTCGCCGCTCACTTCACCGCTCGTCGGCAATCCATCGCCGATATACACAATCGCCGGCTGCTCCGTGCCATGCACCCGAGACAAGGCCGTATCGAACATCGCCCCCAAATCCGTCGCTCCCCCGCTCGCATGCTCCGCAAGCTGTGTCAGCGCCGCCGCAATCTCTTTATCGTTCGCCTCGGCCAGCCCATCCTTGGGATGCAGCACCTTGGCCGTTCCATCCAGCGCAATCAGCGCAAATTTATCCTTGCCCGACAGCGCCCGCAGCACCGCCTCCGCCGCCTGCGCCTTCTGAGAACGCGCCGACTCATCACCCGATGCCGATGTATCCACCACAATCGCCACTTCCGCCGGCATCTCCTTCATACTCTGCCAATCAAAATCCGGCGCATAACGGGCCATCAAATAATCCGCCCGGTCTCCATCCGCCGAAAACCTTCCCACCCGCAGCGGCGCCGCCTTTCGATTCTTTAACTGAACCTCCAATTGAAAATCGGCCCTCGGCGTATAACCGCTACGCCTCATGCTCACCCGCTTACCCCCATCCTCCACCACAGCATCCGCCAAGGTAGACAAATCCGAACCCACACCCGCCGAACCCAAATCCACATTCAGCGAAAACTCGCCGATCTGCGCCGCATCATCGGAACGCATGGGATACACATATTCCAAACGGTTTTCCCGCGCGCTCAAGAGCTCCATATAACGGAGCACCACCCGGCGCGACCCCGACGCGGGCACCGGGAAAATCCTCGCCCTATAGCTTCGCCCATCAATCCATTCCAGCAAGGCCGGCTCATTGCGCTGCACCACGGCCCTCGCATATTGAGCCGCCGCCTCTTGCTTCTCTATCACTTCGCCTTCCACCAAAGCTCCATTGGTCTCCACCGCAAACGAAGTCACGATGGCCCGCTCGGGAAGCGTAAACCAATACCACCCTTCAACTTCCCGCCCTCCCGGATTGGAAAAGGTCTGATCGACCTGCGTTTCGGCCAAACCATCGCGAAGCACCGCCTGCACCGACTGACGGCTAATCTCAAGCGTCCGCGCCGCCGTTCCAGGCAGCGCGTTCTTATCGATTCCATAAATGCGGCCCGCCCCGCTCGCCACCCCGCTCACCGGGCGATTGTCCCCCATGCCTCCAGTCCAATCATCCCAATACGCCATGGGTGAGACCTTAGGCGCCGCGCCCTTGGCGATTTTAGCCTGCTCGCCCGCATTCACCTCCACCCGGCCCGCGGGCGAATTCACAACCGCCAAACCTCGGGTCACCACCACATTAATTTCCCCGCCCTGCTCCATCCTCATCGACAAACCGGCATCCGCGGCTGAAATCGTCGTATCTCCAATTTTATGCACCAAACTCCCCCGCTCACTAGGAGGAGCATCGAGCCACATTTCGCCTTCGCTCACAGTGACCCCGGCTTCACCGAGCATCACCCTTGAATCGCTTCGAAGCACAATGGACGAACCATCGGAGAGCCTCACCAGCGCGCGGGCGCCCTTACCTGTATGCAGCTCGGCACCGCTGGGCAGCGGCACGCCCGAGATAAGGGTACTCTCTTGATTATCGCGTTTTAGAGTCACATCGCCGGCAGCCAGCTCGAGCCTAGCACCGATAGGATTGGCGCGGGAAGGCGGAGGACTTTGAATAACGGCCAAGCCGACGAGACTGGCGACAAGCAGCGTCAACCCCACACCGAAACTCACCAGCAGCCCCCGCTTCAGGGGACGTTTTGGAAGAGGAGGAGGGACAAAAGGAGGCGGGGTAGAATGAGGATTGGGCGTAGGCGCCAAAGGAACGAGAGGAGCTTGTTGGACGGGGTGGTCGGGGGAAGAAGAATCGCTCATGGCTACCTCAGATGCGTGTAGGCGGGTCCGCTTGGGTCATATCGAAGGGGCAAAAACAGCGGACGGCGCGCATCATCGCCTAAAAACGAGCGAAGGGGAAGGATCTTTCAGGAAAATTTTTTGGGGCTGAATAGGGAATCAAAATTACGGCTTTCGAGGCAACTTCTTCATTGCATCTTCTAGATGACGCATCATTTCAAGCTCCCCCTCTTCCTCCCGCACCCGCCGCCTTCGCTCCTCATAACGTTCATATTCATTGGCGGCCTTTAATTCAGCGGCATCCCGGCTTACTTTCCCCGCATTGATCCCCCTTGCGCACAACATCGCCTTTCCAACTGGTCAAGCCCATATTGGGCAACTCCGCATTCACACGCTCAAAAATATCCGGCGCTCACTGGCGCGGATATCGCGGATGCGCTCAAGCAGTTCATCGCAATGTCCCGCGAGATCCTTCGCTCACCCTCGGAAAAAATTTCCTTCAGATGGTGATTCACCGTATTCACGCCACTCTGATAAAGTTCAGCAATCAGCTTTTGAGGAAGCCAAACCGTCTGACCTTCAAAACGGCACTGAATGCGTACCCGGCCATCTTCGCTCTGAAACAAAACAATGGACGATTGAGGCAACTCAGGAGTTGTCATGCTTCTTAAACCTGGAACTTGTGGAGCCCCCTTCCTCTATCTCTCACATCCCCCAATTCCTCGCAACCCCAAAATCCCCATTGCGCTCCTCCCCGTTCTCGTCTACCCTCAGCCCCGCTTCTCCCCATGCCCGCTCCCTCCCGCAATACCATCATCCTCGCCGCCCTCGCTTCCCTCACCATCGCCACCGCCGCATTCACTTGGTCCAGAAATTCCACGCCCCCTCCCCCTCCCCAACCTCCAGCCCCAGATACCCCCCTCCTCCACCCCCAACACTTGGATTGGTATAAAGGAAACCTCCATACCCATACCTGGTGGAGCGATGGAGATTCCCCTCCCGAAATCGCCATCCAATGGTATCAATCCCATGACTACAACTTTCTCCTGCTCACCGAACACAATGTCCTGATGGAAGGCGAACATTGGTTCTATCCCTATGACCACGATCGCAAAAAAGCCGCTGAACTCTACGAAAAAACCTTCCCCGGCTCCTTCGAAAAACGTAAACCCGATCTCAACTTCCACTACCGCCTTCGCACCCTCGCCGAATTGCGCCGCCGCTTCGAACAAACAGGCCGCTTCGCCCTCCTCCAAGGCGAGGAAATTACAGACCATTTAGGCGATACCCCCGTTCATCTCAATGCCTTTCATTTGGCCCAGCTTGTCCCTCCTCAAGGCGGCTCTTCTATCCGGGAGATTCTTCAACACAATCTTCAAGCCGTCCAGCGCCAGCGAATATCCACCGGACAACCCATGCTCACCTTTATCAATCATCCCAATTTCGGCTGGG
The DNA here is from genome assembly GCA_964537685.1 of uncultured Polyangiaceae bacterium. Lineage (GTDB taxonomy): Bacteria > Myxococcota_A > Polyangia > Polyangiales > Polyangiaceae > CAZICM01. The sequence continues at coordinate 27,188 of CAZICM010000051.1, forward strand.
CACTAAAACCCGAGGATATTGCCCCCATCCCCGAAGCCCGCTTCTTCGAAGTCTACAATGGCCATCAAGGCACCCGCAATCACGGCGATCCTCGCGGCGCCAGGCTCTCCACCGAAAGGCTCTGGGATATCGTGCTCACCGAAAGGCTGGCCAAATACAAACTTCCTCTCCTCTACGGTATCGCTACCGATGATGCCCACATGTATGTCGACTTTCCCAAGCTATCCAATCCAGGCCGGGGCTGGGTCATGGTGCTTTCTTCTTCCCTCAATGCCGCCGATCTGGCCAAAGCCCTCGAATCCGGCGCTTTTTATGCGAGCTCAGGCGTAACGATCTCGAGAATTTCCTTTAGCGATCAAACCCTGCGCATCGAAATCCAAGCCAAAGACGGCGTTATCTATTCCACCCGTTTTATTGGAACCTTAAAAGGCGAAGAAGACAAGCCCGCCCATGTGGGCAAGCTCTTATCGGAACAAGAAGGCCCCGTCGCCTCGTATCGAATGAGCGGCCTCGAATGGTATGTACGGGCTCAAATCACATCGAGCACGCCTCATCCCAACCCCCATCGGGAAGGAGACCGCGAAGAAGCCTGGATACAGCCCATCACCCGTGAATTTTCTTCTCCCGAAGGGCTGGATCTTCGCCCTCAACTCCGATAAGGTGCGGCCCACTATGCTTCCATCATCCGGGGCGCCTATGCTTCAATCGGCTTGTATTCAAGCCTTATCGCTCTTAAGCCTGCTTTGTCTCGCCGGCTGTAAACAAGAACCGGCCCAAGCCCAGGCGTCCCCATCCAGCAGCTCCTCAAGCCCTATCCCCTCCGCTACCTCTGCCCCCGCTCCCCCTGCTCCATCCCCCTGCCCCGAAGAAATGGCCCATGTTGGAACCTATTGCATCGATCGCTGGGAAGCCCATCTGGTTTTAGCGGATGCCCCCGATCAAGTATTACCCTATTATGAAACACCCAAGCCCAAAGCCAAAATTGCCGCCCGCTCAAAAGCAGGCATCCATCCTCAAGGCTACATCAACCGAAAAGACGCCGCCAAAGCCTGCAAAGCCGCTCAAAAACGCCTATGCTCGGCCAAGGAATGGCATGGAGCCTGTATTGGCAGCCAAAAGACCCGTTATCCTTATGGCGAAAGCGAAATCAAAGGGCGCTGCAACACGGGCAAAGACCATCTCATGCAGCAAATGTTTGGGATGAATGTGAAATTTACCTATGGGCTTCATTACAACAATCCCAAACTCTTAAAAGAGCCTGGTTTTTTGGCCAAGACCGGCGACTTTAGCGACTGCACCAATGACCATGGGCTCTATGATATGGTGGGGAATCTGCATGAATGGATAGCCGATGATGGCTCGATAAGCCTAGCGAAAAAGCTCCCCCTGGATTTTGGTCCCGAATTGCTTGGGGCGCCTGGAACGGGCGTATTTATGGGCGGGTATTTTAGTTCCCAAGGGGAGCATGGACGGGGCTGTGTCTATGCGACGGCCACCCATTCACCGGACTATCACGATTATTCAACCGGGTTTCGATGCTGCCGGGATGAATAAGCCTAATACCTCGTCCCAACCGCCGCATCCATCGGAAATGCTTCGTTAATACGGGCCAACTCTTCCTGGCTTAGCGTCACATCAAGCCCACCCAGGTTTTGCTCTAGGTACGTGCGGCGCTTGGTCCCAGGAATACACACAATATCCTCGCCCTGCGCCAAAACCCACGCCAAGGCAAGCTGCGAAGGGCTTACCCCTTTGTCTTTTGCAATTTCGCTGATCCGCTCCACCAGCGCTAGGTTCTTCTCAAAATTTTCACCTTGAAATCGTGGGCTCTTTCGCCTCCAATCCCCCTCAGGTAAATCTTCGAACTTCTTGAATTGTCCCGCCAAAAATCCCCGGCCCAAGGGGCTGTAGGCCACAAAGCCAATGCCCAATGCCCGGGTTGCCGCGAAAATCTCTTTCTCGGGCTCCCGGCTCCACAAAGAATATTCCGTCTGCAAGGCCGTAATCGGATGCACCGCCTGCGCCCGCCGAATCATCTCGGGACTCGCCTCCGATAAGCCAATATAACGCACCTTGCCCGCTTTCACCAATTCGGCCATCGTACCCACCGTGTCCTCAATCGGTACTTTAGGATCGACCCGATGCTGATAATAGAGATCGATATGATTTAATCCCAGCCGCTTTAACGACGCATCACAAGCCGAACGAACATAATCCGGTGTGCTGTTCAGACCTAAAAATTCCCCCTTTTCATTGCGCTGAACACCGAATTTCGTCGCCAATATCACCTTGTCCCGCCGATCGGCAATGCTTTTGCCCACCAAGATCTCATTCGTAAATGGACCATACATGTCCGCCGTATCAAAGAAATTAACCCCCAATTCAATGGCCCGGTGTATCGTCGCCACCGATTCGCTTTCATCCCGCTCACCATAAAAATCGGACATGCCCATACATCCAAGGCCCATCACGGATACATTTAGATCGCTGCTTCCCAGCTTACGGTACTTCATTTGGTAATCTCCTTTAACCCATCAACCCATCAACCCAAAATCTTCGCTCCCAACCATGTACGTCTACTTTGTGGCCATGATCGGGTAAACCTGATTCACACAAGGCGTGTCCAGACCGCCAAAACAACTGCAATCCGGCCCGCTAAACTGAAGTTCATAGGTGCCCGTCCAGGTATTTGGACCCGTAAACGAGCCCGTCAGCTTATAGGTCTCGCTACAACCGCCCGGGAGCGTTCCTATATTTGAAAAACTCCCAGAGGGACAGGTCGTCGCCGCGCCCGTCATCGGGACCGGGTTCGAGGGCGATGAGCTGATGGAGGCGCCGTTGTTCGAGAAGAGAAAGGACGACACATTCACCGAAACCAGCCCAAAACAACAGGTGTAGTTGATGGGCGCTCCAGATTTGATATAGAGGCCGTTTACATCGCATGCCATCATCTCGGTCTGGCAGGCCGAGCTGCATCCATCACCCGATACTTGATTGCCATCGTCGCAGGTCTCGCCCGCGTTGATCATCCCATTGCCACATGGATTGCACAGGGATGTGTCCAGGCTGCAATCGGCCTTGCATCCTAGCATGCCACTGCCAAAGCCCGCCGAGACGCAGGTTTGACCGGCAAGATTGGCCCCGTCGCATTGTTCGCCCGCATTAATGGCTCCATTGCCACAGGGATTGCACAAGGATGTGTCCAGCGTGCAATCGGCCTTGCATCCCAGCATGCCACTGCCAAATCCCGCCGAGATGCAGGTTTGACCGGCAAGATTGGCCCCGTCGCATTGTTCGCCCGCGTCAACGGCGCCATTGCCACATGGATCGCAGCCGGTGGTGTCGAGGAAGCAGCCCGGCAGACAGGCGAGCATGCCGCCCCCATAGCCGAGGGAGACACAGGTATTTACCCCCAGATCCATGCCATCACAGGGCTCGTTGCCATCGATAGCGCCATTGCCGCAGGTATCACAGCCCGATGTATCGAGCGTGCAGTCGGGGGTGCATGCGATTACCCCGCCACCAAACCCTTCGCCTTGGCAGGTATGGCCGCCCAAAAAAGACCCATCGCACAATTCATCCTGATCGAGCACGCCATTGCCGCATTGACAGACCCGGATATCGTAGGTGCAATCGGGGTTGCACGAGGGGTTGGCTCCGCTTTGAGGGTAGCCTAGGGCCTGACAGCTTGTGGCGATAAGCGGGTCGCCTTGGGCATCGAAATCGCAATCTTCGTTGAGAATGGCATCGATAACGCCATTCCCACAGCCCGAACAGCCAGACAGATCGAAGGTGCAGCTCGGCGTGCAGGGCGCGGGGCCACCTGAAAACCCGAGATTTTCGCAGGTTGAGGCGGCGCCGTCGCATTCTTCGCCGGATTCGGGGACGCCATTGCCACAGACGGGGGGCGCGCCTCCTGTTCCGCCTTCGCCGCCCGAGCCGCCCGTGCTTCCCGAGCCGCCCGTACTTCCTGCGCCGCCCACGCCGGCCGTGCCTCCTGCCCCCGCGGTGCCGGAGTGGCCGCCCGTTGCCGTATCACCACCACCGCTCGACGTAGATGAATGCGCGACCGAACCTGAATCCGCCGACTCCCCTTCAGCGCAGGCGGCGGCGCTTGAACAAGCCGCGATAACAAGCCAAAGCGAAGCTTTGCGAAGCGCTGTGATCTTCATTGGGGCAACCTATCATAGTCCCCTGCGTTTCAACAAGATCGCGCAAACGCATTCGCTGATTTTCCGTCCATACGCTAAAAACAAGGCCGATACGATGGGCTGCCCATCGCCCCGTCCTTGAAAAGAACTCGATATCATCGGCTTTATATCGCCGCGTGGTTCTTTTCAAGCTCGATACGATGGGTTGCCCATCGCACCGTCCTTGAAAAGAACTCGATATCATCGGCTTTCTATCGCCGCGTGTTTATTTTTAGCCTTCCGGAGCGCTGGAGGGGCCTTCATTTTCATGATCGCCATCGTTTTTGGAGCTTGTTGAGCCCTTGGCGGCCCGGGTAGCCCCGACCAGCGAAGGGAATTTTTCGGCGCCCTCTTCTTCACCGAGCAAGAAACGGCCTCCCCTGGCGACTTCGTTGTAGGTGCGGTAGAGATGAAGCCAAGCTCTTTTCTGCATCTCTCCCCAGTCCCCCGGCTGGTCGTGATGGCCTTGAGCCAATTCTTCGAGCAATTGATGGGCGAGGGATTTGGCCAGCTCGGCGTCTTGGGGGCCGTAGTTGCGTTTATCGTGGGAGAGTTCGGATTTTTGGCGTTTGTAGAGTTCGCTTAAGGCCACGAGATCGTTGGCTAAATCATGGTAGCCGCTGCCGACGCGGATGGCGGAAATAACGGGGCCTTCGGTGGGATGGGCTGAGAGATGATATTCGGCGCAGCGGAGCATTTTGGATTTAAGGGCAGTGGCTTGGTCGAGCAGGGCGATAGAAATTTTGGCTTCGGATTTGGTGGCTTCATCGAGGAGAAAGCGATGGCGGGCATACCAAGCGGCGCGTGCGGCGGCTGGGAGTTCGTCGACACAGGCATCGTTAAACTCGCCGGATTTGGTAAGGTTTTTAAAGCGGGAGCGAAGAGGTTCGGTTTGGGCCTGCTGGACGACGCCCAAGGCGATGGCGCAAGAGACTTGGCAATCGACGGAAACGGGTTTAAGTTCGGCTGGGGGGATGGCCATGAGGCGTTTTTTTAATTTTTTAAAGTCGGCCTCCGCGTCTTTGGCCATGGGAGTGGTTTGGGATTGGGTTTTGGGGGTGGTTTTGGGCATGGGAAACCTCTTTCTTAATTATCCTTATGGATAAATACTGCTGGATTACGTGTGAAAGCAATGGCAGCCGTTGTCATCCACCTGAAGATGAAGCAAATCTACCTCTCGGCAAAGGTCGCGAATCGAATCATACGTATCCATGTCGGATGCCGCCTGTACTGCAAACGCTTCGCTTTGTGTGGTCATGGCTTAAGCCGCCGCTGGAAAAAGCGTCTCTCCCAAGCGCCAGCCCGCGGGTAACGGCAATTTGCCCTGTTTAATCTGCTCGAATTCCAGATGGAGATGTCACCGGATTGACTTCAAGGAGTTTTACGGGTTCGGATACGTCGTCTTCCCGATCGTTAATCAGGTGAACAATATATCGAATCGTTGGTTCCAGCTCCCGGTGAGCCTCGGCTAGAAGCCTGGCAACGTCACTCTTTTTGCGCATACATTTTCCTCTCTTGAGCGCTATATCACGCTTTTTCAGCGCGTGTCCACCCAATTCTTCATGTTTGCCCACGATTCAAACAGGCCGTTTCCTCCCTGCCCCTCATCATCATCCCCGCTCCCGTCACCAGACTCCCCACCACCACCGGTATCGTGAAAGAGAATTTATTTCACAACCACCAGCGTGCTGTCTGGAAACTGCATCGGCAGGGGCGCGAGGTTGGCGATCATGCCGGTGGCGATATGATAGACTTGGAACGGTGTGCCAAATGGTTTGTAGCCGCCGATATAAATGTTGCCCTCAACCAGATCCACATCGGTGGAGGTGTGCTGCTCGCTCGGATTTACATTCGTGAGCATTGTCATCCCATTTGCCATATCTATTTTATAGAATGGGTTGGCAAAGTCCCGGGCATAGAAGAAACCGCCATAATAAGAGCCTGTACGGCTGGTTTCCCCTACCGGCTGCATCGAAACTACAGTCTGTGTTACGCTGTTCGTCCCGATATTAAAAACCATTACGCCCATGCTCCCATACGCGCGGATGTAGAGGTTGCCGCTTGAGGGATCAAAGGTCCCGGCGCAGGAAGCAGGAAGCGGTAGCGCTGCAGATTGCCATTGGCCGATGCCATCCGAATACTTGATCGTGCTCTGCCCATCTTTGGCATAATAATAGCCACCGGGCGTCCATTTAAAGAAGGCGTACGGCTGCGAGGATTCAGGGCCCGGCCCTTTGCCCGCCATGCTCCAGGTGTTGGTCTGGGGGTCGAACGAATAGATATTGTTGTCGGCGCCGAGCCAGAAAACATTGGTGCCATTTGTCGTAAGCTGGCTGTTGGTCGGCGCGGGCGGGAGCGGGCGGGATGCCCAGATGTTTGTTGGGATATCGTATGCGTAGAAGCCAAATAAGCCGGCCATGCCGGTGGCGTAGACGGTGCCGCCGCAATCGTCGTCGTTGTTGAGGGCGCAGCCGTTCGGACAGCAGCCGTCGCCGTTTTGGCAAACGACCACCGCGGCGCCGCCGCTGCATGCCCCATTCGAGCAGGTCTCGCCCGTTGTGCATGCGTTTTTGTCGTCGCAGGCCCCGCCGTTGTTCGCCGGTGCGCCGCCGCCGCAAATTCCGGCGGCGCAGAGCTCGCCGGTTGTGCATGCGTTGTTGTCGTTGCATGCGGCGCCGTTGTTGCCTGGCACGGCATCGCACGAGTCTTTTATCTCGTTGCATGAGGCGACCTTGCAAACGTCGCCCGGCACAAGGCATGGATTGGGCGAGCCGCCGCAGACGCCGGACTTGCATATGTCGCCGATGGTGCAGAACAGGCCATCGTCGCATTGAGCCCCGTCGTTGAGTGGCATGCTGATGCAACCGAGCATTGGATCGCACACGCCCACCGAGCATTTGCCATTCATGAAGGAGCAGTCGGTGGGCTTTCCCGGCTCGCACGCGCCACTCTTGCAAATGCCGGTCTGGGTGCATGGATTTTGGTCAAAGCATGGCTGGCCTTCATTGCCGGGCACTTCGATGCAGGTATCGGATTCGATGTCGCATGTGCCGATGTGGCAGGCGTCGGTGGACGAGCAGAACTTAAGCGTTCCCGTGCATTTTCCGGCATCGCAGAGGTCGTTTTGGGTGCAGAACTTTCCGTCGTCGCAGCTTACGCCGTCGTTTGCGGGCAGTTTTGCGCATTGAGCGTTGACGCACGCGCCGACATTGCACGCATCGGAGAATGCAACGCAGTCTTCCGCGAGCCAGCACGGGCCTTGTCCGCCGCCCGACGAAGAGACCGATGAGCCGGCCCCGCCTTCTCCGCCGGAGCCGGTTGGGTCAGGTTCCGAGGTGACGCCGGAGGCGCAGGCGATGGGCGCGGCGCAGGCGATGGCGAGGAGAGCTAGGGCGAGGTAGAGGGCGGATTGGGCTTGGGAGCGGCGCATGTCCGGGAGTATAGGCACATACGGAACGGAGGATCAATCGGTTGTTTATTGATTTGTATCGAGCATCCCGGGCGGTCATGCATGCCGTGCAAGAGCAATACCTTGCTTGAGCCTGGAGGCGGCCGCTGCGTCTTTGGCCAGGAGCTGGGGTGGGCTTTGGGTTTTGCAACAGATTCAGGGCCGGTTCCTCCCCCGCCCTATATCATTATCCCCGCGCCCGTCACCAGACTCCCCACCACCACCGGTATCGTGAAATTGTCGTCGAGGCGCAGCGAAAAGAGTTCCGCCAGCGCTCCGCTTACGCCGCAAATACCCGCCACAAGCAGCGCATGCCCCAGACTCCACGACCCATATACCATCACAAAGGGAAGCGATATCGCAAATCCGACCAGCGCAAACGTAATGCTCCCCTCCAGCGATCGCCCGGAAATGAGTTTGATCTTGCCATAACGCCGCCCTATCCACCCCGCCGCAGGATCGGCTACTCCCAACACCATCACCGCCGATGCCATCGCCGGCTTGCTCGCAAATATCGATAGCATCATCAGCGCCGTGACATACCACGTCGCCGAATTGACTTCCCGATGCTCATGCGCATGCGCAATGCGGCCATAGATCCGCATCAATCGTTCGTTTAAACCTGGAAATATGCGGCGCCCCGCTTCCATCAGCCAGGCATAAAGAAAAAAACAACCGCATAGTATCATCAGCCAGGTCCGCGAGGGTATCGCTATGACCAGCGCAAGCGCGAATAGGGCCGCTCCAAAATGAAAAAGGCTCCGCGTGATGTTGGCGGGGCGGCTTCGGGGAGCGTCCGTCGAAAGGGCTATAGACTCCACGCGCCCCTACTTAGTCGAGCATCTTCGTCTTGTCTGTCATGAATTGGTCATGTTTTCGTGACACAGCGCACAATCGGCGCTTGGTTTATCTTCTTGCCGCGCCGGGGAAGTTGGGATAGCGGTGTAGCTATGGTGTCGAAACAGCTTGGGGTTCTGCGGGCTCGGCCGTTGATTTTGTTGTCGGCGGCGGTGTTGCCTTGGATGGGCTTTGCGGCTTGTGTTTCGGATGATTTGGTTCCGCATCATCAGTTGACGAGTCAAGGCGTGGGTGGGATGGGTCAGGCTGGCATGGGTCAGGCTGGCATGGGTCAGGCTGGCATGGGTGGTTCGTCTGGGCAGGGTGGGATGAGTGCTCAGGGTGGAGCCGCGGGGATGGGCGGTGTTGGGGGTGCGGGTGGAATGGGGGGAACGGCGGGCGCTGGAGGTCAAGGAGGGACGGCGGGCGCTGGAGGTCAAGGGGGCGTGGGCGGCTCGGGGGGTATGGCTGGCATGGGCGGCATGGCCGGCATGGGAGGCACGGCGGGAGCCGGAGGCCAAGGGGGTATGGCTGGAGCGGGTGGTCTAGGGGGTGTGGGCGGTGCTGGGGGCGCCATGGGTGGCTCGGGTGGTGCGGGTGGTGCGGGTGGTGCGGGTGGAATGAGCGGGATGGGGGGCTCGGGAGGTCAGGGAGGAGGGAATTTATGTTCTCCAACGACGGAGTTGCCGGCGCTTCAGCCTGGGCTTCATGTGGCAGCGTGCAGTGTGCTGAGCTATGCGAGCAATCCACCGACATCGGGCGCGCATTATCCAGTATGGACGGCGTATAAGAGTTATAGCGTTCCGATTGCGCGGGGATTTTGGATTCATAATTTGGAGCATGGGGCGGTGGTTATCGCCTATAATTGCCCGATGGGCTGCGATGCGGAAGTGGCTCAGATCCAAGCGATGCTGGATGCGCGGCCTGTAGATCCTTTATGTGTGATGCCGGTGAAGAATCGCTTTGTGTTAACGCCCGATCCTCATTTGGATACGAAGTTTGCGGCGGTGGCGTGGGGCGCGATGATGAAGTCGGATTGTTTAAATGTGGGCGCGATTGGTAGTTTTATTGATATGTATTATGCGAAGGCGCCTGAAAATGTATGTGCGAATGGTGTGGATGTGAGCAATCCGGCGTCGGGATATCCTGCCGATTGCGGGGAAGTGGTTGCGGATGCGGGTACGGATTAAGCAGGCGCTCTAGGCGTTGGCGATTGAGGCGTTCAGCGTAACGAGGGTTTTCTTGTCGGGTGCGTTTTGGGAGAGCCACCTTTCGCAGGCAAAGGAAAAGACGGTGCCCACGGCTTTGTCTTCGATTTGGACGCGGCTGAGATACCAGCCTGGATGTTCGCCCATCCATTCGTTGATATCGTAGCCGATATCGATGGAGGCGAGGGGGCCGGCAAGGGGCTGGACTGCCACGGGAAAGATATCGGTGCGGCCCCGCTCAAAGTCGTCCTGGGTTGGGTTGTCGAGATAGATTCGGCCTGAGGTATGGCCGGAGCTGTCGCGCATGACGACAAAGATAGAAGCGTCGGTGCCCGCGCTGGGAAGGTCGCCGGTGAGGGTGCTGATGGTGTAGCGGCGAACTCCATAGCTGAGTCTGTTCATTTCGGTTTTGGTGGCGCGCAAGGCGGCATCGTAGACGAGTTCAAAATAGGTTTTGCCTTTGTTCGGGCCGCTTTTAACGATTTTTCTGGCGGTGGGCTGAGTGGGTTTGTCTTTGGCGATTTGGTCGTGGGAAGGCGCGCCGTGTTTACAATTCTGTGGTTTTCCGGCGGCCCAGGTGCCGCTGACGATACCTGCGGGCAGGTTGGCAATATTAAAATCCCATAGAGGAATGGGCGCGTGGTTGAGATGAAGTTCTATCCAATTGGAATGGGCATAGAAGTCTTGAACGGTGTGCAGGATTCGTCCCAGCGAAACGGCGGCGTCGATGGATAGGCGGTTGGTTTGCTGCCATATCCGGTTCCAATCGCGTCTTATCTTCTTTGCTCCCTCGGCAAAGGTGCAGTTGTCAAAATGAATGGCGCTGGTGACTTCATCGGCGTCTTCGCGGATATTGGCATCTATCATAAGCTGGATATGCCAGGCTTCAAAGCCTCCGCTTTGTTCGGCGCCCACTTGGGTAAGCTCGCGGTGTCGGATTTCGTCCACGGTATGGCCTCTTTCGTGTTTTGTGCGCAGGCTTTGCGCGCTATGGAAGAATATTCACATCGTCGAATTTGGCCGCTCCCGTCTGAATGCCTACGCTGGCGACGTTGGTTCCTATGCTCAGCTTGACCGAATTGAGGAAGGGAGGGGCTAAAATAATACATATCGGATCCCAGCTCTTGGCGTCTTTGGAGGTGCTGTAGGTCAATTGGCCGCCGGCTTCGCTTAGGCGCCAATAGACATGCTTTGATGGATCGTACTCCACCCACGGGCATACGTTGGATATCACCCCGTTGTTGATATGAATCGGGTATAATTTATCTTGGTCCACATAGAGAGCCACGGCATTTGCAGACACTCCCGTTGGGGCTCCCGTCAGGCTAAAAAACGTATTTCCAACGATGTTTTCGCTGAGCGCTTGAAGCAGTTTTACGGTGGCTTGGCAGCCTATCAGGCTTTTGTTGGTGATCGATGTGTAGGAGCAGGTGGAAATCACGGCTTCGCTGGGCGCTATAAAGAGATAGCCGTCTATTTCTTGAAGGCTGCCTACCAGGCAATCGACTGTCCATAGGCCGCCATTGGTCGTCCCATCGTCGAAGTTGTCTTGTATGGATTGAACGCTTCCCACACCGCACGGCGTGGGCATCCCCCCACCCTGTCCTCCTTGTCCTCCTTGTCCGCCCTGGCCGCTCATGCCCGATGAACTGGAGGAGCTTGCGCCGCCTGCACCGCTTGAGCTTGAGGCCGATGAGGCGCCCGAGGCCGATGTGGATGCGGATGAAGAAGAGCTTGTGTTGTCGTCGAAGAGCCCGGCCTTCTCTCCCTCGGCATTGAGTCCGCAGCCGCCCGCGAACAGTGCGGGGAGACCGACGCCAATCAAAACAAACCTATCTATGCATATCCGGCGCATTTTTTGAGTTTAGGGCAGCAGCGGCCTCGTAAGCAATAGAGGAAGAGGGCGTCTTGGAAATAGGTGTTTCGAAAAGAGCTTATGGGGCGCGGGAAGTCCATGATATGAGTAGCCCAAACACAGGAGCATTTGTCGCATGGCCATCAAAATGCTGAGTCCGGAGCAAGTCCGGACCATGACGCTCGAGGAAAAGGATGAGTGGTGGCTGAAGAATGTGTACCGCGGCGGCGAGCCTCAATTGACGCTGCGTTCGGCGCTGACGGGGATGTTGTTGGGGAGTGTTCTTTCTTTAACGAACTTGTATATCGCCGCTAGGACAGGGTGGCTGTTGGGGGTGGGAATCACCAGCGTGATTTTGGCTTTTGGGGCCTGGAAGGTCCTGGCCAAATTGGGGCTGGGTACGGAAATGACCGTATTGGAAAACAATGCGATGCAATCGATCGCGACGGCGGCGGGTTATATGACGGCGCCGCTGATTTCGAGTTTGGCGGCGTATACGATGGTGACGGGCCGCATTGTGCCGATGTATGTGGCTTTTTTGTGGACGGTGTGTTTGGCGCTTTTGGGAATTCTGTTTGCATTTCCGATGAAGAAGCGGTTCATCAACGATGAGCAGTATCCCTTTCCGGAGGGGATGGCGGCGGGCGTGGTGATGGATTCGCTGCATCAGAGTGATGCGAAGGAGGGGCTGCTCAAGGCGAAGCTGCTCTTGGGCGGCGGGGCGCTGAGCAGTTTTATCGAGTTAATCCGGCATGAAAAGCTGATGCGGGCGCTGGGAGGCTTGAGGGCGATTCCGGCTTTTTATGATGAGCTAATTTACCGCTTTGGGCTAAAGCCTTCGATTCGCGGTGTTTTGCTTTCGGATTTAACGATCCGGATGGATACGAGCATTATTTTTATTGCGACGGGCGCGCTGACGGGGATTGGCACGGGTATTTCGATGCTGCTCGGCGCCATTGTGGATTATGTGTTTGTGGCGCCGATTTTAATTCAGCATGGGATTATTCCTCCGAATCAAAGCGGCCATGTGGGCTATGAAGAAATTATTGTGTGGGCGCTTTGGGGCGGGGTGGCGTGTATGACGACCAGTTCGCTCTTTTCGTTCTTGTCGAAGCCCAAGGCGATATTGGCTGCGTTTGGATCGCTGAAGGGCAAAAAGGGCGAGGGGCGGAAGGATGTGCTCGAGCATATTGAATTGCCCGTGCGGGTGTCGATGATTGGAATTCCTATTGTTGGGCTGGTTTTGGCGCTGATTTGTTATGTGTGGCTGGATGTTTCCATTATTATGAGTTTGATTGCCATTCCGCTTGTATTTATTTTTTCGCTGATCGGGGTACATTCGACGGCGATTACGGCGATTACGCCGACGAGCGCGCTGGCTCAATTGACGCAATTGGTTTATGGGGTGATCGCGCCGGGAAGCATTACGACGAATTTGGTGACGGCGGGTATTGCGAGCGAGGTGAGTGGGCATGCCTCGAATCTGCTGATGGATATCAAGCCGGGCTATATGCTGGGCGCAAAGCCGAGGCAGCAGGCTGTGGGGCATATGCTGGGGGCGGTGGCGGGTCTCTTGGTGGCGATTCCGGTTTGGTATTTATTTATTATTGCGGGCGATATTAAGCGCTATGGGACGGCGGAATTGCCTCTTCCTGCGGCGGTGGTGTGGAAGGCGGTGGGCGAGCTTCTGATGAAGGGGCTTTCGTTTTTGCATCCGACGGCGAGGGCTGCGGTGGTGGTGGGTGCGGTGGTGGGCATTCTGTTTGAATTGATCCGCAAATTGAGCAAGGATCGGATTCCTTTGTCGGCGATTGGGTTTGGGTTGGCTTTTGTGCTTCGTTTTTCGGATGCGCTGGCCATTTTTATGGGTGGGCTCTTGTTTTGGCTGGTGGAGCAGCGGGCGCTGAAGGCTGCGATCGCCGAAAAGGTGGTGAAGGCGCCGGAAACACCGGAAACGCCGGCGGCGAAAGCGGTAGAGCCAAAGGAAGAAGAGGCGCGGGATTCAAAGCGGCCGCCTAAGAAATGGGTGGTTGTGATGGCCGAAAACAAGGAGACCATTTGCGCGGGGGTGATCGCGGGGGGTTCACTGACGGGCATTGGTTTGACCATTGCTTCGCTGTGGTTGCCCGATGTGCAGGTGCTGAATTCAATTGAACCTGCATTCGATGAAGTTGTATCCGCATTGCGGAGTATTCATTAAAAATCGAATTGCCTTGAGCTGGGATGGGTCAATACATGCGTGAACCTTTATATTTCGATCATAATGCTTCGACACCGGTGCCCGGGCGGGTGCGGGATGTGGTGAATCAGGCGCTGTCCGAAGGGTTTGGCAATCCCAGCGCGGGGCATGCGTTTGGGCGGAGGGCGCGGGCGTATATCGATAAAGCCAGGGCGCAGGTGGCTCAATTGCTCGATTGCGATGCCGATGAGATTGTGTTTAGCGGCGGCGGAACAGAATCGAACAATTTGGCGATCCGGGGCGTGTTTGGAGGTCATGGGCCAAAAGGGCTTGTGATTTCGGCTGTGGAGCATCCGGCGACGGTGGAGCCGGCCAAGTGGCTTTCGCACCGGGGTACGAAGGTCCAGACGGTGGATGTAAATGAGCGCGGGCAAGTGAGCGCGGAGGCGGTGGGGCAGGCTTTGCTGGCGGTGGAAGATGCGGTGGGGCGCGAGGGCCTGCTGGTCAGCGTGATGCTGGCTCAGAACGAAACGGGGGTGTTGCAGCCCGTGGCTGAAATCGCGGCAAAAGCTTCGGCGATGGGCGCGCTCGTGCATACGGATGCGGCGCAGGCAGTGGGTAAAATAAAGGTGCGGGTGCGCGAGCTGGGTGTGGATCTGCTGTCGATCGCCGGGCATAAGCTCTATGCGCCAAAGGGTGTGGGAGCGCTGTATATCAAGCGGGGTGTGCGGATTTCGCCTGTGCTTTTAGGGGCGGGCCACGAGCATGGGATTCGGCCGGGCACGGAAAATGTCGCGGCGATCGCGGGGCTGGGCGAGGCGTGTGCGATGGCGCATGCGGACGTGGAGGCTGAAGCGGCGAGGCAATCGAAGCTCATCGCAAGGCTGGAGGCTCAGCTTTCGGCGGCTGGATACACGGTGCATGGAGCGGGCGCGCCGAGGCTTCCCAATACGAGCAATGGGCGTTTTGGAAAGGGTGTGCGGGGTTCGGAGCTGCTTGCGCGCTGTGAGGATGTCGCTTTCTCAACGGGAAGCGCGTGTCATGCGGGGCATGAGCGGCCGTCGGCGGTGCTTTTGTCGATGGGGATAGAGCCCGGGGATGCGCTGGGCGCGATTCGGCTTTCGATTGGCCGGATGACGACCGAGGCGATGATCGATGAAGCCGCTCAGATGTTGATCGGGGCCGCTGTTTCAGTCGGCGGTGGTTGAGCCGCGGTCGGTTTTGTGTTCGAGAATCGAAGTCCCCGTGCGCAGTGTCATCGGGGCTTCGTCGGCGGACGCTTCGCGCGCGGCGGGTTTTGCCGGTGGAGCGGGGTCGGGCGGAGGCGGTGGTGCGCGGACCGGCGATTCTTCATTGCTGCCCACGGCCCAGCGGGACACAAAGGTAAAGCGCGAGGATATGGGGGGAAGGGGTACAGATGCCTGGGAGGGCACACTCGAGAGGGAAGGCACACCGGAGAGCGAGGGCGGAGGAGGCGGCGCTTGCAGGGGCGGAGGAGGAGCGGACGAGGCGGCGCGGCGATCGTCGGGCGAGCTTGTTTTTTCGGTAACTGCGCTGAACGCGGGCTGGGATGCGCTGCGCGAGGGCGGCATCACTGAAGGCGGGCGCTGGGCCTCGGCCTGCACGTACACATCGGACAATTTCGGCGCACCGGACAGTTTTAAAAATTCGCCCGAAGATGCGCGCCGGAACCAGGTTTGCACGGGGCTGCCTAAGTTCTGGGCCCAGCGGGCAAGGCTTTCCTGATCGCCTTCTCCAAAGCCGCGCACGGCTCTCCAATCGGCGAAGAGCTCGGCGATTTCAGGCGCGGCTTTATGGCGTTCGCCGGGCTTTTGTTCGATGCACGCCCGGGCAATATCCACAAAGAACGGATCGATGAAACGTCTCATCGCGGCCGTGTTGGGTGGAGCCTCGGAGAGGCGGGAAGCGGCGCCCGTGCGCAGGTTTGGCAAGGCTACAGGAGGCCGCCCCGTCAGCAGTTCGCCCACGATCACGCCCCAAGCGTACAAGTCCTCGTTGCCTTCAAAGCCTGTTGGCGGAGGCCGGTACACGGAATGCTGAGAGGCGCCCAAGGGCTCGTTGAGCACATCGGCCATGCGGCGCTCGGCGTGTCCCAAACCAAATTCGGCGATTTTTACTTCGCCCCTAAAAGTGATGATGATGTTGTTGGGGTTGAGATAGCCATGCCGTAAATTCAAGGACTTCCCGTCCGCGCCCGCCGCCGTGTGCGTGGCTTGCAATCCGGCGCAGAGTTCCGAGGCGATAAAGCCAATCAAGCGATCGTTGATTACGTCTTTGCGGATAGTGGCGGTCCTGCGGAGCACCGCGAGCGGTATGCCCTGCAAGAGCTCGGCAGCCAGGAATATCCCCTCTTCATCGGCGCCCCACGTCACAAACTGAGCGACATTCCGGCTGGCGATCAGCGCCGAGATCCACATCTCGTCGATGATGATTTGCTTAAGCTCTTCCGAAGCCTCGATCCGGGGCAAAAGCCTTTGAATCGACACCAGGCGCCCGTTGTACCGGCCGCTTTCGACGCGCGCCAAAATCATCGAGCCTATGGCATTCTGGGCGAGCGAGGCCAGCGGGCGAACCCTCATCTTCTCGGGAGGAGGTATCGACGGGCGAACCATACGCCCCGATCGTAATCATCATCGCGAGCTTAAAGCCACATCCGCGAGGCAGCTTTATTCTATTGGGAGCGTGCTCTGGCGCGTTGCCTGGCGGACGCGGTCAAGCGGGGATGCTTGAGTTCCTTCAGTGTGCGGGCAAGCGCGTGTTCGTACATCGAAGCCAATGGCGCGCTGGGGCAGAATACGGCGTCAACCAAGCCATGATCGGTGTTGAACATCACGGCCTGGCCATCGCCGCGCTGCGCGGAGCAGGTGCTTTCGACTTCGTACATGGGGATGGCAGCGCCCAAACGCCCTTCGGGACGAAGGTTGACGGCTCCTTCGCGGCTAACCCAGGGCGCGACGGCTACCCGATCGTTTCCGAGCACAACCAGCGGATTGGAAGCGGCGCGATAGCGGGAAGCAAAGCGGCCGACGCCAAAAAAGGCATAGGCGGTGAGCGAAGCGAGAGCTGCAACGGCAAAGAGCGCTACAGCCATTCCTTGTTCACCTGAAAGCGCACTTCGCCCAAAGAGATACCAAAGGCCGGCCGCTGCGAAAAAAAGCAAGGCGGATATGAACAGCAGGCGTTTCGCCTTGTTTTTGGGGCCGCGGCTCTTGTGATCGCGAAGGACGACGCGAGGTCCCTCGGCCCGGAGGGTGTGGCGGGCGATATCCAGCGCTGTCCAAGCGGGGCGGGGAGCTTTTTCGCCGGTTGAGCCGCTGGTTGGCGAAGGGGAATCCGGGGCGTCGGCGGTACATGGTTGAACCCCGAGGATTGAGCCAAGCGCATTTGAAAAGGGCAACAGCGCGGCCTCGGCGTCTTTCCGGGACGAAGCCCGCGCCTCGGCCACGATAACGCCGTCCGGCGCGCCGGCTCCGCCCGAAAAAAGAAGCCAAAGCGATGCGAAGACCCGGCTGTCCTTGCAAGCAGGCGCATCGCAGCAAGGATACATCTCCACCCGGATCTCCATCCCCCGGCACCGTGTGGACATGGCTTTAGATAAAGGGTCTTCTGGTAAAATTCTCAGCGGGGCCAGCTCGACGGAAGACTGGGCAGAAACAGCCTTCAGCCAATAAGGATCGGCCGGCGGCGGCCCAAAGCCTTCGGAAGACGGTTGAAGCCCTGGCAAGACCTTCATCAAGAGCGGGGCCGAATCACCTGAAATAGCCTTGGATTCAAGCACCTGCAGCGCTTGTTCCGGATCGGCGAAGGCATCCAGCGACGGCGCGGATAAATCGGTGCCAAGCAGCGAAAGAGCACGGCCAACCGCTTGTTCAAAGCCTTGATCGCCGGCCTTGTTCTCCATGGCCGCGACACTTGCCCCGATTCGGGCCGACTGTAAAGATGCCGCGGCATCCCGGCCCTTGTTTCGCATTCAGAAACGTTAGGGAATGTTCAGAGCACCGAGAGCGGACGAATGCCCATACGCTCTGCCAGCATGTCCTGCCCTGATCGTTGACCCAGCATGAGCAATCGCGTTTACTGAACAGGCGTGAACGCTTCGCAGCCAGCCTCTTCCTCTGGAGGACCTTGGTCTTCTCCTCCTGCTCAGGGCAAAAAGAGCGGCGTCTCACCTTGGTCACAAGGCACCGTGCTGGGCGGCCGTTATCGCCTCCTTACGTGCATTGGCCGGGGCGCGATGGGCGAAGTGTGGAAGGGCGAGCACATCGCGCTTCATACGACCTTCGCCATTAAATTGGTCGATGCCTCGGCCCACAGAGACGGCCAGGAAATCCTCGAGCGATTTAAAATTGAAGGCCAGGCCGCGGGCAGGCTTCGAAGCCCCAATATTGTTCAAGTCTTCGATTATGGAACCGAAGGCAGCACGGCTTATATGGCCATGGAGCTGCTCGAGGGAGAAACCTTGGCCGACCGCTTGGCCAGAGTGGGCCGCTTTAGCCTGGCCGATACGGCGCGCGTTATGTACGAGATCGCGCAGGGCCTCTCGCTCGCGCATGAGCAAGGCATTATTCACCGCGATCTCAAGCCTCAAAACGTATTTCTTGCGCGGATCGCCGGCCGGGTCACCGTTAAAATTCTCGACTTCGGAATCGCAAAACTCACGCTGTCCGCACCCGTGGATACCTTGAAAACAAGCGCGGGCATGATGGTGGGAACGCCCGCTTACATGAGCCCCGAACAGATTATGGGCGATGCCGACGTAAGCGCGCAGAGCGATTTATGGCAGCTCGGCGTCATCGCTTATGAATGCGTTACGGGCCGAATGCCTTTCGATGCAACAAGCATGGCCGACCTGTTTGTCAGGATCTGTTCGGCACCGCTGCCCGTGCCTTCCAAAATCGCGCCCGTACCCGAATCTTTCGATGCCTGGTTTGCCCACGCGATGCAGCGCGTGCCCGAAAAACGATTTCGCTCGGCTCAAGAAATGGCCGATGCACTGGCCGACATCGTTCCCGAAGGCCACTCGCGAAGGACAGTGCAATCCGATCTCTTCAAGGACAACGCCCTCAACTCGCCCTGGCGTGACAAAGAGCGCCCCGCCGACAACAAACCCGTCGCTGTTCTCGTCGTGCTCGCCGTCGTTTCAACACTGGCGCTCATCAGCCTTGCCGTCATCACCTGGATCAGGCGCGGCAAAGCGGAAGACACAACCGCGCAGCACGGCGCTTCGGCCATCCTGAGCGCCGCATCCACCACAGCGCCCACGGCATCCCAAGACACCCAGACCCCCGCCCTTCCCAGCGCAGAGCCCAGCTCAAGCACATCCACCGCATCTTCCGCCGCCCCCTCCGCATCAGGCTCAGCCTCGGCATCCCCCAAAGGCAAATCCACGGGCAAGACCACAACCTATGGCGAGAAGGTCGATCCCTGGGGCCTCTAAACCCGGCACACGCAATCGCTCCACATCCAAAACCCCGCGGTGATAGTCTCGCCGCAAGACTTTCATGCGCGCACGGATTGCATCTTTGCTCCTAGCTTTGGGTGTAGCGTTGACGTTCACCACGCACACGCATTTCGCCCACGCTCAGCAGCCCGATCCGGTCACGCGCCAAGCGGCCCGCAAACTCGCGGACGAAGGCCAAAAACTCTTCGATCAAGGCGATTACAAAGCTGCTCTCGAGAAATTCACGCTGGCCGATTCGCTGGTCTCCGCGCCTCCGCTCAATCTCATGGCGGCGCGCTGTTTATCCAAACTGGGCCGCCTCGTCGAAGCCTCGGAACGCTATCTCGATGTCGTGCGTGTCAAGCTCGATCCGCTCAAAGCTCCAAATGCCCATAAAAAAGCCCAAGTAGATGCGGTAAAGGAACATCAAGAGCTCGTTCCCCGCATCCCCTCCATCGAAATCCGCGTCGACGGCGAATTGGGCGACGATGGCAAAATCACCGTCGACGGCACCGATTTACCGCCCGCGCTCATCGGACAAAAACGCCCCATCGATCCGGGCAAGCACGAAATCGTCGCAAAGCGCTTTGACACCAGCGTAAAGCGCGAAGTGAGCGTCGCCGAACGCGAAACCTCTCTTGTCACACTTAAATTGCCTCCTCTCCCGGTGAAAATGGTTCCGAATCCGCATGGAGGCACCCAGCGCACGCTGGCATGGGTTGGATTGGGAATCGGCGCGGGCGGCTTGTTGGCAGGCGGAATCAATGGCGTCATCGCCCTATCGATGCAGAGCTCGCTCGCAGAAAAATGCCCCGACCGAAAATGCCCGCCCGAACTTCACGGCGATGTAGACGCCTTTCATGTGGAGACAGCGGCTTCGACGGTTGGATTTATTGTCGGCGCTGTGGGGGCGGCGGCGGGTGCAGCGCTTTATTTCACGGCTCCGCCCAAGTTAATTCCAGAACCCCGCAAAAGCGGCAAAGACACAGCCATTTCAGCACCGCGCATTTGGGTTGGTTTTATGAGCGCCGGCCTTCAAGGAGAGTTTTAAGATGAACCGCAGGCTTCCGATCAAAGCTCGCTCCTTTCGCCAAAGCACGCGCCACGTATTGATTCTCATTCCGATCGTATTTGGCACCGCGTGGGGATGCGGCCTCGTGCTCGATGATTTCACCAAATACACGCCGCCTGCCCCGCCTTCGGAAACCTGCCCGCCCTATAGTTATCCTCCTCCGCCCGAAGGAAATGACACCGGCAGCAAATCATTTGTTGTCGCCGTCAAAGAAATCGATCTCGGAGAATCGGCGCCCGCCGACAATCCTGTTGGATTGAACCTCGATCAAGTCTGCACGGCTTGTGCAACGGCGGGCGACGCCGGCACTTCCGATGGAGGCGCGGGAGATCCCAATACAAACTCCAGTTGCGTCTTCCCTTCCTGGGCCACCAAAAAGCAATGCGATGATATTAATGGAGTTGACAATGCTGTTGCAAAACTATTTAAATCCTTAGGGGAATTCGTCAGCGTCGACGCCATCAGCTCGGGCTACTACAACGAACAAGCCAATCTGGGCGCTTGGTCTTTGCTTCTCCGCATATCCGGCTACAACGGCACACCAAACGATAAAAAGATTACGGTTGAATTGCTCACCACGCCGGGCATTGTACAACCCATGTCGGGCGGGGGCGGAAGCGGAGGAGGCGGCGGTGCGGGAGGCGCGGCCCCCATCGCAAATTGGGACGGCAACGACAAATGGCCTGTACCGATCAACATTCTCCAAAATGCCAATAAACAAAATCCCCCGCTCAACGAACCAAACGGCGGAGGAGCAGCCTATAAATCCATTTATATTGATGAATTTGCCTATGTTGCCGATGGGATTATGGTCGCCACCATTCCAACCGCCGATATCGATTTAGCGGGCAGCGGCGCGGGCCAATTTTTTATTCGCCTCTACGCAGGCTCGCTGATTGGACAAATTGTCGATTCAGACGGCACGGGCACCGCGTTTCAAATCAAAGATGGCATTCTTGCGGGACGCTGGAAAACCTCAGACTTTTTCGATCGCCTAGGCTCCGTGAAAGTGAGCGATTTCACCTTCTGCAAAGACGATATCATTACCTACAACACATTTAAAAAGAGTTTATGCAGTTACGTTGATATTGCATCCACATTGGGCGGCCCGACCATTCAATGCGATTCCATTTCTTACGCCATGCGCTTTCAAGCCTTGCCCGCCCAGGTGGGCGTCACGTCGAATGCCCGCCCATTCGTCGATTTATGCGCTCAACAAGGCAAACAGAGCCCCGCGGGCGATGACTGCAAATAATCGTTAACATCACATATCAAAGGGGTCGTATGCATTTTTATCGAATTGCCCTCTCGGCGGGCTCGCTTGGCATTCTTGGCCTGATTGCCGGGGCGTGCTCGCTCGCCGTCGATGTGGACTCGCTCCGCCAAGTGCCCCAAACCCCCGATGCAGGCGATGCCAGCGTGTGCGCCCATGCTTCGTATCCAAGCCCGCCCGCCAAGGACGAACCCGCCAATCCCCCCGTAGACATCGACTTTACCGTCGCCTCGCGCTCCATTGACTTGGGCGACACAGGAAATATTATCGGATTGGATATCGATCGCACCTGCACCTGCCAAAATGAAGGCCCAAGCTGCACCTATCCGCCTTCATCGGCGAATGAAGATCATTGCGACGCCCCAGAAGGACGCGACAACGGCTCCTCGATGCTCATCAAGACCATCGGCGACTTTTTAGGAGGCAGCAGCGCATTTGGCACCGACTATTTTACCAACCGGGCCGAGCTGGGCGGCTGGTCCTTGCTGATCCGCGTTAGCAATTACAACGGAGGCCCCAACGATACACAGGTCCGATTGGCCACCTATACAACCAAATGGGATGATGCCGGCCAAACCCCGACCCCAACGTGGAATGGCTCGGACGTTTGGAGAGTATCCGGCGAGGCCCTCGAGGACGGAGTCAATCCTAACAATCCCAAATACAAAGACGACAATGCTTATGTGAGCAATTACATCGTCGTGTCCAGCCTTCCTGAATTGGTCATTAAAATGGACGGCGCCAGCGGCGACCTTGGATTAAGACTCACGGCGGGCACCATTATGGGCCGCATTGAAAAAACATCCGATGGGAAATATAAGATTGTGGATGGTATTGTCGCGGCCCGGTGGAAGACCAGCAATATTTTTTCGATTGCGAGCACCATTAACATTAACGATCAGCCGCTATGCAACGACGGCGGCCTATTCTATAGTTCATTTAAGAAACTCGTTTGTAAACGCATCGATATTGCCACGCAGGCGGGCGCCGCATCGGTTCCGTGCGACGCCGTATCCTTTGGAATGAATTTTAATTCCGAGCCTGTGCTTCTCGGCGAAGTCTACACGCCCACCTTCGATCCATCGCCCTGCGCGCCCGGCCAAGATCCGGGAGATGACTCATGCAATTAAGATGGCTTTTTGCCGTTGTTTTGGCGGCCTCTGCCGCTTCGTGCTCGCTCGTTGTCGACACATCCCAGCTTTCGGGCGGCAACGCTCCAGGCAGCTCGACTCCATGCACCAGAACAATCGCGCCGGCCATGCCATCGGGAATGGATAGCGGCAGTATTGAATTTATCGCGGCCCTCCGCAGTCTCAATTTAGGAGAAAATTCAACGGATATATCGGCCATTGGATGGGATGTGGATGGACTGTGCACCTGTCCCGATCAAACCCTCAAATGCAAAAACCCGGTTGCGGCTGATTTTGTGGCCTGCGACGGCGAAGGCGGCGTCGATAATACCTCGTCGGAAATTGCAAAGGCGCTGCTCACCACAGACGCCGATTTCACCGGCTCGGCCTATTATTCTCAAGGCGCCGAACTCGGCTTTTTTACGCTTTTATTTCAAATCAAAGGCTATAACGGCATGCCTTCCGATCCCAAAGTCGGCGTCGCCGTCTTTGAAAGCCCGGGCTTTATGCCAATGGGCATGAATATCGAAACCCCCGCGTGGACAGGACAAGAAGCCTGGTCGGTATCATCGGCGTCTCTCCAGGATGGCAATTCGATCACAATGCCTGTCAACGCCGATGAAAATGCCTACGTCCGCGATGGAGTGCTGGTGGCCTCTTTCAATACGCTTGCTTTTAGCCTCGCAGGAGAAAAAGGTCACGTTCGGATTAGCTTACAAAATGCCCGTGTGTCCGCTCAAATCGCCGCCCCCCCGGGAAATACCGGCTACCGTTTAGAGAAAGGCTTAATTTCAGGCATCTTCCCTGAATCGGACGTGTTCCGGGCCTTGTCCACCTTTTTTGCCTCGGGCGATGTGCTCTGCAACGATGGCGGGTTTTTTTATGAGCAAACCAAAAAAGCCCTATGCCATGCCATGGATGTCAATACCCAAATGCCCAATGCTTCAGGCATTTGCAATGCAAGCTCGTTTGGAATGAGTTTTGAAACGTTTCCCGCCGCTTTTGGCAATGTCACCAATCCCATACCCCGGACATCCACCTGCCCCGCAGGACAAGATCCTCAATTGGATCAATGTGCTAATTAATCCGATGATTTAAGATCATCATCCCCGGGTTCTTTTGGGATTTGAGGCGGGCGGGATTCAATTAGCACTTCGGCGGGAGGCTCTTTTCCGGCATAAGGCAAAAATATCCGCTCGCCTTCATGCACGCCCAGTCCATCGGCGATTTCCGCTTCCCACAAGCCTTGTCCCGGCCCCGGGATATTCTTCGCCCATAAATGCTCTTGCCGCTTTGAACTCGCATTCAGCACACACAAAGAAAGCCGCCCATCCACCACGTTCATATCGCAAGCTATTATTTCCGCATTGGCTCGCTTCAGCGCCTCCAAGAGCTCCGACTCGCCCGGCGCGGGAGGTCCCAGCCGAATGAACGCTTCGTCGGCCCGGGGATCGCGCAAATATGAAAGCATCTTCGCCCCATGAAGCCGGACAATCCGATAACGTGCGGACAATAATTCATAAAATGAATCCGCCGAAGCCGTTTTCCCGCCCGTCTCGGAAAGCGTGCCCATTTCGCTGATATCCACGCGCATTTCCGTTCCAGGCGCCTTTACATGCCATTTTACGGCGCGCCCCGGTCTCAAATGCCCTCCCCAGAAAAATCCCCGATCGGTTACGCCTACCCTTTCATTGTTTTTATTCCTGCGCGCAAAAGTCAGCACCACCCGCACATCCCGCATAGGCTTTTCGGTGTTGTTCACAACCGCTAAATCAAATTCAAAATAGGGCGGCTCGTCGTCTTCCAAGATGGGTTTCACTTCGCCCGAAGATTCCTCGGCACTGCTGGACATAAACACCGATAGCCTTGGAATTTCGGCCTTCCACAGCGGCGAATCCGGGCGCGCGCATACGCATGAAGGCCGTTTTGGCCTTTGAGGTAATGGCGGCGGTAATAAATCCATTTGAGAGATGCGATAAATATCCGATGCAATGCCTTTCAATACGATCGGTTTGGGAAGTTCTACGATTTTGCGCTCGGCCGTATAGTGCCGGATAAACAATATCGCCGCGGGTGTGAGCAATGTGAGCGCGCCCGTGGCCAGGGCGGCGATCACCCAATGCAATGGCCATGAACGCGAACGCTCTTGTTCCGCGGCCAGCGCCAAATCGGCCGCGCGCTCTTGAGGGCTATAACCCGCCTCGGCCAGAGCCGGCGCCGCAAAGCCCAAATGCTTTGATAGCTCGGCTTCCAGCGCATCCCGGCAAGCATCCGAAAACGGGCCGCCCCAGGTGAGAAAGCGAAAGAGCATGCGCAAAAGCCAAAACAATAGAGCCGCGCAAAGCAATGCAAAGGCCGCAAATCCAAGGGTTCCCACCAAATATTCGCGGGGAGGCAGGCACGCCAGCCCATAACCCAAGGGCAAAGGCAGCACATACAAAAGGCCGCGAATCACAGACCTTGCTCGATACGTACCCGCCAAAAGCTCGGCCGGATCGGTCGTAAAACGCACCAGGGCAAAGCGGTGAAATGGCGTCGGCACCGAAGGATCGAGCGCCAAACACAGCATACGCCCCTTGCGGACCAAGGCCCGGATCGCCGTATAAGGAACCCAAATCGTCCGCTCTTTGGTCACGCCCGAAGGCGCAAAACCAAGGCTAAAGGGCGCCACATAAATCAATTCGATGAGCAGCTTGCCGGGAAAGCACGAAAGCCGCACGGCTCCCACCGCGTCCGCATGTTCGTCCGCGATGGCCAATGCCCCGATGCTGAATACCGCCATCCACCGTCCTTCGATGAGGCCACGAGGCCACAAGATCTGATGTGCGCGCTCCACAAAAGCTTGGCCAAGGCCAATGCTTCTAGCCCGCCACCTAGCACGGAGCCTTGAAGGCGGGCAATTCTCCGAAAAAAACCGCCGCGCGCGGGCCGGCACGAAACATGCTCTACCGCGTATGCATTACAGCGACTGATTCGCGCGGCTTGTGTTTTCACCCTTGTCGCCAACTCAAAAATCGAAATAGACAAGAGCCGCGTTTCAGTAACCAACTTTGGAGGATTGAATGCAAACCCAAATATCGAATTGGATTCGTGGCGCCGCCGCGCTTTCCGTTTGCGCGTTTTTGATGGCCTGCGGTCCCCTTCGCTATACGCCTCACGGCACTGTCAAAGCGCCCGAGGCCGATGCGGTGATCGAAGCCGAAGTGCAGAAGGGCAGTGGGCTGACCCGCTTCGATGTCACCATCAAACACCTCGCGCCGCCGGAGAGACTTTCCTCGGGAGGCACCACCTTTGTGGTGTGGGCGAGGCAAGGCGATGCCGCTCCTTGGCAGCGTATTGGCGCGCTGAATTACGATGAGGACGATCGCAAGGGCGAAATGCTGGAAGCCAGCGTACCCCTCACCAGCTTCTCGCTCATCGTCAGCATCGAAAAACAGCCCGCTCCCGAAAAGCCATCCAGTGATGTTGTCCTAACGCAGGATGTAAACAAGTAAGTCCGCGTTGTTTTTCGGTGTTTCGGCCGTAGTGCTCGCATAATGTATGCGTTCATTTTTTAGGAAGACTGTGGAGGATTGAGATCATGGATCAGGCAACTTTGGTGAAGTTAAAAGAAGTTCTGCTCGCCAATGCGGTGCCCATTGGCACCAAAATTTTGGGAGCAATCGTCCTGTGGATAGTAGGACGTATCGTTATCGGAGCGATTTCACGGGGCACAGAGCGGGCGCTTACGGGCCGGAAATTCGACGTAACGCTGACCCGCTATATCGGCTCGACCATCAGCGTCGTTCTTTCGATCGTGCTGGTGCTCGCGATTTTGAGCATCTTTGGTGTTGAAACCACGTCGTTTGCCGGCATTTTGGCGGCGGCGGGCGTCGCGATCGGCATGGCCTGGTCGGGTCTGCTGTCCAACTTTGCAGCGGGCGTCTTTCTCGTTGTGCTGCGTCCCTTTAAAGTCGGCGACTTTATCAGCGCGGCCGGCGTGATGGGTGATGTCAAGGAAATCAGCCTATTTACAACCTCGATCGACACCATGGACAATGTCCGGACCATCGTTGGCAACGCCAAGGTCTTCTCGGACACCATCCAGAACTTCACCAACAACCCCTACCGGCGCGTTGAGCTCAAGGCCCAGCTTCCCGGCAGTATCGATCCCCAAGACGCCATTAAGCGCCTGAAGGAGAAGCTGGCCGCGATTCCCAACGTAAAGAAAGATCCGGCGCCCTTTGTTGATATCGTGGACTTCACGCCCTTTGGCCCCGTGCTTGCTGTGCGCCCCTTCTGCCACAACAACCACTACTGGGATGTGTACTTCGCGACCAACAATGCGATTGCCGAAGTCTGCAAGGAAGCCGGTTATCCTGGCCTCGAGGCTGCGATGGTCGTGCGCTTGCTCAACAAGCCCTAAGCAAACGTCTTTCCTCCCGATGCGCGCATAAGCTACAAAGCGCGCCATGAATCCCCGATATCTTTTATCGTCAATCGCGCTCTTCGCGGCCTGTATGGCCGGCTGCAGCGATAAAGTCCCCGAACCCGCATCCGATTCAAAACCGCTTTTTAAACCCGAGCCTCCCGAGCCCGAGCCCGCCGATTTAATTTCGGAAGATCTCAAGGTGGGCGAAGGCGCGGAGGCCAAGACGGGCGACCGCGTATATGTGCACTACACAGGCCGCCTAAAGAAGAACAATTCGGTGTTTGACAGCTCGGTGGGCAAGAAACCTTTGGATTTCACGCTGGGCAAGCAGGATGTCATTCAAGGCTGGGATCAAGGCGTGGTTGGCATGAAAGTGGGCGGGAAACGCAAGCTGACGATTCCTTCCAAGATGGCTTATGGCGATGCGGGTTCACCGCCCAAAATCCCCGGCAAGGCAACGCTCGTCTTCGATATCGAGCTTTTATCGGTGGGCGATCCTCCCGGCGCAAGCCCAAGCGCATCGGCCTCCGCCGCTTCATCGGCCAAAGCAGGCGCCCCAAAGAAACAATAAACGCCTAGGTCCAGCGCATTTGGCGCAAGTCGTCCCACACATCCCGGGCCGCCGCATACCGATATACATCACGGCGCCGAAGCAGCTTCGCTATCACCTGCGACAGCGGCGTCCCCAGCGCCTCCGCCTTCTGCCGGGGCGTCCCCTCCGCAATCTGCCGCGTAATATCGTCATAAGAAGCCGCCGGCTCAATCACCGGGCGCCCTGTATGCATTTCAAAAATTAATAAACCAAGCTGATACAAATCGCTCTGTTTGGTCGTGTAACCGGCTGTCACCAGCTCGGGCACCAAAATCTTTGGATTGGCCACCTGCGGCCTAAACCATGTCGTTCCGCCCGCAAGCTGATGCGCAACCCCAAAATCCGTCAGCTTTACAACCGGCGAACGATCCAATTGGGAAATCAGCACATTGGCCGCGTGCAAGTCCGAATGCACAACCCCCTGATCGTGCAAGTACTGAAGCGTCATCAATAACTGCCGCGCGATCTCCACAATAAGCGGCACTTGAAACGGCGCCCCCCGAAGCAGCGCCCGCAGGCTTGTGTCACAGCGCTCCAGCGCGAAATAAAATAAAAAATTCGATTCAAAAGCATCGTGAATATAAACGATGTTGGGATGCCGGAAGCTGTTGAGGCGCTGCATCTCCCGCGCCCATTCTTCCTTCACAACTTGATAGGGTTTGTTCGCCGGACGCAGCATCTTCAGCGCAAAGGGCTGATCAAACGGACCGATGCATTCGTAGACCGAACCGTATTGCCCATCGCCAATCAGCGGGCCAACCACATAGGAACCACGGGGCGAATTGAGAACGGTGCCCGGTACGGGAAAGGGAATGAGATGGGAGCCGGTGCTGCCCAGATTCACGCGGGAAAGCGTAACCGAGATCGAACCGTTCAGGGCGGAGATTTTTTGAAAGGCGTGTTTCGTTTGAGCTTTGCAATGGGCTGTATTCCCGGCGGGCTTGGGCTGTGGCAGTCTCTCGGGGTGAGCCATCCGCCGGTATACGTGCTTTTGTGTGGTTTTTTTCTATTGAGCGGATGCGGTGCAAGCTCCGCGGCGGCACCTAAAGAACTTTTTGGCGCTGGTGATGCGGGCGATGTTGACAAGGAAGATATGCCCGGCGCCGGGAATCAGAACGCGGCGCAGGCAGCATTGCCGGCCGCGCTGCCCTTTAGGCTTCCCTGCGGCGAGCGCGATGCGGAAGGCTGCAAAAAGGGCTGCGATGAAGGTCAGACCGAAGACTGCGTGAGCCTTGCGGCAATGTATTTAAGCGGCGAGCTATTGCCCAAAGACACAGCGCGGGCCATCGCGATGCTAGAGCGGGGATGCGAGTTATCGAGCGCGCGGGCGTGTATGAAGCTGGGCGATGTGTATCACGAGGGAACCCTTTTAAAGGACGAAGCCCAGGAAGCGATGAGCTACCGGAAGGCATGCGAAGCCGGCGCGAACACGGGCTGCGTGGCTGCGGGAAGAGCATTTGTTGAAGGCAAAGGCGTGCTTGTGGATGCGGTCTTTGGAGCGCTGCTCCTGACCCGCGCATGTGAGCGGGGAAATATGTGGGGATGTTTTGAACTCGCGCACCTGTACGAGCGAGGCGAAGGCGTAAACAAAAACGCCGAGCGGGCAAAAGAGCTCTATTTTAAGGCTTGCAATTTGGGGCTCGATCAGGGGTGTTTGATGGCAGGACCCGCGGGAGAAGTGGCACCTCCCCGCAATTGATGAATCGCCCCGTAAAATACCGCGCGGCCAATCGCAAACGGCCTTGAAAGAGCCGCGCTTACTGCACCTTTATTTGATCTGCGGGCGTATTGCCTGCCCCCTCGGGCGTACCGGGATGGCGGTGAACGCAAAGCCCCTGCTTGCAGTACGCCTCGGGCGGCTTTGGACACTGCATCTTTGTGTCTTCGCACTTGCCCTTCGTAAAGGCATCGAACATCGGCTTTATTTTATCGCCGGTCGCCTTGCTAATCGGCTTCTCACAGCCCGGCCACGAGCTTTGCAAACAATCCGCGTCCGAATTGCATTGCTGACCCTTGTTCAACAGATCAAACGCATCCGTCCGCAGCTTGGTGCACTCCTTGTCATCCATTTTGCTTTCGCAGCCCATCGCAAACAGAGCCGACAAAGCCATGCCCAACATCAACAGCGCACACGCATGCCGGTAGCGCATCCACATCATTCTCCAACCTCCATCTCAGCCTGTTAGCTTGATTTCGCCGCCCATGGAAGCCATGCGCGATGCTTTCAGCAATGCTCCCGCTGGATTCAGCACGCGATCTGCGGTACCCATCATCCCATGGGACGCTTGCGTGTACTGACCCTCAACATCTGGAACCGGCAGGGACCCTGGGAAAACCGCCTCGCGCTCATTCGCGCAGGCATTCAATCGCTCGATCCCGATTTGGTCGCGCTTCAGGAAGTCATCTGCCATGACGGAAAATCCCAGGCCGATGAAATAATCGCCGGCATGGAGTACTTGTCCGCTTTTGGCACGGCCCACGACTATGGTGCCGGCGTGCTCTTTGGAAATGCCGTTCTATCGCGCTGGCCGATTAGCCGCACCGAAGTGCTGCCCCTGCCTGTTGGGCCATCCATTGAAGGCAGAAGCCTTTTGTTTACCGAGATTCAATCGCCCTTTGGAAAGCTGCCTTTCTATGTGACGCATCTCAATTGGATGTTTCATGAAGGCTATATCCGCGAATTGCAGGTCTCGGCCATTGCCAAGCATATAAAACACGAAACCCCTGTGGATGGATTGCCTCCGGTATTGGCAGGCGATTTCAATGCTCAGCCCGAAGCCGCCGAAATACGCTTTTTAAAGGGATTGCAATCGCTCGACGGCAAGAGTTTTTATTTGGCCGATTGCTTTGAACAGGCCGGGAACGGCGCGGGCATTACCTTTGATTCAACGCGCAATCCTTTTGCGGCGGCCACCTACGAGTATCCCAGGCGCATCGATTATATTTTCGTGCGCGGGCCAGATAAATTCAATCGGGGAAAGCCGCTCGCTGCAAGCGTGGTCTTCGAGGATGCCGTCGAGGGAATTACGGCTTCAGACCATTATGGAGTGGTGGCCGAAATTTCAATGTAATTGATGCTATTTGGTTCCCATATCAAACGATAAGAATTCGGCGAGCTCTCCATCCATACCGGCGCTCATATCGAGCATATCGCCCGAACCCGTACCGCCCTTCCCAGGCATACCCAATTGAATCGACGTTCCCGTGGCATCGGGCGCCGTTCCCGTAAAGGCAATGGCCACCGAGTGACCTCCCCGGCCGCCTCCACCCGTTCCACCTACACCGCCCGGCCCTCCCGAGCCGCCATCGCAGGCCGCCAATACGCCCATCGCGGTGGACAGCCCACCCGTTCCGCCCGAACCACCCAAACCGCCCGCCTGGCCGCTTCCCCCATCGCCTCCATGACCGCCCAAACCGGTGCTTAACTTGGTATCCGTAAAGGAAATCTTGGCGCCCAGACTCACCACCGCAAAGCTCGACCCTCCGCCTTGACCTCCTCCGCCGCCGGCTCCTCCGCATCCACCGGCTCCTCCGCCGCCTCCCGCGGCTCCATAGCAATTTACCTTGCCAATGGCGCCGCCACCGCCGCCGCCCCCCTGCCCCGGACCACCCACTTTCCCAGGAACACCCGTTGCCCCCACATATCCCGCCTTCGCATCCAGCGTCCCAACACCCGTCGCCCCAACCCCATGTTCTCCCATCGCCCCGGCAAAACCACTCTTGCCTGTCGTGCATTGATTGCCATTCGCAGCGCCAAGGCCACCCAACCCATAACCCATATCATTGGGCACCGGCGCGACTTCTCCAGCCGTGCCGTCCGTCGCCATGGTCTCCAAACCATTGCCTCCATTGCCCCCAATCGCGGTCATGCATGCATCATTCTTCTTGCCAGCGCCGCCGATATTGCCATTCATGCCTCCCATACACGAACCATTGCCATCCGTGCCTTTGATCAGCGGATCGTTTGGGTCGGTCGGCCCCGCGGTTCCAGGAGGCTGCAATCCAGGGGCCCCCGCCGCTCCATTGCCGCCCTGAATCTCACAGCCCACAAATTCAAGCGTTGCGCCCGATTCCGCGAACACCGCAATGGATGAATTCCCAGGCATGGTAGCATCCGAAGCCTTGATAATCATACCCTCGAAGTGAGCCATATCCATGGAGGCGAGGGCCTTGAGGGGGATTTCATTGGGACCTGCCGTAAGGGTTGTCTTTTGATTGGCGACGACACTTGGCCAATCGGGAGCCGCGCAATCGTAACCACCCATGACATGAACAGCGCCCTGAACTTGGAGAGGCTCGACAAACTGCTCGGCGCAGGCATAGACCATTCCCTTCTTTGGGGAGGCGAGAGAGATGGCCTTGGCCAAGGTAGCGACGGGCTTGTCTTTGGTGCCTGGATTATCGTCGCTGCCCCTTGAGGAGCTGGCATAGACATTGGGGTCGGTATTTTGGCCGCCCGAGGATTCTGAACCTGTTTCGGAGCTGCACCCCATTGCGAGCAGGGTATTCAGGCTAAGAAGCAGGCCAAGGGAAAGGAGTGAATGCGAACGTGATGAGCGAGAAAGTTTTATCATGGCGGTGATTGTAATGCGGCTCGGGGGCGCAGCGCAATAGGCAGATGAAACGATCTCACGAAGGGGCGAACACATCCCTCGGCATAGCCGTCACCCTTGCCCTCACCACCTGAGCCCCCCGATCGCTTTGGGTGCGGCACAGTTCGCGGCCCTGGGCATCGATAATCCTAGAAGCGCCTTGACCCCATACAAAGGGGCGCGACAGGCCCCAATTGGCATTAAGAATTGAGATATGGTGTTTGCGGGCCAGCGGAGGAAGCAATCGGGCTCTTAAATCGCCTTCGCCCGGCACATCGACCCAAGCGCTTGGGAACAATAACAGATCGGCCTCATCGAGAATAGAGGCGGCCTCGCTGCCGACAAAGTTGATATCAAAACAGATAGCGGCTGTAATACGCAGGCCGCGTATTTCGATGGAAGGATAGCTTTGGAGAGAAGGCGTGGCCCAGCGCTCGGGATACCAGGGATGGCGTTTGCGGTAATGGCCAATGCGTTCGCCTGTGGCATCGAAGATAAGCAAACTATTATATACTTCGTTGTCGCCGGCTTCGATAAGCGGACCGGCCAGGATCATCCGGTACGTTTGGGCGAGGGCGGAGAGGGCTTGAGCGGTGGGACCATCGATAGTCTCGGCAAAGGGACGCAGATTAAAATCGCCTGAAGGGGACACATAGCCTGAAAAAATGGCTTCGGGCAAGAGGGCCAAGTCGGCGCCCTGAAGGAGGCCGGAAGCCAAGACGCGCCGGAGCTCGGCCAAGGTCGAGGCAGGATCGCCGAATCGCTGAGGCAATTGAATAGCAGCGACGTCAAGGCTGGGTATTGTGGTATTGGGCGGGCTGGACAGCATACCAAGATAGATTGGCCTGCCTTCTTCCCATATTTGGGCAGGGCGCACAAGCGTTTTGTAGAATAGGCTTGACACCCAATACCTGCTGGCCCAAGGTCTGTGTACGCCGTTCACTTGGAGATGTTTTGGGAGCCCAGCCAATGCTTGTTCTGGATCTACGTTCCGTCAGCCAATATGCTACGATTCGCTCAGCGGTCTTCTCCGCTAAAACCGAGGCTGCTTCCGTCATGCTTTGGAAGTTTTATTCACCAAATACAAAAGCCGATGGTACCTGGCGACACTGCACTCAAGAACAACCCGTTCAACTTCAATGGGAAAACCCCGAAAGGGATCTACTCGCCGCGCATAGCAACGAGCTTGACGCAACCGAAGACGGTGCATATGCAGTTGCCATGGCCATTGCCAATCAATTGGGATTTAAGATCGTGGCCCGTGCCCACCACGGCTCGGGAGCGGATTGGATCCTCGCTCGAAATGGGGAACCAGTCAATGACTACTATAAGCTTGAAGTGTCGGGTATGGCCAGAATGTCCGCTGAATCGCCGGAACACAGGCTGAAGGAAAAATTAGAACAAATTCAGCGTGGTGACTATGATCGCCCAGGGCTCGCCGTCGTAACGCGCTTTGAAGACGCTTGCGTTCTGTCAGGTGAATGGCAATGATCGAGCATTATTTCAATGACAACAGGCATCGCCACAGTGAACAGGAAGCATTTTCAGCGGAGCTTTCGGAGCGCAGCGGGGATTTCGAGACTGCGCGCGCTCATTACGCGGAAGCCGCCCGCCTTGAAGAAACATGTGCCCAAGATATTCCCAAAGAAGCCACCAAAATACGCACACTCTTGGCCATTAGCGCGGTGGCGTTGTGGCTCCGAGCCATGCACTGGAACGAAGCGGCAAGAGCGGGATGCTTGTTTTTGGCCCAACCAGATAAACTTACTTCCGACGGCGTTCGCGAGCTTAAAAAGCTTGTGGATCGCGCATGGCGCACGGCGGAAATCGAGGATACCCTCGGCCAAGACAGCTCCTTCGTACCTTTGGAGGCGAGGATGTCGGGCGGGCTTGTGCGCCAAGGCATTGCCCCCAGTATCGTTATTGCTGAACGCCGTGAAGTGCTTACATCGCTGTTGATTCGCGTTGCCGAATGGAGAAACCAGCGCAAATTCCGCCGAGCGGGACAGTCACCGCTTTCAAATAGTTATGAAATCTTGGAAGCCCCTGCCCTGGCGGCCAGCTATAGCCTGCGTCTTTATTTTGGCGCAACAGGGCAGCAGACGCTTACCTTTGCCACAGTAAGTCCCAAAGACATCGTCGATCATTTCCTTTGCCTTTCCCGAGCTGTATCCCAAGGCGCAGACGCCCTGGAGTCAGAAGTGAAAGACCCCGTATATTCACAAGCTTTTCTGCGTAGTTTCCGCGATCTAAGCCCCGACGGCAAGCGTGTGGAGCACGTCGAATTCTCAAGCATGATACGGGGCAAATCTCAAACAGGTGCACTCTTTACCCCAGAAACACGGGAACGGCTTACCCAGTCACTTCGGCGCGCAGACAAGGAACAACCCATCCTGGCGAAGGGCATTCTAAAATCGATTAATCTGCGCGGAATGGAGCCCAAGCTTGGAATCGACGAGCCAGACGGCCTTCACATATTTCGCATCGCCAAGGGCGAGCATGATGATACCATTGGCCCGAAGCTAAACCGGCTGGTAAGAATCACCGGAACGCGGCGGGTGAACGAGGATGGCGAAGCAGCGGATTGGGCGGATAATATCACCCTTCTGGACGATGACGCAGGTGAATCGCGTTCGTGATTTATTGAAGCCCCACCGGCGTCATCTCATGCTTATCGGGCTGCTTCTGCCCACGGCGCTCACTTTTGTCGCCGAAGGCGCTGTCAGCGTTATTTTCACGCCTTTTGCCTCGGCCCTGCATGTTCCCGCCGCGCTCTTCGGACTGCTCTTTACGCTTCATCGCCTGGTACGCATCGCCGCCACGCCCGCCATCGGCATCGCCGCCGACCGCATCGGCCGAAGACCTCTGCTTTTGCTCGGGGTTCTTTGCGGCTGTCTTTCGCTCTTTGTCCTTTCCTTTGCCCATAGCCCCCTGCCCCTCTTTATTGCCAGGATGCTCTATGGACTCGCCTCCGGCCTGATTATTAACGTCGGGAGCATTAGCATTTTAGACATGGCCAATCCCAATGAGCGAGGGGGAATGCTTGGTCTTCAACAAGCGGCCGTGTATGGCTTGGTTCCTGTGGGAACGGCGGCGGGAGGCTTTATGGTGGCCCGCCTGGGAGAAAGCCGCACATTTTTGATATGCGGAGGCGTTGTCTTTCTAAGCCTGCTCGTCGCGGCGGCAGTGGTTCCCGAGACGCAGAACAACGGCGCTCAAGCGGGCTCTTTAACAGCGCGCACATCATTTAAAGACTATCCTCGCCTACTTCGGGGAAACGTATGGCCACCCATCGCCCTCAAGATGATCTCGGGCTTTGCGCTATGGGGAGTCTTTGAAGTCACGGTCGTATTATATTTTTTGAAGAAGCTTGGGAAGCAAAACCATTTATTGGGCCTACCCATGGCCACGCAAGAGATTTTGGGGCTGTTTTTATCGGCATTGTTTATAGTGGGATTTCTGGTGGGCTCGCCTTTGGCGGGACGATTAGCGGATCGAAGCGGAAAGCATTTGTTATTTGTTCAAGGCAGCCTGGTACTGACGGCGCTATGTTTGGTGGGGCTAACGCTGGCCGATAGAGCGGAGAGCCTGGGGCTTGTTCTGCTTGGATTGGGCATAGCGACAGCGCTGGTCACGACTCCATCGACGGCACTGGTGGGCAATGCAGCGCCCCGAGAAGAGCGGGCGGCGGTGATGTCGGCCTTTTCGACGCTATCGGACATAGGAGGATCGCTTGGGGCCGTGGTGGGGGCGGCTTTGGCGCTGAGGATCGGGTTTGAAACGATGTATGTGGGGACAGCGGCGGGGCTTCTTGTTGCGCTGGTGCTGATTCGGCCGGGTTCTGTAGTAGGTCGCCGGGGGGCTCCGGAGATAGATGAATAACGATTAGAACATGTAAGTTGTGGCTGGCATCCTCGGGGCCTGAATTGCCTTTTATCTCAAACCCTGGGCCGCCCGCTCATCCTTGAAGAAACCTGTTTCCCAGGGGGCGAAGTTCTCCCGCTTTGCCTTCGAGCAGTTCTTGATCTTCTTTGGCTTGCTTTCCCCAATCGATGCAGCCTTTCGCATCGGTATGGATCGGGCCTCCTTTGGCCGCGTGGTACAATACGCCAAAGAGCAGCTTGGCGTGCCCGATCAGGCGATTGGTCTTGAAGACATGGCCTTTCGCGAGGATTTCGTCGATCGGCTGCACCATTTCTTTCCCACGCTCCGCAACCGTACCTTTTCGGATCATTCCTTATACTGTAAGGCGCTTCATGAGGCTTTCCGAGGAGAAGGGCTTGAAATTGAGGCTCGTTATGATCCGGTCTCGATGATTCTCGATAAGAGCGATCCCGATCTGGTGCATGGCATGGATATCATCACATGTGAACCGATGGGTTTGCGTTATTCGGTTTGGCTGAACTTTGGAAAACCCTTTTCACTTGAACCGGATAAGACTTCGCTAAAGACCTTTATTGAACACCGGGCTCTGCTTGAAGGCTATGTGCCGGATTATTTCTCCATCGACAAAAATGCCCTGGCTAAACTCGGCGAGCTGAAGGTGGCATGAATTCGCGCACGCTTCATTTCTCAAATGGAATAGGGCAGATTCTGGATGGCCCGCTGCATCCGAAGGATAAGCCGAGCGGCTCGGCTTGTTATCCATCGGAGCTGCCCAATCAATTTGCGGGCTGATTTTGAACCGTGGAACCTGGGAACCCTATTTCCGGATCCCATCGCGCATGTGCATTCATCGCCGAAGGGCGAGCCGCGGTTTTCGCTTTCATCATCGAGTTCGCTGCCACATATCGATTTTATCGACCTGATTTTGCGAAACTATGACAGGCCAACTCGAAAATTTCCCCTTGACCTCCCCGCAACCCCCGCATACCCTCCCGCGCTCCAGAACT
>CAZICM010000052.1:0-63937 GCA_964537685.1 uncultured Polyangiaceae bacterium
TCACCAGCTCCCCCGATAGCATCGGTTCAATGATCGCCCGAATCCGCGGCTCTCTTAGCCTCTCGGCCAAACTGTCCAGATGCGTGTCCTGCCTCAAGATCAATATCTCTTTGGCCTGTTCCACATCCGCCGCCCCAATGGCCTGGCTCCGATCCTGAATCATCTCCCCCGTCAATTCCCGCGCCAAGGCATTCACCAGCCAGGGCTGCCCCTGCGTTAAATCATACGCCTTCTGCACCGCCTCCGGCAAAAAGACCTGCCCCGTCTCTTGGGTATGCTGCCCATATAAATCCCGCACTTCGTCCAGCGTAAAATTGCTTAAGGTCAGCGCCTTCGCCATAATATTAAATGGACTCGCCGAATGCGACCTATCCGCGCCCCCCGAGGCAATCTTGTAATCTCGCACATTGCGCATCCCAATCAACGCCAACGACCAAGGAAACCCCTTGGGCCGATCCGCATAACCTTCCCGAATCTGCCTCAGCACCGAAATCAATAGAGGACCTTCCAAGGCATCGATCTCATCAATAAATACCACCAAAGGCCGAGGCGATGCGATAGCCCATTCGGATAGGGCCGCCCCAATACCCGCTCCGGGGGCGGCCTTGGGAAAGGGCGGCGGTTGAAGCTCGGGGGGAAGACGCAATCGTATGCCGCGGCGCCAGCTCTCGAGCATCGCCAGTTCGGCGGCGCCTGGATCGTGCAAATACCCCGCGCCGGTCTCCATGGAAACGACAACGGCCACATAGTGCCCTTCTTTGGTGAGCTCTTCAGCCAGGGTTCGAATCAGCGTCGTCTTGCCCGTTTGGCGGGGCGCGTGAATCACGAAATAGAGTTTTTCATCGATGAGCTTTCGAAGTTCGGGCAACCTGGCCAGCACCGGCAAGGTGTAGTGATCGGCCGGGTTGTTCGGTCCTGCGATATTAAATGTGCGCGGCATAAACGGGCTTGTGGCGCGGATTCGATGAGATGTCAACTCTTTTGTTTCGGGTGGGCGCCAACGCCAAAACGCCTGTTTCTACCCCTAGGACCTATCAGGAATCACCTGATGAATCTCCACCTCGGTATATCCCGCATTCTTCAGCGAGCGCTTGGTGTTGATCAGCGCCGCATGACAGCTCTTCGCAACCGCTAAATACACTTTCTCCAGCAGCTTTACCTGCCCTCCCGCTTCTTTTGCCGCTTCTACCGCCGTCTTCAGCGGCAATATCCCATCCCTCACTTTCGCCGCCTTGGCCTGCGCCTGGGCCTGGCTTAATCGGGGATGCAGTCCCTTCTCCAGCAATCGCGCCAATAGTTCCATGCGCCTGGGTTGCTCGCTTACGTCGCCGTCCGCGTAATACGATGCGCCTCCTGGGAAAATAAGCGATAAACATGCGTCGTTCCGGGGACGCCCCACGTCGTTGTAGGTTTCATCGTATACCGCTTGGAGTAAATCGTCCGCCGTGTTGTTTGCCACGTTTAGCCCGGCTTCAAGCGGTGCATAGACAATGCGGGCTTGTTTGAGTTCGTCTTCAACCGAGGTGGCCAATGTGACCATCGGTCCCAGTTCTTCTTCGCAAATTTGTTGAATTTGACCTCCCCGCGCCGTGCCTTGGGCAAGGGATGTTTTGGTGTCGGCAACGATGTCTTCGGCCGCGGCGTCTTTTCGGATGACAGTTCCCATGAGCGGTTCTCCTGGTGTTAGGTTGAGGGTTTCTTTGCGTATAGCGGGGTTTTTTAAGGGGCGCAAGCTTTTTTGCCGGGGCCTGCATCGGATATTCTGGAGGGCTTTGGGGGGTTGTTCGCCGTGATTGGTCGTTGCAATATAGGTATAGGGACCTCGAGGCGATGGGGATGGCCGCTTGAAGCCAGGGCGGGCGAATCACATGGGTGGGGATGGCGGGAGCCTAGAAGCCTTCGGGGGTCAAGGCCGCGGGGATGCCTCGGGAAGCGAAGGAAGCAGGACTCACAGTGGGTTGGATGGGACCTTTGAAGGCAGGAAGAGGGGTTCACGGAGATGTGGATAGACCCGGGGAATGCGGCGGAGGGCGTTCACGGGAGCGTGAGAAGCCAGGGCTGGGGAGGAAGGAGCATCCGCGGGAGCGAGGACGGAGGGAGCTGGATAGAATGGGGCATTCCCAGGAGGGTGGGCGCGGAAGCGTGAGCTTGGAGGTCAATTCCCATCGCGCACGCTTTTAGGAAGGGCTCTTATCATTTGGCTCCACCGTTCGGCGCCGCCATTGCGAGAGGCCGCATCCACCATGCGCCTTAGGGCTTTTTTGCCTCCGTGCAAGTACAGCACTTCATCGGCCAGTCCTTCAAACAAGCGCTCGTCGCCGTTGGCCGCTTTTAAAAGCGTGAGTGGAGGCCAATCCCGTTCCACCCAAATGCGCGCCAATTGCCTGCGCAGTTTCCTCGCCCGATCCCAATCCTCAGCGCTTCCCTTCAATAACTCTCCAAGCCAGCTCGCCAGCCGCGCCAAGACCAGACCATCATATTGCCCATCTTTAAGCAGCTCCCGATGAGCCGCCCCAAACGCCGCTTCCACCAGAGGAGCAAAGGCTGGATCTCCATCCTTGAGGGCAATGCCTAAACTCAATGAACAGAGATCGGCCTTGGTTTCCCGTCCCTCAACCACGCTCAGCAAACGCGCCCAGTCCTGAGCCGCCGCCCGTAACTCCGGCATGGATGAACGGGCATAGCTTTCTAAACAGTGTTTGAGCAGATCGCGCTGAGCGCGTACCATGCCGCAGTTGGGTTCCGATAAAAAGCGAAGCGCCCTCCGCATCGGCTCTCCCCGGGCTTGTATTAGGACTCTCTCGAGATCGTATAACGAGCGCCGGCGAAGCATTTGCTGCACGGATGGAAACAAAAGCCAACGCTTGAGAGTCCGTTCATCCATGTCACCCCTGATCCAGCCTTCAATAAAAGCCAGACCCACACCTTCAACAACCTTCGCAAACCACAATGCCCTTTCCCATGCGTTTTCGCCCTCCGCGCCAAAGATCATTAGCACTTCGGCGGACCTGCTTTGCTGAGCGGCTCTCCATGCCAAGTTGTCCGCGCCTGGCCATTCCGGTTCATGTTTGAGGATTTCAAGCACCAGTTTGGCAATACCCGGCACCCTTCGAAGGGTGTATTCCGTTTCCCAATAGGCGTGTTGCGAGGCATAGGCCACCAATATCCTCGCTCCCATGGGCGTGTGCCACAAAGGGAGGAACTTTTCCGTTTGAAAACCGCTGGGGGCTGGCAGCGTCTCGGCCAATTGACGAATCCGTTCAGAGCTTTGATGCTCCCTAGGCTGGGATTGAAGCCATTCGAGCGCATCCTGAACAGGTACAACGCGAAAGAGCTTGGGATCTTGATGAACATCTTTCAACTGCGCGGCCACAATTTGGCGGCGCTGCTCCCGGCCGATACCACCATAGACGGTCTCCTTGAAGGACCACAGGTCTTGGGACGGCAATACATCGGCGATGGGCTGAACCGTTTGGGGCTTGTGAAGGAGCATGGCCCGCACAATGGGCTCAAAGGCAAGGCTGGCCTCTTCGATGGAGGATGCCTCGCGCTGGGTTTGAATCCCTTGGCCCACGGCTTCAATCAGTGCCTGTTCAAAGCCTCGCTCTTCCGCAAGCTTCACCAGGCGATCGACCTGTTCCTTGGGCGCCTTGGGCGCGCAGAACGCTAAGGTTTCGCGTATAAAAGCTTCGATCTCGGGCGCGGGCGAGGGGGCGAAGGGTTTGGGATGGCGTTCTAAGATATCGAGCAGGAGAATGAGCGAGCGCTGCTCGGGAGCAATAGCCCGGACTTGTTTTAGCCAAGCGCGTATGGCCTCGTCTTTTTCGCGCTGGGCCATGCCATTTGCAGGCACGAGATGGCGAAGTAAATCGATGCGGGATAGGGCGGCCGTTGGGTTGTGTTCGGAACGGGTTTTGAATTCGGTGTAGCGCAGAAAGAGTTTAAGCTGGGGAAGCGATAGCTCGGGAAAGCCTAGGGCGATGCTTTGTTGCCAAAGGGTATGAAGCGCCTCGCTGGACAGGCCGAGGATTGGAGAAAGCCAAGGCGCTTCCATGGGGGCGCGTGGAGACTGGGATGGATGTTCAGCATCGATGGACAGGGAGCGATCGCGGATCGAATAAAAATAGCCCTCGGCATTGGGGGCGATGGCCATAAAATCGAAGAGGTCCGCGCCCAGATAACGGGGCTGGATGGTAAAGGTGCAGAAGGTAAAACGGCGGCGCAGCCAGGGAGGAAGAAAGCTCCATAGAGCCCGGACGGCGGGGAAAGCCATTTCAGGATCGCGAAAGAGCAGAGGTTTGATATCGAGGCCCAGGTAGTGCGCGGCCAGGATACGTTTTGAGGAGGGGCTGAGGCCGGGCGTTGCAACGCTTTGGATTTCAATATCGCGGAGGCTGCGGCGGAAGTCATCGCGGTTCACGGGATGGGTGGGGCGCCTAAAGAAGGGGACGATGGACTGGAGGTCGTGGATGAGGGCGCACTGTTCGGGGGAGAGAAGGAGTGTATGGGTAAAGACGGTGCCCTTGCGTTTGCCTTCACGGTCGGGAAAGGTGCAGGCAAAGGCATAGAAGCGGCCGGCGGGATAGCCGGTATAGAAGAGATCGTAATCGGTGTTGGCGGGAAGGTAGCCGGATAGATCGCTAAGCAGGCCTATCCGCCGATCTTCATCGGGGGCGAGACGGATGGACGAGGCCAGGAGCCTATGTCCATCGTCGTAGCCATGAAGGGTATGCTCGAGGATCATGGGAATTTAGGCGGGTGGGAATACCGCGTCTCCCTCGAGCAGCCATCCCAGGGGCAGGGTAATATCGGGAGAGCTTTGGGGAAGAGAGCCTCGGGGAGAATGAAAGGCGATTTCTCCCATGTCCCCGGGTTCGGCCTCGCTGTATTTTTGGCGAAATGCGTCGTTGTTGAGATCGCCGCCTGTGGAAGAGAGGCCGAAGACGGCAATGCCATTGGGATCGAAGTTGGTCAGCAGGAAGTCGTGGAGCAGGGGGAAGTGGCGTTGGAGATAGGGTTCTGGGCCTTTGTGTTTCCATTCGCCGGGAATGGCATCCCAGCAAGAGAGGGCGACGGCAACGCGCAAGGTGTGGGGGTCTGGGGATTCGCCCATCCAGAGGCCGCGTTCATGGCGAAAGAACTGAAGGACTTCGATGAGGGCGACTTCGGTGGGAGAACGGACGGAAGCATGGGGATCGGCGGGAGTTGTATCGTTTTTGGTGGGCATCAAGCCTGCCCCAAAGAGTTCTTCGGGATCGTCGGTGGCAGGGGCGGGAGATGGAGACGAGGGCGCATCTTGATGGAGGGCATCGAAGCTGGGCTGGTCGGGATCGATGTCGGGAGGAGGCTCATGGAGGCGATTGCTGCTGGGTTTGAGGATTTGATTGGAGCGAACGAGCAGGAGAAGCCCAGTGGCCTGTTTGGCCTGATTGACCCAATGGCCGCTCCATTCGGCATCGCGGTGATGGAAGATCAGTTCGAGCTCTTCGCCGCTGTAGTCCATGAACTCAAGCTGAAAGGGAAGCTGGCTTTGCTTGGCGCTCCAGAGGAGGGGCACCTGAATCATGCTGCGGACATGAACACCCGTGCGCTGAGGGAAAACATTTTCGTTGAGGGGTTCGGAGGCGTGTTTGAGGGGGCGCAAATGCTCGGGAAGGCCATTGGCTTTTAACCTGGCATTTTTTGCCCGAAATGCGATCCACAGGCGGCCGGCATAGGTGGTTTTGCCCGACGCGGCGGCGCCGACGATCGAGATTCTGCGCTGGTCAGTCATGGCGAGCCTCCTCTCGGAACAGGGTGAAGAACCGCGGTTTGGGGGCTTTTAGCGAGGAGGGTCTGGGGAGCTCTATCGGTGGCAGGGGGCGATGGGCCGTGACGTGCTGCAAGAGAAAAGCCAGGGGAGCGAAGACGCCGATGGGCCTGCGCGAAGGCTTGGAGAAGGAAGCGCAGGGAAAGACGGCGCGGGGATGCTGGGGAGGAAGCTCTTGGAGTTCACCGAGCAAGGGTCGAATATGTTTCTCGAGCGTTCCCCAGGCTTGGGCATCGAGGCGTTGATCTGGAGGGGGAAGGCTGGAGAGCGCTTCCTTGGACCAACAATCGACCTTGGTGAGGACGAGGGCGACAGGGCGGGCTGGCCGAGGCGAAGCCTTGAGAAGGGCGGCGATACGGGCGAGCAGGTTGCGCTGGTTTTCTCGGTAGGATCGTCCTTGGAGAAGGCGCTTGGCATCGACCGTGACCAAAAAACCATCGCTTCGGGGAAGAAACTCCAAGGTATTGGGCAGGGCATCCGAGCCGGTATCCACCCAATTGTTAAACCATTCGCCGGGCATATCGGTGAGGAGCATATGCCAGGGGAGCGTATGGTATTGGTCTTTTCTGCGCAGGGCCAAATGGAGGAAGCTGGGCTGGCGATGGTTGTCTTGGGTGGTGCGGGGGAGAATTCTGGTGTTATCTCCTTGCCATTGAAAGGCTTGATCGCAGAGGTCTTGGAAGCCGCGCAGGGTATGGCTTCCGGCAAATCGATAGGGAAAGCCGTGGGTGAAGCCGTTGGCGAGCTGAATATAGAGCGCGGTGAGGAAGCAGGTTTTACCGCTGTCTTTATCGCCGGCGATGGTGATGAGCTTGGTTCTGGCATTGAGGAGGAGATCGGCGGCTTCATGGCTTCCCATGGCCAAGCCGGACCAGAAGCGGGACGGGGTGGGAAGTAAGGGGACGGCGGCGGTTTGGTCTTCGGTGGAGGGAGAAGAAGGGGGCGGCTCCATGGGAAGCCCGGCGTTGGAGCGGCCCCGGAGCAGATCGGGACATTGACGTTCTGGTTCGGGGAATTCGGCGCGGCGGGCGCAGGTGCCTGTTTCCGCGTAGGTACAATGGGGGTTTGCGCAGGGGGATCTCATGGCGGGCGCCTAGGTGTGGGAGGTGGATTTGGTTTTGTTGAGCCAATGGGTGAGGGAGCGTTCTCGGAAGAGCCATTGGGCGAAGGTTCGGGTGCTGACCTCTTTGTCGAGCGGGAGGCCGGTGTTTTGGGTAATGGCATCGAGGATGGACGCGGTGGATGCATG
Organism: uncultured Polyangiaceae bacterium; assembly: GCA_964537685.1. GTDB lineage: Bacteria > Myxococcota_A > Polyangia > Polyangiales > Polyangiaceae > CAZICM01. Next base: position 7,059 of record CAZICM010000052.1, read on the forward strand.
GGTTTGGGCTTGCTGGAGAGCGAAGCTGAAAGGGAAGCCGGTGAGATCTTCGCCGGGATAGGGTTGGAGCAAAGGGAGAGGCGATGGAGCTTTGTTGTTTTGGGCGGCCTGGATAAAGTCGCTGATATGTTGGCGAAGGGGATGGCGTTGATCGATATTGGGGTTGAGGCGGCGCAAGGTTTCGGAGAGGAAGGCGGTGGTGGGGCCGGAGGGGTGTTGGTTGGCGAGATAGGCGAGGTCCTCGGCCATCCAAAGGAGCTGAGAGGAGGAATCCATATCGCGGTAGGAGCGGAGGAGGCTGGGTGAATAGAGGGCCTGTCCCCACCAGAGGATGTTGGTTTCGTGGGCGGATTTGGATACATCGGTGGCGAGATGGAGCTGTTTATCGAGATGTTCCACCGTCGTGTGCAGAGCGCGCAATTGGCCCATCAGTTTGTCAGACCGGGCGATATACACCTGATCAAGGGTTGAAAATGCAGTGAAAATATCGGAATCGTATCGATTTCTTGCATTCTGCTTGGCCTGCTCAAAGTTCATCTCTATCGTTTTTCTCTCCGTTTCATCATGAAAATTGAAATCTGGAGCACGGCCTCTTGCCTGTTTATGCGCAATCCCTTCAAGACGCATGGCTTCATCCATCTCCTTGCGCAGAGAAATCGATATCAGTTCTTCTATGAGTTGCTTAAAGCGCTCGTCTATGCTCACCCACTCGGCCGCGGAAGCGGATCGAATGAATAGACCGGCTCCCTTGGCATGTTGTTCGGTATGAATCCTAAGCGCCGACCAGGCGACGGACTGGGCCCAGCGAGGCCCGGATTCCGAATCTGAAAGTACGATGAGCCCGGAATCCTGCATGCGGTTCAGGAGCCACTGCATACATGCTCTTTTGCGGCCAGCCGGATCGCCGGGCTCTACCCATAGCGTCTGTGCGAGCCGGAGCAGATGCGCAGGCTCGACGATTTCCTTGATCAATTGCGCAATGAGGCCCTCGGCTTGTTTGGCGTCATCGTTACTGGTCCATTTGAGGTCCATCGCGCTGCGCACTTGATTCATCGCTTCTTTCGGCGTCATCCCAAACCTCCCAATCGAGAGCGCCGCCATACCACGGACAAAAAGTTTTCGCATCCATAAAAGTGGAGTAGGCTGCTCGCCGTCCTTCGATGAGCCCCGATTCCAATGCGCAATCGCCTGTAATGCCGGCCGGTCCAGCTTGGCCGGACGAGGAGGCTCTGCTGTGCGCCATCCTGCATGGCGAAGGGTGGGCGGCGATTCAAAGCCTATTGGACGCTGAGGATGCGCTACGCCGACTCGCGGGGCCGGCCGATCCTATCGCGGCTCCTTGGCGCTTGGGCCACACAGTGGAAGAGGCGCCGGCCTCTGCCGATATCCATGTGTTTCCTATCCTGGCTGCCCTGCTCTTCCAGCAGCGTGTGGATCTGGTGGCCGCGCGTGTGTCCGCGCTGTGGTGGGATAGGAAGCTGCAGAAGGCCGTGCGAGATAAGCGATCGGCGGTGGAGCTGGCTCGGATCGTGCGGGAGGCGCCGGCCAGAAGGCTGGGCGCTGAACCCGAGACTTGGCTTAAAGAGATGGAACAGGGCTCGCCGGATGCCTATGAGCGGCTCGTTCAAGCCATTTATCCCCTCCCCTCGCGCCCCGATTTAACGACACAGGAAAGGCGGGCTCAGCTTTATACGCATCCGCTGTGTTCGGAGCGCTGGCAGAGGCTTGCCGAGATGATTCCGCGTTTGAATCGCAATCCTTACGAGCTTATTGCGGGGGCCGAGGTTCATCTGCGCCAAGAGGTGACGGTGTATGTCGCTGAAGCGTTGGAGAATTCAGCGCCAACCCCTGAACAGTCGCCTTTTTATTTCTGGGAGCACTTGGAGGCGCTATGCCTTCGGCATGCGGCGGCGATTGTGCTCGCCAATGGTGAAGGCGATGCCAAGCTGGCTTGGGATATCGGCCACTGGATGGTGCGGGTACTGCGGGAAAGCCCTTTTCTGGGGGCAGACCCGGAGATTTTATCGGCCCGGCTGGACTGGCAGCCGCCTCATCGGCAGAACGCTTCTCTTCAACGCGATCCATGGTGGCCCGGGGATATCGGTTTTGGGAAGGAGCAGATTCGGCTTCAGGATATTTTGCTATGCAAGGCGCTATGGGAAAACCGCGATCAGTGGCAGCTTCCGGGGCCGGTGGTGGCGGCACTGTTGCGTTTTGGAAGCCGGAAGATGTCGGCGGCTGAATATGAGGCGGTGGCGGCGCTGGAGAAGGTCTATGGGGATAACGCTTTTCCAATGGCGCCTCCGTTATGTGCCAGGCGTTTGGTGCATGAGGCGAAGGCTCCTTGGCTGGGTCATCTTTCCGTGGATGCTCAGCAAGAAATGCTTGATGGGCTGAGCCGGAAGCCGGATTTGTATACCTGGGTGATGGTGGCTCTCTATCGCGAGGACGGTTCTCTTTTGGAGGGGATCAAGTCCAAGAGCAAAGAGGTCTTTCTTGGGCTTTTATCCTCCATCGGCGAGGGCGATCGAAGCCGGCAGGATATCTTTGGGCCTTATTGTTTATGGGGCTCGGCTTCGCTCGATCGCTTAAATGAGGATCAATCGGGCAAGCTGTTGAATCTTGCGGTGCAATGCGATCCCAGGTGGCGGGTGGGCGTGCTGCTTACCTTTGCGAATGCGTGGAGTGTAAACCCTGCGCTGGCCAATGAAGCATGGGCGCAACTGCTGCGTTTGGTCCGAGGTGTGCGAGAGTCTTCGCTTCGGCTTCCAGCGGCCCGGGCAGCGGTGCAGGCGGCGGCCAAACGAAGCGATGAAGCCGAGCGGGGAAGGCTGCTCGATCGGGTGATGGATTCGTTGTCGCCAGAACTAAAATCTCATCCTGATGTGCGTCTGGAGTTTAAACGTGCCGGCCGATCTGTTGGATAATCCGATACCTACAAAGTCGTTGCGCTGCGTTTCTTTTCATTCAGTGAAGGGAGGCGTGGGTAAATCGACGCTATCGTATTTGGTGGCCAGGGCTTTTGCGAAGCGCGGGCCGGTGGCGCTAATCGATACAGATTTAACAGGGACGAGTTTGGCGGATGTGTTGCCGCTTCGGCCTCCTCAATGGGGAAATGAATCTATGCTGCCTCTTTCGCTGCCGCCCGAGCGCTGGGGTTCGGTGGAGGCGGGACGGAATGGGCTGAAGAGTAGGGCGGCGGAAGAGAAAAGCTATGCGCGCTATGTGCCGCTGCTCAATGATTTTTTGCTGTGGCAAGAGCATCGGCATGAGCCGGAGAAAGATATTCATCCGCTGGCGCTGAGCTGGAAGCTGAACGAGGGCGATTCTTGCGAGCCGAATTTGTGGGTTTTGCCATCGAGCGCCTTGCCGAATGATTTAAATCATATGCTGCATGTGATTTACGATGAGCTGCATGCGGGTTTTTTGGAGAGCCGGCTGGAGTGGCTTTTGCATTTTATTTTGGAGCGCACCGATATCCGCACCGTGGTCTTTGATACGCCGCCGACGATTCCGGGGTTGTCGCGGGCGATTTTATCGATGGCGATGAGGCTTCCTGATTATAAGGCGCTATGTGAGGATGGTACGGGTACGCCCTTGGAGCTGACGAAAGAGAAGACTTGTCCCATTGAGTGGATACCTTGTTTGATCACTTCGCCCGATCTGCAGGATATGCGGGCGGCGGAGCGGTGGCTGGAGAATATCCATGACAATGAGCGGAAACGCATTCGGGTGGTGTTGAATGGAGTGGATCGGGATTGGGCGGATGAAGAGCGTCCCCTGAAGGATCTGCTTATCGATAGTCCCGGTGTGGAGGAGGGGCCGGAGTATTCGGGTTCTTTGCTTCGGGAAGCGCCGGTTTGTGTTCGGTCGACGGGTGAGCTTCGTATTTTTCGGGGGAACGGAGCGGAGACAGAGAGACCCTTGGCGGTGGGAGCTTTGAAGGATTTGTTTGAAGCGGTGGGGGCGACGCTGCCATGAGGAGTTTTCAAAACCAGTTTGCGGTTCGGCACAATCGCCTTGTGGATACCTCGGTTTTTGATCCACGGCGTTCGGGGGACAGTTTTCAAACGCGTTTGCCCAGCCGGCCCGCCCGCTTGATTTTTGAGGGGATTGAGGGAGATCCCCTACCTCGCACCAAAGAGCTGACGGAGCTGATGGATGCAACGGATGGGGTGTATGCGCCAACTTTGTATCGCGGGCGGGTGATGGCGGAACCGGAGGAGAATGAGACGGTGGCTGTGAGGCTGTGGGAGGAGCCGTCTGGACGCGCGCTGAATGCGGAGCTTACTTGGGATTGGTTTGATCGGCCACCGTGGAAGGGTATGCCTTTTCGGTTGATGCTTTGGCTGACGCTGGACGAGCATGGGAAGGAGGAGCCTAGGCATCGGCTTGAATGCGCATGGAAAGCGCCGGATTTTGCGGATGATGATGGGGAGGAAGGCGATGAATCCGCTTGATGCCAAGGATGTCGAGCATCGGGCGGGCGCGCCCCGAAGGGAAGATCTGCCAGAAGGATATTTGCATGTTGCTGTCTTTGGTCCCGGCGAGGGGGAGGCGATGGTGGTTCGTCTGCCCGATGGACGGGCCGGGGTCGTGGATGGATGTGGCCACGATGGAGCGACAAATGACAAGCAGAATCCAGTTCGAAAACTGTTGGAGGAGCTGAAGGTTGGGGGTCCGCGGCAATTGCTTTTTGCCTGTCTGACCCATCCTCATGCGGATCACTTTCGGGGTTTTGACCAGGTTTTGGAGCGCTGGCTGCCGGAGCATTTATGGTGGTCATGCACCTATGAGCGAAAGAGCTTCAAGCATTATTTGCGCTATCTCGAGCTTCGGGAAGGGGCATCCGCCGATGCTCAGCCGGAACAAGGCACGGCGAGTGAGCTGAAAAGGGTGATTGAAGCAATTAACCGCAGAGCGGATGAGCAGGGGGATGAGGCGGGAATGAGGGTGCGGGCGCAATACCTTTCGGATCGGAAGACTTTGCTGATGCATGCGATGGAGGGGCGGGGCAAGGTGAGTATTGAAGGCTTGCTACCGTCAACGGCATCGCTTCGAGAAGCGGAGGCAAATGCGCTGAAGGATGTGGAGTCATTGAAGGCGGCGGGAGATAAGGAAAAAAACCAGAAGAGAACCTTTGATCCCAATGAGATTAGCGGGGCTTTGCTGTTGGAGTGGGGTCAAACGAGGGTGCTTTTAGGTGGGGATGCGTTAGAGGGAGATGCTGGCAAGCCTTCGGGATGGAGCAGTTTGCATGCGCCTCTATCCCATGTGCAGATGGTGAAGATCCCTCATCATGCATCGACGAAGGCGGTGAGCCGAGAACTATGGCGGCAAATGCAACCTCAATTGGGGGTTGTGACGTGTGTGAAGTATGCCAAAGGCGCTCAGCCGCCTCGGCCCGAGATTTTAAAAGAGTTGCTGGAGACGCGAACACATATTTTCGCTACGAGCAAGCCGGAATGGTGGACGGCCGCTCAGCATGGTTTGAAGGCTGAACCCGTTTATGAGGAGAAGGCCGAACCGCCAACCACGCAGGCACCTGGAAAGAAGTTGAAAGCGACCGCTGCATCGAACAAGGACAACGCGGTCGTGGTTCGGATGAATGATCAGGGACGAATTTGCAAGGTGCTTCTTTTTGGAGAGGCGAGGCGCTTGATGCTGGGCTGATATATCCCATCAAAACCCCGAGCCCGGCATCTTTAAAAACTCAAGCTCCTCCGGCGTCGACGGCCTGCCCAAAATCTCGTTCCGGTGAGGAAATCGGCCAAATCGCGCCACAATGTCCCGGTGCCGTATCGCATAATCGATGTTCATCTCTACTTCTTTGCGCCGCTCCCCTTCCAATTCAAGCGCAAACGCTTTGTATAATTCAATGCATCGCTCTTGATCAGACAGCGCTTCGCTGTGCATCAGCGGTAAATACAAAAATCCCCGCTCCGCATAGCGATAGCTTCGGTCTTCTCCGGATGCAATCGTTTCCTTCGCCGCCGATAGCGCCTGGTCGTCCCCCGCATACATGCCTTTGGTGTTCCGGTACATGTTTCTCGATAGTTGATCGAGCAAGATGATATACGCCAATCGGCCCCGCGATTCGGATAGCCAATCCTCCAGCTCTCCTTTTAATGCCTGTTCATGCAGTTCCCCAAATTGATCGCGCATGCGCTGATCGAATTCAGGGTCTTTTTTAAACCAGGCCGACCGGATTTGAGGCTCGGCACGGCCCTCGGCGTCCAAGGTGCCAAACCATGTGCTGAGTATGCTGTCGATTGCGGTGTGCTTCATCTTTTGGGTTATGCATGCTTTGTCCTGGGATGTCAATGGTTGGATCAAGCCAATGGCCCCGATGTTTTTTTCTTGACGGCCTGTTTGTTTTGGCCGATGCTGCGGGTCTGTCTATGTCTGAGCTGCCCCGTCTTACTTTAAAATGTCCGCATTGCGGCGCTCCCCTGCCCTCTGTTTCGCTGGCCGAGTCGTCTACCTGCGCTTTCTGTGGGATGACGAGTGTGCCCGCCGATGTGTCCGCGTCTGCTCCGGCGCCTTCCGGCCATGCCGGCGATGTTTTGGTGGCTTCGCAGACGATCGAGGCCGATAAGCTTTCTTGTCCCCGCTGTTCGTTGCCGCTCTTTGGCGCGGAGGCCGCTTCGGTGCCAATGTTGGGCTGTGGGGGTTGTGGGGGGATTTGGCTCGATAATGAGTCGGCTCAGCATGCGGTGAAGACTTTGGATTCGACGATGGCGCAGCTTGCGGATATGGCCGCGGCCAATGCGATTCAGATGGTGAGCGATGCGCCTTCTGTGGCTTGTCCGGTGTGCCGGAATTTAATGCTGCGAACCCAGGCTCCCCAGGCCGGTATTTGGATCGATGTGTGCGCCGCGCACGGGACGTGGTTCGATCGTTTTGAGCTGGGGATTGTGATGGAAGCGCTGCGGCCCAGGAATGAATTTAAGCCGGTGAGCTACAATGGTCCGACGCCTGATTTTCGGGAGGGGGCCAACACCGAATTACAAGGGTTCGGGAAGATTGTGGGGATGGGGGTGCTGGGTCTTTTAGGCGGAGCGGCCGCGCTGGGGAAGGTGGGAGGCGCGCGTTAGCGCCCAAGGCGGCGTTTGGATAGATATCCCAGTCCCATCAAAAATCCAATCCATCCCCAATCGGGCGCCGGGCTTTGCAGGCCGGGGATTCGGCATCCACAGCTCCCTGTTTCTCCAATGGAATCCGGGTCTCGTCCTCCGTCTGTGCCGCCTGTGCCGCCTGTGCCTCCCATGCCGCCCATGCCGCCCATGCCGGTCATCTTCTCTTCGCATACGCCTTGAAGGCATTGGCCCATGCCGCAGTCGGTGCCATCGCTCACCAACATATCTTCGGGGCAGTCGCCCGATTGGCCGTCACAGCTTTCGGCGATGTCGCAGATGCCCATGGAGCTTCGGCATTCTTGGCCGGCGGGCAAGGGGGTGCAGGTGCCATCGGCCAGGGCTCCGGCACTTGCGCTGCATACTTGGCAATCGTTGGGGGAATCGCCTCCACATGCTGTGTCGCAGCAGATTCCATCGACGCAGAAGCCGGTGGTGCAGTCGTTGGAGCTGCCGCAGGCGTTGCCAATGGGTAGGCCAAAGGCAAATACATAAGCCGCTCCTGAATCCAATCCTTTGTCGTCGTCCAGCATCGAGCCTACGATGGCCGTTGTTCCTGAAAGGGCGGCGGAGCGGCCGAGGTCGTCGTTGGCGGCGCCGTCGGGGGCAAGGAGTTTGGTGTGTTGGGTCCATAGGCCGGTGAGGCGGGTAAAGACATAGGCGGCGCCCGCGCTTTGGCCTTTTTCGTCTTCATCTTGAGCGCCGATGATGGCAATATCGCCGTCGATCGCGACGGAGATGCCAAAGTTGTCGAAGGTGGCGCCGTCGTCCGCCATGAGTTTGGCTTCTTGAGTCCAGGTGCCTTGGGTGCGGGAAAAGACGAAGGCAGAGCCGGATTCAGGGCCTTTGTCGTCATCGAGATGGCAGCCTATGAGCGCGGTGTCGCCGGAGAGTGAAAGGGAATAGCCAAACCAGTCGGTGGCGGAGCCGAGCATGGGGGTGAGTTTGGCTTCGTATTCCCAGATGCCCGATTTGCGTACAAAGGTGTAGGCCGAGCCCGAGCCGCTGCCTTGATCGTCGTCGAGATAGGCGCCAATCAAGGCTGTTTCGCCGGAGAGGGATGCGCTCGATCCAAAGCGGTCGTCGATGGCGCCGTCGGGCGCGAGGAGTTTGGCTTCTTGGGTCCAGGTGTTGGCATTGCGGGTGAAGATATAGGCGGCGCCTGCGCCGTTGGCTTTTTCGTCTTCTGCAAAGGCGCCGATGAGGGCGGTATCGGTATCGAGGGCGACGGATGATCCAAATTGATCGCCGGAGGCTAAATCCGAGGGTTCGAGTTTGGCTTCTTGGGTCCAGGCTTGGGCGGAGCGGACAAAGACATAGGCGGCGCCGGAGGATGGTCCCGCGGCGCTGTGGGCGATGGCGCCGACGAGGATGGTGTCGCCGGATACCGCAACGGAATGGCCAAATTGGTCGGCGGGTTTTCCATCGGAGGCGATGAGTTTGGCTTCCAGGGACCATCCAAAGGCATCGCGGACATACACATAGGCCGAGCCGGATTCTTGGCCGTTGTCGTCGTCGAGGCGGGTTCCGACGACGGCGGTATGGCCATCGATGGCGACGGCATGGCCAAAGTAATCGTTGGCGGCGCCGTCTTTTGGCACGAGTTTGGCTTGTTGTTCCCAAAGGGGAGGATCGGCGAGAAGAGGCAGGGTGTGTTGATGAAGGGGTTCTTCGAATGCATGTGGAACGGAACAACCCAGAAGCCAGACGAGTGGCCATCCCAAGGCCAGGCGATAGAGGATTGCCCGAGGCTGATACGGATTGCTTGCTCTGAACATGAGCGGACTCCTTGGCCGATATGCTGTGGATCGGCCGCCTGATGCGATAAACCAAGATTCATACCATAAGGCAATACGGAACGCCTAGTCGAAAACTGTAGGATTCCGGGGCGCGCTCGAGCGGAAAAGATGGCCGCGTGATCCGGCCCTACAATTTTTAATTGTCATCCAGCGCCGCTTCGATTAGCGTCGCGTGTATGGCATGTATCACTTGCGGTCGCAGCATCCGGGAAGAGCGAATCTGGACATGCGACACCCACAAGCTCAAGTTTGGTTTCTGCGTCGCACACACGACCAACACCGATCCGCAGTGCCCCAGGGGTGCGCGCTGCAAGCTCGTTCGCTACAGCGGCAAGGCTTACCGCGACAAGGCGAAGCTGAATGAGTTCACTTGGCACGCGCCTGCCTATCTCGCCCAGGTGAGGGAAGTGCGCGCTGAACTCAAGACGAACATCCGCAATCAGATGGGGCCAGCGCAGGACGTCGGGCCAAACCTCGTTGAGATCATGACCCATGATTTTATCATCACGCATGAGACGACTTGGCTTGGTCTCTATTATATGATGGGCCGCGGCGGTGCGGATTGCCAGGCGAGGATCATCAAGCATGCACCTCAAACCCAGTCCACCCACCGGGACTCTGTGATGGGCGGGGGCCACTTCGTTTATACTCGTGTGATTTCGACGCGCGGGCCGCAGCGGGCCATCAGCGACGGGAGCACGGGCGCCTCCTCGCCCATTATGCTGGTGTTCCACAAGAATATCGTGCGAGATCGGTGGATGGACATGTTTGGCGCGGCCACGGACCTCTTTGGGGCGATTGGTACGGGCGCTCAGACGAGTGTGACGGCCTCGGGTATCGATCGCGGGGCGTTGGCGCTTGGGGTTGTGCTTTCGGAGCTGACGCGCACGGGAGGCCCTACGGTGAACAACGAGTTTGGATTTTTCAGCCGTATTGATTTCAGACATCTGAGGGCCATCGTGGTGAAGCTGGGCCAGGCATCGACCGGCAAGGGGATTGATCTGCTTCCCAGGGCGGAAAAGGCGGAGATGAACAAGGTGACATCGGCCGTGCTTTCGCAGCAGCGGGGCCGAATCGCGCCGAAGACCCCCCGCAATGGGAGCAATGTCTATGGGACGCTGGACGAACCGGTTGCGGCGAACATGACGGCGGATCTTGCCTTTTCGACGGCTTTTGGTCATACGATTGATTCGCTGGTGGTGGGCCTTGCCAAGACGACGCCGCGCAGCTCGGTGCCGACGAAGCTCACGGCCTATGGTGTCTGAGAGATGAGCCCTATCCGCATCCGCGGCTAGGATAGATTATCGATACCCGCCTCCATCTATTCCTTGACGACCCGCCCCAGCCTGATAGTGTGCGCTCTGTCCAAGCGGGCAAGGCTGTTCGTTCGCGTCGCGAGGTAGATCGATGATCGCCGCCAAATTTGGGGACCCCGTTCTCGGTATCGATATCCATATGGTGCTGGTGCCCGCGCCGCCCGCGCCCGCACCTGTCCCCACTCCCCTTCCCCATCCCTTTGTCGGTGTCGTGTTCGATCCTATCGGGGCCGCTATTGGTGCCGCCCTTGGAGCTGTCTTCGGTGGGGGTGGGCCGGTCTTTGTCAACAATATGCCCGTTGGCAATACAGGCACCGATGTAAAAGGTGTCCCGCATTTCCCTACGCCGCCCGGTGTGTCCTTCGCCCCCAACGATATTCCTGGGAACGAAGGCACCATTATTCTCGGCAGCAAAACCGTCAGCATGGCCGGCTCTTCCGAAGGCCGCCTTGGTTCGATGGTGATGTCCTGCAACTTCCCTATCAACCTGCCGACTTCTGTGTGCCTCTCCGTTCCCATGGGTCCGCCTGTGCTTATTGGAGGTCCCGATTCGCTCGATATCCTCGCCGCAGTGACCCGTGGAATCCGCACCAAGTGGTTCTCCGATTTCTTGCATAAGGTGCTTAAGCCTGGGCCTAAGTTGTCCAAGCTCATTTGTTTTCTTACCGGGCATCCGGTGGATGTGATGAGCGGTGAGGTGCTGGCGGATGCCCGCGATGTTGAGTTGCCGGGGCCTATTCCGCTGGTGTTCGAGCGCAATTACTATAGCCGCAGTACCTACAATGGGCCGCTTGGCCGAGGCTGGACCCATTCGCTCGATGTTTCGCTCTGTGAAGCGAAGCATGGGCTTCTTCTGCGTCTCCCAGATGGCCGGGAACGGGAGCATGCTCCGCTTGCCGATGGTCAGTCGATTTGGGATGATATCGACCGGTATTCGTTGTTGCGAAGCGGGGATATGTTCCGTATGACAACCTGGGATGGCAGGTCTTATCTCTTGGAACCTATTGATTCCATACCCCCAGCGTTGCCTGATGAACCCGAAGCGGATCGGCCCACGCATCGGCTTGCTCGTATTTCCGACCGCTCTGGCAATGCCATTTCGCTTGTTTATGAAGAGCGCCGGAGGCTTGTGGAAGCGATTGACAGCGCGGGCCGGCGGATCGCGTTTTCGTGGACCCACCGGGGTGATAGGCTGGAACGCATTGTGTGCGCGGGGCGTACGCTGATCCGCTATCACTATGATGAACACGCTATGCTTGCCTCGGCCACGGATGCCGAGGGATATGCTTTGCAATACGCCTATCAAGGTGCTGTGCTTGTGCGTGAAACCAACCGGAATGGGCTGAACTTTTACTTTGAATACGATGAATACAGTCCAGATGGATGGTGTGTGCGGACCTGGGGAGACGGGGGGATTTTTGAGCGGAAAATTGAGTATTTGCGCGAGCAGCATTTTAGCGTCGTGGATGATGGGCGTGGTGGGCGAACGCTTTATTATGGCAATGCGGCGGGTTTGGTGGATCGGGAAGTCGATCCGACTGGGCGGGAGAAGCGCTATGTGTGGAATGAGCACTACCGTAAAATCGCCGAGTTGGACGGGTTGGGGAACCGAAGGGAATGGGTGTATGATGCTTTTGGGAACACCTTGGTGGAGCGGGATGCCACGGGTGCGGAACTGAGGCGGGTATTCAATGCTTTGAATTTGCCCACGGAGATTCAAGATCAAGAGGGCGGCACGCATCTGTTGTCCTATGATAGCCGGGGCTGTCTGACGATGCTGAGCGATGCGAGCGGTGCGGTTCATCGCTTCTCCTACGATGAGCGGGGATTGTTGCGCGAGGCCACGGCTCCCACGGGTAAGAAGTATCAGGTGGCGTACAACGAGGCCGCTCAAGTGGTGGAGAGCATCGATTGGGAAGGCACAAAGAATAGATACGATTGGGATGCATGGGGGAGAATTGTACGTCACGAGGATGGCCGGGGCGCCGTGACGGTTCTTGAGCGCGATGCATGTCACCGGATTGTGGGTGTACGCCGGCCGGATGGAAGCTTGGTAAGGCTGCGCCACGATGGCGAAGGCAACGTGATCGAACGCACCAACGCTTTAGGTTATACGGCCCGCTATGGATATACCGGGCTTAATCGCCTGGCCGAGCAGATCGATCCCATGGGGGGATGTGTTAAGTATACTTATGATAGCGAACAATCGCTGACCGGCATCGTAAACGAGCATGGAGAGCGCTATCTTTTTGAGGTGGATCTTGCGGGCCGCACGGTGAAAGAAGTGGGGTTTGACGGCCGCACGCTGGTGTTCCGGTACGACGCGGCGGGGCGATGCTCGGAGATGGTGAATGGCTTGCGCAAAGTGACGAAGTTTGAGCGCGATCCAGAGGGAAGGGTTATCAAACAGCTCCTTCCTGGGATGCCGACGCTGAGCGCGCCTGTGCCAAAGCCCGAGGAGATCGGCTTTGGATACAACAAGCGAGGGCAGCTTGTGCGTATCGAAAACAAACACGCGGTGGTCTCGTTCACGCGCGACCGCATTGGCCGTGTGCTTTCAGAGATCGTGGAAGCGGGCGGGGATAAGCATATTCTCGAGAGCTGGTACAATGATAGTGGGCACCGGATTGCGCGCACGACCAGCCTGGGGCATGAGACGCAGTACGATGTGGATGGTGGGGGTATGTTGCGGGGTCTTTCGTTTTCGGAGCCTCGTTCTTCGAAGATGAGCGTATTGGCTGCGGGTCCGCCCTCGTCCCGGGGATACCGGTCTCCATGGAGGGTTGCGTTTCAGCGGGATGCGGAAGGGGCTGAGTTGGAGCGCCGGCTTCCAGGGGGTGTGGTGGCGCGCTGGGATCGGGATAATATGGGACGGGGCCGGGTGCTGCGGGCGGAAGGTCCATGGAATGAAGGGTTTTCGCGGGGCTATCAGTGGCGGGCCGACGATCAGCTTGGGGCGATTATCGACGGGACGACGGGTCCGCTTTATCTTGAACACGACCCGCGAGGTTATCTTGTATCGGGGCGCCGCGCCGATGGAAGCGAGGAATACCGATCCCCGGACGCGGCCGGTTGGGTGTACCGGAGCAAAGACCGGAGGGATCGGGTCTATGGACAAGGGGGCGTGCTTCGCCGGGCGGGCGGCGTGGAGTATGTTCATGACGATGAGGGGCAGCTTGTTGAAAAGCGTCTACCCGATGGGACGACATGGAAATACCGCTGGGATGGTGCGGGACAGCTTGTGGAGGTGATTCGCCCTGATGGGGAGAAGGTCGCGTTTGCTTATGATGGGTTGGGGCGGCGTTTATGGAAGAGGTTTGGGGCCAAGACGACGCGCTATGTATGGGATGGCAACGATCTGGTGCATGAAATCCGGAGTGATGGGCCGCTGGTGACCTGGGAATTTGAGCCTGGCAGGTTTGCTCCCTTGGCCAAGGTGGAGGGCGAGCGCCGTTTTGGGGTCATCGCCGATCATTTGGGAGCCCCGGTGGCGATGTTCGACGAAGCGGGGCGCATCGCCTGGAAGGCGCAGCTCGACCTGTATGGAGTGGCGCGGAAGGATGTGATGAAGAGTCATTGTCCCTGGCGCTTTCCGGGGCAATATGAAGATGAAGAGACGGGGCTCTATTACAACCGGTTTCGATATTACGATCCGGAGAGCGGGAGGTATATCACTCAGGATCCGCTCGGAATTGTGGCAACGCTTTGGCTTTTCGAGTATGTTGGGGATCCGTTCGCGTGGATTGATCCGCTGGGTCTCGCATGTGGCCCGGCCCGGAAAGGGACGGACTGGGATCATATCTTTGAGGGCCACTGGCACGGTAGCCCACCGATCGTGAGAGGCGCGAATGATATTTTTGGTGCGCTCGAAAAGGGTGAGATCAAACAGGTGGTTGATCTGGCTTGGAGTCTGCGGAAGAAGGTGCAAACGCAGGGCGAACGAATTCGATATATTGCACAAGTTGACAGTCGGCTGTGGAAAGGTCCCATCGAAATGTGGTTCAACACGACCACGAAGATCTTGGAGACTGCATACCCCAAGGGAGTGCGATGAGCGCACGCATTCGAGTACATGCAACACTTACCCCCACTGAACTTCAGCGATCAATGGGCGGGGCGATTTCCGGCAAACTTTGCCTGCAAGTACAGGATGTCTACTTGCCGGCTGCGAACTGGATTGATCTTGTCGTGCCTGTGCTGACATGGTGGATAGACAGCGCGCTTGGGCTTGCTACCCCCGATGCCCGGGTTGTCAACCGTTTCATGGATGGAACCTACCAGATCCTGATCACACGCTCGGCCGGTCAACCGACCATTGCCATTACGCTCACCAATCACGGGCGTGCCGTAGCCGGGCCCTTTTCCGTTCCGCTGGAGAGATATTTGGCGGCTCTACGCGGAGCCGCAAAGTCGATTCTGCATGAGATTCATCGGGAGGCGCTGCCGCATTCCTTGGATATCGCTTCTTTGGTGGGTGCTCTGGACCATTTAGAGCGCTTCGAAGAACAGATTCGCGAGCATGGTGAGCGCGCGTTGAAGCCAGGAGAAACATGAAGCTCATCCAAATCCTCGCAACACTGCGGAGCGCTTCGGGTGTACCACGGCCCGGGTGAAACAGGGTTAAGAAAGTTCGCGGATCTATGGAATGAATATCATGCAAGATAAACAATTGTATAAATGTGTGGGGTCCTAAGCCATGTCCAACACCGAATTCACCTTTGCCTGGGAAAACGCCTCTGGTCCGTCTGGGCCTTTTTCGCATCTGCGGGTTGTGTCCTTCACGGGGCGGGAAGCCATCTCGGAACTGTTTCGCTATGAGATTTACCTCTATGCGCGCGAACCGGAAAGCGCTGTAGATCCTGCGGATTTGCTTGGATGCCGGGCCACGCTGCGCATGCTAACGCGAACGGAGCCGGCTTTGCGCTATGTGCACGGGATTATCGCCGAGGTGGAAGAAGTGGGCGAGGCAGGTGGGGGCGTGCTGTACCGGGTGATATTGATGCCTCCTTGGACACGGGCCGCGCACCGGACCCGTTCGCGTATCTTTTTGGAGAAAACGACCAAAGAGATTATCGAGACGGTGCTTAAAAACGATCCGGAGATGGCCGCTTCGGATGGAGCGCCTATTCGCATCGGGGAAGAATTGGCCGGAGACTACACACCCGCCACGGAGAGCTTTGCCTGGCGGGTGATGTCTTCGCCGCGCATCGAAGACGCTGAAACTCGGCCCTATTGCGTACAGTACAACGAGAGCGATCAGGCTTTTGTGGCGAGACTTCTCGAGGAAGAGGGCATTCGTTATCACTTCGAATGCGGGGAGAAGACTTGTACGCTTGTCTTTTCAGATTCGGACGATGGGGCGCTTCATCTCCAGCCGGCTTGGCCGCTTGGACCGCAAATCGAGGGCCGCGCAATCAATTCGGTGAGGCTTGGGCAGAGGCTTCGCGCAAAAAAAGTGGGCATCACCGATTACAACTGGAAAAAACCCGCGCTGGATATGGCCGTTGACTTGCCGTCAAAAGGCGAAGGGAGCGATCTGTTTGAGTCTACATATCCCGGTATCTACCCTGATGCGCCCGATCAGGGAAAGCCTCTCGCGCAGGTCCGCCTGGAACGGCTCGCCTCCGAGGCCCGGTATGCGCTGGTCACTTCGAACTGCCGACTTCTTACGGCCGGTGCCGTGTTCGCAATCGAGCACCCTACGGCGCGGCATGATGGAGAAGTGCTTGTAACGGCCGCCGAAGTGCGCGGTGAAGCCACGGGTGAACTGCCGCCCGGCTCAGGGATTCCTACGATGGGCGTGCCTTATTCCGTGCGGGCGGAGTGTGCACGGCGTGGAAAAGCGGATGCCCCCGAGGAATCTCTCTTTCGCCCCGCCAGACAAACGCCAAAACCGCGTATTATCGGATCGCAAACGGCCTTTGTGACGGCCGAGCCTTCTACCCAAGGCGCGGAAATCCATGTGGGCGGGCCCAAGGATGCCGAAATTGGTTGTGTGCGCCTGAAGTTTCATTGGGATCGGGAAACGGATAGGCAAGGCAAAGAGCCGACCTCGTGTTGGGTGCGGGTAAGCCAGGCTTTTGCGGGCGCGGGTGAAGGCGCGGTGTGGCATCCTCGAGTGGGAGTGGAGGTTGTCGTTGATTTTCTCGACGGCGATCCGGATAGGCCCCTGGTTGTGGGACGGGTCTACAATGGCAAAAACAGGCCCCCAGCGAGTGGTTCGGGGGCTGCGACCGTAAGCATCATGAAATCCCTTGCAAGCCCGGGCGCGGGTGTGCATAACGAGTTTGGATTTGACGATACCGCCGGCAGCGAACAGGTTAAAATGCATGCGGGCAAAGACTGGAACAGTACCGTTGGCAACGATCGATCCGAATCCATCACCAACAACAGTTCGTCTTCGGTGGGCGTGGATCGAAGCGAATCCACCGGCTCGAACCGGTCGGCTTCCGTGGGAGCGGACAATACGGAGAGCGTGGGCGCCAACGAGTCGGTATCCATCGGCGCGGATCAAAAAGTCGACGTGAGCGCCAATCAGACCCAAACGGTGGGGTCGAACCAGTCGCTCAGTGTGGGCAGCAATCAATCGATCAGCATAGGCAGCAACCGTTCGATCAGCGTAGGCGGCAACCGGGATGAGTCCGTTTCGGGGAACGCAACACTGGCTATCTCGGGGAATGAAACTGTAACCGTTTCGGGTAATCAGGACATCAGCGTTTCGGGAAACCGCGGCGTTACCGTAGGTGGCAACTCCACCAGCGCAACGGGAAGCAATGTGGAACGGTCGGCTGGGGCAAATATGACGGATGCGGCTGGAGCCGATCTCAAGAGCACAGCCGGAGCCAATGCCACGCTTCAGGCGGGCGCCAATTTAACCCTCACGGCGGCGGCTCAGGCCATCCTTCAGGGTGCCACGGTTCAGGTCACGGGCAGCGGGGAGGTCACCATCGGCGTCGGCGGCAGCGCCATCAAGATCACAGGGGGCGGCGTGGAGATCACAGGAGGATCGGTGAAGATTGCGGGCGGTACGGTCGATGTTACCGGGGGTATGGTAAAGATTAATTAAGGGGGATTTATGGATCCAATTACCCGGGCGAGCAAGCAATTTTTGAAAGAGGCTGCGGCATACTGGAAAGCGGCTCAGGGGCATGTCTTGTTTATGGCTGTGGTGCCGCGTTTCCGGGGAGATCTGGTGAAGACGCTACGCCTGGCCGAGGCGTCGCCTTTTTGCCGCCGGCCTCTGTTTTTGTTTGAGGAGGCGTTTGAACAAGAAGACGCCTATTTTACCGCGCTGAAGGCATCGCTTGACGCGGACTATACAGCCCTCCAAAAAGGAGCGGCGGAAGAGGGCGTTTCTCTGCCCGGTCTTGCAGAAGCCCCCCATGCCGGTCAAGCCTCTTCAGCGGCGCAGGCGGCTGCCCGAGCCCATGAGATCGCAGCGGCTCTGGCCGGTAAACTCGATGGAATCGATGTGGCGCTCATACCCAAACAGGTGATCTCGGCTAAAAAGTTTGCGGATGCGGTGATTCGCGCAATCTTGACCTTTAGCCCAGACGCGGCTGCGCTGAGACTGCTGGTGTGGAAAGTGCCGGGGGAGACGATGTCGGAGATGGCCGAGGGCCGCACGGCGCATTTTTGCGTGGACGAAGACGCGCTCGCGGAACACCTTAAAACCATGGGAAATGAGTCGGAGGGAAAGACGCTTCGAGGTCTGCTGATCTCCGCGGCTGAAGCAAGCGGCAAGGGCGAGCATGGGCGGGCGGCCGTCCTTTTTGGCGAGGCCCGGCAGTTTTGCAAGACCCGAGAACTTATTCTGGAGGAAGCTGGTGTTCTGGTGGCGCTGGGCAGTTGCCAGTTTGCCGGGGGAAAGGCGGATGAAGCCGTTCGCGCATATCAAGAGGCGGCTCGTTTGGCCCAGGGGAAAGAGGCATTCGCTTTGGTGGCGCAGGCGGCGCTGGGAGAAGGTGCGGTGCGCTTGCAGCAGAAACGTTATCCCGAGGCCGTTCATGCGTACCGCGCGGCGGGCGCTGCGGCAGAGCAAGGAAAAATTGCGATCTTGCAGATGGAGGCACGCCGTATGGAGGGTATAGCCGCCCTTGCCGCTGGCAGATGAGCGGTCCGAAGGCGGTGACTCCATGGAAATCACGCCTCCCAGCCCTCTTTTTCCCCCAAGCTCCCTGAATTCCCAAAATCTGTCCGCTCTTCTCCACCGCACCCTGTTGCATTCTTGTTTTCCCCTCGCCTTCCAGCCCCGCCGAATACGGATGCGCATCATATTGTGGCCCAGAATGCACCGGATGCTGCGAAATCGAGAGCTATTCTACAGAAGTTTGGAATTGGCATTGACGAAGCGGATAATGGTGTGTTTCTTCCATCAAACAAGGTCAGTCCGAACCCTAATGGCTCGGCGGTGCATCGATCGCTGCATACAGGCGAATACTATAGAGCTGTAGAGCAAGCATTGGAAAAGGCTAACTCAAAGGAAAAAGTTATTGAAGCGCTCAATATCATTCGACTGAGTTTAGAGAATGGAGGCTATCCGTGATAAAGTTTATGGTCCCAAAAGTTTTTGATATTTATCCCACAGAAGAGCACGAACTTATACTGCCAATTGATGATAAGGATTTTGAGCGCGCAACATTCGACGGTCAATCTGCTGCCACCAATTGGATACCAATCCACGTAAAGCGCGTGAAAGATGAAGTGAGGAAGCGAAAAATGCTGCCGGGGGACTTCCCCGGAGGTGGTTTGGGAGACTTGGCGATGAGCAAGAAAGCGAAGGAAACGATAGGTCCATTTTTAAAGCAATATGGTGAACTCCTTCCCCTCGCTTGCGATGACGGAGAGTTTTGGACATTGAACGTTACTTGCATAATCGACGCCTTAGATGAAACTAAATCCGTCTTGCATAGATCAAAACAGGATGGATCAATTTTAATTATTGCAAAGTATGCTTTCCGCCCGGAAGCTCTCGAAAATGCTGTTATCTTTCGCATCCCCCAATATGCGCGCGGCTCTATCTTTGTCACAACTCCGTTTGTTGAATTAATCAAATCCACGGATCTCACCGGTATTGTTTTCAAACAAATTTGGGCGCCCAACTAGAAAGTCTCTTTCTGTGATATATCGCTCTGGAATGGGCCTGCGCCGCCGGCCGATAAAGCAGGCGCGGCAGGTTTTAGTATAGGTTTGCTTCAAGGTGCTATACCCGGCGCAGCCGCGCGCGACGCCACCTTGAGGGCAACCGGAACCGGGCCTGTAGGTTCGCGGAGCTTTGAACGATTTAAGTATTTTGGTCAGATGCTCGGCGGCCTTGCGTTGACGGCGTTTGGAATGGGCGGGTCGGCCGGCGGAATTGCTCTCAATGCAACGGGCATTGGAGCCGCAGTTGGTGTGCCTGCGGTAGCCGTGAGTTATACGGTGATCACGGCGGGTATTGCAAATACGGTGGCAGGCTTCGAAGGGATGTTGCAATCGCTGGCGACTGGTGGTAGTGCGGGGCCGCCGGGTGTGAGCGCAGGGCCGGCCGCGCCGGGTGCGACAAAGTCAAGAGCTATTTTGCAAAAAAAATTTGGCCCGCACCGCGCTGCTGGAAACC
Source organism: uncultured Polyangiaceae bacterium (assembly GCA_964537685.1). Taxonomy (GTDB): domain Bacteria; phylum Myxococcota_A; class Polyangia; order Polyangiales; family Polyangiaceae; genus CAZICM01. The sequence goes on from CAZICM010000052.1 coordinate 26,908, forward strand.
GCGGGGCCGCCTAGCATCCGTCCCATGGAAATCACGCCTCCCAGCCCTCTTTTTCCCCCAAGCTCCCTGAATTCCCAAAATCTGTCCGCTCTTCTCCACCGCACCCTGTTGCATTCTTGTTTTCCCCTCGCCTTCCAGCCCCGTGGGTCCTTGCAGTCCGCATTCTTTCGTGCATCTGCGATGCGCCGCAACAGCCTGCAGCTCCTTCCCCGCCCTCCCTGCCTTCCGCATGCCGTTGCAACGCTGCTCCCTCCGCTCCATCTCATCGCGCAACAGGCTACACATCCCCTGTTCCATCCCGTTTTTTCAACATCACAAGGACCTACAACCGCCGATCCGCAATGCTTTTGTTGATGCAGGGTGTTGTACGCGCAAATCCTGGGCGGGTTTTTATTTTACAAGCTGTTGCGGCGGGCGCGAGAGGCAGGTTCTAGTTCCCCTGTGCATGAGCGGGCTCCTTGGCCGATGTGCCATGGATCGGCCGCCTGATGCGATAAACCAAGATCCAGACCATCAGGCAATACAGGACGCCCAATCCAAACAGGATGCGGGGTTGTTGGTAGAGGAGGCCGCTTAGATGGCCCAGGACGGCGAGAAGGGCCACGGCGAGGCGGGCATGGATATAGGTGTGGACCTTGGTGCCGAGGGGGATATGTTTGGTTTTAAGTTTTCGGGCTTGAAGGGCGAGCCAGATATCGGTGGGCCAGAAGACGAGAATGAGTTCGTTGTGGCGGAATTCGGGGACTTTGGAGAGGAGGATAAAGGCGGTGATAAAGCTGCCGATCATGCCTGAAGCGAGGGCGGTGGGAAAGAGAAAAGATGCGGCTTCGCGGGTGCCTTGGGTGCGGGTGTTGGGGTTTTGGAGGGATTTGAGGGCGTGGCCTCCATAGAAGAGCGTGAGGAGGCCGAGAAAGCCCCAAAAATAATGGGTGAAATAGCTTTTGGAGATGACCAGAGGCTCTTTGCGTTCGACGAGGGGGACGGGTGGATCGGCGAGGGGGACTTTGTTGGGTTCGCCGGTAATAGGGTCTGGGAGCATAATTTCTTGATAGTAGCTGCGCATGAGTTCGGGGGAAGCCATGCTTTCATATTTATTGAGGATATGGTCATGGAGGCGGCCGGTGAAGAGGTCTCCGGCGATGGCGGTGATATAATGGCGGCCGAAGATTTGGTCTTGATAGAAGCGGGAGGTTTGGGGACCGGACTGGGAGGCGAGTTGTTCGCGGAGTTTGCCTTTGAGGAGGTGGTCGAGCAGGTCGTTGATGCGGGTGGAGCAGAGGGAGCGGGAATGGTGGAAGATATATTCGCGCTGGCCCGGGACGCTGCCTTCTTGGAGGCGTTTGGCGAGTTCGGCGCTTTGGATGGGAGATAGATTGAGTTTTTGCCGGAAGACGGTGCGGGCTTGGCGGACGCCGTAGTCGTTGACGGTTTCCATGAGGCTGTTGTTTTGGGAGAGGAAGAAGATAAGGTTGCCCCGAAGGAATTGGGTGACAAGCCAGGGGTTATCCCAATCGGTGTCGCCGTAGTTGTAGATGGTGGTGAGTTTGGGTTTTTTGTCTTCAAGTTCGGCGACCATGAGCGCGGCATGGCCGCCCCGGGTGTAGAGGTGGTCGCCGGGACCCATGGTGATGAGGTGGATTTCGTAGGAAGTTGAGGCGGCGAAGGCGGTCGATGCCGAGAGAAGCAGGGCGGGTACGAGGGGGCTCAGCACGAGGGGGAGGCGCATGGCGGGCGACCCTAGTGCGATTGGCGACGGAGGGCAAGATTTTTTGATTGAAGGGGCGGCCGGGTTTCCGGGCTTGGTCTTAAGGCCGGTGTATGCGTCGAATAAAAAGCCCCGGCCCCGCATAGGCTTCAGGCGGATCGCTCATTGGAAAATAGCGGAGCGGGCCTTCAATTCCTATAATATAATCGGCGCCTTCGTCGACTTTGGCCCCCATCGGCGCCCGCGTGATGACAAGCGCCCGCTGGCTATCGGGGCCTCCTAATATCACCGATGCCTTGTTTTTCGCTACCGTGAATTCGGCATGCACTTCAAAGGAATCTTCCCCGTCGGCCGGTCCCCCCATCAATACCCCGTGAATCGATAGCAGGTTTTTAAAATACCCGACAGCCCGAATGCCGTCGTTTATATCGGGAACCGCCGAGGCGATGGAGGCAAACGCTTCCGTGGCGGCGGGGTTGCTCCCGGCTATTGCGGTATCGAATACAGGCTTCCAGTCAGAATCGAGCCGGGCCACGACGGCCGAGACGGGCACGTCCCCCCCGAGGCTTTGGCCATATCCACCTTCCGCACCTACGATGAGCCCTCCATCGTCCAATGCGGTCAATGAAACATTTCCGCGCAGATCCACCGTTTCGCCCTGGCTTAGCTCGCGGACGAGAATGCCATCCGGATTAAACTCTTTAATGCATGAATAATAGCAGCCGGGCATTGTAGGCATAGGGTCCAGGCTGTTCCAGAATAAGTTGGCCATAAGCACGCTGTTTCCGTTGGGAAGAACAGTTACGGCGCTATTCCGTTCGCTTAAATCCGCGCCAAAACGCTCTCCCCATATCAATTGTCCCGCGGGCGTGTATTTGGCCGCAAAGATATCGGTGCGGAAGTAGTACGTTTTCCCATCAAATGAATCAACCCAAGGCATGGCCACCACTTTTTTCCCGCCCAAGTCGAGTTCGCCGTTAAATGTGCCCGATATCAATATATTTCCATCGGCATCGAGAGCCAAGGAGTCCACGCGCTGGCCAAAAAACTCATCCTGCCCGATATCGATTTCTTTTGTGCCTGCGATACGGGTGCTAAACCGGTGATTTCCGTCGGTATCGAGCCCGAGCAGAAAGAGATGTGTCATCCCTTGATAATCACCGCCCAATGGCCCGCCGCCTAAATCGGCATCGGCGAGCAGCGTGCCGCCCAAAACAAGATTGCCCGAGGCATCGGCGGCTAGAATTTGTTTCCCTGATGCCTGGGTTCCCTGGGGAAGCGCCTTGGACCATAGGGTTTTACCCGTTGGATCGAACTTGGCGATAAATACATAGATATCTTTGGAGTCCGACGCAGAAGCTCCAATGGGGCCCAGTCCTAGATTGATCGGGGTCGACGCCGTGCCCGCGATATAGAGGTTGCAGTCTTTGTCGGATACGGCGGAGAGTCCATCCAAATAGATGGTGGTCGCCGCATTGCCAAAGTGGAACTCCAACGGGTCGCTTGGACATGTGGTTTGGGGGCTGGGCGGAGGCTCCATCTTGCCGGGAAGTGGAGGCGCGTTCTCCGCCGAAGAACAAGCCACAAGAAAGACGAACATGGGAGCGGAATAAAGAAGCTTTTGTTTCATCATAAAGGGAACAATACGCGATATGTCCGCCGGAGGGCAATAGGAAAAACGCTACCACAAAGACACGCCGCCCGGGCCGGCGAAGCGAATATGGACATGATCCAAATGCCAGGGCGATTTGCGGATAATTTCATCGCTCATCAGGCTTTCGTAGCCCACATCCTTCACCCATTTATGCTTTCTTAAGGTTTCGACGGCTTTGCGGAGTTCGCGTATATAGGCATCGTCCAAGAATACCTTTTCAATGCGGCCTTCGGGCTCCATATCGAATAGATAGCCAAGAAAGAAGGCCAGCCTAAGCGCGTCAAAGCCTTTTACCGTGCCAGGCGCACAGCCTTTGGCGTCCGCTTCAACCAAGACTCCATCGCAATGATCGCGAAGCGTCGACGGTTCTAAATCGTTTGCAGGCAGGGCCATATCGACATCGCGCCCCCCTTCGTGACTGATATGCCGGGGCTGGCCTAAATCGGTCTTTGGACGCCTTCCATCCCATTGGCTTATATCTCCCAGCGCTATCGGATCGCGCTTAAAACGTATGCGCGTCTTTTTAAAGGCCAGAAGCAGCGCGCTCGCAACATCGGCGCGCACAAATAAATAGCGGCCCGGCGATTGTAATAGGTATCCATCATCCCGGGATAGGGGCGCGGGCAATCCCACCAAGGGCAGTGGATCGGGCATAGGATCGCGCTTGGATAGGGGAAGTTTTGGCGGTTCGCTTACGGGCATCACGATATCCCGGACCAGGGAAATGGGCGAGCGCGCATCGACCCATAAGCGCATCAGGTGTACCCCGGAAGGCGCAATCCAGGAAATCATTCTGGGCAAAATTCCGTCTTCTTCCAAGGGAGTGCGGCTTCGAAGTCCTCGCAATTCCAGAGGTTCGAGTACATCCAGGCCCAAGAGCGCATCGGCATCCCCAAAAATCCCAAGGGTATGATGGGCGCCGGGAGATAGTTCAACATCGATAAAGTGAATTCCAGCACCGAGTTCCAGACGCCCTTGATCCAAGGACAAACGCAAGGAAGGCTGGGCTTGAAGAGGCTCTTCCACGGGAGGCGGAGCAGGCTCAGGCTCGGGGGTGTTCATCACCGGAGCTACAGGCTGAGCTACTCGCAGCTCGGGCTCTGGGAGTTTGACCGCTTTTGGGGTGGGCTCACTAGGCTTGAGCGGCACGCCCCCACATCCCGATCCCGCTCCCCAGAGGATCGCTCCCGCGCCTATCGCCCGAAACAGACGCCCTACCACGTCCCCTCGGCAAAAAATCCCCGCTTATTCATGGATGATTACCGTCGTCCCCTCCCCCATTTCATCGCCGGAATTCACCGCATGCCATCCATCGGGAATGGGAGGGTCTGTCCATAAAAAGAGACGATGGGCATCGACAGGCGATAGATTGACGCATCCATGGCTGCGGGGCGTGCCAAAAACATCGTGCCAATAGGCCGCGTGAAGCGCATATCCGCTTTCAAAATACTGGATGTAGGGCACATCCCTCAATTGAAAGGTGCCTTCGCCCCGGCGTTTGGTGACTCCATAGACTCCATCGCCTTTGCGGGGAATGGGCGCGCCATGTCCACCCGCCGCGTCGGCTTTGGGTGCGGCAGCCGCGGGCTTTTTTGGAGCGGCAGCCGCGGGTTTTTTGGGAGCAGGCTTGGCTCCCGCTTTTTTAGGATCGGCCTTGGCTCCACCAGATGCCTTGCCGGGTGCCGCCTTGGGTGCATCTTTGGCCCCTCCAGCCCTGGGCGCGGGCTTTTCTCCATCGCCGGATGCCGAAACATTGGCCGTTGTATTGGCTCGTCCACCCACGCTCGATGATTCGTTGGAGTCCATCGTCGCGGTAATATGCTTGTTGCGAATCTTAAATACCCCCCGCACGGTCGCGGTCGTCTTTTTGGGGTCTTCCATCCCAGCTTGTCCGGTGGATACCAGCGTCACATAAATAGGCCGCTTTCCTTCCCACATGACCAAGGTTTGGTTGGTAATAGAAATCTCAATCCATTTCTTTCCTTTTTCGGCATCCTCGGGCCATGTCGCGGGTGGCACGGCCAAACCCACATCCAATTGATGCAGCCAGCGTTTGTCCTTGGTCCGATAATACTTGACACCTTCGACGGTTTTCATTTTGCCCGTCAACTGGTGCATGCCCCGGAAGTCCAATTCACCGGCCGGTGTCGCCTTGCCTTTGCTAATCCGATAGGCTTTGGCGCCTTGAGCGCGGATAAAGGCCACGGGTAAAGTCACTTCGCCGTTCAACTCGACGCCATGCCAGGGCGAGCCGGCATCGGGTTTTATCTTGGTATGAGGAACGAGCCGAAGATCGGCAGTGATGGCAAAGCGGCGGTTTAAGCCTTCTTCGCCGGTTTGGAACGAGCCGATAAGCGAAAGTCCTGTGTGGCGCCTGGCCCTGTCGGCAAAGACGGCGTATTCAGGGACTTTGAAATCGCTGATATTGGGAATGAGGCGTTTGCCGCCCTCGAGCCAAAAGGGAACGGGATCGTTATCGGTATCGCCGCCCAAAAGCACGCCCAGCGGCAATTCGCTTGAGTTTTTTTCCAGGCCAAGCTCGCCCAGTTGTTTGTTGGGAATAGGAACGCCCCGCTCATCGATGGCCACATCGTTGGCGCCCAGCAAGGTCTGATTCACTGAGGCCGAATTTTCTTTGTACCAATCGAGATGTTCTTTGAGCTTAAACTCCGAGGCGAACTGTTCTTGCGCGTTGGGCACACGCAGATACATCGGCAATACGGCGCGCACAAAGGCATAGCGATAGGGGAGCGCTGTTTTTAGATTGGGTCTGCGAGAGGCGGCACGAACGGTGGGATCGTCCACATCGAGCGTGGCTTCCTCGCCGGTGCACACAAAGCCTCTCGGTTCGATTTGATACCAGCCGCCTGGGCAATTGGATTTGCCGCTGGATTCGGCGGCGCGGGGAACTTTAGCGCCGACGCGGAGGTAGCCGAGCTTTTTGGAGGTGTCGCGGGGTTCTTCGTAGATGGTGGCGACGAAGGCGGTGACGCCGAGCAGAGGTTTGGAAGGGTCGATGGGCTTGGCTTCGGTGGGCTGGGAATTCAAGCCTTGGGTGGCAGCGGCCGGGACTTCGGCATCGGAAGAAGCATCGGCTCCGGCATCGCCCGCAGTAGCGAATAGCCCTTGTTTGCAAGCGAATTGAAGAAGCGCGCACAAGACAAGGCCAGCGCGCGATAGAAGGCTCGCCTTGAAGGGTTTCGCTTTTGGATGTCCTTGCGAACAGGTCATGCGGCTCGTCGTTTTTGCCGCATGCTTTTTATAAAATCAACCCTAATAACGGCTTTTTTGAGGGCGCTCACTCGGCCTTGGGCTGATGCCTGTATAAAAAACTCTCGGTCTGGGTCAGCGCCACCAAAAGCTCTTTTACATTGCCGCCCGATGCCGCGAAGACAGCCTGCAAATCGGACATTGTGCACGCATCCTGTTCGCCCTCGGCGCGTCCGTAACCAAATCGGAACCATTGGGTCGCGACACACTGCCGCACTTCTTCGCTTTCGGCGAGCTTGTGCGCAAGCTCCACCGCACCGTCAAATTCGCCGTTGATATCCGTGGTTTTAATCAGCTTCCCCCTCGCATCCACGGGTAGATCCTGATCGGTGTCGCGCCATACGCCAACGCCGTCGTAGTGCTCAAATCCAAAACCGATGGGATCCATCAATTGATGGCATCCAATGCATGCCTGGTTTTGAAAGTGTTCGATAAAGCGTTCGCGCGTCGTCGCGCCGGGCTTTACTTCAGGCGGTTTGACGACGATATCGCTGGGAGGCGGCGGAAGCGTTTGGCACAAAAGCTTTTCGCGAACGAATTTTCCGCGGTGCACAGGCGACGATTGATCGGGTTTGGCATGGTAGGCAAGCAGGCTCGCGTGCGTGAGAAAACCCGCGCGCTGTTCAGGATTGAGCTCCACTTTTTCAAACGCGTCGCCCGACGGAATGCCTTCTGAAAGGCCGTAAAACGAGGCTAGATCGGCATTCATCATCGAGTAGGGCGCCGAGAACATGGTGCTCACATCGCCTTCGCCGTCGAACACGACATGCTCTAAAAAGCTTTGCGTCTCGGCAATCCAGAGCGATCGCAGCCCGTCGTTGTAGTCGGGATAGACGTTTGGATCTTTTGCAACGTGCTCGACATGCGCGAGCTCAAGCCATTGGGTGTGGAAGTTGTTGATGGCTTCGCGCGCCTTGGGATCGTCGAGCATGCGCCGGGCCTGCGTCGCGATTTGCTGCGGTGTCGATAGGCTTTGGCTATCGGCCGCTTCAAACAAAGCCTCGTCGGGCATCGTGTTCCACAAGAGATAGGAAAGCCTCGAGGCGATTTCATACGCATCGAGCTTCACCACATCGCGCTCGACCGGATCGGGCATGCCAAATTCGACGCGGTACAAAAAGTGCGGCGATTGAAGCGCGGCTTGAATCACCAGCGCAATGCCTTCGGCGTGGCTTTGGTAGGTGGTGCGGCCAAAGGTGTAGAGCTCGGTGAAGCGCTGTTTCTCTTCGGCTTTCAGTGGTCTTCGGTAGGCGCGCTTTCCAAAATGCTCGATAAACATCGAGGCGCAGTTCTCTTCGCCTTGTACGGCGGCATCGCAATAAGGCATCAGCGCCTTTAAATTGAGTACGGCCTTCGCTGAAATCTTCTCGGCCGCCGACATCATCTGTTCGGCCAAAAGCTGCGTTACGCCCAGCGAAGTCGCTTGATTGTTAAAGCCGAGCGCCTGCTCCTCGACAACGAAAGAAGACGCAGGAGCGCTTGTTTCGCCGAGCAAATCGCGCACGGTGTTGTTGTACTCAAAGCGCGTCATCCGCCGGATCGGCGCTTCTCCGGGATGAATCAGCGAACAGTCCAGCGGCGCGGCTTTGTTCTCGGGAAGTGGTTCAAGCTCGCAGCCCGATATCAGAGCCGCCGAAACAGCGAGCGCGCACAATGCGGCTGTCCGCGCCGAACCCAGGAAATTTACTGCTCTTTTCATAAGCAACCCTGAAAGCTTGAACAGACTAGCGCGCTTTGAGGGCGCCCGTCACGCCATTATCTAAGCTTCCCTATCGTTCTTTTGTCGACCTCTGCCCCCAAGTCCGCTTAGGCTGCCGGGCGCGCGCTTCTTCATCTGTGCCGCGCGTGTGAAAACCCTTCGTTCAACGAATTTGAATCCACGGCGCCGCTGCATGATCCACCGTTTAAAACCCCTGACCCAACGCCTGTCCGGCCCGCTTCTGACTTCCGCCGCGCTTGCGCTGAGCGGGCCAATTGCGCTGACTTCAGCGCTTTTGCTGCTGCCTTCCCATGCCCAGGCCGCAGATGCCAAGCCTATCGCGGTGTATGTCGAAGGACCGGATTCCGACGATATTCGAAGTGAACTTGTGGATATTGTGCCCAAAGGTCTGAGCGTTCTCGATGAAAGCACCTTTAGCGAGGCGCTCAAGAAACAGGGTCAAAAAGGGCAAATGGGCAATGCGATGGCCATTGCGAAACAGCGCACAAAGCTGGTCCCGCGCATTCGAAAGGCCGTCGAGAATGCGGGTGCGCAGGGGGCGATTATCGCGCGGGTGCGCAAGACCCGTTCTGGAGGGCGCGAGCTGTGGGTGCTGTGGATTTCGCCGACGTCGGACGATGTTGAGGTTGACAAGGCGATAGCGCTCGATGGAAGCGCGGACGATCATAAGAGTGCGTTTAAGAGCGAGCTGGATTCGATACTCAAGCCGCTTGCGCCGAGTGGAAGCGAGTCTTCGGGCAGCGCATCGGGCGGCGACAAAGAAGCTCCGGACGAGGGTAGCGGCGGCGCGGGAGACGAAAAAAACGAACCCGAGGAAGGCTCGGCGAGCACCCGAGTCGCCAACGAAGTCAACACGGCGATTGTCACCGCATCCTTGAGTTATCAGAGCGCCGGACGCTTTTTCTCTTACAGCGATGGACTAAGCTCCAATCTCCGGCCCTACGATGTATTTGGCCCGCCCATGGTGAATGCGGAGCTGGAGTTTTATCCAGGCGCTATCGCCGACATAAAAGTCGCGCGGGATATTGGTCTTTGGGGCACATTTTCGATGGCCTTCGCCCTGGATTCGGCGACGGAAGGCGGCGAACCCGTAGGGACTTCGTTTTACCGCGCGGGGGGCGGACTTCGGGGCCGCATTCGCTTTGGCGATGAACCTGCAAGCGCGACGCTCGGTATTTCGGCGGGCTTTACCCTGCTCAATTTCACCTTTGACGCGGCCGAACCTCTGGCCTCCGAAATTCCGTCGGCCTCGTATAAGCTGATTCAGGGAGGGCTGGATATCCGCATCCCTGCAGGCCCGATTCGTTTGATGTTTGGAGGCAACTTTCTGTATCCACTTTCGGGCGGGGCCGTATACGAGCGGCAGCGGGATGCCAGCGTGCTGGGCATTGAAGCGAAGGGCGGCGTGGGCATTCCTTTGGCGACGGGCTTTGAACTTCGCTTAACCGGCGAATACACCCGATTCTTCTCTGCCTTCAAGCCTGTTGTCGGCGACGCCTATGTGGCGGGCGGAGCGTTGGATCAATTCGTTTGGATTCGGATTGGAGCCGCATATGCGTACTAGATTTCAGTTTATCCTGCTCGCATCGGCGTTGGGTACTTCGATTGCGCTGCTTTCCGCGGGCTGTCCTGGCACCCTGGAAAACAAAGAAGCCTTCCTGGCAGGTTCGGGGAATTGCCCTGATATGCCCGCTTTCCTCGCCGACAAATGCGGAACGGCCAATTGCCATAGCGGCGCGGCTCCCGCGGCAATGTTAGATCTAAAATCCCCCGGTGTAGAGGCTCGCGTCGCGGACAAACCAGGCGCCCAATGTGTCGGAAAACTCGCCAATACCAGCGATCCAGAGAATAGCCTTTTATATACAAAGCTCTTGGACCCGCCCGGATGTGGCCTACGCATGCCCATAGGAGCGCCCTTAAGCGCCGAAGAGAGTTTTTGTGTGGCGCAGTGGATTGAGACGCTGACTCCCGGCATGGGAACAGGCGGCGCAGGTGGCATGAGCGGTACGGGTGGTGCAGGCGGAGCGGGCGGCATGGGCGGAGCGGGCGGCAACTAAGGCAATATCCATGGTCCAGCGCCGGCGTTTATACAGGCTTTAGCGGTGGGCGCGCGTTCCTACTGGTTATCCGTCGTCGCCGTTGCCTATGCGTGTTTCGCCTCGCTGCAAAGCTCAAAGGGGCATGGCCTTGGGCTTTTGTTGTTGCTCCTTCTTCCCCTCGCCCTTCTCTTGGTGTGGCGGGCAACGGCCACCAAACCCGAGCTGTTTGCCGGCCGGGCCGCCCCAACCGAGGCTTCCGCGCATCAAAACGACGATGAACTTGCCGCATCCGCCGCCAGAACGGTCGCGGTAGGGGCAAGCATTTTTATCGCCGCTCAGAGCGGACCCAATACCTCATGGCTGAATACCCTCTCCAATGTGGGCGTGGCACTTGCATCCATGGCGGCTCTCGTCGCCCTGGCCCGCCTTCCCGCGCCCGGAGGATTGTTATCTCCACCCGAAGAATCCCGGAGGCTTGATGCGGCAGCCTTTGCATCCCTGTTCTGGACCATTGCAATCGCCCTTCCCCTCGCCAAAGCCGCCCTTCCCGAGCGCACGGCCGATTTTTCTCTTGTCTATGTAGATTATGCCACCACAGCGGCGGGATTGAGTTCGATGGGGCTTCTCATGGTTTCCCTCCTTCGGCTGAGATCGTCCCGGCGGCTTGAATTGGGCACGGGAGATCGCATTGCGGCCGCGCTATGGCTCACCCTTACGGTCTTGCTGATTTTTGTTTTTGCCTCCGCCGCCCAGGCTGCTTCCCCCGAAAGACTGGTGCTTCTCACTTGCGTGCTATCGGCGATTGCCGTCGCCTATACGGTAAAAAGCCAAGAAGCCAAGGCTCTTTCCAAAATCCTGGCCGTCACGCTGGCGCTCGTGATTCCCGCGGCCCCCATAGCGCTTTTCGCGGTCTATATCGCCTTTAGCGCGCCTGGCCGGGCCGCCTTGGTGGCTCTGCTCTGCTGTATTGCCTGCGCACTCTTGGGCCTGGCCGCACCCCTGATCGCCCGCCGTTTTGCCTCCGAACGAACCCGCTGGGAGCAAGCTCTGGACGCAGCCATGAATGCGGCCCTTAATCCCGATCCTGAAGTGGCCCTGGAAAGCGCGCTGGCCAAGCTTCAATCCCTTTCGGGCCCCAAAGCACTGCTTTCGGCGCCAAAAACAAGCGCAGACATCGGAAGCCCCGAGGCGGCCATGCATCGGCCTGCGGGTCCAGTTTTATACAGCCTATCTCCCCCGCAATTAATGGCGGTGGATAGAGCGGGATATTTACACACCGAACGCTGCGAAGTTCCCATGCGCCTGATTGAATTGGCCGATGCCGAACCCGAGCGCATCTTTAGGGTAGATATTGCGGATACTGTTTCCGTTCGCATGCCCCATGTACGCCCCCTCGCAACATGGCTAAAAGAACGTCATTTTGGCGCGGCAGCGGTTATTCGCGATCCGGTTTCAGGTCCCATTGGGCTTCTCGCACTTCCCGAACGCCGTGGTTATTCGGCCCGGATGACGCTGGACGAAGCCCGCCGCATTCGGCTTCTGGCCGACCGGCTGGGGGCGGTCTTGGGGGTATCATCGATGCTCGCGCGTTCCCGGGCCAGAGAGCATGCGGCGCAACATGAAGCCCAGGCACTTCAAGCGGAAGTTGCGCGCAAAGATGCGATTCAAAAAGAGAGCGCCGATCGTTTCCAAGCATTGGCCCGGCTCTTGGAGCGCCCCATTCGTTCATCTGCATATGCTCCCGCTTCCCGGGAAGCGATATCCAGATTGGAGAACCTCGCCCAAGGCAGCAAACCAATTACCCTCATCACTCCCCCGGGCGTCGATCCCTTACCGTGGATAGCCCTAACGCATTTGGCCTCCCCAAGAAACGAAGGATACCTGATTGTGATGGATGGCGCCGATCCTGAGCTTCATAAACTGGAGCGCTTCCGGGATCCGCTATATTCTCCGATAAAGATCGCCTCGGGCGGAACGCTGGCCATTTTGGACGCGCAGCTTCTGCCCAATGAAATCCAGCATCTTATTGGGCTATCAACGGCCAATGATTTTAATTTTCTGATTAGCCTGCCTCATAGCCCGGATGTACTCCTGGCGGCGGGAACGCTCAATGAACATTTTGCCAACAAGCTGGAAGAAGGCTCGCTTTCGCTGCCCACGCTGGAAGCGCGCGCTGAAGACATGAGAGCGCTGTGTGCCGAGCATTTGATACGCATAGGAACCCGGCTCCGCGGAAAGCCTTATGGGCTGGATATCAAAGCCCTTGCCTTGCTACAGGAATACGACTGGCCGGGAAACGATACCGAGTTATCTTCGGTTCTTTTGCGGGCGGCGCTTCAATGTTCCGGCGATGTGATAGGGATTTCTGATTTGCAGGCCATTGGCTTTAAGGGAGGGTCAGCGCTGGCATCGTCTATATCAGGCCATGACCATGAGCGTTTCAGCGAAGCCCCAAAGCGAAGCAATAAGAAACGCCAAAAAGTATGAACCGGAAGCGATTTTGGAAAGCGGCATTCATTGCCTATCTTATCATTATCGGCCTGATAAGCACCGGAGCGTATCTCCGTAAAATTCCCACGCATATCAACGCCCTGCCTTATTTCGATAAAGCGGCTCACTTCCTGCTCTTGGGATGTGCCTCGTATTTAAGCCATCGCGCGCTATCCGGCCGCACACTAACCCGCTATGCTCTTCCGCTTGGGCCTCTTATCATCGGCGCGGTATCCGTCATCGACGAATGCAGTCAGGCTTTCGTTCCCTGGCGCTCCTTCAGCCTAGGCGATATGGCTTGCAATCTCGGCGGCGTGCTCGTCCTTGGATGGCTCGCCGTGCGGGATGAACGGTTGGCCGGACTCAAATGACTTGCCTCGGCTCGAACAAAAACCTATAATCGATTTATTGCTGCCCCGCCGCGTCCGGAGTTTATAACATGATGAGCACCAAGGCGATTGAAGTTTTTCTGTCGTATGCCCATAGTGATAGCGAACTGCGCGATGAGCTCATCAAACATCTGGGCCTTCTTCAGCATCAGGGAGTCATCAAGGCGTGGCACGATAGAAATATCGACGCAGGCACCGACTGGAAAGAAGCCATTCATAGCCATCTCGATCAGGCGGGTATCATACTTCTACTGGTCAGCGCCGATTTTTTGGCTTCGGATTATTGCTATGAGCTCGAACTAAAGAAAGCCATGAGCCGCCATGAAGCGGGCCTTTCCCATGTGATTCCTATTATCTTAAGGGCCGTGGATTGGCAAAGCTCTTTATTTGGTAAACTAAAGGCGCTTCCCTCCGATGGAAAGCCCATAACAAGCTGGCGCAACCGGGATGAGGCCCTGGCCAATGTCGCCGAAGGAATCCGCAGCCTGGCCGAGCGGCTAAGAGCTTTGCCTCCGCCCAAAGGCGATGCATTGCATAGCAAGCCGGAAAAGGCCGACGCTGATGACGACGCACCGCTGAGCAGCCTTCCTAAAACCCCTGCTCAAGCTTTAAACGAAGTCATCACGCATCTTAACAAGGTATTGGAAGGCCGATACCGCGCGATAGAGCTTGTAGGCCGGGGAGATTCCGCGCTTGTTTTTCGCGGGCAAGATTTGGTCTTGGATCGCCAAGTCGCCATCAAAGTGCTCGACCCTTATAAAGCGGCTCATGATGAAGCCATACGCAAGCGTTTTGATATGGAGATGAAGCTGGTTTCCGATCTGAAGCACCGTAATATCGTTGCCGTGTACACGGGCTGCCAAGATCCTCCGACTCCGTATTTGATTATGGAGTATGTTCACGGGGTGCGGCTGGATATGCTGATTGCCCGGCTGGGTATACAGCCTTTAAGAAAAGTCCGTGACTTTATGATTCAAATCGGCAGTGCTCTTAATTTTGCCCATCAAAAAGGGCATATCCATCATTATCTAAATCCGGCCAATATCCTGGTCGATCGGGACGGGCAGCCGGTGATTTCACCTTTTCGCATGGCGAGCGGCCACGATTCTGCGCATCAGGATCGGAACTTGCTATCGCTCGATGAAATTAAATATCAAAGCCCCGAGCAATACCAATATGAAGATACCGAAAGCGAAATCAGCGAAGCCTCCGATCAGTATTCGCTGGGGCTTATTGCGTATGAGATGCTGATTGGCCACCCTGTCATTGCCGGCAGTACGTTTGGAGCCATCCGCAAGGAAAAAGAACTCTTTATGAAGTCGACTCCGGCCTTGGAGAAGAGCAGGCTTGAAATTCCCCCGGCTTTTGCTGCGGTGATCATGAGAATGCTCAGTGTGCGGCCCAAAGATCGATGGGCCCATTTAGACGATGCCTGTGAAGCGCTGCGGGACTGCAATCTAGATGGGAAACTTCGTAAAAACTCAATAAAATACGCGGCGATGCTCGATGCGATGAGGAGTTTTGAACGCTGCCGCAAGTCGCCGACTTTTTTTGAGGATTTTTATGGAAGGTTTTTTGAAATGCATCCCGGAAGCCGGGGGAAATTTCCTATACGGCTTGAGGATCAATACTATTTATTGAGGGAAGCCTTGGATTTGATACTGCAATTTCCCTCGGAATCGGCTTTGGAGCCGACGATTTTAAGCAAGGTCGCGGAGACCCACGGCTCTCGGGGGATAGATGCAATTCTGTATGATTCGTTTACCGAGACGCTGATGAATACGGTGAAAAAACACGATCCTCGATGCAAGAGCGAAGGGGCCGCCCAAGAGGTGCTTGGCGCGTGGAAGCTAACGATTGCCCCCGCGCTGGAGTATTTAAAGGCAAGTGCCCATTTGGCCGAAGGGTAATTTCAAGGGTTATTCCTCAACTCATAGACTATATCCAATAAGCTTATGCCACCTTCTATCCAGATTCCAGGTCTTTTCTACTTCCTCGTCGATGGCCAAGCCTTAAACGCCGAACAACTCGCTCCCCTTTTGGCTCTTCTTCCCCCCGAACGCATTGTGACATCATCCGCCCGAAACGGTGAGGCTTATGATTCCACCCGATGGCCCCTCGCCCGCGATGCCATGCTCGCCGGTCTTGCCGCGAGACGCTTTCGCATTCCAGAACTCGATGCCACCGTCGATGCACTGGAGGCCGCTTTTGGTCAATCCGACACCCTTCGCGCCATGGCCCGGAAGGCCAGCGCCCGCGCCTTTGCCGCCATGGGTGCCGATGCTTCGGCCTTTATTTCTCTTCGTTCCGATGCGACTGCTGAAGATCTGGCCGTCTTTAACGAGAGCGAGCCTCGCTGGCCCATAGACCTCGCCTCTCTCGCAGAAGCCGTCTCTTTTGCCTATTATCTAGCGTCGGATGGCTTGTACGCCTATCATGCCCACCGGGGTATACCAGGCCCAAGCGCAGAGCCCGCATCGAGAGTCGTACATGAAGCCTTAAAGCGGGGTTGTTTAAGTGTTTCAGAACTTGTCAACGCAGCTATCACTCTGGTGGACCCATGACCAACGAGACCGTGCAAATCATTCCCCGGCGCCGATTTCACCGCATTCTCTTTATCCTAGCCGGCATATACAATATAAGCTGGGGGCTTTGGTCTTCTGCCGATCCTCAGTGGCTATTCCGCTTTACGGGGATGCCCCTTTTAAATCATCCAACGATTTTTGCCTGCCTGGCCATGGTTGTGGGCTTGTATGGCCTGGTTTATTTTGAAGTGGCCCGGGTTCCCGAGCGAAGTTTTGTTCTGGCCTCTGTGGGCCTTATTGGAAAAATTCTTGGACCCATTGGTTTATTTGTGCTGATCTTCAATGGAACATGGCCTCCATCTTCGATCGTGCTGTGTTTGACCAATGATTTGATTTGGTGGATTCCCTTCGGTATTTATGTGAAGGATGCTTGGCCTTTTTTCAAGGCAGAGCTGGCATCGGCAAAATAAGCCTTTGTTTATTGAAGCCAGATTTTAATTTCGCCAAACGATAAGGTCCCCGCGTCGCCGTTATCTCCGTCGGCCGCGCATAGACTCCAGGTTCCCGCAGCAGATAACCCATAAAAATCACTGAAGTTTTTCCCAGGGCCTTTTCCAGGTGCGGGTGCATATTCACAGCGGCTATCATCCTTACATACAATACTACCAGGTCCAATGGTATTCCCCATATTCTCTGCGCTAATGGCCGCCGTGTCTTTAAATGTGATGGGATACTCGGGTCTTAGGTCGGACGTATCGCCGTCAGGCGTTTCTGCATAACCATCGAAGCCTTCATTGGCCCCGGGTTTGAGCATCAGGGTCAATGGAATGTTGTTCGGCGTGACAAGCTTTAGGATTAGGTCGCCGAGCCAATCATGATAGATGCTTACGGTTAGCTCGATATTTTGAATGAGTTGAGGTTCGCCGGTATCCGGTACAATGATTGCGAGACAATCCATAGAAGGAATGGTGCCATTGTAGTGATTGGCGGTATCGTTGATGTCGACCGCACCCGTGGTTTGAGCGATTATCGGGGGCTTAGGCATGCACACACTCGGCTCGCCATCACAGGCGTAACCTATATCCACAGCGCAGTCTGTGCATCCATCTCCCGGACTATCGTTGCCATCATCACAGGCTTCTTCTTGAGCCAGAACGCCATCTCCGCACACGGCCGGAAGCTCGGCACCTCCGCTTCCTCCCATGCCTCCAGTTCCTCCTGCGCCATCCTTTCCTCCCGTGCCACCTTGCCCCCCGGGGCCGGACTCGATCGAGAGAGGCGGTTCTCCGGCTCGGAATCCAGTGGAATCAAGTGTACAGGCCAATACTCCTGTACCTATAACGCAACCCATGAGAAGTGGACGTATCATACGCCGGCCTGAGCTTGTTTGCCGCTGCTCTTTTGATCGGCGAGGCTTCGGACCTCTTCCAAAAACGATGCGGCAATCAGTTTGGTGTTGTCGGGACTGGCCGGGAGAATCTCGTTTTGGGCGCGTTCAAGAACAGCAATCATTTGCGCGTGGTTGGATCGACCATTGGCCCGGAGCCGCCCCAATACTCGAAGCGCTAGGGTACGTCCGGGAGCGATGGCAACCAAGGATAAGGTGGGTTCCGTCCATCGAAAGAGGGGCTGAAGGCGGAGGAGGTTTTCCAAATCGGTCAGCGGCGTGCGGGTGAGCCATAAGCGCAGGGTGTTTTCATAGAGAACAGGTTCCGCGCCGTCGAATCCTGTACACATTTCGGCCAGTTCAACGTTTTCTTCGATGGTATTCACGCGCCGGGCGCTGGGCCAGGCCAAGAGGCGCGAAGGGGGCTTTTGACCTCGAAATCGAGCCTTTCCTGTCCACCAGCTCACGTTGACATCGGTGCGTTTGGTCTCAAAAACGCGGCCAAAAAGGGTATGCCGGCTCAATGCCTCCAATACGGTGCGGGGGGGTGCTATGCTTCCAATAAGTGTGTTTATGCCAGCAAATAGCCGGGTGTAGCGGCCGCCTCGAAAGGCGCCCCCAAGTTCATGGTTGGTCGCTTGAAGCAAATCCGAGAAAGCCGCCGCAAGGGCAAATTCTTCTTCGGTGATGGGAGGCAGCGAATCGATGGGGGCAAGAAGCCGGGCTCGCCGGACTCGGGCCACGTCGATGCGCGAACGGAGATCGCTGTCGAGAATGCTTCGGCTTTGGCCAATGGTACGTCCAAGCGTGGGACCGAATGGCCGCACAGGCCGAAGGGCGCCCCCGAAGATTAAGGGGGCAAGCACATACTGGCAGAGTTCGTTGAAACGGGCCCCGGCATCTTCGCTCATGGGTTTTCTCCGCCGCCTGAGGCACCGGCGCTGAGATCGCGCATGGGTCTAAATCCAACAGGTTCAAGTTGAATCTGAGGAATTTCCATTTCCAAAGCGGCATGGAGAGAGGAATCGAGTTCTACGGCGCGGGCGGGAACGAAATTTTGGGTTTCGAGGAGGGCGACCTCGAGGGGAACGAAGGATTCTTTGGGGATGGCGATCGCTTTGCTGTCTCTGCCGATAAACACGAGCTTGCCCGAAGGGGAACCTAGGGAGCGAAATAGGACTTCGGGAGAAACAGCAGGCACGGTTTCATATCCCGCCGGTATATAGAGTCCAGGGTGAATTTCTCGATAAAACTCACCGATAGGAATGCCTTCAATACCGGTGGGATGTTGTAAAAATGCGCCGAATTCCGTGCAGGCGATCTTGGTTTTGCGCAGGTTCTCGGCACCCAAGGCATAGGCAATCCGGCGAAAGACCGGAAGGTCGGCCTGGGTTAACCAGGATGCGGTAACATGCGACCACGGTTCTGTGGAAGGAACCAGCCGAAGAGCCAATTGAATGGCGTCGGGGGATACCGCGCGCTCATGAGCCACCGAGGAAGTGGTGTCTTTGCGAAGTTCGACGCGGGCAAAAGCACCGATATCGCCCAGGGCGGGGAGGCGTGGTATGTCCAAAGGCTCGTTATGGCTCCCTCGAAAGAGGACCAATCCTGTATCTGGAAATATAGGACATGCCCTTAGGTTTACAGGATGTCGATAGCCACTTTCAACCGCCGCGCCTTGGGATGCTGGGACAAAGACTGTCAATCCAGGTGTCCTGGAAAGCAAGGGAAGCATGCGTCCAGGAATTTCTGGAACCCGGAAGAGATAGCGCCGGACGGGAGCGTCATCGAAGCTCGATTCAGGGGGCCATTCTGCGACGCCAACTTCAGCATTCACGCCCGAGCGAACGAAGTAGTGGATGAGGGCTGGGCCGAGCCCTGACTCGGCGAGGATAAAGCGGGGGCCGGGTTCGCGGCCGGCGGTGGGGTCGGCGTGAGGTTCGAGGCGCAATACAAGGGTGCGGAGATCGAGCTTGCGTTCGATGTCGTAGGTTTGCGTGAAGGTGTTGTGATAGAGCGCGAGCGCTGCGTCGGTTGGAGCGATTTGGGGGATGTCATAGCCGAAGGGAGCAGCGGCATCGCGGTATTGGACGAAGTGGCGGCTGGTGCCGGTGAAGGTGTATCCGCCGGCCAGTCGCGCGATTTCGGCGATGCTGTCCATGCGGTCGCTGCTGTCGGCGATGAAAGACAGAGTGACTTCGCGGGCCGCCAGTTTGGAGCGAACGAGCTCAACCGAAAGTGAGTTGAGGATTTCGGAGAGTGAACCGCGGCGGGTATAGAGGGCGAGAAAGGCAACGAGGCGATCGATAGAGGGCAGCAGCACAAGCCCTTTGGCGCCCAGAGCCACGCCTCGCGCGTCGAGGCCGATTCCAGGCGTGCGCAGGCGGGTTTGATGTACAGCAACGCGGTCGAGCATAGCTTCGCGATGGAAGCACAAACGCGCCGGCGAAGGCGTCCGAGATGCGTTTACTTGTACATTTCGTCG
Organism: uncultured Polyangiaceae bacterium; assembly: GCA_964537685.1. Lineage (GTDB taxonomy): Bacteria > Myxococcota_A > Polyangia > Polyangiales > Polyangiaceae > CAZICM01. The sequence continues at coordinate 46,572 of CAZICM010000052.1, forward strand.
AGGATCTCGTCCTCGCGGCCTTGGTTGATTAAGCGGTCGTGGCGGAAGGCTTCGCTGAGGCCCAGGTACGTGAAGAAGGTGATGATAGGAATGAGGCCCGCGATCGGCATGTTATCGCCTTTGCCGACGATGGACATGATGTTCTCCCAGCCTTCCCAGGTCTTGGTGAACCACCAGGAAACGAAGCCGGCGACGCAGGTTAGGATTGAGAGGACAATAAAGGTGCGATGTCGCGCCATAGCGGAGGGGACCCTAGATGGAAGGGGCTCGGTTCGTCAAGATCCCAAGCGCGGCAAGCTCAATAAAAAACATCGGGCGAATCCGTGCGGGTTCTGTTCGAAAATAGCGGCTTTAACCGGGCGATAGTGGCAGGATTCGCTCTTGCGCGCTTGATGCAGAACTACGCTGGCGCGGCTTGTGAATGGCTAACGGGCTTCGAGGAGATGCATGGAACAACCGGCCGCCCAAGACCTAATCGCGGGACGTTTCGCGATTGATCATGAGGTCGGGCGAGGCGCCGCGGGTGTTGTTTACCGTGCGTACGATCGCATCAGCCAAACCTATGTGGCCCTGAAGGTTATCGGCGTTTTGGGTGTGGATTCGACAGAGCGCGCCCGTATCGTGCGCGAGGGGCAGATTCTTTCGGAGCTTGCGCATCCCAATATCGTGCGGATGGTCGCTTTCGGCACAGTTGAAGGGAAATGCACGACATCCGATGGCTATCCGATTGAAGAAGGCGCGACGTTTATCGCGATGGAGTGGCTGGAGGGCGAGGATTTAGAGACGCGCCGCAAGCGTGAGCCTTTGGGCCTGAAGCAATCCCTCGATGTGGCAAAGCAAATCGCCTTTGCGCTGGCGGCCGCGCATGACTGCGGTGTTGTGCACCGGGACATAAAGCCGTCGAATATTGTGCTGCTCCGCCCGCATGGAGAAATGGAGCGAGAGCCGCCGCCGATCTCGGGTTTTTCATCGGATCAGCGGCGTTCTGAAGCGCTGGGGCCGCCTTCGAAGTCGAGCGATGTGCTCGTCGCTAAGCTTGTGGATTTCGGCGTTGCTGCGCAGAACGACGTGAGGCTGACGCTGACGGGCGCGATTATCGGAACCCCGGCCTATATGGCGCCCGAGCAGGCGCGGGGCGATATCCGGGCGGATGTGCGGAGCGACATTTATTCGCTCGGCGCAACCTTATTTGAGTTGATTGCTGGGCGGCCTCCGCATGTTGGGCCGACGTCCATCGCAACGTTGGCGCGTTTGGTCACAGCGCCCGCCCCACGGCTTTCCGAGCTGTTGGTGAACGTGCCTCCCGAACTCGATGAACTGGTCGATAGGATGCTGCAGTCGGAGCCGGCGCGGCGCCCTGCTTCAGCCAAAGAGGTTGCGCTAGCGCTGGAGGCGATCGCGGCGGGCGATAAATTGCCCGAGCAGGCAAAGCTTCTCGAGGCACCTGTGGATTTGCCGGTGCTGGCCAGTACGAGGCTGGTGACAACGCTGGTCGCGCTGGGCGCGGGCACCGGCGAAACGAGGCTGGCGGCTATCGAGATGCTGCATCAGTTTGGCGCAGAAGCGCAGCCGCTCGGAAGTGACGCGATTGTTGCGCATTTGGGCGTGCGCAGAGCCGAAGGGGACGAGGCGGTCCGAGCGATTGAGGCGGCCAAGCAGCTTTGGCAGCGGAAGGCTCGGGTTGGCATTGCGACAGGCAAGATGCGCGTCGACAAGATGAGGCTCGCCAGCGAAGCGGTCGATCGGGCGGCGGCGCTTGCGCGGGAGGCTGGTGAGCTGGGCGTTTTGGCGGATGCGACAACGGTGCAATTGGCCCGGAGGCGTTTTGCTTTTGAGGTGCGGGCGGACGGTTCAGCGGTGGTGGGGCAGGCGCTGGCCGCCAAGCGTGAACCAACAACGATTGCCCGTTTTTATGGCCGCGAGCAGGAATACATCGTGATGCTTTCGGCCTACAAACGCTGCATCGATGAGCGCACGCCGGTGCTCTTAACGATTTCAGGCCCGCCCGGAATTGGCAAGACGCGGCTGCTCCGGGAATGGGCGATGCAAGTGGGTTCGATATCGGCGGCGCCTCATGTTGGCCATGTGCGCTGTGAGTCGTACCGCAAGGGTCACGCGCTTGGAAACGCGACGGATGCGATCCGGGCCTTGCTTGGACTGCCCAAGGGCGCGTCGATGGATCAGACAGCTCAGGCGCTGCGCTCGAGAAAGCTATTCCACGATGGAGCGGAACTGCTCACACGGCTGCTGTCCGATCAGCCTTTTAGCGAAGGGCTCGAGCAGGGAGGAACGAGGGATGCCCTGTATCTATCGATGACCGAGCTCGTGCTCGAAATGACATCGGAAAAGCCATGCGCGCTGCTCTTGGAAGACATGCAGTGGGCCGATGCCGAATCTGTTGCGTGGATTGAGCATCTGCTCGGCCGGGCCACCCAGCGTTCGCTCTTTGTGCTGATGAATATGCGGCCTTCGTTTTGGCGCGATCAGCCGCAGCGTTTCAAAAATTGCGATCATGTGAGGATTGAGCTCCGTCCCATGGGCCGCCGTTCGATCCGGGAGATCGCGCGATCGCTTATCGGCTCGGAAGTATCCGACAAGCTGCTCGATCAGGTCGCACAGCAGGCCGCGGGTTCGCCTTTATTTGCCGAAGAACTCGCGCGGGTGATCGCGCAGGGAAACGACGTGGCCAGTGCGCCTACGATTGAAGCGGCCATTCAAGTGAGTTTGGACGCGCTCGACGATGGCACGGGGGAAGCCGTCGTTCGGATGAGTGTGCTTGGGCAATCCGTGTGGATCGAAGCGGGCCGGGCGGTAGGCGTGGGCGATCCGGAGGCCGCGCTTAGGAAACTGGTGGCCGCGCAATTGATGGTCGAGAACACAAGCTCGCGCTTCGCGGACACGCGCGAGTATGTCTACAAGCATGCGCTGGTGCGCGAGGTGGCCTACGCATCCCTCAGTGATGATCTTCGAAAGGCATTGCACACTTCAGCGGCGAATTGGTTTGCGGATGTGGGCGAAGACAGCGCAACCGTCGCGCAGCATTACGATTTGGGAGGCGAATTCGACAAGGCGGCCGACTTTTGGGAGGCAGCCGCGAAACATGCGCTGGCGACCAATTCACTTCAAGACGCCGTAAGAATGGCCGATCGCGCGCTGACCTTCGCCAATGATAAGCCGACGGCATTCGGGCGGGCGATGCTGCTGAATCAGGCATATAGCCGTTTAGATCCCCGGGCGAGCGAGCGCGGAGAGGCGATCCGGGCGATGGCTGAAAACGTGTTCGATGAAGTGAGCGAGATTCTGACGCTGGGCGCTCAAGCGCGGTACGACGATGCGAGGGGCACGGCGCAGGGAATTGAAGAGCGCCTGAGCAGGGTGCGCGAACGAGCGTATGAACTCGATCTATCGGACGAGGAAGCGCGGTGTTCGGCAACGCTTGCGCACCGCTATGCGTTTTCGGGCCAGCTCGATTTGGCGCGCGGTGAAGCGCATCATTTGCTGGATTTATCCGAGCGGAAGCAGATTGTGTGGGCCGCCGTGGATGCGTGGCAAGCGCTGGCGATCGTGCATCAGACGCGCGGCGAGCTCGGCGAGGCATTGTCAGCGCGGCGCAATGCTGTGCGGGCGGCACGCGTTGCTGGACTTCAAGAGCGCGAGGCCATGCTGTCGATGAATGTGGGCTTTGCGCTGACGACACTGGGAGCCCGCAAAGAAGCACTCGATGAAATTGAGGCCGGCATGTCGAAGGCAAAGGCCATTGGCAGTGCGGGCGCAGTGCGGCATGGGCAGATGGTTCTCCTTTGCTGGACAGCGACATTTGGGCCGGAACCGCGCCTGGATTCGGTATTGGCCGAGCCTAGGGCGAGCGCGGACGAAGCCGCGGGCGGTATGTGGGTCGTGCGGGATCGGGCAACGCTGGGCGTGCTGTTTTATAGGGGTTGCGAACTGTTGCGGGGCGACAGCGCATCGCTTCCCAAAGCGCGGCAATTATTGAAGCTCTCTGTAGAGTCGTACCGGCTAACGGAAAACCGCGATGTATTGCCTGTTGCGCTTGGATTTTGGGCTGAAGCGGAGCGGCGTTTTGGCAATGCCGAGCTTGCGGTGGACTTGGCGCGCGAAGCTGCGGCCTTGGTCGATTTGGGCGAGCCGAGTTTGTTGAATGAGGCGCCTATCTTTTTGGCGCTGCACGACGCCCTGGTTGATGTCGGCGATCTGCGCAATGCGCGCAACGCGATGGAACGGGCGATGAAGCCGCTGCTGCGGCGGCTGAAGAGCGTTAGGGGAACGCCTTTTGCACGGCCTTTTCTACTCGAGCTTTCGCACAATGTGGCGCTGCTCTCGGCAGCCGAAGCCTACGGTTTGGTGCTGCCCGAGGTTGAAGAGATTCTCTCGGTTTCTTAGGCTTTTTGTGCGCTGAACGCTGCCCCCTGAGCCATCGCATGCGCCGGCTCAAATGCAAAAAGGCCGGCCCGAATACTCGAGCCGGCCTTCTTGTTTCACGGGGAAGATTCTACTTCCAAAGCCGGGTCTAGCCGGACACGCCGATTGTGATTCCCAAGTGTTCGCGCAGCCGGAAGTACTGCTCCGACACCGAGAACACCAAGAGCTCCTTGAGCTTGTCCTGAGGCGGCAAATCGCCGGGCTGCTGAGGCTCCGCCGCAACAATCTTCTTGGCGATTTCAAGATCGCCGCAGAGGAGCAATCCCGTCCGTGCAGATGTGAGATCCACACACTGCACCCAGCGCTTGATATTCGCCTTCGCGCCTTCGGCCAGGAACTTCTTCACAACCATCTTCAGGCCCTCAAGCTGCACGGGCTGCATGAAACCCCTCAGCGTTGTTGCCGTCGCCGTCACCTGTTTCTCGATATCCGGCGGAGAAGGCACTTCGGGCGCAACCATCTTGATGGCCGCAAACAGAAGCACCGTGAGCTCCGTCGTCGTCGGGAACAGCGTCTTGATGTAGTGCTCGCCGCGGTACATCGCGAGATGCTTGCCGACGATGAAGGTGAGCTCCTGTGGCGTGAAGCCCGTCAGCACCGCCTGGCCTGCCACCGACGCGGGCTGCTCGTTCGGAACGGCCACGAGGGCACCCGGCACATCGCTTCGGACATAAAGCAGCGGTGCAGGCAAACCCAGCACCTGAGCACCCCATCCAAAGGTCCGCGCGAAGGTGACGGTTGACGTCGCCGGATCTTGGCGGAAGCGCGGATCGAGAACAGGCAGCTCTTTCTTTGCCTGCAGCGTCTGAATCTTCGCCTTCAGCGCAGCAGCCGCGATCATCTCGAAGATCTTGCCGATGTAGATGTTCTCTTCCTCGTGGAAGAGATTGCGCATCCACTGTTCGTTATCGAGGCGATTGCGCACCTGCAGCATGCCTTGCGGCTTGTAATCATCGAAGAAGCGCTGCTCTTCCTCGTCGGCCTTCCGCAAAAAAGCCAGCACCGCCGCCACGCACCACGCCGGATCGTAAGCCTTCTTCTCGAGGTAGAGCCGGTAGAGCTTGCGATAGGCATCCAGGCTCGTTGCATCGAGTTTGACGATCGCCTGGTACTCAAAGATCGCATCATCGACCTTCTCGAGCCGCTCGAAGAGCTCAGCAAGAATCTGATGCTCCTGGATGTCTTCAGGCTTGAGCTTTGAAGCCATCCTGAAGGTCTCAATCGATGTCTCCATCTGATTGAGCCGATCGCGGTAGATCAAGCCGAGTGCGTGCCAAAGGCTGAACTCGAGATCGTTGTTCCCCTTGCCCGCCACGCGATGAAGCATCTTGCGGTAAGCCCGCTCAAGCTGCTTCCACTCTTTGAGGCCGGTGAGGATCTTGTTGATGCGCTCAAAGGCTTCCAAGAACGATGGATTTAGATCGAGCGCCTCATTGAAGAGCTCAACGGCGCGCTGCTGATCGTCCAACTTGTCGCGGAAGATCTGCGCCATCGTGAATAGGTAGCGGCTCCTGCGCTCGGGCTGGGGCTCGATGTCCGCGATGCGCTGAAGCGTATCGACCATCTGCGACCACTGGCCCGTCTTTTGGTAGAGCGTGAGCTGCTTGTGGAGCAGAACGTGGTTGTTCGGCTCCAGCTCGAGAGCCTCCTCGAGAGCTTCAATGCCCTTGGGAAGGTTGTTCTCCTTGTCGACCCAAATGTCAGCGATCTCGTTCAGCAGCTTGAAGCGCTGCCCGCCATCCACAACGTTGTCGAGAATCTGCCGCTTGTAGTGACAGACCTGTTTCCAATCCTTCAGGCTGTCGTACACGCTGACCATCGCCTGAAGCGTCTTCTCGTGCGAAGGCTCAACGGAGAGCGCCTTTTCGAAGTTGTTGATGGCCTGCTTCGCTTGCCCCTGAGCCTGCTTGATGCAGCCGAGCTTGTAGTAAATCTCGGCTCGCTCTTCGGTTTGCTCTTCGCTGAGCGCTGTCAGCACCTTCTGGTAATTCGTCAGCGCGCCGGCCCAGTCGCTGAGCTTGAAGCAAACGTCCGCCAAGCCCCGGATCGTCTCTTGATTGGTCAGATCCAGGTGATGCGCGGCCTGATACGCCTTCAGCGCGTTCTCGTTCTTGCCAAGGTTAGAGAGAACCTTGCCGAGCATGTTCTGCAGCCGGTGCTGCTCGGTGCGCTCGCGTTTTCCGCTCTTCTTTACGAGCATTTCCGCAAGCGGCTCGGCCTTCGCCCACTGCTCGGTCGCGGAATACTCATTGAGCAGAGGCATCGCGGCATCTTCGTTATCGGGATCGCATTGCAGCGCGAGCTCGTACGCCTGCACCGCGAGTTCATGCTCGCCGAGCATGTCGTCGCGCAGCTTGCCAAGCTCCACCAAAAGCTTCGCGCGGCCACGCGGAGCCTCGGTGTTCATCTGCTCCTGATCCAAATACCGCGCGGCTCTATCCCAATCCGCGTTGTCGATCGCAATCACGCGCAGTGCCGCCAAGCTGGGCAAATGCGCGGGATTCAAATCGAGCGCCATCTCGAAGTGCTCTTGCGCCTGCGGGCGATCGAAGAGCTTCTCGTCGAGCTGCTTACCGATGCGGAAGAACATCTCGACGCGCTGCTTGCCGTCGGCGGTGAGCTCAGCGACGCGCTTCATGTAGTCGATCGCTTTGCTCGTGTTGTCCTGCTTCTCGTAAAGCCGCGCCAGCGCGTCGAGCGACGTGATGTGGCGGTCGTCGAGATCGATGATGTTCAGGTAGGCATCGATCGCCCTATCGAGATCCTGAACTTCCTCGGCGTAGACCTTTGCCATCAGGCCCCACAGCTCAACCTTCTTGGCGCGGTCGACTGTCGCATTCACATGCCGATCGTAGGCATTCACCAAATCGAGCCACTGCCGCAGCCTGCGATAACAGCGCTCCAATCCCTCGAGGGCGGACTCGTTGTTCGCATCGATTTCCACGACTTGCTCGAGCCGGACAGCGGCCAAATCGGGCTTGAGGAATTGCTCTTCCTGAATGTGAGCAATTTTCATCAGCACATCGATGCGCTCGCGCTCCGTCGTAACGACATCGAGTTGCATCTCGAGCACGCGGACCAGGTCGGGCCATTGCTTGGTCGTTCCGTAGACGCGCTCCAAGCCGCGCATCGCCGGCAAACTCGCGCTGTCGAGCTCGAGAACCTCGCGGTAAATCTGCCCAGCCTTCTCGATTTGATTGAGCTCTTTCTCGTAGAAGCCAGACGTGCGGAGCTTCACCGCGGCGATCTGCTCGGCATTGGTGAGCGCCTTTGCCTTGCGCGTGAGAATGTCGACCAAATCTTCGATCTGCGACCTGTCGGTATAGATGCGCTCCAGCGCCTCCAGCGCAGGCAAGTGGTACGCATCTACATCGAGCGCCCGCTTGTAGAACGTGAGGCTGCCATCGACGTCGCTCATGCGCCGCTCCAGCACCTCGCCGAGCTCCGTGTTGATCTCTTTCCGATCAACATCGGTCACGGCCACATTCAATGCCTGCGTCAGCGTCGCGCCTTGCTGCTGCCAGTTGCCTGACTTCTTAAAGAAGTTCGCCATCTGGCGAAGCACAGCGACGTTGTTTGGATCGAGAGCGAGCACCTGCTGGTAGTAGGGCTGCGCGTACTCGGGGTGCCCCAGATCCTCCGCGTACCACTTGGCCAGCCTCAGGCAGAGCGTGATCTTCCGGATCGGATCGGACTCGGCCTGCAGCCACCCGTTGACCGACTGAACCAGCTCGGGCCAGCGGTTTGTGGCCTGCGCCATCCGCTCCAAGTAGCGGACGGTGTCCATGTTGTTGATGTCCATCTCGAAGGCCGTGAACAGCGCGTCAAACGCCTGCTCTTTATCCTCGAGCTGCTCTTCAAATACTTTCGCAACTTTGCGGAGGATGTCGGTCTTCTCGTTGATGTCATCGCGCGTATCAAGCCGCATCAAGTACAGCTCGACGAGGGGTTCTGCGCGTCCCGCCGCGCCATGCAGCTCTTCGAGTGAGAAGAATGCCTTGTCGTGCGTATTGTCGATCTCGAGGATCTTCTCGTACGCGGTCGTTGCCTTGTCCTTCTCCTGAACGAGGTTTTCCCAAATCTCGGCGACTTCGAGATACTCGCGGATTTGCTCGGAAGGCTGCTCAAACGCAACCGCGCGGCCCATCTTCACATCGATGACTTCAACCCAGCGATCCTCGGCACGCAGCAGCGTCTCGAGATTCGCCATGGCTTCGAAATCGCGCGGATCGACCGCCAGAAGCTTTCGCCATGCATCGATGGCGTCGTAGGGCTGGTTGAGTACGTTTTGGTAGGTTGTGCCGAGCTCTCGGTACAGCGCGACCAAGTTCTCAACGGGAAGCACCTGTCCAGCCCGATCCACCGTCTGATGCAGCGAAGTGACGAGCTCATTTGGATCGTTCCTTCGCCTCCAGATCTCGGCGATCGCGTACAGCGCCTCGAGATTCGCATAATCAATGTCGAGAACGCGGTTGTAGTCGTCGAGCGCTGAAGAATCCCGCGCAAGCTGATCGTTAAAGAGCTTGGCGCGCCTCAGAAGTACACGAACCCGCTCTTCATCATCGTTGGCGATGTCGTAATGCCTCTCGAGGACATCGCACAGCTCAGCCCATTGGCCCATTCGCTCATAGAGATTGGCCAGCGCCGCGAGAGCTTCTGCATCTTCGCCGCGCAGCTCGAGCACGCGCTTCCACGTCTCGATCGAGCCGTTGACATCATTCAGCCGATCCGAAAGCAGATTCGCAATCTTGGCCCGGATGTCCGCTTCCTCGCTGTCGCCCTGCGCAATCTCGAGTTCACGATCGAGCACGCCTTTCAGTTCCACCCACGCGCCCTTCACTCCATAGAGCCGCTCAAGCGCTTGGATGGCCTGTTCGTTGTTCTTCTCGAGCTCATCGAAGATCCTCCGGTAAGCCCGAATGGCGTTGTCGACCTCACCGAGCCGCTCTTCGTAGGTCTGGCCGAGGCGGCTGTAGAGCTCAATCAGCTCGTATTGCTCCTGCGTCGCCAGCACACGCTGCTCAAGCGTGTGAGCGAGTTCTGGATACTGCTCCAGTGAGGTGTAGATGCGATCGAGATTCGTCAGCGCTTCCACATCGAGGGCTTCAACACCGAGCACATAGCGATAGGTCTCCTCGGCCTTCGCAACATCGCCCAGCTCTTCCTCGAACACCCGCGCCAGCTTCTTCCCGATCGAAGTCTGAACACCCTTGTCCTGATGAAGGCCAAGCACGTCCGCATACGCATTGGCGAGCGTTTCCCAGCCTCCGTCTACCTGCCCGCCAAGCCGTTCGACTTCCTCGAGCGTCTTCTCGTCGGTGGGATATTCCTTGAGCGCCCGCACGTAGACATTCAGTGAGCCGTCGGCCGCGAGAAGCTTCTCTTCGTGTAGCTCCGCGATGCGGTAGTACATCGCGAGCCGTTCGGAAGGCTCCGCAAGATGCGTCAGCAGCGCCTCGAGCACATGGGAAAGCTTTTCCCACTCACTCGCGGCCTGATAAAGCGGCTCCAAAATCTCGGCGATCTCGGTCTGCTTGATCCCTGCGCTGAACAGCCCTTCAAGCGCCTCGAGTGTTGCCGTGTGTTCCGGAGCGGCTGTCAGCACTTCGCGGTACGCAGCGATCGCCGCGTCCAAATCGTTCAGCCGAAGCTGGTGCACTTGGCCCAAGCGGTATTTGAACTCGAGTATCTCGTCGGGCGATTGGCCGATTTCAGCCTCACGCGCGAGGATCTGAACCAAGTCGCTCCAGCGCTCGGTCATGCTGAACAAGCGATCGAGCGCACCAACTGCGGTGTGGTTTTCCGCATCGACTTCAAGAACGCGCCGATAGCGGGCCACTGCATTGTCCACGTCCTCGAGCTGAGTCTCAAAGATCGCCGCCAAACGAAGCCCGAGCTCAACAAAGCGCATGGGATCTTCGGTCAGCTTATTCAGTTCTTGATCGTAGAGCGCCGCGACGTTCGGCCAGCGATTCACGTACATCGCAAGCCGCTCGAGATTCGACAGCGAATCCTCATTCGTGATGTCGAAGGTCACCGCGCGCGCGTACGTATCAAACGCCGACGCGTGATCGTTGAGCGCCTCTTCATATAGGCGGGCAATGCGGTGCAGGAGCTCCACTTTCGAGAATGGATCCTCCGCCGCAGTCACCTGCACTTCGAGCACGCTAATGAGTTTCAGCCACTCACTGGTCGCGTCATAGATGGGCTCCAAGACCAGAGCCGCACCGAGCGGATCGCGTGTTCCGCTCTTGATGCCCTCGAGAGCTGCCAGCGTTGGAGCATGGTCGGACTGAAGCTGAAGCAAGTCGCGATACAGCTCGATTGCGCGGGCGATATCGTCGAGGTGCTTCTCGTAGAGTTCCGCAATCCGATACTGATAGCTGATGCCTTCAGCAGGATCGCCCGCGAGTTCAGCCTCGCGCTGAAGCACGCTGAGGAGCTCCGGCCAGTTTTGCGCGGTTTGGTACAGCACGTCCAACCGGCCCAGCGCCTGCAAATCATCAGGATCGATCTCGAGAACGCGCTGATAGGTATCGATCGCGGCCGGAACATCGCGGAGCTCGCCTTCGTAGACAGCGCCGATCTGGTAGTAGATCTGCTTCTTTTCGTCGGGATCTTGAACCAGCTCGACCTTCTTCGAATAGACAGCCAACAGCTCCTGCCACCGCGAGAGGCCGAGGTAGAGCTTGATAAGCGCATCAACCGCGCGAAGCTCTTCTGGATCTAGCTCGAGCACCTTGTTGTAAACGGTGATCGCGTTGTCGTGCCGTTCGAGCACGTCTTCTTCAATCGAAGCAGCCTGAAACAGCGCGCCCTTTTTGTCGTTAAGTTCATCGAGAATCTCAGCCTTCTGCTGAAGGATCTGAGACAGCTCGTTGTACCGTTCAGCCGCCCGGAAAATTCTTTCCAGTGCCTCCGCAGCTCCGAGATTGCGCGTGTCGATCTCGAGCACCTTGCGATAGTGCGCGACCGCACTGTCCATATCCCCGATATCGCCTTCGTAGACGCGCGCGCTCATCGTAAAGAGCTGGCTTGCGAGCTCTGCATCCGTTTGCTGAGCGGCGAGTCCCTCGAGCACACGGGCAAGATCCGCAAACCTTCCCGTTGCCCGTGCCAGCCGATCCAATCCTTGCTGCGTCGTGTCCGAGGCCGGATCAAATGCAAGCGCACGCGCATAAGTATCAAACGCCGAGTTGAGATCACCGCCGGCGTCTTCGTACAGCGTTGCGATCTGATGAAGCAGTTCGACCTTGCGCGTGGCATCGTCGCTGCGGCGCACTTGAACTTCATGCACGCCGATGAGTTTTGGATAGTCCCCCGACTGCCGGTACAGAGGCTCCAAAATCTCGGCGATGGTCACCTCATGCTCTTCGAGCTTCCCAAGCCGCTCAAGGGCACCAAGAGCCTCGGCATTCGCCGGATCGCGCTCTAGCACCTGGCGATAAATCTCAATGGCCTGATCGACCTGGTTCATCTTTGACTCACGCAGAGCCGCAAGGCGGAGCATGAGCAGAATCTGTTCCTCATCGACGACAGCGAGCTGAAGCTGGGATTCGAGGTTATCGGCCAGCTCCTGCCACATCTCTTGCCGCGTAAACAAGCCGTCCAGGGCCGTCAGGGCTACATGGCTCGTCTCATCGAGGCTCAGCACTTCGCGGTAGGCAGCAATGGCTTCTTCCGGCTTGCCAAGCTTGTTCTCATAGACGTCCGCCATGTGGGCGTAGAGCGCCTCGCGATCCTGAGGTTCGCTCGCGAGTTCAATGCGCCTGCGGAACACGCCGATCAGATCTGACCAGCGCTCCGTCCGCCGGTAAAGCGCATCCATCGCTGCCAGCGCTTCCTCGTCCGCCGGATCGATCGAAAGCACATGGAGATAATCGTTGGCTGCGTCATCGATCCGGCCAAGCCGCTCAGCGATGCTGGCGAGGCGCATCCAATACTCGCGTGCCAAACGGGCGTCGCTCAAAGCGCCTGCAATCTCGCCAAAGATCACGTCGAGCTTATCCCAAGCACCGGATTTCTCAGCGAGCACCTCGAGTTCCGCCCGAGTCTCGGGATTGGAAGGATCATCCTTGAGCGCGCGTGCTTGCGCATCAAACGCACGGCCCAAATCGTTCAGGCTTTCATCGGCCGTTCGCGCCACTTTGCGGAGCAGCGCAACGCGGCCTGCGGCTTCTGGTTCGGCAGAAGCCAGAATCTCAAGCGCCTGGATCAACTTCTCCCAATCGCCGCGCCCCTCGTAGATCTCTTGAAGAATCGCGGCAGCCTCGGCTCGAAGCTCCGCATTCTCGAGCAATGCCTCGAGGGCAACCCGAGCCGGCTCATTGGCTGGATCGAGGACGAGGATCTCGCGGTAGTTCTCGAGGGCTCCAGCGGGATCATTCAAGTGCTTCTCGAGCGTCGAGCCCAAGCGGTACTTCAGATCGACGACTTCACCTTCGCCCGCATCAATCTCGATGCGCTTCCGAAGAACGTCGACGTACAGTTCCCACTCACTTTGCTCACGATAGAGCTTGTCCAGCGCGGCGAGCGCGTGACCGTCCATCGGTTCGTCCTCGAGCACTTGGCAATACGTTGCGATCGCTTGTTTCGGCTCGTTGATCTGGTTTTCGTAGAGTTCCGCGATGGCGTACAGAATCAGCTTCCGCTCATCGGCGTCCTGCGCCAAATCGCGCTTCTTCTCGTAGACGCCAAGAAGCTCGGTAAACCGGCCTGTCTCGCGGTAGAGGCGCTCTAGTGCCGCGATCGCATCCGGATTCTCGCTGTCGGTGTCGTACACCGAACGGAATTGCACAAGCGCTTCATCGACGCGCTTCACTTCATCGAGAAGCACGCGGCCCAAACGCAGCCTCAAGTTGATTGCGAGAGCTGAGTCGCCTTCTTCGTCAGCCTTTGCAATGGACTTCGAATACGCCGCGATCAGCGCATCCCAGCTTCCCGTAACCCGGGCAGCGCGTTCCACATCCGCGGTGCACTGCTCGTCGCTCGGAGCAATTTCAAATGCCGACAAGTAGCGTTCAACGGCCTTTTGGGGCTCCTTCAGCTTCGTTTCGTACAGCCCGGCAACTTCTCGGTAGAGCGCAAGCTGTGTATCCGCATCCTGGTCGTGGAGCAGCTTCACTTCGATCGCACCAGCGAGACCTTTGGGATTGTTCGACTGGGTATAAAGAGGAATCAGCGCTTCAGCGGCCGCCAAATGCTTGGCATCGATGCTGAGAACCTTCTCGTAGGCCTTCATTGCGCGATCGGCCTTCTGCTTCTGATCCAGCCACAACTGGGCGATCTTCATCAGCAGGCTGATCTTCGCGCCATCATCGGTCTCCTTGGCCTCTTGCGACTCAAGGACGCGGATAAACTCGTCCCACTTGCCGCTCTCCGCGTAGAACACTTCAAGGTCATCCCAGCGGCCAAGCTGCAAATACTTCTTTTTGAGCGCTTCTTGAGCTTTGCGCTCCTGCGGATTAATCGCGAGAAGCTGACGCCATGCCTCAACTGCGGCTTCGTCGTTATTCAGGCGTTCGCCGTAGAGCTGGCCCAGCTTGCCGAGCAGATTCTCTTTGGCCTTCGGATCAAATGTGCTGTCGACCTGTTTCTGAAGGACATCCGCGAGAGCCACCCAATCCTTGGCTCTCTCGTGCAGGCCCGCGAGCGCATTGAGCGCCTCGGCGTTGTCGGGCTCGTTGAGGATGACCTCATTCCACAGCTCAATACAGACCTCCGGCTTCTTCACGCGCTCCGTGGCAAGCCTTGAGATCTCCAAGAATTTAGCTGCCTTCGATGGGCCGTCTGGAATCGAGCTGGCCTCGCGCTTCATCAGCCCAATCAGCTTTTCCCAATCGCGCCGCTTCTCATAGCTCTGGCGCAAATAATCAATCGCTACAGCGTTCTCGCCGTCGATAGCCAACATGGCCTCGTAACACTTCACGGCCTCTGCAGCGTTTGAGAACTTGCCCGTGTAGAGCTCGGCAGCCTTCGAGTAGTAGTCAACCTTCTCGACTGGATCTTCGACCGTTTCCGCAAGCTCGACGAGCGTTTTAACGTACTCGTTGTAGCGCTTCGCCTGCTCTTGCTTCTGAGCTTTCGACTTCAGCTCCTCGATCTTTTCAAGCGAAACAGCAGGCGGAGGCGGCGCCGGCTCGGGTTCAGCGGCCGCAGGCTCCACCGCAACGGGAACCTCAACTTCAGCCTCTGCCTGCTCTGCAGACTCCTCCGACACATCGACCGCAACATCGACCGCCACGTCTGTACCTCCCTCAGTAGAAGCAGCGCTTCCTTTTGCGCCGCCCCCTGAAAGCCTTTCGCCAATTTGAGCTTCGAATGCTTCCAAACTCGGATGCTTGGGCGCGAGAGCCGCTAGTGTTTCAAACCAACTCCGAGCACGCCCTAAATCTCCAATTTGCCGCCAAAGCAGCGTCGCCATCTGCGCCGTAAGAAAGACCGAGCCTTCAGCTCCCTTTAAACAGCGCCCAGCAAGCTCAACGACCCGATTCCAGTCGTTGTCCCTGCCGCCCCACAGATCGCGCAAGAACGCAAATGCAGCTTCGTTACCGGGATCGAACTGCAGGGCCTCATCAATGAGTTGGGCACCAACTTCAAAGTTCTGGTGACGGCTTGCCCACCGTACGCCGAACTTGAAGGCCAGAGCTCCGCGCTGCCTGCCCCCAAGCGCATCAAGCAGGCGCCGCTGGGTGTCGAGAATGGCTTGCGCGCGATCTTCCTCGACGAGCAAGTGCTCGAACATAAACGCGGCCTGCCGATCGGCAGGGTTCGCCTCATACGCCCGCGCAAGCAGCCCCTCGAATTCACTTGCCGCGAAACGCTTCGCAAGCCGTGCGGCCCGCACAAAAAGCTGGGCCTGCACACCCAAATCTGCCTCCGCCTCTGCCGCCGCAATCAGGGCCGCAATGCGCTCGGCGGCACCGCCTTCATCCGTGATCTGAAGATCTGCGGCGTGAAAGGCGAGTTCTGAAAGCTCCTGCTCACTGCCAGTGGCAGCCCTTGTGTAGATCGCAGCAGCCTTCTCCAGCTCACCTGCATCCGTGAGCACATTCCCCAGCTCGATCAGCAGGGGCGCGGGAGCAGCACGGTCACCGAGGCTCCTGAGCTCAAGCTCCAGAAGCTTCTGAACCATGCTGACCTTGCCGAGCTCCCAATAAACAGCACGGGCACTCTCCAGCGCCTGAAACAAGACAGGATTTATTTTGAACGCATCCTGAAAGTGTTTAAGCGCTTTTACTGACTGAACAAACTTCGACTCGAGAATCGATCCGAGTCGCAAGTGATAGCCAGCTTTCGTAGCCGCATCCGTCTCGGATGCGATGCACTTTTCGAGCTCTTCAACGAGGCCCTGCCAATCACTGTACGACTCGAGATGCTTCAGACGCTGCGCAAGATCCATGAGTTCCTCGGCGCTTGGCCCGATTTACGATCGCTTTCAACGGCACACTTGAAACATCCCCCACAACCGCTCCCCCACTGTATTTCTCAGGGTCCGCTGCCACCGAGCCTCGAAATGATTGTTTGCGATTGCTCACATTCGGTCTTGTAGGTCTGCGCCTTCGAACCTTTGCAAGCGCGCGCGCTGAATGCCTTGAGCATTTGAATCGCTTCCTGCGTCCGCGGAGGCTGGAGCTGCGCGTAAGTGCTGCCCAAGCTGAACAGGATCTGAACGGATTCCGAGCCTTCATTGCCCGCGACAGCCTTCGCAGCTTCGAGCTCCGTAACCATTTCCGGAAGCGAATTACGATCCTGGTAGACCTGCGCCAACAAGTTGTGGATGCCGAAGAGCATCTTGTCGCCGGGCTTCGCAAACGCCTTTGCTTCCTTCAGCACCTGCTCGGCTTCCTTCATGTAGCCAAGCCGGATGTACAAATCCGAAAGCGCTGCGTAGTAGCGAATCTCAGTGGGATTGTGCTCGATCGCCTTGGTGTAGTTGTCGAGCGCCTTCTGCTCGTCATCCGTCCACAAAAACACGTTGCCAACCTGCTCGTAGCAGTCCGCAAAATTGGGATCGTTCTCAATACACTTGAGGTAAGGCTCTTTCGCCTCTTCGTAGGGAATCGTCTTCTTTTTGGCTTGCTGCTCCAGCGCGTATCCACGCTCAAACCAGTAGTTCGCATATTTGGGCGCGAGCTGCGTCGCGCGAGCCAGCGTAGAAGCGACCTTGTCCCACTCCTCTTTCTTCTTGTAGGCCATCGCAAGCTTGAAAAAGATTCGGTGACTTGTGGGATCGAGCTTGGTCGCCTGCTCATACTTGTTGGCGGCTCCATCCGGATTGAGCGCCACCTCCTTATCAGCCGCATTCGCAAGGATCACGGCTTCCTGGCGATGCCGACTGCATCCCGCCGTCGCCGCGCTCACCACCATGAGACACACCGCCATAATTGCGCCAAGCTTCATCGACCCGATCACCTTTCTGAACTGCGCGGACTCTACCGCTCCTCGTTGTTTCGCAGGAATCAGAACCACCGTCGCGCATGCCGCATCGCACGCGGTTTCTCCGACTCTCAAACGCGGCATCCAAGCCCGATCAAAGCTTCGAACGGGCGTATGGAGCGGCGAGAATAGAAGGACCGCAACACGGAAGTCCAGCGGCACGGGCGTGAACTCAACTAGGGCTCACCTATCGGCCCCTCAGGCTCAACCACGCGCCACCGCTCACCACTGCTCATCGCGCTCGCCACAGCTCGCCAC
The DNA here is from genome assembly GCA_964537685.1 of uncultured Polyangiaceae bacterium. Classification (GTDB taxonomy): domain Bacteria; phylum Myxococcota_A; class Polyangia; order Polyangiales; family Polyangiaceae; genus CAZICM01. The sequence continues at coordinate 63,708 of CAZICM010000052.1, forward strand.
AAAAAGCGCACGCCCCGCGTGTTTAACCCACACACGGGGCGCGCTTTCTCTACCCAATTGCTCTGCCCAATTTCACTGGGCCGCCGAGCACCTTCCGGCTCAAGAGCGGTCACGCTAACGATTGAATCGACATCCACGACAACGATAGCGTGACTTTTCCGGAACCCGCTCACTCTCAGCCGCCCGGGCTAAACATGATGGGATAAACAACCGTGACGATACCGCCTTCG
>CAZICM010000053.1:0-63354 GCA_964537685.1 uncultured Polyangiaceae bacterium
CGACCGCGAAGGGCGTGGCGGGGGCGGCGAAGAAAGGAACGGGAGCGGTTGGGATCAGCGCAGGGGAAAACGCTGCTTCAAGGCCGGTGATGAGGCCCGGCGATGTGATGACTTATGAGAAGTACCTCGAATCTCGCATGCCAGAAAGCTCGCTTCGCGGTCACCATGTTCCCCAACAGGCCCGTTTAAGAGAGGCAGGAATCGATCCATCGAAGGGCACGATTGTTGTTATGGAAGGCGCTGAACATGCTGCGACCCGAACCTATAAAGGCCGTGGAAGAGCTACGGCATCAGCCGAAAGTGGAATGCCGCTCTCTCATTTTGAAGCCTTAGATATTGCCGACCCGCCAATATCGCGTTTGGGAGATCAGACGGCGGAAGGCATTCGAGCATTAAATAGGAAAAATCATCCAGGAAAATTCTAATGACTAACAACGAACAAGCAATGCTGATTGAACTTGAGCGAGTGGCTAACCTGGTGACGTCGGATGACATTGACATATTCGCTGCTATCTCTCAGAAATTGCCTGAATCCGATGATATTGAGTGCTTGCGACGGATGTTGCGCTGTCTTCGAGACATTGATGCAGGTGAAGTGCAGTATGAATTGCTGGAGGCATGTGAAAGATTTCCCATAGATATCTATATAACCGGCCTTATTGCGGAATCAGAAGTTCTCTGCGTTCAAGCTCCGCAATGGTTCAAAATGCTTTGCTGCTCCGTTTTGAATAGCGAGGTATATGTTCAAAAGCTTGCCAAAGCGATTGCACAGGCAGAACAAGCTCGGGTTGCAGAATTTCTCGCTTTTTTGAAATCTATTGCATGCGCTCATCCGATCTATAAACCGACGCTAAGGAGATTAGGTATATGGAATTGAGCATAAGGGCAACCCTTTCAAGGCGCATGATTGGCGGGGGATGTTTAGGCATGGAACCATAGCGGTTATTATAGGTGTTTTAACCGTTGTAACGACCGCGAAGGGCGTGACGGGAGCGGCGAAGAAAGGAACGGGAGCGGTTGGGATTGGGGCGGCGGAGGAGGCGGGGACAAAGGCCGCGGCTTCGGCAGGGCCGGGGAAGCCTTTAAAAACTTATCAGACCTATACCAAGCCGGATTTGAATGGGGGGCCGCCTTATGTGGGGAGAACGAGCGGAACTAGATCGCCTCTGGCAAATGTAAGAGCACGAGACAGAAATCATCACATGAATCAAAAGGGATACGGTCCTGCTGAGCTTGATAAGTCCTCAGCAAATCCGAATGCCATAAGAGGGCAAGAGCAGCGACTAATTGACCTGTATGGCGGTGCTAAATCCGAAGGGGGTACGTCGGGAAATGCCATAAATAGTGTTCGTCCTTATAATGCTAACCGTCAATTCTATCTGGATCAAGCTAAAAGGAATTTGGACCATGAAGCGTCAAAAACGTGGTGTTGGTGATGTCCTCGGTGTTCCCCTGAGTGAAAATCGTATGGCATTTGCCATCGTTTTGCCCATAGCTGATATTTTTTTTGAGTTTTTTCCTCAAAGGAACCGCATACCACAGATTGAGGAAATCATTAGAAAGCCAATCCTATTTCAGATTTGTGTAATGGACTATGCAGTGACGCGGGGAATTTGGAAGATAATTGGCCATGTTGATCCTCCACCGCATTTACTCGAGCCGCCAAAGTTCTTTAAACAAGATCATTTCTCTGGGAAATTGACAATTACAACCGATGGCAGCAATGAGGTGCCCGCCGGTTATGAAGAGTGCATTGGTCTTGAGAAATGCGCGGCTTGGGATCCTGAGCATGTGGTTAGCCGCCTTGAGGATTATCTCGCAGGGAGGCCAAACAAGTGGTATGAGCTCCAGCGTCCCAAACGCATAACGACATAGATGGTGGCAATCGGGCAATTGGGCGGGCTCTCTATGCTTATCTATCAGCCAACTCGCACGATTGGCGGGGCGCGTTTAGGCATCGCACGGTGGCCGTGGTCTTGGCGGTGCTGGCCGTTGTCACAATGGGTAAAGGGCTATCGGGCGCGCTGAAGAAAGGAAGCGCGGGGAATGGAGCGGCCCATGCGGGAGCGGCGGAGGAGGCGGGGACGAAGGCGGCGGCTTCGGCAGGGCCGGGGAAGCCTGCTAAAACTTATCAGACCTATACCAAACCGGATTTGAATGGAGGGAAGCCTTATGTAGGGAGAACGAGCGGAACGAAGTCTCCATTTGAGAACGTAAGGTCGCGAAGGGCGGGGCGGGGGCGGCGAAGATGGGTGGCCCTGCCCACAGGGCGAAGGAGATCCTCCTAAATGCCCATGAATACCCATTAAATGAAGATATAAAAGAAAACAACCCATAACTCCCGCTCCCCAGCCCTTTCCCTCCATCCGAATCGCTTTCCGCTTCCGTCTCCTCCAGATTCGCAACGCAGAATCCCATCCCCTCCGGTTCCCCTCGCGATTCACTCGCTGCGAATCTGTAAGCATTGGAATATTTCCCCAGTTCCCTCGCCGCGAATCGCCTTCCGCCCACGCCGTGGACCAATTCTTTTTGCAAAAATTGTCTTTCGCCTCACCCCAAATTAGCGCTTGATTCAATGAAAACACCTTGATACCCTGCGCCCCGTCCCCCCATGCAAAACAACTCGTCCACGCTTTTGCTCGGCGATCAGGCCGTCGCCCTGGGTAGCCTCCACGCCGGTATCTCCGCCGCTTATGCCTATCCAGGTACGCCTTCAACCGAAATTTTAGAGGCTCTTCAGTTTCTTTCCCGCGGAAAAATAAGCCCTAAAGCCGTATGGTCCTCCAATGAAAAGGCCGCCTATGAAGAAGCTTTGGGGGTCTCGTTCGCCGGCAGGCGCGCGCTCGTCGCTATGAAACATGTGGGGCTCAATGTCGCCGCCGATCCTTTTGTGAATTCTGCGCTGGTCGATGTCGGCGGCGGATTGGTGCTCGCTGTCGCCGATGATCCGGGCATGCATAGCTCTCAAAATGAGCAGGATAGCCGCTATTTAGCCGATTTTGCTAAGATTTTATGCCTGGAACCTTCGGATTCCCAAGAGTGTTATTCGATGGCCAGGGAGGCTTTCGATTTGTCCGAGCGCTTTGGGATTCCTGTGATGCTAAGGCTGGTGACAAGGCTCGCTCATGGCCAAAGCGCCGTGAAAACGGCCGAGCCCAGGGCCGAAAATGCTATCCATAAGGTGCAAAATCGCAATGCGTGGATTTTAATCCCTCAAAATGCAAGGCGGCAGTGGAAAAAATTATTGGATAAGCAGTCTTCGCTGCTGGCTTATTCGGAAAATTGTGAGCATAACACGCTATTTTTTCCGCCTTCCTGGGATGGTGAGACGGCGGTGATTACGGCTGGATTGGGGCGCCATTACTATGCGGAAAATGCAGGGGATTGGGATTATGAGCCGGCGCTGCTGCATATCGGTGCCTATCCTTTGCCCGTCCAGAAATTAAGAGCTTTGGCTTCTAGGGCAAAAAAAATCCATGTGTTTGAAGATGGATATCCTTATATCGAGCGATGGCTGGCTGGCATATTGCCCGGCGGCCCATCGGTATTGGGAAAGCTATCGGGCCATTTGCCTTTGGATGGAGAATTAACGCCCGATACGGTGAGAGCGGCTCTTTCGCTGCCCGCGCACCAGGCGCTTTCGCTCGATGATTTTAAAGTGCCGGGCAGGCCGCCCCAGTTATGCCATGGATGTCCTCATGCCGATTCGTTTCATTCGCTGAATTTGGCCTTGAAAGGGATGGATCAGACAATGGTGACCTCGGATATCGGCTGCTATTCGCTGGGAGCGCTGCCTCCTTATTCGTCGATAGAAACATGTGTATGCATGGGAGCGTCGATCGGGCTGGCCAAGGGAGCGGCCGATGCGGGGTTCAGGCCGGCTCTTGCGGTGATTGGAGATGGGACGTTTTTGCATTCGGGCCTTGGCCCGCTGATGGATGCCGCGGCAGCCAATACGCCAATGACGGTATTGATTTTTGATAATGAGACGATTGCGATGACAGGGGGGCAGCCGACGGTGATGCCCGTGACGCGCTTATCTTCTCTGATTTTAGGATTGGGTGTGGACCCAAAGCATCTTCATGTGCTCGAAACGCATCCGAGAAAGGCCGAGGAAAACGCGGGTATTCTGAGGGAAGAGATTTTATATGAAGGATTGTCGGTGATTGTGCTGGTCCGCGAGTGTTTGGAGCTGGTGCGGCATAGGCGGAAGGGGCAGGGGGAAGCCGAGTCATGAAATGCGATATTTTGGTATGCGGTGTGGGCGGTCAGGGTGTGCTTTCGCTGGCTTCAATTTTATCTCAGGCGGCTTTGCATGAAGGTTTAAATGTAAAGCAGTCGGAAGTGCATGGGATGGCGCAGCGGGGCGGGGCGGTGGTGGCGCATGTGCGGATTTCGGATAGTGGTGTGTCCAGCGATTTAATACCGCGCGGCAGGGCGGATTGGATTGTAGGGCTCGAACCTGTGGAGAGTTTGCGATGGGTGCCCTATTTGGGGCTCGGGGGGCGGGTGCTGAGTTCGGTGCATCCTGTGAAAAATATTGATGATTATCCTGATCTTGAAGCGCTGGAGGCCAAACTGAAGAGCTATGCGGGCACGGTATTGGTTGATAGTGTGGAACTGGCCCGGAAGGCCGGGAATCCGCATGCGGAGAATGTGGTGATGGCGGGCGCGGCATCGTGTTTTTTGCCTTGGTCTGGGGCGAGTTTTGAGCGGGCGCTCCGGGATAGGTTTGGAAGCAAGGGCAAGGCGCTGATGGAGTCGGTGGAACAAGCCTTTTTATTGGGGCGCGGGGCGGTGGAGGGGGATATCGGGCCGTGATTTCCTTTGGCGGTGACGATCTATGGAGGCGAATCGGGGAAGCGGCACAGGGGGACGGGGTTTGTATTGCGGAGGATATTGGGTTTGAGGTCTTGGATGCTTTGGGTTTGGATACGCCGTTCAGGATATATGCCGATGGCCCCGAAGCTTTGGAAGGTGTGGAGCTCGATCGCTTTCCTGGAAGGGAAATTGTAGTAAAGGCGGTATGTCCGGCGCTTGTTCATAAGACCGAGGCCGGGGCGGTTCTGCGCTTGCCCAAAGATAAGGCTGGGATTGAGAAGGCGATGCGCGCGATGGGGGAGCGCGTTGGAAGGGCGCTTGGGGAGGGCGCGGGTAAAATACGCTATGCGCTGCATGAATGTGTATCTGTGGCTGAAGCGCCTGGGAACACGTTTTTAATGGGTTTGCGCAATACGCCTGATTTTGGCCCGGTGCTGGTGCTGGGTATGGGTGGGATATATAGCGAATTTTGGGCGGAGCATCTTCGCCAAGAGCAGGGGCTTAGCTTTTTTTCTGTGCCTTTCGAGGGAGGTGCCATAGAGCGGGCCGGGCTGGAGCTGAATGCGGCGGTGAAGCTGGGAACGGCGGGATTTCGCGGGCAGGCACCGGTGCTATCCATAGATGGATTGATGGATGCGCTTCAGCGTTTTTCAAAGCTGGGCGAGGCGATGCCTGAATGGTTTTCGGAATGTGAAATCAATCCGCTGGTTGTTTCGGGCGGGCGGATCCGGCCCCTGGATGTGAGGATGGTGAAGGGGAATCCTGGCTATCGAAGGCCGGTACAAAAAGATATTTCGTTTCTCAAGCATCTTCTTTTGCCAAAGAGCATTGCCATAGCAGGTGTATCGGAGCGGATGAATCCGGGGCATATCATTCTAAAACAGCTTTTGGATGATGGTTTTGATCCTGGAAAGATATTTGTGATTAAGCCTGGGATAGACACCATGGAGGGTGTGAAAGCGGTGCCCGCGCCTCTCGCCCTGCCTGAATGCGCCGATGTGCTGGTGGCCGGAATTAGTGCAGCAAATACAAAGGCTTTGCTTCAATCGTGCATTGCTCATGAAAAAGCCCGGTGTGTGGTGTTGATTTCAGGCGGCCTCGAGGAAAAGGAAGGGGGCAGGGTTATCGCGGATGAGCTTGTTTCGATGCTGGAACAGGCGCGGGCTCAAGGAAAGGATGCACCTGTGGTGCTGGGTGGGAATTGTTTGGGTTTTCGTTCTCTGCCGGCGCGCTGCGATGCCATTTTTATCCCTCGTTACAAGCTTCCGTCGGTTCAGGTTTCAAGTGAAACTTTAAGTTCGATGGCCCTGGTTTCTCAGAGCGGAGCCTTTGCGATAGCCCGTTTAAGCAAGATGCCATATCTTGCTCCGCGCTATTTGATTACGCTGGGCAATCAAATGGATATAGGAGCTTCGGATGTGCTCCGGGCCTTGGAGCAGGATTCTTCGATTCAAACCGTGGGGATGTATATCGAGGGCTTTAAGGAAATGGATGGCACCTGGCTGATGGAGACGGCGGGGCGTATGATTGGGCGGGGAAAGAGTGTGATTTTATATAGGGGAGGCCAAAATGCCGATGGAAAACAGGCGGCGCTGAGTCATACGGCGAGGGTGGCGGGGGATCATCGCATTCTCATTTCGCGGGCCCGGGGCGCTGGTGTGCTTCTCTGCGAAAGCATTGAGGATTTTGAAGATTTATGCTCACTTTTTTGGTGTTTGGAGCGGCGTGATGTACAAGGGCGGGGATTGGGTGTGGTGACGAATGCTGGTTTTGAATGTGTGGCGGCGGCGGATGCCGCGGGGCCGGGCAGGCTTTCGGCATTTGCGCCTGTTACGCATACCAAGATTTTGCAGATTTTGGCCGAAAGGCGTTTGGATTTGATTGTGGATGTGCATAATCCCCTGGATTTAACGCCGATGTGCGATGATGCGGGGTATGAGGCATGTGTGTGGGCGGTGCTTGAGGATAGCTCGGTTCATAGCGCGATTGTGGGTTGTGTTCCGCTTTCGCCTGCGATTTGTACGCTGGCGCGGGGAGCTGGGCATGCCGAGGATATGCGCGGCGATTCGTCGGTGGTTCAGCGTATGAAGAGGATTTGGCATGATACCCAAAAAGCGCTGGCCGTTGTTGTGGATTCTGGAACGCTGTATGATGCGATGGCGGGGGAGCTGATGGCGGCGGGTATGCCTGTATTCCGGCATATGGATAGGGCGGCCCGGCTCTTAGGCCGATATGTGGATGAGCGGCTTCGCATTCAGGCGATTCATCAAGGCAAAGGATAGATATCTATGCGTCGTGGCGATGAGCGGATTTTGGTGCTTGGAGGAAGCGGGCTTGTTGGATATCAGGTGGCCCGGAAGCTATTGGAGCAGCCTAATGTAAAGGAAATGGTGATTACCGCCTTGGGCTTTGGGGAGACGCTGGGGGCGGTGCAGAAGCTGAAGGCTGAATATCCATCGCAATTGATTCAAGGATATTGCGGGGATTTGTTTTTGGCGGGCGAGCCTTGTCCGGTGGAAGAGGGCGGGAGCGAGCCGGCCTTTTTGGGGCGCGGGGATGAGAAGCAAAGGCGCCGGATTTTTGATCATATGTATGGCGACTTCGAGGCGGCGTACCGGGAATCGATGCTGTCCAGGCTGCTGCTGAAGGTGCGGCCCGATGTGGTCATCGATAGCGTGAATACGGCGACGGGTATATCGTATCAGGATGTATTTACGGCGAGCCAGTCGGTGAGGGCGGCGCTGGATGCGGAGCACAGCGGGGGGCCGGGACTAAAGGCCGATATCGAAAAATTATTGATTTCGCTATCGATTCCCCAATTGATTTTGCATATCCGCATATTAAACAGGGCGCTCCGGGAAGCGGGTGTGCGTATGTATCTAAAAATTGGCACGACGGGAACGGGAGGTATGGGGCTTAATATTCCCTATACGCATGGAGAAGATAAGCCCAGCCCTCAGTTGCTTAACAAGACGGCCATTGCGTTTGCGCAAACGGGAATGATGTTTTTGATGGGGCGGACGCCGGGAGGGCCGATTGTAAAAGAATTAAAGCCGGCGGCGCTGATTGGATACCGGGGTGTGTCGTACCGGGAAGCGATGGGCAGGCAATATGTGAAGCAGTCCAGCGGCGAGTTTGTTTTGGGGGAACGCAATGAACCTTATGTGCTCTATAAGCCAAAGTCGGTGGAGCTGGGTGATGAATTGGATTTAAGGCCCGATGTATCAGGCTATGAAACCCAGCTTGCTCCCGATGGTTCTTCAACCTTAAGAGTGCCTTTGGTGGATACCGGTGAAAATGGGTTGTTCACCCGGGGCGAATTCGAGGCGATTACGGCGCTCGATCAGATGGAATATATTACGCCTGAAGAGATAGCCGACTATGCCGCAATGGAAGTGAGAGGCGCCTCGACGGGTAAGGATGTGATTGGCGCGGTGGATTCGGCGGTGCTTGGAGCAAGCTATAAGGCGGGTTTGCTTAGGCCGGCCGCGCTTACGCTGTTGGAACGTTTGGAGCAAGCGCATGGTATGCCTTCGATTGCGCTGGGAAGGCTGGGCCCTCCCGAATTAGCGAAGCTTTTATTTGAGGCGTATTTGCTGAAGAAGCGCTATGGAACACTGCCAGCCGTGCTCGATGCCGCGAGGGGCGGGGGCGGGGCGGCGCTGATTAGCCGCGAATTGTCTTCGCTCTTGGAGGCCGATCCGATTCTGCCGAGTTTGATGGTATCTATCGGTATACCTATTTTAGAAGCCGACGGAAAGCATTTGCTGCGGGGTCCGCTGATTAAATCGCCGGCTTACCGCGCATTTAGGCCATCGGTTCCTCTGTCCCCCCAGGATATCGATCGCTATGCCCAAACTTGGGTGGATTTAAGGCCAAGCCATATCCAATTTTGGATATCAACCTTTGAGCAGATGAGCGAGCGGCATTTTACCAAGGCCGATAAAGACTGGTCAACGGCCGAGGTCAACCGAACAACTTATTTGCCTATGGATATTCAAATCGGGAGTGTGGTGGCGTGGATTTTTGGCAATCAAGGGCAGGGTTTTAGAATTCTGTAAAGAAATGTGAAGGACCCCTTCCGTTTGGGCGGAGGCGGCGTTATAAAGCGAATCACCCTATGATCTCCGAGACTCCTTCTCAAATCGGTCATTCTTCATCGGCATTGCGGGGCTTGAGCGAGCTTGACACGGTGGCCGTGAATGCGGCGACGGTGGATGCGGGTTCTCAAGCGTTTCCTGGAAATGGCGGCGCGTCTGCCGGCGGGTGTCCGGCCTCGCTTTCCATGCCTGTGGGGGGCAGGACAACCGTTTTGCCCCGTATTGAAGGGATGGAGCCCCATGTGCGGCTGGTGGCGGAGACCAAGCTTCGTTATGAGCCGATATCGGTTCTGGGGGCGGGCGGTATGGGGGAAGTGCTGTTGGTTCACGATCAGGATATTGCGCGAAAGGTTGCGATTAAGCGGCTATTGCCGGAGGGCGGCCAGACTGGGCTTTTGGCGCGTTTTGTCGATGAAATCCGGACGGTGGGAAGGCTTGAGCATCCGAATATCGTGCCCATTCACGATGTGGGCGTCGATGAGCAGGGCCGTTATTTCTTTGTTATGAAATATGTGGAGGGGGAGACGCTGGAGTCGATTATTGAAAAGCTTTCGGCGGGCGATCCGGCATATCATCGTAAATATACCTTTGAATTGAGGACAGAGATTTTTATTCAGGTGCTTCATGCGCTGGCGTATGCGCACACGCATGGAATTGTGCACCGGGATATCAAGCCGGCCAATGTGATGATAGGGCGGTTTGGCGAGGTGATGCTGATGGATTGGGGCATTGCTAAGCCTTTGAGCGAGGCGCGGGATATGGCGGCGGCGATGGAGGGGGTGCTGGTGGATCGAGCCGCGGCCACCAATTCGGAGCGCGCTAAGGAAAAGAAGAGGATGTATGCGACGCGGGTGGGGGCGCTGGTGGGGACTCCGGCATATATGTCGCCCGAGCAGGCGAGGGGAGATAATCATAGGCTGGATGCGCGCACGGATTTATACAGTTCATGCGCGATGTTTTATGAATTTTTAAGCTTGAGGCATTATTTAGGCGATAAGGAAACCGTGGAGCAGCTTATCGCGGGGGTGCTGGGCGAAGAAGTTACTTCTGAAAAGCTGCTGGCCTACGCGTTTTCGCAGCCCCATCAGACGCGGCCTCCGGTCGAGTTATTGCATTGGATAGCGATTGGTTTGGCCAAGCAGCCCGAGAACCGCTTTGATTCGGCGGAGTCGATGATTGCGAGTTTGCAAAATATCCAGGAAGGCCGCTGTGAGGTGAAGTGCCAGGTGACGATGACCAAGCGTATGTTTAGAGAGCTTGCGCATTTGCTCGATAGGCATCCTTTTGCGGTGATGATGGGTTTCTATGGGGTGATTGCGATGATGCTGACATGTGTGGGGCTTATTGTTTATTTAGCGGCCACATAGGGAAATATGTCCGCGATCCATAAAAAAAACATGGCGCCGAAAATGTGCCCCTGCGGTTCAGAGCGGCGTTATACGGAATGCTGCGGATCTTATCACAAGCGGCAGAAAGAGGCTCCGGACGCGGAAGCGCTGATGCGGTCGCGCTATTCGGCTTTTGTGCTGAAGGATATTGATTATTTATGGCATACGCTTCATTCTGGGCATGAAGACCGGCAGCGGGGGCGCGAGGCGTTTGCTGCATCGGTGAAGGCAAATCAGCTTCGTTATATGGGCCTTGTGATCTACGACCGCCGCCTGATCGGCGATATTCAGGAGGCGGCTGTGAAGCCATCTCAGGTTTTGTTTTTAGCAAAGGTATTTTATCAGGGAAGAAACGTTTCTTTTATCGAGCTATCGGACTTCTATCACGATGGCGCGGGGTTTCGCTATAAGAGCGGTATGACGGCGGGCCTATACGATAGGGAGCCGCCCCAAGAGCTCCGTATTGATACGTTTTTTCGTATGACTTTGTAGAGCCGGTGCCTTGATTCTTTGCTAGGATGGGCCTCCTTCAATAGGAGGCAGAGCAGATGAAGAGGCAGGGTTTTGTATTGGTTTCCGTGGTGTTGTTGGCGTCGCTTCCGCTGGCCTGTGCCACGGCAACGCGCACCTTTGACGATGGATCGGGCGGCGATGGCGGCTCGGGTTCGGGCGGTTCGCCAACAACGACCAGCAGCGGCATTCTTGCGGGTTCGAGTTCGAGTGGAAGCGGAGATGGAGGCAGCATGGATATCTGCGGGGATGGGCAGGTAGGTTCTTCGGAAACCTGCGATCCTCCGGCCGCTTGTCCAACCGCTTGCGACGATGGTGATATCTGTACACAGGATGCCTTGATAGGCAGTCCGCTTACGTGCAACGTGGTATGCATGTATAATCCGATCACGACATGCGGGGCGGATGGCTGCTGTCCGATGGGCTGTGAAGCTATGCTCGATCCCGATTGCGAGGTATGCGGCAACGGTGTGGTGGACTCAACCGAGGCATGCGATGACGCCAATATGGATAACACCGATGCCTGCCTGAATACTTGTGTTTCGGCCGCATGCGGGGATGGCTATGTTTGGGCGGGCCAGGAAATGTGCGATGATGGTAATCTAAACAATGGAGACGGCTGCAGCGCAAGCTGTACGACGGGCGGAACGACCTATGGCCCAGTGCATACCTTCCAAGGAAAAACGAGCAGCTTTTTTATGACGCAATTTGGCTGTTCAAACAGCGGGGGCGATCCGGCTGGGGATGCAAAATATTTCTGCGAGCATGTGTATGGCCCTACCTGCGTGGCGGAGCCGGGCTATATGGAGGTGATGAACTCGGTGAATTCAATGATGCATTCGGGGACCAATTGTTATAGTCCCGATCCCACGGGCGTGCCTATTCCAAATACTGTTTGTATTGGGGGGCCGTGTATGATTGGCGATTACAGTGGCACTTTTAGCGGGCTGACGAATCTTGTGTGCACTTGTAATTAATGGGTTTTATTCGGTGAGCCGCTTCTTCACATCGGCCGCGAAGTCTTCATAGCGGCGCAGCGGTGTCACTTGAATCTGTACATGCTGGCCATGTTCCTTCATGATAGGAAGGTCAAAAAGAATTTGATCGAGCGTGTCAGGGCCATCGACATTGACAACGGCGATAACGCGGCGGCTGCCTACGCATTTCCATAGATCGACAACTACACCCGCGTTTTTTGCGCCCAAGGCCGCATCCGCCTCGCGCGCCCATATCGCAAAGAGTTCTTTTTGCTGCATGGTCGAGGGGTATTCAACATTGAAATCTAAATGAAACAACATGCGTTTTCTCCTTTATCAACAGGGCATCGGGGGGTTCCCTTAGCCTTCAATTTGCCACTGCTCTACAAGCGAATTCACAAAATCTTGCTCTTCGTCCGTGGCTTCGTCCGCTTCGATGACCTCTTGCAAGTGCTGCAGAATGCCCGAAAGAGCCTCGTTGGACATGTGTTCGCCCAATACCGCGATGGTATCGTCCAAGAGATCTTGATCGCCAATCCATTGCGTGGCCACGCGCAGCACTTTCTCGGCCGATAGCGAGCTTCCTATCGCTGCCAGCACATGCTCCAAATATCCAGCGATATGGGCAAGCTCGTCTTCGCTGATATCTCCATCGGCTCCCGCGGCCTGCAAAAAGAGTATCGCAAGCCTTGTTTCCAGCGGAATATCTCCGCAGGCGTCCAACAGGGCCTGATACTCTTCATCGGTCATCGAGGCCAGCTCTGAATCCAGTTCGGCCACCACCGACCCTTCATCCTCAAACCAAGTTCCGGCATCGCTCTCTACGCCTTCGGCCCGACGGATTATCCATGAATCTCCATAGTTTAGCTTTTCATCCATCATATAGCCGAAGGGGATATAGCAATATCCCCGGTCGCCCCAGTCGTCGCCCCATGAATTGCGGACGACAAATACTTGATCGGGTTCCGAGTAGCCAACGCATAGCATGGCATGCCCTCCATGCGATTCGCGGCCCGATTCTTTGCGCGATGGCATGGGGACAAGTCCAGGCTTTCGCTGCTTATCGAAGGATTCAAAGAGCGCAAGGCCAAAAATAATAGGATACCCTTCCGCCAATGCCTGCTTCCATGCCGATAAATCGGTAGGTACAACCGCTACGTCTTCCACCAAGAATTGAGATGCCTCTTCATAGGCTTCATCCGATGGCTGTTCATTGACGAGTTCAGGATCAAAAGGCCATGATTCCTCGGAGGGTGCCCCAAATTTGCGAAGCCCTTCGATAGCGCCTTCTATTGTCATTCCTTCGTCTTCAATCTCGTCCGATAGCTCGGCCCGCCCATTGAAATAAATAAAGAGCCGGCTTACATCATAGTCTTCATCGAGATGGCGCTTGACCAGGTATTCATATGCGCCCGCCACCGCATTGGCCGCGCAGCTATTGGTATGCTCCTGGTTTTCAACCGTTGTCATCAGTCCCCGCAGATCGACCTTTTTGGGAACGCGATCGAGGGTGGACTCGGCGCCATAGCGCTTTGCATCAGCCCTTGGGGATTTGAATTTATAGCCTCCGACGTTGCGCTGGCTTCCGTCGGCCCGGTGTAAAATAAATTCTTGGCTCATAGGAAAACGCCGATATCCGGACCGTTCGCGCGTGTCAAGCGCTTTTGTTGGTTATTGGCAGTTGGCCATGGGTATTGGGCCGCAGGTCCAGATCGTTGCTCCATGGCAGACTTGGCTTACGCAGGGCACGCCGTTGCATTCGTTGTCCGATTTGCAGGTTGGATAGCTTTCCGTGCCGCAATCCATTTGGCAAGAGGTTGAGTAATCAAAAAAGGATGTGTTGCTGAGGTGCGTACAGCACACCGTGCCTGCCGAGCAATCGGCTGTTTCATCGCAACTGATTCGGTATCCTCCGCAGGCCGATGTGCTGAGGGGCACGCATTTTTGGGTGTTGGTGCTTGGTTCGTCGCAGCAATAATTGATTTCGCTGATGCAGGGAGCGCCGCCGCATTGAATAAATCCGGGGTCGGAACCGGGTCCGGCCGACGCATCCGACGTTGAGCCCGAATCGGGGTCCACAGAGGCATCGGGTGTCATCGAGCCCGCGGCACCCGCGTCTCCGCTTCCTCCGCCGGTATCCACGCTGCTCCCGCATGCCCAGGCCGTAGCCGTGAATATGCAAACAGCACTGATTCGATAGCGCATTGTCTTTACCTCCAGAATGTGCATCTATCATGCTTTGGGCCGGATGTTTATCCCTAAACGATTCTAGGCCCCGCTCTTGACGCAGGCATTCGGTTTGGGCATGTTCGGTGAATGAGAATGAGCCCGGCATTTGTTGTTCTTCTTTCGGCCTGTTCGGCGGCGTCTCCGTCTGTTTCATCGAAGTCTAATAAAGGTTTGGATGGGCCGCCTGTGCCGGCGGCGACGGCTTCAGAGCCGCAGGCGCCCGAGCTTATTCGCGTCGATGGGGGTCACGCAGGGACGCTCGATCCCTCGTTTGGCAAGGGAGGGATTAGCAAATTATCGTTTTCTAAAGGCGAACACCGCTTTGAAGCCATTGCCGTGCAGCCCGATGGAAAGTTATTGATCAGCGGTTATATGCCCTTTGAGGGGTCTATCGATTTTAAACAGCAAAGGGAAAAGGGCGGGCTGGAAGAAGAGGCGGAGCCGGGCCATGTGGTGCTGAGGCTGGATGAGCATGGGCAGCTTGATACAAGCTATGGTCAGCAAGGAGGTGTACGCATTGGGGATAGGCCGGGTTTTCCCGGGCCAATGGTGCTTGCGGCCGATGGAAAGCTGTATGTAGCGGGATATCAATCGCCTCCTCGGGGAGGGCCGGCCGATTTGGTGCTGGCGAGGATACTGCCTTCGGGGCAAATCGATAAAAGCTTTGGAAATCAAGGGGTTGTCATTCGGGATTTCGGCGGAAGCGACGATCGGCCCAGTGAGCTTTTGCTTATGCCTGGGGGCGGTGTGATGGTGGTGGGAATTCATTCGAAGCCGGAGAATAAGCTTGGTCCAGGATCGCCGCCGCCTGGGCGGGTCAGCCGTTTTCCCAATGACTATGAAAGCTATGTGGCGCGTTTTACGGAAAAGGGCGAGCCGGATAAGTCTTTTGGAAAGGATGGTGTGGTGTTTGTTGATGTGACCGATACCCGCGAATTTACGACGAGCGCATTGCTTTTGGAGGATGGGCGTATTGTTTTAAGTGGTTATGTGGTGCGCGATGATGATGTATTTTTGGCGCGTCTTTTGCCGGATGGGCGACTTGATGCGCGGTTTGGTGTGAATGGGAAGGTGGTGATGGGCGATAGTGGAATGGGGTCGCTCCGGGCTATGGCCGCCGATAAGGAGGGGAATATTTATGTGGGTGGACAAATGTTAAATGATGGTCCGGCGGGCGTGATTAAATGTTTGCCGGATGGGCGCAGGGATTCGGCTTTTGGGGTGGACGGCGTGGCCAGGGCCGAGCCTTCGCGGGACGATCAACTGTATTTTCTTGGATTGGGCCGCGATGGTTCTGTGGTGGGTGCGGGTTTTCATGGGCTGGCTGATCAGGCCGATTTTTTCGTTGCGCGCTTTACGCCGCGGGGCAAGCCCGATCCCAGTGTGCAGGGTAAGGGATATGCGATAACGCGCATTACGGATAAGGGCGATTTTGGGGTTGGAGGAGCGATGGATTCGCTTGGGAGGCTTCTCTTGGCGGGGGAAGCCAATGGAGAATTTGCCGTGGCGCGCTATCGGATGTAGGCCGACTATTTTAACGCCTTATCAAAACCTTTTAAGAAATCGTTGAAGACACCCTGCATGCCTTTAAAGCCCGCACCTGCCATGCAGCCCATCGCTTCGCCGCAGGTATTGGCCGTTTCCACGCAGGCTACGCCCTTGTCCACGGCTTCGTCGCCGGCGATTTTGCGCCACTGTTTTACGGTGTCCACGCATTGATCTAAATCGGATACCGAGCCGCCCTGGGCTCCGCATAAATCGGCCACCCGTACACAGGCGACGCGCGTGGGATTGCGCATATATGCAAAGGCGCCCACCGCCGCGCCCGCGATGACCAAAAATAAAATCAGGGGAAGGGCTTTCTTCATTGGCGTCTCTATAGCCCCAAAATACCGGGCCCGCAAAGCATATTCTAGTCGTCGGCAGCCAGTAGCTTCACAAAATCCAGCCCCGTGAGCACTCCCGACAATACGCCGTCTTCCATGACAAACACGCGCCGCGCCCGGGTTTCATAGGCATGCGCCGCAGCCCGGTACGCGGGAGTGTTCGCGGGAAGCGTGACCATGCCAAAGCTCATCGCCTTGTCCACCGTCGCGTCCGCAGGCAAGGTCTGAACCTTGAGCGCATCGGTCTTTGTGAAGACGCCTATCGGATGATTGTGCTCATCCACGACGGCAAGGCCGCTCACGTTGGTGCGATCGAGCCGAGCCGCCGCTTCCGACAGCTCGGCCTTTGCGGACACCGAGTACACAGGCTTGCTCATCAGTGCGCTGATCGGCGTTTCCACATGTTTTTGGCGTACGGCGGGCAGTGCGTCGTCGGTGCTGAATACGCCAACCACTTTGCCGCCCTCGACGATGTAGACATGGTGGATGTGAAACTGCAGCATGAGCTTTGCCGCCGCGATCACGGTGGTATCGGGCTTGGCGGTGATCACGCCCGCATGCATATGCTGCTGCGCCGGCTCGTCGGGAAGTTCTAAGGGCGAAATGCCCGCGAGCGATGCCGGCTGAAGCCGGCCAATACGCAGGAGATCGGTTTCGGAAAGAACGCCAAGAGGCTGACCTTCTGCGCCGAGAACAGGCACGGACGTCACGCGGTGCTGAACCAGCGTTTTATACACTTCCTCGAGCGAGCTGGTCGGTGAAACACCGACCACCGGTGTGCTCATAAAGACCGATACCAAAATGGCCGTGGACATGGGCGGCACCTCGTCTGCAATCTGAAAATAGGCTGGATTTAGAGCTGGCCGCAATCGGCGATGCTGACGGTGCCGTTGACGCGGCCGCTGTCAGAGCCCTTGGCTTCCATCGCGCGAAGGACATCCATGCCTTCCACGACTTTGCCAAACACCACATGCTTTCCGTCGAGCCAGCTCGTGGTGGCCGTGGTGATGAAGAATTGCGATCCGTTGCTGTTCGGGCCTGAATTGGCCATCGAAAGAAGGCCAGGGCCGGTGTGCCGGAGATTAAAATTCTCGTCCTTGAACTTCGGGCCCCAGATGGATTCGCCGCCGCGGCCGTCGCCCCGGGTGAAGTCGCCGCCCTGGCACATAAAGCCCGGGATGATGCGGTGGAACGGAGAGCCCTTAAATTTACCGGCGTTTCTGGCGCTCGGATCTTTGGGCGCGCCTCCGCATAGAACGCGGAAGTTTTCGGCGGTGTTGGGAACAACGTCTTCAAAGAGCTCGAAGACGATGCGTCCGAAGACTTGGTTGTTGATTGCAATGTCGAAGAAAACGCGGGGATTTGCCATAGCGGGCGCCTTCCTATCACGGGCCGTTTAAATTGGGTAGCGCTAAATGCGGGGAGGGAGCACTTCGATTTTTAGCGCAGCACTAGGCGGTAGATCCCCCACAGATCGCCATTGGGATTTGCCCGTTCGGCCACGGGTTCAAAACCTAGTCTCGTCGAGAAGCCAATGGATGCCGTGTTGCGGACCGGTGCGTGCAGAATGCCGACGTACATCTCGCGGTAAGGGCTGTTCGCGATGCGCGTTCTCATCTGCAGCACCAAGTGAGATGCGACATCGCGCCGGCGGCTCCACGGGGCGACTGCAATGCGGTGGCCAAAGATAAATTCGCCTTCGAGTGCCGATAAAAAATCGCCCAGGGCCGCTCCGGGACGGATGAGCGCCTGGTTGTACAAATGCCAAAAGAGAGCTTTTTTATAGGCTAAAATAAAACCCAAGACTTCGCCGTTCTGGTGCGCGCACAGCACGAATTCGCTGAGCACTTCGGAAAAATCGCGTTCGGTCATCGGATAGGAACGCAACAAAAAGCCCGTGTTTCCATGGGCCGGAAGCAGATCGGCATGCTCGACGCTTACGGCTTTGTACACGCGCACCATGCCCGCGAGATGTTCGGGGCGGGCGGGCTCAACAATGAGGGGGGTCTCAGGTTGAGATTGGCCGAGCATCAAGGATGAGCCTACAAGGGATAGGCTGTGTTTGGGAGACGGGGGATCGATTCTGGGGATCGAATCGCTCGATGCTCGGTATCGAAGGGTTCGTACCTGGGCATCGAAAGCTTCGTACCTGGGCATCGAAGGGGTCGTACCTGGGCATCGAATCGGTCGTACCTGGGCATCGAATCGGTCGATGCCCGACATCGAAGGGTTCGTACCTGGGCATCGAAGGGTTCGTACCTGGGCATCGACTCGGTCGATGTTGGACATCGAAAGCTTTGTACCATGACATGGACAGACTGGTATCCTTTTCCAGTGATGTCCTACCCTCTAAGGCTCTGCCTCCTTCTTCGGCCCGGGCATCTTGGCAAACAATCTTGCCGCCATCGCCATCCCAAATGTATTCAACAGCGCGGATGCCACAAAGGGCGCGCCCGGATAGCGTATTCCCATAAAGCCCTTTGAAAATACCCGGAATAAACCATTGCCCACGACCGGGCCTGCAATCGCCATCAGCGCCGTTAGGCTCGATATCGCGCCTTGAAGTTCTCCCTGCGCATTCGGTCCAACTTCTTTGGTCAGCAGGGCCTGCGTCGCGGGGCCTGCCAATCCGCTGAATACAAATGGCACCAAAATCACATAGATCATCCAGCCCTGTGTCGCCATCGACATCGCCAAAAAGCCAAGGGCTCCTATGGTCATGCCCACCAAAATCGCACGCCGTTCGCCCATCCATGGTATGGCCCGCCGTACCAAGAAGCCTTGGACGATAACATTGCCCACGCCCACCGTTCCCAGCGATAGGCCAACCGCTAAATGGCTCCAATTATACCGGTAGCTTGTATACAATACCCATGTGTTTTGAAGGACTTGCTGCGCCAGGAGGCCGCAGAGGATCGTTACGGTAAGCCCCAGCAGCACCGGCGTCGATGATACATTTTTTAACGTCGCAAAAGGATTGGCGCGCTTCCACGCGAATGCCCGCCGGTTCTGTTCCGAAAGCGATTCGGGTAAGACAAAGCTTCCATAGCAAAAACTCAATAAACTTAATCCGGCCGATACAAAGAAGGGTAGCCTGAGCGAGATTTCACCGAGTATCCCTCCCAAGGGCGGTCCTAGAATAAATCCAAGGCCAAAGGCCGCGCCGACCATTCCATACGCCTGAGCCCGCTTCTCGGGCGGCGTGACATCCGCGATATAGGCATTGGCTGAACTAAAGCTCGCTCCTGTGATGCCCGCTATCACGCGGCCCACAAAAAGCCATGCCAGCGATGGCGCAAAGGCTTGGATCAAATAATTGAGACCCATACCCAGTACCGCAATCAGAATGACGGGCCGCCTCCCATAGCGATCGCTGAGCCCGGCAAGCACCGGCGAAAATATGAATTGCATTGTCGCATAAGTGGCGGTGAAGGGGCCGGTGTAGGTCGATGCTTCGACCATGTCGCCGCCTACAAATTGCGCGACCAGAGGCACCGAGATTGGAATGATGATTCCGATGCCGAGGGTGTCGAGGAGCAGGGTGATGAGGATAAAGGCGATGCCGCCTTTTCGCGCTTGGTTCATGGGTATTTTTAGGGGGCGTAGCTTATGCTGCGCTGAGGTGGGCGGACCTTTAGCCCCTTTTTTAGAAAGATCCAATCAAAAAAAGATCGTTTGAAAAAAAGCTTTGAGCTTGTATCAGGGGAGCGATTTTCATAGCCTGCGCTCATGCGTACTTCGGTCTTATTGAGCGGTTTGGTTGGGATGTTGATGGTTGCGTCGGTTCATGCTTGTTCGGCCACGGGCGATCGGCCCGCATCGTCGGGGACTGGGGCGGGTTCGGGGACAAGCAGCGGTGGGACCACTTGCGGGATTTGTGTGGGGTTAAACTACACGCCCTGCGATGCCAATGGGATGGCGGGAGCGGTGGAGACGTGCTCTGGGGCGTGTATGCCGGGAAAGGGCTGTGTTGCCTGTGCGCCGGGGGGGCAGGTGTGTGTGGGGAACGAGGTTCATGCTTGTTCGGCCGATGGAATGAGCATGGACGAAGTGGTTGACACCTGTGATGTGGCGGCGGGCGAGGTGTGTTCGAATGGGTTTTGTCAGAGTGGTTGTTCGGTAGCCGACGATCAGCCCTCGAATATTGGATGTGAATTTTGGGCGGTCGACCTCGATCAGCAGGATGGGTTTAACGATCCGGCGAGTGCGCCGTGGGGTGTGGTGTTATCGAATGCTGGTCAAACGGCCGCGCATGTGGTGATTGAGATCAATGAGGCGCCGCCTGGGCAGCCTTTAATGCTAAAGACGGTGAGCGATATCACGGTAGCGCCTGGGAATTTAGAGCAGATAGTGCTTCCCACGCGGGAACTGGACTGCGGGGTAAAGCCTAATGATTACAATTCTCCGGGCACATGTTTATCGTCGAATGCCTATAGAATCCGGTCTTCGTCGCCGATTGTGGTGTATCAGTTTAATGTGTTTGAGAATGCCTATTCAAATGATGCATCGCTGCTGTTACCGAGCAATGCGGTGGGCACGCTTTACCGGGTAATCAATTGGGGGGCGGGCCATCCGGTGAAGGTATTTGGAATTATCGATCGATCGTATGTAACGATTGTAGGCATATCGCCGAATACGCAGGTGACGGTGAAGCCGAGCTGGAGAATCAAGGGGAATCCGCCTGTGGCCGCGACGCCCGCGGGCGGAAGTATATCGGTAACGATTGGGCCTTTTGATGTTTTGAATTTAGAAACCGATGACGGAACCTTTCAGGACGATCCGAAAACGATAGCGGATTTAAGCGGCACCTATATTCACAGTTCAGCGCCGGTGGCTGTATTTTCCGGGGTAGAGTCGACGGGAGCGCCCGGCGGAGCGGTAGATATTCCCAAGCCCTCGGGATGGATGGATGGAGATACCTGTTGCCTCGATCATTTGGAAGATCAGATGTTTCCAATGGAATCGGTGGGAAGCAAATATGTAATACCCCGGAGCCCGGTGCGATCGACGAGCGGATTTAGAGAGCCGGATGTGATTCGCTTTTTAGGCGTTGCCGAGGCGTCTGAAGTGACGACGAATTTACCCTCGCCCTTTGATAAATTTACGCTTATGCCTGGAGAGGTAAAGACAACATATACGCAGAATAATATGATTGTATCGGCGACAAAGCCGGTGATGATTGGCCAGATATTGATCAGCAATCAATATGTGGACGGGCCCTATATCGGCGATCCTTCGTTGACGGTATTTCCGCCTGTGGATCAATTTAGGACAGAGTATGTGTTTTTGACGCCTGGTTCATGGACGCAGAATTGGGTTGTGATCACCGCAGAAGTGGGGTCGGATGTGCAATTGGACGGGGGAGGGACATCGGGTTGTATTGTGGAGGAAGCTGGGGCGCTGGAGGGAAAGAACTATGAATCGAGGCGATGTCAAGTGGGCGAGGGCGTTCACAAGCTAACGGGAGCCTTGCCGTTTGGGATAACAGCCTATGGGTATGGGAGCGCGGGTTCTTATGCCTTTGTGGGCGGGGCCGATGTAAAGCGGGTGTATGAGCCGCCGCCCATTCAATAAACAGAGCGGGTTTTGTTAAAACTTCCCATGCCGGCCCGCTCCAGCCATATATCGCGATAATCCTTCCACCATATCCGGTATCGATTGAATACCGTTTTCATATTCGTATTTCATAGCATCTTCGAGGTTTTTTCCTTCTTGCGCATAGGCTGAACGCCTATCGTTTCTCATACATGTCTGCGGAAATGCCGCGATCTGTGCCGCCAGCTCTTCTGCCGCCCGGCGGCTCGTTCCCTTGGGCACAACGCGATTGGCTAAGCCCATTCTCAAGGCTTCTTCCGCTCCCACCGCCCGCCCGGTGAGTATCATGTCGAGCGCATGTGATAGGCCAATCAGCCGCGGAAGCCTAACCGTTCCTCCATCAATGAGCGGAACTCCCCAGCGCCTGCAGAATATCCCAAAGATTGCGTCTTCCTCGGCCACCCGTAAATCACACCAAATCGCAAGCTCCAATCCGCCCGCCACCGCATGGCCTGCTATGGCGGCAATAACGGGTTTGCTTATCTGCATTCGGGTGGGGCCAAGCGGGCCATCGCCTTCAGGCGATAGTTGATTGGGGTTTCCAGATGCCATCGCCTTTAGATCGGCGCCCGAGCAAAAAATGCCGCCTTCTCCATGAAGTACGGCGACGTTGGCGCTGCTGTCGGCTTCAAAATCGCGGAAGGCTTGGGTTAGCGCTTCAGCCGTGGCTCGATCGATGGCGTTTTTGACCTCGGGCCGATTCAATAAGATGGTGGTGACAGGACCGTTTCGTTCGATTCGGACGCTCATGGTGGTGTTTTTCTTTCAGGGCATGGGATGAGCCATAAAGAAATTGACAATGTATTCGGTGGCATTGAGATCGCCCATTCCATTGGCGGTTCCGCCTCCAGGCCATTCGTGAGCGCCTCCGTCGACCGTGCACAATTCGACATCGGCCCCCTCGGCGCAGCCTAAATGGCGTTCGCATTGAACGCTGCCTTGCGTGTAGGGCATCGACGTGGCCATTCCACAGAGGTTTCGGCCTACCCACCCATTGATGGTGCTGGGTACGCTTTGGGCCACGGTGCCAGGGTCGTAGCCAACAACGATATCGCCTGTGCCGTGAATATGAAGAACAGGAACGGGACGGGTGGGCTTGCAATCGTCGATGGCCATGGTTCCCGAAACGGCGCCGATGGCCGCGATGCGATCGGATAGCTCGCAAGCCAGGCGATGGGAAAGCATACCGCCGTTGGAAAATCCGCTCACAAAAATTCGCCGGCTGTCGATGCAATAGTCTTGTTCGAGCCTATCGATTAGGTCGCTGATAAATTGGACATCGGGTGTGCCTTGAATTTGAGCCGTTCCACAGCAGCTTCCCGCGTTCCAGCCGGGGACGCCGAGAGGGGCCTTGCCCGCGGGGAACACCGAAATAAATTGGTGTTTATCGGCGGCTTCTTCATAGTGGGTGACTTGCGTAAAGCTGTCGATGCTTTCGGTATAGCCATGGAGGGCGATAATAAGGGGCATGGCCGTGGTGGCCGCATAGCCGTTGGGGATGTGGACCCGATAGCTTCGTTCATCGCCGCTGGACGTGAGTTTTAGGTCGTAGAAGCCGGGGTTGCCGCCCTTGCCGGTGCAGACGGGCTGCGAAGATGTTCCGCCTCCGCTTCCGCCCTGACCGCCCCCACTCGATGAGCTTCCCGATGATGTGGATGTGGAAGAGGATGAGCCCGATGCACCTTGGCCTGTGGGCGCCGCGGTTGTTGCATCGCCCCCGCAGGCAGCGGCAAAAGGCCATAGAGCACAGAAACAGCCAACAAAGCCAAGAGATATGCGCATAGACGCTATCGTACAGACAAATCGTCCGCGCTGTCATTAGGCTTTGTTGTCATCTTGCTAAAAACTTGCGGGGCCCGAAAGCTTAGGGTTAGGATGCTTTTGCAAGAGAGGTCCACAATGAAAACGCGATGGCTATTGGCTATTTTAATGGGGTTTTGCGCATGTTCCACGCAGTCTGCACCTCAGGGCGGCTCGGCATCGCCTGTCCCTGAAATGGCTGCGAATGAATCGAGCGCTCAACCGGCGTCTTCGGCCGCGCCTCCTTCCACGGCCAGCGCTCCCGCCGCCGCGGCTCTTCCCACGGAAAACCCTGTGGCCAGCGCCTCACCGTCTTCTAGTTCGGCCCCCTCGGCGCCTTCGGCCATGGCGAGTGGAGCACCCGCCTCCAGCGCATCGGCCAAGCTAAGCGCCGGTTCGGAAAAACCTGGAGCCTTGGTGCAATGTTTGGATGTGCGGGCCGCGCTTGTTCGCTGCAAGGCCGGAGAACAATTGTCCCATGCGGGGTGTGCCGGCCCAGATTACATGATGCGCTGCCAACCTTGATGTCTTCTTTTGCGAATCGATCATGATGCATCCGTCCACATCGCTGTGTTTTTCCCTGATTGCCCTAGGTCTTTTATCTTGTTCGGCATCGTCTCAACATCTTCAGGCGGCAGCGGAGGACGCGCCCGGAAAGGCTTCGGCCGCCGAACCTAAAACCAAGGTCGCCGAATCGCTCCCGCCCAAGGTATCGGCCGAACCGGAAGTATCGGCGCCTTCGTCCCCAGAAATGCCTGGCACCACCACAGGCACCACCACAGCCACCGCTGCGCCGCAAAATCAAACGGAACCGGTGCCCGACAATCGCCCCCGCATCGGGAGCAAAAAGTGGGTCACGCATATCTGGGCTACGCCCGATAGGCCCAAGGGACATCTGCCCATCGGGGGACTGAGGCATGGAACATCGATTCCCCTGCGCCAAAAAGACCCGGTTCCAGGGAGTGGCTGCGCGTTTAAGTGGTATGCCGTGGAACCCGTGGGCTATATCTGCTCCGATGACACCACGATGATGGATTTGGATTCGGTGTATTGGAAGGCATTATCGAGCGTGGCGCCTGGGCCGGGACCGAGACCTTATCACTATGCATTTTCGACGGGAGCGCCGATGTATATGCGCATTCCCACGAAAGCCGAACAGGAAGATGCCGAGCGCAATTTAGGGCCTGTGCAAACCTTCAAACCTCAAGGCAAATGGTTTCGCACCTATGAACGGCTGGTGAATACCAATCCCGCCGATAAAATTGTCTCAACAGGTGAAATTCCATGGTATTTTAAGGATTATAAAACCATACCAGGAGGGCCTTATCATCCTGCGGGCAAGCCCAAGGTACGCTTTGCTCCGGCAGGGACGGGGCTTGCGTGGGCCAAGAGTTTTGAAGCGGAAGGACGTGTCTGGGTGGTAACGCCGGAGCTCTTGCTGGTGCCGGCGGATAGGTTATTTCCGTATAGTCAATCGAATTTCAAGGGATTGGAGCTCGGGGGCGAAAAGCAACTGCCCATCGCGTGGGTGAGGGGAGCGAGCGCCAAGAAATACAAGCGGGACGCCGAGGGGAAGTTTGTGGAGACCTCAGAGGTGTGGACCGAGAAAACGCCTGTATTTTTAACGGGCGCCGAGACCAAGGCCGGGGGAGTTTTATATTGCGAAACCAAGGAACAAGGGTTGTGGATTGCGGACACGGAAGAAGTCTCGGTAGCCCGCGCGGTGAAGGAACTGCCGCGTTCCTTCAAAGCGGATGAAAAGTGGATTGAAGCCTATATTATGGCGGGTACGATGGTGGCCTATGATGGGCTAAAACCAGTCTACGCGACTTTGTGGTCGGGTGGGCGAGGGGGAGTGCCTGAACCTGGCAAAGATCCTGTGGAACATGCCACAACCGAGCTGGGGATATTTTCAATACAATGGAAGGACAAGACGGCAACGATGTCCCCAGATAAGGGCACCCCGACCACGCTATGGTTTGCGGATGTGCCGCATATTCAGTATGTCCATGCGCCGCTGGCGATGCATGTTTCGTTTTGGCATGGCGATTTTGGGTATTTGCGAAGCGCCGAGTGCTTGAATTTGTCGCCGCGGGATGGGGAATGGATGTTTGGATGGACATTGCCAGCCTTGCCCCCTGGATGGGGAGCCGTGAGGCCGAGTAAGGTGATGGGGCCGTCGACGCGAATCTTGATACGCCCTTAAGGCGAAACCCTACAACAATATCCCCCGCTCCCTCAAGACCCCTTCCACCGCTCGAACCGCCGCCTCCAAAGGATCTTTATCCAGCGAGATCACCACATCTTCCTCGCGGGCTCCTTCCATGGCATAACTCACCCCCGCCACTCCATAGCCCAAGGTCCCGGCCTCGGCCGCCGCATAGCGTCCTTCCGTATCCCACGAGCGGCATACCTCCAAAGGCGTCGCAACATGAAGATGTATAAACCGCTCCCGCCCCACCCGCTCCCGCGCCTCGTTCCGAATCTGCTCCGTGGGACTGGTGCTCAGCGCAATGCATATCAATCCCGCTTCATTAAAGAGCACCGCCGTTCTCGCCAGCTCTTCATAGCTTAGCGCATCGGCGCGCCCATCCTCCATATCTCCCTTCAGCACATGCGCCGTATATCCTAAATCGAAAAGCCGCCTCTCGAGCGCATAAGCCAAAGGCGCCTTCCCCGAAAACGATAACCCGGACAGCCATAGCGTCACCGGTTTCTGCTTTAGCCGCTCCATCCGCTCCGCCACGCTCACACCGCTTTGGCGCCCTATCTGCCGCACGACATCGCCAGGCGCTTCGCTCGCGTCTAATATCATTCCCGCGCCCACCGTATTGTTGGTCAGCGAGTCGATTACCACAAATGCGCCCATTCTCCGGTTACGCCGGTATGGATCGAAGACCAGCGGCTGATGGCAGGTAAGCGATACCCGACCGATATCGTTGAGCTGGAGCGTGGGCGCCGCAAGCTCTTCCAGCGTATCCATATCGATACGGTGATGTACGGTATGCAAATCGGCCCGGATATAGCGAGCTGCATGTTTTATCCAATAGCTTTTTGCCGTATCCAAAGGCTGCTCCGTCATCCACACCAGCATCGCATCAAAGGTGCGCCCTACTTTTGCCGGCTCTTCTTCAGGATCGCGGCCTGGCGTATCGGGCCTGCGTACCAGAATATCGCCGCGGCTGATATCGACTTCGTCTTCCAACCGAAGCGCAACCGAAAGCGGTGCCTGGGCTTCCTCGGCTTCGCCTCCTCCAAAGATATCAATGGCCTTTACCCGGCTGCTCTTTCCAGAAGGCAAGGCCATTACGCTATCGCCCTTGCGCAGGATACCCGAAGCCAATTGGCCCGCGAAACCCCGGTAATCCTGATGCGGCCTGAGCACATATTGAATAGGCAGCCGCAAATCCAGGTGATTCCAGCCGCCCGTGATATCCACTGTCTCTAAATAGCCCAATAAAGCCGGCCCGTCGTACCA
This sequence comes from uncultured Polyangiaceae bacterium, assembly GCA_964537685.1. GTDB lineage: Bacteria > Myxococcota_A > Polyangia > Polyangiales > Polyangiaceae > CAZICM01. Next base: position 26,785 of record CAZICM010000053.1, read on the forward strand.
AGGCATATGGACGCTCTTTTGAACGACATTTTCGCCTTTTTTAGCGCTCATCGGCAAATAGCTCACGTCCCGGAAGTGCAACCGGCTTACAAAGCTTGCAAAATTTGAGCGTATCGCGTGAAAGCGGCTCTCATCCCAATCGACCAAATCCATTTTATTTATGCATACGGCTAGATTGGGAATGCCCAGCAGCGAGGCAATATAGGCATGGCGGCGCGATTGCTGGAGAACACCGTGGCGCGCATCGATTAAAATAATGGCTACATCGGCCGTGGATGCGCCCGTGGCCATATTGCGTGTGTATTGAATATGGCCGGGCGTATCCGCAATAATAAATTTCCGCCTGGCGGTCGTGAAATAGCGATAAGCCACGTCGATGGTGATACCCTGCTCCCGTTCGGCCCGGAGTCCATCGGTAATCAAGGCGAAATCAAATTCTGCCTCGGCGGGAAGCGGAGCGCCGCCGGAGGAAGCTTCTGTTTTAGAGCGTTTTCTTCGCGCATCCGCGAGATGATCTTCATAGACACCTTGCGTGTCGTGCAGAAGCCGGCCAATCAGGGTGGATTTGCCATCGTCCACCGAACCCACCGTCACAAAGCGCAGCAGTTCTTTGCGCTGATGCCGCTCTAAATAGCTATGAATATCGGTGTCGAGAGTATCCAGCGCGTATTGTTCAGCCATAATCACCAATGTTCTCCAGACAAAAACAAGGCCAATGAATCTTTATGGGCTCCGGGAATGTCCAGCGATCTAAAAATAGCCTTCCCGCTTCTTCTTCTCCATCGAGCCATCGCTATCATGATCGATAAGCCGGCCCTGGCGTTCGGAATAACGGGTCTTCAGCATTTCTTCGATGATACCGGGCAGCGTCGAGGCGGTGGAGCGTATAGCTCCCGATAAAGGATAACAGCCCAGCGTGCGGAAGCGGACCATCTCGAGCTTTGGCTCTTCGCCCGGCAATAGCCGCATCCGTTCATCATCCACCATAATCAATGTGCCTTCCCGCTCTACCACGGGCCGGGGCGCCGCAAAATAGAGGGGAACAATATCCATTTGCTCCAAATAGAGATAAAGCCATACATCGAGCTCCGTCCAGTTGGATAAAGGAAATACCCTTATGCTTTCGCCCTTGTGAATTTTGGCATTGTATAGATTCCATAGCTCGGGGCGCTGGTTTTTTGGGTCCCACTGATGAAAAGCATCGCGGAAGGAATAAATGCGCTCCTTCGCGCGGGATTTTTCTTCGTCGCGGCGCGCTCCTCCAAAAGCCGCGTCAAAGCGCCATTTGCTAAGGGCCTGGCGCAGCGCAACCGTTTTCATGATATCGGTGTACTTTTGGCTTCCATGATCGAAAGGATTGATGTTATCGCGCAGCCCATCGGGATTGGTATGCACCAGCAGCCTAAAACCATGGCGCTGGCAAAAGCTGTCGCGGAAGCGAATCATATCGCGGAACTTCCATGTCGTATCGACATGGAGCAAAGGAAAAGGCAAAGGCGCCGGGTAAAAGGCTTTCATCGCGAGGCGCACCATCACCGATGAATCTTTTCCAATGGAATAGAGCATCACCGGATTTTCAAATTCGGCGGCGACTTCGCGGATAATATGAATGCTTTCGGCTTCGAGGGCTTGAAGATGGGTAAGAGCGGCTTGAGGCAGACGAGTTGTTGCGTTCATGGTCGGAGGTTCGCGTTGGTTGGGGTGCGCGGGGTATCATGTCCAGCGGCGCGTGTAAACCAAAAAAGTGCTCGGCGGCGTTTCTTAACCTCGCTGGCCAAAGCGTTCGAGAAGAGCGCCGGGATTGAGGCCAAATTGTTCAGCGGTATATGTGTGCTTGCCGGCTTTGTGCTGAGGATGCGCCGCGAGCCAGCTTTTGATGCTGTGTTCACCGGCTTCCCCAAGCTCTTCGCCGGCCGCGCCGCAAATGCGCCGTACCGTGTTCAGGGGATCGCTTACCAAATCGCGGTATTCGATATCGACAAACGAGCCATCTTTTGCCTGTTTTCGAAATTCGCGTTCGGATTCCAGCCCGCGGCTCACCATTTCGAGTGCAAAAGGTCCGACTTCTTTGGGATCGACGCGGGCGCTGTCCATTCGCTGGAGCGCGTGCATCAGGCTGCATAGCGAAGGAACGGCTTCGCGGGGATCGCGGTGCAGCCGAACGACGGTGGCATCGGGGAAGGTGGTGAAAAGTTCGTCCAAATGCCATAAATGGCCTGGATCTTTAAGCACGAGTCTTCCGGCGGATGTCCGTTTGCATAGGAGGCTAAGCTGGGTTTTGTATTCTCCATATTGGGCGTAGCGTTTGCCGGAGAGGAGCCAGCGGGCATAGCTGGGTGTAAAAAGCATATAGCAAAAAATAAGCGATCCAAAGGTATGGCGCATCAGCCAGTGGCATTCATCGGGAGCAAAGGCAGATATGGGATGAATCTTTGCGAGATCGGGTGTCCGTTCATAGAGGGCTTTGATCTCGATATCGGTATCCTGCTTAGCCTCTTCTTCCCATCCGGAGCCTGCGCCGGGAGGCGGGACAATATAGCGCATTTCCCATGGAGTAAAGGCTCTGAACGAAGGAAGGCCGGCCATCAAGTTATGGAGCAGCGTGGTGCCCGTGCGGGGAAGGCCCGTAATAAATACAGGGCGCTGAATGGGTATGTCCGCAGCGCTGGGATTGGCCTCAAGCGTCTGCTGGATATGAGAGCGGGTGCCAAGGATTTCCATCAGAAAGCGGACGATACGAAAGGCCCGCGCAGGGTAGAGTTGGGCCTCCTCAGAAATGGCTGGCACCAATTTCTCAAATCCCTCGCGGAAGGAATCGCCCCAAAAACCCTCATTTTGTTCGGATTCGGCCGCGGCTTGAAGAATGGAGGCGCTATCGAAGATTTCATCCAGCATTGTCTGTCTCCTGTTGAATTTGGCGGGCTTGGATTTCAGACGCCTTGGTTTCATCGCCTAGAATCAATTCATCCAAGAGTGCGTCTCCATACGAAAGAACGCCCATTTGAGCATAGGCTTTTTGAACCGCGGGACTCCACAAACCAATAGAACGTATTGCGGGAACGATACGGCTAAAGAGCGTGGAAGACCAAGCTTTCTGAAATCCTGACTCTCGAATCCAAGTCAAGCATTCCTTTACGGGCAGGCCCAAGTTCTCCCATACCGATTCGGTCGCAAAGAGCCTATCGTGAAGCATATAGGAAGCTTCGATGACAAATTCCTCGCGGTCTTTGCGTTCGGCATCGCTGAGCCCGGCATAATAGGGAGCTAAAATCCGGCGCCCAAATCCCACATGCCGCGCTTCATCCTCCATCACATAGGCATTAATGCTAACGATCAGCGGGTTTTTGGATTGATCGCGGAGAAGAGCAAAGGAACCCAAGGCCAGGCCCTCGATCAGAATTTGAAGGCCAAGGCTATTGATATCCCAGCGCCGGTCGGAAAACGTCTGTTCGGCGAGGCGGCTCAAGGGCTGTACGACGGGATAGGTAATGCCATATTTATCGGTAAGCAGTTTGGAATAGGCTTCCAAGTGGCGCGCTTCATCGACAACCTGGGTTGCCGCAAACATCTGAATTTCGACATTGGGCGCCCGCTGAAGTAGCTTCGCAACTCCAACGACGGCGCCCTGTTCTCCATACATAAATTGTGAAAATTGCCATGCCTGATAATGTACGCGGGCTGCGGCTCTTTCTTTTTGCGTCATCCGGGCAATAATGGGCGAACCATAGAGAGGCAGCGCGTGATCGCCAACTTCCGTCGGGTCTTCTGGATCGATATAGAGCGACCAATCAATCCGCTTTTCGGCATCCCATTGTTTTTGCTTGCCCCGCTCATACATCTGCCATAGCTTGGGTTCATTGCGTGTAAATGGATCGGGCATGGAAAAGTCGGGGATATCGACAATGGTTGACGCAGGGCCGACCCGCTGCGCGGAGCCTCCTGCGGCTTGAGCCTGAACCGTGGGCGCGGGCGCTTGGGGCGCCTTGGGAATCAGGTTGCGCTCAATATAATACAAGAGATACGTATCTATCAGCCTCCTATCGAGAGGCGGACAGGAAAGCCCTAATTCAGACAGCATCCGCCGGGCGAGCGCGTTATCGGCGGGAAGGCATTCTTTCATTTGGGCTTCCAGCCGCGCCATGCGCTGTTCATCCATCAATTTATAATACACCGAAAAGCGTGCGAGGGGATTTTTAGCATCTGGGGCCAATACATGCTCACGGAAGCGGGTATAGGCGATTTCCCGGAGGGCATAGCCGCGATTCCGTAGGACTTGATAGAGTTCACGCTGGCGGATCGGGCTGGGATTCATTAAATTAAAGCGCTTGTTCTGGGCTTCGGGATGAAGCGACAGCGCCGCAATCGCTTCGCCCAGCCAGTCCACCGGTACGGCATCGATCACTTTTTCTGCCGCAGGCACTTCGCCCATATAAATCGTTCCCGCCATAAAGGCATAAAACAATTGATGCTCGCTATGGAGCTCGGCGCCTGTACGGCTATCGCCTCCCACAAATCCAGGCCGGTATACCGTTACCGGAAGTCCCCGCGCCCGCGCATGTTCCAAGAGTTTTTCAGCCGCCCATTTGCTTTGGGTATATCCGAGCTGAAGCTTCTCTCCATCGCGTAAATCTTCGTCTTCTCCAAAGGGTAGGCGCGTATCTTCGGCCAATGCAAACACACCCAAGGTGGAGACATAGTGCATTGGGGTCGAGGCTTGGCAACATAGGCGGACGGCTTCCCGCGTTCCCTCGAGATTTACCGGTTTAAGCGAGGAATAGGGCTTGATCCAATCAATTTCAGCACCGATATGCATCACTGTGCCAATGGTTGCGCAGAGTTCGTTCCAACGCTCTTCAGAAAGGCCAAAACGGGGGCGTGAGAGTTCACCGGCGATGGCCCGCACCCGCATGGCGAGTTGTTCAGGATGGGGCAAGCCAAGCTCTTTCCAGGTGTTCAGCAGGCGTTCTTGGGCCGCTTCATCGGAAGACGCGCGAACCAGGCAAATAAAAGGCGATTGCATGCGTTTCATCAGCGCCGAGAGCGTGTAGGCGCCCACAAAACCTGTGGCTCCCGTGATAAACCAGGGAGCTTCGGGACGAAGTTGTATCGGCAATGAAACCGGGTGAATCGACGCATCGAGAAGCGCGTCACCTTCCAGATCGCGGGGTTTTTCTGGGCTGAGCCGTTTATGCGCCATGGAGAGCAGCGCCGCCGTTGTCTTTAGCGTGCCTCCATAGAGTGTTTGAACGGGCACTTCAAACCCCAACAGCTTTTCCAAATCGCCGGCAAGCCACATCAGATTTAGTGAATCAAGGCCCAGGCTGGTAAAAGAACTGCTGGGATTCACGGAACCTGGACGGACGCGCTCTTGAATCCAGCGCTGCATATAGGCGATAAGCTCGGCCGTGTTGAGCGGACCCCGGGCCGTGGGTTCGGGCTGAGCCTGGGACGGTTCACGCGCAGAGATTTCGGCGATTTTTTGAAGCTCGCCCCCAAGGTAGAGATCCCGGCAGGCTCCCCGGCGAATTTTTCCGCTGCTGGTTCTGAGAATGGTTCTGGGTGGAACCAAGATCGTTTTATAGATTTCGGCTCCATGCGCCTTGGCGATGGCATCGCGCAGCGCGGCACTCACGGCTTCGGCGTCGACCGGTTTTTTGGTATCGACTTCACAGAGCATGGCGATATGCTCTTCGTTGTTGTGTTCGATTCCAAAAGCGGCGAGTCCGCCGGGCCGAATCGCGGGATGTACACCTTCGCCGCTCGCTTCGATATCGTGGGGATGGATATTGCGCCCCCGGATAATCATTACATCCTTGGCCCGGCCGGAGATATACAATTCGCCTTGATCATCGATAAAACCTAAATCGCCTGTTCTTAAAAAGGGGCCTTCGTTTTCGGCGGTAAAGGCTCCAAATGCAGGGTCACCGGGCTTTTCCCAATAGCCTTCGCTGATATGGGGGCCAGATAGCCATATTTCGCCGACGCTTCCGGGGGGAAGAAGGGAAAGTTCTGTGGGATGTACAATGCGTACCTGGGCTTGGGGCGACGGAATTCCGCAGCTCATCATCGCTCTCGGTCCAGGTATGGCTTGTCCGCGCCCAAGCGCTTGAGGATCGAAGCCGCGCATCACAGGCTCGCTATGTATTCGTTTGGCGGTTGCGAAGAGCGTCGCTTCGGCAAGACCATAGGCAGGACAGAAGACGGACGGTTTAAATCCGCATCCGGCAAAGGTTTTGCAAAAGAGTTCAAGGGTGCCCGGACGCACGGGTTCGGCACCGCAAAAGGCAAATTTCCATAGGGAAAGGTCGAGTTTCTTGATAGCCGATGCATCGGTTCGCCTGGCGAGGTGGCTATAGGCGAAATCTGGGGCGCCGCTCATTGCATAGATACCATAATGGGAAATCGCTTCGAGCCAGCGAAGCGGACGCTTTAAAAAATCGAGCGGAGAAAATAGAGTCACACAGCCGCCCAAATAGACAGGCCCCAAGACTTTTCCGATTAAACCCATATCATGATAAAAAGGCAGCCAGCTTACGCCCTGGCCCACTTTGCCTTCCATGTCGCTCAATCCAAAGCCGTCGTATATCATGCCCAAGTTGGCCATTAGATTTTGATGATTCACTTTGACGCCCTTGGGTTCGCCCGTGGAGCCGGATGTGTATTGCAGAAAGGCTAAATCTAAAGGTTTTGCCTCATACGGAGGCGCTTCGCCTTCATCGAGCTCGTCCACCGATATCCACGGCATCTTCGCTACATCGCCGCCCAATCCCTGCCCGAGCATTGCAATGGAGGCCGTGGTCAATACCGCCGACGGTTTGGCGTCGGTAACAATGCCTAATAATCTGGGTAAAGTTGCGGATAGGCGTACAGGATCGGGCGGAGGTACAGGAACCGCAGTTATGCCCGCCATCAAACATCCATAAAATGCCGCTATAAAATCCAAACCCGGCGCAAAGAGCAAAACGGCGCGCTGTCCAGGTGGAATTTGCTTTGCAAGCGCCGCCGCAACGCGCGATGAAAAACGCTTGACATCCAGCCAGGTCCATTCCGTAACAGGGCCGTTGACTTCTCCTTCGTGCAAATAGCGGTACGCCAGCGCAAAAGGCCGCCCGGTAAAACGCTTCTCTAGGCATTCATTGAAGGTCGCCGTTTCGGCCGCGACTTGAACCGGCGCGGCGTAGGTTTCTGTGGACTGATTCATAATAACTCCCTCTATCAAAAAAAAGGGCTACGCAACACCAAAACCCTCTGCTATGATTCCCGCCCCGAACACAGGAGATTCTTTTTACATCATGACGATCGCGAACATCCAGCATTGGATCAACAACGAACCGGCCGCCGGATCAAGTGAACGCTGCGGCCCTGTTTTCAACCCGGCCACCGGTGAAATCACAGGTGAAGTTGCCTTTGCCGAGCGCTCTCAGGTGGACGCCGCGGTGGCCGCCGCAAAGACCGCCGCCGCGTCGTGGGCCAGCGCGTCGATCGCCAAGCGAACGCGGGTTTTGTTTGCATTCCGCGAGCTTGTCGATAAAAACCGCGACGATATCGCGCGCTTGCTCACCAAAGAGCATGGCAAGGTGTTTTCCGATGCCCAGGGCGAAGTGCAGCGGGGATTGGAAGTCATTGAATATGCCTGCGCGCTCAGCGAGCTGACCAAGGGCGAATTTAGCGAGAATGTATCGACAGAAGTCGATAGCTTTTCAATGCGTCAGCCGGTGGGTGTGGTGGCGGGTATTACGCCTTTTAATTTTCCGGCGATGGTGCCGATGTGGATGTATCCCATCGCGATCGCCTGCGGGAATACATTTGTGCTAAAGCCCAGCGAAAAAGATCCTTCGGTGACCAATTTCTGCGCCGAGTTATTTGCGAAGGCGGGACTTCCGCCTGGGGTGCTGAATGTGGTTCACGGCGATAAGGTGGCAGTCGATCGCATTCTCGAGCATCCAGATATTGGAGCCGTGAGTTTTGTGGGGTCGACGCCTATCGCCCGTTATATCTATGAAACGGGAACGCATCATGGAAAGCGGGTTCAGGCGCTGGGAGGCGCAAAGAATCATATGGTGGTTCTGCCTGATGCCGATATGGATTTAGCGGCGGATTCGGCTGTTTCGGCGGCATATGGTTCGGCGGGCGAGCGCTGCATGGCGATATCGGTGCTGGTAGCCGTGGGAAGCGCGGGCGATAAGCTGCTTCCAAAGATTGCGGCGCGCATGGAGAAGCTGCGGGTGGGCGATGGGCTGGAGCCTGGAATGGAAATGGGTCCGCTGATAACGCGCGAGCACCGGGATAAGGTATCTGGGTATATTGGCAAAGGCGTGGAAGAGGGCGCCGATCTATTGGTTGATGGGCGGAAACTGCGCGTGAAAGACCGGGAAAACGGCTTTTGGGTGGGTCCGACGCTCTTTGATCGGGTGAAGCCCAATATGACGATCTATCAGGATGAGATTTTTGGGCCGGTATTATCGGTGGTGAGGGCAGAGAATTATCACGAGGCGATCGGCCTGATTCATGCGCACCGGTATGCGAACGGGGTTGCGATTTTCACCAATGACGGCGGAGCGGCGAGGCGTTTTCAGAGCGAAATTCAAGTGGGCATGGTTGGCGTGAACGTGCCTATTCCGGTACCGCTCTCGTACTATTCCTTCGGAGGATGGAAGGCGTCGCTCTTTGGCGATCATCATATTTATGGGCGCGATGGATTCCGCTTTTATACACGGAACAAAGTCATTATTTCGCGCTGGCCCGATCCTCGTTTCCGAGGCGTCGATCTAGGCTTTCCCCAGAATAAATAGACGTTTCCAGGAGAACCCATCTCACTGAAAGCAGTAGCGCCAGAACCCATCTCAAAAAAGCATACTGAAAGCAGTAGCGCCAGAACCCATCTCAGAAAGCGTCGCGAGCAGCCCTGCGGCTAGGGAGGCCGACCGAGCCGTACATTGTACGGTGAGGGAGGCCGACCGACGCCGCGGGGCGCGCAGCAGCTTTATGAGACGGGTTCTAATCGTTTTTGATGTGAATCGCGCCTGGATTTAAATACGAACCACCGCCGCCCGCGGGCTCGATATACACATGGTGATGATGGCCATGGTGATGATGGCCATGATGATGCCCGTGATGGTGGCCGTGTTTGTCGTGCGCGTGTTTATCGGGCGCGTGTTTATCGTGTTCGTCCTTGGCTTTGGCTTCCTCCGCATCCTTTGCGCCCTCGGGCAAATTCTGCGCTTGTTCTTCGGTTTGCCCTTCGGGTTTCGCGGTTTCGGAATGGTTGTCTTCGGACATGTCAAGGCTCCTTTTCAGCGTTTAAAGCCCGCGCAAGTATTCGGGGCACACGAATCTACGACCTTCGCGCGGTGTGTGCAAGCATTTCTTTCACAACTTGTGCCACGGCTGCTGTTTGGGGAAGGTTTGTTCGCTTGGGAATGGTTTTTTGAGCATCAAGGAGTGAATATGCGTCGATGTATTTGGCTGTTGTCGGGCTTGGCTTTCGCGGGTATGTGGGGATGCGGCGGCACGGCGTTAACGGGCTCGTCCGAAGGAGGAGGCACAGGCGGCGCGGGTGGAGTGGGAGGAGGGAGCGGTGGTTTTTCGGGCACCTGTCCGGCGCCTGATGTGTTTGAAGCCCGCATTGATTTTTTTGGGATGTCTGTGGCAAACAATTGCGAGCTCAGCCTGCCTGGAGGTCAGCCGGGGGCTGTGTGGACAGGGGAAGGTGTGCTGAACAAGACGGGCGCGGAAGCGTTTCAATTGGATGGGTGTCCTCAGAAGAATTGTGAATCGCCTATTCTTTTCGATATCCAGTTAAGCACCAAGGGTGTGGAACCTCATATCCCGGATGGAACGTATGTCAGGCTTCGCTATGAGGCGCTGAAGTCTGGAGATGGGTGTTCGTATTCGTTTGAGATCTATAATTTGGCGGCGATAGATGGGATGCCGCCCAATCCGACGGAGCTTGGAGAAGGGCTTTGGTTTTATGGAATGGCTTATGGATCTGGGGATAGCGCGCCCGTGAAATTTGCCTGGACGGGCAATGCATTCTGCAGTCCAATTGCAAATAGTATGTGGCCCTATGGGCGGCCGGTTCGCTTGGAAGCCGCGGATGATGCGTCAAAAACGCTTACGCTGGGGATGGGAGAGATGCAGGTGTGGGATATTCAGACGCCGCTCTTGCCAGGTATCTTTGATGCAAAAAATTTAGCTTCGATCATAATATCCGAGACGGCGGCCGATATCAGTTTTGTGGTGTCGAGACGGGTTTCGGCCGCGCCTTGAGCAAAGCCTAGAACGTGTAGCGCAGGCCAAGATGCAGCGAAGGCGCTACGATAACCGGGCCGATCAGCGTCTCGCGGGCAAAGGTGCCGACCCCATAGCTACTCATATCCACAAGCTTTTTATCGTCCCATTCGGGTTTTGTGAGGCGCATCCAGACGTTTGCATGAATACCAGCCAGCCCCTCCACCGCATCGCTTAGCTTGATATGCCAGGCGACTTCGGGATCGATATGTAGGAGATATGCCCGCATGGACATTTCTGTTTCAGGAATGGCGAAGCGCAGTTGGTCCGCCGATACATAGCTCCCCAACCGGATATTCTGTAGGGTTCCAACCAGCAGGCCCACACCTAGCCTATAGCTTAAAGGCCAATCCCCGCGGGGCCGCACGCCCACATGGGCCCCGCTATAAAACCCTGAAAGAACTTGTTCTTCTGTCACCTTGGCCGAAAAGGGCATCCATCCCACGGGCTGGATTTTCATGGCCCGGTTGGATAGCGTTTGAGCGAGGTGCGTATAGCCAATGAATACGCCCAATGACCATCCTGAAGGCAATTCATAGGCTCCCAGCATACGAATCGACACGGCGGAACCCATCGCCTCACGGCAGTCGCCGGTGCATTGGCTGGATATCTCGCCGTTCAGGCTGGGCACTATCCCCAGTCGCCCCGAAAGTTCGCCGACAATAAGAGAGGGAAGCTTCCAGCGTGGCGATTCTGGATCGCGCCGAAGCTGAATGTGCAGGCTTTTGTTCTCAAAGGCGGGAGTTTCTATATCTCGCTTTTCGGTCAAATAACCATCCGCATGGACCTCCACACGATGGAGTCCTGCATGGAGCTGGCCTATCCATACCCCCTGACCCAAAGGGACGCCGTCGATCATCAGGGTGGCGTCGGCGGGTACCGCTTGAAGTCTCATCGATACGCTTATGTTTTCGGCCCGGAGCACCAAAAGACTGGTCTTTTGCGCTGTTACCGTGACCATCGCCGGCTGCGATCCCACAATTCCCTCGCCTCTTAAGAACACAAGATGAGGACCAGGGGAAAGAGGACCTTCCCAAGGTGTCTTGCCGACGTTGACATTGTCGATAAGCAAATCCAGCGAAGCGCCTTTTTTCTCGGCGACCCGGAGCTTGCCCACCACCGAGAGAGGGCGCATTTGAGCGTTTATACGCTTGGTTTGTCCCCCTGTTATATCGACATTCACTTCAAAAGGATGATATCCTTGTTTATAGAGCCTGATCACATGGGTTCCAGCAGGCACGCGAATTGGATTGGGCAGTGGAAAATCTCCCCGTTCCCGGCTGTCCACTGTAATGGATGCACCCGGTTTGGCGCCCAGAATCTCCACCGTACCGACCAGTTCCCGAAGTTTGCTTACGGATTTTTGGGTCTCGAGTTTTTCATCGGCGGGGGCATTGGGATAGTCGCGTAAATACGCTTCATAGAGGTCCAGCGATTCGTCGTAGCGCTGGAGGCGTTCTAGGCAATAGGCGGCATTGATGGTGGCGGTGCGGGTGGGAAAGAGTTCGAGGGATTTGAGAAAGGCGGTGAGCGCGGGGGCATAAGCTTCTTTGCGGACAAGGCCGAGTCCTTTTTCAAATTCGGCTTTTGCGGCTTGGCGGATGAGCTCGGTAGGCTCTTTGGCCGGCGTTTCAGATGCGGTGGGAGGCGTCTCTGGAGGGGGTGGGGGAGAATCCGAGCTTTGAGCCCAGAGAGGTACTGCCACAGTTAGGCTGTGGAATACCACCCAAATGAAAGCCATTCCGCGGCGCATTTAGTTCCGGCCTTTCCGCGCAACGAGTCCAAGCGCGCCCAATCCCAGCCAAAAGAGCCAAACGCGATCCGGAGAGGGATTTCCCGGGAGAGAAATCTGGCAAGAACTGGGGGATTCAAGGGCGGGTCTTGCAATGCAAGCATGCTCCAGGTTGCACACAAAGCCATCGGCGCAATCCAATAAGCTCGTGCATGAAGTGCCGCATTGACCATCGGGATAGCAGCGATAGGGGGCGCAATCTGTCTCCATGTCCTCGGGACCTAGAAGCACCGAGCCTCTGCAGTGATTCTCGGCACAGGTGGAGCTGCTTTCATCGCAGTAGTAATCGGCTGCGCAGTCCGAAGATTGGGTGCAGCTCGTTAGGCAGCCTTCATGGGTACAAGCATAGGCATCGCAGGGGCCCACTTGACCCTTGCAAGATTCCCGCGAAGAGCCATCACAGGCGGAGGATAGACAAGGATCGTTGGGATGGGTCGAGCAAGCGGGCCGGATTCCATGCGGTCTACCGTATACTGCAATGCATAATCCTGCAACGCCGGGCTCATCGCAAGCCTCGCATTGGCCGGCACATTCGGTATAGCAACACACACCATCCACACAATGCCCCGAACTGCAATCGCTTGCTGCCAAGCAGGAAGCGCCCAGCGAAGCCACACAAGCATCATCGTTGGAGAAACTCGCCGAAATAGGCACGCATATGCCATCGAAGTTCGCGCCCGCCGCCACCGCGCATGCCTCGCAATCGCCATCGCACGCGCGATCGCAGCATACGCCGCTGGCGCAATACCCCGTGGAGCATTCGGCATCGGCCTGACATGAAGTCGCCGCCGGGGACTTGTTTAGGGATACGGGGACCGCATTGGCCGAAATCACTCCATTGCGGAGAATGCGAAGCCATCCCGGACCGGAAAATGCCACGCTTGAGGGTCTCCAATACACCGTCTCATCTGTCCAATTCACAAGAGGCGATAGCACCATGGCCCCGCCTGCCGCGGACTCCCAAACCGCAAAGGCGTTGGTGGCGGCCGAACTGTTGGATGCGCCTGAGGATGCTTCTAATCCGATGAAGTTGATTCCTTGGACTTTGCCTTCGGACGTTGCTCCCAGGGGACTGTCCGCATAGCTTAGGATGGGTCTAAAGCTTTTTTCTCCCGAGGCCAGGGCAAAGATCTCCGCGGAGGCCAAAGGTTGAGCATTGCAGGCATCGGTACTGCACACTCTTCCCCCACCCATGAGGGGCCGGCCGTTGGGAAGCAAATGAAAAAACGCTGAATAACGGGGTTCGCTTAGATCTCCGGCAGGAATAAACGCTCCTTTTCCCCCGGAAGCCGCGGGATCGAAGAGTTCTGCGCTGTTGAGGGGAATGGGATTTGGAAGCGAACGATCCAGCCCGCCCGCGATAAGCACTTTTCCTATGGGCAAGAGGATGGCACCATGTTGACTGCGGGCATAGGCTGCGCTGGCCGTGAAACTCCAGCTTTCTGTCTGTGGATCGAAAATTTCGCCCTGCATCGCCCCCGATCCACCAAAAAGCAAGATATTGCCCGAGGGCAACTGGGTCAGTGTCGCGCCTTCATCGTGAAAGGTCCCTGGATTCTGGACCGGATGAAAGGTTTTTGATAAAGGATCAAAGACTTCCGCCGAGCCGTCGCTCTCTACCAGTACCCGGCCATTGGCCATTAATATGGCTTTGGGATTGGCTCTTGGCATCGTCATTGGCGCGGAAATCTTCTCAAATTGATTTGCCCCCGGGGACAGCCATTCTGCTGTATCCAAGGGCTGGAACTGGCCATTCACACCTCCCAGCACCATCAGCGAGCCATCGCATAGGAGAACCGCCGCATGCTGAGCTCGGGGTCCAAATGCAAGATTGGGCCCGGGCTGCGAAACCTGGGCGCTTGATGGATTATAATATTCGGTGGAAGCCAAAGGACCTGCGCCTCCATTGCGTCCCCCCACAATAAGGGCTCCTTGATTCCAGAGCGGGGTAATGGTATGCCCAATGCGAGGAGAAGCCATTGGGGGAAGCGCGCTAAAATCGCCAAGGTTTAAGTCGAAGAGCATAGCCGCCGGGGAAATAGACCCAAACTCGGAAACCAGCGTGCCCTCGGAACCGCCCGTGATAAGCACCCGGCCATCCGAGAGCACCGCCGAAGCCGAACGCGATAGGCCAAAAGGAGCGGCGCTGGGCACCGGCGAAAAACTGCCAGCATAGCCTCCGCCCCGGCTGACAAAACGATGGCTTTGAGCCTGTTCGCCGCTTATGAGCAGGACATCGCCCGAGGGTAGGAGCGTTGCCGTGGGAGCTTTATAGAGCCCCGGTATAGAAGGCGCGGCACTAAATTGATTGAGGTTTGGATCGAAGAGAATCGCCGCGCTCGCATCATCGAGCCCGCCTGCAAGAAGGACTTCGCCCGAGGGCAAAAGTGTGCTCGAATGCGCGGCCATGCCCATGGGCAAGCCTGGCAAGAGTTCGCTAAAGGACGCGCCTTGGGCATCGTAGACAAAAGCCTGCGCCGAACACGCTAAATCGCCGTTGTTTTGCGTACATCCATCTCCGCCCGTAAGCAAGACGCGCCCATCCCGAAGAAGCGTCGCTCTATGCTTTGGAGGCAGAAAATTCATGGGGACCGAGCCCGCCGCCGGGCTAAAACCAGCCGTATTTGGATGAAAGATCTGAGCTATACCCGGTGCCGCCGTGAACAGCACATCGCCGTTCAGCAGCCGGGTTGCCGTGTGATCGATCAAGGGAGGATGGGTATTGAGGGCCTTGCTCCATGTCACCGAGGAAAAATCGAAGAGCTCGGCGTTTACATTAGGCTGGCCGTCTGGTGTCTTTCCACCGGCGACCAATACCCGCCCATCCAATAGCAGCGTAGCTGTTGCTCCCATGCGCTTGGATGGAGGAGGGGGGAGCAGCGTGAAGCCAAAGGGGATTGGATAGAAGACTTCCGCAAACTCCTCATCCGCCGAGCCTCCGGTGATGAGGACCGCACCGCCTGGATGCAAGATTGCCGTATGAAACGCCCGAGGCGCTATCATCGAAGGACCTGAAAACCACTTCCCATATCGAGGATCGTAGAGCTCTGAGGTTGCCGATGCCTTTCCCCCAATTTCGCCTCCCGTAATCAGCACCCGCCCGTCCGTCAACAAAGTCGCCTGGTATCCTGTTCTTAAGCTGAAGGGCGAGCCCGCATCAAGCCAAGCCGAATTCTGCCAAGGCGCCGCCTGAACGACGGGACCTATTTGTTGATCGCCAAGCCGCGGTGCCAATCGGTCATCGGGTGGCTGTTTCTCAACACAAGCCCCCAGTAGCCACAGGGCAAACAGAGCAAGATGACAACGCCGCATACCCACACCCATAACGCTACGACTCCTCTTGTTCTTCTGCATCGGCATTTGTTCGGAGTTCTTCTACAGCAGACAGTGCCCGCTGAAGATAATCCCGGCTCAGCCACCCGCCTTCGGGCTCTTGTCCTTTCGCCAACTCCATCAGCGAAAACTGAAAGGCTTTCACCGCTTCATGCAAATAGGTTGAATTGCCTTCCAATTCCCCTAGACGCATCAGCGCATAACCCAGTTCGCTCAAGGTCATGGCCCATAAGAGCGGTTCTTGCTCCCTCGTCCATTCCAGCAAGGTTTGGCGAAAAGCTCTTACAGCCTCCTCGAAGTGGGACGCCTCCATGAGCCTATCCCCCAACCGTGTCAGCGCAACCCCCAAATCGCGCTGAGCCCCCGCCCATTCAAAAGGCAACTCTTCCGGACGAATTTCTTCCAGCGCATCCATGAGCAGTGCCCGCGCTGTCCATAGCTTGGATGCGTCTGGATCGTGCCGGCTTAAGCGGGATAGCGCCTCGGCCCGGCCCACTCTTGCCCTTGCCCAGGACTGGGGAATCTCTTGTCTGGGTAAATCTTCCTCGGCCTTCTTAAATTGGCGAACGGCAGCCTCGAGCAGGGACATATCCTCGAGGGAAAGGCCCCAAAAGCTTTGAGCATGCGCGAGAAGCAAATGAGCATGACCTCGATCTTCCAGGAAAAAGAAGGCTTGTTGGGCTTGGGAGGAGCGGAGGAAAGCATCGCTTTTCTCAAGCAGTGGCAAAAACGATGACGCCAATATAGGTGTCCATGGGGGATAGAAAGCGATAGCATGGAACACAGCAGCGATCGCAATGAGCGAACAGAAGCCATGGGATGGATGGCTGGGCAAAGGGAGGCGAAGCTGGAGGGGAAAGCGGGGGGGCGTGGGATGTTCGAGGGAACCTGTAATCAAAACCAACAGGGGAATATTGTCATTTGTGGAAAGCTGAGGCCAGACAAGCACAGAGGCTTGAAGTTCGGCGAGATAGAGGGAAGCGAGTTCAAAGGAGGGCGATGAATCTGGCAGTGGTCCATCGAGGGCCGCAATTTCAAAGGGCGGGGACGAGGCTGGAGCGAGGCGGTCGAGTTCTTGCTGAAAGGATTGGAGGAGAGGGGGCAGGATACGGGCTGCGGGTTCTGGAAGGGGAGCAAGGGCGATCGTAAAAGGGGAGGCTGGCATGGGATGGGCGAACGAGGGGAGCGGGGTGTACCCACTCGGCGGATGCCACGCATTGTTGACTGAATATCATCTCTTTGTAAAGATTTTTGTTTTCCTTTTCGCGGATGGGGTGCTAAGCCTTACACACCATCATGAGCACGCCGCCTGCCGATCCGCCCAAACCCCTTACGCCTGAAGAGCTTCGCCAAGGGCTGATTAAGCGTATTATTCAGCTCATCTCTCAGCAAATCTTCACCCTCGCCGTGCTCTTGCTCTGCGCGGGCTCTTTTACATTTATGCGTGCCTATTATTATGTAGGCTTCGTTACCTTGCTCGTCGCATGCAATGCGATCTATGTCTATCCCCGCAATCCCGAAGTTATTGTGGAACGAAGCCGTTTTCATGAGGGCACGCATAAATTTGATAAGATTATCCTTCCTATTTATTTTATGACCACGCTTGCCCTTTTTATTACGGGAGGCATCGATGCCGGCCGGTATCACTGGATGCCCATCGCCGTAAATCCATGGGCTTTTGTGGGCGGCTTTTTAACAGCTTTTGGAACGGTTTTTATCGCGGGCGCGCTTGGAGCGAATCCTCACCTTGAAATGACAGCGCGCATTCAAGCCGAGCGGGGACACCGGGTGATTACAACAGGGCCTTATCGCTGGGTGCGGCATCCGATGTATTTAGGAACATTGATTCAGTTTTTTGGCTTTCCCTTGCTTATCGGTTCGGGTATAGCGCTTGTGCCCTGTGTGGCTTGCGCCATTGTGCTGATTATCCGGACGTATTTTGAAGATCAGATGCTTCACCACGAATTGGAAGGGTATGAGGCGTATGCAAAAAATACAAAATATAGGCTGATTCCGTGGATCTTCTGACTACCCGAATAAAATCCCTGTCAGTGTATGATTGATATGCCCTAAATAACTCTCGCCGTTGGTATGCATGCCCGCATGCCTGATCTCCGATAAAACATCGTGATATGCCCGCTCTTTGCCGTCGATCGACAATTCAAGCATACGGTACGCGCAATTAAACAATATCGCTCCCGATATCGCTCCCCCAAGCTTCTCTGATTCCTCTGCTATCGCTAAACGCGTGTCCGCGATAATGTCCGCGGTCTTCATCATATGCAGCTCCGCGCCCTGCACCACCGCACACGCCATCACCAGCCCGCTCCCCAAGGGCTGCAATACACTTCGTATCCAAGGCTCCCCATCGATCATCAATCCAAAGGGATGCCTCACGAAATCCGATATCCCAAGCTCGTCCACTCTCTTGCCCAATAGCTTCGCATAATGCTCCGCAGCAGGCTCTCCATTGAGCTCCAAAATCAATCGCTTCGATGGCTCGCACTTCGTCACCGTAACCGTCGCCTCCATCGGCTCGGCGCAGCATGTCTTCAATATCCGGAACGGCACACCCATCTCTGCAATCATCAGCGCCGTGCCATCCTCTAAATACTGCCCATCCCCATACGCCCACGTCGAGCTAAACGTTACATCGTCGCCTGCAGAGCCTCCCACGAATGGCAAAAATGGAGCCATATCTCCAAGCGCTTCGTTGATCCGCTCCTCACGCCCCTTCGCCCCTTCCACCAGCGCCAGCGCCACATAGCGCGCCGGATCGACCTCGCGGGGCGAGTGCCCCAGCTTCGATGCAAACCCACGGCTTGCCGTCGCCATCGCCGCACTTAAATCGCCGCTCGTGTTCACCATCTCCACAGCGCATTGACCAATCATGTCCGGCCCAAACGCTATCGCCGACGCACCGCCCTTGCCAAATCCCTGATCGCTAAATTCACCGTCCGTAGAGCACCCAAGCACGCACGCGCCGGGAAACGAAGCCGATAGAGCATCGCCCAAATGCCGCCCATCCTGCTTGATTCCACCGAAAAACACAATCGCACGAGCCGTCTCGCCTCCCAACTGCTCAATCAGCGCCCGCGCAGCCTCCGCCGAGCCCTGATGTGCTGTGTGTGCTGTTCTTGCCTTGCTCATCGTGAGACTCCAGATGTTTGAATGCCCATCCGCTTCAGCGCTCCAAACACGCTCTTTAACAAGTGTTCATCCCGGTTCTGCGTCTCTGAGATATTTTTTAGGTTCACACCGAGCTGAATGATCAAGCGCGTGTTCAGCAATTGAAAGCGCGTGCTGTCCCCGATGGATTCGCTTATCATCGTGCTCAACTCTTTTAAGGTTTTCGGCTGCGAGGCTTCCGCACTCATACACCGTCCTCCTGATTCGACGATCCCCCTGTGTTCAGCATGTCGGGCATCCTAATGCGGCGCGCGGGCACGCGCCAAGAAAATGATGGTGTGTCATTAAATTGTGACAATGAAGTGCCGTTAATGTTATGAGTTGGAGCACCGTGCACGACGCAGAACAGACCGCGCTATTGGAAGCAGAACCGCAGGACCAAGCGCTGAGGGCTGAAAATGCCGCGCTTCACGAGGAGATTCGGACGCTGCAAGATGAACTGTTGCGCGCGCATGAGCGTTTCCGGGTGTTTGCATCGACGCTTCCCGGCGTGCTTTGGGAGGTGTGGGGGCGGCCGGACGAAAACGGCACAAGCTTCGTGACGGATTCGGTGCAAGCCATTACGGGATATACGGCCACGGAATGGCAAGACAAGCCGGGCGCGTGGCTGGAGCATATCGATTCTCAGGATAGGGAGCGGGTGCGGGGCGTCATAGAGCGCTGTTATACGGACAAGGACGCGGGCGGGCTGGCGGAATACCGGATCGTAAGCAAAGACGGCCGTTTGATATGGCTGCATGTGCGGTTTTCGGTGATACGGGACGAGCATGGGCAGCCCTTGATATTTCAAGCCTTTGGGATAGACATCAGCGAACAGAAAAAGGCCGAGCTGGAGCGGGACCGGGCAAGGGAAGAGCTGATAGATAGCCAAGCAGCGATGCTAGCGGAGATGTCAACGCCGCTGATACCGATCACCAAAGAGCTTGTGGCGATGCCCCTTGTAGGCCGCGTCGATCGGAAACGGGCGGCGCGGGTATTGGATGTATTGCTGCGCGGGATATCTTCGGCGCGGGCGAGGTATGCGATACTGGATATCACGGGCGTGCCTTCGGTAGACGAGGAAGTCGCGCAGATGCTGGTATCGGCGTCGCGGGCATCGAGGATGCTGGGAGCGCGGGTATATATATCGGGTATCCGCCCCGAGGTTGCGGCATCGCTGTTATCCGTATCGGAAGATTTAAGGGATCTGCCCATATGTGCGACGCTGGAGCATGGGATAGCGGCGGCGCTGGGAAAGCGGCTGTAGAAGGGGATTTTGCATTTTCGTTTTATTTGCCCTTGCCAAAGGCAAGAGCGGCGACATACAATGAACGCCGTCAATTCAACAACCGGCCAAGAAGGACGTAGTGGACATGGATCGCAGATATGCTTCCGATGCAGTAGGTTACGCGGGAACCAAAACCCGCGAAAATACCCGCGAACGCTTTATTGTTCGCACATACAATCATCTCTTTTGCGCCATCGTGGTCTTTGCCGCCATCGAATTCGCCCTTTTTAAGAGCGGCGTCGCCGAACCTATCGCTCACTCGATGATGAGAGGGCGAAATTGGCTCTTGGTCATGGGCGCTTACATGATCATTGGCTGGCTGGCCAGCCGCGCCGCGCATCACGCGGTATCGAAGGCGACGCAGTATTTAGCGCTGTTTGGTTTTGTGGCTATCGAAGCCGTTATATTTGTGCCCTTGCTCTATTTGGCTGAAAAGGTAGCCCCTGGAGCGATTCCAAGCGCGGGCATGGCGACCATGGCGGGCTTTGCGGGCCTCACCGGCATCGCTTTCTGGACGCGCAAGGATTTTTCGTTTTTGGGCGGTATCCTTCGCTGGGTAGGCATTTGTAGTTTGGTGCTTATCGTCGCGGGCATTTTATTTGGCTTTAAGCTTGGCACCTTCTTTTCGGTAGCGATGGTGGCCTTTGCCGGAGCCGCGATTTTATACGATACCTCGAATGTGCTTCATCATTTCCCGCGGGATCGCTATGTGGCTGCAGCGCTCGAGCTCTTTGCCTCGGTGGCCATGATGTTCTGGTATGTGCTTCGTATTTTTATTTCTTCCCGGCGCTAATCCAAGCTTCATTGGGCCTCTCCCCGCCATCGATCTTGCATCATCCCCAAGCCTTCGGGTAGAGTCCGCCTTACATTATTTTTATGCGCAAAAACACCTTGTGCGCCGCTCTATGGATGACGGCCCTCTTTCTGCCTTCGACAGCCCGGGCTGACACCCCTTCGCTCGCCCTCGAACCGGCTCCCGCAGGCGACCGCGCCTTTGTTATCGAACGAGCAGGCGTGCGCGGTCATTTGCTGTTATCGGGCCGGATCTTCGCCGATTATGCCTTCCGGCCCCTGGTCTTGAGAAATGACAGCCAATATCTCGATGCCGTCGTTCAGCATCAAACCTGGTTTCATGCCATGGGCGCCTTTTCTGTCGCTCATCGGGTCGCCGCCTTTGCCGATATCTCGTTTGCCGCGATGCAAGCCGGCGACGATCCTCCAGGAGCGCCAACCGCTCCCCTTCCTCAAGGAGCCGTCTTTGGAGATGTGAAGCTGGGAGCGAGAGTGCGGCTTTATGCATCCTCCGAGGACAATAGCGCGGATGAAGGCGTGATGTTGGCGTTTGCTTCTTCCTTTTGGCTTCCTACCGCGAGCGGTCCTTATGGCGGCGATGATTCCGTCCGTGTGCGCTTGGCGTTGCTGGCCGAAGGACTCCATCAACATCTTTATTGGGCTGGAAATCTAGGTCTTCGAACCCGTCCCTCGCAAACGCTTCCAGGCTTGGTGCCCTACCGTTTGGGAACGGCGCTATGCATTGGCCTGGGCGCCGGATTTTTTGCCGATGATGCCCATCATATTTCACTGGGCACCGAGCTTTCGGCGGATTTAACCGTTGGAGGAGGCGCTCGTTTCTTGGACCCCCGCGCAACCATCGGACATCTATTGCTAACCGGTCATTATCGCTTATGGGGAGGACCTTTTGAAGTCGGCGCAGCCTTTGGACCAGGTTTAGGCCAAGGCGCGGGCGCGGCCGATTTCCGAATCTTGACATCCCTGGGCTATGCACCTGAAACAGCGGTTCCCTTGCCCGATCGAGACGACGACAGGGTGCCCGATAAAAGCGATGCCTGCGTGGATTTGCCCGGCATGCCCAACGAAGACCCTTTGCTCCATGGTTGTCCAGAAGCTCCCTTGGATCGGGATGGAGACGCCATTCCTGATGATAACGACGCTTGCCCCACCCTCGTCGGAGAGCCGACCTTTATCAAGGCCACCCATGGCTGTCCCAAGCGCATCAAAGCCCCCAAACCTCCAGAGCCTCCCAAGCCTCCACCTCCACCCAAGGCACAGCTTTCCGATAAACAAATTGAAATCGATCAAAAGATCCTGTTTGAAGTGGGAACTGCCACGCTCTTGCCCCAAAGCGACGCCATTTTATTGGAAGTGGCCCGGGTCATCGCAGAACATCCAGAAATCTTGCTCATTGAAGTCCAAGGGCACACCGATGATAGCGGCCCGGCTGAACTAAACCGCAAGTTGGGACAGGATCGTGCCGAAAGCGTCATGCAATGGCTCATTGCCCATGGAGTCCCCAAAGATCGGCTCAGTGCGCACGGATATGGTCCAGATTTTCCTATAGCGGATAATGCCACCGACGAAGGGAAAGAGAAGAACCGGCGGGTTGAGTTTCAGATCATCAAAAAAGAGAAGCCCCCCCAAACCCAGCCTCAAGAGGGAAAGAAGGAGCCGCAATGAACAGCAAGCGTTTAGGATCGGCGCTTTATGTCCTGATGTTTGGCCTGATGGGAGGATTTGCGCATGCTCAGACCCAAGAAAGCCCGGATGGCGAGGACGGCGAGGGCAATATGGGTCCGAAAATCCTTCATATACCGCTGTTGGAACGCAAGGCGGAGCAGGGGATTCTAAGGCCCGTCCCGCTTTTGGTGGATTTACCCGCCAGTGTAGCGAGGGCCGCAAAACGGGTGCTGGTGCATTATCGGCTCTGGGGAGATCCAGATTGGACAACCTTAGAGCTCAGGCGAATCGGCGCCCGCTATGAAGGCGCCGTTCCCTGCCTGGAAATCAGCACGGTGACGGGCAACCTTCGCTACTATATCCGGGTACATGACGCCGAAGGAAAAGTCATTGCAGCGGGGGCATCGCGGGCTGCTCCTTATTTAGTCACCATCAAACACGAAGAACAGCTTGAAACCGGCGCGCCTCACACGGCAAAATGCCCAGATCCCGCCGATTGTCCCCGGGGATTGCCTGGATGCCCAAGCGAGCGGGTGATTCAAATTGCCTGCCGAAGCGACGCCGATTGCGAAGGTGGAGCGACCTGTAGCTGGAGAGGGTATTGCGAAAAAATAACCCGGCGACGGCACTGGATATCGCTTGGATTATCGCAAGAGGGCGGTTTTATATCCACGACGGGGGCATGCAGCATTCCTTCCCAGGAAAACGAAGGCCATGCCTGTTTCCGAGCCGATGGTCAGCAATACACAGGCGATCCGATTCTGACCAATGAAGGACCTGGAGCGGGCAGGGGTTCGACGCGGATTTTAGCTTCCTATGAATACGTCATTTATTACGACTTAACGCTGGGGCTGCGCCTGGGCTGGACGATAGCGGGGGAGGGGCCGACCTCGCGTTCGGGGACGCCCTTTGTGCCTATTTCGGCGGAAGCGCGAGTATCGCATTATTTTGGGGACGATGTCTTTGCCCGCAATGGATTCCGGCCCTATGCCTTTATGATGGGCGGATATGCCATGAGCGATATCAAAAGCTCGGTGCATGTACGGGAAAATCCATTTGTGGCGCCCTATCAGAAAGAGAACGATTTAGAGCAAGAACTAACGCTATACAAGCGGACGGGGGACGCGCGGGCGGGGTTGGGAGGAGGCTTTGCCTTTTCGATTGGGAAAAGAAGCACAGTCTTTGTTGAAACGGCGCTCGCGGTAGCCTTTCCCTTTGCGGCATTTTTTATTGTACCAAGCGCAGGAGTTCAATATGGATTTTAAGCGGCTTGCCTATACAGGTCTATGTTCTGCGGCTTTATATGGCTGTGCATCGGATTCGGCGCCCGAGCCCGAGCCGGACATGGAAACACGGGGCGCCTTTGTGGCCATTCAGGGTTATAGCGACAAAGAGCCGATCACACTGCTGCGCACCTTGGACCGGCTCCGGCTTGAAAACTATACCTTGATGTTTTTTACGCTCTATGACGTACACCCCTCCACCTTTAGCGAGGCCAGGGAAATGGCCAAAAGCCATCATATCAAAATACGCGAAGAAGTCTGGGTCGAAAACAAAGATATTGCCATAGCCATGCCTTATGAAATCGTTTGGTTCAGGACTTTGTCCGACGAAGAACTGGAGCGTGTTCCATGAAGAGCCGGGCATTTATAATTGCGGGCGCTGCGGCGTTTATCGGACCATTTGCATGCACCAGGTATGCGGATATCCGCGATGAACCGGACGCCTCCTTGTTTGAAGGGCATACCCCGACCATTGAAGCGGGCGTATTGCCTGAACTGGACGCGGGATTGAATTCGGACGCATATCCGGCATGCTTGGACAGACCCATGGGCAATTGTTATGGAACGCTCGATTTTCCCTGTGGATTTGTCTATTGGGCCAATACCGTCGCGGATAAGTGCCAAAAAGAAACGGGATGCAAAACCAATGGATGGCTACAAGTCACAATGAATCATGATGGATGTGTTTCATCGATAGCGATGGACGAGCCCAATCCCGAAATTGTAGCGTGTTTAATGGCAGAATTTGCGCCCGTCAACTGTCCGTGCAACGAAACGGAAACGACGCATTTCTTCGGGCTGGGGAATACAGGCGTGTGCCCTAAATAACCCGCCCCGTCTCCACCAAAAAATGCCCCGAAATATCAATCATCGCCGCGCTATATAGCTCGTCCCGCCCAAACCCAAGCGCTCCAAGCCAGGCTTGCGATTGAATCGTCACCCGCCCAAATAATGTCCGCGCCGGCAGCTTGCCATCATTTAAATTTGCCGTCCCCAATTCGTTCTTTACTTCGATATCCAATGTCTTTCCAAAAAAATTCGACCCGATATCAAAGCGCTCCGGCCCCAGCTTGTCCGCGTCCACCGCCAGCGGCGATAATTTGGATACCCCTTCTTCATCCGTCCGGATTAAATACCCTATCGGTAAATGTACCTCGGGCCCTATCTTCGCCGTCTCTAAATCAATGCCGTCTCTCATAATCAGCGCAATAAAACTCGGCTTCCCAGCCATCGGTACCGATGCCACAAAGACATACTCCGATAAACAATTGCCATAATGATGCGATACCGTCCCAGCGGCCCGATCCGCCGTCAGCACCAATGGCATCTCCCGGTAATCCACCTGCACCGATAACGTCCCCGTATGCTCCGTCCTAGGATAGTCCGTCATCAATAGCTCTAGCTTCAGCGCCCGCCGGACTTCATCCCGCTTCTCCTCGTCAATGCGCTGTAAATGCTCTTCATAGGCTTCTAAAATCGCCTCTTCCGCCTTCTGCACAAGCGACGATTCCTTTAGCTCTACCCCGATATCAAAAGATAAATCAGGCGCCTCAAAAGCAATGCGCCCCTGCTCATCCATAAGCTGCATCCGCCCCACATCCTGCTCAAACACCTCCACAGGCTCGTCCCTAAACTTCGAGGCCACCAACATCCCCGTCTCCGCATCCACCACCGCGCAGCGCAAAGTCCGCCGATCGATCTCAATGCCCCACACTTCATTCCGATCGGTACGGCTCAGCCCAAGAAACACATAGTACAGCCGCTCATCGTCGCCCCGCATCGAAAACGTGTGCAGCGTGCGCTCGTAGGACAAATGACGCGCGGGCGTAAAAGTCTTCGTCTTCTTGCTCATGGTTTTGCCCTCTGTAGCCTACTTGCGCCGGGCCGTCGATAAAAAATATCCTAAAAAGATCCTAAAAAGATCCGCCGCGCTCTTGCCTTCTGCCCAGGCGTCTGGCACTGTCCCCCTCGATGAACAATCCAGACTTCACCTTGGCTTGGGAAGGCGATGCCGCTCCGCCCTTTGAACAGCTTCAAGTCGTGGCTTTTCAGGGCAGCGATGCCATGTCGTCGCTCTATCGCTATGAGCTGACCCTCGCCGCGCTTTCGCCTTCACCGCTGGTGGAACCCGATACCATCGCCGGCACCCTGGCCGCACTGCGTATGTATACCCACGGCGAACCCAGCCTGCACATCGTGCATGGCCGTATCACCGAAGTCCGCGAGCTTTCCGCGCTGCCCCAGGGAATGCTCTATCAGGCCGTGATGCTTTCGCCTTTTGCTCAAATGAATGGCCAAAAACAAAGGCGCGTGTTTGTCAACAATACACTGAGAGATATTATCCATAGCATGTTCGCGGCTTATTCAGATATCGAAGCCATAGCCGCAGACCAGCCCCTGCCCAGCCCCTCCAATGAATCTGCCTTCGCTCCGCCCAAACTACGCTATACCTACCGGCTCGGCCCCCAAACCAATATCGATCATCCATCGGCCTATCTCCACTGCCGCCAGTGGGACGAAAGCGATTGGGCTTTTTTATTAAGGCTCCTCGCCCAAGAAGGTATCAGCGCGCATATCGAACAAAACGAGTCCACCGTGCTCTTGGTCTTCTCCAACAGCGACTCAGGCCGCCCCCGCCTCGCGCCATCAGCACCAGACCGCGAAATCCGAGCGGTGAGGGTAGGGGCGCGAATCGGCGGCGATACTGCACTGCGCCCCGCCTGGGGAGAAGGAAGCTCCCGATTGCTATCCGCAGGAACGATCTTTTCTATCGATGGCCTGGATGCGAGGTATAGCGGCGAATATCTAGCCACAAGCGTGCTTGTGCGCGGAGAACGCCCAGAACTTAAAGCCATGCTTCCCGATCCCAGTATCATTCCGTGGACAGGCGAAGCCTTTCGCGTCGAATTTGAAGCCCTTCGCCGGGGCAAGGCAGGCAAGCCCGATGAATCCAACTATAGGCCCGCTCCACCCCCGCTTCCGTTCACCCCTCCCCAAGAATCCATTGGAACCCACCGCGAAGAATTCACCGGACTACACCGCACAGCCCTTATCGGCGGCCATAACAATGAACTTATCGCCGGCAACGAATCCCGGAACCTAGGAGGCCATCAATCACTATCCGTAGGCAGCCATCAATCGATCGATATCGGCGGAAGACAATCGATCCGCGTCGGCGGACCATCCGAACAAAGCTCGGCCCAATCCCAAACCTTTCAAGCCCCGGCCCAGCGCTTCACAGCCGAAGGCGAACAGCGCTTTGAAGCCCAGGATTGCTCGATTCAGGCATCCAAAGCCAAACTCATCTCAGGCCGCCTCGATATCTCCGCCACCGGAGAAATCCACCTCGAATCAGCCCAGCTCGAAATCAAAGGCGGACCCGTCATCATCAGCGGAGGCGATATCACCATCACAGGCGGTAAAGTCATGCTCGGCGCCGGCGAAGTCAGTATGCAAGGCATGAAAGTCGAAGTGACCGGCGGACTCATCAAATTAAATTGAATACGCCGCCGATGCCTTTACTTCCCGAATCCCATAAGCCGCATCCATCGCATATATCACCGTCTTCCCCAGCGAATCGGTGACATAGCTTAAACGCCCGGCTTTATCATAATCGATAACATCATCATAGCTACCGGCACTGTCCCACGCCCGCATGCAATAGGCATCCGGCCCCCGGCCATCATAGCCAAAATAAAACGAAATCCCCGCCGAATCCGTCTCCCTCACCAGCAAATGCGAAGCGTATTCATAGATCGTCCTCGCTCCCCGCATATCCACCGCCTCTATCAAATCCCCCTCCGCCGAATAGCTAAAACGCTTCTCCATCAGCACCTCGCCGCCCGCTTCCCGCGTAAGCACCGCCCCCACCATCCTATCCCGCCCATCATAGGCAAAACGCAAGAGCCCACCCCCCTCATCCCGCGCCCAGCGCAAAAGCCCCCGCTCATCATAATGCAATTCAAGCCCAGGCCCAGTACGCGGCTTCCTCCACAATAAACGGCTATGCTGTACCCGATCCCCCTTCACCGGACCAAAACGCCGAACACTCCCATCCGCCCGCTCCAACTCCCATTGCATCGGCCCCAACCGCCGAAGCGTTATCCGATGATGCGAATCCATCCAACTCTCCCCCACCGCCGGCTCCCGCCCGTCCATCTCAAAGGTGTCCAGCTCCAGCTCCCGCCCATCCTCCGCCCAATACACCACACGCCCAGGCTCCACCCACAAACGCTCGTCCAGCGAATGCGTCCACCCATAGCCCAACGCGCTCTCCCGATAACAAAAGGCCGAAATATAATGCCTATCAAATATAGCTCCGCCCTCGCCCAAATCCCGCGCCCTCAAACACACCCGGCCCGTGGCAATATCTACTCCATGCCCCCTCAATGTACAAGCTTCCCTGGCCACCAAATTCCGAACCCGCGCCCGCTTCATACGCCCCACCCATTGCCTCAAGGGATCGGCATGCCAGCGAAGCTTCATCGGCCCCAGCCCCGCCCCATCCGCCTCCACTCCTTCCACCGTCTCTTCCCCGCTCACCAACACCGGCATCCCCTTGGGAATCGGAACAATATAGGCCGATGGCAAACGCTCGGGCTCCGAACACGATAAAACACTATCCCCCGAACGGCATAGCGCCGCCCCCATCACCCGAATCTTCGCCGAACCCCGATCCAACAAAGCATCGCCCGGCGGAGGCAAAACCATTGGCCCAGACTTATCCGGCAACGAGGCCCACTCCGTTCCAGGCGCCACAATAAAATGAGGCAATAGAAAGCAATTCCTCGCTTCCATCCCCACCGTCGCCACAGGCATATTGTGAATCAACACCAATCCCGCAGAAGTACCTTCACCCTCCGGCTCCCTCGGCATTAAAGCGTCCAATCCAGCCAAAGGATCGAAAATCAAACCAATAAAAGGATGCGGAAAGGGCAGGGGATCGTTCTTCAACAACAAACGCTCCGCATGAATATCCACCCCAATCACCAAATCAAACCATGTACTCGCCTGCATCCTAGGCCCCCTTTCCCGGATTCGATTGCCCTCCAAACGCCTCCATGCACCGAACCATCTCGAGCACAGCCCCCCTCGCCATCACCGCCTGCGCCTCAAGCCCCGGGTATTTTCCCAGATGCGCCTGCTCCTCCGCTAGACCATAGTGATTCATCGCCTGCTGTAGATCATTCGCCCCCACACAATAGGCCCCCAGCACCATCTCCATTAAAATACGCCCCCGCGCTTCCCCCGCCTCTTCACATAACGCAATCGCCCGCGCCTGAATCTCCAACGCCTCATCCAGACGCCGCTCTCTCATCGCCCGCGCCGCCCCCAGCACCGCCCCGCTTAGCTTTCGCCCAAACGCCCCCGCCAAAGGCTCCACCAGCCCTTCCTGCTGAAGCTGAGCATCGACTTCTTCGATATTGACATGAGGAAAATCACTCCGCGAAGGAGGCACAACCCCGGCCGGCCATGCCGCCCCCACCCGGCCAGGCCCCGACAGCAAAGGATGAGCGCTCTCCATCGCCCCAAGCAACGATAACAGCTCCGCCTTCGCTTCCCCCTCATCCTCGGCACATACCACCCGCAGCGCCGCACCCCGCGAAAGAAGCCCCGAAAGCGCTCCACCCTCCGCATCGATCAGCACAAAACGCACCGGCAATAGCTCGTTCTTCTCCATCAGCCAAGCCAATTGCCGCACAAACGCCGCCGGCGCCTGAAGACGCCCCGGCGCCACAATCGCCACCAAACCATCATGCCAAGGAGCCCTCGCAAATAAAAGCTGCTCCAATTGCAGCGCCACCGCCCTTAAACCATCCCCCACCCCAGGCGCCGCAGGCAACGAAGGCAACGACACCCCCGCCTTCTCCATCGCCAGCATCCGGCTTTCATGCTGAGCCCGAAGCCGGAATACCCCCTCGCCCCAAGCCTCCGTCCCCTCCCCAAATACCCCCTCCAACACCACAAAAGGACTAGGATTATCGGGATGCAACTCGCCCGAACGGCACAGCCGAATCACCGGACCCCGAAGCGAAGGCGTCGTCTCAACATACAAAAGCCTCGCCTCCCTGGCCCTCACAAACCAGGACAGCGTATCCGCAAGCCCTCTCAAGGCTTTGATATAAGCCTCCACAAACTATTCCTTCCGGCGCTCCGAAGCCAGCGCCGACGACAGCTCGGCCGCCATATGAACATCCATTGCACAGCGCTTTGTCCAATAACGCAACACAGGCATCAGCGAAGCCCGGTGAAGCCCCATCGAATGAAGCACTTCTTGAACATTGTCCCGCTCCATCCCCACCAACAAGGCCGCGAAATCCGAAAGAAGCAGCGGACCCCGCAAAGGTCCCAGCGCCTCCACATAAGCCGCATCATAACGCTCCCTCAGACGACCCTGCCCACACTTCGCCTCATGCTCGGATTCTCGGGCAAAACTCTCCCTCCAGTCTTCCAGCTCATCGAAGGTCACTTCCCCGGCGCTTAAAATATCGGGCAAGGGCCTTCTTTGTTCGGCGATTTCCGCATCGAGCGAAGCCAGCTTAACGACAAAACCTTCCGATTCCAGCCCCGGAGGAGGCAGCGTGGGCGGCGCAGGGGGAGGGGGAGGTGGTGGAATGGTGGCAGGCGCGGCGATAGGAACAACGGGAAGGGGAGGAGGCGGAGGTGGAAGGGTCCCCGGCGCCCTTACAGGCAAAGGAGGAGGCGGAACCGTACCCGGAGCCGTTACAGGCAATGGAGAGGGCAAAGGTGGAGGCGAAACCGTACCCGCCGAGGGCAAAGGAAGAGGAGGAGGCACCGTCTTGGGCCTGGGAGGCAAAGGAATATCCGCCGCCTGCTCGGGAAAAGGCATCGTCTTCGATAAATCCTCGGGCTCCGGCTGCGTAGGCATCACCGGCATCACCGGCAAAGGCCCCGTCTTCTTTCGCATGTCCAATTCAGTCGCCGCAAATGCAGGCGGCACAGCCACCGAAGGCAAAGCCTCCAGCGTAATCTCCACATGCCCCTCTTCCTCGGCATACGCCAAAGGCAATGCCCCCCGGAACACCAAAGAACATGTCCCCATATCCGTATCTATTACCAAGGTATCACAGCGAAGCCTCAACGGATACTCGGGCACATTCGGCTTACGCACCAAAGCCTTTGGCTTCTGAAGTGCCAGCTTCGTCACCAGCCAATTATGCTCCGCATGCAAATGAATCAGCGAAATCGTCTCATTCCCCTCAAACTCCGGCAGCCCCAAATCGGCCGGCGCCGCATTAAAATACGCCGCATCCATATCCCCAGGCAAAGGCCGCGACGACCAGCGCATCGCATCCCACCCAAAGGCATATTGCTTTAAACGGCTCTCCCGCTCAGGCCATGTCGGCGCAATAGGCCCAAACCCCACCACCCCAATACGATCGAAAGGAGAAGTCAGCGATATACCCGGCGGCTGAAAATTGGGCACAGGCCGCAACCCCTCCGCATTCACAGGCGAAGGCGAAGGAATACCCACCGGATTGTTGGTATCGGGCCCCCCACTACAGCGCTCCCAGCGAATCGGCATCGCCGCAAACGAATTCTCCACCAACAACTTCCCCGCCTGATTCCAAAAACGATCGGCCCATACCTCAATCGACTTATGAATATTCCCAATCGACAGCGAAGCGATAAGCGAAGGCACCGGATGCTGCTTCGAATGCACATGACCAAGCACAATCACATCCACATATCGCTTAAAAGGAACGGCATCGCCGGGCACCAATAAACTGCCTTCGCCCACGCCGCCCACCCAAATATCCTCCATCACCAGCGGCTTTTGCATCGAAGCGGGCGCCAAAAACGACTGCCCCGGCGCAAGCAAATAGGTCGCCTTGCAAAACACCGTAAACATCCAGGCATCGGCCCTGGGACGCCATAACAAAGAACCCGCCGGAATTGGGCCATGGCTTTTCACATCCATAACAACACCCGCTATAGTAAATGTTCGCCGCCGTCCAATAAAATCAACTGCCCCGTCATCGAAGGCGACTCTAGAATAAAGCGCGCACAGCGGCCAATTTCCCAAGGCGTCGTTCCCGCCTTCAAGGGCAGCGTCTTGTAATGCTCCTCAAAACGCCTCGCCATCTCTTCATCGTTGGGCAAAGTCCTCCCCGGCCCAATCGCATTCACCCGAATCCCCATCGGCGCCAGCGAAAGCGCAAGCGTTTGCGTCAGCGTCCACAACCCGGCCTTGCTTAACGAATAGGAAATATAATGCCCCGTCATATTCACCACCCGCTGATCCAGCACATTGATAATACATCGCCGCATATCCTGCGGAGCATCCTGACGGGCAAAAGCCTGACACAAAACAAAAGGCCCCCACATATTCACATCCAAATGCTTAAGCCAACTCTCCCGCGTCACAGAAAGCGCTTCATCCCGCTCAAACACACTCGCATTATTCACCAAGCCCAACAGCGGCCCAAACACCTCGCCCGCCTCCGCAATCAACTCCCGGGCCTCATCTTCCAGCGCCAAATTGGCCCGCAGAGCCACCGCCGCCCCCCCCGCCTCCCGAATCTCGTCGACCAGCGCAAACGCCTCGGCCTCCGACTGAAAAAAATGCACCACCACCGAATACCCGGCCCTCGCAAGCTCCAGCGCAATCGCCCGGCCAATGCGCCTCGCCGCACCCGTCACCACCACCGCACCCTGATTCATAGCCCCCGCCTCATACATCAACCCCAACCGCCCATCCAACAAAACAAACAAAAAAACGCCCATGGTCCGCCGATCCCCCATGTCCTGGATCAACCCCGCACCGGACCCATACACCTTCCACCCCACAACCCCCGATGTAAAAGCCAAAACACAAATCCCGGCATCGGCACACCACCGCCCAAAGGGATGGCACGCGCCATGCTCAACCTCGACCCATCGAAACTGGCAACCCCGCATGGAAAGGACGACACCCATCATGAAAAAACACCTCCTCCACCTCAGCGCCATCACCCTTTTTGCGCTTGGCACCGTGGCAGCCTGCTCGCCCACCGGCGGAGACGCCAACAACGAAAACGACGGCACCAATCAAGATCTATTGGCCGACGCTCTCTGTTTAGGCTCTCAGGCGGGCGCCTACTGCGGCAACGACATGATGCAAAACGCCGACGCCAACGCCCTTTATCAATGCCCCGGCGCCAACATGAAACCCACCTCGGCCGTACCGTGCGCGGGGGAATGCATAATCGCGCCCCCCGGCGTACCTGACTACTGCGATCCCAACGTCCCCGTACCTGGCAAAGAGCCCTTATGTTTAGGCTCGCAAGCTGGTGCCTACTGCGGCGCGGACATGATGGAGAACGCCGATCCCAACACCCTTTACAATTGCCCAGGAGCCAACAAGGCCCCGACCTCGTCGACGCCCTGCTCAGGCGAATGCATAATCGCGCCCCCCGGCAGCCCCGACTACTGCAAAGACGGTGGCAACCCTGGCAATCCCGGCGGGTATCGATTCCCCTGGCCCGCGGGCACCTCGATGCAGCTTACCCAAGACTGCAACGACTCCTGCTGCAGCGACCATGTGGGCAACGACAAATACGCCTGGGACTTTGCGAACGGCGGAAGCTTTACGGTGGTTGCGGCGCGGGGCGGAACGATTTCGCATTTAAAGATCAACAGCACGACAGGCTGCGGAACCAAGACCTGCGTGGATTACGCCAACTACATGGTTATTGACCATGGAGACGGCACGCAATCGACCTATTTACATCTCGAAGGCTTCTCCTTGGCGCAGGGGCTAAGCTGCGGCTCGGCGGTCAACCAAGGCCAAGCCTTAGCGAACGCAGGAAGCACGGGCTGGTCGACGGGGACGCACTTGCATTTTGAAGTGAGCAAAGTGCACAGCGGAGCAAAGACCTGTGAATGCGGAAGCGACGGACAAGGGTGCGCGGACAGTGACGTAGCGTGGTCGGGTTTCTGGCCGAACGCGACCTATCCGACGGTAGCGATTTCATTTGATGAGTGGGCCGATGCATCGCAATGCGCGGACAGGGGCGGGGAGCTGCCTGCGTCGATGAATTAGACCAAGAAGGCCATCCTCTTTTATATCCCAAAGGACCTCGACCCCCCGCTCCTCAATCCATTGAGCCATCGGGGGGTCGATAAGGTTCCACCCCCTCAACCGGTTGAGCCAACGGGGCTTCGAGAGGCATGGCTCATCGAGCTCCGTTGGCTAAACGCGTTCGGCCTTCAGCCCTCTCGGCGCTCTCCAGCCTAAAGCCCTTGCCTTTCACAGCCTCATCGAGCCCAACCAGCTTCATCGCTTCGCCTTCGCAAGCCCCTCGAGCTCTCAATGCCTTGAGCATTTCAAGACGCCGCGCCTCCACATTGGCCCAAGGTCTTGAGCATCCAAGCGGTCTGAAGCGTCCCCCGGCCTCAACCCGTTGAGCTCGTCGAGCGTCTTGAGCCCCCACCCTCACAAAGCGATTGCGTTGAAGAAGGCGCGTGGCCCCTTGCTTTCTTTAACAGGTTGAGCATGCAAGGGCTCGAAGAAGCCTCGGAGGCTCAATCCGTTGAGCAAGCAGGACCGATTGGACCCATTGTGAATGAAATGCATTGAGGGGGAAGGGGGAGGGGAAGTGCGGCTAAAATCCTTGAGTCGGCGCCTTTGCTAAGCCCTTACAACAACCACCCGCCTGCGCCCACCCCCGGCGCCTTTGCCGGCCCTGTTGGTAAACGGGGTTTTAGATGGGTGGATAAGGCGCTATTGGCGAAGGGATGGCAGAGAAGAGTGACTACTTGCCTTCAGGATTTTGCTGAGCGGCCCGCTCAGCGAGCTTCTTTTGATAGTGGTAGGTCCAATATTTTTCCCCACGCGCATCCATATACTTCACGAGAAACTCTTCGAGAGATGTGGCTGCGGTTTTCCACCCAGCTCGTGGATCGTCGCCATTAACGATAATGACGGAACCATAATCCGGCGCTCCGTCATCGCAACGTAGTAAAATGCGCGTCCCCTCACCCCGGATTCTGCCAACGATAAGATCCCCCCGTAGCACATCACTCTCCCAGAGCTCAAGATGATCACGATTCAGCTCAAAGAGCTCGTCACTGGGGGGACAAATAACAAGTCCCCCTGGAATCCACAGCTCATCTCCATATAAAACCATTCCTCCGCAGACATTCCATAACTCCGCTAATGCTGGCGGAATCACAACCCCAATGGTCTGCTCAATTACCGTTCGATTCCAGGCGACTGGAGCGAACACTTTGCACTCCAGCGGATTATCTGGGAAGAGGTCGTTTGGTGCGACATAAGGGGGCTCTCGCCGGACTCTTTCGATGACATCAACGATTGACATTGCTCCATTCTCCGTCTCAGAATTTGCTCCAGTACTTCGTAAACCGCTTGTGTGCTTTTGGCGACAGCGGCACCAAATTATCAAAATCATTGGTTCCGCCTCGGCTCAAGGGCTTAATATGATGGATCTCTGGTTCCTTTTCCCAATTGCTGGCGGGCCGCGGGTACCCTCGCGCCTGCCACTCTCTGATGAATGCCTTCCTTGTATCGTTGTTCCATATAGCTCTTTCGCTTTCTGGCACGATCTCCAGCGATCCTTTTGGAAAGGGTACAGGCAATTTTCGTATTGCGTCAAGCTCGCGTGGATAGGGCTCGCCATCCCTGTCGAGCGGTATCCCCTCTTCATCAAACCCCAGCTCCGGCGCATCGCCCGAAAAACTAAGCCCCATCGACAGGATAAACGCCGCCCCACCCAGCACACTCCCAACGCCCACCCCCGGCGCCTTCGCCGGTCCCGTTGGCAATCCAGGCGCTCTCGCCGGCACATTGGCCCCAGGCGGAGGCGGCTCGATAAATGTCCCAGGTCCAAACGCGCCAGGCTTAAACGGCCCAGGCGTAGAGAGAATTAGGGCTTTTGCTGGGTGGCTTTTTCGGCTTGCTCTTTTTTATAGTGGTAGTCCCAAAACTTTTTGGTGGGCGATTGCATGAAACGAAGAATAAACTCTTCAATCGAGGGTGCCGCGTCCTCCCATTCTTCCCGTGGCCCAATTTCGCTAACGACAATAATCGATCCATAATCCGGAGCGTTCATGTCACAGCGAATGAGTCCACGTTCAAGATCTGCATAACCGCTTGCGAAAAGCAAATCTCCCGGAAGTGTACTGTTCGCCCGGTACTCATAGTACTCCTCATTGATTTGGATGAGGTCAGGATCGTTAGGCCCATAAAGGATAAATCCCCATTGGCCATGCAAGTTATCTTCATACAAGATAATCCCTCCGCAAGCGTCCCACAACGCAGCCAATTCGGGCGGGATTTCAACTCCCAGCTTGGACTCCAGCTTGCTTCGATCCCATGGAGCAGGATCGAATACGGTACACACATAGCGTTTGTCTGGGAACACGGGATTCGGGTCCGCATAGGGCGGCTCGTGTCGAACTTTCTCGATAACGTCAGCAATGGACATAAATGCAATCTCCTCGTTAATACTTGTTCCAATAATCTGTAAACCGCTTATGAATATGTGGGGGTAAGGGCACTATATTCCAGAAGTCATTGGTACCTCCTCGTGACAATGGTTTGATGTGATGCAGTTGAACATTTTTGCCACCCCAGCCCCCCGGGGGCGTGGGATATCCTCTCCTATACCATTCCTTAATATAGTCATCCCGATCCGAGCCGCCGTTATACGTCGTTCGTTGCTCCTTGGGTATTATGCCCACAGGCCCATCAGGGAACGGAACATTTTTGCCCGTTCGCGGATCGGGCCACCGTATATAGGGCTCACCGTCAATGGTCAAGGGAATTCCTTCCGCATCATCCAGCGGACGCCCAGGCGAGTCACCCGAAAAGGTCATTCCAAATGAGAGGATCGTCAGCAATCCCCCGAGCACACTCCCAACCCCCACCCCCGGCGCCTTCGCCGGTCCCGTTGGCAATCCCGGTGCCCTCGCCGGCA
>CAZICM010000054.1:0-62668 GCA_964537685.1 uncultured Polyangiaceae bacterium
GCGAGACCGACGAGGAGCTTGCCGCGTCGCTCGTCGCCGAGATGCTCCGCACCGGGCTCACGGCGAAGGGGTAGTCGACGCCCAGCGTCAGACACCCGCCCGGACGGAAGCGCGGCGGCGATTCGTGCTGGACTTTGTGATGCGACCTCGCGCGAGGGTTCCAGCTCGGGCGCCAGCAATAGCCGTCTGCACCGCGATCGCGAGCCAGTCCTCGCTCAGTTGGCGAGGAGGCGCGGGAGAGTCGACGATCGCGCGCACGACATCCAGGAGGAGCTGCGCATCGGTGTTTGGCGGCAGCTCTCCGCGATGAATCGCGCGTGTGACCATCGTTATCCACTCACCACGGCGTTCGTCTACCGCGGTTCCAATGAGCGACTCGACCTCGGGATTGTGGCGCTCGCTGAGCAGTCGCGCCCAAGCTCGGCCTTCGGCCTTTCGACCGATGGCGCGTCGCCGCTTGAATGCCTCGAGGAGATCGGCCTCGAGCTGCCCCGTGTCCGGAAGCGAGCTGTCTCGAAGAGGTATCCGCATTCGCTCCACGAGTGCGGCGACCAGCGCCGCACGATTCGGCCAGCGTCGATAGATCGTCGTCTTGTTGACGGCGGCCCTTGAGGCGATCGCTTCCATGCGAAAGTCGGCATAGCCCGAGTGGGAGAGCTCGACGAGCGCAGCATCGAGCACGCGTCGAACCACCTCATCGCTACGCCCCCCGAGGAGCCCTCGAGTACGGCGGGACGTTCCGGCTGCGTGATGCATGGGTCTCAATCGTAACATTGCGCCGTTCGAGATGGCAACGCGCCGTTGCCATCTCGGTGCAGTCGCTGTACTCTCGCCGCATGCTCTGGCACAACGTCGCTTGCTTCTTCGGAGGCGTGTTTCTCGCCAACTTCGCCCCGCACTTCGTCGCCGGAGTATCGGGCCGCCCATTTCCAAGCCCCTTCGCGACGCCGCCGTTTCGAGGGCTCTCGTCACCAGTCGTGAACGTCCTCTGGGGGCTCTTCAACCTCGCAGTGGCGTACGGCCTGCTCGTGCTCGTCGGGAGTGTGGAGCCCAAGAACCTGTCCCAGGTCTCCATCGCGGCTGCGGGCTTCGGCCTCGCGTCGCTGGGGATTGCCCGCTCGATGGGCAGACTTCAGCGCGGTTCGACGTAGCCGCCTCCCGTCACACCTTTGCCACCGCCGAGGACGCGGAGAAGCGCCGCGCCCAGCTCGAGGCGATGAAGCCCGGCTCGCGTTACCCGGTGGTCGCGTTCTGACGCGCGCCACGCGCGCCGACCTTGGCCCACGTGGCCGTGTCACGCAGCCCGGCGTTGTCTCCCACGAAGGGCGACGCGCGCGCCCGAGCGCCACGTGGGCGCGGCCCATCGTCGTGTAGGCAACCGGCCTCCAAGTGCCTGAAAGAACATCGCGAATCGACCTCCGCCGGCCTTGCTACGAGCCGGAACGGAAGCCTGTATGTCCTCACGCGACGCGCACTTCGCACGACGCGCCACGGAGGACGACGATGAGCACGACGACGAAGAACACGCTGGCGACGAAGACGGTGAGCCAGGGCGAGAGCCGCTACGGAACGCCCGAGCCGCAGATCGCGCTCCGCTTCCCCAAGGGCACCAGCTACCGCGTCGTGAAGGCCGCGCTGCACAAGCTCGCCGCCGAGATCGAGCTGGCCACGCCCGCGAGCGAGCGCTGGTGCGTGAACACCGAGGACTTCAACGAGAGCGGGCGCGTGTACCTCGAGCTCGCCGACGCGACGCCTGCCGAGGCCGCGCGCGGGACGGCGATGCTCACGAAGCTGGTGGCTTGAGCTCGGTGCCGCGCAGCCCGAATAGCCGCTTTGAGCTTGAAATGGCTACTCGCTCGAGGTTGCAGCCCGCTCGCACAGCTGCCGCACACCCCAGCGGCTGACCTGCCCGGTGGGCGGGATTCGAAGCGATGACTTTGACATTTCAGCGCCGTGCCCCCATGTTACATGTCTACTTCTAGCTTCCTGGAGACGTGAAGCTGACCATGGGCGAACCACACGCAGACGATCTGATGACGACGGGAGAAGCGGCCCGGGTGCTCGGCGTCTCCGCGGACATGGTGCGTTGGCTCGAGCGCGAGGGCCGCCTGCCAGCCCAAAGGACAACGAATGGCGTGCGGCTGTTCCGGCGCGGCGACGTGGAGAAGCTCGCGGCTGAGCGAGCTCGAGCGGCTGGCGCGACCTCGAATGAAGGCGCGCGAGCTCCTCGCGACAGAGCCAGAAGGGGCAAGTGATGAAGAACACCCGCCCGCCCGGGAGCGGCGAGGACGCAGCCAAGCCCCAGGCCGGCGCACCTGAGGCTGCTTCCGCGAATGCTGAGCACGTCGGCGGCTCGGCCGGCCCCAAGGCCGCTCCGTTCCCGGTCGTCGCCATAGGTGCTTCCGCAGGCGGCCTCGAGGCGATGCGCCAGCTCTTCGCTCACGTGCCGGCCGACTCCGGCATGGGATTCGTGGTGATCCAGCACCTCGATCCCGATCGGCCGAGCATGCTCACCCAGGTCCTCGGTAAAGCCACCCGGCTTTCGGTCGTGGAGGCGACGGACGGCATGCGCGTCGAGCCGGATCGCGTCCACGTGATCCCCTCCGGGGCCGATCTGACGATTCAGCACGGGACGCTCGCGCTCGGCCGCCGGCAAACGACGGGCCGGCTGCATCTGCCGATCGACACCTTCTTCCGGTCGCTCGCCGAGGACGGCAAGGACCGAGCGATCGGGGTGGTGCTCTCCGGGTCGGGCGCGGACGGAACCGAGGGGCTACGGGCGATCAAGGCCGAGGGCGGCATCGCCATCGTCCAGGAGCCGGAGTCGGCGCATTTTCGCAGCATGCCCGAGAGCGCCATCACCGCGGAGGTGGTGGACTTCCGCGGCACCCCCGAGGGGATCGCCAACGAGCTCGCCCGGCTTGGCCAGCATCCCTACGTCGCGGTCCCGAGCCGCGCCGAGAGCGAGGCGGAGGAGCCGGAGACCGATGCGGACCGGGGGCTCGGGACGGTCATCAGGCTCGTGCGCGAGCACGCCGGCATCGACTTCAGCGGCTACAAGCGCACCACGGTCATGCGGCGTATCGAGCGGCGCATGGCGCTCCGGCGCGCGGGCGCGCTCGGGGAGTACGCCCGCGTCATCCGCGACGACCCTGGCGAGGCGCGAGCGCTCGCGCAGGACATGCTCATCCACGTCACCTCGTTCTTCCGCGACCCGGAGGCGTTCGCTGCCCTGAAGGAGCAGGTCTTCGGGGAGCTGGCGCAGCGCAAGCAGGACGACGAGGCGATCCGCATCTGGGTGCCGGGCTGCTCGACGGGCGAGGAGGCGTACGGCCTGACGATCTGCCTGCTCGAGTCACTCGCCGGCCGGGAGAGGAACCTGGCCATCAAGGTCTTCGGCACCGACCTGAGCGAGCGGGCCATCGACACCGCGCGTCGCGGTTTCTATACGGAGGCGGCGCTGGCCGAGGTCTCGCCCGAGCGCCTGTCGCGCTTCTTCGAACGGGCCGAGGGCGGCTACCGGGTCGGCAAGCAGGTCCGCGACTTGGTCGTCTTCGTGAAGCACGACCTCACCCGCGATCCGCCCTTCGCCAAGCTCGACCTCATCAGCTGCCGCAACGTCCTCATCTACTTCGATGCCGAGCTGCAGCGTCGAGTGATTCCGATGCTTCACTACTGCCTGGCCAAGCAGGGTCACCTGTTCCTGGGCAAGAGCGAGACGATCACGGGCTTCCGCGATCTGTTCGCGTCCGTCGACAAGGAGAACCGGATCTTCGTCAAGCTGGGGGAGAGCACGCGGCTCGTCTACCCACTCCCGGCCGGTCGCGAGGCCGAGGCGAAGATGACCGAGACCAGGCCCGCTGCGCGGCAGCAGCCCGCGCGCGAAGCACAACGGCAAGCCGATCACCTCCTCCTTTCGCGCTACGCGCCGCCGGGCGTGCTCGTGAACGAGCGGCTGGAGATCGTCCAGTTTCGCGGGCGGACCGGCGACTACCTCGAGCCGGCGCCCGGCCAGCCGCAGGCGAACGTGCTGAGAATGGCGCGCGAGGGACTGGCGGCTCATCTGCACGAGGCGATGGAGCGCGCGCGGGCAGATGCGTCGACGGTAAGAAAGGAGGGGCTGCGTGTCCGAGTGGGCGCCGAGGTCCGCGTCGTGAACCTCGAGGTCGTCCCCCTCGCAGCAGATCCCTCCTCGAGGGAACGCCACTACCTCGTCCTGTTCGAAGAGCCTTCGATCCACGAGCCCAAGGTCGAGCATCGCTTCCCGCGTGTGAGAGAGGCCGAGCCCCCGAGCGAGCACGTGGCAGCAGAGTCCGAGCGGCTGAAGTCCGAGCTCATCGCGACCAAGGACTACCTGCAGTCGCTCCTGTCGGAGCATCAGTCGAGCGCCGACGAGCTCGCAAGTGCCAACGATGAGCTAGTCGCCGCCAACGAGGAGCTGCAGAGCACGAACGAGGAGCTCCAGAGTGCCAAGGAGGAGCTGCAGTCCACCAACGAGGAGCTGGGCACGGTCAACGACCAGCTTCGCAGTCGCAACCACGAGCTTGACGAGGTCGCCAGCGACCTCGTCAACATCCTCGCCAGCGTCGAGATGCCCGTCATCATCGTCGATCTCGAGCTGCGCGTGCGGCGCTTCACGCCCGCGGTGAGAGGCATCGCGCGGTTCATTCCGGAGGACGTCGGCAGGCCGATCGACGACCTCAAGCTCAAGGTGCAGGTGGATGATCTCCCGGTCAGGATCCGGGACGTCATCGCCAGCCTGTCACCCAGGGAGTGGGAGATCCGGGATCAGGACGGGCGCTGGTTCCGCATGCAGATCCGG
This sequence comes from uncultured Polyangiaceae bacterium, assembly GCA_964537685.1. Taxonomy (GTDB): domain Bacteria; phylum Myxococcota_A; class Polyangia; order Polyangiales; family Polyangiaceae; genus CAZICM01. Next base: position 4,823 of record CAZICM010000054.1, read on the forward strand.
CCCTACCGCACGACCGACAATCGCCTCGACGGTGCGGTCCTGTCGTTCGTCGATGTGGACGCCCTGAGAAAGGCCGTCCAGGAAGCCGAGGGCGCGCGCGACTACGCCCGGAGCATCGTCGAGACCGTGACGAGCGCCCTGGTGGTGCTCGACGACGAGCGGCGTGTGGTCTCGGCGAATGAGGCCTTCCGCGCGATGTTCAAGCTGTCGGCCAAGGCCGTCGAGGCCAGGAGCTTGTTCGAGCTCGGCGACGGCTCGTTCGAAGTACCCGCGGCCCGTCGTGCGCTCGAGGAGCGTCTTGCCAAGAAGACGCCTTTCTCCGGGCTCGAGCTCACGAGGGAGGTGCCACACTCCGGTCGCCAGGTTCTGTCGCTGACCGGCCGTTCCATCCTGTGGGGTGGAGGTACCAAAATGGTCCTCCTCGCCATCGACGACATCACCGAGCTACGATCGCTCGAGGCGGAACGGGCCCTGCTCCTCGCATCCGAGAAGGAGGCCAGGCTCGACGCCGAGCGGGCAAACCGCGCCAAGGATCTCTTCCTTGCCACGCTCTCGCACGAGCTGCGCACGCCGCTCTCCACGATGCTCATGTCGGCGCAGCTCCTCCGGAGGGTGGCCAGCGAGGACCGCCGAATCGAGCGCGCCAGCGCGTCCATCGAACGGTCTGTCAACGCCCAGGCCAGGCTCATCGATGACCTGCTCGACGTCCCGCGCATCGTCTCGGGCAAGCTGCTTCTCGATCTGGGGCCCGTCGAGCTCGCGGCGGTCGTCCACGATGCGATTGACGCCGCACGGCCATCGGCCGAGGCCAAGGGCTTGCAACTCGACCTCTCCATCGACGACGACATCGGCTCCGTCTACGGGGATGCGCCGCGCCTGCTGCAGGTAGTGAACAACCTGCTGACCAACGCCATCAAGTTCACCCCGCACGGCGGCCGTGTCTCGGTTCATCTCGAGCGGATCGAAGGCGCGCGGGCGCAGCTCACGGTCACCGACACGGGCATTGGTATCCGGCCCGAAGTCCTGCCGCACCTCTTCTCAAGGTTCGTGCAGGCGGACAGCACGGTAACAAGAACGCACGGCGGCCTCGGCCTCGGGCTTTCCATCGTGCGCCATCTCGTGGACGCCCACGGCGGGCAAGTGAGCGCCGAGAGCCCGGGCGAAGGGAAAGGTTCCACCTTCCGCGTGACGCTTCCGATCGGGGACGCAGTCAGGGCGAGACCCTCCGGTAAGCCCACGACTGTCGTTCAGGGCATCGACGGGGTGCGGGTTCTCCTGGTCGAGGATGAAGACGATACGCGGGAGGCATATGCCGCCATGCTCACCGATTTCGGAGCAGAGGTCCGCGCGGTGCCATCGGCTGCAGCTGGCCTGGCCGCGCTGGAGGAGTACCGGCCGCAGGTCATCCTCTCGGACATCGCGATGCCCGGGGAAGACGGCTTCACCTTCATGCAGAAAGTGCGGCGCCTGGCGCCCGAGCGGGGCGGGCAAGTGCCGGCTGCGGCTCTAACCGCGCTCGCCAGCGACGAGGACCGCCAGCGCGCCATGCAGGCGGGCTTTCAGATGCACGTGCCCAAGCCTGTTGATTCTACGCGCTTGGCTGCAGTCGTGAGGACGCTCTCCGATTGGAAACCACCGGAGAGCGAGCCCGAGCAGGCCCGGTAGTTCGCCCTCCAAGCCCGTGCCTGTCGATCGTCCACAGCAAGAGTCCCGATCATCACACGGTCCACCCTCCTTCTTTCTGCCCCAGTGTGCGGCAACGCCACGAGGCGCCGGCGTCACGGGCCAGGGGCAGGCGCCGACTCGGACGTGCCTGTCCGAACCTGCCGCAGCTCGCGCGCGTCGGACGAATGCCGGCCTGCTCCTTGCACAGACTTGCAAGCAGACAGGGCCGATGCCGGCGGTGACGATCCGTCGCCTCGGCCTCATAGTCATTTGGGAAGGAGGACCAACCATGAGGCTTTCAGACGAGACTCTGCGCGGCCGAACCGTGGTCGCCTCGGACGGACTGGCGATCGGAACCGTCACCCTGCTCTTCATCGACGTTGATGGCTGGCGGGTGGAATCGCTCCAGGTGAAGTTGCATAAGGATATCGCCGACCGGATCGGTGCCGACCGCAGCTGGTTGCATGCTGGAGCTGTCGAGATCCCGGTCCGGATGGTGCACTCGGTGGGCGATGCCGTGGTCCTCTCAGTTGCTGTGGATGGCCTGCGGCAGGTTCTGCCCGGGACGGCCGAGCCGGCACCCGCCCATTGAGCCAGCCCATCGATCGGAGAGGAAGCATGGTGCGATCGGTGAGTCAGGCCCTGGTCGCTCGCGGCGCCCCAGGCGTCGCGGTTGACTGCACATGAGGCGCGCACGCGCCGAGGGGAGCCATGCCCACCGATCGTGAGGGTCTTCCCCATGAGCTCGCTGACCGCTTCACGCGCCCTCTCCGACGGTTTCTCAAGATCGAATCCGCGGCGGGTGTGCTGCTCCTGGTCGCGACGGTCGTAGCCCTGGTGGTCTCGAACTCGCCGCTTGCCGCGTCAGTGTCCGCCTTCTGGGAAAGGCCGGCGGGATTTCACTTCGGGAGCCTCGAGTTCACGCGCTCCGTGCGCCACTGGGTCAACGACGCGCTGATGACGTTGTTCTTCTTCGTCGTCGCGCTGGAGCTGAAGCGAGAGCTCGTCACCGGCAGCTTGCGGAGAGCGGCGTTCCCGATCGCCGGAGCGCTCGGGGGCATGATCGTCCCTCCTGCGATCTACGTGGCGATGCTGCACGGCGCGCCCGGGGCACACGGGTGGGGTACCGCGATCAGCACCGACACTGCGTTCGTGCTGGGTGGCCTGGCGCTGCTCGGGACGAGAGTTCCTGTCACTCTGCGGCTCTTCATCCTGTCCCTCGCTGTCATCGACGACGTGGGCGCCATTCTGATCGTCGCCGTGGTCTACGGCGGCCCGTTGAGCTGGCCAGCGCTGGCGGTCGCGGGGGGAGTCGTGGTGCTGGTGCTCGTTCTTGCGCGCGCAGGGTTCCGCACTGTCCCCCTCTATGTCCTCGCCGGGGGAGTGCTCTGGTTCGCCATCGATGCGTCCGGCGTTCATCCCTCCCTCGCTGGGGTGCTACTCGGGCTGATGACCCCCGCACGAGAATGGGTCAGCAGCATTAGCCTGCACCGCATTCTCGAGCGCGTCGTTGGTTCCCACCCAACGGCGGCTCATCAGCGAAATGCCACGGAGCGCGACGAGCTCCAGACCGTAGCCATCGCAGCCAAAGAGGCCATTTCCCCGGTCGAACGAATCGAACTTCGGCTGCATCCCTGGTCGGCTTTCCTCGTCATGCCCGTCTTCGCGCTGGCGAACGCCGGAGTGCAGTTGTCGTGGGAGAAGCTGGTTCACCCGGTCTCGGTCGCCGTCGCGACCGCCCTGGTGGTCGGAAAGCCCCTCGGCGTGATTGCACTGTGCTGGCTGGCCGAGCGAGCACGAGTCGGGACACGACCGGCAGACTTGTCGTGGTCCGTCATCGCGGCGGCGTCCATTCTCACGGGAATCGGTTTCACGATGTCCATCTTCATCGCTGGTCTCGCGTTCGACTCCGCCACGCTCGATGCGGCAAAGGTCGGGATCCTGAGTGCCTCCGTGTTGTCCGGATCGGTGGGGCTGGTGTTGCTCCTTCTCTTGGCGACGAGACGCCGCTATGGGGCTGATCGTCGTGGCGGAGCGCCTTCCCACTTCAGAAGCGGCTTGGGCCGAAGCTGATCTGTCGGGATGAGGCGTGAATGAACACCCGTCGCCCTCCGAGTCATCGAGAAATCGTCGCCTTGGATGCTCCACCTCGGGGTCGGGCGAGCGGACGCAAGATGCTTGTCGTGGGAGGCGGTGGCCTGCTCCGGGGGGAATTCCATATGTCTCGCTCTTCAGCGCGCTGGGACGCCCTTGGTCTCGCGCTCGTCCGCGCCTGCGCGGAAGCCCACCGCGGGCAGGTCGAGGTTCAAAGTAACCAGCAGGACGGCACTACCTTCACCCATCTTCACCCTCGAGCTTCCTCATGACTCGCACCCGTTTCAGACCAGCCCGGCGAAGGATTCAACGCCTTGAGTCTGCCGTCGCGCGGTCGTCGAGGGAGAGCGTCATGCCTCCACCCGCAAGGGGACGGCGCGAATCGGAGAGAGCGTCCCGGGTCGCATCGTTCAACCACCTGGATTCGCAGGCGTTCGCATTTCCGGGACCCGTGCGAGCGGAGCGAACCCGTCCCGCCGAGAGCCCTGCGAACGGGTTAGCGCGCGGCGCCGAATGCGGAGCCACTTCACGAAACCCCCCAGGTCCTCGCCTTGGGGGTTTCGTCATTTCTGGCCTTGTTTCCGCGGGGTTCGCGTGCCGGCGCCCACCACGCGCGCAGGCACAGAGCCAGCCTTGCACGCTTGCACCAGCGTTCCAGCGCGCGCTCCCGCAATAACCGTCCGCACCGCGAGGCTTAGCCAGCCCGTGTCCAAGCGGCGCGGCGAAGTGCGGGAATCCACAATCGTGCGAACAAGATCCAAAAGGAGTTGTTCATCCGTTCCCGGCGCCACTTCACCCCGGCCGATAGCGCGCGTGACCATCGACCTCCACTCGCCGCCGCGCTCGTCCACTGCATTCCCGATAATCGCTTTAACTTCAGGGTTGTGCCGCTCGGCAAGCAGCCGTGCCCAGGCCCGGCCCTCGACCTTTCGGCCAAACGTGAATCGCCTCGTAAATGCCTCGATGAGATCGCTCTCGAGTTGTCCGGTGTCGGGCAGCGGGCTTTCGCGAAGGGGCGTCCGCATGCGCTCTACAACAGCAGCAATCAGCGCCGCACGTTTCGGCCAGCGCCTATAGATCGTGGTCTTGTTGACCTCTGCCTGGGATGCGACTTCCTCCATCCGAAAGCCGGCGTAGCCCGAACGGGCAAGCTCGGCGATCGCGGCTCCGAGCACCCGGTGAACCACCTGCTCGCTCCGCCCCCCAAGAATTCCCTGGGTTCGCCGTACCGATTTGGCTCTGCGCCGCACAGGAACGGACACTACCATATTACGCTTTTCAAGATGGCAACGAAGCGTTGCCATTCGTCTGAAGGCATGCCAGCATCGATTTACAGATGGCAACAATAGGTTGCCATTAGAAAGGTTTAGCGATGCCCTGGCACAACGCTGTGGAGTACTTCTTCGGAGGCGCGTTCCTGGCCAATTTCGTCCCCCACTTCGTTGCCGGCGTGTCGGGGCGCCCCTTCCACAGTCCATTCGCGACGCCGCCGTTCCGAGGGCTTTCGTCGCCTTCCGTGAACGTCTTCTGGGGCCTGTTCAATCTCGCGGTGGCCTACGCGCTGCTCATGGTGGCCGGCAGCTTCGAGCCGCGGCAGGTTGCGCACTTCGCCATTGCGGCGGCGGGCTTTGGTCTTGCTTCGCTGGGGATTGCCCGATCGCTGGGAAAACTGCAGAGCGTTTCGGCATAAGGGTATGGCAGCCTGTCCACCTCCAAGCGCAGAATCCCGAAAGAAACATGATGCCGACCCTCATCGCCCAGCCGAGCCGCTACCTCTTCTTCACCGGTAAAGGCGGCGTCGGAAAAACGGCGCTCGCCTGCGCAACCGCAATCCAATTGGCCGATGCCGGAAAGCGTATCCTGCTGGTCAGCACCGATCCCGCATCCAATCTCGACGAGATGCTCGGCGTGCCGCTCTCCAATCAGCCCACCGCAATCCCCGGCGCCGACAGACTCTTCGCGCTCAATATCAATCCCGAAAAGGCCGCCGACGATTATCGCGAACGGGTGATTTCGCCGTACCGGGACATTTGGACCGAGACCGAGATCGAAAAACTCCGCGAGCAGCTCGCCGGCGCCTGCACCGTCGAAATCGCGGCATTCGATGAATTCGCCGAGCTTCTGGCGAGCGATGCCCAGAGCCTCCCCTACGACCACATCCTCTTCGATACAGCCCCGACCGGACACACGCTCAGGCTTCTAAGCCTGCCGCGCGCCTGGACGGGATTCCTTCAATCGGCCAGCGAAGGCGCATCGTGCCTTGGTCCGCATGCGGGTCTGAAGACACAAGAGAGCCGTTTTGCCGCGGCCCTTGCGGCGCTGGGCGACGGAGCGGACACAACCCTTGTGCTCGTCACAAGACCAGATCGCGCCGCCTTGCGAGAAGCGGACCGGACATCGGGCGAGCTCGATGCACTCGGCATCCAAAACCAGCAGCTTGTGATCAACGCCGTATTCAAGGCCAACGATCCCACCGATCCCGTCGCGCTCGCGCTCGAGAATCGGGGTCAGGATGCGCTCCGTGAAATGCCATCTCGGCTGCGATCGCTGCCCTCGGTACAGATCCCGCTGCGCCCCTTCAATATGGTTGGTTTGACTGCGCTTCGCGCGCTTTTGGACGATCGCGCATCCGCTACCCTTGCCCAAGCCGCATCCCCGATCTCGATTCCCTCGCTGCCGCCGCTCCGTTCATTCATCGACGACATCGCGGCACCCGGCCATGGACTTGTGATGGTGATGGGAAAAGGCGGCGTCGGAAAGACCACGATTGCCGCATCGATCGCCGCCGAACTCGCCTCCCGCGGCTATCCCGTGCATCTGAGTACCACCGATCCCGCCGCGCACATTGCCGCGACGCTTGCGGGCGAACTGCCCAACCTGCGCATCAGCCGTATCGATCCGGCCGCGGAAACCAAGGCTTATGTCGATCGGGTAATGGCGAGCCGGGGCGCGAAGCTCGACGAAGCGGGGCGGGCGCTGCTGGCCGAGGATTTGCGTTCGCCGTGTTACGAGGAAGTGGCTGTATTCATCGCGTTCGCCCGGATTGTGAACCAGGCCCGCTCCAGCTTCGTCATCCTCGACACGGCGCCGACCGGGCACACTTTGCTGCTTCTCGATGCGGCGGGCTCGTATCACCGTCAGGCGCTCGCGGCCGATCCGGAAGAGCAATCCTCGGCGCGCATCGTCACGCCGCTCATGAAGCTTCGCGATCCCGGGTACACCAAAATCCTTCTTGTCACGCTGGCGGAGACGACTCCTGTATCGGAGGCGGCGCACTTGCAGGACGATTTACGGCGAGCGGAGATCGAGCCTTATGGATGGGTGATCAACAGCAGTCTTGCGGCGGCGGGCTCGGCGGATCCCTGCCTCAGGCAGCGCATCGCGGCGGAAGTCGAGCAGATTCGGATTGTGCAGGAGCGGCATGCCCAGCGGGTTGCCATTGTTCCTTGGATGACAGAGGAACCGGTGGGTCCTGCGAGGCTGCTGGCGGTGGCGGGCGGTGGGGCGTGAGGGGAGCGGCTTTCTGCATACCTCCGCGCGTCGTTTTTATTGGCCGCTCGTGCTTGACCGCCAACATAACGGATCGATCGCGTACCCGAAGTGATCGGCAAGCACGGACGAAAGATCCTCAGGCTGGATGTCCACCTCCTCGTCGTACGAGGCGTCGCTGTAGATCTCGAGGCGCTCGCCGCGCAGAAACAAAAAGCGCCTACCTATGACAAGCGAGAATCGAAGACTGCGGCTGAACGGGTAGACAACACCCGAATCGAAGCGCCGCTCGATGTCCGCCCGGATGTCGCGCTCGGGCTTGCCACGAACGTCGATCTCGACTTGAAGAGACTCCCGCCCCCTCCGCTCGTGGAACACGCGCACACGCTCCCCGCTAACCTCGGTGCGGAAGCCCATCCCAAAACAACGGAAGGAAACCTCGCGATCCGATGGATAGAGCTTCAGCGCGGGCCAGCCGTTGCCAACATCCGCAAAGAATACACGTCCTTCCAGATGAACCCGCGCAAGCCGATGAATCTCCCGGCCGTCGATGAAACCCGAGTGGAGGGCTACCTGAAAGCCAGCCCGCCGCGCCGCGCTCAAGAAGCTAAGGGTCTTATCCGAACAAGTGCCCCCGGGTACTGCCTTCCAAAACTCCTCACCACAAAACAGACGCAAATTGTGGAAGGGCTCCGTCTCAAACTTGTCGAGCATGAGCGCCTCAATCGCACGCACAGCCATCGCCATGGAGTCTTGAACGCTCATCGGTGGCTCTCCCCACGGCGATCGATCAGTCGATCGAAGACCGGATAAGCCTGAAAGTATGCCGCGGTGTCCTCAAAGGCGAAGTGCTTCTTCCAAATATCGTGCAGCTCCTCTCGCTCACTCCTTCCCAGCCGCCGGAGATACCGCACCACCTCACCGCGGAGCCCACTCCCAACGTCGAACGATGTCTTGCGGCGGTGGAGCAGCTCGGGCGGGAGCACACCCTCGAAGCCGCGCCGCAGCGTTACCTTGTTCTCACCGCCATCGTATAATCCCTGGAACGGGAGCCCATCACTAAAGCCTCGAATGGCGCGATCGAGGAATGGGCACCGCGCTTCCACGCTGTGCGCCATGCTGCTCATATCAAGGCGGCGCAACTCGGTAAGGTGCATGTCATCGATGAGTTTCGCCCGCACCTCCCTCCACGGGTCCTCTGGCCCGAACAGGTTATAACCGCCAAAGAGCTCGTCAGCGCCTTCCCCCGTTAGGACCACCTTGATACCAGCACCGCGCGCGGCCTCGGCCAGCAAGAAGGTCGCCAGCCCGTTGCTGACGATCGATGGGTTGAAGCTCTCGGTCGCGTATACCACTCGCCGCACGTACTCGGGTACGCGTTCTCGCTTTGGCAATGGGACAAAGCGCACGTCTTTTAACCGGAGCAAACCGGCAAGCTTCTCCACCGCCTCCCGGTCGGGGCTGCCTGGATCACCCAAGGTCAAATAAATCGCGTCCTCGCGCTCGCGCGACACGAACGCCGCGACAAGCGAGCTATCGAGCCCGCCGCTGAGGAACACGCCGAGGGGCTGCCCGGCGCCGGGTATCCGCTTGCGCACAGCCTCTTCCAGAAGGCGGGTTATGTCATGGCGGGGAATGACGGCTTGATGTTCGGCAATCTGGACAGCGCGGCCGGTCTTTAGATCGACAGTGCTGATGCCCCGCGGGAGAGGCTCGAACCACGTCACATCGTCGAACGCTTTGAGTTCGCTCGCGATAAAGATCTCGCCCTCGGAACATCCCACAAAGAGCGGCTTTTTACCCATATGGTCGCGCAGGCAGAGCACCTCCCGCACGGACCGCCGAACGACGACGCTCGCGTAGAAGCCATCCAGCGCGTCAATCACCTGAGGGCCGAGCCGAGCGACGAGCGGCAGCACGACATCCGTGTCGCACGGATTCGGCTCGAGGGAGTAGGAGGCTCTAAGCGCGGCATGATTGTAGATTTCGCCGTTCACCACGCCGATGAGATCGCCGTACCCAAAGGGTTGGCGCCCAAGCGCGCCGGCACCATTGATGGCCAGCCGGGCAAACCCCAGCGCAAGATCGTCCTCGGTAAAGACGCTCTGATCGTCCGGGCCACGGTGCTGGAGGCGCTCAACGCAGCCATAAATGCGAGCCTTGGCGCGCGGGCCGGCAAGAAAAACGATGCCACACATGGCCGTCTCTCAGGTCAAGCCGGGTTGATGGCCATCCCGCCGAAGCTCCGCGCGGACCTGCATCAGGAGCGTGCCCAGGCGATTTTTTCCGGTTCCATCCCCCGCGTCTCCCCAATATGCGTCGTCTCGTGTGTGTTCCACTAGGAGGCGATCGCCCGACTCGAGCAGGCGTGCACGCAGGTCGGGATGCTGCCAGAACTTGGCCCGCAGCCCCGCGAGCATAATCGTCTCCTTCACCTCCGCCCAGTCAGCGCGCCGGCGCTCTTTCTCAAGGTCATCGGCAAGACGCTTCGCGAGCGTCGGAGTCGCCGCACAGCGAATAATCTCTTCCTTGGGCGTCCCAGCGAACTTCTGCGCCTGATAGAAGTGCTCCACCGTTGGCCAGTGGCGCTCGAAGAGAAACACTGGGTGCCGGGAGAAATTGGACAACTCTCCCCACGGCTGATCCGAGTGATAGAAGAGGATCGGCTCCTGCGCTGAAGTGCCCTTGACCTCGAGCGGGATCTGGTGCCCAAGCTTCGCCTTCTTGGTCTCCAAATAGCCGGCGTTCTCGGCTCGGACGGTCGGGTGGGTGTTCACCATCTCCGCATGGATGCCGTGCTCTTTCAAGTAGCTCACCTTGCGGGGGTTGTTGGAGATGAGCCGAACGGCGTGGATGCCAACGAGACGCAACACCCGCACAGCATCGCCGTAGCAGCGCACATCCTGCTCCAATCCAAGCGCCTCAAACGCGCTAACCGTGTCCAGCCCCTCCCGCTGCATCTTGGCGACCGCCTTGATTTTAAGCGAGAGCCCCTGTCCCCGCCCTTCCTGGTGCAGGTGGATAATGAGCCCGCGGCCCTCCGTGGCAATGAGCTTCATCGACTCACGCAACTGGTCGGCACAATCGCAGTCACTCGCGCTGAATACCTCGGACGCAAGGCAAGATGAGTGGACCCGTAGAAGCGGCCGCACACCTTGCTCGCGGATGTCGCCCAAACAGACGACGCGCAGGTGTTCGTCGCCCGAGTCATACATCCGAAAGTTCCCCATCGGCGTGGGGAGCTCGCACCAACTGTCGAACATCTGATTCAGGGTATCCGTCATGGTCCGATCCCGGCCCGAAACTGGGCCTGAATGAAACTGGTGTCGATTGTGGCCAATGCATAGTCGTCGGCGACCGCTCGCAGCGACATCAGGAAGGCTTCCACCTCGCTATCGCGATCGACGTCCACTCCATCGCGGATTTGTTCAAACAATGCGGGCGTGAACCATGTGTCGAGGTGGCCCATCAAACCCTCGAGTTCACGGCCGCGCACGACACCCCGGATGGCCTCACGCAGCCCGATAATCCGCCAAATGCTCTGGCGCAGCCCCTGCAAACGGCGTTCTCGATGTTGGTTCGACAACCGCCGGATCTCCAATGCCTCCTCCGGCAAGAAGTCCAGCATGTGCCCTGGTCTTGTCTGCAGAAACTCGCCAAGACCCGCGTACAGCGCCGAGCCGGCAATCTCACCTTGAACCTTCTCGATATCGAGGCGCGGACTGCTCGCCGCGCGGCCAACATGGTGGACAGGAAACGCGACTGCCTTGATGTTCATGCGGCGGTAGTGGCGATTCAGGATCGCCCAAATCATATCGGAGCGCCGGGCCTCTCGCCCCTGAACGCGCGAGATCGCATTCGGTGTCTGCGTGAGCGCTCGATGGTCCAGCACAAACGTGTTGCCGCCTCGATTGACGGAGTCCTTCGCGGCAGCGATTGGATCCGCCGGGACAGGCGACACGATGGCCCGGGTGATTGGCTGTCCCGAAAGGATTCCGAGCGCTCCGGTCAAAAGCCGGGCGCGGGCCTCTGCGACGGTCTCACCCGCGGCCACCGGTTCTATCCAGTGCGGAGTCTCCAGGTGCGCGGTGTGCCGCCGTGAGAGGTCGTAATAGTAATCCGGGAACTGTACCCGCAAAGCGGCGTTCTCCGCCGACCGATCCGGCAGCGGAGCCTCCTCGGAAAGCCCCCGGAGCCATACGAGGTTGTGGAAAACATCCACGAGCTGCACCCGAAGCCCGTTGAGCGGGGGGTTTGGTGAAGAGCCCTCATAGGCCCCAATAAGCACGTCGACACCCGCGTCACGAAACGCCGGCAGCCACTGCAGATAACCGACTGCACGGCTGTCCACGCGCATATCGTCGTCGAGAATCCAGGCGAAAGAGCCGGGGTCCTGCTCCATGAGCGCGCCCACATAGCGTTGCAGCATCGTGCGCGCCGCGGCGATACCAACCGGTGTGACTGGGCGTTCTTGGAACATCTGTCCGAATGCCCCTGCCGCTGCATCCTTGCGTTGTTGGGCGACGCTAACGACAGCCACCTGAAGTCCCGCGGCGCGCGCCTCCCGGAGCGCGAACTCGAGCTCGGCGGCGGGGCTCGCGTTGTCCAGCACCACCACCGAAAAACGAACGGCACCCCTGTTTTTCGCGAGCCCACTGAAATCAAGCAACAGCGGGAGCAGTGTCCCCGGCGCAGACGTGATTACGCCCACATAAAGCGGCGGCTGGGGATGCGCGGGAGCACTCCAGCCGAAGAGCGAAGCGGCGCGGGCCGTGAACATCTCGCGTTGGACAGCGTTCATGCGCCCGGCGTACTTACGCCAGAAAGCGGAGAGACCATCGAGCTTGGCCGTGGAGCCCCGGGTACTCAAACGGGTGCGCTCAGCATCCGCATAGTGGTCGACAAGGGCTTCGGGGATGCGGCCATAGCGGACCCAGCCGAGGTCAGCGATACGAATACAGAGGTCGCGATCTGTCGTGCTTTGGAGAGCCTCATCGAATCCCCCCGCTGCAAGCAACACACTTAGACGCGCGAAGATGTTCGAACCTTGAAGTCCAGGATTGCCAACAAGGAACGGAGCGGCGGACAGGGTTTCCGGCGCGGGCTCCACAGTCGGCGGACCTTCCATCGACTCGATGCGATGCAGACCCGCAGCAACCATATCCAGGCGACCTTCGATGACAGCGGCTTCGCAGCGCGCCAGATACGTGGGCAGCCACGCATCATCGTCGTCGAGGATCGCGACGAACAAGCCATCTGCCGCACCGGCCTTGGCAAGCAAGAAAGCGAGCGCGGTGTTCCAGCTTCCACTCGCCCCTTCTGTCCGCGCATTCTCGAGATAGGTGACGGAACATGGATGGATCTTGAGCGACTCAACGATGCCTCGGTTGGTAGCGCGAAGGCCGGAGCACGAGTCGTCCACAACGACAATGAAGTTTGGGGGCCTGGTTTGAGCCGCGACAGAAGCGAGCGCACGCTCGGCCAGAAGGCGCGGCCGGTCCCGGGTGGCGATCACCACCGCAATTGCCGGCACTGGCAAGTACTCCTTCAAATACACCCCTCGGACCAAGGCGGAATGCCGCCGCGTACTGCGGTCTGTATCGCGCGTCAGAGATAGAGCGGACTGACTTGTGCAACGATCCGGCATTCAGAATCCGGGTCCCCGGGCTCTCGAATGCGTTTGTGCTTTTTCTCGTACGCCGATTTGTTACGTCGAATATTTATCGAAACGATGGAAGGATGTAAAGTGTAGGCCCAGCGTGGCCCCCGCTTCGGATTCGACAGCTTGGGCTGATAGACTCCCACCAATGATCCCCTCGCCCTTCTCCAAGTCCGCCGCGATTGCTTCACTCCTCGCGCTCACGCTCACCGCCTGCGACGACCCTCATCGAAGCACCAGCGGCGGCGCCCCAGCTCTTTCAAACCCAACCTCGAGCTCCCCCAGCGCGGCCCCCGCTTCACCTTCCTCTTCCACCCCCGAACCCGCCCCATCACCAAGCGCCCCAACCGACACGCCCACCGTTCCCTCCACCCATTCCTCCGCGAACGCCCCCGCACCCGCAACCCCAACCCCAAACGTCGCCCTCTCCAACGAAAGCGAAACACCGGGCCTCGTCGCATTCCGCCCCAATGGCCGCTCCTTCGCCGCGGGCCTTGGAAACAAAGTCTCCATCGTGCCGACTTCAGGCGACCCTCTTATCCCCCTCCCCGATCATCCAAAACCCGTCCGCGCCATCGTCTTTTCAAACAAGGGAGATCGCTTCGCCACCGTCGACGAAAGCGGCATCGCCCGCGTTTGGGACCCTGGCTCTGGCAAGCTCATCGCCGAACTTCCAAGCGGTCCAAAAGGAGAGGTCTATTCGATCGTATTTTCGGATGACAGCAAACGGCTTGCCTCGGCAAACGGCGCCGCGACGATATGGGATATCGATAAAAAGAAACTCATCTGCTCAACCACCCAGAGCTATGTATTCGATCTCGCCTTCACCCGGGACATGGGCTCTCTCATCACAACGGGCAACGGCGAGATGGCGCGGCTGGACGCGGGCACATGTCAAGTGAAGGCAGAGGGCAGCGCTCGAACGGGCGGCACTTTTGGCTCATGGGTCGCGCCGGATGGAAAACATGTCGCGGCATCCGCGCCGGATGGCCACGGTTTATCTTTGTTCGATGGAAAGAGCTTCAAAGGTCTTGGCAACCTCGCGACAAGCTTTGGCTGCGACGATCATATTGGCCCCCTCGCCTACTCGCGGGACGGCGAAGTTCTTTTAGCGACGGGCTCATATCGCTGGTTCCGCTCGATTCGCCTCGATTCCATGAAAACGATTGCAGCCTATGATGTACCCAAGGCGAATCCGGTCGATCAAATGGTGATGTTTGGCGATGGGCAGCGTCTTCTGCTGGTTCGCGGGGACAAAGGCGAGCTGGTGAGCGCGCCATCAAAAACGGTGGCATTTACCATGGATCTAAAAGGGGCGCGGACTTTTGATATTTCGTGGGATATGAAGCTGATTCTCGGCGCGGGAGCGGGGTCGGCCCATGTGTGGGACGCTGGTACGGGCGCGGTGGTGAAGAGGTTTGAGATGCCTCGATAAATACTTCACCCATGTTTTCCGGCGCCGGCACAATCTGCTCGTCGTTTGGACCGCGGGCATCCTCGCGCTCGGGCAATGCGCTCCAGTTTGCCGGGTTGGAATAGTCCGGAAGCTTCATCGCTCAGCACGGGCCAAGCGCCGAGGCCAGGGGAGCGCGGAAGCCGGGCTTGGTCTTGGGCCGCTATCAGTAATACTGCCGAATATACCCATACGCCCGCTCAAACAAGTCCGCATCCTGATGCAACTGATACTTCAGCAGACTCTTACGAAGCGCCTTCTTCACCTCGCGCTCGCCCGCGGCCGTCGTCTGCCATCCTGGAAACCGCACCAGCCGCACGATTTCGTCGATGTCCGCAACCACGCGCTCCACCACCACAGGCGTCCTTGCATTCCTCACCTGCTGGAATAGCTCCGTCAGCGCCGCCTTGCCCCGATCTTCGTCCTCCTCGGGCGGGGTCTCTTTCTCGACCGCTACCAAATCCCGCGCTATCTCCAGCAAATGCTTTAGAAACTCGACGCTGTTAAAAAGTCCCTGCTCGTGCCGCTCTTTTAATGCCTCCAATCGCTCGGATAGGGCCCGGTATTTTGCATTGCCCATATGCCTGCGCAGCCGCGCCGTAAGCTTAATCTCAAACTCCTTCGCCCTTTTTTGCGGATCGGGCGAGCTTAGAATGGCTTCGAGAAGCTCGGCGTCGACAATCAGCGTTTCTAAGTCGTCGCGCAGGGCCTCGACATGAACGTTCTGATGAATGAGTTCAATGGTCTTCGCCCCCAGCGCATGCCAAATCAGCTTGCCTGTGCCGCTCGTCGGCTGAACCGAAACATAGACCTGGGTGAGCCAGCGATAATCGACTTCAAAAGGCAACAGCACCGGGTCGGGCGAAATGGCTTCCCATAGCCTGCCCAATACCGAATATTCAGCCGCAAAAGCATCGCGCACCTCGTTGTTGGGCAGGCATTCCTGCGCCGCCATCAGCCCCTCGTAACCGCTGTGCGTGCGATCGACCCCAGGGAAAAATGCAAGGCACTTCTGTATCGCCTTGGGAACCTGGTCTTTTAAACCTTGGATATTGCCAACAACACTCCGGAATCCCTGTTCGTCAAATTCAAGCGCTTTGGCCACATCGTCGAAGATGCCAAGGTAATCGACAATAAGCCCATAGGTCTTCTTGCCACCAAAAGGCCGGTTGGTCCGGCAAATCGCCTGCATCAGCGTATGATCGCGCAGCGGCTTGTCGAGATACATCACCTGGAGAATCGGCGCATCAAAGCCCGTCAGCAGCTTTGCCGTCACAATAAGAAGCGCAAGCGGGTCGTTTGCATCGCGGAAGCGATCGAGCAGATTCTCTTCTTCATCGCGAGTGCGGGCGTAGGGCTTGAAACGCTCGTCATTGCCCGTCGCCGAGATGACAATCTCGCTGGCTTCGGGCGGCAGCAGCTTGTCGAGCGCCGCCTTGTACAACAGACAACACTCTTGGTCAAAGGTCACCACCATACCCTTCAAGCCATGAGGCGCAACGGCATCCTGGTAATGGCGCGCGATATCTTCACAGATCTTTTGCACCCGTTCGGGTACCTTTACCAGCACCGCCATCTTTGAAGCGGCCTTGGCCAGATTGTCTTTATCCAGGTCTGAAAGCTCGCCCGTAAGCGCCTGATAGGCTTGATCGATCGCCGCTTTTTCAATGCGCAGATCGACGAGGCGGGGCTCGAAATGAAGCTCCAGCGTGGCGCGGTCGCGGATCGATTCCTCGAATCCATAGCGGCTCATATAGCCGCGCGGGTCTTCGTCGGCGCCGAAGGCATAATAGGTATTGCGGTCGCGGCGGTTGATGGGCGTGCCCGTGAGGCCAAAGAGAAATGCCTTTGGCAGCGCGGCGCGCATCTTCATGCCCAGGTCTCCCTCTTGGGTGCGGTGCGCCTCGTCAACAAGCACGACGATATTGCCGCGCTCGTTAAGCACGCCTTGGGCTTCACCAAACTTAAAGATGGTGGTGATGATGATTTTGCGCGTATCCTGCTTGAGCAGCTTTTGCAAATCGTCGCGCGTCTCGGCCTTCACAAGATTGGGCACATCGGAGGCATGAAAGGTCGAGCTGATTTGCGCATCGAGATCGATACGATCGACGACAATAAGCACCGTGGGATTGCCCAGCTCGGGCTGAAGGCGGAGTTTTTGCGCCGCGAAGACCATCAAGAGGGATTTGCCCGAACCCTGAAAGTGCCAGATAAGCCCCTTTTTTGGCGCTCCCGCGAGCACGCGCTGCACAATAAGATTGGCCGCCTCATACTGCTGATAACGGCAGACGACCTTGATACGGCGCTTCTTTTTATCGGTCGCGAAGAGGGTGAAATGATTGAGGATATCGAGCACGACGCTTGGGCGGAGCAGACCTTGGGCGGCGGCCTTTACCCCATCGAGCGTGCGGGGCGCGGCTTCCGCATCGCTGCGAAAGGGGCCCCATAAATCGACGGGCATGCGGACGGCGCCGTACATCAGCTCTTTGCCTTCGGTAGCGACGCTAAAGACATTGGCGACGAAGAGCTCTGGGACATTTTTCTCGTAGTCATCATGGACCTGGAGCGCGCCATCGAGCCAGCTTACGGCATTGCGGACGGGGGTTTTGGCTTCGATAAGAACGAGGGGCAGACCATTGACCAGCAGAACGAGATCGGCGCGGCATTTGGCGGGGCCGGCGTGGAAGATAAACTGCTGGGTAACCACATAATGATTGTTATCGAGGTTTTCGAAGTCGACGAGGCGGACGGGCACATGCTCGTGGTTTAGCCCGAAGGGCATAGAGCGGTCGCCTCGGAGCCAGGCGCAAAGTTCTTCATTAGCCTTTAGCAAGCCATCGGAGCGGACGGAGAGGACGATGGCGCGGAGTTTATAGAGCACCTCATCGGCGCGGTCGGGGAGGGCGGCGATTTCGGGATTGAGGCGGATTAAGGCATCACGCACCCAATCTTCGACAAAGACCTCGTGGGGTTTACGTGGGATATGGGCGGGAGCGAGGAAGTGCCAGCCTAGGCCGGCGATTTTGGCGCCTCTGCGGGCGAGGCCTGGGCCTGCGGTGGTGTGGTGGGTGATGGCGCCTGAGAGGGTGTCGCGGATGAGGTTTTCGATGGTGGAGGCTTCGGTGAAGGTCATTGCATATGGTCCGCTTCAATTAGTTGGCGCATGAGCTGCCGCAGCACCATGCCGCGCGACTCGAACTGCAAGCGCTGATTACGCAATGAGCGCCACGTTTCGACGAAGACTCGCTGACGCTCGAGTGAAACCTTCTGTACCGGAAACTCACCCAGTTCCCGCTTGTTCACTGAAGCGAGATTGCTGGTACGCTTCGCGCATTTTTGAAAGTAGCAGCGCCCAAAACCGCTGCGAGCCAGGGCGGCGAGATACCAAGGGTCCAGTTGGCGCGGATCCGGACGGACAGCGAACACATGATTCTGATGCACGCAGCCTTCGACTTCGCCTTGCCAAACCGTGCCCCGCCCAAGCTTGTCGAGATCTCCCCCCTCCGTCATCAGCACATCCCCAGGGCGAAGGAGATAGTGATGAACTTGTGACGCTTCAACGGTGATCTCTTGGATTTCACTCAAATCGAGCTCGCCATCCTTAACGTTGGCGACGCGCAAGTAGGGGACCTCTGTTGTCTTGCCCGCTTCACGAGCCCGCCCTTTCGCGACACCTGACTGAATCGTCGCGACAGATGCCAGCCGTAGGTGCCCTGATAATTTTTCGGGATCGTACTCTCCGAACTCCGAGCGCAACAGCGACGCCTCAAGAGCATCAAGTGAACGAATTGCTGAAAGAAGTACATCATGGTTCTCTTCGACGACACGAAGAACCGTGGCAATCCGCCTCTGCTCCTCCAGCGGCGGCAGCGCGAACTGCTCGACTGCAAGTGTCTTCCAGTTAATCGTCGGAGAGAGCGAACCCACGGAAATCGCCACTGCCCGCTCCATGAACAAGTCGCTCTGCATGAAGAACGGAAGGAACTCCGGCAGGACCGCCTTTGGCTTTGCGCGAAGCACCATCGCGTGCGCCGAGCAGATCCCCTCGAAATCGGCAACCGCAAGCTTCCGCTGATACGCGCGCCGCTTGCCGAAGATAATGTCGCCCGGCTTGAATCGAAGCTTTGTCGATTCGACTTCATCGGGCGCCCCCCACCGCCGAATCGTCAGGCTCTCTGGATCTAAATGCTCCAGGCCAACATAGCGGTCGACTCCAGCCTTCGAGGGATCGTCGACGCGGTCGTTTACACACTCCGCGATTTCGCCAAACTTCACCCGCTTCCACCCAGGCTTTAGCTCAGCCATTGGTCCCCTCCCCCTCGCCCACCAACCCGTCCAGCATATCCACCACCGCGTCCATCTCTTCCCAAAATACCCGCCCCGACGCCTCCCACGCCTCCCACGCTTCCCGCAGCCCCGGCTCTTGACCATCGCCCTTGGCCAGCGCCGCCGCGCTTTTGCGCTTTACATACAGCGGAATCGATAGGCTATGCCCCTGCGCCGCGATCTCCGCGAGCGTGGCAACCTTTGCAAAACCTTCAATGTCCGCAAAGGCGCCGTAGGCTTCCTCGATACGCGCCTGATGCTCGGGCCTTAAAAAGCTAACCGCCCGCTCCCGCGCAATCTCGTTCACCGCATCAATCAGCAACACCTTGCCGCGCTTCTTCGCCGGCTTTTTCGAACGGCAAAAGACAACACAGGCTTCCATCGGCGAGTTGTAAAATAGGTTCGGCCCAAGCCCAAGCACGCAATCCACCAAATCCGCCTCGATGAGCTTGCGCCTAAGCTCCGCTTCTTCCCGCCGAAACAACACGCCGTGCGGAAACAAAATCGCACAGCGCCCCGTCTTCGAATCCATGCTCTTTAAAATGTGCTGGAAAAAGGCGTAATCTGCCCGGCCCTGCGGCGGCGTCCCAAGGAAATTCCTCCCCCACGAATCGCTCTGCCATGCCTCGCGGTTCCATTGTTTGATGGAATAAGGCGGATTCGCCAGCACCACATCAAAGGTCTTTAGCTTGTCCGCTTCGTGAAATGCCGGATTCGATAGCGTGTCGCCCCGCGCAATCTCGCTGTCTTCCACGCCATGTAAGACCAGGTTCATGCGGGCTATCGATGCGGTCATGTGGTTGCGCTCTTGGCCATAAAGCTTGAGCGTGCGGTGTTCGCCGCCCGCGCGTTTTACCTCGGCAAGCGCCGAAATAAGCATGCCGCCCGTTCCGCAGGTCGGGTCGTAAATGCTTTCTCCGCTTTTGGGTTCGAGCATTTGCACCATCAAGTGAACGATGGTGCGGTTGGTGTAGAACTCTTGGGCTGTGTGGCCGCTGTCGTCGGCAAACTTTTTGATAAGGAATTCATAGCCGTTGCCAAGTTCGTCTTCGGGTACGTTCGCCAGCGATAGGGTGTGGCCCGAAAAGTGTTCGATTAGGTTTTTTAAAGTTACATCGGGCAGGCGCTCTTTGTTGGTCCAGGCGGCGTCGCCAAAGATGCCTTCCAGGCGTCCAGGGTTTGCGGCTTCGATGGCGCGGAGGGCGTTCTGGAGTTTCTTGCCTACGTCTTTTGCGGTGGTGCGGATGTCGTTCCAGTGCGCGCCTTCGGGGATGACGAAGCGATCGTTGGCCATGGAGGCGGCGTAGGCGGCATCGCCCTTGGATTCGGCGAGGGCGGCGGCGTGGTCTTCATCCCATACGTCCGAAAGGCGTTTAAAGAAGATGAGCGGAAAGACGAACTGTTTGTAGTCGCCCGCATCGATGAGCCCGCGCAGGATAATGGCGGCGCCCCAGAGGTACGATTCGAGCTCTTGCTGGGTCATGTGGTTGGTCATGAGAGCCAGCCTCCTTCGTGCATGACGCGGCGAAGGTGGTCTTCCGCTTCACGGCATTTTGCAAGGGCTTCCTTGAAGGCGGCGACAGCCTCGGGCAGCGGCGGGATGTCTGCGCCGATGGGCGGCAGCACATAGCGCGAGATGTTAAGCGTAAAGCCTTCTTTTTCGATTTCGGCGAGGCTGACGACGCGGGCGCGATCCTGGATATCGGCGAAGCCGCGCACCCATGCGCTGATCTCGGCGACATGGGCCGGGTCGAGGAAGTTCTGAGCGCGGCCGCGGCGGAAAACGGAAGAGGCGTCGGCGATAAGCACTTTGCCTTGTTTGGGCTCTTCCTTGCGCCGGCGAAGAACCAATACACACGCGGCGAGGCCGGTGCCGTAGAAGAGATTTGGCGCGAGGCCGATAACGGCTTCGATTAGATCGTGTTCGAGCAAATGCTTGCGAATCTGAGCCTCGACACCGCCGCGAAAGAGCGCGCCCTGGGGCAGGACGACACCCATGCGGCCGGTTTTAGGCGCCATCGACTTAACCATGTGCTGAACCCAAGCCATGTCGGCATTGCTATCGGTGGGCAATCCCGCAAAGGCGCGGCCCCACGGGTCGCTCTCCCAAATCTCGCGGCCCCACTGTTCAAGCGAAAATGGCGGGTTGGCGATCACCACATCGAAGGTTGCGAGGCCGCCTGTGCTTGCATCGGTAAATACGGGCTGGCGAAGCGTGTCGCCGCGCTCGATCACAAAATCCTCGATGCCATGGAGGAAGAGGTTCATGCGGGCGACGGCCGCGGTGGTGAGGTTTTTTTCCTGGCCATGAAGCTTGCCGAAAAACATGCGCGGGTCGCCGCCGCGTTCGCGCACATGAGCGACAGCCGCGAGAAGCATACCGCCCGTTCCGCAGGCGGGGTCGTAGATGGTTTCGGCTTCCTTGGGGTCGAGAATATCGACGATTAGCCGGACGACGCTGCGCGGGGTGTAGAACTCGCCGGCCTTTTTGTTTGTGGCATCGGCGAACTGTTTGATGAGGTACTCGTAGGCATCGCCCATCACATCGGAAGCGACGCGGTTATTGCCAATGGACAGTGCGGAGAAGTGTTCGATGAGGTCTTTTAACAGTTCGTCGGGCAAGCGGTCTTTGTTGGTCCACTGGGCATCGCCGAAGACGCCATAGAGATGTTTTTGGTTTGCGGCTTCGACGCCGCGCATAGCATTGGCGAGCGCGGTGCCGACATTCTTTGGCGTAGCGCGCACGGCTGACCAATGACAGCCATCGGGCACCTGAAAGCGGTGCTCATCGGCGAAATCCTCGCCATAGTCGGCAAGCATAACGGCGTGCTCTTCATCCCAAACATCGCAGATACGCTTGAAGAAGAGCAGCGGCAGGATATACGACTTCCAATCGGTGCGATCGACTGGGCTACCTCGCAGGATATTGGCGGCCTCCCACAGGTGCGATTCGAGCTCGGCGAGGGTAAGGGGGAGCGCGAGAGCGGACTGGCTACTCATGCTTGGCCTTTGTTTTTGAGGCGCGCGTTTGATGCCGCGGTGATTTCATCGCACATCCGTAAGAGCTCCGGGCGGCGGAAGGGAAAGGTTTCCGGCCGTTTGCAAGCTACGCCAACAGATGAGGCGGTATCAAGACGGCAGCGGGCATTGAGCCTGAGTTCCCGGCGCAAGCTGGCACGGGCGCACTCGTCAAGCCTCTTGGGATACCCCTTGGAGACCCCAGGACGCATCTTGGAGCTCATCCCGCCCATCTCCGCGCTCATCGGCCGCACCTCGCAAGGTCATCCCGCCCATCTCCGAGCTCATCGGCCGCACCTCGCAAGGTCATCCCGCCCATCTCCGCGCTCATAGGCCGCACCTCCCGAGCTCATCCCGCCCATCTCCGCGCTCATAGGCCGCACCTCGCAAGGTCATCCCACCCATCTCCGCGCTCATCGGCCGCACCTCCCGAGCTCATCCCGCCCATCTCCGAGCTCATCGGCCGCACCTCGCAAGGTCATCCCGCCCATCTCCACGCTCATCGGTCCTACCTCCCGAGGTCATCCCGCCCATCTCCGCGCCCATCGGCCGCACCTCCCGAGGTCATCGGCCGCACCTCCCGAGGTCATCGGCCGCACCTCCACCCTCCCCTCGCCCCCCAAAAAAAATTGTTCAAAAAATTTTCTACTACCCCTTGACAAGCCAAAACCCCGGTTTATCCTCAACTTCGCCGCGCGCGCTGTCGCCGCAGGCGTACAGCCCCACGGCCACTTCTGTTGTACAATGTCTGGTCCCGGACCGGGTGTCTCACCCGCCTTCCCGTGGAGAATTGAAATCCCATCATGAGCAATCCCAAAGAAGCTGTTCCCGGCGATTTAATCATCGATGCCTCCGATATCCCCGATATCGTGGATGTTACGGCGGAAGAGATTAATGGCTTTATCAAGTTTCACGATGGCTATGAAAAAGCCTTGGCCAATCTGGAGCGTTTAAAGCCCAATGATGTCGATCGGGCAGGCTTGAATCCTAAAGCCGTTCAAGAGGCGGTGACGCTTATCGCTCAGCACCGGCAATGCGAAAAGTTATTGCCCGCCGCTGAAAAGCTGGCCGAGTTGATTTATGAAACCAAGATGGAGCGGGCTCACCGTATATCGCTGTTGATTGGCGAAATCGTTTCCCAGGCCAAGCGCCGAGGCCAGGGAAGCGCCGAGGCGGGGCTTGTTCTTGGGCCGCTGAAGGATCTGTTGGATTATCAGCTTGGGCCGGCCAATAAAGGTGTGGCCACCAAGAAGAAGAAGGAGAAAGAGGCCGGTGATTCCGAGAAAAAGCCGGGCTCGGGCGGGACGCCTTGATGGGCTATAACACGCTATCTGTCACCCTCTAATCGTATTGCCGGCTTTCCTTCCTGATATGAACCGCCGCGCGTCACTGCGCGACAATCGACCCCCGAAGCATATCCATCCCGCAGGTAAAGGCCACGCTGCCCGACGCGGGCATCGTGAAGTCAACCGTAACCGCCCGTTTTAATGGAAGGTCCCGGCGGATATTCAGGGATGGAAATATGATCTGTTGCCCGCACCCATCGTCGGATGTGCGGGTGATCGTGAGGCGAACGGGCTGGCCCGCAGGCGCCGAAAGATTGGCCGGATGGTAGCCGCTTCCGTCTACCGTTATGGAGAGGGATGCCGCCGATGCGCTATCACCCGATGCCGCGCCTTGTTGCGGGGTGGACGTTGCGCTCTGTTCACAGGCTGCGCCTAGGGGTATAAGCAAGAGCAAGGCTGCGATTTGAACGATGGTCATGAATCAGTGTCCTTTCCTTGTTTTTGTGTCAATGGTGTCAAGGGCGTAAGGATATGCTTCGCGCGCCGCCGGAATAGCAAATAGGCGGCGAGGGAAATCAGCATTGCCGCGCCGGCACACAGGGATGCCGTGTTGAGCCATCGCCCAGGCTCCGTTGTATAAAGCCGCACAATAAGCGATATGGCGAACAATGCCCCCATTGCCTTGAGCATCGCAATGGCGCGCTCAAGCCAATGCAGCGTGGGCGTATGCGCTTCCTCAAGATGCCTCCATAAAAGCTGCTCGCTCCTCCAGTAGGTATAGATGACAGGAATGATCTCCAAGGTGAGGAATGCGCTCGTCACCAGACCGCCCACCATCGGCGCGGCGATGCGTTTCATGACGTCGGCGCCGCTTCCTTGAGCCCAAAGCAGCGGTATGAGGCCGATTAACATGGTGCTCACGGTCATGAGCTTGGGGCGGACCCGCTGGATTGTTCCTTCGGAGTGGGCTTCGATGATGTCTTCAAGGGTGTTGATGCGTCCTTCGCGGAGGCGCCGTTCATAGGCGTGGTCGATGTAGACAATCATGACAACGCCCGTCTGGGCCGCGAGCCCCACCAGCGCAATAACGCCTACCCAGACGGCGGTGGATAGATTGTAGCCGAGAAGCCAGAGCGCCCATGCGCTGCCTACCAGGGCAAAGGGTACGGAGAGCAGGACGATGAGGACTTCGGTGAAGTTCTTGAATTGGAGATAGAGCAAGACGACGGTGACGAGGAGCGCAATTGGGACGAGGATTTTCATGCGCGCTTCCATGTCGGCGAGCAGCTCGTATTGGCCGGTCCATTTCAGGTAGTAGCCGGCGGGGATGCTCAGCGTGCCGGCCGAACGGGCGCGCGCAACGGCGGCCTTGGCGTCGTCCACGTAGCCGCCGACGTCGCGATCCGTTTCGATGTCGACGTATACGTAGCCAACCAGAAGGCCCGCTTCGTCGCGGATCATGGGGGGGCCGGATGCAACGCGGATGTCCGCTATGGCGCCGAGCGGGATTTGAGCGGGAGCGCCGGCGGTGCTGGATGGGCTGGAGTTGCCGTTCATTCCATCGCCCGCCGCGGCGGTCATGCTGGTGGGTAGGGGGATTGCTACATCGCGAATGGCGTCGAGGCTCGAGCGGAAGTCCTGGGCATAACGAACGTTGACGGTAAAGCGGTTGCGTCCTTCAACGGTGGTTGTGATGGGCATGCCTCCAAGCGCGGATTCGATCACATCGTTGACGTCTTCGATTTGCAGGCCGTAGCGTGAAAGGCCCTCGCGATTGGGCACAACGTCCACATAGAGCCCGCCGACCGAGCGCTCGAAGAGGACGCTTCGGGTGCCAGGCACTTCGTGAAGGACGCGCTCGATCGATGTTCCAACGCGTTCAATCTCGGCGAGGTCGGTGCCGTAGACCTTGATGCCGATCGGTGTGCGGATGCCGGTGGTGAGCATGTCCACGCGATTCCGGATGGGCTGCGTGAAGGCGTTGGTCCAGCCGGGCAACTGCAAGCGCGCGTTCATTTCCTGAATGAGATCCTCGCGGGTCATGGGCACAAACTCGGGTTGAAGCCAGTTGAACAGCGGCCTCATCCATTCCGGTGTGCGTCCTACGTACCAGCGCCGAAGGTACTTGGTGCGCCACTCGCTTTTTGGCTTGAGGCGCACGACGGTCTCGACCATGGAGAGCGGCGCGGGGTCGGTCGGCGTTTCGGCGCGGCCTATTTTGCCCAGTACCGACTCGACTTCTGGAAAGCGGCGCAGGGCTTCGTCTTGCCTGCGGAGTTGTTGGCGCGCTTCTTCGATGGAAATATTTGGGAAGGTCGTGGGCATGTAGAGTAGATCGCCCTCATCGAGCGGGGGCATAAACTCTGAGCCAAGCCGCTGTGCGATGGGCAGCGCGGAGACGAGCGCCATGACGCCGATGAGTACGGTGGTCTTTGGGTTGTGCAGCGCCACATGAACAAAGGGCTCGTAGACCTTGCGGATGGCGCGTGAGACGGGGTGGCGGGCCTCGGTGAAGATCTTGCCGCGGATGAGGTAGTCACGGAGCGCGGGCGCGACGGTTACGGAGAGAAGCGCGGCCGAGAGCATGACAAAGGTTTTGGTGTAGGCCAGCGGCTTGAAGAGGCGCCCGGCTTGGCCGGTGAGGCCGAACACGGGCAGGAAGGAGACGGCGATAATGAGCAGCGAGAAAAAGATGGCCGGGGTGACTTCCTGGGCGGCTTCAGCGAGGAGCTTTTCGCGTTCCGCTTCGCTCATCTGTTTGGGCGCGTGTTCAAGCTTTTTGTGGGCGGCCTCGACCATAACGATTTCGGCGTCGACGGTTGCGCCGATGGCGATGGCGATTCCGCCGAGCGACATAATGGTCGCCGGGATGCCGAGGAAGTACATGGGAATGAAGGCTGTGACGACCGCGAGCGGGAGCGAAATAATGGGGAGAAGAGCGCTGCGCAGGTGCAGCAGAAATAGGATAAGCACAAGGGCGACGACGATCATTTCCTCGGCCAGTGCGCCCTTGAGCGTATCGATTGCACGCTCGATAAGGTTTTTGCGATTGTAGACGGGTACGGCTTCGACGCCTTCGGGCAGGGTGGACCTCAGTTCTTCGAGCTTTCGTTCGACACGGCCGATGACATCGAGCGCATTCTCGCCGTACCTCATGACGACAATGCCGGAAACGGCCTCTCCTTTTCCGTCGAAGTCCGCGGCCCCGCGCCGGATATCGCCGCCCATCGTCACATGGCCAATATCGCGAACCAGCACGGGTGTGCCCCGCTCCGCCCGAATGACGATGTTTTCAATATCCTCGGTGCGGGTGAGGTAGCCGCGTCCCCGGACGAAATACTCGCGTTCCGACATCTCGAGGACCCGGGCGCCGACATCGCTGTTGGAGCGCCGCACCGCCCGAACGACATCCGAAACCGTTAGGTCAAAGTTGCGCAGCCGAATAGGATCGACGGTGACTTGATACTGTTGCTCGTAGCCCCCGACGGAGGCGACTTCGGCGACGCCGGGAACGCTGGTGAGCGCATATCGAAGGGAAAAATCCTGCAGCGCGCGGAGTTGACCGAGATCGTGCCGGCCCGTGCGGTCGACGAGCACATACTGGTAAACCCAGCCAATGCCTGTTGCGTCGGGGCCGATGCGGGTGTTTGCATCGGGCGGAAGCCGGCTCCGGACGGTATTCAGGTATTCGAGCACGCGAGAGCGGGCCCAATAGATGTCTGTTCCTTCTTCAAAGACAACATAGACAAAACTCATCCCAAACATGGTCTGGCCGCGCACATCGACGACGTGGGGAGCGCCAAGCAAGGATGTGACCAGGGGATAGGTGACCTGGTCCTCAACGAGCGTGGGGGAGCGTCCCATCCATTCGGTGAAGACGATGACCTGGGGATCTGATAGATCTGGAATCGCGTCGAGCTTTACGCTGCGCATCGCGCTTACGCCCGCGACGGCGAGGGCAAGGGCGGCAAACAGAACGAGCGCGCGGTATTTCGCTGAAGCCTCGATAAGCCAACCGATCATGCTTCACCTCCAGGGTTTTGGGATCGCATCCTTGCAATCGGCGACCATCCGGCCCATGCCCGCGTGCTGCCGCTCGCAGGCCCGGCATTGCATGTATTTGTCGGCCAGGCGCTCGCGGTCGAACTCGGTTTCGCACGAGGGGCCCTGCTCGGGAGATCCTGCTTGCGCGCTGGAATTTGGGGCTGGGGCCGCGGCCAGCGATGCCTGGAGCCGGCTTTCGGAGTCCAGCATAAAGCTGCCGCGCGTGACCACCCGATCGCCTTTGGAGACGCCGGAAAGGATCTGAATTCGTCCCTCGCGGGAGAGTCCTGCGCGTACGAGCCTGGGCTCAAAGCGCTCGGCCCCCGTGGCCACGTAAACATATTCATGTTCTCCCGTGCGGATCACGGCGTCCCTCGGCACAAAGAGCCCCTGCGATGCGGGCAATTCGAACTCGACCTCGCCAAACTGGCCGGGCCGAAGATGCCCATCGGGATTGGGCACGACAAGGCGAACGCGCGCGGTGCGGGTTGACTCTTCAAGGATGGGTTCGATCAGGTCCACGCGGCCGCTGAGCGGCTCGGTCCGGTTGTTTGTCGCCGTGAAGCGCGCGTTCATGCCAACATGCATCGCTTGGAGATCGCGTTCGTGAACGCCGGCGATGATCCACACGCTGGAGAGGTCGGCGATTTCATAGAGCACCATCTCGGGCTCGGCCCGCGAGCCGAGGACCGCATTGAAGCGCGTCACATATCCCCCCGCCGGAGCCCTGACGGCGATCGCGCGGATCGGCTTGCCTGTTTGTGTGATCCATTGGATGTCGCCCGAGCCGAGCCCGAGGAGTTCGAGCGCGCGGCGCGCGGCGCTTGTAATATCGGTTGCGCCCGGTTGCGGCGTGCTGTCTGCGTTGGCGGCGCCGTTCCAGCGGATGGCGGTGAGGTACTCTTCCTGGGCCCGGTAGATTTCGGGGCTGTAAACGAACGCAAGAGCTTGGCCTCGTTTTACGCGCACGCCGGTCTGGCGGACGGCAACCTGCTCCACGAAGCCCGGCGCGCGCACCCGCACCTGGGCAAGGCCGGTTTCCGGTGCGCTGATGACGCCGGGGACCCGTAGGCGATCGCCGAGCGTGGCGCTCTCCGCCAAGCTTGTGCTGAGGCCGACCGTGCGCTGTTTCTCTTCGCTTACGGTAATGGCCGTGACGTTCGGCGGACTCGGGGCGGATGGAGGAGGCGCCGGGGCGGAAGAGGTTCCCGCCGGTGCCTGGTTGCGGCGTTCCTCGGGGATTGGTTCGAGGTTCATATGGCAGATCGGGCATTCCCCCGGATCGGGAGAGCGGATCTGGGGGTGCATTGCACAGTAGTACCGGGCCTCCTCGCGGGCGGCGTGGCCGTCTGGTTTTGGTCCCCAGAAGGTCCACACGGTATATCCGGCAAGCGAGGTGACGAGCGCAAGCAGAATCCAGCGAACAATGGCCATTGCCCGGAGCGCCCGCGGGCTCGGAGGGGGCGTGTGGGGCTCGTGGTGTCCCTCGTCTGGGGGCGCGTC
The DNA here is from genome assembly GCA_964537685.1 of uncultured Polyangiaceae bacterium. GTDB lineage: Bacteria > Myxococcota_A > Polyangia > Polyangiales > Polyangiaceae > CAZICM01. The sequence continues at coordinate 33,360 of CAZICM010000054.1, forward strand.
TGTCTGCGTGTGTTCTTCGGTGCTCATGGAGTTATGTCCTTAGGCAAAGGAGTTCGGGGAAGTGCCGCCCCAACGGCCCGCTCCAGACCGGCGATGCCGCGCGCGAGGTCACCGTGCAGCACAATCACCTCCATCTCGAGATCGAGCAGGGAGCGCGAGACGTCGATCCATTCGAGCAGGCTCGCATTTCCGGTGGAAAAGACGGCTGTGAGCGCCTCCATCGAGCGCTTTACGGCCGGTAGGGCCTGCGCGCGAATGACGGAGAGCTGGGCCTCCAGCGCCGCCAGCCTCGCATGGGCCTCGCTGATTTCGGCCTGTGTCTCGAGCCCCACATTGTCGCGCGCGGCTCGTTCGGCGGCCTCGTCTTCCTGGGCCTGACGAACGAGGTCGCGGTTTGGCCCCCACAACCATGGCAGCGACATCGACGCTGTAACACCTATGCCCGGGCGCATGGTTGGGTCCTGCCAGTAACCAAGTCCCACCATAAACTCTGGAACGCGCGCCTCGGCTTCGGCGGCCTCGCGCCGGGCGCCGGCCGCTTTCACCCGGGCATCCGCCGAGAGCGCCGTTCCCCGATTCGCATGGGCCCGCGCGATGAGATCTTGAACGGAAAGGCGTACGGTTTCGGGAGGAACTTCGCGCGGTTCACCGAGAGCCGCGCCCGGAGCCCTTCTCAGCACGGCGTTCAGCATCGCCCGTGAGCGTGCGAGATCGCCGCCGAGACGCGCGAGCGCCCGTTCTATCTTGGCGGCCTCGATGTCGATACGCGCAGCATCCGCCAGCCCCGCGCCGCCCGTGGTGTACCGGGCGCGGACAGCTTGCCCCATGCGTGAAAGCAGCGCAAGCTGGCGCTCCTGCAGGCGTTTTTCGGCGAAAGCCTGCGCATAATCCGCGAAAGCATTCGCCGCCCGTTCCGCGACGAGCCTTTCCTCGGACGAGAGTTCGGCGATCATCGCCTGGGCTTCCTCGGCCATGGCCCGCGCCCGCGCATCCAGCGAGCCGGCGGCTGGAAAGCGCTGGCGCAGCTCGACCATATACATATCCGCTTCACCTAAGGCGTAGGTACGCACCAAGGGCAGGTTCCACGCCTCGAAGCCGAGTTCGGCGGGCGGCAGCGAGCCCTCGGCGCGGCCGGCGTAGACAAGGGCCCGAACTCGATGAGCCATCACCGCAAGCGCTGGACTGCGCGCCACGGCCAGTGCGACGATGGCGCCGCGCTCGATGGGTCCGGCGAGATCGGTTTCTGAAACGGCGATTCCCTTCGTTGAGGAGCGCCCGGATATTTCCTGAATACGCGCGGTCGCAGCCTCGTAGGAGCGATCCAGCGTCTGTCCGGTTTTAGGGGAGATGCATCCGCCGGCGGCAGCGGCCAGCACGGCGGCGGTCACGGAGTGCTTGAGAACGCCAGATTGGAATAGGGAGGGCACAAAGGTCTAGGCGGCAGGCGGCCGGATCGTGACCGGGCATGAACAATATGCCGCAAACTCAGGGCGCCGCGACATCGAGTTCGCCCATCATTCCGCGCTCAGCATGCTCGAGGATATGACAATGAAACATCCATTTTCCTGGGTTATCCTCGAGGCGGACCCGGAATGTCACGGTCTTCTCGGCGGGAATGTTGATCGAGTCTCGCCAAGCGATAAAGCCCGGGGCGACCCCCTCGACGGAGACAACTTGAAAGCGGAACCCGTGAAGATGGAACGGATGATCCATCTCCGTGGTATTGACGATTTGCCATTCTTCGACGGCGTTGAGGGCCGCGGTGAATGGGGTCGCATCGGGATAGATCTGCCCGTTGATGGAGAATACGGGCGCCATGCCGGTGGTCGAAGAGCCGTGCGCCGATCCATGACTGCCGCCCATGTCCATGGATTCCTCCAGCTTTAGTTCGCGTTTCACGGCGGCTTCGGGCAAAGCGGCGATCGGCATGAACGAGTCTGGAAGCGCAGGCGTCATGATCGGCGCGTCGCCGCCATGCTTCATCTGAAAGACGACCGCATCGGGAAGCTCGCCGGTGCCATGCCCTCGATCGTAGCGCAGCGACATCCACTCCATGCTTGCATTGGCCTCGCCGGTGGCGATGACAAGCACATCGGCTCGCTCTCCCGGAACCAGAAGCAGTTCATCGGCCTCGCGCGGCGCAGAAAGCAGACCACCATCGGTGCCGATTTGGATCAGGCGATGGCCTGGAAGGGCGAGCCGGAAGTACCGGGCGTTTGCCGCATTGATAAATCGGAAGCGATGAAGGCCACCGAGCTCGGCATGGGCGATCGGATGGGCCCAGCCGTTTGCCAGGATCAAGTTTCCCTGCCGGCCAACCATGGCCTGCATGGGATCGAATTCGCTCAGTTGCCAGTTGGAATCGATGAGCAGGTCGTCGAGCACCACGGTTCGGTCGGTGGTCGTCAGCGGTTCACCATCGCCGCGCACGACAAAGGCACCATAGAGACCCCGCTCGACTTGTTCGTCCGAGCGAACATGCGGGTGATACCAGAAGGTCCCTGCCTCTGGAACCACGAATTCGTAGGTGAACTCGGCTCCTGCATCAATCGGCGCCTGGACAACCGGTACTCCATCCATCGCCGCGGGTACGCGCACGCCATGCCAATGAATCGTCGTCGCCTCGGGCAAGGAGTTCTTGAAGCGTACACGCACCGTGTCGCCCACCCGGGCTTCGATGCGCGGTCCAGGAAGCTGACCATTGTAGGTCCACATCGGCAAGATTCGGCCGGGTGCGATCTCAACGTTGGACACTTTGGCTTCGAGCACGACCTCCACGACATTCGGCGCGGGATCGAGATCGGGCGCGGCGGCCGGATCGAAGGGGCCTTCCGATGCCTCGACCTCCAGAACCTCGGGAAGCATTCCTTCGGCCATGACGCCCATATTGTGGCCGTTGCAGGCGCTCATGAGGAAGGTGACAGCGGTTGCAAGAGCAAAGCGAAGTCGTCGAATCATGGAAGGATCTCCAGCGGGAAAGAGGACGTGAAGGCGGGCGCGGCAACTCATCCGGCAAACCTATCGCCACTCTAGGCACCCGAACCGCCGAGCGTGACAGGGCTAGGCCATTTTTCCGCCGAACGCGCGGCGAAGCAGGCCAGGAACCACTCCCGCGCCGAGGCCGATGCCCAGGCCGACAATGCCTGAGTACCCCACACACATGCACCCCATCGCCCCAGTCAGGAGCGCGAGTGATGAAGCTGAAATCCAAAACCATGGTCCAGCCTTTCGCTGATTGCCCACGCCGGCGACGGCAAGCCCCGCGACCACGCCGCCAAGGGTGCAAGCGGGCACGCATAAAGAGCCACAACCATCGGGACCGCATGCATGTATTTGATTGGCGCAAAGCGCGAATACGAGGGGCACCAGACCCGCCGCAATTCCAGGGAGCACTGCCTTTTGCGGATCCCGACCATACCAAAGCATGGCCACTCCGGCAGTAAGGGTCGCCAAACCAAAGCCCAATGTGGAGAGCGGACGATGCGCAAAGTATGCGGCCACGGCCACAACAACGGCCGCGGGCAGCACACCGAGAAAGGCACGCCGCAACCGTCCTAGCTCGTAGGCCCACCGCAGGCGCCGCTGCACGTAGGTGAGATCAGTCGAGTCCATAGAGCCTCCTAAAAGTCTTTCTAAGCCGATCCAGCGCGCGTTCACGCCGCTTTCGAAGCGTGGCGCCCGATACGGACGCAGCCTCATCCCAATATGTGGCGATAAGCGTCTCGCGGTCGGCTTCCGACAGCTCTCCCATCGCGGCAATCGCCGCCGCAATCAGATTGCGCTGAAGCAAATCTTCCTCGGGATCTTCCCCGGCTTGCTCGGGTTCAGTATCGTCGACCTCTCGCCGGCGCGTGCGCTTGCGAGACAAAGTCCCGCATTCCCACGCCGCGATCGCCATAGCCCATGGCATGGCGGGCCGGCGCTTATCGTAGTCTGAAGCGCGCTCGAGGATTTTCTGCATGGCTTCTTGAGCGGCATCGGCCGCATCGGCATCGTTCTTTAGCAATTTAATGCACAGCCGATGGATCGGTCCCCACAGCAGTTCGAACACACGAGTAAACGCGGCGCGGTCGCCATCGGCGAGACGCGCCATACAGGCGTCAAGGGTGTTCGAATCGCTCTGCATCACTTCAGCGTCCGGATCCTGTTATAAGCCCCGGAGCCACAAGCTTCTAGGCGCCTGAACCAAAAAGCGTGACAGGTGCCCATCTGGAGATATCTACAAGCTCAGCACAAACGCCACCAGATCCTCAAATTCCTCCCTCGACAAATGCGACGTGGCCCCATGCGTATTGGGCACGCCGTCTCTTTCATTAAACCCTATCTCCCCCGCTTCCAGCACAGGATGCCCCGGGGTCGCCAGCGCTTGCCTTAAGTTTGGCGCACGCCCATCATGGTACAATCGCGATGCCCTATCCCATAAACCTCGCAGTTGAGGAACGCCAAACCGAACCCCGCCCGCGTCCTGCTGAGCCTGGGGAAAGGTCTGGAGAAATCCTGGAGTAATGCGATCCACATCCTCCCCCTTGGGATTGCGTCTCGGTGTAATGAGCGGGGGAAAGCGAAGCGGTACACCAAAGGGATTAAAGTCGGCGCTCACCGTGGTCAGAGGAAGAGGGTGGCATGTGTTGCATCCTGCGGCTGGGGATTCATAGATAGCGCGGCCCCTGCGAAGGGCGGGGGCCGAGACATAGGCATTGGGATTGGGAAAAAAGCGGGGCTGCTGTAGCAAAAACAGCCCCAATGCCCGGGTAACTCCATTAAAATCCAAGAGCATTCCGCGTTTTGGCTCGCTATCGTCGAATACCTCTTCATAAAGCGCGTCGCCAATCGTCCTATCGCGCCCAAAGAGGAGCATGGATTGGCCAATAAAATGCAAATTCCTTGTTAAATAGGGGCTTCCATAGCCGCGTGCGGCGCATTCCGGCGGAGGATCTTCCTGGCAATGGGTCACATGATGGCAGCCGGCAAGTGAAGGATCGGCAATGCATTGTTCATAGGAAGGATACTTTGTCCATATCAGCGGATCGGTCTGTTCGCAGCAAAAATTCTCCCGCCTATTAAATTCGTTGATCACCGGAAAGAAGTTGGTTTCGCTCATTGCCGTTTCAAAAAACCAGGGCCTTGTATCATAGGCGCCCCGGTATGCCATCACCATACGGGTCCCCCAGGCAAAATCCGTCTGCAAGGGCATAGCAATGGGACGGTTTAGATTGGCTCCCTCCCGGTGGCAATGAACACAGGTCTGATCGCCGTCGACCGTTAGTTTGGCGGTCATAAAATTAACCGCTTCGCCGATTTCGGCATCGGTGGCGGGGAACTCGGGCTGAGCGCTGTCCGCAATGCGAATTCGCCTTTCCAGCCCAGGGCCATTGTTCAAATCCAGTACGCCGATATGTTCGCCCAGGCGCTCGGCCACATAAGCCAACTGTTTATCCGGCGATATCACAATATCAACGGGATTCATCCCTGTTTGAAATAGCGAACCCGGCAAATCAACGGGTGTCAGCGCCCCGCTGGGCTCGATATCAAAACGCTGCATTTCATTGGAACCTGAATAGACCACATAGAGCCGGTTCCCTGCGATCGCGGCCCGCTCGGGAAGCGACCCTCCCACAATCCAGGCGCTTTTATCCGGAAGATACGCGAGGCGCGACAGAGGCCAGGTGTCCGGCGCGGGAAGCGCGGCCCCCCGCTCTGGATGATCGGGATCGACATCGCGGAAGTCATAGCAGCATATCGAATCCGATGTATAGCTGAACAGCGTTTGGCCTTCCTCGCTCAGGATATCTATTTCATTTTGCACATCTTGAAACATCACATTGGCCGTTCCATCGCCTGGAAGTCCATCGCCGTCGGTATCAAATCCTTCATCAGGGCGGGTATTTGTCCCTCTCCCGGTGTGCAGCATCACAAGCTTCGAGCCCGCCCGCACAATATCCGATGGCGCTACCGCAATGGGAAGCCTTTGGATTTCCAGGCCGGCCTCCAGATCAATCACCGAAAGCGATAAATCCGTTGTGCTGGCGGAATAGAGTGTTTTTCCGTCTGAAGACAGGGTGAGATCGTTTGGATTTGGTCCTACACCAATGCCCATTGGCCTATCCAAATCAATACCGCTATAGTTATCAGCGGAAATGCGGAAATGCTCTCCGGCATTCACATCCCAGCGAAGCACGCTATCCTTCCAGCGGTTGGCCAGGTATGCCTTCGTGCCGTCTTCATTAAAGACAAGATCCACGGTATAAAAAGGAACAGGAATTTCGGCATCCACGGTATCGCGCCCGATATCGATCACAGATGCATAATTTGAGAAACGGTTGAGCACGACCATAAAGCGCCCTCCTGGATGAAGCACAAGGCGCATTGGGTTTGAACCTACCTGAATACGATGCAAAACACTTTCATTTCCTGGTGTTTTGATATCGATGACGGCTACCGTAGTTCCCGGCTCGTCTTCCGTTCCAGCGAGCGCGGCATAGAGCTTTTCTCCTCCCGGCGATAAAGCCAAAGACACCGGCCTCTCTCGCATGGGCTGGGGCGCCCACAGCGGATCGGCGGCGTGAAATGGGTTTTTCCCGGGCAAAAGCGATATCTTTTCAACATAGGCAGGCTCCTCGGCCGCACAGCCCAAGCCTAAACCCACTGTTAAAGCCAGCCCACCATTTATAAACCTGCATCGGCGCATGAGGGATCTCCTCCATCGATCGCGCCCGCGTCTGCGGGAACGGCTTGGCATTCACCTTGCTGCAATATCACCTGGGCGGCAAAGTCGGCATTGCAATCGGCCGACTTTACCCGGACTTCAAGATCGGTCTTTCGCCCTATAAGCTCGGGCATAGGAAGATCGTTAAAGAAAATCATTACATGCTCGGCAAACAATGCGCCGTCTGCGCCTTGAGCGAGCCCCGATGATGTATCCTGCGCATTGGGCTCGTGCCCTTCCACGGTTACCCGCATCCGGAAGATCGCCGCGGGAAGATCCATACCTGTTAGGCGGGCCGCCGCATCGATAAACCGAAAGCCTTGAAAGCCGCGCGTCACATACGCGGTATCGCCATCCTGATAGGGCATAAAACCGCTGTTCCCAAGCTGCCCCAACGAAAGCTCCGCCGCGCAAATGCCGGCATCCTGGCCTGCATCTGGAGCTTCGGCATCCGGCCCGGGACTGCATCCGCAGGCTATTATCGCTCCATACACACACAGGCGCCGCTGATATGCTTTTCGTTTCATGATCAATACTCTCCCGCGGCTCCGCCTGAAAGCATCAGCGCGGTCCGCTCGTTTAACAATGGGAAATTTAAAAAGTGCTGCTCATAGATTTCGGCCTTTAGGGTAAAGCGCAGCGCCGAAAACGGGCCGGTCAAGCCTGTGGACACTTCAATGCGCGGACCGGCCAGCCATGTCCATTGGCTGGATAGCATCTTATCGGCGCTCCGGTATTTGGGTATGGTGCTGGGTATATTTTGGTCGGATGTATAGCGGTATCTGTAGAACGAGGCCGAGCCCTGGCCATAGATACGGCCCGCAATGCCAACAATCAAATGGCTGCCCAGCATCGCCCGCTGGAGTTCAATTTCCTCGGTATGGCTAAGCACATCCCATGAATCGATATACAAGCGCAAATGGCTTCTCCCAAAGAATCCAGCGCCCAAAGCCCTGCGCATATCGGCGCTCAATGCATGCCGGAAGCGGGTGTCGGGAACGCTTTCGCTTACCGCTATCGGTCCAGGGAAGCCTCTATAGTACAGCGGAACATAGCGGTATGGGCTTTCCATATACCCAAACTGAGCTTGAAACTCATAGCTCAATTGCCCTACCATCCATGGATCGAATACCCATGCCAGCGTCAGCGAGGCTCCGTGAATTGATAAACCCTTCCATTCCGGGCGGGCGCTGCCCGTTCTCCCCACGCTATCAATTGAAAAGCGGTAGGAAGCGCCTACGGTAAGCCGCCGATCGATAAAATCTACCGATGCATTCGCCATCGCTCCATGAGAAATATAGTCCGGCTCAAAGCTTGGCATATAAGTTAAGCCGATATCCACGCCCTCCGCCGCATGATAGGTTCCACCCGCCGAATAGCCATGCCTTGTTTCGCTATATCCCCGGGGAGAAGCCGCCGCCAGTACATCCACCGTGGCCGCGGTAATGATATCCACATCCACAGCCGCTTCGATATCGGCGATATCCAGCACCGGAGCCTTTAGCGCGGCCTGCGGAGATATCACCGTAAGCCTGTCATTGGTATGAAAGACCGAAACCCAGGCCGCCCCGCGCCCCTCCTCGGCCAGCGCGGAAAGCGCCGATGCATATAGGCCCGCTATCATACCGGCCATAGCAATGCGTCTTATTTGCAGCCGCATCCCCCACCTCGCTGTCCGGCCGCTCCTTGAGCCGCTTCGCGCGCACCCAACATATGAAGCCTGGCCCGTACTTCTTCGGGACGCGCATCCGAGCGCATGCAGGGGTGGGCCAATGTCGCTCTATTCCATCGAGGAACGGGTTGACATGCTCCCACCGAACATATAACCCAGCAAAAGCCGGGCAGAACCCATCTTTTTTTCATGGCGCCGAATCCTTTGCGTGAGCAGACCCTGCTTCAATCCACGCCCTAAGCGTTCGGGCGGCTTCGTCTCTTTCCCCCAGAAAAATAGCGCCTCCCCCGTGATAGACCCCTTGAGCCAATGGTTTTTGGAGAAGCAATCGTTCGTTTGACGCTATGCCCCCGATATTGGCAAAGACCGAACTGACCCAAAAATTATGCTCTTTTTCCTGGGCATTGAGATCTTCGTCGATAAATAGCCTTGTTGAATCCAAACGAAAGCGTCCAGGCGCATAGATCGACCAAGGCCGTTCTGGGCGCCCATGGCACGAGGGATTTGCACAGCGCTGCTGAAGCATGGGTTCGATGGATTGCTGAAATACACCCCAATCCAAGGCAAGAACGGCCTCTTCTTCAGGTTCAGGCGCGGGCGCCGAGCAGCCGAGTAGAATGCATACCCCCATAATCATCGATGCAGATTTCATCGCTTTCCCCCTCGGTAAAGGGCTCCCAGCTCTATCCACCGGATCACTTGCAATTGTTCCTCCAGTGACAGCGGTGGATTACCTTGACATACGCCCGTAACGGCTCTGGGAGCATCGAGTTCTCTGCCCAAGAGGCGCTCCATCAAAAAGCTATTGCGTGCGCTTGCCCCAGCCTCATCCACATAGCGCCGCCCTCCCCCCGAACCCTCCCCCAACCCCAGAAGTGCCTCGTATGCCGTATCAAAGCCAGATGGAGACGGGACCGCCTCTAAATTCAATGCACCCGCGGGCTGTGTTTTCCCATGGCAGGCCGCACCCAAACAGGAGCGCTTGAACATAGGCCCGATTTCCCTTTCAAAGTCGACGAAGAAAGCCTCGCTTCCCACCGAAACAGGAGACTTTGGCCGGCGGGGGTTTTGATATTCATGCGTGGCCATGGTGATCGACGCTCCCGTAATGGTATCAGGAATGCTCCCAGGCGTGCTTGTGGCCTCTCCCGATAGCGAACCATGGCACCCCGAACATAGCGCCGGGTAAAGTTGAGGAGCGACGCCCCCAGGAAAGAGCTGGCCCGGCGCGACATCGATAAAACGATTGTGCTGGGCGCCCACGGCCATGCGTTCCGCATTGAGAAATTGAATACGAAAGGGCGTATTTGCAGGCACTTCAAGATAAAACGAGCCTTCTTCCAGGGGAACTTCGGCCAGAATACGCCCCGCCCCATGAACCCCGAGGGAAGGCATAGCTTTGGACCACTCTTTGGGGCTCACGGGCAAGGCTTCTATGAGGCGAGCATAGCTCAAATCCGTGCGAAGAGGCTTTGGACCGCTTGGAGGCAAGCCGCTCATGATGGCTTCCAGGGTCTCCACATGGCGGTACGAAATTCGTCCAACAGATGCCCCTGGCGTCCAATCCCATTCATGAGATGGATCGTCTTCGAGGGGCCTGGCTATCCAAGGCTCGGCATCGTAGTCGGCGATACCCAGTTCATCCATCCAAAGCGTGCGGGCCGAAACCACAGGCGCGCCTGTTTCCCTATCTTCGCGCAGTGAAAGCGCGTAAATGCCAAAATCCGGCTGTTGCTGGGCGTCCAGCGGGTTATCGGGGGCATGAGCTAGGGAAACCAACAGACGGCCATCGGGCAAAGCCACGGGATGGCGCGCCATGCTCACGGGTTTGGCCTCGAATTCGGCTGGAATCGCCAAGGTGCTAAATGCATGGCGAAAGCCGCTTAAGGATGGAAGCTTCGCCGGATCTTGTAAATCTGGACCCATTTGACGATCGACAATAGACAATGCCCCAGCCTTCCAAACGGATTGCATGGATAAGAAAACAGAAGCAAAGCGGCCATCGGGCATGGGCCTCATCGCATAGACCACTTCCGCGCCCGAAGTAACGCCATGATGCACATGCAGCTCAGGATCGCCGTGCCAGTGTTTGTTATGGTCCAAGGGCATACGGAACACAGCGCTCTCGGCCCGGCCAAACAGCGTGCGAAGCACTGTAAAACTTAGGGTTCCATAGGATTTGCCCATACCGAAAAACGAAGGAGCGGCTTCGGGCGCCGGATCGTGGGTTATACGTTCTAAGACGCCTGTATTGGGATCGGTTGCCCATATTTCGGTATCGAGATCTTGGCTTGCATAGGCTACATGTCCCGCCCTCGTCGATACAAAATAAACGCGTCCATCCGGCCCATACACCGGCTGCACATTGGACACCCATCCTCCTCCCGGCAAAGGCCCCGCATCATGCGTTAAAGCGCGAAGCTTTAGGCTTTCGATATCGATTTCATATAGATTATGGGCATCATTTTGAGATATGCGCATTGAAAACACAACCCGTTTTGCATCGTGGCTCAGGGCCGGATCGCGTATATCCGCCGGCCCGAGAGGGTGTGCGCTTTGGGTTAGATTCCAAGGTATTTTAGCGCCCATGGGCAATATATAGATATCCGAGCCGGGCATAAATGCTTCATAAGAAAAAGGCCGCCCGGGCGGCACAGGACCTCTTACAAACACGATACCTTTTAATTCCGGCCGGCCTCCAAACAGCGCGCCTTGTTCAGCCTCTGCCCAGCGCGCGATAGCGTCCACCACCGGATCTTGACGGGGATCTTCGTCGCTTCCCTGATTAAAAAAGATATCGTTCCCGCCCCGGTGAGCAATACCTCCTTGTTCAAAGGGCAGACCTTTGCGTATCAAGCGCGATAACATAGGATCGCCGCCTAGATAGATATGCATTTTCGCGGCCGCATAGTTCCGAACCACGCTTTCATAAGGAAATACCATCTGTTCATCCAAAGACACAGGCGGCTGAAATGCCGTAAACGGCGCAAACGGCCCGTGGCATGAGGCATTCATACATTGGCGGCTGCCTAGATGAGGCAAAACCTCATCGGCAAACTGCCGTTCGTTGGGGGATAAATCTTCAATGCGGCCGCCTTCTCCTCCTTCGCTTTCCATCGCGATCCAAGCCCGAAGCGCTTGATATACAGGCGAATCCCTGGTTTCAAAGAGCACACCGCCTTGATGAACCTCGCCTCCAACATGGGGCGAGAGCGGCTTGCGCAATAGGGATGAAAACTCAGGCTTTTCGACGGTATTGATACGGCTTTTCGCCATCGCGTAGGCCGCTTCCACATCGGCCACGATTCCATCTCGGGTGACACGTATATGAAACTGGGTCCAATCGATGCGCTCTCCATCCGCTTCCGCCGAAGGACCCACTCCATGACATACGGGACTGAGACAATGGCGTTCGAGGATGGGCACGACGGAAACCTCGAACCGTTCGCGCCCCGATTCGGAGGCACAGGCGGCAAGACCCGCGGCCAAGCCAAATAAGGCTGAAATCTGCGTTGTTTTTAAGCGAATCGATCCAAACCAAGCATCGTTGTGCGCCATGACGCACATATTATGGATCTCAAATATAACTTATCCAAGAAAAAAGTTTGCCCTGCCGTATCGTCACAATCCCCCTTAGGATGGACGTAGAAAGCGCCCCACCCCAACCTGAAAATACGTCGCATCCACCTCGGCCCCAAACGCCCGCCTCCTCAATTGCCGCGCCGCTAAAGATGCCGTAAACAATCCCCCAAACGGCTCCCACACCACATCCCCTTCTTCCGTGCTCGCTTCTATAATCCGAACCATCAAATCCAGCGGCTTTTGATTTAAATGCACCGCTTTCCCCTTCTCGATCTTTATCCGCTCTTCCCCCCGAACCGGCGGCCTCTCCCACACATTTGTCGTTCCATGCGGACAACGGAACTTTGAACGCATCCGTTCCCACTCCTTTCCCCCGATCGGCCGCTGGCCATCCAGCGAAAAATAGGGCCGCCCCTCGGGATGGCCATGCTCGTTCGCGTATGCGCTCAGCTTCTCCATCGCATGCGCCGGCGGAAAATACCAAAGATGCCCCTGATCCATATACTTCCGTACCGCCGCGTCCTTTACCCCGCAGGCTTCATTCGCCTGCTTCAGCCTGAGCCCGCTTCGCTTCCACTCCGATAACAACCACTCCTTGAGCACCATCCCCGATATCTTGGCTTCAATCACATACTGTACACATACTTCGGTCACAACCGGAAAACGCCTGATTTTACGTGTGTTTACATTACCCGCTATATGTCCAATGCCCTTGTTCCATATATTGCAATTCACATAGCGCCACCCATATTTTTCGAGCACGGGATGAGCCGCGGCCCAACCGATCTCGGAGTTCCAAAACCATAGCGTCGTAGTGGGGCGCGCCGCCTCCGACCATGCCCGGATATGAGGCTCATACCAAGCTGGAATGCCCATATGATCGGTGGTATCGCCTTCAAAACCAAGCACTCCATACGCGCCATCCGATACAATCGCGGTTGGTGCTTCCCACTGCGGATACAATTGCAGCGCGTCTCCCAAATGCAGGGAGATATCCGGCGTTTGATACACCTTGGAGATCGGTTCCGCCGGAAGAACAAGCGCTTTTGCGCGGCCCACGGTACTCGGCGGGGCTGAGCGCGGAAAGCGGGTTTCGCTCACTGCCGCCTCAATTGCATACACATACGTTATTCACACAATCGCCAAACATCCCGTTCATCAGGCACATGTCAAAACACAAGGCCGGATCGCACAAAAGACATGTCTGACCGCTGTTCCCATACCAAGGATCTCCCGTCTTCATCATCTCGCATCGCGATACACATGAAGCCGAGCCACATGCGTATGCCCCAGGATCGCCATTAGGATTGCATGGATTCGGTAGCCCCCAGCAAATCTCTTTGGCGGGGAATGGACATGCCAGTTGTCCCCCTACGTATTTGTTGCAGTACATGCCAGGTGGACATGCCGCAACATCGCATGGATTTGTTGGATCCATAAAATTGCATTGCCCCATGTGGCTAACCGACACACCAAAGCGGGCGGCGACGCTGGCATTCCAGTGAATATGTCCCTCGCAATCACATACCGGTTCGTATTCATAGGTTTCTACCGTGGGGATGAGTTCGCATGTGCCCGCCGCGCAGCCGGGTGCATAACAATAGAGTCCAGCCGGACAGGGAGGATCTGAACCCCATGAGCAGGGTGTGCCTACCGCGCTTCCACCTCCGCCGCCGGTTCCGCCGGCCCCGCCGCCGCCGCTCGCGGTTCCTCCGGCGGCACCGCCGTTGCCACCACCGCCACCGTTGCCGGCAACACCTCCCGATGTGGACCCGCTCGAGACGCCCGAAGACGAGGACGCCGTTCCAGAGCTTGATGTGGAAACGCCGCCGCCCTCCCCGCCCGAACCGCCCCGCCGGGTGTCGGAGGAACCGCATCCCAAAAGAAAAATGGCCGCTAAACAAAAGGTACGCATGAGAAGACGCAGAACACGCTAAGATGTTTGCGCTGTCAAGAACTTCTTATGCCTTGCATAAGATGCTCGCCAAATCCCAAGCCCGGCTCACGCCACAAGCCGCCATGCCTTATGGTTTCACGGTGATCTTCACAAACCTGTCTACTTACCCTAAATCGGCCCGGGGATATCGTTCGCACGATGCCAGAAGACGATATTCACCAGAATCTGAAAGGAAAGATCATGCGACGTGACCGAGATGCGCTCCCGCGATCCCGGAGGTTTTGAGGCGAAGGTCGCACAGGGCATTTCCGCGCGCGAACATTACGAGACGACGGGCGAAGTCATCACCATCCCGGCCGTCGCCCTCGAGGGAGACGCCGCCATGACAATGAAAGACACCTTTGATTACTATGGAACCCCCCGCGCGGCCGTGCCCAACTATAAAAATGCCTTTGCCGTCATGTCTCGCGAGCATTTTCTGCCCTTTGATGTGCAATCGGCCGCTCCCCGGCTGCACGCGCCCGCCGTCATGGTTCACTCGGAAAATGCTCTGTCTCCCGCATGGGCGAGACGTTTCTACGATGCGCTCAGCGTACCCCGGCAAATTCACTGGCTACAATCCAAGGGGCAAGTTGATTTTTATGACGATCCCCGCCTTGTCGCCGAGGCCGCCGATCTCTTAGCCGAACATCTGCGAAAACAAACTTGACACGCCCGGCCTATCCGTGCCCTACTCGCCTTTCGCGCGTCCAACCACCTCAACCTGGGGGTCTCCATGCAATCCAACGCCATTACCGCCATCCTTCTCCCCATTGCGCTGGGCATCGTTATGCTTGGCCTCGGCCTCAGCCTCACCATCGCCGATTTCAAGCGCGTTGTCGTCTATCCCCGCGCGGTGTTCGTGGGTCTCGCTTGCCAAATGCTTATTCTGCCCGCCCTTTGCTTTGCCCTCGCCAAAGGCTTTGGCCTCTCGCCCGAACTCGCCGTCGGCCTGATGCTCCTCGCCGCTTCTCCAGGCGGCGCCACCGCCAATCTCTTCTCTCACCTCGCTAAAGGAGATGTTGCGCTCAATATCACCCTTACCGCCGTCAATAGCGTTCTTTCCCTCTTCACGCTCCCTCTCATCGTTAACTTCTCGCTCGAAGCCTTTATAGGCACAGGAAAAGTCATCCCGCTCCAATTCGATAAAGTTGTTCAAGTTTTTATTATCGTCCTCGCCCCCGTCTCCATTGGCATGCTTATCCGCTGGAAAAACCGGCTCTTGGCCGCCCGCATGGATAAACCCGTGCGCATTCTGTCGGCCCTCGTTCTTTTTCTTGTGATCGGTGGAGCGGTCTTAAAAGAACGCGCCAATCTCGCCGATTTCTTTCGCCAAGTGGGAACCGCCGCCCTCGCCTTTAACTTGCTCAGCATGGCGGTGGGTTATTTCGTGCCCCTGCTCGCCAGGGTCGAGCGCCGCCAAGCCATCGCCGTTGGGATGGAAATCGGCATCCACAATGGCACCTTGGCCATCGCTATCGCTTCAAGTCCGCTTTTGTTGAACAACTCCACCATGGCAATTCCACCTGCCATCTACAGCTTGATCATGTTCTTTACGGCGGCCGTATTTGGCTGGATTTCATCGAAACGAAGCGCGCCCGCACCTGCTCCCGCCAAAGAATAGGCCCCGCTCCTCAGAAACATCTTTCTCCCTCCCCCGCGAATCGTTTGCACCCCCGCCCGCGAACGCCCTGCACGGATCCCGCAGAATCTTCGCCCAATTCGCCATCACTCTTTAAAAATAACCTGAAAAATCCGCGTTTTGTTCCATAGGCATGTGCCTTGCAGTACACGCCGGACATGAAAAATGTCATTTCCTTGCTGGGGTTGGGAGCATTAACAGTGTTGCTTACCGCCTGTGGGGGCGAGGTGGAGAAGGAGATTTGTAATAACAACGCCGATGAGGATGAAGACGGCCTTATCGATTGCGCTGATGGTGATTGCGCGGGTTTTTCATATTGTCAGATGCAAATGTGCGGCAATGGCAAGCTGGAAGTCGCCGAGATGTGCGATGGAATTCAGCTTGGCGGCAAAGATTGTACCGCCCTCGGTTTTGAAGGGGGAAAGCTTGGATGCAAGGCGGATTGCACGCTGGACCTGAGCGCCTGTGTCAAAAGCGCGGTATGGGTCTGCGGCGATGGCGTCCGCAATATGGGCGAGTCCTGCGATGGCGCGCTGCCTCCTGGAGAAAGCTGTAAAACGCTGGGCTTTGTGCGGGGACAGGCTTCATGCGCATCCGACTGTACGCTCGACACATCGAAATGTATTGGGCCTGAAGTCTGCGGCAACAACCTGGACGACGACAAAGACGGCTTTATCGATTGCAGCGATACCGACTGCATGAGCGAAATGAGCTGTATATCCGCTGAAGAAGTTGCCTGCGATGACTTCATGGATAACGACAAGGATGGCTTGTTTGACTGCGAAGATCCCGATGCATGTCAGACATTTGCTCTATGCGCGCCCGGTGCTGGGGCCATAGGCGCCCCTTGCACAACGGCCCATGATTGTGCATCGGATACCAATGCACCGGTATGTCTAACGGACGCTCAAATGAATTGGACAGGTGGAAGCTGCTCGGCGTTTTGCGATCTGTTCACGAGCGGCGATTGTCCGGGAGACGCGGTTTGCGCCTCGGTGGATGGGCCATTGGGATGGATGGGCAGGGGCGTTTGCATCGACGGGTGTGCTTCCGACGCGGATTGCAGGCCGGCCTATGTGTGTGCGCTCATCGGGGGCATGACCGGTGGCCCGCTCGGTTGTATTCCCATTCCAGAAACGTGCTCCGGCGGCTTTGACGAGGATATGGATGGCTCGATTGATTGCCTCGATTCAAGCTGTGATAAAGCCGTTGCATGCACGGAATACTGCAACAACAATATCGACGACGATGGGGACGGCGATATCGATTGCCAGGATAAGTTCTGCGCTGAAAGCGTTGCATGCGCTGAAATCTGCGACAACGGCGGAGACGACAATGGCAACGGGCTCAGCGACTGCGAAGAAGTGGTCTGCAAATATCAAGCTCATTGCGCGGTATGCGGCGACGGCTTTGTATCGGCCGGTGAGCAATGCGACCCGCCCGATGGCATGGGCTGCGGCGATGATTGTACTCTGCGGGAAATCGTTTGCCGCGACTTGTGGGACAATGACGGCGACGGCAATACGGACTGCAATGACGCGACCAATTGCCAAGCGGCAGGGCTTTGCATACCGGGTACGGGCGCCGTGGGGTCTCCTTGTTTGGAGAATACCGATTGCAGCGCCGATAA
Source organism: uncultured Polyangiaceae bacterium (assembly GCA_964537685.1). Classification (GTDB taxonomy): domain Bacteria; phylum Myxococcota_A; class Polyangia; order Polyangiales; family Polyangiaceae; genus CAZICM01. The sequence continues at coordinate 50,528 of CAZICM010000054.1, forward strand.
TAACGATCCATTGTGCCTAGCCGCGCCTTATTTCCCGGACTGGAGCGGAGGATATTGTTCCGAGTACTGCGATCCGATGCTCAACAATTGTCCGGGCGATGGGGTATGCGAACCGGTATTCCAGGGCGATGTGGAGGGGGTTTGCTTCGACGGATGCGTTACCGATGCCGATTGCAGAAGCTCCTATATGTGCCAGCCCGTATTCAATGGAATGGCATGCGTTCCTAAATATGAGATCTGTGACAACGGTATCGATGACAACGATAACGGCCTCATTGATTGCCAAGATCCGGCCTGCCCTCCCTGCGAGGTCTGCGGCAATGGCATCGATGATAACTGGGACGGCCGGATTGATTGCGAGGATTCGCTGGTGTGCGCTCAAGCCGATCCGGGATGCCCCAATATCTCTCTATGCGCCGCTGCCATACCTCTCATGGATGGAGTGCCCTTTAGCGGGGATACCATGGGCGGCTCCGCGGCATTTGCCGGAACCTGTACGGGAGCTCAACTCGCCCCGGAGTATGTCTTTATGTTTACGCCGGGCCAGGCGGGCGATTATGGCGAGCTTCGGATTGTGCTTCAATCGGCGACGGATCAAGGTATTTATGTGCGCGCCGAATGCAACAATTCCGCGACGGAGCTGGGCTGCGTGGATAGCTATTACGGCGGGACAGACGAGACGCTATCCTTGGCTGTGAATGGCGGTGTTCCTCTAACCATCTTCGTGGATGGCTATTATAGCCCGATGCAGGCCGGCCCATTTACGGTCACGGCAAGCTTTATTATCCCGGTATGCGGAGATGGTATCGTCAGCATAGGCGAACAATGCGATCCTCCGGATGGAGTCTATTGCGATGCGAATTGCCAGCTCATTCCGGAATCGCTATGCCAAAACCTGTCGGACGACGACGGCGACGGCTTCGTAGATTGCGAAGATGATACCGATTGCCAAACGCTTGGCGAATGTGTTCCCGGCAGCGGGCCGGTAGGTTCGCCGTGCGCGGTGAATAACGATTGCTCCGCCAATAACCTTGACCCGGCATGCATCAATGCAACAGAGTTCCCAAGCTGGGCGGACGGATACTGCACGGAGTTCTGCAATATCTTTGTGGGTGACTGCCCTAATGGATCGGTATGCCTGGATGTGGGCGTGAGCCTCCAGAACAATGGACTTTGCTTCGCAACCTGTGTCAGCGATAGCGATTGCAGGTCAGGGTATCAATGTATCGATCCTGGCATTGGCCAAAACATCTGCTTCCCGCTGTGAGCCAACAAGGATCCATGAAGGAAGGAGTAGGATATGAAAAGCTCAAGATTGATTGGAGGTTTGTTGGTCGCCGGTGCCGGACTCTTAATGTCCGGCGCGTGTGGCTCCGATAAACCCGATGATTGTAAGGCTGCGGCGGATTGTCCAGGAGCGGATACACCGTGTAGGGTCCGGGCTTGTTTAGATGGGGCATGTGGTTTTAAAAATATGCCTGATATGACTCCAGCCGGGACCCAGGAAAGCGGTGATTGCGCGGCCCTGGTCTGCAATGGCAAAGGGGTGGCCAAGCTTGTGCTCGAACCGGAAAATACGGCTTGTTCCGAAGCTGGAGGCGCCGTGTGCAATGCCGAGGGGGCATGTGTGGAATGCCTAGTGGCCGCGGACTGCGCGGAAGGTGTGTGCATGAACAGTCGCTGTCTTCCCAAGACGTGCATGGATGGCGTCGTCAATGGAATGGAGGCCGATATCGACTGCGGACCTGGGTGCTTGCCTTGTGCGGATGGAAAGCAGTGCTCGGCGGCAATGGACTGCCAAAACGGCGTGTGCACGGGGGATATTTGTCAACCGCCCACATGCGGAGACGGGGTCCGCCAATCGGCTTCCGAACAATGCGACGATGGCAATGTGACACCAGGCGATGGCTGCTCATTTTGCAAGCTGGACGTGGCCTTTTTCGATGATTTTGAGAAGGGCAATCAAGGGTGGACCCAAGAGTCCATTCCAAGCTGGGTTCCGCCCGAATGGTTTCCCTATGCCTGGAGCATTACGACGGCGAAACATCTAAGCGGGACGCATTCCTTCCATAGCGGGCCAACGCCGACGGAGGCGGGCGAGCTTAGGCTGACCAGTCCGCCCATTGATTTAAGCGGCTATAAGATGGGCGATATCATCAAGCTATCCTATGCCCAGCTCTATCACTTTGACGACTGCGATGATCCCGATAGAGACACAGACGGAGCCATTTTGGAAGTGATGGGCGGGGCTGAGCCGCTGGGATGGAAGGTACAGCTCTTTCCAGAGGCGGGATATCCCGATGTATTGGATATCAATACATGCGGCAACCCGCTGGAAGGGCTTCCTGCATTTACCCACGATACGGCGAATGTGTTTCAAGTGATTGAAGCCGATTTATCGATTTATGCAGGGCAAGTGATTCACCTTGTTTTTCGCGCGGGATATGACTGTGACTTCTGCACTATCCAAGAAGGCTGGTTTATCGACGACGTAAAAGTCGAGCGCATACCCTAGCCGCGCGGGCATGAAGAATATAGCATTTTTGAAGGAGATTTTTATATGAGTAATCAATTCCGGACCAGGCGGGCGGCGTATGGATATATTCCGCCCCATATCATTCAATCCATTGCGAGGCAAGGCAAGGCCGGGCAGCGGGAGTGGGCGATTCGCGCCCTAAGCCAGGATGCGACCTTCCGTGGATTGCGCACAAGCAGGCGTCCAGGCACGGGAGGCACAAGAGCGCCGGGCGGAGTGAAGGACAGAACGATTTTCGATGCCCAAAATGGCTTTGAGCTGCCGGGAATTGCTGTACGGCGGGAAGGCGAAGCGCCCGTTGTGGATGTTGCGGTCAATGAAGCTTATGATGGAATAGGCGCGACGTATGATCTCCTATGGGATATCTATGATCGCAATTCGATTGACGGCGACGGAATGGCGCTGCAGGGCGTTGTTCATTTTCTTGATAGCTATCCAAATGCCTTCTGGGATGGGCAATACATGGTCTTCGGTGACGGCGACGGCGAACTGTTTAACCGCTTCACCATTGCCGTGGATATCATGGGCCATGAAATGATGCACGGTGTGACCGCGGATGAAACGCCTCTTGAATACTATGCTCAGTCGGGGGCGCTGCATGAGTCGCTGTCTGATGTATTCGGTACGCTGGTCAAGCAGCGCGTCCTTGGCCAAACGGTGGATCAGGCCGATTGGATATGCGGCGCGGGAATATTTAAGCCCGGCATAAACGGCGTGGGTATCCGATCGATGAAGGCGCCGGGAACGGCTTATGACGACCCTATTCTAGGGAAGGATCCTCAGCCCGATCATATGAAAAACTATGTGAGAACGATGGAGGATTCAGGTGGCGTGCATATCAACTCGGGCATCCCCAATCATGCTTTTTATATGATGGCGATGGAGGTGGGAGGCTATGCCTGGGAAAAATGCGGGCATATTTGGTATGAAACGCTTTTGGATCCCCAAATTCGCGAGCAGACCAGCTTTGCCACCTTTGCCCGCCGTACCCTTGCCGCGGCGGCGCGCCTCTATGGAGCCACAAGCGCGGAATACAAAGCCGTTAAGAAGGGGTGGGTGCATGTAGGAATTCTTGTGCTCTAGCCTTATTCCGCGGCGAGTTCCTTGAGCTTCGCGCGTAACTGCGCTTCATCATGGGGCAAATCATCCACCCACACACGCACTTCCCCTTTATCATCCATCGAGGCGATTTGCCGGCCATTGATTCCAACGGCCACCCGTATCATCTCGCCCCGGTGCCCTCGAAGAACTCGGCTTTCCCCCGTTTGAACATCCCATACCCGCACCGAAAGATCATGACCCCCAGAGACGAGCGTTCTTTCATCCTGAGCGAAAACAACGGAAACCACAGACTCCTGATGCCCTAAAAATGCCCGGCTCTTTCCGGTCTGAAGATCCCACACCCTCAGCACTCCATTGTTGCTCCCCGTCGCAAGCAGCTTTTGCTTGGGAGCAAGCGCAACGGTGTGGAGCCCACCGTCCTTACCGGCAAAAACTTGACTCTCCCCCGTGCGCAAATCCCATAAACGCGCGGTCCTGTCGAGACTACACGAGGCCAGCGTATGTCTGTCCGGCGCCAACATAAGGCCGGTAATCAACGATTCATGTCCACGAAGCACCCGGTGCTCCCCTGTCTTGAGATCCCACACCGATATGCCATTATCCCTGCGTCCCGCGACGGCTATGCGGCCATCCTCCGAGAGAAGAAGCCCCGCCGGCCTTCCCCCATCCCACGAAAGCAGCTTTGAAGACGCCCCCGAAGGTCCGCTCATGTCCCACAGGCGCAGCGTTTTATCCATTCCCCAGGATAACAGCACCTTCCCATCTGCGGACAGGGCAAGATCTTGCACCCCATCCTCGTGTCCTTCAAGAACATGCAACAACACCGCTGGACGCTTGGACACGTCCCATACCCTCAATGTCTTATCGGCGCTCGCAGAAGCCGCGATCTTGCCATCGGCGGAAACCCGCGCATGTAGAATTACATCCTGATGCCCCGCCAACGGCTCGGCTTGACCCGAACCCAAGTCCCAAAGCGTCGCCTCCTTGTCAGGCGCGGTGACAGACATCACACGGCCATCGCCCGCAAACGCGAGATCGCGCGGCATCCCCTCCCGATCGGCAAATACAATCTCCCGTCGATCGAGGCTCCACAGCCGTACCGTCGAATCCATGCTCCCTGTCGCCAGCATCTTATTGTCAGGGGAGAACGCAATATCATTCACCTTGTTTTCATGAGCGCGAAGCATTCTCGCTTCCCATATACCCACGCGAAACAAGGCCACCGCGCCATTGGACAATCCGGCCGCCACCCATTGGCCATCCCTGGACATGTCCAGCGTCCACAGGCTCGACTCCAGCCTATCCAGCGTCCGAATCAGCTTGCCCGAAACCGTATCCCATACCTCGATTGAATTGTTCTCGCGCCCCACGGCCAACAAGCTTTGATCCCCTGAAAATGCCACATCAACAGCCAACGCGGCGGCCCCGCCTTTCAACACCAGCGCCTTTGAAGCTCCCACTTTCCATAAACGGCAATTTCCCTCTGGATCAGCCGTTGCCACCACCCGTCCATCGGAAGACAATTGCATCGCGCCTGCGTCTGAAAATCCTGCGGGAAGCGGCTCTTCCTTCCCTGTCTCAACATTCACCATGTGAAGCTGATCGCTCGCATTTAACCATAGCAGCCTATTGCCCTCCAAAAACGCTAAATCGGGAATCCAGTTGTCATCCGTCCACAAAACCTTGCCCGAAAGCGGCGAGCCTTCATTCAAATCCCACAAACGCACCGTTTTATCCGCCGCAACCGTGGCCAGCCAGCGGCCATCCACCGAAAAAACCGCATCCGAAAGCCAGTCTGAATGTCCATTTAATACTTGGCTCGCCCCCGTCTCCATATCCCAAAGCCGGGCCGTCTTGTCGTAGCTCACCGTGGCCAAGCGCTTTCCATCCGGTGAAATCAGAGCCTGAATCACCTCTCCTGTATGCCCCGCAAATACTTTGCTTTTACCCCCAGCCACATCCCAAACCCGCGCGCTCCCGTCGTAACTCGCCGAGGCAAGCCGAGAACCATCGGGGGAAAACTGCAATCGAAGAATCCCCGCGTCATGCCCCCTGAATACCTTAGGCCGCTGCCTTGACAGCGCATCCGCCGCGATCACCCGAGCCGCCGACATCCTCGAAAAACCCGGCGAAAGCTGGGTCAACAGCTTTAGACTCTTCTGAGGATCCCGATCCAGCGACGCCCTCGCCTGCTCCAGCGTTATCTCATCCGCGCGCCGCCTCTCCCTCTCCTCGGCTTGAGCCGCCTTTTCCCGCGCCTCCTCGGCCTTGCTCCGCTCGGCTTCCGCAATGCGCCGCCCTTGCTCCGCAATCTTGCTCTTTTCAACGATCTGCACAACACTTACCACCCCCACCAGCACCAGCAACAACCCCAGCGAGGCGACGACTTTGTTGCGCCTGAGCCAGCGCAGCAACAGCTCGCGCGCCGTATAGCGATAAGCCCCGACAATCTGACCGGTCTGAAACTTTTTGAGATCCTCCACCAGCCCCTGCGCCGTCCGGTAACGCACATCCAAGTCAGCCGCCATCGCCTTGGTGACGACTGCGCTTAGATCCTTGGGCACTCCGCTCAGCACCTGATGCAAAGGTTTTGGGGGCATGGGTGGATCGCACATCAAACCGCTTAAGATCTCCCTCACCGACATCCCCTGATAAGGAGCCGCTCCCGCCATCAACTGATATAAAATCGCCCCCAAAGCATACACATCAGCCCGCTCATCCACCGCTTGCCCCCGCGCCTGTTCGGGCGGCATATAGGCAGGCGTTCCCATAATTGTCCCATCCATCGTCAAATGGGTGTTCAGCTCATCCAGGGAAGGCGCCCCCTCCGGCCTCTCCAACCCCCCAGGCGTCGAATCGGCGTTTCCTTGAGAAAGATCTTTGGCAATCCCCCAATCGATCACCACCGTCTCGCCAAATTCGCCAACCAGCACATTCTGAGGCTTGAGATCGCGATGAATGACTTTTTTGCTGTGGGCATAGGCCATTGCGTCCGCCACATCGATGACATGAGGCAGAAGAGACAGCCTTTCGGCGAGGGTCTTTTTCGCAGCAATGGCTTCCTCCAACGAGCGGCCAAAGACAAGCTTCATCGAATAAAACAAGCGCCCATCCTGCCTACGCCCGGCATCGTAAAGCGGAATGATGGAAGGGTGCTGCAATCGCGCCGTAACAAGCGCTTCCCTTAGAAATCTGGATTCCAACTCTCTATCGTCGTGAAGCAGCTCCTTCAAAGCGACTTGCCTACGCAGGCGGGTATCGGTAGCCTGAAGGATTCGGCCCAGCCCACCGCGGGCAAACTCGCCGGCGATCGCATAGCGCCGCTCCTCCGACGAAAGCGGAACAAGCTCGGGAAAGGAATGATGCGCGTATGGTTTGGATTCGACAGGCAGCGTCGCGCTTGCGGGATCGGCGGGCGCGGACACCTGGGGACGCGCGATTGCCGTATCCGCCGTAGCGTCGACATGCTGGCTGTCATGAATGATGTTTTGAATGGGCGGAGCGGCGATGGTCGGAGCATTTTCGGCCGCGCTCATACCGGTGGGCAGCGTGGCCGCCGTATCCAGCGCGGACATATCCTGCGTGACAGAAGAAGCTTTCTCGCCCGGCTTTTCGCTCATAGCTTGAAGGAACAAAAGGAGACAGCGGGCCGCGCAATATACATGCAGTTAAGCGAGCGGCGCAAGAGCATTGTTGAGGGCCAAGGGTTTCGCGAAAAAACATGCTGCTGACGGAGATCGGCGCACAATTCAATCAGCGCTTCACATATGGATATACGGGCGTATTTTAGTTATTATGATGAAAACTACATTTCTTGCTCTTTTCGCCGTTGCCACAATGTCTCTTGCTGGATGCGCCGCCGAGGTGTCGGACTGTGAAGTGACCGACCCCAATGCCGCTTCCGAGGATGCGCCTCCGTGTGGGGATCAAGACACGCCTCAAGCGGATACCGCTGCGCTCAGCGATGAAAGTCAAGAGTATTGTTCGGATAATGGCTGCCAGTAATTCCTGAACGTCCCCCCAAAGGACGCCTCCAAACGAGCCCCTGCCTATTGATTTTCTTTGGAAAACAAAGGTAGGGGCTCGATTTTTTAAGGCCCAAGGGGCAGCGCAAACGAGAGGGCAAGTTCGGCCATGCCAAAGGGATTGGGATAGGAATCGGCCCCCAAGGACAGTAGAAATGCGGCGCCAAACCAGGGTGTTGGTTCGAGGCGTATGCCTCCGGTGGCGGAAAGAATAAAGAGCGGTTCAGGCGTACATAAAGGACGGCCTTGCTCGTCGTGGGTGCAGGTGGCGGGAAGGCCGGCGAAATAGGCGCCCACAATGGGCCTAATCCAATGACGGGGACGGAAGGCCGCGCGATAACCAACGACGGCAAAGCCATGCCCCACATCATCCCCGGTGGGCATATAGCCCACGCGAGTCCAGACTTCGTGGATATCCAAAGCCCTGACACCAAGACCCAGCATCAGGGGGACATCATTGGCAACGGGAACATAGCCCGCAACGCTTTCGGCAAACAGCGCGGACGACCAGCGCTCAGATGCGGGGGATTGAGCCAGCGCGGCCGAAGAGAAGAGAAAGAGCGTGCACAACGAGAAAAGAGCCTTGAACACGCTCATTACACCCTCGCAGTCATCCGAATCTGCTCAAAAAATCCCAGCCTATCCACCACCTGCCAATGCCCCCGCACCAGCCCCCGCTCCTGCTCGTACATCGTTTGCCCTGCAAAACTCAAGCGCTTCCCTGTCGCGGGCAAGCCTTTTAGATCCCCTGCATGGGTCCCCTCCGCATGCCATCGCACCGAAACCCGATCGCCACACGCCAGAATATCATCCAATGCAAAGCTTAGGTCTGGAAATGCTTGCCGCGAATATCTTACCCGCTGCTTGTACTCTTCATGATCCAAGGTCTTGCCTTCCCATGCATCGCCGGGATCGGCATGAATCGTATATGCAGGCGCCACCAACCGCCCTATGGCTCCATAATCACCATAGGACCATATCGACTGATACAAATCCTTGATAATCAGCGTGTATTCCGAGGCATCCCGGCCATGTTCCCGCTCGGCCCGGGCGGCTTCCTTCACTTGATGAACGGCAAAATCCCGGATATCCGCGGGCCAAGCCGATACCAATAGCTCAAAACGCTGATCATCGCCTGCAAACAGGGCGCGGCAAGCTTCTTCATAATTCTCCCGGTTCCCGGCCATTGCCGATAGAATACGGCTGAGTGCCGCCCGGATTCGCCGGGCAATCTCTCGCCCGGGCTCGTGTTTAGAAGCTTGCTCGACCAAGCGCCGAATCGCCGCCGATGCTCCATTCGGCTGCTGCTCGAGCCACGCCCAATGTCTCGGAAAGAGCGAGATTTCCTTGCCTTCCACGCCAAGTTTAGGACGTCCCCTGCCCCGCTGTACCGAGGGCGCGTAGCGTTCAAGCACGTCGGCGAGTGAACCCCGAAGATCGAAATCCACTTGGGCACCGCTTTGAATGTCAAAACATAAGGGCGCTTCGTCGCCCCGTTCAACGCGTTGTTTGAGCACGGGCAGCAGGTCCTGCAAAGTCCCCGATGCAATGCGGCGCTCGCCCACAAAGGCAAGGTAGAGAGAAGAAATGTTGTCCATTATTTTATCCAGGTGATTTTTATTTGGCTGCTGTTTGGATTGTCTTATCTGCTGCTGATTCTAGGAAGATTTGCGCAGAAAAGAGTCTCATTGGCGATTTATACCAGGATAAAATTTGATGTCAATGGGGAAAAGATCAGGCTTCAAATGTACGCCGTTCAGCCCGCCAAATACATCGTCCATCACGTTCCACAAAAGGTTTGATACATCCACTGCTCCTCGCCCGGAGGCCGAGCAAGCTCCGCATGTTCGGGCTGATCTTCATAGGGACGGACGAGCACCTTGCGCAGCCGCTCAAAAGGAAGCAAGTCGCCTTGCATAGCCGCGCTGATCGCCTCTTCAACACGGTGATTGCGAGGGATGAACGCCGGGTTTTTAGAACGCATACGCCCAGCCCGCTCCTCTGGTGAAAGGGCTTCACGGCCAATGCGCTCGCGCCATGTCACAAGCCACGCCTGAAAGCGTTCCCGATCCGAGAAAAGATCGGCCGGCGCCGCGTCTTCGTTCACAGCCAAATCGATAAGCCGACGGAAGGTATTTGTATAGTCGGCCCGCTCTTTTGCCATCAGCGAAAGCAACCCGTTCAGCAATTCACGATCGCCCTCGCGCGCTTCGAACAAGCCCAGTTTCGCGCGCATTTCGCTGTCATACGCGCGCTCAAAGCGGACGGGAAACTGCGAAAGCCTCGCCTCTAGCATTGAAATGGATCTCGGTTCTTCATCGCCCAATATCGGAAGCATCGCCTCGGCCAGCCTCGCCATGTTCCAGAGGGCAATCTTCGGCTGATTCGAAAAGGCATAGCGGCCAAATTGGTCGATGGAGCTAAAGGTGCGGCTGGGATCGAAAGCATCGAGAAATGCGCAGGGACCAAAATCCAAAGTCTCGCCCGCAATCGAACAATTATCGGTATTCATCACACCGTGCACAAAGCCCAAAGCAAGCCATTTGGCGATCAGCGCACTCTGCGAATCCATCACCGCTTCAAGCAGCGAAAGCGCGGGTTCGTCCGCGTTTTTATAGGTGGGATAGTGGCGTCCGAGCGCGTAATCGACAAGCGCCGCAAGGGCATTTTTATCGTTTTGGTGCGCGAAATATTCAAAAGTGCCCACCCGCAAATGACTGGAAGCAACGCGGGTAAGCACAGCGCCGGGCAAGCGCTGCTGCCTGAAAACAGGTTCACCCGTCAGCACGGCGGCGAGGGCGCGGGTGGTGGGCACACCCAGCGCATGCATGGCTTCGCTCACGAGGAATTCGCGCAGGACCGGACCCAGCGCGGCGCGGCCATCGCCTCCCCGTGAAAAAGGGGTTCGTCCAGAGCCTTTAAGCTGAATATCGCGCCGTACGCCATCTTTGCCGATCGCTTCGCCCAACAGAATGGCTCGGCCATCGCCCAAACGAGGCACAAAACCGCCGAATTGATGTCCGGCATAGGCGAGAGCGATGGGCTGGGCACCCGCTGGAACATGATTGCCCGCAAAAACAGCGAGAAGCTCTGGAGAACCAAGCTCGCCGGATTCGAGTCCAACGAGAGCGGCCAAAGGTTCATTGATGGCGAGCCATGCGGGCTTAGAAGCGGGCATGGGATGGATTTGGGCATAGAAGTGGCCAGGGAGCCGGGCGTAGGAGTTATCGAATTGAAAAGGCATGGGTATTGGATCTAAAGCCGGGGTGGGGATGCGGAGATGTAGGGGTGTTGATATTGGGTTCAAGAGTTGAAAAAAGGTTTTGGGTTTGAATGTTGGGTGGTTATTGTATAAAAGCGGCGGCCGCGCAAACCCGAAACGCGGCGCGGACTGCAACGTATACAGCGCGGCACAACAAAGGAAGCGAAGTCATCATGCCATCTTGGGAAATGCTTGCGGAAGCGCGAATTCAGGAATGGCTTCGAAGGCCGGACAAGGAGCGGCAGAGCCCGGAAAGAGCTTCTGGCATGGAAGCATTGCCTCCCATGGAGCTGCAGATGGTGGAAGAGGTGCTGAAGCTATACAAACAAGCGGCAGAGACAGAGGATGCGGCTCAGAAGAGCGAACGGCTCAAGCGGGCGGCGGAGCAGGAAGTGCGAATTTTTGTCCTGCTTGAACAGGCGGAACGGCCTTTGGCGGCGCGGCATTTTGCGGAACTCTTGAACAACGCGCGGACGTGTGCTGAACGCTCAACAAAGACTTGAATCTTTCAAATGAATCTGTTTCATAGCGCGGATTCGTTGGATGAAGTATTTACTAGGTATTTGCCATGTCCCTGAAACCTGAATACGAAGTACGGCTTGATTTAAGCGGCCGCACCATTTACTGCCGAATGACAGGGCTCTTTCAGTTAGAGGACATCAGCGCATGGGCGCACACTTATCGCGAAGCCACGGATCGCTTTCGGGGACGAAAGCATGTGGTCATCGCCGATATGCGGGGGATGCGTTCGATGCTGCCGGAGGTCGCGAAGGTGTTGGGCGAAGCGATAGGTCATGCGAGGAGGCATGGTGCTGCATTATGTGCTCATTTATCGGATGACACGATACAGCGCCTACAGGCCCGGAGGGTAGCGAGGGAAAATTCGCCGGCGGATGATATCACGGTGGACGTGGTTTCGTTGGAGGAAGCGGAGCGAGTAGCCCATGAATGCGCTCAGCATTTGGAAGACACAGCGTCCCCGAGTATACGGGGGCGTTTGCGGGAGCATTTTTAGATTTCCATGCGGAAGCGAGACACGATTGAAGCTCATCGTGCTGATTCAATCGACAATCCTCTCGCATTGCGCAGCCACCCATGCTAGCGTCGCCCTCGCGCCATGAAGATCCCCTACGCCAATTGCGACTTCGCCGATATTCGCCGCGAAGGTTATTTCTATGTCGACAAAACGCCGTACATCCCCGCCATTGAAGAAGCGGGCGGCAAATACCTCATCTTCCTCCGCCCCCGCCGCTTTG
>CAZICM010000055.1:0-62609 GCA_964537685.1 uncultured Polyangiaceae bacterium
TCATCCTTTGATTGCGGGGAGTGGATGGGATGCCGCTTGGGATTCCGAGCTGGCTCCTGACAAGGCGGGATTGATAGCAAAGGTGAAATGCAATTCGGTCGAGCAAATGTGGACGGATGCCCCTGGAGCAAATGAGAACAAGCCCATGAATTGTCTCAATTGGTACGAGGTATTTTCGTTTTGCGCGTTTGATGGTGGGAGGTTGCCAACGGAAGCGGAATGGAATTACGCGGCGGCGGGAGGGGAGCAGCAAAGGGAATATCCGTGGTCTAATCCGCCATCCTCCACGGAGATCAATGGAGACTATGCCGTGTATGATTGCATGGGTGATGGTTCTGCAGCGGGGGAATGTGCAGTGGGGGATATTATGAATGTGGGGTCAAAGTCAAAGCAGGGAGACGGGAGGTGGGGGCAAGCAGACTTGGGTGGGAGCATGTGGGAGTGGAATTTGGATTGGTATGCGAGCCCTTATCCCAGCGGCAAATGCAACAACTGTGCTAACCTCGCGAATGGCTCGCTCCGGGCGTTCCGGGGCGGGAGCTGGAACTACGCTGCGTCGACCGTGCTCTCCTCCGGCCGCGGCAGCAACGGCTCGAACGCTCACTTCGGCGACGCCGGGGGCCGGTGCGCGAGGACCCCCTGACGGCTTCTTTTCGTGTACAAGTTAGTTCTTTATCTTAGAAACGAGGGTTGTATGAAGAGCATTTGGGGTATGGGCATTTCAGGCGTATTCGTGTTGGGCATGGGGGGATGTGGGCCGATTTTGGATGTGGACGCGGATGAGTATCAGCCGATCGTCGCCAAGGCGCCCGTATGCCAGGCGGGTGAGCTGGAATGCGAGGGGAATGCGCCGAGGACTTGTGTGAATGGGTTGTGGCAGGAGCTTTCGGTGTGTGTGGGGCAGACCTGTGTGGATGGGAGTTGTCGTGGGGAGTGCGAAGCAGGTCAGGCAGGTTGTGTGGGGAATACGCCAAGGATCTGCGATGCCAATGGGAAGTGGGTGAGCGAAGCCGCGTGTTCGGGGGCGATGGGGATTTGTCTTGAGGGAGCATGTAGGAAAACCCCGCCGAGCTGTGTGGGATTGCCGGCGACTTGCGGGCCAAAGGGAGATGAAAGCTGTTGCGCGATGACCCATGTGCCCGGTGGGACCTATAATCGAAGCAACGAGCCCATGTTCCCCGCGACAGTGAGCGATTTTGTGCTGGATCGTTTTGAGATAACGGTGGGGAGGTTTAGAAAGTTTGTGGAGGCGTATCCGGGGAGTAAGCCTGTGGTGGGAGCGGGAACTCATCCTTTGATTGCGGGGAGTGGATGGGATGCGGCGTGGGACGCCGAGCTACCAGCGGATCAAGCTGGATTGATGATGGCCATAAAGTGTCATGCTGAAGTTCAAACATGGACAGACTCGGCAGGGGCACATGAAAACCTGCCGTTGAATTGTCTCTCGTGGATTGAGGCATTGGCGTTTTGTGCATGGGACAGTGGGCGACTAGTAACGGAGGCGGAATGGAACTATGCTGCGGCTGGAGGGGGTGAACAACGACAATATCCATGGTCAAATCCGCCGGGTTCCACTGTCATCGATGGGAGCTACGCCGTTTATGATGGACTTGGGGATGGTTCGGTTGGGGGAGTAATTGGATTTGGTGATATTTTGCAAGTTGGCTCGAAGTCGCCAAAGGGGGATGGCCGATGGGGGCAAGCAGATTTAGGGGGGAGTATGTGGGAGTGGGCCTTGGATTGGTACAATGACCCCTACGTTGCAGCTTGTGAGGATTGTGCTGCGATAGGTAGTGGCTCAAGTCGCGTGATTCGGGGCGGGTATTTCGCCGATCCTGCGGCCCTGCTATTCACCTCGCAACGCAGCCACGGCGTATCTCCTACAGCTCATATCCAGACCATCGGGGGTCGATGTGCGCGGAATCCATAGCGCGCGACGCCTCGGCGATTTGATTCTGTTCGCAGGGAAGGACGAGGGTGTTATGAAGGGCATTTTGCGCATAAGCATTTCGAGCATACTGGTAGTGGGCATGGGCGGATGCGGGCTGATTTTGGATGTGGACGCGGAGGAATATAGCAGAATTGTGCCCGAGGTCCCCGCATGTCAAGCGGGTGAGCTTGAGTGCGAGGGGAATACGCCGAGGAATTGCGTGAATGGGTTGTGGGAGGCTCTGCCCACATGCACAGGACAGACATGCCTAGGCGGGCAGTGCCGAGGAAGCTGTGAGAAGGGAACGAAGGATTGCTCGGGGAATAAGCCACGGGAATGTGATGCGAACGGGAATCCCATTGAGGCCCAAGCGTGTTCTGGTGTGACGAGCGTGTGCTTTGAGGGCGAGTGTGTCACGCCCAGTTGTGCTGGGTTGCCGAACAATTGTGGCCCAAAGGGAGATGAAAGCTGTTGCGCGCTGACGAGCGTGCCCGGTGGGACCTACAATCGAAGCAACGATCCCATGTATCCCGCGACGGTAAGCGATTTTGGGCTGGATCGCTTTGAGATCACGGTGGGGAGGTTTAGGAAGTTTGTGGAGGCGTATCCGGGGAGTAAGCCTGTGGCGGGAGCGGGAGCTCATCCTTTGATTGCGGGGAGTGGATGGGATGCCGCTTGGGATTCCGAGCTGGCTGCTGACAAGGCGGGGTTGATCGCGAACGTGAAATGCGATTCGGCTGAGCAAATGTGGACGAATGCCCCTGGAGCAAATGAGAATAAGCCGATGAATTGCATTAACTGGTACGAAGCATTTGCGTTTTGCGCGTGGGATGGAGGGAGATTGCCGACTGAAGCGGAGTGGAACTATGCGGCGGCTGGAGGGGATGAGCAAAGGGAATACCCGTGGTCGATTCCGCCAAGCTCAACAATGATTGATGCGACTTTTGCACTATATGAATGTATGGGTGATGGTTCTGCAGCGGGGCAATGCGCAGTGGGGGATATTTTGAATGTGGGGTCGAAGTCGCCAAAAGGAGATGGGAAATGGGGTCAAGCGGATTTAGGTGGGAGTATGTTTGAGTGGAATTTGGATTGGTATGCAGATCCCTATTCGAACATCTCATGTAGTGATTGTGCTGATATGTTGACTAACATTTACCGCGTGGCCCGGGGCGGGGTTTGGAATAATGTCGCTACGTTTCCACTTTCCACCACACGCAGCGACCGCATTCCAACGTGGCGCAACCAGCAGAGCGGGGGTCGGTGCGCTAGAAGCCCCTAAAAATAACCTTAATAAACTGAAACCTTTTTGTTGACACCCGCCCCGCACTGCGCGAAGCTCCCAAAAAACGGAACACAAAAAATGTCCGCAAGCCTATCACCGGGAACCCTATTTGGTGGCCGCTACCGCATCGTCCGATGCATCGCCGAGGGCGGAATGGGCGCCGTTTATGAAGTCGTGCACATCGAAACCGAGGGCCACCACGCCCTCAAAATTATGCACGCCCACCACTTCAAAAGCGAAGAGCTGCGGGAACGCTTCCGCCGCGAAGCCCGCGTTACCGCCAAAATTAAAAGCGATTATATTATCCAAATCTCCGACGCCGGCATCGACCAAAACACCCAAATGCCTTTTATGGTCATGGAGCTCCTCCACGGCGAAGAGCTCGGCGATATCCTCGAGAAAAAAGGCCGCCTCCATCCAAACCTCGCCCTTGGTTGCCTGCGTCAAGTCGCTTCCGCCCTCGATAAAACCCACGCCGCCAATATTGTTCACCGCGATCTAAAACCTGAAAACCTATTTCTCACGCATCGCGAGGACGGTTCTCCCCAAATAAAAATCCTAGATTTTGGTATCGCTAAAATCGTCGAGGCTTCTATGGCCGGCAAGGGAACCCAAAGCCTTGGAACGCCCGTCTATATGGCCCCTGAACAAGTGAACCCGGCTATCCAGCTCACGGGGGCCGCCGATATCTATGCCTTGGGCATGGTGGCCTTTGCCCTCTTGGTGGGCCTTCCTTATTGGAACAAAGAGCTGCACTCGGCCGGTGGCCTTATCCCCTTTATCAATATCGTTTGTCATGGCCCTAAAATCCCCGCCGTTCAGCGCGCTGCCGAATATGGCGTTTCATTGCCTCCTGGTTTTGAAGCATGGTTCACAAAAATTACGGCCTTGCACCCAGACCATCGCTTCCCTTTGGCATCGGAAGCCGTTTTGGCGCTGGAACAAGCCTTGGCTGGATGGGTAACGCTTCCGCCCCAAGAGAGGCCGTCCTTTGCCTCCATACCTATCGAGTCCCTGGAAGCGCCGGCCCGCCCTTCGCTGACCATGGCGCCTACCCATGTTCTTCCAGCGGATCGTCTATCGCGAAGCTCTGGACCGCCCGCGCCTCCGGTGTCGCCCCAGGGGGTCGGCTCCATGGATGCCATGGTCACGGTGCCGCGCGAACAACGCTCGAAGCATCGCCCAGTGTTGATCTTTGCCATCCTTATGTGGACGCTGTCCCTGCTGGTGTTGGGGATTTGGTTTCTTTTTCGTTCCTCGCCTGGAAAAGCCACGGCCGCCGAGACTTCGGGCTCCGCGGCGCCAAGCCTTCAGGCAGCCACGGCAGACAGCTCCATAAAACCGGTTCACCAGCCTTTCGCGGAACCCACGGCTAGCACGCAGCCATCGCCAAGCGCGCCCAGCTCCGCACCATTGGTAAACGCCACGCCCGTTAAAACGACGAAACAACCATCTGTCTCGAAGCCTCCTCCTACAGCCACCACGAGAAAGCCGTCTCTACATGGGCAAGACTAAAACTGCTGCGCTTATGCCGATTTGCACTCTCGCGTTGGGAATGCTTGCCACGCCTCTTAGCGCATCCGCCCAAGCGAATATTGCCGCTGCCAAAACTCTGTTTGATCAAGGACTTTCAGAGATGGAGGCAGGTCAATATGCAAGCGGCTGCCCAAAGCTTTCAGAGAGCCTGCGTTTGGATCGACGCCCCGGAACGCTCTTCACGACGGCGGAGTGCGCGGCATTGTGGGGGCGTATTGCAACGGCTGTCACTCGGTATGAAGAGTTTTTAAGGTGGTATAAGCAAATGACACCGGCCGACCAAGAAAAGCAGGCCGACCGAGCTAAAATTGCAGAAGCGAAGCGAGGGGAGCTTGCGCCTTGGGTGCCAAAGCTAACGATTCAGCTTGCCCCCGATGCGCCTTCTGGAACGGTAGTGCGACACAATGGGGAAGTACTGGGTGAGGGGGCGTTTAACACTCCGTTGCCAGTAGATCCAGGCGAACAAACGCTTTCAACACAAGCACCGGGTGGGGAGTTAACCGAGCAAAAAATTGAGCTTAACAAGGGCGAAAGCAAGCTGGTAGAGCTAAAAGTCAAGCCTGCTCCCGTGGGCGGGGTGGCTTCGCCTTCAGGTACAAGTAGCAGGCGCACGGCTGCCTATATCTCTATGGGGCTAGGAGGAGCAAGCATTGCCGCGGGCGGAATCCTCGGTGGTCTTGTGTTAGGAAAAAAGAAGGATTTAGATGCGCATTGTGGGCCTACTATCGGCCAAAGTGATCCCAAGACTTGCGATGATATCGGGATTTCCGCAGCCCAAAGCATCGATGGTCCGATGGGAATTGCCTCGCCTGTTTTAATCGGTTTGGGCGCAGCAGCGTTTGGCGCAGGAGTGATTTTGTACTTCACTGAACCCAAAGCGGAAGAGTCTCCTGCTGCCACCTCTAAATGGCTACGTGTGGGCCTGCTGAAGGCTGGCCCGGCTGGTATGACATTTGGGGCCCATGGCCAATTTTAAGCAGTGAACGCTCAATCAATAGGCTCGGTTTATCCAATACGATGCAATTCTTAATTCCAAAACGCCTTGCGTGTAGGCAGATAATCTCTCCCCTAACCGTCAGACGCCACGAGCCACCCCTGTCAAGATTCACCCCGCCCACCCCATCGCACCCCCCGTTTCCACCCCGTTACCCGCCCCAGAGTGCCACCGACGATCACCGAGTGCCGCCAAGTGCTCCGGCCACAATCCCAAAATCCCAGCAGATCCCCGCGAAACGCGCACCCTGCGCCAAAATCCCGATCCGCCCTATGACTATCTCAAAAATGGCTTCCAAAAGCACCAGCGACAGAACCTAACTCCGCAAGCGTCGCGAGCAGCCCCAAAGTTAGGGAAGGCGACCGAGCCGTACATTGTGCGGTGAGGAGCCGGATCGACGATTTAGGGCGCGCAGCAGCTTCATGAGGTGGGTTCTAATGCGGCGCCGGACCGGCCTCTTCATGCTCTCGCGATGAAGGAGCGCCGCCGCCTTTTAAATCGTCCCCAGGCTGCGCCGCATAATAGCCATCCCGCCTATAGTAATAATACGAATACTTATATTCGTGCCGCCCGAAATTCACCGCATTCAACACGGCGCCCACCTTCTTCGAACCCACATCCCCCAGCATTCTCATCGCGTGGCGTCCCAAATCCTGCGTCGTCTTAAAGGCCCGCACCACCATCACCGTGCCATCCACCAACGTCGAAAGCACCGCCGCATCCGTCACAGGCACCACGGGCGGACTATCGATAATCACTCGATCGAATTTGTTTGCAATTTGATGAAGCAAATCCTTAAAGCGCTCGCTATGCAGAAGCTCGGCCGGATTGGGCGGACAAGGCCCTGCTGGAATCATTTTTAGATTGGGAATCCCCGTATCGAACACAATCTCATCCAGCTTAACTTCCTCGATTAAAGCCGACGACACACCCACTGCATTGGTTTTGCGGAACACCCGGTGCAATCGCGGCCTGCGCAGATCGCAATCCATCAGCACCACTTGCTTTCCCGCCTGGGCCATCGCAACCGCGATACACGCCGCCACCGTTGTCTTGCCCTCCGCAGGCGCGGCGCTCGTCACCAGAAGCACTTTGTAAGGCTTATCCGGCGACATAAACAACAAATTCGTTCGGATTGCCCGCGCAGCCTCTGCAATGCCACTCTGAGGCTGCTCGTGCACCACCAGCTCGGGCAGACCCGTCACGGCCTCGGGCGCCCCCCTCCGCCTCCGCTTAGAACCCTTGGCATATGCCGGATCTAAAGCCGTTCCATCGCTAATTTCGGGCAACAGCCCCAAGAACGTCACACCCAGCTCGCGCTCGACATCATCGGGCGTCTTCAGCGTACGGTCGAGCAATCCCCGGAGCAGCGCCGCCACAATACCCAGCACCAACCCCGAAAGAAGACCGACCGAAATATTCTTTGGGATATTGGGCCGAACAGGCGCCTTCGGCAACAAAGGCCGATCCACCACGCGCACATTGTTGACGCGCAGCATTTTGGCGAGTTCGCTCTCCTTGGTGCGTTCCAATACGATCGAATACAAACGTTCATTATTTTCTTTGGAACGCTTGAGCCGGTTATATTCGATTTCGAGCAAATTTAAATCGAGCGCCTGTTTTTTAGCCCGCTCAAAGAGCGTGGAAAGCCCTGCTTCCTGCCTTTTAAGCACATTTAAATCGGATTCGAGCGCCTTTTGAATATTGCGGATCTCCCGCAGCAGCGCTTCTTTGCTCGTTTGAACGGACGAATCCGCCGATTGAACCTCGGGATGGTTTTTGCCCTTGCCCAATCCCAACAGCGCATCCCGCTCCTTGATGGCCGTTTGATAATTGGCTCTCAATTCTTTCAATACATCGTTCTGCAAAAGCTCGCTGGCCGGTAAATTCTTTGGATCTTCGGCCTTAATTTTAGACAGCTCCGCGCTTCTGGCCGCGACTTCCTCGCGCTTTGTTTTCACCATCGTCAGCGCGTCATTCAATTGCTTCATCTCCTCCCGGAGCATATTCGATTGATCATCGAGCGAAAGCGATAGAATGCTTTTATCTTCTTTATAATCGTGAAGCGCCATTTCGCTGGATTCGAGATCGCGCTTTAAATTATCGAGGCGCCCCCGCAGCCATTCAGTGGCCTGATTCGTTGAAGTGAGCGCATCATCCAAATTCAATTCGACATATTTGTCGACCAATGTGCTCAAAATGCGCTGAGCCCTGGCTGGATCGGCATCTTCGAGTTTAATCGTCGCGAGGCGGCTATCGCGAACCGGCTCGACTTTTAGGCGCGCCCTTAATACCTGAGCCGCTTCATCCTCGCCCACATCCATCGAAGGAGCCGGCTTTCCCGCAGGCGTATTGGATAAAAACCCGCCATCATGGGCAAGACCCAAATCCGATACAACCGCCAATGCGATACGCATGGATTGAATTAATTTGTATTGGGTCTCATAATATTCGTGATTATCCCAAATGGTGCCGCTGCCCATTTCCACGACGGCTTCCACCTTTTGGCCCAAAGGCCGGGGCGGATTGGGATCGAACATAACGGTAGCGCTGGCCTCATAGATTTTCGGCTCGCGCAGCGCCCTAAACGAAACGGCCAAGGTAACGCCGAGAGCGATAGTGACGGCGATTGACCAATGTTTTCGGACAAATTGCCAAGCGACGGCGGGCGTGATGCCTGAAGAGACGGCGCCCGCGGGCTTTTCGCTGGGCAATCGCTCTGGAATCGAGGCTTCATCCCTCATGGGTGTCCTTGTGAGAGGCCGGTGCATGATGAAATGCGGGGCGGCGGCGTGAACAAGAGTGCGCCCGGCGCGCGAAAATATCAAGTTTCAAGGCACTTTTTATTGAGCGCCCCCGACGAGCGGCGAGACAAGGGCGGCGATGGTTTGAGCGGGCGCGTGTAGCATATCGAGGCCCAAATCAAGCTCGTAGGCGCGGGCGCGGGCCACCAAAGCGGCCAGCATTTTAAAGTTTTGGGTTCGATCGCCCAGGCCCTCGAGCATCAAGGCAGCACTTTGAGCGCTGAGATGGCCTAGGGCATCGGCTTTGGAAAGAGGCGTTGCGCTGGTCTTTTTAAGATGGCGATCGATTTTGGGAAAGAGCAGAAGCAGGGGAGCATCGCTGAGGGTAAAGGTTGAAATTAGCCTATTTGGATAGGCTTTTTCGAGATTCAGCAAACGCTTTTTGGATCGCCCGGGCGCGTCGGCCCAAGCGCCCCACATTTCGGCGAGATGAGCAAAAGCATCGCGGGCTTCAGGACCGATTGCAAAGGCGCGGGCAAAGCTAAAGAGCTCGAGGCGCCCGGCCCATTCGCGCAGATAAATCGTATCGTCTCCCGCACAAGAATATCCCGCGTCGACAAGCGAAAGAGCGGCCGTGCTTTTGCCCGAACCCGAGGCGCCTGAAAGCAAAATCCGGCATCCTCCTGGATGAAGCAGCGCCGCCGCGTGGAGGGGAAAAACACCATGGCCCAGAAGCGCGATAACGATCGATAGTTGCACGATCGTTTTGCTTTGTTCCGGGGGGGCGCCGCGCAACAGATAAGCTTGGATTTTAGGCTGTTGGGCATCGCTCCTATCCACGCCGATCCGGTGGGCGCCATCCCATAGAATCAATTTTTTGGTATTTATACCATATTCTTTGGAATGATCGGCGAATACCCAAATGGCGCCCTGAAGAAAATACAAATGAAGGGATGGATCTTGAGCTGGATCGCTTGGAGGAGCGGCCATTTCGATTAAATGAATTTCAATGCCCGCGGAGGCCGGCTCGTCCCTCAATGCCCCTGCAAATAGGCTCCGCACGGGATCGCCATTGAAAAAGCCTGTTTCCCAGCTCCACGCAATACGAAGGCCCAAAAGACAATGCGCGGGCATCGGCCTTGAACCTACTCAGAAAGCAGCAGCGTATCGGCGAAGAATTCATTTAAAATATTCGCCAAATCGCGCCCGGCCCGTTCGCGGTCAATATCATAGGATTGAACCACTGCATTCACCAATTCTTCTTCGGTGCAGACTTTTTTCAATCCAATGGTTTTCCAAACAAATACAGATGTTTTGTTAAGGGTAAAATAAAATTTAGAATCCAAATGCAGGAGCACACCCGTGCCGTCATCGAGTTCGGTAAAGAGCACCTGGGGATTTTGTTTAAAGCGCCGCATGGATTGGGTGGGGGTAGGCATAGGTGACAACAGGCTTTGGGTCCAGCGTTTCGCCTTGAGGCGTGCCAGAAATTTCAACCCATGCGTGGCCCGAAAGGTCTTGGCCATCGAAAATACCCATGAAAAACCGGGCTTTGTGGCCGGCGCGGCGCAGGAGCGCATAACGGGCAAGCGCCCGGTAGAGGCAGGTATTTGGATGAAGGGGCAGGCGGCCCAGCATGCGCTCGGCCAATACAAAAGATTGTTCTAATAATTCCAAAGGAATACGCGGCGAATCCGGCATAGGCCCGGAGCTTAATCGATCGAGCAGCGAAGGCAGCGAATGCGTGGGCACAAGCCATAAAAGAGCGGCCCGGAGCGCGATCATTTGAGCGCCGAGCTTTAGCATTTGAGGATAAACAATGGGATTAGGGTTCACCTTCGCCCGCGAGAGGCAATCGTTTTTTTAATGTTTCTGTATCATTCGATTGTATTTTTTTGGCGGGGTCCCAGGCGCCTCTCCATCGCTGCCTCTGTGCCTTTGGACCTTGGCTTTCTGCGTTATCCCAATGGGGTTTTCCAAAATATTTGAGGCAGGCATTGCAGGGAAAATAATCCCATTCATCGCCGCCGCCGTCTTCGTGTTCCCCGCTTTTATGCGTTAGAGTATCAATGCGATCGATTTGCACCTGATGAATAATGCCCAAGAGATTTTTATGGGCTTGGGCGAGGCTTGTTTGGGCGAGATCTCCTGCGATATCGCTGCGCGGGCCGGAACTGGGCACCCCTGAATGCTGGCAGCATAAATTCAAGCGGCCTTCCACGTCGACATGGAGCTCCCGGCTACTAAAGGGTTCGCATATATGAAAAGGCTCGGGCCGGTAAAAGCCCTCCGGTGTCTGCACAGGCATGGTGAGAGCGCCGCGAAGCCGTTCAATTCGATCGTATAGGCTGCGCCATTCCCTCGAAGATAAATACAAATCCCTGTCGTAATGGGTGCCCGTGGGCTGATGCATCGCAATGGATAGGCGTTTCGCGCCGATTTCCGAGGCCAATAAACCCATCGCTTCAATCTGATGGGCATTTTTTTTATGGCAGACCATCTGAATGGTGAAGGGTATTTGATAAGCCGTGCAGAGCGTCGCCGCGGTGAGCACGTCGCGGAAGCTGCCTTGGCCCCGGATCGCGTCGTGGGTCGCCTCGTCGGCGCCGTCAAGGCTGAGATTGATGGCCGTCAGCTTGTCAATTCGCTCTGCGGAACCGCGCAGCATGCGAAGAAAAGGCTCGAAGCGTTTGCCGTTGCTCACCAGGCGATAGCTGCATCCATGGTAAAGAATACAATCGATAATACCTTCAATTTCAGGGTGTTGAGTCGGCTCTCCGCCCGTGAGCGCAACATGCGAGGTTTTGTAGCGAAGCGTGGCCTCGGCGAGAATTTTATCGATGAGCGAAAGCGGGAGATCTTTAGGCTTTTGAGCCGGGTCGCGCAGACAATGCACGCAATCGAGCTGGCAGCGATCGGTCAGATGAAAGGCGATGGTTGAAACGGCCATGGTCTGCCGATGCGTTGAAGCCGGGCGTTAATCAGTTTCCGGTCATGGCGATGGAGGTGGGCCCCATCGGTGTTCCCAGGGTGGCGCCTGCAACGCTTCGCTTTTTGAGGAGTTTTGGCGCCTCGTAGGGCAGTTTTTGAGGTGCTGCTTCGGCACCTTCAATATGCGCGGATGGAGCGGGCGGGCGGGCTTGGATTTCGGGCTCTCGCGTTCGGTCGGACATAGCGCGAATGTATCACGCGCGGTTTTCAAAGGGCACAAGCAGCGCGTGCGGATAGGGCGAAGGGTTAAGCCACGCGACGCGGTAGCCGGCTTTGTGGGCGAGAAGGTAGATCTCGTCCTTGCGCAGATTGGCCAAATAGCCGCCCTCTGGATAGAAGTGATCGCCGTCTTCCGAAGGGCCGGGGGCGCCCAAGGCGCGAAACACGCTTCTCAAGGCATCGCGCGCTCTTCCTTTGCCGCCTATTGAAGGGTTTGGCGCGAGTTCCATCGAGAAGCTCAAGAGCAGGCAAGCCTTGGGGGCGAGGCGTTTGGAAGCGCGCAAGAGCTCGAGGCGACAGAATTCGGGCAATACATGCGAAAAGCTTCCCCATCCAAAAATAATGGCATCGATCGGTGCAAATGCGCTGAGCGCCGTATGGAAATCACCTGATTCGCTTTGCGCGGCGTGCACAAAGGCTTCGTACGAAGCTTGATAAACCTGAGCGCGGGCAGGATCGAGAACCGTCTTCGCCGCTTGTACAAATGGCGCGCAGGGATCGAAGCCAAACACATGAAAACCTCGCTTTTGCAAGGCTAAAAGTTCACGCCCCGCCCCGCAGGCAGCGACGAGAATGCGGCCCGAACGAGGCATCTCTGGATCGAGAAGGGCTTGTTCTTCCCAATCGAAGAGCCCGGCTTCAAAGCGGTTTCCTCCGGGCAGATAGGTCTCGAGAGGAGCGTAGAGAAAGGCGCAGATCTCGGCTCGCTGCGAGGGCGGAACCCAAGCGAGCATGACTTCATCGCGCAGGGCGAGGCGCGCGGCCGTAAAGCGCGAAAGGACGCGATCGGCGCCCAGAAATACGCGGACCCACAGAGGAGGTGTTTGGCTCATGGGCTTTGGGTTCCGGCCGGCAAGCGTTCGCTCATGCGGGCTCTGGCATAGCGTAAAACACCTTGAATATAAGCGATTTGATCGTCGCGCAGGAGGGCCTGGCGCAGCATCCACACAAGGCCCAGGCGAAAAGAGCCGCGGGCGCGCGGAAAGAGGCCGGGCTGTTGCGATCGAAAGAGGAGCGAGAGGGCGGCGCGCCTTGGCCAGGAGGGCCGAAGGGCTTCGATGTAGTCGCGGCGTATCGACGCGGCGCCCAGAAAATAAAGGATTTCAAGCGCTGCGTAGAGAGCGGTCTCGGCTTGGAAACGGCGGGCGCGTTCAAGCAGGGATGCGAAATCGAGGCCGGATCGAAAGAGCATTTCAATATCCAAACAGGCTTGCGGATAGCGGAATTCATTTTGAGAAGCGTCGACGGCGATGAGCAGCACATGATCTTCCGCGCTTGGAATATAGAGCGATGGATGCGCCGGAAGC
Source organism: uncultured Polyangiaceae bacterium (assembly GCA_964537685.1). GTDB lineage: Bacteria > Myxococcota_A > Polyangia > Polyangiales > Polyangiaceae > CAZICM01. Next base: position 13,007 of record CAZICM010000055.1, read on the forward strand.
GGGCGGGAGCGCTGAAAACAAGCATCGAGATCGATGGGGCGGGGCACGGCTTTGCCGATATGGGCATGGACTTCAATCCATGTGCCGAGGCTGCCTTGAGGCAGGAGAAGCCCATTTTCGCCGAGCAAAGCGGCACTTTTGGAACGCCCGGCCGGATGCTGAAACTGAGCGCCGATGGCTTGAAGGGCGCCGACGATGCGGGCGCTCTCGCCGCGTCTGGCAAGCATATCGATATCGCTCATCGGCCGGACGGCACCGCGCGCATAAATGGTCTGCACCAGCGCCGCGCCCTTGAACAAAAGCGCATCCAAACCCTGGCAGGCAAGGCCCCGGGCGATCTGGCCAAGCGCGTGATCGATCAAGAGACGGCGGGCGGGCTCGTCGCTGCGGGCCGGTGGAAGCGGAGCCGACAGATCGCGCAAACACCTAAAAAAAGCGTTGAAGTCGCTCATGGTCCGGCTTCTTTGGCGGCGCCGGAAAGGCGTACATGAAGATCCGCGAGCCCGGAAAATATCTCGCCGTGGGCCGCGACGATGACCCGTTTTTGCTTAGAGATTTCTTTGAGCAGCGAAGCGACAAGGAGAGTGCCTTCGCGGTCCAGATGCACATCGGGTTCATCGAGAATCCAGGTATCGGCTTGCCTTAAGAGCAGCCGCGCGATGAGCACGCGGCGGGCTTGGCCGGCCGAGAGCGAAGCCATAGGCAGGGCAAGCGCGGCCTGTTCTGAACCCGCACGCTCTTTCAGCACATCGAGCATCTGCACGCGGGACAGCGCCGAAAGCAGTTCATCGTCCGGGCCCCGAGCCCCAAAGGCCCGAAGGTTTTCGGCAATGGATAAATCCTTTTGTTGGAATGGTCTTTGCGATAAAAATGCAATACGTGAATGCCATGAATCCATCTGAAGAGATAGATCTACTCCATTTAATTGAATACGGCCTTGGGTCGGCGCGACAAGCCCGAGCAGCACATACAAGAGTGTGGTTTTGCCCGAGCCGTTTTTCCCGCTGATCACAAAAAAACCCTTGGAAGGAAGGCTTAGGGTGATCGCTTGGGCAAATACAGGCGTTTGGGCCGCATATTCAAATTGAATCTGATCGAGTTGCAATTCGGGGCTATTATCGGCAATCTCGATTGTTTTTCCGGAGGACTTTTCAGGTGGAACAACTGCATGCCCAACGAATTGAGAAAATTGCCTTTCGATTTCGATTAAATATTCCAGATCGCTGCGGCTGTACCACAGATTGGCGATGGAGCCGCTAAGGGACTGCAGCGTGGGAACACAGGCGAGAACAATTAAAAAAGTCCGGTAAATACCGCCGTTTTCTTCACCGGAAAGCCATTGGGGAGCGAGCAGCGCACTCACAAAAAGGGCGGTTCCCAAGGTTGCCGTAAGCGCGCCCCAGCGGGCCAGTGCGCTTTGAATGCGAGCTTGTCCCTCGGCGCCCGACCACTGGGAAGCTCGCTCTAGAAGCCTATGTTTGTAGGTCTTTTGCTGATCGTGCGCGGCCAGTTCGACGGCACCGTCGAACGCGGAACTGATATCGGCAAGCAAGACGCGGGCATGTTCAAAGGCCGTGCTCCAGCTTTTTTCGACGCGGGTGGAGAACAAAATCGTGGCTGCTGCGCCGGCGCATCCCGCAAGGCCGAGAGGGAGAAGCACCGCCGGCCCGAGTTCATGAGAAAGCCAAAATAAAAGCGGAATCAGCGCAAGCGAAGCGCCCAAGAGAACGGCGATTCCATCGACCGCGAAGCCCACCAGCGTCGAGAGCGCGATGGAGAGACGGGCCGAAACCCATTCGCCCCTGGGCAACAGAGGGGCCGGCGCATGCTCGAAAGGCTCGAGATAAAAGGCCAAAATATTGTCACGCACGGCGCGGGTGAGATGAAGCGAGGCCCGCGAGCGAAGCAGCGAAAGAGCGCCCGCGGCAAGCAGCAAAAGAGCGGCAAAGCGCGGTCCAAAATCGCCGAGCCATAGCACGGACAGCACGATCAAGAGCCGTTGTGCGAAGACGGCGGCGGCGATGATGAAGAGAGAACATGCGCCGCCGCTCAGAAGCTTGTTGGAGACGGAAAGCAGATCGCGCGGAAGAACGGCCTTGTTGGACAAGCGCGGCGCATCCTATCAGGAGCGAAGGTGTTGGAGATGGGCAAGCGGCGCGCTGAACTTGGCCCGGCGCGCGATCGCCCACTAGCCTTGGCCCGGCGTGATCGGCGATCTCATCAAACGCTTTGTGAACGGCATGGTTTTCTTGCTGGCCGTCATCACTTTTTTTCTGGTGCCCATCGGTAAAAAGACGGCGGCCCAGCATGCCAAGGCCATTTTTAAGACGCCGCCCGCCGAAGAAGCCAAACAGTCGTTTGTGGAAGCCGCTTCAAAACTCTCGGTGATGATGAGCGAAGAAATCGGCCGCCTGCGCAAAGAGCTCGATCTTCAAAAAAAATCCCGCGCCCTCGCTCCAGACCGGTCTCAATCCGATAAAATTCCACGCAAATCCTCCCCCAAACACCCAGCCGATTAAACTCAAACTTATTTGCGAAAATCCTTCTCCTGAGGATGCTCATTGTAAAACGCATCCAAACTCTCCCGCGTAATCTCACACTCAATCGTACCCGGCCCCAATACCTTCGCTTGACATCCCAGCCGGCTATTCAAACGCACATCAAACGCCTTATCCAAAATATCTTCCTCGTCCTCGGCCGCCGGACTCAGCAAATCCCGCCCCGCGTGCACATACACATGACACGTCGAACACGCGCACACGCCGCCGCACGCACTTCCCTCGGGCGCGTGCGCCTTGTGCGATGCCGAAAGCAAAGATTCGCCAATCTCCGCCTCCGCCTCCCACACCCGCCCATGTGCCTTAAATCGAACCGTTGCCGTCGTCATATTTTATTTAAATCCTATCGAATCATTGAACCATTTTTAAGAATGCGAATGCGCCGCCACATGCGCATCGACGCCCGCAGCATGCTCGACCGTCCTTTCGATCTCGCCTACCTGCCGGCCTGAAATCGCCTTGGCCACAGCCCTATCCATGCGCCGCCCCGCCCATTCATGCGTGGCATCATCCAACGCCTCGGTACGCGCGGTAATCAGCCGCGCGCTGCCGTCGCGGATTGCCGCTTCCAGCTTGGAAAGCGCTTCAGAAATAGCCTGCGCCTCATCCGCCACCAGCAAATCGCTATCCTGCGAAAGCGCCCGCTTGGTTGCCAGCACAACCCGCTCCGCCTCGATGCGCGCCTCGATCAATCGCCGCTTTTCAAGGTCTTCCTCGCCGAAATCCAGCGCCGAAAGCAGCATTTGTTCGACTTCCTCGTCGCTTAAGCCATAGCTCGGCACAACCTCGACCTTTTGCTCCACGCCGGTCGTCAGCTCTTTCGCCGTGACACTCAACAGCCCATCCGCATCCACGCGGAAGGTCACCTCGAGCCGGGCGAGCCCCGCAGGCATGGGTGGAATACCCTTCAGCGTAAAACGCGCGAGCGATCGGCAATCCGATGCAATTTCACGCTCACCCTGAACAATATGCAAATCAAAACCGGTTTGATTGTCGGCGTAGGTGGTGAACACCTGCCTGGCACCCGCGGGAATCGTCGTATTTCTGGGGAGAATTTTCTCGACCACCCCGCCCATGGTCTCGAGCCCCAGCGACAAAGGCAGCACATCGAGCAACAACACATTGTCCGCGTGCTCTTTGGAGCCCGCTAAAATATCGGCTTGAATGGCCGCTCCCAGCGCGACGACATAATCGGGATTGATATCGCCGAGCGGTGTTTGGCCGAAAATCTTGGCGACGTAATCGCGCACATAAGGCACGCGCGTCGAGCCGCCCACCAAAATCACTCCATTTAAATCTTTGGCTTGAATTTCGGCATCACGCAGCGCCCGCCTGCATACCACGCCCGTCTTTTCGACAATGGGCGCGATCATCGCTTCAAATTCTTTGCGCGTTACTTCCAATTTTTTTGTATTGCCACCAGCGGCGGGCAATTCAATCGTAGCCGTCTCGGATTCTGTCAGTTCATGCTTGATTTTGCGCGCGGCATCCAATGCAAAGCGCACCAGTTCCGGGCTCTTTTCCCGGACATTCATTTCGGTGAGCAGTTTTTCGGCGAGCGCCCTATCCATATCATCGCCGCCGAGCGCGCTGTCTCCGCCCGTGGAGCGAACCTGAAATACACCGTTGTCGAGCAATAAAATCGTAATGTCAAAGGTGCCGCCGCCTAAATCGTAAACCGCAAATAAACCATTGTTTTGTTTTTCCAGGCCATAGGCGAGCGCGGCCGCGGTCGGCTCGTTGAGCAGGCGCAGCACGTCCAAACCCGCGAGTTTTCCAGCGTCTTTTGTCGCCTGGCGCTGAGCATCGTCGAAATAGGCGGGCACCGTAATCACCGCTCCGCCCACCCGGGTTAGCTCGTCCTCGGCGCGGTCTTTTAAAGCCCTTAGAATTTCTGCCGATACCTCAACCGGCGAGAGCACCTTGCCATGCACCGAAAATCGTACGGTCTTGGCTTCCTCGGGTGTTTTGGGCGCCGCGAAATCGTAAGGGCCAAGCCGGCGGGTTTCAGGATCGTCCGCGCCCCGCCCCATAAAGCGCTTTACGCTGACAATCGTTTCTTTTGGAAACGCGAGCGCAAGCTTTTTGGCATCATATCCAACAACAATCGTGCCACGCTCATCGTAATGCACCACGGAAGGCAATAATCCATCGCCGTTGCAATCGGCAATCACTTCCGGCTTGCCATCGCGCATCCTGGCGACCAGCGAGTTGGTCGTGCCTAAATCGATGCCAATGGGACGGGGAGCGGCTTTTGGATCGAAAATCTCAAGCAGAGCCATAATCAGGACACCAATTCTTCTTCGTAGGCGCTTACTTCATCGAGAAAGCGGCGGATATAGCGAAGCTCGCCCAAGAGGGGAACGAGGCTTTGCAATGCGTTTTTATTGTCGCCGGCTTGTTCAAAGCCTTTGCCAAGCGTTGAAAGGACTTCGTTTTGGCGCTGTTGCATCGCTTCGCCGAGTTCGTGAATTTTTTTTAAGTCTTTTTCGTGCGCAGCCTCGGCCAATGCCTCGCGCGACTCCATCATCTCCATCAGAAGCATGGGCGATGCTTTGGGTTCTTCCCGTTCTCCAACGGGAATTTGATTGCGCCGGAACAGCGCTTCAGCTCTTCGAATTGGGTCGCGCAACAATCGAAATGCTTCATTCACTTCAATGGCGCGGTTTAAAGAAAGCCTTCGTTCGGCGGCGGGGGCGCCGGCAAAGCGGTCGGGGTGCAGGGCGCGGGAAAGCTCGCGGTGCCGTTCTTCAAGGCTTTTGGAGTCGAGGGCGAAGCTTGGCGGGAGGCCGAGGAGGGAAAATGGATCGCTGGACATAAACGCTAGACATTAAACGAATGACCACATCCGCATTTCGATGCTTCATTGGGGTTTTTAAATTTAAAGCCTTGGAACATTAGGGTCTTTTCCCAGTCGAGCACCGAGCCCGCCAAATAAATAATGCTTTTCTTATCGCAGAAGACGCGCACCGTCGTCTTGCCTTCCTCGGGGAATTCAAGCACCAGGTCGCCATTTCTCGGAGCATTGTCGTCGAATTCGATGACATAGGAAAAGCCCGAGCAGCCTCCGCCTTTTAATCCCACGCGGATGGCGGCTCCGGGGGTTCCTCGCTTGTCGATTTGTGCGCGCATGGCCTGAACGGCTTTTTCGCTGACGCCAATCGTGCGTTTGCTTTCCTGCTTTTCTGCGGGTTTGGGTGGGCTTGGCTTGTTGGTCTCGACGCTCATCATAGTTGTCCTGCCTGAATATCGCGCTTTTAATATTTTGATATTTTAATATTTTGATATTTTTTAACGCTTTAATTTAGGTGCCCGATTTGCTTTCCGCCTGGCCGGCAAGCGCTTTTTTCGCTTCTTGTTTCACGCGGAAATCGGCGATGGCGCTCTTAATCGCATCTTCAGCCAATACAGAGCAATGAATTTTTACGGGCGGTAAATTCAGCTCCTCGGCGATCATGCTGTTTTTAATGGTTTCGGCTTCATCCACCGTCTTGCCTTTTAGCCATTCGGTGGCCAGCGACGACGATGCAATGGCAGAGCCACACCCAAAGGTTTTGAATTTGGCATCTTGAATCACGCCGTCATCGCCCACTTTGATCTGAAGGCGCATGACATCGCCGCAGGCGGGCGCGCCAACCAGTCCGGTGCCGACATTTTCGTCATTTTTATCGAGTGTGCCGACATTCCTCGGGTTTTCGTAGTGTTCAATCACTTTGTCGCTGTAGGCCATAACGATGTTCTCCTGGGTTTGTTTAATGAAATCTTTTCTAAAATTAAATCCGGTTTAATGAGCCGCCCATTGCACCGAATTTAAATCGATGCCTTCTTTGTACATTTCATAGAGCGGCGACATGTCGCGGAGCTTTTTCACGCGGCCAATGACCAAATCGGCCACGTAATCGACTTCTTCCTCGGTATTAAATCGCCCAATGCCAAAACGGATGGACGAGTGGGCGAGCTCGTCGCCGATTCCCATGGAATGTAGCACATATGAAGGTTCGAGGCTGGCGCTGGTGCAGGCCGATCCGCTCGAAACTGCCACGTCTTTGATGGCCATCATCAGCGCTTCGCCTTCGACAAAGTTAAAGGAAATATTGAGATTGCCAGGCAGGCGATGCTGTACCGAGCCATTGATCTGCAGCGAATCGAGCTCTTTAAATAATCTGTCCTTTAAACGATCGCGCAGGGCGGCAATCTTCTTGTTTTCTTCAGCGCCTTCTTCCTTTAAGATTTCGCACGCTTTTCCGAATCCAACGATGCCCGGCACATTCAATGTTCCGGAGCGCATTCCGTATTCATGGCCACCACCATCCATTTGAGCCGTAATACGCACGCGGGGCTTGGACCTGCGCACATACAGCGCGCCCACGCCCTTGGGTCCATAGATTTTATGCGCCGTGATCGAGGCCAGATCGACATACATTTCTTCGACGTTAAACGGCGTTTTCCCAACGCCTTGCACCGCGTCGGTATGCATTAAAACACCCTTGGAACGGGCCAATTTGCCAATTTCGGCAATGGGCTGCACCGTACCCACTTCATTGTTGGCTAGCATGATCGAAATTAATATCGTATTGCTTTTGATGGCATTTTTAACATCATCGGGATTCACCAGGCCATCGGGGCCCACGGGCAAATACGTCACTTCAAATCCCTGCTTTTCAAGGCGTTTGCAGGTATCCAGCACGGCCTTGTGCTCGATAACGCTTGTAATGATGTGATTGCCCTTTTCCCGGTAAAACTCGGCCACGCCCTTCAGCGCTAAATTGTCGCTTTCGGTCGCGCCCGACGTAAAAATAATCTCTTTCGGATTTTGAGCCCCAATCAGCGCCGCAACCCGCTCGCGCGCGTGGGTTACCGCCTCTTCCGCCGTCCATCCAAATACATGGTTACGGCTTGCGGCATTACCGAATTTCTCGTTAAAATAAGGCAGCATCGCCTGGAGAACCCGGGGATCCATCGGGGTCGTCGCGTGATTGTCCATGTAAATCGGAACTTGAATCGCCATTGTTTTATCGCCTCATTCGCGGCTTTCGCCGTGTTTTAACGCCGCTTTGCCGCTGTGTATCCCGGCAACTAGTTCGGGTTCGTGCTGATTTTTATCGTGTATGCTGCAATGGGTGCAGGCTTTGACCAATTCGGCCGGATCGCAGGTGTCGCAGGTGTCGAGGTAATCGATACTCGCGATGAGTTCCCTTTCGAGCTCCACCAAAAGTGCGATTTGAGCGCGGGTTTCTGTTAGCTTTTGTAAATAATGCCCGCGGATCTGAGACATCGCCTCGGGAGCCGATGGTGCCTTTTCCCATGCCGTTAGCATTTGCTGAATTTGAGCGAGCGACATCCCTAAATCGGAGAGCTTGCTGATCCAGCGAATGCGGGTGAGCGCAGCCTGATCGTAAAGGCGGTAGCGGCCTTTGGAACGGGCATGAGGTTTTAGCAATCCAATTTCTTCGTAATGGTGGATCGCCCGAACGGTTTTGCCCGTGGCCTTGGCCAAGTCGCCGACTTGAAACAGCTTTTCGCTGTCTTCATCGCTTTGGACGCCGCCCGCTTCTTCCCACAGCACATCCGGCGAGCGCGGTTCCTGTACGATAGGCAATGCCCGCCGGGGGCGCAGGCTTTCGCCATCGCCGCCGTATCCAGGCGCTATCGGTAGGTGTCTCGCGGATGACATGTTAAAGTCGAACCCTTACGTGTGCGTGAGAGTTACTTAACGGCACAGATAGAGCGTTATGCTGCGAATGTCAACATGCCGTTTGCAAATTTTTTGTCTCGGGCTCGGCGCTTTAGTCGTCTTCGGCGCTCACCAAGCGAAAACCTAGATTGGAAAACCTGGCAGTGGGGGCATAGGCATTCTTGCTTGTACAGATCACATTCCAAGCCAAGGTATTCCAGGCTCCACCCCGCGTGACCCGGGGCGTGTCTTCGGCATAGTCTTCTGGATCGATCCAAGGATCTGTGTCATCGATATGGGCCTGGTCATCGGCGGCATCGGCGCACCATTGCCAAATACAGCCGACCATATCATACACCCCGTAAGGACTCTTGCCCAATGGAAAGCTTCCGATGGGCACCGTGCACCTGGGTCCAAGATTTCGCGATCCTGCATAACCATCTACAAAATCATTCCCCCAAGGATAGCAGCAGCCCTTGGACCCTCGGCAAGCTTTTTCCCATTGGGCGCATGTAGGCAAGCGGGCGCCACGAAAGGCGGCATAGGCTTCGGCCTCATAGACACTTACCCCCACGACCGGATGATTGGGGACAAGATAAGCGGCCCAATCATCTTCGCCCCAGAAGCGCGGGGATTTGATATTTTCCTTGCATCGCCAAGACCAGCCGCGATCGCTCCAATAGCGGCGCTGTTGATAGCCCCCGGCATAGATAAAGGCGGCGAAGGCGGCGACGGTGACAGGATAGCGGTCGATGGAGAAGGCGGAGAGGTGTACGGTTTTGGCGGAATCTTTGGGGGCATCAGGGCCACCGCGGTACACAAAAGGGCCTTCTGGGACAAGGACGCGGTCGATGGCTGTAGCGCGGGGGTCGCCGAGTTTGGCCAAGGCGTGGCCGGCGGCGATACGCTCGTCAAGCGATAGCGTTGAATCGGCGATGCGGGCGAGGAGGGTATCTACGGTGTCGTTCACGGCATTTCACGGCGCAAGATAGGGGCGGCGGAGGACGGTTGTAGCGCAAATGGGGGACGAGTGGCGAGATTTTTTGCTGAATCGTTGAGCTTCAGAGCTTATGGTCAGCGCCATCGTCATCGCCATCGCCGAAGAAGTACGTTTTGCCATCATTCTTGTTGACGCTGGGGCAGAGGTGCCGTAGTGGGCACGGAAACGGTCAAACTGGGCGATGCTTTTCGACAAGCGATCGTCCAGCGGACCGCCCAACTTGGAGTAGACGCGCATGGGACTTCTGACCTTCGGCCTCAACCTGACCCTGGACGGCTGCATCGACCACCAGGAGGGAATTGTGGACGATGAAACGCATACCTTCTTCACCCGCCTCATGAACGAGGGCGGGGCGATGTTATGGGGCCGCATCACCTACGAGATGATGGAGAGCTACTGGCCAGCGGTCGCCCGCGGTGATGTGGAGGCGCCGCCGGCGGTGCGCGAGTGGGCGCTCAAGCTTGAGATCAAGCCCAAATACGTCGTATCGTCGACGCGAAAGGACTTCCCGTGGACCAATAGCCACCACATCGCCGACCTGCGCAGGGGCGTACAAGAGCTCAAGGATGCAACCCCTGCCGGCGTACTCCTTGGGAGCGGCAAACTCGCGATTGAACTGGACCGGCTGGATCTGATTGACGAGTACAAGTTTCTCATTCACCCCCGGATCGCTGGTCACGGCCCAACCCTATACGAGAGCGGGCTGCCCAGCACTCGAAGGCTCGAGCTCATCTCGGCGACGCCGTTCCGCAACGGGGTGGTGGCTATGCATTACCGGCGCGCAGGGCTGACGAAATAGCGTTTTCGCGGCGGCAAGCTTGCTGAATCCCCAAGCTTCAGCGCTCATCCATGCGCACTCATGTCCCGCATGCCCAAAGATCGATGCTCATCCATCTGCATACGGGTGCCGCATTGGACCAGATCGATGCTCATCCATGCGCACCCACGTCCCGCATGCCCAAAGATCGATGCTCATCCATCTGCATACGAGCGCCGCATTGGACCAGATCGACGCTCATCCATACGCACTCAGGTCCCGCATGCCCAAAGATCGATGCTCATCCTTATGCATACAGGTGCCGCATTGGACCAGATCAGCACTTCACCGAAGCCTTAGCGGCCTCAACGTCAGGGCCTCAACCCTCATCCTCGCCGCTCTCCGCCTCGCCGCTCTCCACATCCGCATCCTCTTGCGGCTTTGCGCGCCGCACCGTCACCTTGCGAAAGAACGCCCTGGCCCAACCCTTGCCCTTTTTCTTCTCCACTTCTATCTTGAGTAGGTCCGCATAGGTGATTTTGCGCAGCGCATTTACGCTTTCCTTCCACTCATCGGCTTCATTGCCCACCATCGTGCGCCCTCCTTTGGCCTGGCCCCGCCCGTCCAGCGCCGATAGCGTCTTGTTGGCACCCGTCAGCAGAATCGGGCCAAACGGCACCGATGGATGATCCGCCGGGAGCTTGGACAACGAAGGCACGATCACGTCCCGGGTCTTTTCACACTGAAGGCGAAGCGACTGGCGAACAAATTCACCTGGGGGTGAGTCAAGCAACTTCGGAAGAAGCTCGGGATCGTGGGCCTCGGTAATATGCGCAAAGCGGGTGGTGGTGGTATCTAAATTCTTATTATGAATGCCGACTTCGGCTTCTTTTTGCGTAATGGAGCGCCGGGCCGTTCTTTCTTTGGCGAACATCAATTCGCCTTGGGAGATAGCGCTTGTGAATGCAGGGGCAAGATGTTGCGCATCTGGGTCGGCAAGACAAGCGGCCTCGGAGTAGACGAGTTCGTCGAGGTGGTACAAGGTGCCAAATGTGAGCGGGATTTGACGGGGTGCAGCCATGAGAGAACCGTCCTTTCGGATGGGGGTTGAACGTTGGAGGCGAGGGTGGGGCGGTTTTTGGGGGGCGTCAAGGATTTTTTGGGGGTTGGGGTGGAGATTGTTTTCGGTGCGCAGCGGAGGCGGCGAGGGCGCTTTTTTAAGAGGGTGATGAGCAAGATTGCCATGCGTGAGACAACCAAGGAAAACGCCGAGGAACTTGTTCAATATTTCTGTTGACGGAAAGGATTTGCCCTCATAGGCTTGGCCCGTGTTATCAGCTACCTCACGGCCTGGCCCAGCCGGGATCTTGTCAAGGCTGCCCACCAGCAAATCACACGGGAATGGTGGGAGACGCGGGAGCGCTTCGAGATCTACATCTCGCAAATCGTGCTGCGCGAGGCGAGCAGCGGGGATCCTGTGGCTGCCAATGCCCGCATGGAATCCCTTTCTGGCTTCCCTGTGCTCACAGCCGGGCCGGAAGCGGGTGCGCTCGCGCAGCAGTTGCTCCTGCAAGGCTCTCTTCCCGCGAAGGCTGCGGTGGATGCCTTGCATATTGCGATCGCCGTGGTCAACGGGATTGATTATTTGCTGACCTGGAACTGCACACACATTGCCAACGCGATGATGCGAATCCGGATCGAAGGTGTCTGCCGACAATGCGGGTATGAACCGGTGGTGCTCTGCACTCCCGAAGAACTGATGGAGGAGTGACGATGTGGAAGGATCCTGTCGTTGAGGAAGTACGAGCCATTCGAGACGAATATGCGCGCCGCTTTGATTATGATATCGAAGCGATCTGCCGCGATCTGAGGGCTCAAGAAGCGCATTGTGGTCATGAGGTTGTCTCGCTTTCGCCGAAGCGCATTCGTGGGGCGCCTGAGCGGCCGGATCCTGGGGAGAAGGCGGCTTGATGGGTGAGGCTGCTTGTCGTTCCGCGGCGGGCGCGCGAGGGCGGGGATGGTGGGTTTGGGCGGCGAGGGCAAGAGATTTTGTGCTGAGTAGGTGTTGCCATTATTTTTGTTGACGCAGCGGCGGAGCTGCAATAATGCGCGCGGAACATTTGTCATTGCTTTCAAGCCGGCTGTGCGTGCCGACCTCAGAGGAACGGGTTTAACATTTCTGTTGACGAGCAGAATTTGCCTACAGTAGCGTTGGTGCGTTGGAATGAATGAGCGAAGCGTGAGGGCGGCGGTTGGGGAACGGCGAGTTGACGCTGGAAAGCTCTGTCGTCCGCGCACGGTTGCCGGTTGCGAGGCCATTGGGAAACGCGCTGAGCTCCTGTTATGCGCGTTCGAGCGATATGGCCGTGTGGACGTGGTGAACTCTCGTGCCGGACGACATGCATCGCGGTGGGCGCGTAGGTCGTATCGATCATCGATCGAGGGGACCGCGGTTGACGAGGTGGGTGTAGATCATCGTGGTTCGGACATCGCTGTGGCCAAGCAGGGTTTGGATGGTACGGATGTCGGTGCCAGCTTCGAGCAGATGGGTGGCGAAGCTGTGGCGCAGGGTATGGCAGGTGGCCCGTCGATCGATGTTGAAACGTGCATGAAGGTGGGCGATAGGGGGCTTGGGGGCGAGGGGCGGCGGGCGAAGTCGCTGGCCAGTTCCCGGAGCGGGCGCAAGCGGCGTGCCCGACGACGATGCGACGACCTCTGTCAGTGGACACGGAGATAGATAGAGCATGGCCATCTTTGGAATCGGAGCCCACTACGACTCGGATGTATCCTCGCAGTTCCTTGAGCACATGTGCGCGTGCGTTGGCTGGGCGGAGAAGGACGCCCCGCCCGCGCACGGGATCCTTCGCCACATTCGCACTGGCGACATCATCTTCATCAAGTCGTTCGCGCCCCACGTGGGGCTGACCGTCAAGGCTGTTGGCGTGGTGACAGAGGGGAAGGTGCGGCCCTATCCGAATCTGGGAGCGGGTGTGCCCGTACGATGGGTGTGGTCCGGTGAGGAACGACTTGGCAAGCTTGAGGACAAGTGGCCGGTCCGCAGCGTCACGATCTATGAAGAGTTCCACCCGGACGTTCAGACCAGGATCATCCAGCTCTTGCTCGACAAGAAGTGAAAATGAAACGGCCTTTACGGACACAGGAATAGGAAGAGGCAAGTCGCCATGGCGGTTCGATACTTCAACGACAATGCGACCGTCGAGTCGCGCGCGTGCCAGATCTGGCAGATCCTCGTCGGGCATGCGATGCGTCGGCAGACGCTGACGTACCAGGATCTTGCTCATCTTCTCGGCCACAATCAGCCTAAGGTGCTCGCCAGGCAGTTGGGTGCAATCTACTTCTACTGCCTCCAGAACAAGCTTCCGCTTCTCACTGTTCTCGTCGTGAACAAGACGACCGGCGAGCCTGGATTGGGCTTGGAGCCGGACGCGGACCGCGGCAAGCTTCGCGAGCGGGTGTACCAGTTTGACTGGTATGGGGTTGTTCCGCCTACGGTGGAGGAGTATCGAGATGCGCGCGTGCAGGCAGGAGCACGCGACGACGACGGAGACGAAGAGGACCAGCAATGACATCCGGAGCCGCCGAACAAGCCGGTGGATCTGACGGCCCGGGCACCATCGCTCCGCTCGGGAGCCCGGCCCGCAGCTCGCCGGCCAGCCGTTGCGCGGGCGGCAGAAAGGACGATGGAGTACGTGCGAAAGCCTCAGTTCGTCAAAGGAGATCTCGTCCGTCGTCGACGGGGAGGAGGGATACTTGTGGTCGAAGATGTCTTCCCTGATTCCGAAGCGACGGGATACAACGTACTCTGCCGGTTAGCGCACCCGCAACAACCCGGGGAGCTATACGACGACTCGGCGGGGATCAATCACGAGACGATCTTGATGAGAGTGCCAACGGCTAATGCGGATGCTATTGAGACCGAAGGCAGCCCCGAGCCCGTGAAGGGATAGAGGAATTGGAGCAGAATCTTGCCGCCGTATGGCGTGTGGTAACGTGACCTATGAGTGATGACCTCACAAACGACACCCACCCGAAGATCGAGGCCTTGCTGATCGAGGGGTACCGCAAGATGTCGCCTTCGCAGAAGCTTGAGCGGGTCCGTGTGCTCACGCGGGCCGTGCAGGAGCTCGCGCTCATGGACGTCCGGCGACGCCACCCGAACGCGGACGAGCGAGAGCTGGCGCTCCGGGTTGCATCGCGCTGGCTCGAACCGGAGCTGATGGTGCGCGCCTTCGGCTGGGATGTCGGGGAGCAGGGGTACTGATGCTCTCTGAACCCATTCTCGTCGTGGCGACCATCGCGCGCACCTTCGACGCGCTCGGAGTCCGCTACCTGGTGGGCGGATCTGTCGCCAGCTCGGTCTACGGGATTCCACGCGCAACCCAGGACGTTGACCTTGTCGCCGATATCCGACTCTCCCATGTGGATGCGCTCACGAGCGCGCTGGCCGGCGAGTTCTATGTCGATGCCGAGATGATCCGGGACGCCATCCAGCGACGCGCATCGTTCAATGTTGTGCACCTCGCTACGATGTTCAAGGCCGACATCTTTGTCCTCCAGTCAGACTCATGGTCACGCGAGGAGATGCAGCGGGCCCGGATCGAGGAGCTCGACCTACCCGAAGGCAAGGCGAGCATTCGTTTTGCGAGCCCGGAGGACACGCTGCTGCACAAGCTGATCTGGTACAAGCTGGGGAACCAGATCTCGGATCGACAGTGGGGCGATATTCTCGGTGTGCTGAAGATTCAGGGAGACGCATTGGATCACGCTTATCTGGATCGCTGGGCGCCATTGCTCGATGTCTTCGATCTTCTGCTTCGCGCAAGAAAAGAGCAACGAGGATCCGCATGACGAGCAGAACGCCGCCCAACAAGTACATCGCCGCCTTCGGTTCGGCTTGTTATATGTCCGAGGTCAATACCTTCGACTGCTTCTACAAGGAGTGGCAGGATGCGTGCGCCGACGCCGTGAAAATCGCCGAGGTGTCGGGAAATGCGCCCTTCGATAAGGGCTATACATGTAAGCCCGATGGCGTTGGCAACTAATACATTGCAGGTCGGCCCGGATATCGCGAACCAAATCCAGATCAACTATCAGGCCGCGCCGCGGGAGACGCCGCTCATCGAGATCGACGGCGTTCCAACGGAGGTCAACGGTCCGTACCGCAACTTGAGCGAGCCGCAATACGTTGGGCCGGGGGAACGCTTTTACTGCAATACCGTCGACAAGAACGGCAACTCCGTCGTCCAGCGCGACCTGATTATCCAAGTCAACAGCAAAGCGCACGGCGGCACGATCCACTCCGATCTCCCGGGCTTCGAATATCCTTGTGGTGTGGATGCGAAGTGCCAGCCAAAGTTCTGCAAGGAGCCGCTCGTCCTCAAAGCTGGGCCTAAAAATGACCCAGATGCCGCGCAGGTGCACCACGTGGTGCCCATGAACGGCAAGCGCAATTGCTCGTGGGGCACGAATTCAAATAAGAACGCGGCCGTCATCTCGCGCAAGCTCAACAGGTTTTTATGGAACAAAAATCCACCTGCGGACGAGGTGAAGAAGCTCAACAACGCAACGCCATACACGCCGTGACGCGGCTGGTACACGTTTGCTGCGAGCATGTTGACGCCGAAACCAAGGTGGCGTAGGGAGGCAACATGATCGAGCGAAAGCATCGTTTCGGAAACCTTGTGTTCGATCGAGACGCCATCGTGCGCGCCGCGCTGCGCGCCTACATCGAAGGCATCGTCGCGCAGTTCCCGAATGGCCTCTCGTTCCCGGTCGCCGCCGGCGCGATTTGGGTGGGCGACCTCCAGCAGGGCGCTTTCTACAACGACAACGCAGAAGGAGCCTATGAGGTCGTGGCGTGGACCGAAACGGGCGTTGTCGGTCTTGCGTTCGAGCTCGGGTTTGGGCCGATCGAACAGCTTGGCCTTTCGATCGATACGGTAACGGGTGGCCCGGACGATGTGCGCGGGGCCGTACCGGGGCTTCCCGACGAGCTCGAACCCGCATTCATGAGGGCCGTTGGCCTGCTCGACACGAGAGAGGAGGTGTATCGCAAAGGGGAAGTGTATGCCGTGTACAAAGAGAAGTTGGCGGGCGTGGGCTTCTGGCTATACGGCGATCGCGTCGCGGGCACGCTCTTCGACGATCCAACGGCCGCCGGTGCCAATAGGCTGGCCGCGTGGGGCTTACTCCAGCGCGGCCGGCTGCCGCTGGCGTGTAGCAGACGAGTCGAGTTGTTTACGGCTGACCAACCTAGGGCCGTGCCGATCCAGGCAATCGTGGACGCGGTGACCGCCCGCGCCCTCATGGGTCCCACAGAGCTTTTGCCTGATGAGCTCGCAACCCTCCTTCCCACCCCGCCCGACCCGGAGCGGCTGCTCTACGCTCAGCGCATGCTTCAGAAGGTGGGCATCACCTGGCCCGGCTCGCCCGAGATCCCCCCCGAGTAGCCATGGAGAAGAGGCCGCAACCCTGTTTAGGGCGGCCATATTTAGCGCTTATCCATGCGCACTCAGGTTCCGCATGCCCAAAGATCGATGCTCATCCTTATGCATACGGGGACCGCATTGGACCAGATCGACGCTCATCCATGCGCACTCACATCCCGCATGCCCAAAGATCGACGCTCATCCATATGCATACGGGGGCCGCATTGGACCAGATCGATGCTCATCCATGCGCACTCAGATCCCGCATGCACAAAGATCGACGCTCATCCATATGCACACGGGTGCCGCATTAGACCAGATCAGCACTTCACCGAAGCCTTACCAGCCTCAACCCCAGCCCCTCAACCCTCATCCTCGCCGCTCTCCGCCTCGCCGCTCTCCACATCCACATCCTCCTGGGTCTTCGCGCGCCGCACCGTCACCTTGCGAAAGAACGCCCTGGCCCAACCCTTGCCCTTTTTCTTCTCCACTTCTATCTTGAGTAGGTCCGCATAGGTGATATTCCTCAGCGCATTTACGCTTTCCTTCCACTCATCCGCTTCATTGCCCACCATTGTGCGCCCTCCTTTGGCCTGGCCCCGCTCGTCCAGCGCCGATAGCGTCTTGTTGGCAACCGTCAGCAGAATCGGGCCAAAGGGCACCGATGGATGATCGGCTGGGAGCTTGGCCAAGGATGGCACAATCACGTCCCGGGTCTTTTCACACTATGAATGCCGACTTCGGCTTCTTTTTGCGTAATGGAGCGCCGGGCTGTTCTTTCTTTGGCGAACATCAATTCGCCTTGGGAGATAGCGCTTGTGAATGCAGGGGCAAGATGTTGCGCATCTGGGTCGGCGAGACAAGCGGCCTCGGAATAGACAAGTTCGTCGAGGTGGTACAAGGTGCCGAAAAAGTCTCTGAGCACAGCTCCTTATAACGAGTTACGCTCCGCCAAAATGAACCGCATCGAGGCGGTTTGGCCGGTGAATATAAGAGATTTTGTGCTGAGTAAGTTTTGCCATTATTTTTGTTGACGCGGCGGCGGAGCTGCAATAATGGGCGCGGAAATGGCGAGATTTGGGTCTTGATTTCGGTGAGATTTGGGATGGGCTACGGAAGTGGTTGACACCTCATTTGAAACTCGGTAAATACAACCCTAGAGTTCACGACCATGCCCGCAAGAACCACGCCGAAAGCACAGCCGATGGAGCGCAAGCGCTGGCTGGAAACCCTCCTGGATCGGATGTCCGCGCCGCCCGCCATCATGCGCCAGCATCTTGGGGAGGGCGGGTTGCAACAGCACGCCTTGGGTTCGGCTGCTGAGAAGGGTATCCGCGACCTACTCCGCCTGGTCCTGCCGCAGCGTCTTGCCATCACATCAGGTTTTCTTCGCGAGCCCGGCGGTAGCTTGGCTGCAATCACTCCAGCCCCAGACGCTCTCGGCGTGATCGAGGTCAAGGATACAAGCAAGGGCTCGGAAGAGCTTGCTTCCGCCAAGGGGGAAGGTGGGGCCTTGGAGCATATTGCTCGGCTGGGTATCGTCGCGCCCAACGCATTTCGCGCCATTGTTCTCTTTCGCGGCAACAACCCCCGCAAGCCGGACGAGGACGAGGATATCGGCGACCAGAATCCTCCGGAGCCGACGTCCGAGGAGAAGAACAAGGGGGGACGGCCGACGATCCCGGAGATTATGAGAGCGAAGGAGCGCCTCGCTCCAGTTCTAGCAAAGCGACCAAACGATCAGGTTCCGCATGTCATCTACTGCGCATCTTATTTGCTGAAGGATGGGAATGGTGTACAGGATGGGAGCTACCTCGCGTTCTACGATTTTCTAGCCCAATCCACATGGATCCATGAGTACCACGGCGACCAAACCCGCGCGTTGGCGGGCTTCTTGCGTATGATTACCGGCTTCTTTGCCGTTCGTGGCCTGATCTCGCCGTCGCTCCACCTCGATCTTCTCCCTACGAAACCCGACCGAACGGAGAAGGTGCCGGATGCAACCACTTATTTCCATGGGCTGCACGCGCAACTACTGCTACTCCGTGCTGCATCGAATGGAACCAAGCCCTTCTATGAGGTATTCGTGACGCTTCTGAAGGACGCGGATAATGTTGTCTCAAAGGTTGTCACAGGCCGTGACGCCAACAATCTCCCGACAGCAGGAGCCGCAATCATGTTGGACTTCACGATCCAAAAAGACGGGAATACGCCCATCAAACAAACTTCTGTCGCTTTCTTCTACCTCGCGGCACCCGATGTATTTGTATGCACTGACGCCAGTAACCAAGACGAAGAGCGGTGGACCATTGAGAAAGAGACCGTCGAAGAATACCGGCGCCGAGCGCTGAGAGACAGTAACCTTGTGGAGCCGGATAATATCGCACCGGGCAAGAGGCGAAACATCGAAGCAGAAACGAAGGCACCAGAAACCGAAGCGGAGAAGACGATATGATCTACATCACTGTGATGCGTATAAACTCTGTAACTCGCGGACGTGGTATTAACATATTCCTTCATCGGCCTGCGGGTCTGGATGTTACCAATCCGTGGAGCATCGTGGACAATCCGGGACCCAAGGAGAGCGCGCTTGATCAGAGGGAGGTAGCGCCGGGCGGAAATCGCGTGGAAGCATACCTCGACCTGTTCTTCAACGAGTGCGACTACTCACCCGACCGTCTCGATTGGGCTCTGGGTGAGGTGGCGCGCGAAATCGAACAAGGCACACGAAATCCGGCAAGGATTGAGTGCGCTGCTGACGGTAGGGTCATTGTCCGCGTCGTGTTTTCCGTAAACTTGGGGCTTGAAGATCTCGCATCGAAGCGGCGGGTATTCAATGAACTCAGCGGCGCCCTGATGCGATGGGAACGCCAACATGCGGAAAAGATCGCGGGCTTGACCAGCGGTGGACTCCAGGCTGCGGGGTAACGCCAAACCCATATGCAGCCCTTTCGAACAGGGTTTCCGATAGAACCAATCGATAATGGAGAAGTGACTGACGCCTTATTTGGGGACCCCTTATTTAGAACACCGGTTGAAGGCTTATTTGACTGCGGCACGCGGAGCATCAAGGTCATGAGTGAGCTGAGAATCGCGGAAACAAGAGACTTTGCTGGAATGCACCGGGTGCGCATGGCGGTTCGGGAAAACCGTCTGGTTTCCTTGATTCTGGGAGAAAAGGAGTATGTAAACGCTATCTCGAAAACGGGGCGCGGCTGGGTCGTCGAGGATGGGGACAAGATCGTCGGCTTCGCCGTCGGAAACCGAGTGACCGGCAATATTTGGGCACTGTTTGTCCATCCTGATTACGAAGGTCGGGGGATCGGGCGGCGGCTTCACGACACGATGGTGGCCTGGCTTTGGGATCAAGGGCTTGACCATCTCTGGCTAACAACTGCGCCGAATACGCGAGCCGAGCGATTCTACCAACGGGCCGGCTGGAGCAGACGGGGGCTAGGCGATGACGGTGAGGTCCGCTTCGAGTTGACACGGCAGAGGTAATCGGTATGCCTCGCCGCCCCCTCGGATCGTCTCCTCGCGCTACGCCCCCGCTTCCCCTTGCGGGGGATAAGCCCAGCCGAGGTGCGGAACTCTTGGCCTGGCTGTTTGTGCATGATTTGGTACGATTGGACCGTTGGTTTGAGAATGCCCTTACAGCGCTCGCGGCGGTGGATGTTTTTGTATGATGCGGCCAAACGAATGGCGTTAACGCTGTGACGAACGATACACGCGGACCGGGCGGCGCCAAAACGAAGTTTTGAGGCAGTAATACGAGACGAGGGAAAAACCGATGAGCAAGAATCCAAACACATCCCCTCAATGGAAAGACGAAGCTATCCCCGTCCAATTAAAGCTTTCTGTTTTATGGATTGGGGTAATGTTTTTCTATGTCTATGCAGATATCAAGGCTTTTCTTGAGAAGGGCTTTATAGAACAGGTTATCTCCGGTGAAATCGGGGGCATGGTTATCAACCAGTCCTTCCTCCTCTATGCGGCTATCCTCATGTCCATTCCACCCGTAATGGCTTTCTTGTCACTGGTTTTAAAGCCGGCCGTGAACCGTATTGTGAATATGGTGATGGGAAGCTTACATATCCTGTTGGCCATCGCTCTTTTATTCAGATCTGGAATCTGGGCCTATTACTATTGGTACTCGGTCTTGGAGATTGGTTTTCACCTCTTGATTGTTTTTCATGCGCTGAAGTGGCCGAAGGCATAGCCTGGGTTTTTGGATGTCACAACGGCTTCCTCTCTTCCACAGGCGGCTTGTCTTCATAGCGAGGACCATCTATCCAATAAAAGGTCTTCGCTAGATCGACCAGCACATTCTCCAGCGGCTCCGTCGAGCTGACGCCCATCGCCTGCGCCACCGCAGCAACCCGCGCCGCCGCGTTGACCAAAAGCTCCACCGGCATCGGTAGATCGATCTTGGGCGCTCGGACATAGTTCGCCGTGATGATGATATAGGGATCTTTTTCGCCCGGAATGCGCGACTCCACCATTAATGTCCGAGGTTCGTCTTCGTTCGGTGCTGGCTGCATTGTGATGCCGCCGCTGTAGGTGTTGCGCATCGTTACAAAGGGTGTGGGTACATAATAGCTTGTTACATTGGATATCGGGTTCATGTTGGGGGAGAAGTAGATCATTTTGGCGTCGCCCGTGGCCGTGCCCGCCTCTAGCATGTAAAAAGATGGACCTTTGTCGGCGGCTCCGCGATAGCCTAGGTATACGGCAATCGCTCCAAATCGCGCGCCTACCGAACGGGCGGGGGTGAGTAAATCTACCCGCGCCGGTCGGTAGCCAAGGTATTCGGGGCCGCTGTATTTCGAGGCTATCAGATCGATGCTCCCTAGGAGATGGTCGTTGCTCAGGTCGACGTCGCCGATTTCGGTTTCGATGCGGTTGTTCTCCGCCGTGATGGTTGCCGGAAGCGGGACGCGCACCATGGCAACGGCTTTGGTGAATTTGGATTGCATGGGCTTGTTTTCGGGCTCCATGGATTTTACCCGGTGATGTACGGCGTCCGCTACATAGAGGCGATGCTCTTTTTCCCATACCGGGCGGGTAATCGGTTCTTTCTCCCGCGATTTCACGGCCTCTTGTCCAGGTTTTGGCGGTGGCATGCGGCTGAGGATGTCGTTGACTTGGCCTATCAGGCCGTCGGTGATCGGTGCGCCGGGGAATGCTCGGGCAAGAGCGTTGCGTATGGCTTTGTATTTCTCGGAGCCGATTCGCTTTTCAACCTCGGAGGCGCCCGAGGAAACCTGAGCCTGGGGGAGTGGTATGGCATAGGGTGTGCCGCTGGGAGGTGGGGCACATTGGTCGGGGGTTTTGGAGAGTACGTTTGGGGAGCCGCATTCGCTTCTGCCTATGGCCATACATAAACCCCGGCTTCCATCGGTGGTATCACCGCACCAGGTGCATCCACCCCGGGATGCGCATTGTCCGCAGTTTTCCAGACGGGGACATTCCATGCCGGGATCGTAGGGGGATGGTGTTTGGCAACCTATCAAAGACAATGCAGCCATCACAATCATGCGCGAGATTTTGTTCATATCGACTCCTTTGTCTTTGTCTACCCGATCCATGGGAACGTTGGCTGTTCAAAGATGGCCACCGGTTGGGCAAAAAGAGGTGAATGCATTTTCAGGGTCGAGCTTCGAGCTCCTTCTTTCCAGATAGAGCCGGCCTGAAGTATCGGATATGGCCGCCATCCAGCGCGGGTTTTGCCGCTGCAGCACCTTCGCGTTGTGGGGATCACCCACAAATTGTGTGTTCATAAAATAGATCGGTTAGCATGCTCGGCCTATGCGCGCGACCCCGATGCCCTACCATCGCCACGCTGGCATCTTTACAACGCTGCTGATCGCCGGATGCGCTTCCGCAAGCCCTTTAACGCCCGCTGTCAAGCGTCCGCCGGCCGCTGCCACGGCCGCTGTCAGCGCTCCTGAAGTCGTTGTGGCGCCGACTCCGCTGCGGCGTCTGTCCAACGAGGAATACAATAATTCTGTGCGCGATCTGCTCGGCGACAATAGCCGCCCAGCCGATGCTTTTCCTCCCGACGAGATCGCTTTCGGCTTCGAAAACAATACCGGCTCGCCTGTCACGCAGATTATCGTCGAGCGCTATATGGACGCGGCGGAAGCCATTGCGCGGCGCGCTGTGGAGCGCATCGGCACGCTGGCTCCTTGCCCGGAGGGTTCGGCGCCCGATGCTTGTGCGCGGGCGTTTATCGAGACGTTTGGGCGTTTGGCGTACCGGCGCCCGCTCGATGACGATGAGCGCGCGTCGCTGTTTGCTATCTACGCCGATAAAGAGAAGCGCGCGGGGTACGCGCCCGCCGTGGAGCTTGTGATCTCGGCGATTCTACAGTCGCCCAAGTTTTTATACCGGCTGGAACTGGCTGACGGAGCGACCCAAACCCGGCCGCTTTCGGGTTATGAACTGGCGACGCGCTTGTCGTACTTTCTTTGGGTGTCAACCCCCGACCAGGTGTTGCTCGATGCCGCTGCTTCGGGTCAGTTGGCAACGCCTGCGGCCGTCGAACAAAGCGCGAGGCGTATGCTGGCCGACCCGCGTGCCCAGGATGGTATCCGAAGTTTTCATCGTCAGTGGTTGGATCTTCGGGCGCTCCATACGATGTCAAAGGCCCCGGCGGTGTATTCGGCGTTTTCGCCGGATCTGAAGGCGGCGATGCTTGAAGAAACGCTGCGTTTTTCGGCGAATGCCGTGCTCAACGGCGGCGATACCGTGGCGACGCTGTTGACATCGAGGAAGAGTTTTGTGAATGGGGCGCTTGCCAAGCTGTATGGCGTGCCTGTTCCCGACGGCAATGGGTTTGCGCCGGCCGATCTGCCTTTTGAGCAGCGTTCCGGTTTGCTCACACAGGCGAGTGTGATGAGTGTCCTGGCGAGTGCCGAGGACACATCGCCGATTTTACGAGGCAAGTTTGTGCGCGAGAAGATTCTGTGCGACCGGATTGAGCCGCCGCCTCCCAATGCGATAGTCGCGTTGCCGCCCTACGATCCGAAGAAAACCAAGCGTCAGCGTTTTGCCAGGCATAGGGCCGATCCGGCCTGTTCGACGTGTCATGCGACACTCGATCCTGTGGGTTTTGGCTTTGAGAACTACGATGCTGTGGGTGCGTGGCGAACGGCCGAGCACGATGTTCCGATCGATGCATCGGGGACTTTATACCGCACTGAAGATGCGGATGGGCCTTTCGATGGTGCGATTGAATTGTCGGCGCGCCTTGCGAAGAGTCCGCAGGTTCGGCGCTGTTATATGAAGCAGTGGTTTAGGGCGGCGCTTGGGCGCGTGGAGGAGCCTGGAGATACGGCCGCGCTGGAGG
This sequence comes from uncultured Polyangiaceae bacterium, assembly GCA_964537685.1. Classification (GTDB taxonomy): domain Bacteria; phylum Myxococcota_A; class Polyangia; order Polyangiales; family Polyangiaceae; genus CAZICM01. Next base: position 36,796 of record CAZICM010000055.1, read on the forward strand.
AGATGTATCAAACGTTTGCGCGGGCGGGGTTTGATGCGCGCGAGCTGATTGTGGCGATTGTTAAGAGCGATGTGTTTCGTCATGCGGGATTTTCGCAAGCGCAGCAAGCGCAGGGAGACGCGCCGTGAACATGAAAGGTTTAAGCCGCCGCCAAATCCTAAAGGCGCTGGGTGCCGGGGGTGTTTCTCTGCTGCCTTTTATGCCTGTTCTCGAGGCGCAGGCGGCCCCCGCTCCCAAGCGCATTATCTTTTTCTTTACATCTAACGGGACCATTCAAGATGCGTGGATCCCCAAAATGGTGTCGGGGCAGCTTGAGCTTAGTCCCATCCTCTCGCCGCTGGAGAAGTTTAAGTCGAAGCTTTTGGTGGTGGAGGGGCTGGCCCAGCGGGTGGTGCTCGATAAAGGCGAACAGATTGGGCATTTCGCGGGGATGAACACGATCCTCACCGGGGCGCGCAATAAAATCATGGATCGCTCCAATCCAACCTTAAACCTGTCCACGGGGATATCGCTGGATCAGCATCTTGCTCAACAGCTTGGCACCGCAACAAAACTCCCGTCCATCGAGTGTGGGGTGCATGTTGTGCATGTATTTGCCACATTGTCCTACCGGGGTCCATTTCGGTGCGTGCGGCCGGAAAACAGTCCATATGCCATGTTTGATAGGCTCTTTAGAGATGTGCCCGATCCGACGGCGCTTGGCAGTGCGGCGGCCCGGGAGCGTCTTGCCGATCGAAAGCGGGTTCTGGATGCCGCTGCAAAGGATTTGGATGCGCTTCGGGGACGGCTTGCCCGTTCCGACCGGGTCAAGATGGAGGGGCATATCGAAGCAATCCGGGCGATCGATCACAGCCTGACGACGGGAGCGGGTGCAGCATCGGGGCAAGCCTGCCGGAAGCCTGAGCTGGGCGCGCCTTTGGACATCTGGGAGAATGACAATATCCCTGCCATTGCGAAGATGCAGATGGATCTGGTTGCGATGGCATTTGCCTGTGATTTAACGCGCGTTGCGACGCTTCAATTTGGCAGCGCGGCGGCGACGCATCGTTTTACATGGCTTGGGCCTGAGTATGCGAAAGAAATTATAGGGGACCCGGCGCGGGGGCTTCATGCATTAGCGCACCGGGAGTCTTATCCTGAATCGAAGGCGATGCTGATACGGGTCCACACCTGGTATGCGCAGCAGTTTGCCTATTTGCTGGAGAAGCTCGACGCGATACCGGAGGGGAGTGGGAGCGTGCTCGATCACACAGCGGTGGTGTGGTGCAATGAGCTTGGCACGGGGAGCACGCACAGTCACGAGCATTTGCCCTGGGTGATTGCGGGTGGGGCTGGAGGGAGTTTGAAGACGGGTCAGATGTTATCGTTTCCGAGGGAGCCGCACAATCGTTTGCTGTTGACGCTGTGCGCAGCGATGGGGGTGCCTACGGATGTATTTGGTGATCCGGCGTATTGCAGCGGGGGGGTGCTGGCTGGGGCGCTGAGGTGATGGAAAAGAAATCTTGCCATGCGCATCCAAATCCGATACAAGCTCACTCAATGCCGCTCACACCCGCTGATATAAAGCTTTTCCGCAGCAACCTCGAGCCCTACAAAGCCCTGGATGGAACGGATGCGAGGCGATATGTTCCTCTCGATGATGTGCGCGGCATCCATGGCTTTTCAAGTACGGAAGCCCTGCGGGCCACCATATGCATCACGGATGAATCCTGCCAGCTCTTCTCGGGTTTTCCCGGCAGCGGAAAAACAACCGAGCTTCGAAGACTGGCCGAGCAATTTGAGCGCAACGTCGAGCCTTCGGCGCCGTCTCCGGGCTTTGTGTCGGATCTGCCCACCCATGTCGTTTTTATCGATGCCGATGATTATATCGATACCTATGCGCCCATTGCTGTCACCGATATCCTTCGGATCGTGGCCTATTGTATGAATCGCGATGCCGTCCGGGCCAAAACAGGCAAGGACCCCGACAAGGCCGACAGCGGATATGCAAAGCGCCTCATTCAGTTCCTCAAGCAAACCGAAGTTGGTTTGAAGGATCTTCAGTTCGATCTGGGCGACCTAAATTTTATGCTGGAGTTCCGCAATAACAAAAGCTTCTATCAGCAGGCGGATAAAATATTAAAAGACCGGTTCCAGAATTTTGTGGTTCAGGCTCTCGATGTGGTGAGCGATGCCGTGAGGACCTTGAAGGAAACGCTGCATGTGCAGCGCCTTGTGGTCATTTTCGATGGCTTGGATAGGATTACGCCCAGAACCGAAACCGAGCGCGAAGCCATCGAAAAAAGCGTGGAGCTTGTCTTCTCCACGCATGCGCGGCTGCTCCGGCTTCCCTGTCATGTCATCTATACCTTTCCCATCTGGCTTCGGTATCGCTGCCCCAATTTGGGCAATGAATACGATCTCGATCCCCAAGTGATTCCCATGGTGAAAATCATCGGCAGGGAGCGCGGCAAGGATGGCCAGCCTGTCTATCACCGCGAGGGTATTGAGCGATTGATGGACGTAATCCGGAAGCGTATTGATGCCCATGCGGTCTTTGGCGATGACCTAAGCAAAACCCTGGAACCGCTCGTGATTGCATCGGGCGGTTATCTGCGCGATTTACTGAGGCTCGTGCGCAATGTACTCGCCTATGGAAAGACCTTTCCCGTTAATAGGGATTTTGTCGAGAACATTATCGGCAAGCTGGCGGAAGATTATCGCAGGACGCTATTTGGATCCGATCTGGACATCATTGAACTGGTTGCCAAAAATCATGTGCTTCCCAATGAAACCCCGGCGCAGATAGCCCGCTTTGCAAGGCTTCTCGAACAGCGTTTTATTCTGGCCTATAGGAACGGCGACGAATGGTACGACATCCATCCCATGGTTTACCGCGATCCAAGGGTAAGCACGAGGCTGAAGCCGCCGGTCCCCTAACCCACCGGTCTGCACCGGAAGGGCATTGCGATGTTGGCTTTGGCGCGGGCTCGCTGGAAGGCCGTTCCCTAGCCGAAGGTTATGCTTCCCCGTTTAGCGAGATACGCACGGCGCTGGAATTGAGCGAAGGGTTTATGCTGCTCCCGGTGGATGTTCCATCCCGGGATGTGGGCAGGGCGCTGGCTGATGATTTAAACGCGCACGGCATGGAGACGAGACTTCTTGATCCCAGCGCCGAGGAATGGGCCAAGTTGCCAACGCTGTTGCTATCGCTGCCCGCGGGAGAGCGGGGTCCGCTGCTGGTGCTGGGCCCGCGGGAAAAGACCAAAGAATTGCTGCTGGGCATTCAGCGCATCAATTTAATGCGGAATAGACTGATAAAGCATTTAAACAGGCCGCTTTTATGGTGCGGCCAATCGTTTTTTCTAGAAGTGACTTGGGACGGCGCGCCAGATTTCTGGTCGGTGCGGGATATCACTCAAAAGATACCGCTGCGCGAGGATTCGCATAGACAGTATACGCTGTGGTGGGATCCATTTGTCCGAAAGCCTCCCCCGGTAAACGAGCTGGAGGCGCGAATTGCGGACGCGCGCAGGGCAAACGATAGGCCGAATCTATTGCGGGCATTGCTTTCACGATCGAAGGCGCTGATTGCACTGGGGCGGGCTGGGGAAGCGGTGGATGGGCTCAATGAGGCCGACCATCTATTGGAAACGCTCAATGTACGGCATTTGCATAGAGCTTCGGAGGAAGCGGAGTTTCTTGAGCTCAAGGTGGATTTAAGCGTCGTGCTGAAGGGTTTGCCGGAGGCTGAAAATCAATACCAGGTAGCCTTGGAAGCCTATCAGAATTGTGGGGACGACTATGGCCGCGTCCGGGTATTGGGCAAGCTTGGCCTTGTGGCCCGGAACAACAAGGACAGCGCTTTGGCGAAACAGCGCTTTGCCGAGGCTTTGGATATTTTAAACCGGGTGGGGGACGATCAGCTTAGGGCAGAGCTGTTGTTGGCGAACTGGAAGGAGCCGCACGACTGGGATGTGGCCTTGCACATCTTTGCGGAGCAAGGAGACGATTGGGGACGGGGGCGGGCTTTATGCATGCGTGGCCGATACCGGCACGATTGCGATGATTTCGAGGGAGCAGCGAAGGATTTCGATGAAGCGATTCCACCGATGGAGCAAGGCGGGGATATTGTGGGGCTTGTGCTGGCCTATCATGGCCGAGCAGAACTGACCATCCGCCATCCTGTACACAGCGGCAGATTCCACAGAGATGAAAAGTCAACCAGCTTATGTCTTGAAAAAGCGATCGAATATGCCGGGCAGATTCGCCATGTTGGTTCATTGATAAAAGCCAGGAAATTGCGTGCAAGGTATCGGAGCGATCACAATGATTACGAAGGCGCCCTGGAGGACTACGCTTTTGCGCTTGAGAACTGGCCAGATCCCGAATGGTGGCAGCAGCGAGTCGACGCATATATTGGACGTCATTGGGTTCATTACGAGCAGGGGAATCACAAGGAGGCCATTGCCGATCTAAAACAAGCGATGGAGCTCAATCACAAAATGAAAGGTATGGATTCGGGCAACGATATTACGATCTACGCGCGCTTATGTCATATATATGCGGTTCACCTCAAGCAACCGTCCGAGGCCGAGCCCTATCTGCGGGAACTTGAACGGCTTGTCCAACAATATCCAAATCGAAGTGAACGACGTGCCAGCTTTTTGATGTCACGGGGGGAAATCTATGAAGGGCACTTCCGGGAACAGATGATGCGCTCCGGGGAGGATGAATTAAGCCACGCCTTGATGATGCAATACCACAGGGAGGCGCTTCGGGACTACGGCGAGGCCCTCGCAATGCTTGGGGAGACAAAAGCTACCCGGGACATGAGCCTTCTGCATTTTCGCCATGGATCGCTCTATGCTCTGGTTGGGAACTGGAACAAAGCCATTGAAGCCTTAACCCAAGGGCTTAAGAGTTGCCAGCAAGAGCACAATCTTCCCAGGGAAACAGAAATGCTCGTCCTTCGCGCAGGCGTGTACCTCCGCAAAGGCGCTCTTCAGCGAGCCGCCCGCGATCTCAACAAGGCCCGGGTCCTTGCGCGTTCTCCCAAAGCCAGGCGAAATATGGGCTTTATTCTGCTGGTCCTTGGCGAATTGGAACTTTGCCGCGGGCACTTTGCAAAGGCCGCGAGCTATCAAAAACAAGCGGAACAGCTCGGCGCCAAACAGCAAAAGCCCGCACTCCAGGCGATAGCGATCGCGCATCAAGCCCGCCTCTACCTTATAGCGGGTTATGCCCACGAGGCTCGTATGCTTGCCTTGAAGGCATTGGAACTGGTTCAGGACACCGATAATCCGGAGGCGATAGCCTTAGCCAACCAGATTATCTCGCAGAGTTCGCTGAATCCCAAAGACTTGAGGAAAGCCGTCGCTGAAATGCGTCACCTATTTGTGCGGCGAGGACATGGCCGGCACAAGGGATAGCGATGCCGAGAGGCCAGAGCAGACGCAGGACCCCGCCCATCGCTAAGCATCCAGCTCTCGGAGGACGCTTCATTGGCTAAAAGGCTGATCGATCTGCCCTGGAAAGCTCCAACCGTCTAAAAAAAGCTGATCGATCTGCCCTCGGGCACCTCTGAACACCCGCCGAAGGCTGAGCCGTCTGCCCTGTCCAGTTGTTTTCGGCCGCCAAGGGCTGAAGGCCCAGCCTGTTCCAAGCGCCAAGCATTTCAATAATAAAGGTTGACCACATCTATCATCATTGATACGTGTGGATTGCGAAGAACACGGCAGCGATTGAAAGGCGGTTTACATGACGAAGAACGTGTTGATTGGCGCGGGATTCAGTGCGGCGGCGCTTGTTTTTCTTGCCTGTGGCGATGCGGAACTGGCGATTCAGGAAGCTTACGACGACTGTATTTCCCGATTGGGCGGAGCAGTCGAGCAACCGAACGGCGGAAGCGGCGGGCAAGACGGAAAAGGCGGAGCGGGAGGTGTGCCAAATGTGATCATACCTGAGTGCGCGAAAGCCACGGACTGCCCAAAACCTGAAGAGCCAAGATGCGCGGAAGCCGTGTGTACAAGCGGTAAATGCGGCTTTTTATTTCGGCCGGTTGCCAAGCTTGAATCGCAAATCAAAGGGGATTGCGTTTCGCAATACTGTGATGGTCAAGGCAAGGTGATGGCTGTCGAAGATCCAAGTGACGTTTACAACGACGGAAAACAATGCACCTTTGATGTTTGTGCGCAAGGTATTGCGAAGCCCATGCATTTCCCCGATGGATTCACTTGTCCTGAAACGGGTTTGGGTGTGTGCTATGCTGGCGCGTGTGTGGCTTGCATTAGCGACATTCCAGCAACAGATACCTGTGGCATCGGCCTTGCGTGCGCCGGAACCAAATGCGTTCCAATGCACTGCTTCAACAGCCTAAAAGATGCGGCGTCCGGTGAGACAGCAATCGACTGCGGAGGTCCGTGTTTGCCCTGTGGAACGGGCGAAGTGTGCAAGGTGAACGCGGATTGCATTCAAGGCGTATGTGCGGGGAGCTGTTCGATCCCAACATGCACCGATGGCGTGAAGAACGATGGGGAAACGGGTATCGATTGCGGAGGTCCCCCAAGTTGCAAGCGCTGCAGCGCCGGTGAAGGTTGCGATCTTCCAAGCGACTGCGAAAGCGGCGTATGCTGGGCGGGAAGCTGCGAGCCTCCCAAATGCAGCGATGGAATTGCGAATGGTGATGAAGACTCCGTTGATTGCGGCGGCTCCTGTCCAGCCTGCGGGGGCTAAACGTTCGCATTCGTCTTTTGAGGCGCGGCTCCCTCTTCCTCCTCCCCTGCCCCATAAATCTTCTTGCCGCGCATTCCCTGGCCATGATATGAGCCTTCTGAATCCCATGAAACGAAGCCCTTTGCGCCTTCTCCATGCCTTGGCCTTTACGCTGGCTTTTAACGCGCTCGCTTGCGGAGGAGCCTTTCGCGATGCGATGGATGCGGGCGATGCCTTTGCTCAGCAGGGCAATTGGGAAGCGGCCACTGCGTCCTATGAAAAGGCCGTGCGCCTCGATCCAGATTCGGAAGAGGCTCTCACCAAATGGATGGAGGCAAAACGCCGCCTTTCCGCAATTCGCACCCAGGAAAGCAAAACCATGCTGGCCCGGGGCGAAGTGGTTCAGGCGGCTAGGGCTTCTCATCAGGCGATGGTGCTCGATCCTCAAAATTCAGAGGCAAAAGCGCTGTGGCAAGAAGCTCGAACACGTTCTTTGGCCCAATCTGAAGCCCTTATTCAACAAGGTAAGCTAGAGGAAGCGCTTCAAATTGCCCAGATCCTGCGTTCGCTCGAACCCCGCGATCGGCAGTTTATCGATCTGGAAGCGCGCTGTTTCGATTTAATTGCAAACCGGGCTTATGATAAGGCCATGGCCTACTTGTCCAATAAGAAGCTGGGGAATGCGCTGCTTTCTTTTAATGAGGTTGAAAGGGTTAGGCCGGGATATAGGGATGTAAAGATTCGCCTGGTGGATATTCGAAATCAGCTTGAGGATGAAATCCGGCTGGTCATTCAGGTGGTGCGGACGCCCGCGGGAGAAAGCAATGGGCCGACGGCTCAATTGGAGGAGGCATTGCTCAGGTGGGAGCCTGATTCCCGGTTTAGACTGAGCATGGCCACCGATCAGCCGCCCAAGGCAGGCGCTCAATTTGTGCGCATTTTTCCTAAGCTGGGCACCGTAACCAAGACCCATGATGTGGCCAATGTAGGGCGTTCCTGCACGTATGTGTGTGGGGTGGATAGAGTGGCCAATCCCGAGCATGAAGCGGCGCGAAGGCGTGTGAATGATGCGGAACGCCAGATGAAGACCGCCGAGGCCAATGAAAAGCAGGCCAAACAGAAGCAGAATGCGGCGGCGCAGGCGTATTCATCGGCCAAAAGCGCGCTTTCGGCGGCGGCGGCCAAGGAAAAGACGGCCAAATCCCAGCTCGAAACATGCCTTTCCAAGGCAAAACCCGGGCAAACATGCCCAACCGAAGAGACGCAGGCCAATACGGCGGCGAGTGAGCGAATGGCGGCGGAGGCGCGGGAGCATGAGGCGAGTGAAGCGCTGAGCCGGGCTGAAGCGGAAGCGAGTCAAGCCGAGACAGAGGCGAAGAGTGCCCGGGAGCATTGGAATCGTATGGTGAATGAGCTTGCGAAGACACCGACGACTGTGCAGGTGGACCGGATTTGTGAGCATAATTATGGGGTTGAGGTGCATACCTTTGGCGCATCGGCGACTTTACAGTTGCGGGTGCATGTGACGGGCGATGCCGAACCTTCGGGGCTGCCGCCTAAGTTGCTTCAATTTGCGAAGAAGGACGAGACCTTTGCGGCAACACCTGGACGCTGTGAAGAGGTGGCGGCGGGCGATCTATTGAAAACGCCGACGGATGCGGAGCTCGACGCGGCGGTGGTAAAACTTGGCGTGGAAGAAATTCGAAATCGGGTGGCATCGTGGTATGGGCTGTATGTGGAGAGCTATAAGTCCGAGGAATCCAATGCGCGGACCAATGGACAAATGGAAGACGCCAACGAAGCCTATATTCGGCATCGCTTGCTTGGGCCAGGTCTCGCATATTGATCGCCGAGGACAACAAAAGGCTATGCGTACGCGCTGAACGTGATATGAATGGGCCGTGGTTAAGATTTGCACACGATGTTATGTGGTGTGGGCGGGCGGCTTTCGATGTGAGGAGTGCGGCGGTCCGCTGGTGCACACATCGGATTTAAAAGCAAAAGATTTGCCCGAAGCGGTATGGCGCAATCAGCGCTTGGATTACGGGGCCCGCCGCGGGATGATTTTTAGGTTTATGGGTATCTTTGCGGGCTTATTTGTGGCTCTGTTCGGCCTGCGGGCCAGCGTGGCCCAGCCTTCTCCATGGTCGTGGATCGGCGCGATCGCTTCGATTGTGGGCGGTATTGCGCTGTGGTGGTTCATTCATGTGTCGGCCGATCGGGGTGTGCGGATTTGGATTTTGCGCAGCGGTCAATTGCGCAAGAAAAAGCTTGCGCGCGCGCTGCTGCATCAGACCGTTTCGCCCTCCAAGCGATCTTCCGAGTCTTAATCGGCGGGTATGCCGGACCTACGTTTTATCGCGCCCGCATCGAGATCCGCCGCTCAGACGATCGCTCTTTCCCGGCTGTTATTTGAGCGTACCCAAAAAGACGGCATCATTAGGCTCGCGGCATCGATTGCGACCGGTCCAGCCTTAATTTTGGGTTCGCTCGAGCGCGCTGGATGCGCTGTGAATCTCGCGCAGGCAACTCGGTATTCGGTGCCTGTATTGAGGCGAGTGACATCGGGCACGGCGGCTTATATCGGCGGAGAATGCCTGTGGTGGGCGCTCGCGCTTCCCAATGTTTCGGCGCTCTTTTCGGATGCAAAGCCCGAAACCTTGCTGAACCGCAATGTGAGGATTTGGCTGCGCGGCTTGAAGCACGCGCATTTGGCGGCTCATTATTTCGGGCGGGAATGGGTCAGCCTTCAGCATTCGCCGGCGCTGCTGCTCGGTTTTGAATGCAGCAAGCAGGGCGCTGTACTGATTGAGGCGCTATTGGGCGTGGATGAGCCTGTGGCGCTTCCCGATAGGCTGAAGACCGAAGGAGAACAGCAGCTCGATCGCCTTCGGGGCAAGACCTGCGCTGCTCTTCGCGGGATTTCCTCGGCATCGGGGCAAATGCTGTTCGATGCGGTGCTGCGTTCCCTCGCCGAGCAAGCGGGCGATACGCCCCAGTTGGAAGAAGAACCGGGCGATGCGGAGAGGATGGCTGTTATGCCAAGCCCAATTCAAGATGCTTTTGATCCAATACCTTCAGGTTGCAATACACTGATAAATACAAATATTCCGATTGGATGGCTAGAAGCGGCGGGTTCAGGCGAGGCGGGTTCGAGAATGGCTTGGGTGGGCGGAGACGTGATGGCGCCTTCGTGGGCAATGCGTGAAGTGGCTATTTCAGGGGAATTCAGCGAAACGATTCCCATCTTGGGCGCCACATCAAAGGATATTTTAAAATTATTATTTAATGCGAGCCGACAATAAATCTTTTTTACTTGGGCGGCTCGGTGACAACCGTTCCAGGCTTGGCCGACCACTGCCAATTGTCGATTAAGGTCAGCGAATCGACATTGCCGTCGCTCGAGTCATAGGTCACGAAACGAATCTTAAAGGTTTTGCCAGGCGACACGGGGGCCGTCGTGCGCAGCCAGCCGGTCGAGCCGTTGGACCAGCCCGCGATGGTGTCCTGATCGAAGGGTGTACCCTGCAACAGGGCTGCTCCAAGCGTGCATGTGTACGACACCGCATTGGGATTGCCAGGAGGCGCAAGGCAGGGCGGACCGCCGGGGCAGCCGCAGGACTCGAGAAATGCCGCATTTACGCTGATAGGATTGCCTCCAGAATCGAAAGAAATATTTCCATCGAATTGGTTGGGCGGAAAAGGATCCATAATAGCGACGAAGAAATCGTTGAAGTTGGTGCAGATATATTGAGGCCATTCCCAGGTGAAGAAGTGGAAATCAAATTTCACCGCCTGAGCATTGGTGGGCGCCTTGATTTCAACTTCCAATCCTGTCGCATCATGAGGCGTTTTGGTCGTAACGCCCGGGCACGCGGGGCTTTCCTTGGGAAATCCAAAAGGTGCGTTGCTCACATAGTTTTTATCGAAATTGCGGTACACAAATTCCGCATCGCCTTCTTTGCGCGCCGTTCCAGAAGAGAGCACCAGCATGCTCTTGCCCTCCTGAGGCATATTGGCGGGGCCATAGTCGGGCAACACCGCATGACCCTTATGGAAATTGGCGGCTTTTACAGGATCGAGCGGGGGCAATGTACCATCAGCCAGGGTCCATTGGGCTCCCACAACAAACTTGCACAAGCCAATGGCCTTGGCCGCTTCTACGGGATCTTCGGTATTTAGCGCGATATTGTCGTCACAGGGCGGATCGAGATTATCGATATTCCCATCGCAATCTTCATCGACCGGGGTTGGTAGATTGCCCATACTATCCGGCTCGGCAATGACCTCGACGGCACCCGGACTCACAGAGGGATCGCAATCATTGCAGTCCGGCGGGTTGTCTTGTTCGGTGTAGCCGTCTTTATCGTGATCATCCGAGGGCGTATTGCCATCACAATTGGTGGCCTGCCCGCCGGCCCCACCCGAACCGGTCGTTGGATTAAAACCTCCGGCCATACCAGAAGAGCTCGAGCCGCTGGCTGCACCGCCCGCTCCACCCTGACCGCCTGAACTGGAGGATGCCTGTGTGGAAGTGTTTTTTGGGGGGTCTTTCGCAGCGGGCGAACAGCCCTCTGAAATAGCAGCAACCCCTAACAATACGCCCAAGAGCCCACAAATCGTGCGTGCGGGATGATTCATAGCCACCTCAGTTCAATCGTGAAACAAGCCGGATTAAGGGTAGAAGCCTACCCGAACGGCATGCGGACTGTCACCTATCCCGCAGATTTCGGGCGGTGCGGCGACAACATTATCGTTGGTGGGAGGGAAGCGTCGAGGGAATCGCTGAGAGGGAATCCTACAGGGCTGCTGCGCAGTGCAGGATGCCCTCTGAGGCGAGGCAGAGCGAGCCTAGGTTTGAGGGCTCTCTTCTTTCTTGGATTTCTTGTTGCCGTTCGCGCTGGAAGCGGCATTCGTGCCAGCGCCCGCAGGCGTTTTCGTTTCTGTCTTTGCAGGCGTTTTCGCGTCGGATTTCGCAGCCGCTTTGGCTTCGGGCTTCGCAGGTGCCTTGGCTTCAGGCTTCGCAGGCGCCTTGGCTTCGGGCTTCGCAGGTGCCTTGGCTTCGGGCTTCGCAGGCGCCTTGGCTTCGGGCTTCGCGGGCGCCTTGGCTTCGGGCTTCTTCGCTTCTGCCTTTGCGGGCACCGCCTTGGCCTCGGGCTTCGCAGGCACCTTGGTTTCAGGCTTCTTCGCTTCAGGCTTCGCAGGCGCCGCCTTGGCTTCGGGCTTCGCGGGCGCCTTGGCTTCGGGCTTCGCAGGCGCCTTCACCGCGGGCTTCGCGGCCGGCTTGGCCTTGCTCTTCGCAGGCGCCTTCGCCTTGCTGCTCTTCGCAGGCGCCTTGGCCGCGGCTTTCACGGGTGTCTTCACTTCAGGCTTCGCAAGCGCTTTTGCTTCAACCTTCGCAGGCGCTTTTGCCTCGGCTTTCGCAGGCGCCTTCGCCTCGGCTTTCGCAGGCGCCTTCGCCTCGGCGGCCTTCGGCGCAGGGCTTTCCTTCACGGGCTCTGCCGGAGCCGGCGCGGCGGCAGGGGCAGGGGCAGGGGCCGCATTGCTCTTCGCAGGGGCCGCTTTCGGAGCCGCGGACGACCTGCGCAGACCAAAGAGATCGTCCGCCATTTTCGGGGCCCGATCGGTCTTTTCCCACGCAAACTCTTCGCGTCCAAAGTGGCCATAAGCCGCGGTTTTTCTGTAAATCGGCTTTAGCAAGTCGAGCTGATCGATGATCGCCTTTGGCCGCATATCAAAATTCTTCAGGATGTAGGATTCGAGCACCTGCTCATCCACGCGGCTTGTTCCAAAGGTATTGACGTGAACGCCCACCGGCTGGGCAACGCCGATGGCATAAGCGATCTGAACCTCGCAGCGGCTGGCCGCGCCCGAGGCAACGACATTCTTGGCGACATAGCGCGCGTAGTAGCAAGCCGAACGATCGACCTTGGTGGGATCTTTTCCGCTGAACGCGCCGCCTCCGTGGCGCCCCATCCCGCCGTAGGTATCCACGATGATCTTGCGGCCCGTGAGGCCGGCATCCGCAAATGGCCCGCCGATAACAAAGCGGCCTGTCGGATTAATGAAGAACTTGGTGTTTTTATCGATGAGCTTCGCGGGAATGATCTTCTCGATAACCAAGGTCTGAACGGCATCCGCGATCGTCTTGTGCGAGACATCCGCATGATGCTGCGTGGACACAACAACCGCGGCCACGCGCGCAGGCACGTCGTTTTCGTACTCCACCGTAACCTGCGTCTTGCCATCCGGGCGGAGCCAGTCGAGCTCCTTGGACTTGCGAAGTTCCGATAAACGGCGCGCAAGCCGGTGCGCATAGCTGATCGGCGCAGGCATCAGATCGGGCGTCTCGTTCGTCGCATAGCCAAACATCAACCCTTGGTCGCCGGCCCCCTGCTCTTTGTGGAGCCCCTCTCCCTCGGTGACGCCCCGCGAAATGTCCGGCGACTGTTTTTCGATCGCCGTCAGCACCGCGCAGGTTTCGTAGTCGAAACCCATCGACGAATCCGTGTAACCGATGTCTTTAATGGTGCTCCGGACGACCTCGGGCATATCTACCCAGGCGGACGTTGTTATCTCGCCGGCCACGATAGCCATTCCGGTCTTCACCATCGTCTCGCACGCAACACGCGCGGAAGGATCCTGAGCGATGATTCCATCGAGAATCGCATCGGAAATCTGATCACAAATTTTATCGGGATGTCCTTCCGTAACGGACTCAGACGTGAACTGATAGCGGCGCATGAAACACTCCTCTTCGTGCTGCGTCGATGAAAAGAGTTGCTTGCTTACGCTGATAGGTGCGCATCGTCAACGCAGGCATGACGGGCTGTGATCAAAAAAAACGGGCCGGCTTTGGCCGACCCGTTTTGATGAAAATCGCCGCTGAATTGAAAAGCGCCAGGTCAAAGGCGCGTCTCGCGCTCAGCCCTCGAGTTTCGCGATTAAGTCCGGTGAGAAGGTGCCTTGAGAAAGACGCTGGCGCACTTGCTTGAAGACCGACTCCCACTTGGCCTTCTCGTCGGCGCTTAAGTCGATAACGGTCATCTTCTCCTTCAGGCGCTTAAGCGCTGCATCGTCTTCATTGCGGATGCGCGTGGTGAGCGCGGCCGCGGCGACCTTGCCGGTATCGGTCAAGATCGTGCGCAAGTCTTCCGGCAAGGCTTCAAGCGCCTTGGTCGACAGGATCAGCGCGCCGATGGCGAAGCTGCTGGAGCTGCTGACGATGTGATCGAGCTTCGACGCCCACTGGAGCTGTTCGGCAGCGAGCGCGGGCACGGTGAGAACATTGATCGCGCCCGTGTTGAGGTTGGGCAGCACTTCAGGAACATTGAGCGGAACGCCCGTAACGCCGCCGACGACTTGATAAACGGCGGGCAGAATCGCGTCGGCACGCCACATGTAGGGCTTCTTGCCGCGGAGATCTTCGGGTGTGCGAATCGCGAAGCCTTTGGACATCAAGTAAGCCCGGCCGACATCGCCCCAGCCCGCGATGGTGAAACCCGCGTCCAGCGCGCCCTTTTCAAATTCGCGCTTCAGGCTGTCGCGCTTCTCGTCGAGCTTCTTCCAAGAAGAAAAGAGACCAGGCAACTGCAACGCCAAAATGGGTTTGTGGACTTTGCTCAGGCCGACGGCAGTAACCGCGGCTCCCTGAAGCTGGCCGGACTTAATCTTGCCAACCATCCCGTCTTCATCGCCCTGCTGGCCGTTGTAGAAGAACTGGAGCTCCATCCGTCCGCCGCTCTTCTCAGCCACGGCCTTTTGCCACACCGTAAACACCTGCCCCCAAGGACTCGACTTGGGTGCCAGCGTTCCAATTTTGAGCGTGTGCTCCGCTGCGCTTGCCTTTGTGGAAAGTCCGCCCACTGTCGCAACAGCAGCCGCAGCACCAAGGGATTGAATGAACGTTCTTCGCTGCATGATTCGTGGCCTCCCAATCTCCTCAACCAAACCAACGTGTTTGTTGTGTCCAAAACCAAAGGTTTTGAGCGTTTTGTCCTACGAGTGTCAGTCTCGGCCTCACAATGAGCACCGAGGGGTTTCAGCCGTCTTTTTCGCCTATAGCGAACCCGGGCGCGCATGGGTATGGGGAACGCATTCTTCTGTACGCAATCCCATTTGCGTCCGTGACCTTTTGGGCTTTGGGCTGAGCACCACGGGAGGGTGGACGCCCTCTACGGCTCGAGAATTCACATGCACTTCAAAGAAAGTTTGTGACGCCCCTTCTGACGCATTGTGGCGAGGCTCAGCACCAGACACGAATTGGCCTTAAAACATAGGCATTTGCATAAAAAAGCAGGCGGGGCGCGGGAGCTCCGGCGGCGGAGCGACAATCGAGTAAGATGACGCGCCATGACCTTTGAGGAAGTGCGGGCGTGGCTGGAAAAAGACGGCTGGCCGGTTGAAATTATTTCGGACGTGTCGATTCGCAGCCGTTTCCGGGGCGCGGGCCGGGTGTTCCCTCTGTTTGTGTACTGCGAGCCTCAGTTCATCACCTTTGCCGTGCTTCCGTTCGCGCAGCTTCCTGAAGATCCTTACGACGCCGACAGCGTGATGAAGCGGCTTCTCAAGATGAACCGCGAGATGAATATGGCGAAGTTCTCTGTGGATGAGGACGGCGACATTATTCTGAGCGTCGAATACCGCATCGAGAATCTCGATCCGAGCGAAGTGCGCGATGCCGTGGATGTGCTCTCGTTCTATACGGAAAAGCTTCATCCTGAAGTGCTGAAGCTCTTGGATACCTAGGCATTCAGCGTTCGGCGACAATGCGGGTAATCAAATAGAGAACGAAGGCCGCAATCCAGACGCCGCCCGTTTTGTACCAGCCTTCGCGCATCGCCCAAATCGGCGCAAGAGGCGGCAATACAAAGGCGACGAGTCCGCGCCAGCGCGGTTTTGCCCGCAATACAAGGCGAATCGATAACGCGATATGAGCGGTGACGAGCACCGCGAACGCGATCACCAGGACCGTGAAGAGAAGCGCGTAGCGCAAGGCGCCAAACTCTATCAGGGAGCGCTCTCGCCCGCGACAGATCCAGCGGGTGGGCCGGCTGGTCTCGTCTCGGAGGGGGATCTCATGTAATCTCGGCGCAGTGCACCCTGTTCACCCATCTCGCACAAAGCCCTTGAACCCCTCTGATTCACAACTGGCCGCCGCTCCTTCCGAGCCTTCACGCCGGCCCCGGCAGAGCCGCCTCATCTCGGCGCTTCACCGCTCATTGCACGATATTCGCGCGGCCATTTTGGTCGGCGCCGTCTGCAGTACAGCCTTGGGCGCGGGGCTCGCGCAGGCCCTGCCTTCAGATCCAGACGATATTTTGCCGCTGTCCGAAGTGAAGCCGGGCATGAAGGGCCACGGGCTCACCGTGTTTTCAGGAACGACGCCCGAGCGCTTCGATGTGGAAGTGATTTCCATCCTGAAAAACTTCCGCCCGAACATGAATCTCATCCTCGTCAAGACGATTCATCCGAGGCTTGAAATTACGCGCACGGTTGCGGGGATGAGCGGAAGCCCGATTTATCTCAAAGGTAAAATGATCGGCGCCTACGCGTATGGGTGGCTCTTTGGCGTGGAGCCCATCGCGGGCGTGACGCCGATTCAATCGATGCTCGAGGAGCTGAACCGGCCTATTCCAAAGGGTTTTCTGCCGGGCGGCTCGCCTATGCCGAGTTCCAAAGTCGCGGCCGATCCCAAAGTCGAAATGAGCCCGCACGCGTATGCCGGTGCGCCGGATGCCTACGATTTAACGGCCCACGCCAAGCAAATGGCCGCGAGGACGGCGCCTGCTCTTTCGTCGCCCGAAGGCTCTCAGCTTGCCCGGGCTTCAACGCCTGTGCTGATGGGCGGGATGGGCGGCGTATCCATGAAGATTGCAAGCGATCTGCTTGCGCCGATGGGCTTGGAGCCTCTTCAGGCAGGAGGCGGATCATCCAAACAGCCCGACAAAGATGCGCCGACCAAGTTTGTGGACGGAGGAGCGATCGGCGTTGAGCTTCTGCGGGGCGATATTTCAGCGACGGGCGTGGGCACAGTGACGCGCGTGTCGGGCAACAAGCTGCTGGCCTTTGGCCATCCGATGATGCAGGGCGGCATTTCTCAAATGCCCACGGCGATCGCGCATGTGCACTGGATTTTAGCGAGCCATAACCGGAGTTTTAAGATCAGCGAAGCGGTGCGATCGATGGGAACGCTGGTCAACGATCGGCAAGCCGCCATCGTGGTCGATACGACGGCGAAGGCGCCGACTTTTCCGATGCAGATTCGCTTTGAAGGCGTGGAAGGAGCGGCGCATCCGATATGGAACGTGGATGTTGCGCTCGATCAATTCACATCGCCGGCCTTTGCAGCGATGGCCATTGGAAGCGCGGCGGAAACGACAACCGCCGAACGCCGCGATATGACATGGCGTTCGGTGAGCCGGCTCAAAATCGCCCGCTATGGAACGCTGACCCTGAAGGACTTTGGCTCGGGCAATGGCAGCCCGCTGGGGCCCGATGACTTTGTGAGAACACGGCTTGTGCGGGCGATGGGTTCGCTGCTGAACAACCCTTGGGAGCCCGTGCAAGTAGAAAAGGTTGAGACGGATATCCGCGTGACCTTTGAGCGCGAGGTCTCTCTTTTGCGCAGCACCGCCATTCTCAGCCCCGAAATCGACGTGGGCGAAAAAGCCCGGATTCGCATGGATATTCAGCCCTATCAAGGCAAGGTTGAGTCGAAGATTATCGAAGTGGAAATTCCCGAGGAGCTCGCGGGCCGGGAAGTCGAAATTGAACTCGCGCCGGGTTACGAAGTCGACAAGCCCCAAGCCACGCCCAACAGCGTGGCCGAGCTGATCGCGATGCTTCAAAACCAGAATTTCGATTCTGAAAGCATGGTCGCGACGATTCGCCTCCGGGAAAATGGCGCCGCCTTTAAAGGCCAAGTGGCTTCCCGGCTTCCCCCCTTCGCCATCGACACGCTGCGCGCGGGGAGTGTTTCCGATGCGCCTGAAACCTTTGGCGCCCAAAGCGTTTCCGTCTTTCCTATGCAGCGCTTTATCGTCGGGCGCGATTCGGTTCGCGTGAAGGTGCGTCCGCCTTTGCGCTGAACTGCGCTGAAACTCAACTTCAAAGCAAACCCGAACGCCACACCACAAAATTCCAAAAGACAAAATGAGCTCCACACGTCTCATGCGCTCCACCAAAACGGTTCGCCCCACTCACCTGAAAATAGGGGCGCTCGCTGCCCTTTCCGCCTTGGCGCTGGCCGCCGCGACACCCGCCCACGCCGTTGGAACACGAACCTTTGTGATCGACTCGATGAGCGAACTCAAGGGCGGCGATCTTTCAGGCGTCAGCGTCGATTCGAATGGCAATGTGAGCGCGGGCCTGACGCTGGGCGCAACGCCGCTTTCAGACGTGGCTTCGGTGTGGAGTTCTGCGGTGCTCGCCGATGGTTCTGTGCTGCTCGGAACGGGCAACGAAGGAAAGATTGTCCGGGTATCCGGCGCGCAGGTGTCGGTTGCCGCGACAACATCGCAAATGGCGGTGAGCGCGCTGGCGATCGCCTGGAACGGCGAGGCGATCGCGGGCACCTTTCCCGAGGGCAAGCTCTTCCGCGTGCCCGCAAACAACGCGAAGCCCGGCGATGCGCCTGTGTTCGCAACACTGCCGGATACCGAAGACATTTGGGCCTTGGCCTTCGATGAAAAAGCCAAGGTGCTCTACGCCGCGACAGGCCCCAATGGAAAACTGTTCCGCATCGATGCGGCGGGCAAAGCCCAAGTTCACTTCGACAGCGATGAACCGCATCTCACATCGGTCGCTGTTGCCGACGATGGCACGGTGTACACAGGCTCGAACGGCAAGGCGCTTCTCTACAAAATCACCGGGCCCGGACGGGCAAGCGTTCTGTACGATTTCGATGCCGACGACGTAAAAGCCATCTCCATCGGGCGAGGACCTCAGCGCGGTGTTTTGTACGCCATCGCCAACAAATATTCCGAGGCATTCTCTGCGCCCAAACGAAACAAAAGCGGCCCGGGCGGACCTGCTCCATCGCGGCCGGGGCGGCCTGGCAAAGGTCTCTTGATGCGCATCGATAACAGCGGCGTGGCTGAAAAGATGCTCGACGACGACGATTCGCATTACGTGTCGCTCGCGCTCGATGAAAACGATCGGCCTTATGTGGGCACAGGCGCGGAAGGCCGTCTTTACACGGTCGATGAAAACCATGTCGCGCGGCTCATCGCCGATACCGATGAACGGCAAATTGGAGCGATTTCCGTCGCTGGAAAACGGCGTTTTATCGCGACAACCGATCCGGCCGTGTTTCATGAAATCAAAGGAACGGGCGGCCCGGACGCGGTGTGGACAAGCAAAGTGCTGGATGCCGGACTGCGGGCGACCTTTGGACGGCTGACATGGCGTTCCGAAGGCGCGCTCGAGTTTTCAACGAGAAGCGGTAATACAGCCACACCCGACTCCACATGGAGCGCCTGGTCGGTGGGAATGACGGCTCCCGGCGATGTGAGCAGCCCAGCCGCCCGGTACATTCAGATCCGCGCCCGATTTGCGCCCGATCCCAAGGCTATTTTGCGCGATGTGACCTTGGCTTTCGTCACCGACAATGCCCGCGCCGTCGTCACCGCGATCGACGCCGCTCAAAAGGGAGGACAGTCCAAATCGGGACTGAAGACCGGCATCGTTCAATCGGGAGGCGAAGTTCCCAAACCGGCGAGCTCGGTCAAGGTAAACATCAAAGTCGATAACCCCGATCAGGACGATCTGCGCTACCGGCTTTCGTATCGGCTCGAAGGGCAAACCATTTGGCACAACGCCTTAAAACCAGGCGAAAAACTAACGCGCGGCGATTACGATTGGGACACAAGCGCTTTGCCCGAAGGCACCTATCGGTTGATGGTCGAAGTCACCGATGAAATGGCCAATCCGCCCGACCGGGTTACCCGGCACAAGCTCGAGTCCAGCGTGGTGTTGATCGATAACACGCCACCCGTTTTTAAGTCGCTGACGCTCACGGGACGCAAGCTCAAAGGCGAAGTTGTGGATGGCGTGGGGCCGATTGCCAGGCTTGAGGTGTCAACAGCGGGAAGTGATGAGTGGCGGCCGCTATTTCCAAGCGACAACGTGTTCGACGAACCTACCGAAAGCATCGATGTGGACATTGCTTCCATCGTGCCGCCCGGCCCCGCAATTGTGAGCGTGCGCGCCTATGACAGCGCCGGAAATTCCGTCTCGCGCAACGTAGAAGCCCGCTAATTCAAGCCTGGACTCGCGCCCTGACAACAGCGTCGCGGTCGCGCCGTCCTGGGATGCCCTGTTGCCGCGCAGCCTCACAGCTTCTCCGCATGCCGAGCCGATTGAACACGCACCTGATACGGCACGGCGCACGGCACGATCCGTGAATACACTGCATCGTGGAATGCAAAAATTAGATTTTCCTACCTCCACGTTCTCACCCAAACCGTTCCGCTCGACGCCACGCACCACAGGTTTTTTCCGAGGCGTGCTGCGCGGAGCGATTCCCCTTTTCGCCACGATGACATGGCTCTCGGCGTGTGCTTTTGAGCTGGCCTTGGATACAAGCGGCGGCGGCGCCACAGGCAGCGGGACTTCATCAGGGGCCTCGTCGTCCGGAACCGGCGGCGGTGATGCAAGCATCGTTCTCGGGCCAACCACGGGCATGGAAAACGGAGCTCCGCTGGATCCGGCCGCCCTCTGTCTTCCCGGCGAATGCACGATTCATGAAGATCCCAACACCTGCGCGGCCAATAGCGGCGCCGAACAAGCATGCGGCCTTGTGAGCGATGGGATGAAGGTGGTCACCTCGTGCGCCCCTGTCGGGGCATACAGCGAAGGCGAAGTCTGCATGGTGCAAGGCGATTGCGGCCCTGGCCTTGGATGTGCCATCGATGGCAACGGTAACGCGCTGTGCCGAAGCTATTGCTGCGGCGACGCCGAGCTGTGCCCCAAGAGCACCTATTGCGAAGCGCAAGCGATGAAGATCGGCGATGCCAATCCCAAAGCCGCCCTCATGCCCGTGTGTGTTCCCGCATCGAACTGCGAGCTGCTTAACGACGCGGACTCCTGCGCTCCCGGACTCACATGCACCATCGTCCGAAAGGACGGAACCACAAGCTGCGTCGTTCCGGGCCCCGGCACACTCAACGAACCCTGCCCCTGCGCCGCAGGATTTATCTGCTCCAAGCTGCTGGGCACCTGCCTCAAGCTGTGCCGCATCGGACAAGACAACATCGACTGCGGACAAGACGCGAGCTGTCAGACGGGCAGCACCGCCTATTATCCGCCCGGTATTGGCACATGCGTCGGCGGCGCCAAATGAAGCTTCTCTCGATCGACCATCGCGGGGCTTGGATGTGGCATCCTGCCTGATACCGTGCAGCGCTCCATCCTAACTTTTGCGGTCTTTGTCCTTATCTTCAGCGCCATTTTAGGCGCCGCGCATTACTACGCGTGGAGCCGGCTGGTCCGCGCCACTTCCCTCTCTCCGTCGCTGCACCGCGCGGGCACAATCGCCATTGTCGCCGCCGGCCTCCTCGTACCCATCGGGCTCTTCGCCGGCCAGTTCTTACCGAGACGCGCCGAAACCGCCCTCAGCATGCTCGTGTACGGCTGGATCGGCGTGATCATGCTCTTGGTTGTGGCCCTCGGCGTGTCCGAGCTTCTGCGGGCCGGAGTAAGCCTCGCCTCATCGTATAGCCAGAGCTCGATGAATCCTGAACGGCGCACATTTCTCTCACGCGCCATCGCCGCATCCGCCGCCACGTTCTCGCTCGCTCTGTCGGGCCTTGGAACAGCCAACGCGCTCAGCGAAGTCAGCATCCGCTCCCAGCCCATTCGCCTCCGCCGCTTTCCCGCCGCCCTCTCCGGCTTCCGCATTGTTCAGCTCACCGATGTGCATATCGGGCCAACGCTTGGACGGGAATGGCTCGACACCATTGTCGAGCGCGTAAACGCACTGAATGCCGATTTAATCGTCATCACAGGCGACTTGGTGGACGGCTCTGTCCAAGCCCTGCGCGATCATGTTGCGCCCTTAAAAAACCTGCGTTCCAAACACGGAACCTACTTTGTCACCGGCAACCACGAGTACTACTCCGGCGCCGATGAATGGATTGAAGAGCTCACCGCGATGGGCATTCGCGTACTGCGCAACGAGCGCGTGACCATCGGCGAAGGCGAGCAGTGTTTCGATCTGGCAGGCGTCGACGACTACAGCGCCAAAGGCTTTGGAAACGGGCACGGCGCCGATCTGGAACGGGCCCTGTCCAACCGCGATCCAGCCCGCGAAGTCGTTCTCCTGGCGCACCAGCCCAAACAAATCTTTGAAGCCGCCCGCATGGACGTTGGCTTGATGCTCAGCGGGCACACCCACGGAGGCCAGCTCTTTCCGTGGATGTTCTTGGTGATGCTCGATCAGCCCTATATCGCCGGGCTTTCCACGCACGGCGCCACGCAAATCTACGTGAGCCGGGGCACGGGCTATTGGGGTCCTCCCATGCGGGTCGGCGCGCCCGCAGAGATTTCACTGCTCGAGCTTCACGCGGACGGCCCACGCTCAAGCTGAGCGGCCGATCTCCCCGCACTGCTCCCTCAGCAAACTCCAAATTCTCGCCTTGAGCTCGGGTGCCCTAAACGGCTTGGCCACATAGTCATCCGCACCGCTCGCAAACGCCTCCGCCACATCGGCGGGCTCGGCATGCGCCGTCAAAAACAACACAGGAATGCGCATAGAAAGCGTTTGCCTGCGCAGCACCCGGCACAAATCGATGCCTGTCATCCCCGGCAAATTCCAATCCAAAACCAAGAGCGAAACAGGCTCCCGCTCCATGCATGAAAGCGCTTCCTCCGCGCTCTCCACCGCAGCGACCCGCAGCCCAACCGACTCCAGCATCACCGAAAGCAAACCCCGCAAATCGCTGTCGTCATCCACCACCAAAATCTTGGGCGACAAACCCTTCACACCACTGGGAGGCCCGGCCAATTCCGTCTTTTCGCACACGACCTCCATCTCGGCCGAATCCTGAGCGGGCCGCGCATGCAAAGCCCAAGTGCCTCCATCCCGCAGCGTTTCGCCCGACGCCGGAGGATCGCCTTGAGACAGCCAACGGCTCTTCTCCCGCTCCACAAAACTCGAGAGCCTCCGCCAATCCCTGGGCTCGAACATCAGCCTCGCCCCATCCGGCGCAAGGCTCACCCGCGCAGCCGCCGACCAAGCATGCTTCTCCGGCCCGACCTCAACCACAGCCAAAAGCCACTCACCCTCTTGCACTTGCGGACCAGGAGGCAGGCTTATTTCAAGATCGGATTCAGCATCACCCCACAAGAGGCGTTCCAACGGTTCTGGGCCGGGAAAGCGAAAACGGACGCTTTTCACCCGTCCACGCTACACCCCACGCTAGCGCCCCGCAAAGGGTCCGACTAAGCTCGCGCCGCCATGTTGCTTTCGCGGCTCGCGCCCCTGCTTTTTTTGCTGACTTTGCCTATTGCCGGCGCATGTTCTGACAATCGCAATCCAAGCGGCGGGCCGGCCAAACCGAGCTCATCGGCCCCCGAGGCCCCCTCGGTTGTCTCGATTAAAGGCGTCGACACAACGGCGCTCACGCCGCGCGAACGGCGTGAATGGTCGGCGCAGATCTCCGAACTTTTGTCGCCTTGTCCGGACGTGCCTGTCAGCATCGCCCAGTGCGCCAAAGAAGAACGGCCCTGCAAAGCCTGCGTCCCCGCGGCGCAAATGCTGCTCAAACAAGTGCTCGCGGGCCGCACGAAAAAAGAACGCGAAGACGCCTATCTCGCCCGCTTCGACACCAAAAATCTCCGCTCGATCAACATCGATGGATCACCTGAAATCGGCGCGGCGGACGCTGTCATCACCATCGTTGAATGGGCCGATTTTGAATGCCCCTTTTGCAAGATGGTCGCCCCGATTCTCGAAGAGCTCGTGCACCGCTTCGAAGGCCAAGTGAAGCTGGTATTTAAGTTCTATCCCCTACCGACCCACACCCACGGAGAACTCGCCGCGCGCGCGGGATCGGCAGCGCTCGCCCAGGGAAAGTTTTGGGAAATGCATCATGTCCTCTTCGACAACCAAGACCGGCTCGAAAACTCGGACATCGAGCGCTACGCCAAACAGCTCGGCCTGGATATGCCTAAATTCAAAGCCGATTTCATGTCGGACCGCACCGTCGAACGGATCGAAAAAGACAAAAAACAAGCCGATGATCTTGGTCTCGACGGAACACCGATGCTCTTTATCAACGGCCGCAAAGTCAATTTGGAATCGCTCACCGGCAACGTGTACGAAGACCTCGAGGACTGGCTCAAACTCGACATCGAACTCGCGGGCAAAGTACCCAAGCCGCCCCCGCCCAAAGCCTCGGCATCGGCACCCGCTGCATCGGCATCGGCGGGCGCAGCGCCTCCTTCCCCAAGCGCATCGGCTGACAAACCCAAACTCCTGCCCGACAAAAAGTAGACGGCGCAAAGCGAGCCCGGCGCACCATGAAACAAGTCGAAACCTGCGGCTGTTTTCCCACTGGCAAACACTATCCCGGCATCGCGCATCTCATCAAAGTGCGGGCCGTCGGCGTCGCATCTGAAATCGACGCCGCCAAACACTGGGTCGAGTGCCCCATCGCATTTCTGGACGTCGAAACCACGGGGCGCGACTCCAAAACCGAACGCGTCGTTGAAATCGGCATTGTGCTCGGCGAAGCGGGACAAGTCCGCGCCAAACAGAGCTGGCTTCTCAATCCTCAGAAGCCCATACCCAAAGAAATCAGCGCCATTCACGGCATCACCGACGACGACGTAAAAGACCAGCCCACCTTCGCCGAAGTCGCCCACGAACTCCTTGCCATGCTCAAAAACGCCGTTCCAGCGGCCTACAACGCCTCATTTGACCGCGCCTTTCTTATGGCCGAGCTCGAGCGCGCCGGCATTCGCCCCGCCGATCCGCCGCCTGCGGTGCGGCGCGAAGTAGATTGGATCGATCCCCTAACCTTTGCGCGCGAGCTCTACAAAGACGAAGAAAGCAGAGCATTGGGCGACATGGCGGCGCGGCTCGGCATCGAACTGACGCGAGCCCACCGGGCGACAGACGACGCCGAAGCCGCCTTAATGGTGCTCTACGCCCTATCGAAAAACCCCAAACTGCCCAAAACCTACGGAGCGCTCATTCAAGAACAGCGCAGGCTCTCGCGCGCACAGGACGACGTGCGGCGCATGTGGCGAAAATCCTAGGCGGACCGGGCCGTGACCGGCGAAAGCGAACGCCCCAAGCGAAGACTTCCCCTAGTGGGGCAAGGTTCGGGTGAAACCCCATCCGCCAAGCCGGCCTCGAACAACCCCGACCCCCAGCGTCCGCTCCAAGAAGACGAAGAGCCCCTTCCGCGCCCTCCCTGGCATTGGACCGCGATCGGCGTGGTTGCCATTTATTTGGTATGGCTTCCCCTTGCTGGGCTCATCAATTCATTTGTAATGAGAACATTTTTTGACGGAATGGACAGCACGATGCTGCATTACGCTCCATTATCGTCGAGGATCATTTTGATAGGATTGAACGCCATTGCATTTATATTGTCGGCGTTTGCGGGAGGATATTTGGTTGGACGCTTTGGCAAAGGAGCGGGACATCGGGAAGCGACGCTCTGCGGAGTTGTTGCGGCAGGATTAGCCTGGGCGCTTGCGTATGCGCCATCTCCATCGGGCTCGGTATTGATATGGGGGCTATTGTTGATATGTATGTTGGGACTGGGAGCGCTGGGAGCGTATGGGGGAGCGCGGGCGGGGCGCAGGGGTATTTGACGGGCGATGAAGGTTGGGAAGAGCCACGCCCTAGGCGATTGACGCCCCACAAATGCCTTCTAGCCTGGGCGAATGCGATACCGCGCCCTCTTTTTCGCCCTCGCCCTGATCGTCTTTTCCTCGCTCGCTCACGCCACTCCTGAAGCGCCTCCATCCCTACCTTCGGATACGATTCAACCCAGCGCCTCCATAGGCTATATAGGCGGCACATCCGGCGTATCGCATACCGGCGAATTCAATTGGAGCTTGCCTCTCGCTGTACCACCCGGGCGAAGCGGTTTTCAGCCCTCTTT
>CAZICM010000056.1:0-62511 GCA_964537685.1 uncultured Polyangiaceae bacterium
CTGATAGTTGCCACCTAGATCGATGTTCAGGCCCACCCGAATGTCGGATGAGCCCTCTTTATATTCCGGCCCAAGCAGCAGCGGCCAGTGCTCCGCGATAAACTTGCGGTAGATATCTTCTTTCTCATTTTGGTCCACCAGCTTTTTAAAAGCCTTTACCGTTTTGCTGGCTTGAAAGGATGGAGCTGACAAGGCCACGGCAATCGCCTTGAGGATTTCTAATTCCAAGTCCGGCGCATCCTTAAATACAAATGGCCCTCCCCGGGTAAGTTCATACACCTTGCGCATCAGTTCCCGATCGCGGCTATGGGCGCTTAAGATAATGACCGGCCGAAATGGATCGGCTTGAAGCAGCTCTTCCAGGGTTTGAAGCCCATGCTTCACGTTTTCATCGGCCAATCCGGGCCGGGATGGGATTTGCAGATCGAGAATCACCGCATCAGGCTGAAAGGAATTGGCCTTGGCCAGGCCATCCTCCATGGCTCCCGCCCGCTCACAGGTATGCATTTCCTTTTGCAGCATGTGTAAGTAGTCGCCTGCATTGCTATCGTTGTCCTCAATCAGCAGGATCTTGGTATTGGGATGAGATATCATACAGATTCGCCTCGCTTTCGCGCTTGAACAAAGGTTACGATAAACCGCGTGATCTCCGACGACCTATCCAAATCCACCCGTCCGCCCATATGCTCGGCATATTTTCTGGCAATGGGCAATCCTAAACCTGTTCCCTGGGGCCTGCTCCCGCCCTTCTTGGTCGTCACAAAAGGTCTAAAAATATTCTCCCAATCGCTTGGAGCTATGGCCGGCCCATTGTTCTCGATACAGACTTGCACAGCATCTCCCTGGGCCTTGGCATAGATCCGAACCAGAGGGTTCTCAACGGGAGGAAATATCACGGCATGAAAAGCATTTTGCAAGAGGCAGTGGAGTATCTCGCGAAGGGCATCGGTTCGGCCCTGCACCGCGATAGATTCAAGATCGATGCATTCGACGTGGATCGGAGGATATTTTTGCCGGAGCCCGTCCAGCGTATCGGTAATGGCCCGGCCTAGAGGAATATCCGCGAGCTCGCCTTGGGGCAACTGATGCAGAAGCCTGGAGTGCTCGGTTAGCCTCCGAAGAAAGTCCAACTCTTCATGGATACGGCGCAGCTCATAATCCACTTGAGGCAGAATATCTTTGGGAAGCTTCTTTCGAAGGCCGGTTGTAGCCTGCTGAAGCGCGCCAACACAGCGGTTAAGCTGATGGGCCATAACAAGCTGAACCTCGCGCTCGGCCTGCTCTTTGATTTGCTGCTGGATTTTTGCGCTTCTATCCTCGGCGAGCAGGGCCATCACATCGGGGGCCAGCAGCCCCAAAAACAAAAGCACGAATTCCCGTGGGAATTGATAGCGTGTTAAAATCTCGGTGTTGCCCTGCCTGACTTCGCGGATGATTTTGCGCGCGAGAAAGTAATCGCGGACCAGCCGGTTTTTGAATCCTTCAGGGTCGTAACCCCCGGTGTCGGGGTCGGGATGAGCGTAGTCGATCCACCATTTTGTGATGGCTACCACTTCATATCTTTCATGCACGAACCCAAAAGCATTTGAGCCTGAGAACCCCGGCAATGCGAAGTCGCGCAAGGCAATCCCTTCATACATATGAGCGTCTGAGGGGTTCCAGAAATGGTTAAACAGCGTTTGAAAAAAGCCCCGCGCCAACACCGCGCTATCGTGAGCCTCATCGGATAAAACAAGTTCCAAACGCGTTTTAGCCAGGGCATCGCGCCAAAAAGAGATGGCTGGCAAGGGCAAGAGCAGCGCTCTAAAATCTTCATTTTGCCTGGCCAGGGCCTTTAAGCGATCGAACAGGCGATGATCGGCCTGCCCCGATTCAAGCGCTTCCACCACCTCTTCCCATGAAGGCTCTATCAATTCGATGATATCGGCGCTTTGATCTTTCCGCAAACGTTCTTTGGATGCCGCAATATGCAGGGCGCCTGTTGGGCCTAGAGGCGCCCTTAGATCCAGAGTCCCCCTTTCACAAACCGATATCGGAATGAATAGGGGAGGGGATACGCGCAGATTGTTCAACGCCTTGGGAACCTTGTCCCCGGGCAACAAAGGTATCACATGCTCGGGATTTTCAACAAAAAGCCGGCCAATGCGCCGGGCCGCCTCATCCACCACCGTCTTGCGGCCAGAACCCGGAAGCCCCACCACCACTAGATCTCTTGCCCGATCCGATTGCGCCCATTCAACAATAGATTGAACAACATCCAAAATATCTGTGTCGTTGCAGCGTCCCCTCCGGCGCACATAAGGATTGGGAATCGGCTCCCCGCGCACCATTTCCTGAACGGCCGCGGGAATATCAAATAACTCCAGCGCAAGCCGCCTGAGACTGATCAGCCCGCTCTTCGATGGATATATATCGCCCGCATGATCAACAGGCAGCGAACCCTGGCACACAATCCCCATGGCCCGATCCGCCCCTCTCTCCACCCGGGCCAGCTCTAACGCATTGAGCGCCGCCGCCATATCCTCGGGGCATTGCTCAAACACCACCCAATAGGTCCGGGGCCGAACCAATCCTTTGCGGGGCGTCGCAAAGCGATCCACCGTCCCCAGCACCCGCCCCACCACCGTCTCCAACCGGTAATCCGCGCCCTCGAATAACGCTTCAATGAACACTTCAATCCGTGCTTCCGCGCGGTTGTCTAAGCCCTCGTTCGACATGCCCGCTCTATAGTTCGAGCGCGCCCGCCCCGCAAATCTTTTCAAACCCTAAATATCAAAATCCAGCGGATGTGGATGCGGGCGCGGGAAATGCTTGAACATTCTAAAGCCATTCGCCTGCCTTCTCTCCGCCGATTGAAGCGCTAAATGCGCCGAACGCTCTCCAGCCACCCACGAACCCTCCGCCCTAAACACCATACCTATCCCCGAATAAGCGTAGCCTATCGCCAGCGCTTCCGCCGACCCCTCGCTCATCGGCAGCTCCAGCCGAACCACCGTGGGCTCGCCCGCTTGCACGAATACCCCTTCCTTTGAATTTATATTCCGGTTTAAATTCGCCGCCGTGACAATGCCTTGTACCTTGCATAAAACAATAAATCCTCCCGCCCCATCCCCAATGGCTTGACAGTAATGCCTCCCTTTCTTTTCTTCGCTTACCACCATAGGCTTCTCCGCCATCCGTACCAAGAGCGAACCCGCGCTTAATCGCACAATCCCCCGAATGGTTTCCAACTCCCTCGATGGATCGCTTCTCTCCCAAATAATCGGCGCCGTCTCATCATCCTTCAGCGTCAGGCTCACTTTTCCATAGCCCACCGCCTTGCTCTTCCCTTGGCGAAGCGCGAGCAACTTGCCAGCTTCCGAAATGTGGAGCAGCTTTTCCCCCGAGCCTTGCTCCGATAACTTCACCGAAATCCCAGGCGGAGGTTCTTGATGCTCGGCTTCCTTGATCTCGTCCACGGGCCGCACGGCTTCCACCTTCGGCTCGCTCTCCACGGCTTTGCCCTGCATGTCCTGAGCCTTGGCCACCGCGCCCACAAGCTCTTTTACAGGCGAAACCGTCGGCCGCTCCGCCGCCGCGCTGGGCTCTTCTTGCTTACAGCCTAAAAACGCCCCCACCAACAAGACCAATCCGCTCCAGTGTATCGCCTTCATGGTCATAACCTCACAGAACCTTTAAAAAAGCCACCAGCGCCGCTTTGTCGTGCGCATTGAGATGCGAAGTCTGGCCCATCCGGTCTAAATTGTCGTCGATCAATTGCTCCAGCGTCGAATAACGCCCATCGTGAAAATAAGACCCAGCCCCCGAAAGGCTCCGGAGAGGGGGCGTTCTAAACATCGTTTGGCTTTCCCCCTTGGCCATCGATGCCACATCATAACGCTTCCGATCGCTCGCTTCCCGATCCAGCACATGACACGACGAACAAGCGGCTTTCTCCGATACGAAAATATCATGTCCCCGCTGCGCCATCGGATCCAGCTTCTCATCCCCCGCTATCGCCGAAGGCGGAGGCGTCAGCCCGTCTTTCACATACGCCGCAAGCGCCCTTAGATCCAATTCGGACAAGCCCGTGCCTCCCAAACGGCCAATCGTCTCCCGAATATTGCCCTCCAGCGTTTGATGAACCCCATTCCACCCATAAGGCCCATGACCCAGCCGCCCCGCCAACATCAGCGTGCGCCGAGGACCATCCCCCAACCGCCATACCAAACCATCGTCCCTTCCGTCGGGATGACAGCTCGAACATGCCCGCCCATCCCTGGAAATCCTCGCGTCCCGCTCGCTCACAAATAGCGTACGCCCCCGGGCCATCTCCTCCGAAAGAGGATTCTCCGCAATGTGATACCGCTCCACCTCGCCCGAATCCACATTCACCACACTCAGCGTGTGCTCATGCTGACTCCACACCACCGCAATCCGCGTGTGAGGGTCCACATCCACACCCGTCGGCCCTTCACCCACCGAAAATGTCCGCCTTACGCTCATCGCCGGGTCTAGCGAACGAGCATCCAGCTCCAACAACTCCCCCGTTCCAAACGAGGCCGCATATAAAAAATCTCCCATCACCGCCGCCGCTTTTGTTTGCCGCGATGGAGAACCCGCGGGCGCCGTCGCCCCCGCGGCTAGAACCGGACCCACCCGAATCTCCAACAATGGCGCGGGAGCTACTTGAGGTATGGACTTGGGCTTAACCGCATGTGGAGGCACATCCCTGAAAGAAGCCCCCAGCGTCTCTTCGGTCTTCACCGAAATCACCGACACACTCGCAAAACTCGTGTCGTCTGAAATGGCCACGCCCCCATAACCGGCCGCGATAATCCTCGTCGTTTCCGCACCGTTCTGCACCAGCAAATGAGGCACAAACAAGCGCGTTCCCTCTTCATTGAGCACGGCCGTATGGGCGAGCGATGCGCTGGGATGCAAGGTGCTCGCCCCAATCGCTCCATCCACGCCATTCCGGTAATTCCCTGTCAGCGCATGCAAACGCCTCAACACCGGACCTTCACCGCCCACAGGCATCAGATCCACCACGCTCAATTGAGCGCCCACCGCATGCGTCACAAATACCCGCTTTCCATCGGGCGAAACCGTAATGCCCCGCGGCTCCCTCGGCATATCCATCGTAAACCGGGCCGAAAGCGTCTCTGCATCCAGCGCCGTCAGCGCATGACCATAGGCCGAACTCACCAAAATCGCTTGATTGGCCGGAGAATACGCAAGCCCATAAGGCTCCGCCGCCACCTTCGCCGATGCAATCGCCTCCGCTTCACCCAGCCCATTCAGCGAAAACAGCCCCACCTGCCCACAGCCCCGAAGCGAAACAGCCACCCGAAAATCCCCAAGCAACATCACTTGTTCGGGCGCGCAGCTCAGCGGCGTCGTCGTGATATCGCCTGAAATCAAATCCACCACATGCAGCGCATGATTGTCGGCATCGGCCACAATCGCCGCATGATGCGCGCGATCGATAACGACCGAAGCTCCCTTGGCCGCGCCGGGCGGGTGATGAATCTCGGATGTGCTATTGGCATAAGCCAACGATGAAAACGATGCGGAGAAAAGCGCGGCGGCGCACAAGGACAAGGCTCGCATGGTTCGCTTGGGACGCATCAGAGGGCATTTGGTTTTGCCAGCGCCGAACAATTCTAAAAAATCTCGAGACGGAGTAGGCTTGCTCATCACCTTCGCGTATCGCAAAGAGCCCGGGCTTTGTGACAAGTTCCAAGAAAAAAATTCTTCTTTGCTTGCCCAGCGTCTACCCCTTCCTCTATGCTGCGCCGCATGAACACCACATGGGATTGGGCAAAACCGATTCGCGAAAAATATTTTTCAACGCCTC
The DNA here is from genome assembly GCA_964537685.1 of uncultured Polyangiaceae bacterium. GTDB lineage: Bacteria > Myxococcota_A > Polyangia > Polyangiales > Polyangiaceae > CAZICM01. The sequence goes on from CAZICM010000056.1 coordinate 5,840, forward strand.
TCGCCGGTGAATTCACCCTCGAACCCGTTGAAAACGCCGAAGCCTATTGGCGGCTGCATCAAGAAACCTTAAAACAACACTTCCCCGCCGAAGTGTTTTTCGATCTTCAGGGCTTGCGCGGCGAAGAGGGCAAACGCGCCCAACACCGCCTCCTCGAATCGATGAACGCCAATCGCCTCCAGGATTACTGGGCCGCCCGCAAGGATGGAGAAGTTATCCTCATGTTTTCCAGCCATCAAGTCGATGAGCATCTCTACCGTATGTGGCATTCCCATCTTCATCCCAAATACCGGGGCCGGGGAATCTATAAAGATTACCTTCAGCGCATGATAGCTTACACCAAAGAACTCGGTTTTGAAGCCATTGTCAGCGAACATGCGCCCAACAACAATGCTGTCCTGATCGCCAAGCTCAAGGCCGGTTTTAGAATCTATTCGATGGAAATCGATCCCATGGTGGGTGTGTCGATATGCTTACGCTATTTTCATGTGCCCGAGCATTTGGCCGCCTATGAATTCCGCTGCGGTTACGCGACCCTAAACGAAAACTTGCTCGCCCATGGCATGGGCGCGATGCCCCAGCTCGTCCAGCAGTTTAAAGCGTGGGGGAAACCATAGAACCCTTCTTTCGAAGCGGCGATAAACGAAAGGGCGGCTCATCCCCCGAAGGATGCTCAATTTGCCCCGCATTCTCCATTCCAGCATCGGCCGGTACATTCCCCAAGGCCCTCTTCAGCCCATAAAATCCATTCATCGCCGCCGATAGCATCAGCCCTCCCGGACTTAATTCCCGAACGCCTCTCGCCAAGCGCTCCGCAACATGCGCCGCGCTAAATGCCCGCTTCCATAGCGATCGGTGCGCTCCCAACAACTCCCCCGCCGACATCCGCGCCGGCTGAAATGCCACATTGTATCCATTGTAATGCTGCCAATAACGCTCTTTCAGCATCCGCCCCTCCTTCAAAAACTCATCGTATAAAGGCGTCCCCCGAAAAGGCGTCAAAATGCTTAAAAAAGGCACGTCGACTCCCACATCGTTCAGGCGATCCGCAATCGCCTCAATGCTCTCGGATGTGTGGGAATCAAATCCCGATATAAATCCCGCCATCACGCAAATCCCCCGCGCATGCAGCTTCTCAATCGCGTTCCGATAGCGATCCGCATGATTTTGCCGCTTATCGACGCTCTTTAAATCCACCGCGTCCAGGCTCTCAATCCCCAAGAAAATCCCAATGCATCCCGACGCTTCCATCAAATCAAGCAGCTCTTTGTCGTTCACAATATCAATCGATGCCTGCGTTAGCCACCAGCGATTCAATCCCCGCATCTCCCTTAACAATACTTTGGCCCATTTTCGATCGACCAACAGATTATCGTCCCAGAACCAAGCGACTTTATCCTGCCAATAACGCTTGAAATGACTCTCCGAAATATCCCGCACCACATCTTCCACCGGCCTCGTTCTAAAACCGGGGTTTAAATCGGGAACCGAACAGAACTTACAGGTAAATGGACATCCCCGCGTCGCTTGCAAGACCCGCGGCACCACAAAAGAATCCTCCAGCAAATCATAACGCGCCATCGGCAAATTCTTCATCGGGCTTTCCTTGCCCCGGTACACCTTCTGAGGCTTGCCCCGCGCAAAATCATCAATCACCGAAGGCCATATCTCCTCAGCCTCTCCCACAACAACGGCATCTACATGCTCCAGGGCTTCCTCAATCCAATACGATGCATGCGGTCCCCCAGCCACCACAGGCACCCCCATCGCCCTAAATCGATCGGCCGTCCGATAGGCTTGCCCAGCAAAACCCGAGAAAAATGAAAGCGCAACCAAATCCGGCGCCGGCATAAAGGGAACCGGCCTCACCTGTTCATGCACAACCTCAACCCGGTGCTCCCTTGGCGTAATCGCCGCCAAATGAATGCCCGTCACGGGCGGCACAAATTGAACCCCATGGCCTTGGCGATATCGGGGCACATAACTCACAACAATGCGGATATTCATGGCTTGTTTTCCTTTGCGTTGACAGCCCAGCCCCCGGATGCTCTACTCCCGGGCTTGCCCCTTCTGGTGCAGAATATGCTCGAAATCCGCGAAGCCCGCGAAGCCGATGTCCATCAAATACGCGACTTGTTTGTGCGCGTCTACGGTCAAGCCTATCCCTTTCCCGCCTTCTACGAAACCCACTGGCTTAAAAAATCAATCTACTCCGACGATACGCTGATGCTGGTCGCCCTCGATGAAGGCCAACTCGTCGGCACCGCCTCCGTTCATCTTACCGCGGGCGATGTCAACGATCTCATCGGCGAAATGGGCCGCATGGTCACCGACCCAGGAAAACGAGCCTCCGGCGTCGCCACCCAATTGCTGACATCGTCTCTTGAACGGATTCGCGAGCATGTGCATTTTGCCGTCGGCGAAGCCCGCACCGCTCACTTGGGCTCTCAAAAGATCTGCCAGGCGCTCGGCTTTTCACCCGTGGGCTTCGAACCTCTAAAATATCGCTTCGAACGCCGCGAAAGCGTCGTTCCCTGCGCCATGCTCTGCGGTCCGGCCACCGAACTCCGCCGCAACAATCCCCGCGTCATTCCCGAAATCGCCCTCCTCGCTCAAACCGTGCTCCATTGGATGGGCCTGCCCATGGATGTCATTGTGGAAGAAGAAAGCGAAGGCTATCCCACCACCGAAAGCTTTTCTATCGAGCGGCTCGAACAAAAAGGCGTCACGCCCCTGTTGCGCATCGAACGGGGACGCCTTCGCCAGCGCGAAGTCTTTGGCAATTTATGCCTCGATTATGGCTTCTTTCGAATCGCCGCCAACAATTCCCACTATCTGGTCGCCCGGGCAGATCAGGCCGTGCTCGGCGCCGTGGGCTTTACCCACGATCCCATCGATCAAAAAGTGCGTATTTTAGAGCTCATCGAGTTCGACGATGCCGTCAAGGGCTATTTGCTTTCCGCCGTCGACCAATTGGCCCGCGAGGAATTTGGAGCGCTCTATCAAGAAGTCGATGTATCGGCCTATTCTCCAAAAATTCAGCGCACCTTGGAGCGGCTTGGCTTCTTTCCCGTCGCCTATTGTCCATCCATGGTATTTGAAAATGTTGAACGGCTCGACGTGGTTCGCATGGCCAAGCTCAATATGCCCTACCAGCTCGGGTCCATGGATTTATTGGAGCGGCCCGCCCGGGTGAGAGAAATTGTGGAACGGGGCTTGGAAAACCGCTTGCACGGTATGGAAATCAACGAAGGCACAAGGCGAGCCCGGCTCTTCGATGGGCTGCCCGACGGCGAAGTCTATCATTTGGGACGAATCGGCGAACTCCTTGAAAAGCCCTCGGGCACCGTGCTGGTCCGCGAGGGCGAATTGGCCGACGGTCTATTTGTCATGGTAAGCGGCACGGCCGAAGTGCGCTCCGAAGGCCAAGTGCTGGGGCAAATTGGTCCCGGCGAAGTCTTTGGCGAAATGGGCTTGTTAGAGCAGACCCGCCGATCCGCCGATGTCGTGCTCACCGGCGATTCAAAGCTGATTCAATTTGAAATGAACAAACTGCTTCGCTTGGTCGAAAGCAGGCCCAGGCTGGGCACCATTGTGATGAGGAATCTAGCGCGGGGATTGTCCGAAAAACTAAGGCGCTCCTGAGATCGCCTTCGTCACCAGATAACAAATGCCCGCCATCGTCGCCGAGGCAGGAATCGTCAGCACCCAAGCCCAAACAATGCGGCCCGCCACGCCCCAGCGCACCGCCGACAGTCTTCCCTGGCGCGCGCCCACGCCCACAATCGAGCCCGTAATCGTATGCGTCGTGCTTACGGGAATGCCCAGAAGCGTCGCCCCGAACAGCGAAATCGCGCCCGCGGTCTCGGCCGAAAAGCCGCCCACCGGCTTGAGTTTGGTAATCTTCATCCCCATCGTCTTCACGATACGCCAGCCGCCCGAGAGCGTGCCCAAACCCATGGCCGCGTGGCAAATCAGCACCACCCACAGCTCGGGTTTTAGTTTCTCGCCGCCGTGCTGAAGACCCGTGGCCACCAGGAGCGCCGTAATAATGCCCATGGTTTTCTGGGCATCGTTACCGCCGTGACCCAGCGAATAGGCTGCCGCCGACGCGAGCTGAAGCTTTCTAAAGGTTTTATCGACCTTAAACGGCGTCCAGCCTCCGGCGATCAAACGCACCAGCGACATCAGCACATAGCCTAGAAGGACGCCGACGATTGGTGAAACAACAATAAACAGCGCTGTTTTACCAAAGAACTTGGCATCCAGCACCGAAAGCCTGCCCGCGTTTACCACGGCGGCGCCCGCATAACCGCCGAGCAGCGCATGCGACGACGACGAAGGCAGGCCCCACCACCAGGTGGCCAAGTTCCAAATGATGGCGCCCACCAGCGCGGCGAAGAGCACATTGGGCGTCACAAACGCCGGGTCCACACCCTTGGCGATATTGCGCGCCACCGTTGGCTCAAAGAGCGCAAAGGCGACGAAGTTAAAGACGGCGGCCCAAATGACAGCCGAGCGCGGGGTGAGCACCCTTGTAGAAACCACGGTCGCGATTGAATTTGCGGCATCGTGAAAACCGTTCACGAAGTCGAACGCAAGCGCGACCAGAATGATCACGATAACAAAGGCGGTCATGCGTGCTCCAACACGACGCCTTCGATCACATTTGCAATATCCTCGCAGCGGTCGGTCGCCGTTTCCAGGTGGTCATACACATCGCGCCATTTCATGACCATCAGCGGGTCGTTTCCGGCTTTGAAGAGCTTGGCGATAGCGGCGCGGTAAGCCTGATCGGCCGTATTTTCGTGCTTATTGATCTCGATACACAGCTCCAAGAGCTTCTTGTTGTGTTTCTCGATACCGCGCAGCAGATCGACGGCGGCCTGCGTGGTTTCGCAGGAAGCGACGACGGCCTTGGCGAGCGCTAGACCTTCGGCATTGGCGCCGTCAAGCTCAAAAAGCACGACCCGTTCGGCGGCGGCCTCGATAGAATCGAGCACATCATCGAGGCGAGTGACAAGCGTATGAATTTCCTCGCGATCGAGGGGAGTGATCCACGTTTGGTGGAGGGCGGCCACACAATCGTGAGTTGCTTTGTCGCCCTGGTGTTCGAGTTCGGAGATTTCCTTGGCGAGTTTTTTGGCATTGTCCGGCTGCTCGAGCATTAGGACAAATTTTTTGCTCGCCTCCACGCTTTTTTGCGCGAGCGCGGTGAACGCGTTGAAGAAGAGATCGTCTTTGGTCAGGGCCATTTGGGAGGAGGCTGTTACATGGGTTTTTGGGCGGTGTCAAAAGCAAAGTCATTTGGATGAAGGGGATGGGGAGGGGGCTGATCGGGAGATTGGAGATATTGGAATTGGGAGGGCGGGAGTGAAGGGTATGGTGGCAGGGAGGGAGACCAGCGTTTGGACGAATGGATTCTGGGCGGCGTCATGCCGCACATCCGAGGATGTGGCAGGCGCTGAGGAATATTACAGCCAAAAGCCCTGTTTCCCTCGTACTTCTTTTGGCATTCCTCATCGGAGATACAGGAGCGGCAGCGGCCATCGATACATAACATCTCAGGGCAGTGTTCATCCAGCGTGCATGGCAAACCTGCCCGGCGTCTGCATGTCCACAGCGCATTGCAGTGTCCTCGGTCACAGAAACCATCACCGCATTCGCTGTCTTTGGTGCAATCGATATCGGGTACATATCGAGACCATACTTGGCTAGGGCATGTGTCCGCAATAATCTTTTCCATGGGTGTCAGTGGCAGTCCCCACCATTCTGAAGGCGGAGGCGGCCAAGGACCTGTGTAGTCCTTGGGTTTTCGATAAGGAGGTCCTGGGCCGAGATCTGGGGTTCCTGTTGGGTAGGGTGGACCTGGATGAATGGCCTGGGATGAAGAAGGTGCGGAAGGCGGATGGGAGGGTGGCGGTTGCGGAGCGGCGGATGAGGCAATATTTACCGGTGATTCAACTCGTCCGCCAAAGAGTGCGTCGTCGCTGGCTGAGCAGGAGGCGAGAAGAGCGGCGCTTATACCGCAAAGAAATCCCAACAGGATACGCATAAAAGATATCGGATTCATTGAGAAGAACATGAAGGCCAGCGCTTGTATTAATGAACGCGGTACATATTGCGCCCGCACATCCGGTGACTGGGGGGCCGGGTGGGAGGGCCACAAATGACACCCGTGTCACCATCATGTTTTTTCTGGCATTCCTCGTCAGAGATACAGGATCGGCAACGGCCATCAATACATAGGGCATCACATTGGTTATCGTTTGCACATCGCTGTCCTGCCCGCAGCGCACAGGTCCATATCATATTGCAGTGCCCTCGATCACAGAAACCATCGCCGCATTCGCTGTCTTTGGTGCAATCGATATCAGGCACATACTGGGACCAGACTTGCTCCGGGCATGTGTCTGCGATGACCTTTTCCAAAGGTGTAAGCGGCAGGCCCCACCATTCGGAAGGGTGGGGTGGCCATGGCCCTGTGTAGTCGGCCGGTTTTCGATAGGGAGCTGCGGGCCACCGATCTGGTTTTCCGGTTGGATAGGGCGGACCTGGATGAATGGCTTGGGATGATGGGCTTGCGGGCGGCGGATTTGAGGGTGATAGCTTTGAAGACCCGGACGATGTGATTTTGACTGGTGATTCGACTCGTCCGCTAAAAGGCGCTTCGTCGGTGGCTGAGCAGGAGGCGAGAAGAGCGGCGCTTATACCGCAAAGAAATCCCAACAGGATACGCATAAAAGATATCGGATTCATTGAGAAGAACATGAAGGCCAGCGCTTGGACTAATGGATTCTAGGCGGCGTCACGCCGCACATCCGGTGACTGGGTGGCCGAAGAGGAATATTGCAGCCAAAAGCTGTGTTACCATTATGCTTCTTCTGGCATTCCTCATCGGAGATACAGGATCGGCAGCGGCCATCGATACACACACCATGATGACACTGCTCCTCTGCAGTGCAAGGCATTCCAGCTCGAATTGCGCAGGTCCAAATCGCATTGCAGTGCCCTCGATCACAGAAGCCATCGCCACATTCGCTGTCTTTGGTGCAATCCACATCTGGAAAGGTCCGTGACCAAGGCTGGGTGGGGCATGTATCAGCGATAACCTTCTCCAGAGGCGTGAGAGGCAGCCCCCACCATTCGGAAGGGCGGGGAGGCCAGGGACCTGTGTAGTCGGCCGGTTTTCGGTAGGGAGCCAGGGGCCAGTTGTCGGGTTCCCCCGTTGGATAAGGCGGACCCGGATGAACGGTCAGCGTTGAAGAAGACGCGGAGGGCGGATTTGAGGGTGATGGTTGTGAAGACGCGGACGGGACGATTTTTACCGGTGATTCGACCCGGCCACCAAAGGGCGCCTCGTCGCTGGCTGAGCAGGAGGCGAGAAGAGCAGTGCTTATACCGCAAAGTAATCTTCGGATGGTATTTGTGAGATGCATTTGATTCCTCTACAGGTTCAGTATCATTTGCACAAGGGAGAATCGGCACCGGGACCGTCGGCGAAGAAATAGAAACCGGTCAAAGGCCCACCGTTTTTCGTGGGGGTGCGCGAATAGCATGTTGGTTCATAAGGTCTTGAGAAAATCCCCATCGTATCATCCACCTCCTGCACCGACCAATAATTATTCAAAATCATCATCCTCCGAAAGTAATCCGCCCGGTTTGCACCGGCCTCGGCATACTCCCCGCTTCCCATATCGGTCGTGGTCCAGGTGCCCGATGTGCCATTGTAGACTTCCTCATAAAAATGTGCCCGGCAGGCGCCCTTATTCAGCAGCGTAAACAAATTGGCCTTATAGCGCCCTAACAAATCACCGCGGTACGCGATCCACCAATCTCCATTGAACACCTGAAAGATCTGAATCATATGCTCGTACTGAGCGCCTTCAATCTCGGACAGTGTAACCCCTCCTCCAATCACGGTAGGCACAGGCATGGAAATAGCCGGCGCCAATATCTGTAAATCCCACTCCAAGCGCGTAAACAGCTTCTCCCTCAAATCCCATACCCCTTTGAGTTCACCGTTAACCTCCCGCAGTACCTCAATATGTAGGCGCGGCCTCTGCGCCTCCTCGTCGTCCAGCAAGCTTTTAAAATTGACCCGATCGATGGAAAGAACAACCCCGATGGCCTCTTGAATGGGGCCGTCGGCTGGACAGGCCACCGATAATTCCATCAAGCTAAAGGTCTTATCTTCCACCTCGCCCTGATAGTGATTGACAATGGCCATCACTCCGCGGTTGGGCTGAAGTACATCGAGTCCCGCATACAGCCGATCCGTGCCCGCCGGTATCCCAAAGACCTGATGGTTGTCCAAATAGTCTTGAAGCGAAACCGCGCCGCTTTCTCCCATGATGTAGGCCGAAAAATCCGGCCTCAACAAGGGTGTCGTGCCCTCCGGTCCAAGCAGCTCCGGGAACGTGTCCAGCTCGCTTTGAGGAAGCTCAATGCCTTCGGGCAATATTAAATCCCCGGCGGGAAAAGGTATAACAGGAAGCTCGTCGGGAAGTTCAAAGGCGCTGTTGTCAACCCAGTCGACAATATCCCCCGAAGGGCCTTGTTTGGTCGCCGCGATCGAATAATCTTTATACATCGCTTGGATATAAGCATCGACTTCGGCTTTTCGGGCTTGTTGCTCGGGTGTAAGGAGAGGCGTCGCTATCGGGACATTGTCCGGTTCGGGAAGCTGGGCGTCTTCGCTCGGCGTCGCCTCGCCTTCACCAGGCAGAAGGTAAATCGTACAGGCAGGTAGGCACAAGCTGCTCAGCAGAAACAAAGCCCATTTGCGAGAACGGGTTCGCGGTGCCATAAGAAAAATCTCCCCGGCTCAGAGAAAGGTACATGGACAGCAAGCTTCCTGTCCATCTTCGTAATCGGAGTCCGGGACGATTTTTATCTCAAAATCGTCATTCTCGTGGATGTCGGCGACCTATCCCTGAAGGTGCTTGGGTGTAGACGAGGATATCGGCGGCCTATGCTTGAAGGTGCTTGGATGTAGACCCGGATGTCGGCGGCCTATGCTTGAAGGTGCTTGGATGCAGACGAGGATGTCGGCGGCCTATGCTTGAAGGTGCTTGGATGTAGGCGAGGATATCGCCAACCTATCCTTGAAGGTGCTTGGATATAGACGAGGATATCGGCGACCTATTCTTCAAGGTGCTTGGATGTAGGCGAGGATATCGGCGGCCTATCCTTGAAGGTGCTTGGATGTTGCAGGAGATCAGCTAAAAGACGCCTCGAATCATCGCACTCCCCAGTCCAAGCCCAACTTCGATGGACCTAGGATTCGCTTCTCTCCGCGCCGTCCCCGCGGGCTTGGCGGGAGTTCCGGGCTGAGGCCCAACATAACTGGTCGCCGTCACAAAGACCGTAATCCCGATCAGCGCCGCCGCTCCCCCGCCAATCAATAGGCCAATGCTTAGATTAAATTGATCTTCCGCGTCGCTTTTGGCTTGCCTCGCCCCGTCGTCTACGCAAAATCCCGTGCTCTTTTCGCATTGATAACTGTCGTATAAAGCATTTTCGTCGTCGATGGCTGTCTTCATCACATAGCCCCCAAGTCCAGCCACCCCAAGCCCCAGCACTCCAAGCCCTATCCCGATGATTCGCCTCGCCGTGGGATCGACCACCACTTGCGCATTGGGATTGGGGGAATAAAATGGGTCAACCGGGCCGGCCGAAGGAGGTCCAAATATCGATGGGGGCTTCTTTTCAGGCGGCGGTGCTTTGCCCTCTCCCGTTTTGCCTGGGGTCTTGGGGGGTTCTTGGGCGGGCGCTTGAGGCTTGTCGGTCAAAGGGCCAATTTCTATGCTGCTTTTGTCGCCGTTCTTGGCAATCTGAACCGTCTTCTTCCAGCTCTCTTTGCCATCGGCCACGGCCCCGATTCGATGCTCGCCCACATCCACCGCAAGAGGCAAGTTCCATAGCGCAGCATCCACGCTTTCGCCGTCTTTTTCTATCTTTAAGCCGCTTAGCTTCTGGATCGCTTCGGGTACACTGAGGGTAAGCTTGGACAGCTTGGGCTCCAGGGCCTCGGCCCGGGTTTTTGACTTGGTTTCCCGCTCTTTTTGACCAGCCGCCTTGGCCATCGCCTGCGCTTCCCGGTACATCGTCCAAGCGCTCGCCAGTTTGCCCTGCGATTCAAAACATTCGCCCAGTGTAATCCGCGCGCCTATGCCTTCGGGTACAAGCCGAATGACTTGTTGAAGTTTGGGACAGGCAATGCCATAATTGTGGGCCTCCATGTCCTTGAGCGCTTCGTCGTAGAGAGCCTGGCCCTGGGCTTTTTTAACGGCATCGGTGCTTTGGGCAAGGGCGCCCTGGGTCCAGAGCATACAGGCGAGGGCGGCGATAAGAAAAGGATGTGGTTTCCCCGTCATAACATGCCTTCGCGTTCGCTTTTGGTGCTGGTGGGGGTGGGCGGTGTTTTATCGGGGCCGCTGGATTTGGGGGGCAAGGGTGGAAGTCCTTCTTTTTTACGGGGGCCGGGGGCACTCGCCGAGGCGCTGGGGCTGACGGTGGGGGCGCTGTTGGTTGGGTTTGGCGATGTGGCCGTGGCGGGTGCCATGAGCGCGGCGGCCGTGGATGGGGATGCCGATGCGGATATGGGCGTTTGAGCTTGGGAATTCGCGGTGGTGTCGGTGCCTGCAAAGAGCCGGAAGGCCAAAATGCCGCCCAGGGAAAGAGCGATGCCCGCGCCGATAAAGGGGCCCAGCTTGGAGGCGAGGGAAGGGCTTTCGGGATGGCGCGTGCTCATCAGGGGCGCTTCGGTGCCAAGGCTTTGTTCTGTGCTTGGGCCTGTTTTGGCGATGACCGCGGCCGAGGGCGAAGAGGGCGTGGCGCTGCTTTTGGGATTGAGCAAATCAGGGATGCGGGCGCCCGCGGGCAGGGGAAGGCCGAGCGCTTGGGCCAATTCGGCGATGGCTTGGGTGGCGCTCGCTTGGCGGTCCTCGGGTTTAAGCGCGGTGGCTTTGAGCATCCAGGGTCCAAAGCTATCGGGGAGCGAGACATGTTGGCGGCGCTTTGCCCGGGCAATGGGAGATTCTTTCATGCCTTCCAGAAGAAGCATCACAAACGAGACCAAGAGCTCGTGCTCGGTCATTTCCTCTTTCCAATAAGGTTCGCCCACGAGAAGGGTATAAGCGGTATGGCCCAGGGCATGGATATCGGCGGCGGGACCAATCTTTTTTTCGCCGCGTATTTGTTCGGGCGCCATATACACCGGCGTTCCCAAGAGCCTGGGCATGGTGGTTGTCTGTGTGGGCGATACCTTTCGGGCAATACCAAAATCCAAAATCTTTACACAAGGCGAGCCATCATCGCGATGGGTCACAAACAAATTCGCCGGTTTTAGATCGCGGTGAATCACGCCCGCCGCATGGGTTTTATCGAGGGCGATGGCCACTTGCCATAAATACAAAACACATTGTTCGGGGCTGAGCGGACCTGAACGCTTTACGAGCGCGCCCATTTCCTCGCCGTGGAGCAGCTCCATCACCAAAAAGGGCACGCCTGTCGTTGCATCGACGCCCGCATCGGAGACCCTCACCAGATGTTCGCTTTGAATCTTGCCTGTAATGCGGGCTTCCCGTTCAAAGCGGGTGCGCAGATCGGCGTCGTCCTCGGCATCGGGCAACATCACCTTGAGGGCGCGGGGCGTGTCGGTGGTTGTGTCGAGCACTTCGTACACCGCGCCCATTCCGCCCGCGCGAATGCTTCGTTCGACGCGGTATCTGCCGTGGAAAATATCGCCTTGGCGCAGCGTGAGCGAAGGAGGGTCGGCCATGAGATTTGCTTGTATCAAATCTTGTGCGGTCTTTGAAAATGTTTTGTGTTTGGAGGACTATGCGCTTTTTAGATAGTCGCGCAGGGTTTTTTGAGCTTCGGGTGACATCGATGCCGAGAGCCATAGCGCCAGGGTTTCGAGGTCGTGAAAGCTTTGGCGGTGCGGATTATTGGCCTCGCGGAGCATCCGCTGAACCTGCATGCCCAGGGTGATATCGGAGGGTGACAAAAGAAAGGCAGAAGCTTTGATGAGCGGGTTATCCCTGCGAAGCATTTCCAGGAAGAAATCGGCGATGGGAGCGCTGACCACACCGCAGCGCCGCAGATCGACACAGGCGCAGAAGTCGCGTTTCCCCGACAAGAACACGCTGCTCATTTTCTTTGCCAGGCCATGTGCATCATCGAGGCTCAGGGGGCCGATCGAGCGAACGATGACGAGATCGGCAGTTGGATTCAGGAACTCAATCGCCATGGCAAAGATCTCCCTGGGATGATTGTAAAGATTGAGGGCTGATTTTTTAATTGCAATTCCTTTGCGGCAGCGATAAGCATTTTTTCAGGTGGCCATTGGATGCGCTTCCTTCTCAAATTCCCTTGCGATTTCTAGCGCATCTGCTTCCCACCTTTTATGTACGCGGCAACCTTAAAGGCGGCCGCGTATTTTTTTAAGCTTTCCTTTATGGATTGACCGGTGACTTATGGCCGACCCCATTCGCACCATCCTTCTTCGCCGCGATCATCTTTTGTTTTTGGACACCGCCGGGACATCCGCGGAAGCATCGCAGTCGGCGAAATCAAGCGGCGAAGGCCGAGGTTTTGATAGCGTCTCGCCTTCGGATGCTTTTGCCGTTGCCATGGAGAGCAGGCTGCTCGATTTAGGCTTTGGCCTTCATAGAGATCTTGCGCTTGCGCTCCGGGCGCTGCCCGCCGATGCGCTTCGATTTTTATCCGAGAGCGTAACGGGCATTCTCGCAGCGCAACTCGGCGCCCACCGCCCGCATATCCCGCTCTTTCGCAGCTTTCCCAATGACATTCCCCAGAACACATCCATGCTTTTTGTTCGCCGCGTTGTCGCGTGGATCTTTCAAGAGCCCGAGCAGGTCTGTCCATTTTGCGGGAATGTCAATACCGTATCGGCCTTGAAGCCCTGCGGACATTGGATATGTCCGGCCTGTTGGGATGGTTCAAACTATAGTGCATGTCCGATTTGTCATTTTCAGGTGGAGCGGGATCATCCCTTCTTTTTGCCGCCCACCGAACGCGAGGCGCAAGAGGATGGGGCGGAATTAGGTCCCAAGGGGCAAAGGGTAAAACTTTTGCATCTTGGAAAGGATTTGGATGGGGCGGCGATGTCCCTGTTTGAGCGCTTGGTGAAGCGGAGCACGCCGCTGTCCCCCACCGATAAGGAAGATCTGCTAGTCTTGACGTATCATCTCAAGGCGAGGGCGCTTTCGCTCTTGCCCCATCCCATTGCCGTGAAAGAAGTGATGGCCACGGTGCTTGGGACGGTGCTGTTGGGCGAGAAACAGCCCGAGCCGTGTTTAGAAAGCGTTCGCTCGCATCTAAAGACGGCCACCGATGTGCTTCGGGTGCTGGCCGTGTATAGCGGGTTTCGCGGCGATTTAATCAAAGATGCGGAATCGAGTCCCCGGCCCGATAACCCTTTGGCGGCGTCGCTTGCCGAGCGGATGAAGATGCCCCCAAAACAGGGAAGCGAAGCAAAACCTCGCCCCAAAAAAGTGTGGAGAGCGCCGATCAAGCGTCCTTTGAGGAGGCTTTTCCTCAGAATCTTGGAAGAGTTGCCCCCGGTTCTGATGATGGAAGACATGCGGCGGCATCCCGCGCTGTGGAAGTGGGCGGGGGAGCGGTTGCATCCTTTTGAGTTTGCCGAACGTTTTCCTACGGCGGCGCTTGCTTTTGCCTTGGTGCGCGATACCGAGATCGATGAAGAAAGCAAGCTTGGGCGGCTTTTGCTGGAAACGGCGCGGAAATATCCTGAGCATGTGCGGATACGGGGAAACAAGCTGCGCTTTTTAAGCTTTGCGGGCGATGTGGAGACAAGCCTTGCGCGGGGCGATCTGGAGCATGCCTTGGATAGGCTAAGCGAAAGACCTGGGGAATTGCTTAGGCGGAGCGATCATGTTCTTCGGCTGGAGGCCAAGCGCAAAGGTTTGGCCGGGCGGAACACCGATAAATACCTACGCTCTCTCGGAAAAGCATGTGAAAAGGGAGCGGCGCCTCTATTGCTTACGCTGCTCGCGCATTTGCCTTCCAGGAGCAAACCTGTTGATGCACGGGTATTTTTTCCAAGGGGCAATGTATCCAATCCTCATGTTGAACCCAATACCCGTCCGCTGCTGGAGCAAGAAAGCATTGATGTCTCGGTGAATGTGGTTCTAAAAGAGCTGCTGGCCCGGGCTTCGCTTCGTTCCCGTTTCGATCGGGCGCTGCTCGATGCCCGGTTATGCGATTTGATTGTTCCCTTTAACGAACGCACCACATCCAAGGCACTGGTTGCGCTGCCCAGGGGAAGCGAATTGACCTTGCCCGATCGTTTCCGGCTCTTCACGCATTGGATGGACAGCCCTCAATACGCCGTAGATCTCGATCTTTCGCTGGCGCTCTTCGATCACAATTGGACCTATTTGGATGTGTGCGATTACACGCATCTCTATGTGAATGCGGGAGGGGCGACGCATTCGGGGGATTTGCGGTCGGCGCCGGCGCCCGATGGAGCCTCGGAGTTTATTGATGTCAATCTCAATCTACTGGCTGATATGGGCGCGTTTTATGCGGTGATGGTGGTCTTTAGCTATACGGGCATTTCCTTTGACAACCTGCCCGAGGCATTTGCCGGTATGATGCATCATCATGGAAATGCCGGGCCAATCTTCGATGCCCGCAAGGTCGCGCAGCGTTTTGATTTGCAGGGTGAGGCCAAGGTCTGCGTTCCGATGGTTGTCGATGTGTTTGAACAGAAAGCGTTATGGGCCGATATCAAAGTGCCTCCCAAGCATGGTTTACACTGCGCATCTGAGTATTACCGTATCCTTTCGAGGATGAGCCAAAGTTTAACGCAATATTTCAAGGCCAAGTCCAGGCCCACGCTCTTTCAATTGGCATCTGTGCATGCGGCGGCGAGGGCGAGGGAGATATGGGTAAAGGAGATTGATGGAAGCGTAAACGTCTACACCAAGCGGCCGGATGAGCCGCTGGACGTATTTTGGAAGCGGCTTTCGGCGCGGGTGGAGGCCGATGAAACACGGGATGTATGGGTATCCGGAGATGGTCCGGTGATCTTCGCCGGACTGGACGACGATGTGGCTCTGCACGAGGGAAGCATGGCCTATGCGCTTCGCTGGGCGCAGCATTCGGCGGAGAAAATCAAGAGGCTTTCGCCTTCGGACTGGGTTTCGGAATTGTCGCCCATGGGATCATGATTGGCGGGCATTTTTTTCAAGATGGGGTGCAAGGGCGATGAACATGTTTATTCATGCCCGGCTGGTCCTAGGATTGAGCGCGGCGCTGGGGGCCGTTTGCATATGGGGATGCCGGGCGATCTCGGGTTTGTCGGATCTCACGTTTGAAGAGGCTTCGGGGACGGGCGGGGAAGCCTGTATGCCCGGTGAATTAAGGGAATGCTATTCGGGTTCCTTGGAAACCATCAACCAGGGTTTGTGCCGGGCGGGCGCTCAGACCTGCGACGATGCAAGCCTGACATTTGGTCCATGCATGGGCGAAGTCACACCCGTCCAAGAAACATGCGCCACGCCGACCGATGAAGACTGCGACGGGCAAATCGATGAAGAAGGGCCGGATTGCGCCTGCGCGCCCGGCTCGGTCTCGTCCTGCTATTCGGGGCCGGGTGGAAGCGATGGCTTTGCGCCCTGCAAGGCGGGAAGCCACGCCTGCAATGATAACGGTATCGGTTATGGTCCTTGCATGGGAGCCATTGGGCCGGCGCCTGAAGACTGCGCTACGGCGGCCGATGAAGATTGCGGAACGGGGATTCAATGTCCGGGGGATAGTTTGTGGAGCAATTGGATTCCAGGGGAAGGGGACAGCGAGATCGACGACATTGCGGTCGATCCGGTTGGAAATATCCTGGTGGGCGGCGAGTTCTCGGGCACGCTGGATTTGCCCGATATGAGTGTCACGCCTGGGAGCGCGGGAGACGATTTTTATATTGCATCGTTTAGCGCGCAGGGCACTTATCTTGGCGCGAGGGTATTTGGCACAAGCGCGAGCGATGCCGAGGGCGTGCGCGATATATGCCCGGATGGAAAGGGGAATGCGATTATCACAGGGCGTTTCTCGGCACCGCTGGATTTTGGCATGGGTCCGCTTATACCCAACGGCGAGGATGCCTATGTGCTTAAGATGAATGGCGAAAGAGAAATTCTATGGGTGACGCATATCCAGGGAGCGGGAGCCCAGCGCCCGGATGAAGTGGCGGTGGGGCCGGATGGCTCGGTGACGGTATTGGGCACCTTTAGCGCGGAGATCAATATCAATGGCCAAGTCAATTTCGCGGCGGCTGGGGGCGATCTCTTTTTAGCTCAGTTGGATGGAGACACGGGTGTTCTTAAGTGGCTTAAGCCTTTTGGAGATGGTTCCGATCAGACCCGGGCCGGTGAAGTCGCGGTATCCAGCGCCTCGGAAATTTTTATTGCCACGCCTTACTCTGGAAGCGTGAATTTAGGCTGTGGACAGTTGAGCGGTACGCAATCGCTGGTCGTGGCTGCTTTTGATCAAGTGGGGGCTTGCAAATGGAGTTCATCCTATGGAACCAATTTGGGCGCGTCCATTCGGGTGAAGATCGCGTCATTTGCATCCAACCGAGTCTTTGTGGGGACCGATTTCACGGGAAGCCTTCAAATGGGCGGACCGGAGCATGCAACAGCACCGGGAAATACAGATGTGCTGGTCGCGGCTTTGAGCAACGGGGGAGCCTATTTATGGAGCAAGAGCTTTTCAAGCGCTGGGAATGAAGTATTGGCGGGGATTGCCGTGGATTCAACGGGCAATCCCATTGTCGCCGGGCAATTTTCGGGGGCCGTGGACTTTGGAGGAGGAGTTGTTTCCAACACAGGCACGGGAGGATTTATCGTTAAACTCGATGCTGCGAGCGGTGCTCATCTATGGAGCCGCAATCCTCAGAGCTCGGGGCAAATGTTGCTTTCCAGCCTAGCGACCGAGCCCGGCGGAGGAATTTGGATAGCAGGCCGTTTTTCTGGATCGATTCAATTTGGAGGTCAGGGGGAGAATTATGTATCGATTGCGGGCAGCGGCATGTACGATGCGTTTGTGAGCCGTCTCAAGCCTTAGATACCGGCACGCTATTGCGGGATTGCTCGGGAATGCGCAGCGTAAAGGTTGTTCCTCGCCCCAAAGAGCTTGTGCAAGAGAGATCGCCGCCCATCAAGAGGACCAGGCGCCGGCTTATGGGAAGGCCCAGTCCCGATGCCTTTCCCCGTTTTGATACATACTCATCGGCGGGCTCAAGTTCGTCGAAAATATGCGCGCATTGATCTTTATGCATGCCCTTTCCGGTATCGGCGACTTGAAAAATAATTTCGCCATTCTCCTGCGTAATGGATAGCGTGATATCCCCTTCCAAGGTGTATCTCGCGGCATTCTCCAATAGATTGGTCAGCGCTTGATAGAGCCGCTTGCGATCGGCGAAAATCTCCGCCGGGACGATGCTTTCCAAGCCTTTGAGATGAAAGCGGTTTTTATTGGTTGCAAGCAAGGGTCTT
This sequence comes from uncultured Polyangiaceae bacterium, assembly GCA_964537685.1. GTDB lineage: Bacteria > Myxococcota_A > Polyangia > Polyangiales > Polyangiaceae > CAZICM01. The sequence continues at coordinate 23,383 of CAZICM010000056.1, forward strand.
ATAAATGCGGAAAGCTCCCGGATCAGGAGCGAGATATCAAAAAATTCGGGGGACAGCTTTAGTTTTCCCTCCGCGATCTTGGCCATATCGATCACGTTATCGACAAGGGTGAGCAAATGTTTTCCCGATAGCGTTACTTTCCTGAGGTCCGCTTGAGCGCTGTCGGTATGTTTCTCGTTTAAGTCTTCCAGCACCAATTCGCTATAGCCGAGGATATTGTGCAGAGGCGTGCGGAGCTCGTGGCTCATGCGGGCGAGGAATTGAGTCCTGGCCGCGCTCTGGAGCTTGGCCTTGTGCGTGGCCTCGGCCAGGGGTGTGAAGAGGTGGGTGGAAAGCGCATAATGCGTGAGCAAAATCGTCGAAACCGAGGACAATAGAATGGGCAGCGTCGTGGCGCGCAGGACTTCAATGGGGGTGATGAGCGCACCGGCGCAATACAGGAGTCCGGTTAGCCAAATTTGGCGTGGGAGCTTGTTTCGGTAGCGCAAGGTGATCCAAAGATTGGCGCCGACAAAGAGCACCAATGCGAGGAGCATGAGCTTACCCCCTGGAAGGAGATCGAAGTGGTATTGGGTGATGGGGGAGCAAACGGCATGTTGGGTTGCCTGACCCGAACCGTGAATATATGCGGCGGCGGCGAGCGAGCCAAGTCCTGTAATGACAAGGATCTTGACAATGCGGTACTGGAACAGCTTGGCATGATGGCACAGTACCATGAACAGGGAAAAACATGTGATATGGAAAGCCCAGCTTATAATGCCAATGGGCAGGGAGGGCGATTGGCCTGTGATGCATTGAATTCGAAGAAAAAAAGCCGCGACGGACCAAATAATCATCGACAGCGCATAAAAAGCCGCCCATAGAACATCTCTTCGCAGGGGGGCTTGCCAAAGAAGGAGCAGGAGCATGGAGCAGGAGACAAGCGAGCCTATAAAACTCGTGACGAGCCCTAGGATATAGTGAAAGCTAAAGATCATGGCGCGGCCTTTAGGCGCAGGGGCAAGCGCACTTCAAAGACAGAACCCTTGCCCAGTTCGCTGGAGCAAGAGAGTTGTCCTCCCATCATTTCACTCAGCCTAAAGCTGATAGCCAATCCAAGCCCCGTGCCGCCATAGCGCTTTTCTGTTTGATCGTGAGCCTGTTCAAACTCTTGAAACAAACGGGCCTGCTGTTTTTTGCTTATGCCAATTCCGGTATCGATAACGCGGAATGTGATATGCTTGTCATGTTCTTGAACCTCTAGCCGTATATGTCCATTTCTGGTGAATTTAGCGGCATTGCCTAGCAGGTTAACGAGGATTTGGCGCAGCCGGGTTGCATCGTGATAGAGTGTGCGGGCTGGGCTGGACTCTTTATGAAGAATTTTAAATTCGTTATGATTTTTTGCCGCGAGCGGGACGATCATTTCCCGGACGGATTGAAGGAAAGGAGCGATTTCAATGGGTTCTGGGCTCAGTTTCAGCTTTCCTTCTTCGATCCGGCTAATATCGATGACTTCTTCGACGAGGGATAAAAGATGCCTTCCCGAGGATAGCACTTTGGATAGATCTTTTTCCGCGCTTTGGAAATCGCCGTCTTGAATTCCCTCCGAGGCGAGCTCGCAATAGCCCAGGATGGTATTGAGAGGCGTTCGGAGCTCGTGCCCCATGCGGGCCAGAAACATGGTTTTGGCCCGGCTGGCCATTTCGGCTTTTCGCTTGGCCATGCTTAAGGGGTCGAATAGGTTTTTACTGAGAATGACCCGGGCAAAGAAAAAGGTTGAGATTGAAGCAGTCAGGAAGGCCATGGGCAAGCTTCGGAGGGTGGGCTGAAGGATGGCAATCGATCCGAGGCCGCTGATCAGCGCGCCGGTGACGAGTTTGCCCGCGGGTGTGCGCCGAAACCAAAGGGCCGTGATGGGATTGATAAAACCAAAGAGAAAGGAGGCGAGGAAAGAGAGATTTCCAGCGGGCGTCGGTTGGTAAACAAAGCGTCCATCTGGTAGGAAGGCTATCGTTTGAAGGGCTTGCCTGGAGACGTAGACATAGGTGTTCAAGAGAAAGAGCGACAGGCCGAATGCTGTGATGATACGGGGAAGCATCGCGCGGGAGGCGCCTGCGAAGTGGCAGAGCAGGCGAAAGAGCATCAGGTTGGTGAGTTGGACGGCTATTCCCGCCCCATAGATAGACACTTCTCCAGACCAGCCGAATGCCCCTTCTATGCGGAGAAAAAAAGCCGCAACGGCCCAAAAGAGCACGGTGCCGAAATAGGCGGCCATCCATTGATTTCCCCGGTCTTTCGGCGCCTGCCACAGCACGAGCGCGAGCATCGCGCAACAGAGAAGCGCGCCCAGGAAGCTGATCAACAGGCCAAGGCTGATGAAGATAGGAAAACTCATCCCGCGTGCAAATCGCACATTGCCCAAAGTTGGTAGTGAATGCAACAAAAATAATTGCGCGCGCTTATTGCCGGAGGCATGTTGGCATGGGCGCGTGATTTAGGCGGGTGTTGTTGGATCTTTGTCGGGGACGGCCCCGTTAATCGAGGAATAAATAAGTAAATACCAAGGACTGGTGAAAGTCCTGACGTATATCTCCGAAGCGAAGCCCTTGAGCATAGGAAAGCTCAAACTCCCGCTTTTCTCCGGCGCAAAGCGTCAGAACCGTCCATTCCGGGCCAATGGAAAACCCAAAGGCTGTTGAATCGCCGTCGGGATCGTTTTGGGTATCCACGGCAACGCCGGCAGATAGTCCCACCGAGCTCGAGAACCACGGGCTCCAATGGAGACGAAGCATGGCAGGAACAACGGCTGAAATCTGCATCGTGGCGTATTCCTCGTCAAAACGCCGTATTCCCGTCGCGCTTAAACCCGTGCGGAAATCGATGGAGGGGGTAATGCCAATATTCATGACAGCGCCCGCCGTAAAGCCCCAGCGAGGGCTTCCTCCTTCGAGGCGGGCATCGGTCCACAGACCGCCATTTAACCCAAAATGAAGTCCTTTTCGATAGCGGGCAATGGCATCCATCGCCAAGGGCTCAAAGCGGAGTTCGTTTTTCTGACCCGCCTTGACCTCCACCTGTTTCTCTTCATGCGTGCCCCCGGGGTATTCAATTTCGACTTTATGCACGCCGGCTTCAACGGGAATCGATAGCGGTGTCGCTCCCATGGCTTTGCCATCCACAATTACATTGCCCGGCTCTTTGGGGCTTTCGATCACCAGCGTGCCAGGGTTTTTAGGCGGGGTTCCGGGGGGAGGAGGAGGCGCCGATTTCTCTTCGCCGGCAACCATCTTCAGCGAGACTTTTTCGCTTTCTCCCTCGCTCAAGCTCACATTGGCCGTCGCCGTTTTATATCCGCTTGCCGAGGCGCTGATAACATGGGAACCCGGATTGACTTTTCTGGGCGAGCCCAAGGCAGCACTTGGAATGGCCGCCCCATCCACTTGTACAGTTACCGCGGATGGATCAGAAGCGCCTTCAATACTGATGATAACCTGAGGAATGCGATCGATAAGTTTTTGAGAAAGCTGAGCGGCTTCGTCCCGGGCCTTGGAAAAGGCTGCTTGTTCATTCGCTTCCTTGGGATAGCGGCTAATGGACAACAGCGTATCGCGCGCTTCAACCCATAGACCTTTTTCAATTTGAGCCTTGGCCAGCGGAAGGCCCGTCGTCGGCACCTGCATAATCGCATGGGCCGCCTGATAAGCCTTAAGCGCCGCTGAATAATCCTTCACCGCGAATTTCGCATCGCCTTCCTTCATCAGGTTGCGCGCGGTCTCTTTGTCCGCGGCCGTCGGCTCTGCGTGGGCGAATGGTGTGACCGCGGCCGTGGCAAATAAAACACTTAGCAAAATGCCCAGCGCTCGTTGCGAAAAATTAGAAGCCATAGTCTTTCTCGGGCAGTTTTGGTTTGGCGGTGCCCGTTGCTTTGATGGGAATTGATGGAATTGGCGGTGCAGCCGATGGTGCAGCCGCGCTCGGAGGAACGCTTGGTGCAGGAATGCCTTCAGAAGCCGTGGATGCCGGCAATACCTTGGGTTCGGTGCTCGGTGCCGGAGGTTCGGCGGCGGTTGAGCTTGCGCGCGCCTGAGGCTCGGGCGATTTGTTGTCCACGGGAGCCGGTTCGCTCGGCGGGATTGGGCTTTTGCGCAGGTACTGAAGTCCAAAGAATGCGCCGCCCGCCACAAGGAGGCCCAATACAATCGAAGGAAGCAGCAATGATTTTGATTTGGAACGCCCCTGAGCACTCGAAGAGGCTGTTCCATCGACGGTCATCGGCGCGCCGGTGCCTGCGGTAATGGGTTCCACGCGCGAATCTTTTGACACCGCGGAGACGCCGGAGGAGCTTTGCTCAGAGGCTTTTCGCATATCGTCCGCCGCGAGCCTGGCGGACACGTTGGAATCGTGCGTGGTCGGATCGTCGGGGCCCAATTTGCGTTTGCGCGCAAGGTCCGGAGGGCCAAGCCCTTCCAGCGTGCGCATCGTTTGAGCATCCCAAGCCTCTGAAAAAGCCGTGTCTTGGCTTTGCCCATCGCTGACCGAAGCCCTCGACGTCCCCCGTTCGGCCGCATGCGGTGTTTCTCCAATGGCGTCAAAAAAGGCGCGCACCATTTCTTTGGCCGAGCTAAAGCGATTTTCCGGCTTGCGCTGAAACGCTTTGGTAAACCACGCATCGAGCGCCGCCGGCAGGCTTGGATCGAGCTCGCTGGGCGCTTTAAACAGGCTTTGCTCAAAGGCCAAGCACAGCGAACCGATTCCATCCTCATCCGAGAAAGGCAAGCGGCCCGTCAGAGCGCGGTATGCAACGACCGCTGCCGACCATAAATCCGCCCGGTAGTCGACGCTTTTTGCATTGAGCAATTGTTCGGGACTCATATACACCACAGTCCCCACGATTGCGCCTGTATTGGTGACATCGCTGGACTCGCCCGTCCCCGGCTTTGCGATTCCAAAATCAAGCAGCTTGACAAAAATATCGCCGTCGGTATCGAGCAAGAACACATTGCCCGGCTTGATGTCGCGATGAATGATTCCAAGCTGGTGCGCCCGATTGAGCGCTTTGCACATCTGCATCAAGATAATGGCGACATCGTGGGGAGGCAGAGGCCCGGAATGCTTTAAACGCGAGGATAAATCTTCTCCGTCGAGAAGCTCCATGACAATGAAGGGAATGCCATCCTCGGTCATTCCGTGGTCGTGCACTTGAACGATATGCGGACTCTTAATTTGAGCGGCGCTTGTGGCCTCGCGTTCAAAGCGCGTAACGAGCGCTGGATCGTGCACATACATGCTCGACATGAATTTCACGGCGACATGTGTTTTGAGCGCTAGATGATCGGCGATCCACACGCTTCCCATCCCGCCGCGCCCGACCATGCGCACGAGTCGAATTTGCTTGGAGACGTGATAGCCGGGCTCGAGAGCCATTGCGGGCGATTGTTATCATGGCCTCGCGCGTTTTTGTATTTGTTTTTTATTTGAGAACAAATAATGTTTAAATTGAAAGCCAATTTGATAGGATATAAAAAGGATGAGCGCGGGGGTACTGGGGTTTCAATTCGATAAAAATGGTAAATAATTAAAGCGAATGAGGCGAGAGTTTATACATACCGAAAACCCAATCGGGCACATGAGCCATCCGGGCGGGGTCGCAGTCTTTTGAGGCGGCGATGGCTTTGACCAAGTACAGGGCTTGAATCCATAAATCTAAAGTTCCCGCCGGGCCATGGCGGTGCGTGGAGAGCTGAATCCTTGAATAATCCGGCGGTAAATAGGCGAGGGTGCGTTCGGCGAGAGCCGCTGTTTCGGGCGTCACCAGGGCGATAAGAAGAGAGTTTTGCCAGTGATGAAGCATACCCAGTTGACGGCCGTGGGCGAAATTGCGGTAGTCATTCATGGCAGCGGAGCCCAGGCCGGACTCATTGAGTTTACATTCAAGATCGGTGGCGACTGGAGCGGCCCAGCCTCCATAAACAATTTGGATAAGCAGTTTAGGATCGCCGCTGGGAAGTGTGGGAGGGGGCGGAGCGGGCAGGGAATCCAAGAGCTCGGCGCCATAAGCGCGGGCGAGGAGGGTCAGCGTGGCCATTAGGGTATTGGTTGCCAAGAAACCGTCTTTTCCCGTGGGAATATCGTCCTCAAAGATATAGCAACGAGATTGATGCTGAGCTTTGTGGGAAAGCGGACTATTGCGTTTCATACATAGCGCGCTAATGGCTGAAGCATTTCTTTCCAGTCCCGCGTCCAGCCCCGAGAGGATATCCGCATTATCGCCCGATGCCGATAACAGCATAAGCGAAACACCTGAAAGTCCGGGCTCATTGAGCAGCAGCTCATAAGGTGTTAAATGCTTGGCCTGGTGCCTGCCTTCGCGGCGGTGAAGCAAAGCCGCGAAATGAGCCGCCGCGAGCGAGCCTCCCGAGCCAATCGCCAGAAGAGGCCGCGGGCCGCAGGCTTCCTTCCAATCCAAAAGCCTGTCCAGCGGGACGCTGCGGGCCCAGGCATAGCTTTCGGCGAGGCGTTCCAATTCTTTTCCGTATTGCATGCTCAGGCTCCGATTCCAATCACCGCACCGCTTGAATACGCGACAAATTCAGGGGCATACATAGGCTGCACGGTGGCCGGATGGCTTCTAAAGGTGCCCGCCATGGCGGCCCGAATCCGGTATTTAAGCGTGTATTCTCCTGTAGGCAGGCTATCGAAGAAGAAATTGGTTCCACTGTCCCGGATTTCTCGGTAATGTCCAATCATTTCCCAGAAATAGCGCGAGGTTTTATCCTCGGGTTCAAAGCCTGCGGGCCTGGGGTCGTTTAGGTGAACATATTCAGCGGAATGCTTGGCCGAAAGCGCGAGCTGCACTTCGACTTCATCGCCCACCTTAACAGGAGCTCCTTCGCTCAAAGGCCGAAGAACAATGTCTTTTCCGCTTTTATCGCATACAAAATACTTCCTTTGAAGCGTAAAGAAATCGCCCCGGCCCTCTTCGGGAAGTTTTTCCGTCGAAAAATGCCAAGTCGCCGAGGCAAACATAAATCCGGGGGTGTCTTTCTCCACAATAACCCGATGATGCTGTTGGGCATTCACCCGCTCTCCTTCGATCATCATTTGCCGTTTGCCTTCATAGCGATCGGGATCGAAGACCAGGTCCCAAGCGTTATTTCCAACAATGACCCGGGCATGCTCCCGAATACCCAAGGTTTTTTCTCGGCGCATATACTTGACGAGCGCATAGATAACCCCGGCGGTTGCCTTGGTAGATTTCCAATGGTTAAGCTTTTTATTGAGCAAAAGCCATAGCACCAGACCGTCTTTCAGAGGAGAATCGGGGAAGAGCTCTTGGGTGGTCAGCAGCGCTTGGGTATGGCCCTCGATGGTATCGTTGTACCAAAGCCAGCTTAAGCCCTCGGGAGCCCAGAATGTGCCTTTGTCTTCTTCGGTTTTGGCGCTGTCGAGCACGCTCGAAAACACCAGCCTGGCGTCGGCGCCTCGATCATTGCGATCGAGAACAAGCGCAAGCTGGGATTTTAGCATGGGAGAGTGTTTTTTCCAATTTGCAAACGAATAGTCCAGCATTTCACTGAATTCGGCGCGGGAAAAAGCCCCCGAAGTCAAGGATTCATCGCGATAGCCTGAAAGCACATAGAGCAGATAGGTGATGGTTTCAGGGGAAATCTCGTGTTTCCTCATCCGGGGCAAGATATCCGAGCGGAAATGCCCTGTCATATAGGAAAATGCCTTGCGGATCAGCTCCGGCGGCACCTTTACCCCAAATTCCAGGGCTCTGGACATGCCCTCCAGGAGATAGAGCGTGACAAAAGGCGAGGGAGGACCGCCCGGGAACCAAGGAAAGCCCCCGGAGCTAAGCTGAACCTTGACCAGCTTTTTCAAGGATTTATCCCGGTGTTTCTCGGCCACTTTTGGATCGAGCAGCTTGATGACGGGGTAGATAGAATCGCCTCCTTTGGACTCGCGAAGCCAGGGCGTTTCTTCGAGGCTCATTCTCCGGTTGGGATCGTCCTCGTGCCATTTTTCCCAAACAGATTCGCGCTGTTGCGAAAAAGCCTTGCCCATGGCCGCAAGCGCGGGCGCCTCGGCGTACACGCCCGAGATAATGCTCGCCGAAACAAAGCGATTCAGCACCTGTTCACAGCATTCATAGGGATAATCGATTAAATACGGCAACGCCTTGAGCACCGTGAAGATAAGCTGGGCGTCGACGGTCATCACCAGTTGTTCGTGGATCAGCGAGGGATCGTCGTCTTTTCTCATATCCTCGAAGATCATCTCGCGCCTTTGCCGATCGCGAAGGGTAACAAAGCGCGACTGAGCCAAATGCATCCGGCTGGGCAAAACGGGAAGGGGCCTCAGCTCTCCATCGCTTTGCTGGCCGGCCCTCGCTTCCACCCGCACGGCAATGGGTCCAACCCGCGCCGGTACAGCAATGGGGAAAGATAGGGTTTGGCTTAAACCGGGGGCAACTTCAAAGTTACGCCTTGGATCTCCAGTGCCAAAGGCCGAAAGCAGCGAGCTATCCGTCTCGGCATCCAGAATATCTAGGGTTAAATGTCCAGAAAGAGGTGTATCGCCCGCGTTTTGAACCATGACCCTGAGCTCGGCCTTGTCGCCTTCTCTAAAGAAGCGGGGGACATAAGGCCGCACCATCAGATCCTTGGACGTCTTGACTTCGCGCTTTTCCGATGCCCCCTTTAAGTCTTTGGTTATGGCATGCACCCAAACAGACCAAGACGTGACGGAATCGGGCATTTCAAAGCTAAAGGTGACGCTTCCATCGGCCTCGGTGACCAAATGCGGGAAGAAAAAGGCTGTTTCCGCGAAATTGGAACGCATTTGCACGGGGGCCGCCGCTTCTTCCGGAGCCTCCGAAAGCATGGCCGCGCCTGTTTGATCCATGGCCAGCTCTGCCATTTCTTCTGCCGCGGCCGGTTCTGGAGCTCTCATTCCCGGCGGCGCCTGAGGCGCGGGGGCCATGGCCCTGGGAGCGGGAGGCGGAGCGCCCATCGCGGGAGGCGGTGGAGCCCCTCCTGGAGCCCCAAAAGAATACATACGCCTTCCCAGTCCGCCGATTCCATAGCGTTCAAAGATCACAAAACGATCGGCCTCGGGCACGGGCACGGATTCGCGGCGGCGACGAAGATAATCGCCCATAAATGCATAACCCGTTTGGCTTTGGAGGCTGGCCCGGAGCGGCGAGGCTTGCCTGCGATCGGGGTATAAAGAAGAAATTGCCCTGGGGAGATGAGTAGCAAAGACTTCCAGGCTTCGATCGTACATATACGCCAGCACTTCGGCCGCCCGTTTGTTGAGCGTTTTGCCATCGGGACCTTGCAAGGAAAGCGTCCATGTTTCCTTTTGGCCAGGGTAAAGCTTATTTCTAAAGGTGCCCCAGGAAATCTTTAGCTCTTTATCGTCCCAGGGCACAAAGATCGATTCCCTCAGGGTCATCAACTGATAATCCCTTACGGCGCTCAATTGCAGCGTGAAGCCGCCCCGATGGCTATTATCGATGGGAAATTCAAAGAGCTCCCGGTCCCCGGGCTTTAGAAACCAGCGGTGGAGCCGCTCGCCGGCCTGAATCATATCCAGAAACATCACTTGATCGTAGGTGCCCGAGGAAACGAAGACTTTTAGGGTCGATCCAGCTTGAGCATGGGTATGTTGGGCCATGAGCAGCGTGGGCACACCAATGGGCGTCGATTGCCCCACCACGAGAATTTCCTTGCTATTTTCGTATTTTGCACCCGCATCATCCTGGGTTTCATAGCAAATGCGGTACAAGCCAGGCGCAAGTGGGGGCAATTGAAGCTGTCCCAGGCCGCCTTCATCATGAAGCAAATCTCCGGCGCCAAGTTTCTGCCCTTCGGGAAAGGTGGCCATTTGAGCCATAGGCATATAACGGGCATTCCACCGGGCCGGATAACGATCGCCTGGGAGTAAAATCCAGGAAGAAGGCATATCATCGGGCTCGGGTTCGGGTATATCCGCCGGGCCTCCTCCCACTTGAGGCTGTTGTACGGATACAAGCCTCCATCTTCCATGCCCTTTGCGGGGGGAACCATTTTTATCGGTTCTCTGCACCCTAAGCGTAAAACTTGTGTTTTCCGGGATAAATTGCCCATCGTGGCTAATGCTTACCTGAACATCGCATGTCCCCACCCGAATGGTTTTTGAAGCCTTTGCCGTTTCGCCGCCTTCATCGGTCAGCTCCGCGTGAATCGTATAGCGATGGGTCGTTTCCGGCCGCAGCTTGCTGGGATCGGCCTCTGGGGTAAAACTGATCGCAAAGGTTCCATCCTGTTGAAGGGCCGTTTCGCCCGAGGCCACGCGCTGAGGCTTTGCAGGGGGGAGAAACCATGCTCTCCACCCTGTAATTTCCACCGAACGCTCGACCCGAAAGCGCACAATGCCTTGGGTTACAGGCAATCCAAAGAAATATTTGGCTTCGCCCAGCACTTCGACGGGGGCATTTAAACGAGCCGGCTTCTTGCTGGGAAGAAAGCTCATTTCAAAGGTTGGACGTTTATATTCCTCGACTTTAATCTCCGAGCTTCCTCCCAGCGAAGTTCGGATATACCAAGTGCCCAAGAGCCTTCCCGAGGGAATGGTGAACTCCACTGAAGCAGAGCCAAAATCTCCGGTTCTCAAGGCCGATTGAGCAACCACCTCATCATTGGCGTCCCGAAGCTCAACGGTCAGTTTTTCGTTGACGAGAAGATCAAAGCGGCTCTTATCCTCGCGGCCCCTGTAAGCCACGACTTTGATATACAGTTTCTGTTCCGGCCTATAAATACTCCGATCGCTATAGATCAGCACATCGGTGACACGGGGCTGAACCTGAGGCCGATAGACATGTAAAAAGTTGGGATCGGCGCAAAGCTGATTGTTTTTACGGGCGACAATAAAGTGGGAACCCTTATCCCTCGCACCCGAAAAGGTTACGCTTCCCTGGGCATTCGAGCGTTCGCTATCCACGCGGCTATGGCCCCGGTTCCAATCGCCGCGGTATAGCTCGACATCCGCCCCCTCAATCGGCGCGCCGTGTTCACCAGATACCACCATAGCTTCGATAATGCCTTCGGTTGTCGTATTGGTGAGCAGCACCATATCGCTAACCAGAAGATTGCAGGCCACCACCCGGTTGCCTTCCTTTGCCGTAAAATCTGGATCGAGCGAGGCCACCAGCACGAACATCCCCGGCCGGTTAATCGGCGGCGAAAAATAAGTCCAGTGCATGCGGTAATCGGGGGTCGGCGCTAAATCTAAAAACCACTGAAAACAATGCTTCGGATCTACCGCGCCCAGCACCAGCTTCCATTCTTTATGGGCCGGAAATACATTGTAATCCCTCGTAGACGAGATATGCCGTTCAAGATCGAAGGGAATCGCCCGGAAATAGATCCGCTGAATGTTCTTATGGCTAAGCCGGTATGTCCGCTTATTGATGCCATCGATCAGCATGCCTTCAAGATGAAAATCCGGCGCTTCGATATCCGCGATCAGTTCGGCACACAGCTTGGCTCCAATGCTGCCCGCCGCCCTCTCGATCGATTGCTGGGCAACAGCCCGGGCGCCCACATTTTCGCCCCGCTTCTTCATGGTGAGCGCCAAGAGATAGTTTCCAAGGGCACTCCAAGGAAGATCGCTATGCTGATGAAGCACTTCTTTCAAATGCTCTTCCAGCGAAGCCCGTTCGCGCTCGTAGTCATCGCCGCGAAAAGCCGATAAAAGACGCCGAATTCGTTCGAGCCTCGCCTCCAGCGCGCTTTCCCGCCGCCCTTCTGTTCTATGCCAGCTCTCCAAATCGTCGAGCACCGCGCACAGCCGGATCAAGGGATGAAGCCCCGCATCATCCAGCGTAAATGCATCGCCGGCCGGCTTTTCACCGAGCAGCCGCACAAGTCCCAGCCTGAAGAGTTCGTTGGATTCCGCGGGGTCCCAGTGGGTTTGATCGGCGAGCAATTCGGCCGCCTGATACGAGATAAAATCCCGCAGCAAGCTTCGGATTCCCTGCGGATATGTGCCTGGAACGAAGACCTTGCCCAGCGCCTCGGCGCCCGTGCGGTCAAACTCCGGGCGCACTTGAAACACGCGATGAAAGCACTGCATCGCCGCGGCGAGAATTTGGTCCGAGCTCATTTCCCCGATGGAAAGAGCATTTTCCGAGATGATTTTTGTGCGCTTCCGGATCTGATACGAATACTCGCGGCCATACGCGAGCAGCGCCTTTCCATACGCCATTCCCCGAAGGCTCCGGGCCAAAAACCCTTGAGGCCAAGGTGTTGTACGCAATAGCTCGGCGGACTGTTCAAACGCGCCTAAACCCGCCCTGAGCTCGGCCTGCCACACCAAGATCTTGGTGGCCTCGAACTCCTCCGCCGCATTGCCCGCGAGCGCATTTCGCATGCTTTGGAGCATGTCGTAGGCGGCCTCGTACTTCTGTTCATCGATGAGCTTCTCGACCTCTCTCCACTGCGCTGAAAGAATCATAAAACGGCTCCGCGTTCAGATTTCGGCGCGAGCCTAACACGAAGTGTTTTTTTGTGTTTCCTCTTTTTGATTTCGCTCCTACAGTGGAACTCCTTTTAGCTTTTCGAGGAGAGTCCAATGGGTCAGACAAGTCGGACGGCGGCAAATCCATCCCCCAAAAGGAATGCAAACACCAAGGGTTTAAGCTGGATTCGGGCCTTTGGCGCGATGACGCTGCTTATCGGCACGGGTATGCTCGCGGCGACGGGCGCCTGCGGCGACAGCGGAAGCTCGGACGCCTCGCCGTGCGCAACGGTATTGGCGGGCAAATGCGGAGGCCCCTGTGCAAACAGCACCGATTGCGGTGCAGGTTTGTATTGCAGCGCGGCCAAAACCTGCACGGCCGACTGTGCACAAGGCGCGGCATCATGTGCCGCGGGCCAGTCCTGCTCGGCTCAAGGCCAATGTGTGCCCGGAAGCTCGAGCGGAGCGGGCGGAGCCGATACATTTAGCGATGGAGGACTCACTACGTCGAGTTCGGGCGGCGGTGGAACATCGGATGGATGCGCCGATATCACCGTTCAATTTGAAAAACAAATCCCAACCGTGGTGCTGTTAATCGATCAATCCGGTAGTATGACCGCGGCATTTCCTGGAGGTAATCGCTGGAATGTGCTTCGCAATGCGCTGATGGATCCCAACAATGGTGTGGTCAAGCTCTTGGAAAAAGACGTGCGCTTTGGCCTGACCCTCTATACCGGCGCCGATGCCAATCCCACATGTCCTATTTTAAGCAATGTATCCATCGCGCTCAACAACTACGATGCCATCAATACCCTGTATACCTCATCGAATCCCATCGAAGACACGCCTACAGGCGAGAGTGTTGATGCCGTTGTCAAGGTACTGGAGCCTTTCGCCGAACCTGGCCCAAAGATTATTGTGCTTGCCACCGATGGAGAACCCGATTCCTGTACCTTCAAAGACCCTGCGCCCGGATCGCCTGAAGCTCAAATGGCGAGAGATTTATCGGTAAATGCCGTAAAAACAGCCTACGACAAAAAGATTCAAACCTTCGTGATTGCCGTGGGCGATCAAATCAGCGCGACCCATCTTCAGGATGTAGCCAATGCGGGCGCCGGAAAAATGGTTGGAGGTATGGATAACGCCAAATACTACCAACCCACCGATCAGCAGGCACTTGTGGACGCCTTCAACGAAATTATCAACGGCGCCCGCTCATGCAGCTTTACCCTCGCAGGCATGGTCGATCCCATGCAGGCAGATAAAGGAAGCGTGGTTCTCGATGGCCAGAAACTTCCCTACAATGACCCCAATGGATGGCAATTAAATACCCCCACTGAAATTGAACTGCTGGGAACGGCGTGCGATACGATCAAACAAGGGGATCATACACTTTCCGTGACATTCCCCTGCGGAGCGGTAAATATCCCCAACTAAAAGGGAGACAGCTCTTCCTGGGCCTCCCGCTGTTTCTCCTCGGCAATTCTCTTCTTCCTATCGGCTTCTGTCTCGCGAAATCGGCAGAATACCATGTCCTCTATCCATGAAAGCCGCACTTTGGCCGCATTAATCTCTTCGCTATAGGCCGGATTCGCTTCGGCCATTTGAATAAAGAGCCGATACAACTGCATAGCCCGCAGCAGGGAACGTTCGGCGCCGTTCCCACCGAGCACAGGGCCATATTCATGGAGTAGGATCGCTTCATTCAAGAGGGCCTCGGGACGCTCAGGATCGAGCTTTCGGGCCTCTTCCAGGGCTTGCAATGCCTCAAAAAAGCGCTTTGCGGCAAGGGTATCGGCCGGCGAGGTCGTTGGATCGGGCTGGAACTCGGGAAGGGGGGCAAGATTTTCGCTGGTTGTGGTAGCGGGAGAAGGGGGCATGGGAACTGGACGTGAAATGGCTGCCTCTTGGGGGCGGCTAGGGGCCGGCTGTCGAGCTTGAGCGGCACATCCAGCGATCGCCAGCGTGAACAAGAGCAAATAAGGCCGAGGCATGGTTTCTTAGACGCAGCTCATTGGAAATTCATGGGTAAGGCGTGAAAACATTATTTAGGCGCCGGTCAATTCCTCTTGAATGGGAAGCCTTACGGTAAAAACCGATCCTTTACCCAGCTCACTCTCCGCGCTGAGGTCTCCCCCAAGAAGGCGGCTCAATTGGCGGCTGATGGTTAGGCCCAGTCCCGTTCCCGACACCGTACGCCCGCCCTCGATCTGGATTTGGTAAAACGCCTCGAAAATATGCTCCAAGCGATCGGGAGGGATACCAATTCCCGTATCGCTCACCTTGAACACCAGCCAGCGCCGCCCTGCCGGACTGTTTTGAGACTTGACCTCGATGGTCACGCTCAGCGAAAGCTTGCCATTGGATGTGAATTTTGCCGCGTTCCCCAATAAATTGATCAGCACCTGCCTCAATCGAACGGGATCGCTGTAGATATATTCCTCGGGACAGAGATTTTCGATTTGAAGGACATTGTTGCCCCGTCCGGCAAGCGGCAAAATTGTCGCTTCAATCGAGCTGAGAAAAGACTTAAGCTGAATCCTTTCCGCCCGGATCTCGAGCTTGTGCGCTTCAATTCTCGATAGATCGAGGATATCGTTAATCAGAGCCAGCAAATGCTTGGAGGCAATGCCAATCTTCGATAAATCGGGAAGCGTTTTGGATAGCGGCCCGCCGTTGTCCTCTTGAGCTTCCTCCATCAATAGCTCGGTATAGCCGATAATCGCATTGAGGGGCGTGCGGAGCTCGTGGCTCATCTTCGTCAGAAAGCGGCTCTTTTCTAGGCTGGCTTCCTCCGCCGCCTCTTTCGCCGTCGCCAATTGCCGGTTCGCCGCCATCAGCGGGTTAAATAAATGCTTCTTCAGGATCGCCGCCGTGAAAAACAGTGTCGAAATCGCCGCGAGAATAATACTGGGGGAATAATTCCGCCATGGCGTAATGGAACTGGCAAAACCAAGCGCAACCGTCAGCGTTCCCCAGAATAGACCTCGCAGCCCGGAGTTTCTGTGCCGGACAATAACGGCCAGGGCCAGGACACAATAAATATTCGTGACCAGCGTATGGGCAGTTTCCAGCGGACTCAGCGAATATCCAAGCGTGCCTGTCTCCGAAATGCGCACATCCCGGAACATATACCCCCCAAGCATCAAGGGGACGGTGGCAAACCGAAGCGCAAGTCCAAGGGCAATGAGCGCTCGGACCCATGCTTTGCTCATCCATCCTGCTTGCTGACAGACGACGGTAAATAGCAAAACACTCGTCAAACCGAGAAAAAGAACCGTTGTAAATAGAAAATACTGAGGGTTAACACCGATAAGGCGGCAGAGCCGGGAGGAAAAAACCGAAAGACTCCAGATGAACACGGAAAAAAGGTAGACCGCCATGATTTGATTGTCACGATGGCTATGCGATTGCCATAGGACCAGGATAAGCATGGCCAGGGACAGCACTGCGCCCATCAGGCCAAAGCCCATTGAAACCAGCAAAAGCGGCGGGATTGTGCTCACAAAGATGCAGGTCTACGGCTTAGGTGGGGGACGATGATGCATTCCAAATTCGCACTCGGAATCCCAATTCTTGCGACAGCGCGACCATTTCATCAAACACATCTCCATAGGCAACCGCTACATGGTTGGAGAGATAATGCGCCATCAAGGCATCCCGAGGCATCCCCAGCCATGCCGTCATCAGGGGCCATTGGCGTGTCGTTCCCACCCACCAAGCATCCCTTTTTTCCTCCGGAAGCTTGACGACCTCGCCCTTGCCCACATCCATCCAGAGTACGCCCTGCTTTACATAAGCGCGGGCCCAAGTGATCGCACCTGGCAAACTCTCGCCGGCCATTGTACCGCCGGCATGGGGGAAATAGAGGGAAGGCTGACGGTAAGAGTGGGCACCTCGCAGAGAATCGGGATCGTGATTAAAGGCATAAGCCGAGGAAGAGCCTGAATTGAGCAGCACCCAAATAAAACGCCCGTCATGCTCCCCGCCCCAGCGCACATCGTGAAACATCACGGCATGGTGCAGGCCCTTGGCCTTTAGAATACGCTTAAGGAGTTCCATAGGCACCGCATTGCCCTGATCGGCCTCGGTAGAGCATACAATGGTATCTCCGTTGGATTCGGGCCTGCATACCGAATTCAGCAATCCCTCGGCAAAATCGGAAGGCGGCCTCAGCGGAATCAATCCCAATTGATATTGCCAGCCCATACAGTCGGCTTTGTATTCCTGAATCAAATCGATAACCGCCAAGTAATCGCGCAACTGTTCGCGCGTGGCCTGTTCATCGAAGTCCTCGGCCCCTGGCTCTTTCCAATGAAAGGCAACGCCGCGGGAACGCACAAATTCAAAAGCCGCCTCAATACGCGAGCTTTCAATACGCTTACCCCTGTCTAAAATCCAAGCCTGATCGATCTTATGCTCAGAAAAGCCGTGAGGCGCGAGCAGCCTAGGCCCGAAATACCCATTGATCATTCCCATCGAGGTATCGCCCAGCATAAGCATTAAAATACGGCGGGCCCGGATATCCGCCGCCACTTTTTGGGCAAGGGCCGATGCCGCTGGAGATATCGGCGCATGATAGCTCAGTCCATCTTCTGGATATACAATATGGCCGCTCTGGCACCATTCCTCGAGCCGGCTCATAAACAAATCGTCTTCGGTGAACTCGGGCGCGTCCGTCCATACACGGGAATGAGCGCGCCCCAGCATTTCAAGGCAGGCACCGGTATTCAGCAAACCTACCAAACCCGGCCATTGCCCGGAAAAATTACTGGCCAACAGAAGCGGGTTATCCTTTCCAACGACGCCTTCCGTGGTATGCGGCCCATAGATCCAATGCACGCATACCGCAATCATCGGATCTTGAACGGGTCCCAGCTTTTCGATGGACTCATGAGGCTTGGCAATAAAGCCTTCAATACGGTAGGGTGTCCGGCCAAGCTTTTTAAGAGCGCGTTCCAATTGAAGCGTGGCTGCTTCCATGCTTGGATGTGCCAGTTCATTGGGGATGGATCGGCCATCGCCGGGCCAGAACAATGCAATCTTCTTTGCCATGGGCCGCTTAGAGCACTGTTTTGGCCGGGGATCAAGGTTTTTGTTTCACGCTTCATCAATTAACGGTAAGGATGCGCTTCACTGGTCTTTAGATACTGCTGCATTCTGGTTCTGTCGCCCTCGTGGAGCTCAAAAGCTACGGCTTTATCGTCGGAGCCCACGCGCAGCGAATTGCCCAACAGCGTCATGCTAAGCCCTTCCCGGTCCATAATAATCGCGCGCCCAAAGTTTTGATTTTTGGCGATATCCACCATTTTTTCTTCAATTTCTTCGGCGGGTTTCACGGCGCCTACGATGGTCAGCAATTGAAATTGGCGCGACTTAAAAAAGACATCCGCAAACGCCACGATTTTGGTGGGGCCCACGAAAAGCGGCCCCCTTGGAACTCCGGCGGCTGTTGTCGTCATAGCCAAAAACAAGTCTTTTCTGGCATAGGCCGCGGCGGGATCGCCCGCCGTCGATGGCAAACAGCTTAAGTCAACCGAATGATCGATAACGCATTTCAATAGCGTGACGAGCTCCTCGGCCTCTTCCACGGGGCCGATCAGCCTTGCGCCGCCGGTATAAAAGCCAAGCGCGATACGATTGGTCGTATCTTCCCTAACGATCTGCCCATAGCGCATTAGGCGAACCACCCGCCGGGCCGCCGCGCCTATATTTGAAACATCCATTTCGAGCGGCGACAAAATAAAACGCTTTGCGATCAAACGCTTGTTGGTCAAAAAATAATAGGGTTTTTTGCGCTCGATCATAAAGTACACAAAGCCCGCCAGGCAAATCAGCACGGTCAAGATCGATGGCAGGCTCATTCCAAGCGGCATATCGTCCACCACGCCCGCCACATAATAAAATCCCATGCTGCAACTGCCGCAGACCTGCAATGCCCCGAAAATAATTCCAAACCAAACCAGTGAGCCGTAACCCGCGGGACCCCGGCGCCGGCTGGAAAACACTACCCGCTCACCCTCTTGCAGCTTAATATCGCTCATACATCCTTCCGGAATCTTGTTTTAAATCGTGTCTACGGATTTGATGGTGAATTTGCCCCCACAGGAGTCAGTTGCAATGCGCCCCGATCATCCGATGAAAAGAAATTCCCCCATGTGCCCTCCAGCACACCGTCGGTTCTGCGCTGAAATACCGCACGGCCCGAACCTTCACCGCTCCACCCGCATTCAAGCCGGTCCCCCAAGGCTACACAGATGAATACCCCTGTAGAATACCGGCAGTTCACGGCGCTTCCACTTTGCGCGCACAGGACGGTGCCTTGGCTCGATGTGTAGCTTCCTTCAAATGGGCCATTGGGCGAAGGCGCGGGTGGAGTGGGGGGTTGAGGGCCGGGAGCAGGTGGAGTGGGTGGTGGTGGAATAGGGGCTTGGGGGCCGGGGACTGGGGGGATAGGCGGCTGAGGGGTGGATTTTGAGCCATAGAGCTCAGTAATCGCTGCCCTATCGAGCACCGAAAGCCCTTCCCGCTGGCCGATGATGACGTTCTCTACCTTGGGGGTTATGGTGGGAGAACCATTGATGCTAAATGCCCGCCTTGAGTAGTGCATGATGCTGCTAAAATCATAAGGGCCTATATCCTGGCCGCGATGGTCGCGCATTTTGAATGCGGACTCACGGCCCGGCGCGATTGCGTCCCAATGAATGGTAACATAGTGATCCCGGTCTCCCCGAGACTGTTCATGATAAAATCCAGCGGCGTGCAGGATTTCGTGAATCACACTGCCCTTGCCGCATTCGGCGACTTCGATAGGCTGCGCTGCCCCCTGGCGTCCTAAATAGGAAGAACATCCGCTACCAGAACCACTATTCCTAAAGACAACAAAATCGCGATCGGCTTGCGCGCGTGGGCGCAGCTCCAATTCTGTTTGATTTACGTGCTGAATCTCCGCGAGAATCGTTTGAGCTTGAGAAGCCGAAACAGAAGCATCAATCTCATAAGGAATTTCTCCGCCGGGCCATAAATCCGAGCGATCCGCTACGGTGACCGCCCCAAAAATACCGCCCCGCGCAAACTGTGGCAGCGCATAGCGAAAGGGCACCAGTGTGGCAGGCCCCAGCATGATATCGCCTTCCATCACCGCCATTCCATTGACAACCTCGAAATGCACGAGCTGCCGTACAAGACTACCTCCCAAATAAATGAAGGCGCTGCCCACCTGACGGGGCAAAGTAGGGTTGTAGGCTTCTGCAGGCTGTTCAGCGATATAAGAAGCCGCTCCAGGCCATGCCGCGCCCGGCGTTCCAGCATAATACGCCGGTGCCCGCCGCTGATGACCTTCACAACCAAAACCCGCGCCCATAGCAATGATGATCCCGAGCCAAGTCATGTTGCGCAACGCATTCATGTTGTCAGTGTCTCAGCTTTGCCTCGTGCCTTCCAGTAAATTCAACACCAATGAACGCGATCATCATTCACAACGAGCAGGGGGCTGATATACAACGCGCTATGTTCTCGAACATCATGCATTTTACCCTAGGCGTTGCACTTTTTATCTCCGCTTGTCATCCAACCGTATCCCCTCCAGACGCTGTAGCTCCAAGTTCCGCAGACAGCAGTGCTCCAGCACCCTCCGCATCGGTTCCATCGCCCGCTTTATCGGCGAAGACCGATTCTGGCACCAGCGTCAAGACTTTTTTTATTCGAGAAGTGCTTGCCGACTGTGAGGGCGAAGGCCCAATGAAATGCATGCAGGTCCGCTCATCCGAGCGGGATGAGTGGACGCTCTTCTACGGGGCAATTGAGGGTTTTGTTTACGAGGAATCCTATGCTTACGAGCTAAGGGTCAGCGTAGAACCCCGGCAAAAAGTCCCGATGGATGCACCTGCTTTGCGATATCGCCTCATCGAAGTTGTATCCAAGCGAAAGGCGGCTTCCTATAAATCTCCATGATAATACGGGTGAAGACATTCCCAGTGCCGAACGGCTTTGACAATTTGCGAAAAAGCACTTGACACCCAAACTCTGTGCGCTAGGCACAGCCGCATGACTAAAACCCACACCCCAAACACCCCCATCCTTGGTCTTTGCGCAGCTTTCCTCGCCGCCCTCGCCGGTTGTGGAAGCAGCGAAACCGAACAGCCTTCCCCACCCGCCGAACTGCTCGCTCCACCTCCCTCAGGTCAAGGCGTGCAGTTCAAAATGACAACTTCACTCCCGCCAGGCACCGAAGCCGAACATTGTATGTTTGTCAAGGCTCCAGCCGAAGGAATGAATGTCTCACGCGATGAAGTACGCTTTACTACAGGTAGCCACCACGTTCTTATGTATCAAACCGCTTATGACGACATTCCCACAAAGAAGGAAGATGGTACTGTCGTCGATACAAGCGGAGTCTTCGATTGCTCCGATGGGCCAACCAATGGCTGGAAAGTCCAGAAGTTGATATCAGGCTCCCAAAATGCCAATGGCGAGGCATTCATCAAGTTCCCCGAGGGCATCGCAATGAAAGTGCGGCCTGGGGCTGTGTTAATGTTGAACGTGCATTATGTGAATGCGAGCACCTCGCCCCTTTCCCCTGAAGTCCGCGTCAACTTGCACACCATCCCCGATTCCGAGCTAAAAACCGAAGGCGATGTTCTGTTTTTATATCATCCCTTTATTCATATACCTCCGCTCTCCTCCACCCAAGCCAGAATGCGCTGCAAAGTTCATAAAGATATCACGATCCAAAATGCTCAATCGCATATGCATGCCCGGGGTGCGGGATATCGCGCGCAGGTTGGAAACCAAGAGCCGTTTTATACCAATACCCATTGGGAAGACGTACCCGTCAAAGATGTGGGCGGGCTCTTTGTTCCCGCCGGAGAATGGCTCGATTATACCTGTGAATATAAAAACAACGAAGCCCGCGATATCTATCAAGGCCCCAAATCCACGGATGAAATGTGTATGTTAATCGGCTCGTATTATCCGGCCGATCCCGCGACGGCCAACTGCCTGGAGCTGCCCGATGTGCCCCCCGAACAGAATGTTGTCGGCGGTGAATGGGTGGGAGCCGGAAAGGCAAGCTGCGCCGAAACCTTTGGATGTGTTCAAGCCTCGCTGACGCAAAGCTTTGAGGTGATGATGGCATGCGTGGCCGCTTCCGATCCATCGGTATCAAAGGAGATGTCGGCGGCGCTCCGCTGTATGTTCAAAAGCTTTGGAAATGGAAGCGATCCGGCGGCGAACTGCATGACTGAATTTGCCGCCTGCCAAGCTAAATAGATAAACCAAATAAACCAATATCAGGGACACGCGGCGGATGCCTTTACCGCACTCGCCGCGAAATTCGCTACAAAACGCGAAGCATCCGCGCATCCCGCCCCCGCGGGCTGATTCGTTCCCTGACACCAATCCCCTTGAAAGTTAATCTTTCCATTGGCGTCCCGGGCACAGCGATTGGGCGAGGCGCCATTGCCATACATCGCTGGGTTGCCTGAAATCAACACGCACAGAGATTGGGCAAGCGGCTCCACAATCACATTGTCCGCCTCCTCCAGAACAATATATCCGTCCATCGATCCATTGTTGCTAAAGGCGCTCTGACCTTGGCCGGGAAGGCAATTGTCCCCCGGTTTTAGGGTATTTGCATTATATTCTCCAATACACCTGTGATCCGCTGAAAGGCTTACCGAGTTAAAGCGCAATTGGCTGATGGGCAATACAATCGCATTCGTGCCCCCGCCGTCCAGATATGCAGCAATATTGATTTTTGATATCTCGCTAAACGTGGCCTTGTTGTTTTCGTCGACTGTGGCCATTCCGCCTTGAGGATCAACCATAACGGGATTCACCGCGCCGGGGAACGATTTCTGCTTCGTAAAACAATAGCCCGCAAATGGATCGGCCGCGGGTTCCGCCCCGCCTGTTTCAAAGGTATTGGTCGCTAAATTGAATTGAATCAGCCATGAAAATGCCCCTACGCCATCGAGATTGCATTGAGGAAGATTCATCATCGCGGCATTGGAAAGGAGATTGTCTACGGCGCCCCCCGAGAACATGGCCGGTTTTCCTATGCTCAATTGGCCTATGCGGAATAGCGGTTTAACCGACGTACAGGTATCCTCCAAGGCAATGCAGCGCGACAGTACTTTATTGCATTCCGCGCCGCTTGGAGCACAGCCCCCCGAAAGAGGAACGGTATCCACACAAGGATCGCCCGTTCCTCCTCCGCCGGCGCCTCCGCTTCCCATCGAACCTCCTATGCCTCCGCTCGATGAAGAGCTCGCCATGCCCGATGAGCTGGATGCCGAACTGGATGCCGTATCGCTCCCGCCTTCGCCTCCAAACACACGGCCTGTATTGGGCCCGCCGCAGCCCTCCATGCCAAAGGCCAATCCCAGCAACGCCCCCGTCCCCCACATCAAAACCTTTCGATACATCATATTGCCGTCTCCCATCGCATTTGAAACCCAAAAATAAAATCACTGTGAATCCCCATATCACATTCTGTATGCTGCGCGCGTGGATCTACTGCCCTTCTACTTTGCCCATCCCGATTTGTTTCTCCTTCCCATCGAGCACATATCGCCGAGCGGTTTAAGCGACACCATGGCCGCGCTTCTTGAAAGCCGGGGCCGGGCATCGCCCGATTTTAAGACGCTGTTTGGCGAAGCGTTTAGCCGCCAATGGAAGGCGTCCGCCGAATTGTCCCGCCTCGATCCGGCCACCTTTCCGCCTCCCCGCTTGGTGAATATCGCCGTGGCCTCGAATACCGCGCGTATGCATCCCTATTATCAGCCCTTCGAGGGTATTAGTGTGTTTGTGTACGAGAGCGATTTTTGCGCTTCTTCATCGAGCGTCGAGCATGCGGCTTACCAATTGCTGGTGGCCGAGCGCCTAGGTCAAACCCGAAGAGCAAGCGCCGCGGCGATGAGCGCCCTTGTGTATTTGCTTCGCCTCGATTCCTCGGGCATGCAGGATTTTTGCGAGGGCGCCCGCCGATCGGCCCGGCCCGATTGCAAGAGCGCTCAATTGATCGCCGAACGCCTGCCCGCGCTGCGGGATGCGCTGCAGATTGCGGGTATCGATTTTCAATCCTCCGCGCCGCCCACGCACCTCCGCATCAAAGATACGGCCTTGGCCGTGCGCCGCGATTTTATTCCCGCATTGCAGGAGCTGGTCAAGCAACTCGATCAAATTGCATCAGACACGGTGAATGCTTATTATGCCGGGCAGGCCAAACGTTCCGCGGATGCACGGCCCGAATACGATGTAATTGCCTTTCTCAAGCAAGAAATACCCAAAGTGCTGGTGGTCTCGAAGCAGGGAGATATTTTGTGGGATCCCAAATGGCCCGAGCACACGGATAAAGTCCTGTCCGCGCTTTCGAGTATTGGAGAGCGGCCCGCTAAAAGCTTAATCGAAGATTTAAGGGTGGTCGGCGATGTAACCGATCGATTTTTTAATCAAATCAAAGGTTCAGAACGCTTTCGTATTCCCGTACAATCTCTTGAAGAAGCGGGAGGCGTATATTTAAATCACTCGCATAAATTAATTGCCTATGCGCTGGAGCAGCCTGGCCTATCGCCGCTTTTGGAAGAGGCTCCGCCTTATCACCGGCTTCTCTTGGCAGCCCGTTCCATGCATGAATGGGGACATGTGGCCGTGGAAGCGAATGTCATTGATGTCCCGCCCGCGAATACCGACGCATTTGAAGCCGCAAAAGTAAAAGTCGCCGATCTTTTATTTCATATTGCCGATGCAATGCCCAAGGCGGTTCAGCCGCTCGTCGAAGATGAAATGAAAGATATTAAAAAATGGGGCACCCATCTTTCCGATTTGCCCTTTGCCCGCAATGAAGATTATCGATCGAATATGATGTGCAAACGGCTTTTGCCTCCAGAGCCGGTGCAGGCGTATGCGCGGGCCAATATCCGTTCATTGGCGGCTGAATCGATTGGATTGATCCGGAAACTGGCCCGCTATGCCTACGAGGCCCAGTATTTATGGCTGGCCGAAGTGCCCGAGCCTTGGGCGTATTTTTTGGCGGGGACTTATTTCCGCGAGGAATACATTGATTCGGGGCTGCTCAGCGAAGAAGACGCGCAGTCTCTATTTTCAGCCGTTGCCGAAGTGTGCGCCTGTTATACATTCGATGAGAAATATTTTTAAAATGATCGAATGCTTTTAAGAACCCGTTTTCGAAGTGATTCTCACCGCATGCTTCAGGTCTGAAGGAGGCGGTTTCGTTCCGTAGAGCATTTGATTGATAAATGGCCGCGCAAGAAAATCATACGGGAAACCAAGCTGAATTTTGCTGATCTCATCGAGCTTGGCCAGCGTTTCCGCAGATAAATCCATATCCAATACGCCCAGGCAGTCCCGAATCTGTTCTACCTTGCGCGAGCCAATAATAGGAACGATTTGTCCTGCCCGGTGCAATAGCCACCGAATCGCGACCTGCGCCGATGTCGCTCCAATGGAGTCGGCCGTCTCGTCCACCGCCCGCGCAATGGATAGACAGCGTTCATCGAGCCGATCTTGATTAAAGGCTTCGCGCTGCGTGTCTTTTTGAATGCCCCGCGTGTATTTGCCCGTGAGTATGCCGCCCGCCATCGGTGCCCATGCCAATACACCAAGATTGTTGTAATATGCCATCGGAATGAGCTCCCGCTCCACCGTCCGCTCCACCAGGCTGTATTCAATTTGAAGCCCAATAAAGCGTGACCAGCCCCGAAGCTCCGCCATCGTATTGGCCTTTGAAACAATCCAAGCGGGTGCGTCAGAAATTCCAACGTATAGGACTTTGCCCGAGCGCACCAAATCGTCGAGACCGCGCATCAGTTCGTCAACAGGGGTTGTCCAGTCCCAGGCGTGAACCCAAAGCAAATCGATATAGTCGGTGCCCAGGCGGCGAAGGCTATTTTCAGCGGATTGCATTAAATTCTTCCGGCTATTGCCGCTATAGCTCGGGTCGTCGTCCTTCATGCTGAGCGAAAATTTGGTGGCCACGACCCAAGAATCGCGTTCCGATCGGACAATTTCCCCGACGATTTTTTCCGACGAGCCGGCGCCATATTTGTTGGCCGTATCGATGAAATTGCCTCCGCGCTCCCGGAATGCATCGGCAATTCTCCGGCTCTCGTCCGCGCCCGCGCCCCAGCCCGGGTTTTCTCCTAGGGTCATCGCGCCTAGGCAAAGCTCCGAAACTTTAAGGCCGCTATTGCCCAGCAAACGATATTGCATTGATTTCATTGGTCATCATTCCTTTTTATTTCGAGCGATTATGGTGGCGGCGCCGTCCTCTCATCAATGCCAAACCCGCCGCCGCTGTCAAAATCATCATGCCGCCTTCACCACTGGATGTATTGGATGCGCTACAGCCTCCTTCATCATCGGCGCTCCCATCGTCCACGGGATCGGGAAGCGTTCCAGGCGGATATTCGCATTGCGAATAATCAAATCGGCAATTGGCCGTGCATGCCAGCGTTCCATTGCCCGCCTTTTCATCGATGCAATTGGTCTTGCTAAACAGCGTGCCCTCGCAAGCCTCGTCTTTATCGAGTTTGCCATTGCCGCACACGGGCACAGGATAAGAATCCGGGTCGCCCGGATTAAAAATAAATCCTTTGGGATTGGGATCGCCGGCCTTCCAGATGCATTCCGGATCGCCGAGCTCTTCGCCGTTGGTCCAGCCGTCGCCATCCGAATCGCGAGGGCACAAGGGCGCCCAGTCCACATGCTGTTGCTGCACGCCGCCCGCGCCCGATAAATAGCTTTGGGCATCGGAGCCGAAATCGGTGCGGGTGCTGCCATTGGCATTCCCATGGCAATTCAAGCAGCCGAATTTTGATCCGTTGGGCAAATCGCTGACCCGGAATGAGCGGGATTGAGCGGCTTTGCTGATGAGAAGGAGCGAAAGAGCAAGCAGAATTCCAATGCGGCGCACAGTTCACCTCGATGTCTTGTGTCTGAAGAATGCGCGAGGGCTATAGATCGCGTGAGCTTATGAATAGGGGCGCTGGGCGCTGAAGAAAAGCGTGGGCGAGAAGTGGCTGATTTATCCGCGCTGCTGAAGATATGCGGCAACGCCTGGCAGGGCCGCGAAGCGGTCTAAAAAGGTGAGGAGCGCGGGGAACTCGGCGAGGCATTCGGGCTTGGCCACCTTGTGCTCCCAAAGCAAATCGAAGGCGGCGACATCGGCGTAGGTTGGCTTTAAGCCTACAAAAAAGCCGCTTTCCTTTGAAAAGCTCTGCGCGAGCAATTTATCGAAGACCGAAAGCGTGGCCGAAACGGTCGACCAATATTTTTCAATCGTGTCTTGGCTTGTGCCGTAGAGTCCGGCGAAAAGCACGGGGAAGAACTTGGCGCGGGCGTCGTTCACGGTTTCGGCGAGAACGTCGGTGAGTGTCGCTTCGCGCTCATTTTCGCCGTAGAGGCCAAAGGTGCGCGCGAGGTGACGCATAATCGCGCCGCTTTGGGGGATGTGAATTTCATTGCCCTCGGTGTGCTCGATCAGCACGGGAAGCTGGCCCAAGGGCATTTTGGATTTCATGGCGGGCCAGTCGGTGATGCCCGTGTTTTTAAAGGGGACTTGAGCACAGGCAAAGAGGAGGCGAATTTGTTCGCCCCGGCCGCGGGCGGGAAAATACAAGAGTTCGTATTGCGTGTTGGACATGGGCGGGGCTCTTAGCAGAATTCGCTTTTATAGAGAAGAGGCTGATTGCGCCGCTGCGGATCGGCGGAATTTTAAGGTGTTTTGGGTGCGATCAATACAGAAGGCGTGGTTTTCGCGCTCTTGCCGAGATGCACGGTGAGCTGCCATGTGCTGGAAGGGGCGTCGGGTACGATGATTTTGGCGGCACCCACGCGCGTATTGCCTTCGATGGATGCCAATTCGACTTCGCCGGCACTGGGCTGGACAATCCCATCGATTTTCTCGACAATAGTGGCGTTAATATCCTGAACATCCTTGGGCGCCGAAATAATTAAAGTGGTTTGGCTGGATGCGGGCAGTCCGCAAGGATTTTGGCCGAGCGGACAAGCGGGCAGCGAGACGCTTAAGGACAGAGGCGTAATTTGAACGGCGATTTCATCTTGAGCCGCAAACGAGCCCACCGATGCGCGCAAGACCCAATTCGCGTCTTCGTCTTCGGGAACGGGCAGGCTAAATGTGCCCGAACGGCGTGAATTCGATTGATTTTGAAGAGAAATCGATGCGGGTTGAACTTGGGGAAACTCATTGAGCAGGACTTGGAGCAGCGCCGGCTCGTTCAGGCTGAGAGGCGCGGAGACCGTGAGCACCAGTTCGCCGACGCCCGCTTGACGGATACAGCGATTTTGATCGCAATCGGTGGCCGAGAGCAGGACCTTGGGCGGCAGAACCGAGAAGCCTCCCGCCTCGGCGCCAAAGCCCGATCCGAAATCGACGCGCAGGCTCATCGAATCGGCCGAGGTGGGCGGGATATCGACGACGCCCGCGAAGTAGGCCCGATCTTGACCGGGAGCGCGGGGCGGAAATGGATTGGCCACGGGGATTTTTTGGCCATCGAAGAAGAAGAGAAGCGAGGGTGGTGAAAGTTGGGTTTGAGGCTCGATTTCAAGGGGATCGAGATCGGCCAGGATTCGGATTTTGTCTTCGCCGCCATTGAATGCGCAATCGGGCGCGGCCTGGGCGCAGCGATTGGGAAGCGAAACGACGGAGCGATCGGGCGAGTGCTCTGGGCATGCGGCGAAGCAGGATTGAGCTGAATCCCAGCGTTCGACGCTAAGCGCGGGGCCCAGGATGGGCGGCTCTTCGCTCGCGCATGCGCACACGCATAAAAGCGCTGCGGCAGGCCATGCGCGGAGCGATTGGTGCATTGAAAAGAGCTTCATTCGACCTCGATTTGTTTCTGCCGCACGCTGTCGCCCAAGGTCACACGGATAAAGGCGTATTGAGAGCCGCTCTTGGCCTCGGCTTTGCGTTCGATGGTGCAAAAGACCTCTGATGTGCCTCCCGCGGGCGCGCTCTCCAGCGTGGTGCTCGAGGGCGAAATAGAGAATTCGTCGCTGGAGTCACCCATGTCGATAAGGGCCGTGCGGCGATAGTTGAGGGAATAATTGATTTTCAATTCAAAAGAATTTCCTGCCTTAACGGTTAAAGGCGCTTCGATACTCTCGATTGTATTCATGGTCCACCTTCACTGGAGGTTTGGATCGTCACCCGCACATCTGTAGCGCTGTTGCGGCTTTGGCTAAACTGATCCACAAGAAAATCGATGAAATTGGGATCTAATCCTATAGAAAGATAAGGGCTGACAAAGCTGTGGGGGACTTCCTGGCCGAGGGTCGATCGGCGGGATTCCATAAAGACGAGGCCGCCGGATAGCGTGGTATAAGGCAAGAGCTGAAGGGAAAGCCCTAGAAAAACAGGGGGAAAAGCGCCTGCGAGCAATCCCATATAGCGGCCGGAGTCGCCCAAGCCTTGTTTGCTTAAGCCAAAACCAAGCTCAAACGCGGGGATTCTCCGGACATCGGCGGCTGCGCTGTTGACGATCCAGAGCGGTTCATCGACGGAATTGGGCCATAGATAGACTTTGGCGCCGAGGTACGCGATAGGTATGGGTTCGGCTGGCCTGGTGATAAAGCCTACGCCGACGGTGGGCGTAATATATTGGCTAAAGAAGCTTTGGCGTGAAAAGGATATGCCTTGGCCGACGCTGACTTCGGTTTCGATGCTATAGGCGCCCTTTAATCCATCGAGGCCCTGTTTGATATCGGACAGGCTTTTTTCGGCGGATATCCGGTTATCGAGCCTTTGGCTTAGCCGTATCAGCGGGGAATCGTCGGGAAACATAAATCCAGGCCAGTGGGCGGCCTTGGGTTCTTGTGTTTTATCGGAGGCGCAGGGATGAGGCGAGGCTTCGCCGGTGCGGAAAGGAACGCTTCCGGCCCAGGCTTTGCAGTCCGCGAGTATATCTTTAAAGAGCCAGGCGCCGAGCTGTTTATAGAGTTCGCTTCCCGTCAAGGCTGGAGCGCCGGGCGATGCCTGTTCGCCGGACAGAGCCTTCAGCGAGCGATCCAGGGCCATATGAAGCTTTTCAAGGGAGCTTTTTAGTTCGCCGAGTTCGTCGGTGGAAGAGCGGCTGCCAAAGCGCTCTTCGGGGCGCACAAAAGCATTCTTGATGCGGATTTTTCCTGTGGAGAGTTCCAGCATATCGCGGACGGTGAGCGAGCTATCTGGAAAGATAAAGCTATCCCATGAAACCGATATACGCTTGGCATCGGCGGCTTCTTTTTTTTCATTGCGGAATTCAAGGGTTTGACTGTCGACAATACGCACAAAGCCTATTTTTAGCTTTCCATCGGCCGTGGCATAGCCTAATTCAGCGCCGTTCTGCCATAAGCGTATTTCTTTGCCGCGTTCCAGCATCATCAGCAGAAAGCGGGCCAGAGGATGTTCTGAAGCGTGTAAAAAGCTATCGTCTTTGGGGCCTTGGGCTTTGATAAATAGATCGGGCCAGCGGGCCAGGAGAGAGCTATGGGGATATTCGGCCGCCGCGCTAAATTGGGCGGCCGCGTCGCTTAGCTTTTCGCTGAGCTTGTTCAGCGTGCCGAGATGTTCTGGATCGACCTGTTTTTCGGCTTTAATTTTAATCTCGTTAAAGCGTTTGACGGCGCCGTTTACACATTGGGCGCTGCTGCACGCGGGCAGCGATTGCCGCAATTCATTAAAACCTTCGAGCAAGGGCGAACTTTGAAAGGAAGGCTGGTTTACGCGGTAGAGCAGCATGCAATAGCGGGCGCCCTGGCGAAAAAAAGCCGAATCGCCCGGGACGCGCACCGAATACTGCTCTTCTTTGGCGTTTTTGCGAAACCACGACGAGGCCATCAGCATATCCTGGCCTTCGGCGCCTGGGCCTCCCCAGTATTCCCCGGGATGAATCACCGTACCCATCGCCGGCGTGTATTTAGGTATGGATAGCGCTTTGATTTTGGTTTGCGATTGAGGGGAGCTCACAAATTCCCTGGGCTCTCCCAATTGCTCTTGAACGGCTTTGCAATCGGCCGCAGACCCCAATCCAAAGGGCTGAAATGAAGTCCGCACAAAGACCGCATGCACCGCCAAAACATCTGCGTTCGCCGAGCCGGTGAGCACAAAGGATTGGCCTAGAGGCATGGATTGATTGGGGCCGTTCAGGCCGATTTCAATGGAGAATAAATCTGCGGCGAAAAGAGGCTTTGGCGAAGTTAGCGTACATAATCCCAGTACGCCCAGCACCGCGGCGGCGCGCCTTCCAAGCCATCTGTCCGCTGAACCCCAAACGTTCATCCACCGCAGCAAAGCATTAAGCTACGGCGCATGTCAACGGTTCAAATGAGGTATCTTGTTTATTGCCTGGGAGCCGCCTGGGCGCGCTTGCACTTCTCATAAGCTTGATTGGCATCTTCGGTGGACTCTACGAGAAGTTCAATTCTGGATTCGGCAGGCATACAATCGGCGTTCATCTGTTGGAGTTGGATACGCAGCCGTTTGGGCGACATCGCCCATAAATGCAGGGTGCCGTCTTTGGATAGGCCAACAATGCGATCGCCTTCGGGGCTCCAGGCGGCATAGCTTATTCCCGAGCCGGGACGGGCTAAAATCTGTTCGCGGCTATAGGGGTTATGTCCATGTAGATGGCTATCGGGCGCGGGCGAAATAGGTATCATTCGTAAACCTCCTGTATCGCCGATCTGAAGCATTCCATAGCGCTGCTCATCGCCGGCCACAAAATATTTTTGCTGTTCAAGCGCGGGAGTCAGCGTTGTTTTTTCGCGTGTAGAGCTATCCCATGCCTTGGTTTCTCCGTCCGTGAAGCGGGCTACGATAACGCGGCCCTCATCCGCGAAGCCAATGGATTGAATCGCCTTGGAATTGCCTTCGATTAAAGCGCGCTGGCCGCTGTCGGGCTCGAAGATGCGCAGGGTATTTCCGACGGCGGCGGCGATACGGGTTCCATCGGGGCTAAAGGCGGCCGTGGATATCGCTTCCCCTTTGGGCGCCCGCCATAGGAGCTGAGATGAAGTGCCATTGGGATTCCATTCATAAACGGTATGGCCTGATATCGAAAAAAGCCGGTTTTCATCGTGGCTCCAGAGCACGGCGGAGGGAGGAGCCGAGCCTTCGCTCCATAAAAGGCGCTGGGTATTGCTTTCGATATGCTTGATATAAACGCTTTCTCCGCCGGAGGGCCGGAACAGCGCGCGAAGCCCTTCATTGGGCGATCGGGGCGATAAAATCCATCCATTTGGAAAAGCAAGCGCCGATGCCTGATATATCCAGGAAGGCTCTTGGGAATTGGCGCCGGAGCGGGGATAGACAATATCTTCTTTTCCTATGGGCATCCACGATTCCAGCGCCGGTCCGCGAACGGATAGCCTAATAATTTCGGGAGAATCTACGGGAGCCTCGGTCTTTTCGGAGCATTGAATGGCATCCCAAACGCGCGCCGCCGAGGATGGCAGGATAGCGGCCACATAGCGGCCATGAAAACTCCATAGCACTTTTTCGACGGGCTCTTGAAGCGGCGGGCTTGCGCACATCTGTGTTCCGCTTGTGGCATCGGCGATCCGTATCACTTTTTTTTTGCTGTCATAGATCGCCAGCCGGTATTCCTTTGGGTGAAAGGCCCAATGCTTGATATCGCTGAAGATAGCGGGCTTTTGGGCTTTGGCATCGTAGAGATCCGCGCCGGTCTCGCTGTCAAAGAGCCGGAAAACCCCGGCTTTCCCTTCCTTTTCGGAAGGCAGCCTATAGGCCCATAAACGCCCGTCAAAGCTGGCTTCATCGCTGAGCCCGCTTGAATGGCCTCCATTAAAGGGAAAACAATGTTTGTTTTTGCCAGTTGTGATATCAACAATGCACTGTTTGCGGTTTCCCGGTTCACCGGGGCGCTCGTCGTAGCGCCGAATCACCTTGAGGGAATCGCGGGTCCACGCCCCATGGGATTCCCGTTCGCCTTCCAATACAATACGATTTGATGAACCATCGGTAAAAATAATTTCAGAAGGGGCGCCCAAGCGGGAAATCCATAGCTTTTTGCCGTCGGGACTGGGCAAAATATGCATGGGTTCGGCGCCGCCCTCAAACACGGTGCGAATGGGAACGCCTTGGGCGAGGAGCCCCCGGGCGAGTTCGGCATATCCAGGTAAAAAGACGTCAGACTCGGCCAAAACCTGCGCCGCAGCGGCGGGTTTTCGCTGTTCCATCAGCCATTGGGCTTCGGCAAAAAAGAGAATGGATTTGCTAAATTGAATAAGCTGTTGGCTCTGTTCGGCGGCTTTGCGGAGAAGTGCCCGCTGATAGGCCGCGCTCCGTTTGGCATAGACCAAACTGCCGATCGTGCCTCCAAGCGCGAGCCCAACTCCAATCGTTAGAATGGCCAATACGCGGCGCCGCATACCCTTCGGGCGACCCTAACAAAGATTTGCAGGCATGGCCATCATGAAAATACGAATGCGAAAACACCCGCCAAAATCGAAATAAAAAGGGATGTGCATTTGCGGCTTGCGGTGTGGATAAAGTTCAAGTAGGCACGCGGCCTTCAAGCCATGGACGCGCTTCTTTCCGCCGTTCGAAAACAGTGTCCCGCGGGGCTTTGGTCGCAGGGCGTGAGTCTGGCCAAGCAGGGGGCCGCGCTTATCGACAAGCGAAGCGCGGATGAGGTGACGTTTAGGATTCGGGTGCCCGGTACGGCGGTCGCGCCGACGGTGATTTTATATATTCGCGATACCGAGTGGACGTGCGATTGCGGTGGGAAGGTCGATCCTTGCGCGCATGTGGCCGCGGCGGTGATTGCTTTGTCGCAGCGTCCGGCGGCTGCTCAGGGGCAGGAAAATACAAGCGAAAGCGCGCTCCAGCAAAGCCGCGCGGAAGCGCCTCCGGTTCAACATTTACCGGGAAAGCTTGGTTATCATTTTAGCCGGGATGCGGGAACGCTGTATATCGAGCGGGCTATACTCTTTCCCGATGGGAGCGAACAGCCTTTTTCGGGTTCGCTGGTCAGCGGCGTAACGTCCAATCGCCTGCCTTTTTTGCCCACCCATGAAGATGTGCTTATCGATCGGATGATATCTTCGTGGAAGCAGGGGATTGTGCCATCCAGCCGCCTCCGGGAATTGCTATCGTTGCTGGAAACGGCCCAGCATGTATTTTTGGATGGATGTCCGGTGCGCATTTCCAAAGAGTCGGCCCGTCCCCGCGCTATCGTTCGCGATACCAAGGAGGGGGGCGTTTTGGTACGCATAGAAAAAGATCCGGCGTGCAGCGAAATTGTGGCGCGCTGTTTAGCTCGCTATGGAGAATGCCTTCGGCCGCTTTCGGATACGGCGCTCACCGGAGAACGATGGGAAAAATTGCCCATGGAGCGAAAGGTAAGCCATGGCGAACTGGGGACCTTTGTTACACGCATTCTCCCAGATTTAGAAAAAAGCACACGGCTGTTGGTCCGGACCCAGCGATTGCCTCAAGTTCAGCGGAGGATGAGGCCGCGGGTGCAAATGCAATTAACCCAAGATATTCATGCGCTTAGCGTCATGCCGCTCTTGGTGTATGGAGATCCGCCGGTGGCCCGGGTGGATGGGGGTGTGCTTGTCCATCTTCAGGGAGCGGTACCCAGGCGGGACGAGACGGAAGAGCGAAGGCTGGTGGAGAGGCTTCGCGATGAATTAAATTTGGTTCCCGGCAAAAGGGCCGATTTCGATGGCCAGGCGGCTCTCTTGATGGCCCAGCGCCTGAAGCATTTTAGGGCTGGAGGAGAGAACAACGAAAGCTGGGATGAAGTGCTTGGGCGCAGAGAGCTATTGCCCCGTTTTCAGATTGCAGACGATCGATTTGATGTACTGTTCGAGCTCCCGCCGGACGGCGATGAAGATGAAGCACAACAAGTGCGCAAAGCATCGGCCCAGGCGGTACTGAAAGCATGGCAGGATGGTTTGGATATTGTACCGCTGATGGGCGGGGGTTTTGCGCCATTACCCGTGGATTGGCTGTCCCGTTTTGGGGATAAGGTTGCGGATCTAATCGCCGCGAGGGATCATAATGAAGATGGAAAGATTCCCCCGGCGGCCATACCGGCATTGGCCAAACTTTGCGATGAATTGGGCACGCCCAGGCCGCCTTCGTTTCAAAGGCTTTCGGCCTTGGTGGATGGTTTTGGGGGCATTCCAGCGGCGCCTTTGCCTTCAGACTTGCGCGCGGATTTAAGATCGTATCAAGAGCAGGGCGTAAATTGGCTAAACTTCTTGAAAAATGCGGGATTAGGCGGGATTTTGGCCGACGATATGGGTCTGGGGAAAACGCTTCAGGCGCTATGCGTGCTCGAGGGACGCTGTCTGGTGGTATGTCCTAAAAGTGTGCTCTTTAATTGGGAGGCTGAAGCCCGCAAATTCCGGCCTAATTTAAGGATTTCTCTCTATCATGGGCCAAAGCGAACGCTCGATCCAGAAGCTCAATTGACCTTGACCACCTATGCGGTTCTCCGGTTGGACGCTCAGATTCTCGGGGCGCAGCGTTTTGACTGCATTGTGCTGGATGAGGCTCAAGCCATCAAAAACCCCGACAGCCAGGCGGCCCGGGCGGCCTTTGCCTTGGCGGGGAATTTTAAGATCTCGCTCAGCGGCACACCCGTGGAAAATAGGCTCGAAGAACTGTGGAGCCAAATGCATTTTGTGAATCGGGGGCTATTGGGTGGAAGGGCCGACTTTAAACGGCGTTTTTCCGAGCCGATCGAAGCCCACACAGAGGGCGCCGCCGAGGCTCTGCGCGAAAAAATTCGGCCTTTTGTGCTAAGACGGCGTAAGAGTGAGGTCGCCCCCGAGCTTCCGCCCAAGACCGAGCAAATGCTCTTTGTAGAACTGGATGATAGCGAGCGTCAAGTGTATGATGCCGTGAGGGCGGCGACCAAGGCGGCCGTCGTCAAGAAACTGAGCGAGGGAAGCAGTGTAATGGCGGCCTTGGAGGCGCTGCTTCGGCTGAGACAGGCGGCATGTCATCCAGCGCTGGTGCCCGGTCAGCGCGCGGAGAATTCTTCAAAGGTGGAAGCTTTGCTCGAAGCCTTGAGCGATGCGGCGGCCGATGGTCATAAAGCCCTTGTATTTTCGCAGTGGACATCCTTTCTTGACTTGGTTGAGCCTCATCTTAGGGAGGCGGGAATTTCATTTAACCGGCTGGATGGTTCGACCTTGGACCGGGCCTCGGTTGTCAATGCGTTTCAGGCCGAAGGGGGGCCGAGTGTGATGCTTTTGTCGCTGAAGGCCGGCGGGGTTGGGCTCAATTTAACGGCGGCCGATCATGTCTTTTTGCTGGACCCATGGTGGAATCCAGCTTCTGAAGATCAGGCGGCGGATCGGGCGCATCGCATAGGGCAGGACAAACCCGTGTTTGTGAAGCGAATGCTGGCCAAAGATACGGTGGAAGAGCGGATGCTGGCCCTGCAGAGCAAGAAGAGGCAGATGGCCGACGCCGCCTTGTCGGATGCGGCGGGAGCTGCGGCGATTACCCGGGAGGATTTGCTCGCCCTTTTGGATTAGGGTTTAGGTTTGGGCGTTGTCTTGCCGCCGCTCGTGTTTCCCGCTCGTTTTGCGGCCTTTCGCGCCGCGAGCAGCCTGGGCAGAAGAGGATTAAGTCTATCCCCCAGAGCTTTGGCTCTCTCGTCGGCATAGCGCACATGAAAATGGGTCGCATGTCCCCAAGTGTGGCGGATCAGCGTATCTTTCTTTGCCGGATTCTGAAAGAGATCGGCGGCGATTTGCTCCTCGGCGGGCAAGGCCGCGATATAATCCTTCAGTAGCTTCTGAACCCCGAGATCCATAAAGATCATCTCCACATGTCCGCCTTCGAGGA
Source organism: uncultured Polyangiaceae bacterium (assembly GCA_964537685.1). Lineage (GTDB taxonomy): Bacteria > Myxococcota_A > Polyangia > Polyangiales > Polyangiaceae > CAZICM01. Next base: position 59,723 of record CAZICM010000056.1, read on the forward strand.
TGGCTCTCACCAGCGTCCATGTGCGTTCGACATCCAGGTTTTGAGCCGTGGCTTTTAAATACCAAGTGGCCGGGGTTTTGTAATAGTAACCAATATCCGCATCGAGCCCGGCTTGATGAGAGCGATGGGGCCGGAGCCATCCACCGGTATAGCGTGAAATATCCCCCACATATAGAACCGGCGAGTTGGGATGACAGCGCCGCACTTCTTTTACCGCCCTTTCGATGGATTGAACAACAATATCGGTGCCAAAGGCATATCCTCCCGAGTGCACAATCCCTTCGCTATTTTTTAGTTCTACACCCCCAAAGAGTTTTCCCCGCGTGGGCGAGCCGATGGATGCTGGGCCAAGCGCCTCGGGTTGTTCCAGGGCCATGCGGAAGAGCTCTTCGGACGATGGAGGAAGCGCATACGCCTTTGGAGACAAAGGCGCTTCTGCGGGGCAGCGTTTGGGCGGGACATTCGGGGACGATGAAGAAGGCGCAGGGGGAGGTGAAGCGGACGCGGTTTCGATTGGAATCGCGGAGGGAAGGGGTTCGGCGCTTGTTGCCGCGCCCGGGGCAAGAAGGGCGGCCTCGCTCGTTTCTATCGGATGATCATCGCGCGAAGGCTTGGCCGCATTGTTTTGAAGCAGCGCTGCGCACAGGCCGGCCACCGCGATAACCGCGCATAGCAAGCCCAAGATGCGAGCCCGGGATACAGACACCCGCACAGCATAGCGTGAAATGCACTATGGCGCGAATGTTTCGTTTAACCCCCCGGCACCCATACATCGGCATTCCATACCGACAATCCGCTTAAATGATCGAGCACCATCCCCTGAATTTGCTCGGGTGTGGCCGTTTCAAAATCGATTCCATCAAAAAGCCTCGAAAGCGGCCTCTGTATTTGAATCATCATATATGCGGGTGATGGATTCTCCTTCAATTGCATCAAATCGTATTGATTTACGATTAAATCGATCTCGTCCAGTTTCGAAGCCGGCCAAAAGGTATCCACACTGAAGGAAAAAGTCTTTTCATTCCGCGAAGAAGTGCCTTTTAGCTTAATGCTCGAGCCCGCCATATCGATACCGTCTTTGGGCGCAATGCCCGCCTCCCCCCGCGCCACCAGCCAATGCGCCCAGCAATAACGCGCCGCCGGAAAACTCAGCTCTCCAAATTCAATGTCCACTGGATGCGTGAGATCTTCGATAAAATGCGTCTCCAGCAGCGTTGGATTGTCTGTCTCCGCGTGCATGACCAGCGCTTGGGCCGACCCAGATACACTGTCACATAGCCCAAATCCCGCGCTGTAGTTTACAAATAACCCCTGCTCCAGATGGACCCGGTATCCCAAATCGTTTTGAGTGCTCCATGTCCCATCGATTTCGTATTCAATCCCATGAAAATCCCAGCTTCCACTCCACCGGGCCGCGCTCAGCCATAGGCCGGGCTCTGCTTCCTCGGGCGGATTGGACTCTGTTTCAGCGGCAGGCCCCGCTTCATTGGACATGCAATGCATATTCAATACAAGCAGGGCCAAAGCCCCTATTCTTCCCAATGCAGCGCTCCCTGAAAAACGCATAAATAGATGCGATCTACGGCGTGCAAATTCCGTTGTTGCACATCATCTGCATACCCATCGGGCCTGCGGGACAATCCCCGCTCTGCGTGCATGTGGGGGCGCAAATCATCCCCATCGGACTCGGCGCGCAGGTGCATCCCACCGAACCGGGAGGACACGCGCCATTGCATTCAGAAGCCTGCGTGCAGCTCTTTGGTCCGCCTTGCATTCCTCCCGGATCCATTCCGATCGAATTGGGATCGGGCGTGCCTTTAAAGCAGCCGAGCACATAGGGAAATGTGCTTGTCGCATGATAATGGTAATCGCCTTTGGGGCCTGTATGGCCATTGCATTCGTCCAAAAATAAAGCGTCCCCCGCGTGGTCTTTCCATTGATATGCCTTCCACGCATCCTTCTTTGGATCGGCAATCTGTTCATATCCGCTCTGCAATACGTTGATTTTGGTGCAGCCTGCGTCCGCGCATTCTTGATTGCCGTAAATCGCAAAACCATCGAGCGCAAAACCTACAATAGGCGATGCTTCATTGGCTGAAGGATTGGGATTCATCCAGGGCTTGTCGATCTGCGCCGCGCTTTGAATCAAGCATTTTACGAGCAATGCATGGTAATGATACACATTGGCTGTGTGGCCCATACACGCATCCATGAGGCCGTTGTACACAGGATCGCCATAGGCCGAATCCAGGGGCATCGCGCCTTCGTTCGGACCGAAAATAGGCAGGCCATTGACGGCAAATCCAATCGTTCCCAAAAGCGGAAGCGCCGTCGTTGCGGCCGCTATGGCGGGGTTTTTGGGAATTTCATAGTGCATGTTCTGACTAAGCAAGGGATTGGGCGTCGTGGCGACGAACGTATAGGTCGGAATTCCGTTGCTATCCACGATGAAAGAAGTTTCTGTACATACAGCGCTTAGCGTGGGCGCTGGATAATTGGCACCCGCTCCAGGCGAATTCGAGACATCCAGCATGGCATCGGCTTGAGGACAATCGCTTAAGGCCGAATTGCCACCCATTCCGCCTGTATTGCCTCCTCCCGTGGGGCCGGCACCGCTTCCCTCGCTCCCCGAACTCGATGGGTTTTCTCCTCCGCACGCCGCGATCACCAATATCGCCGGCGCAACCACCATCCCCAATATCCGCGCGTATTGCATTGAAGCTCGAACCCGTGAAGAAGCCGTGGGCATCTGTTTTCTCCCTTGTTTGGTTAAAGAATGCAGAGAAGCC
>CAZICM010000057.1:0-24558 GCA_964537685.1 uncultured Polyangiaceae bacterium
TCGGGCTGAATGGGCGATGGATGATCATCAACATGCTGCTCCAGCCATAGATCGGACGGCGTATCAAAGAATGCGGGCGCGATCTCTTGGCTCTTATTGGGCAACAAACGCCATAAGGTTTTATCGATCACTCCATTAAAGGACGGAGGATCTTCTTCGGCGATCAGCAGATCATCCAGGCCGTCGCCTGTTGCATCCAATGTCAAAAAACTGGCTCGCTCGGTGCTCGGCTCGGGAAGATTGGTGTTTAGCTCTTCAAAACCCGTTCCCTGCTGGCCATGATGATAGCTAAATCGCGTTGGCGGCTTGCAGGCTTGATCGGCCGCGCATTCTTGAATGGATTCCAAGAGCCTGCGCTGGGTATTGGGCGATGTGCTGTATGAAAATCGATACTCTCGGACAAGCGAATTGGGGTTGACAAAGGTTTGGATCTTGTCCAGTTGAAGCGAGCGCTGAAGCTTCATCCCCCGGGCAAAGACTTCTCTCGCTGCCTGCGCTTGATACACAAACTGAATGCTTCGGCTCGCAGGCGCATCGGGATGATCCGTGTAGTCAATTCGCTGAGGTGCAAATTCCCTCGTGTGAAAGTGCACCGGATCGCGATCGTTGATGTATTTGAACCGAATCGCATTCCCATGCCGATCGCTGATGGTTGAGACCAGCCAGGTGCGAATCACATTTTTGTTGACAAAGACTTTGGCGCTGCTCTCGCTCGCGTATTGGTAGATCAGTCCCGACTTTGCATGAACGGTGAAGGATTGAGGCCCACTCGCATTGGAGCTCGCATTGATCCTTGCAAAAGTGTCTGGCACCGTTCGGTATTCGTTGGGCGCCACTTCAACAAGCCGCGCGCCATCCATGCACAGCGCATCACTTGCATCGTCCCGAACCGGATCGATCTCTCCATCATCCGCTAAATTCTTCGGGCATCGCGTGATGGACGAAAAGCCGCTCAGCGAAAAACCAAAGCCTAAATATCCTTCATCCCCGGCGCTGGAGTAGCTCACAGAAATGGCTGGCTCCATCCCAACCCGCCCAGGGGGCACCGCAATCGGCACGCTTAGGTTGGCCTCGCCGACGCTTGACACCGAAAAAAAGAAGTGGCTGGCACCTCCCTCGGCACCTCCCTCGGAAGTCAATCCATTCGCTGCATCTGGCAGCGCTTTTGTGTCGTCCAGCGTCGGGCATCCAAGAAAGAGATCGCCTTTGGGCAGCGGTACCTGACCCGCAAAAAATCCTGCCCCCATATCGCTGCACGCGCCGAGCACCAGCATCAGCACGACAAAAGCGAACCTTCGAATCCAAAGACGATGATCCATCCGTTGCCGGCCTCATCGCCATCTCATGCTAATTCCAAAAACAACCCAACAAAAAAATACGGGCGTTTCTTGACGCGGCCCCTCCGCCATGTTTGGCTCGTAAACGGATTTCCGGAGGGCATTCTAACGAGCAGTTTTTTGTTACGCTCTTTCAGTTCACGGCCAATGTCCTGGGCTTCCGGGCTAAGCAATTGGATAATGCCGAGCTGGCCGTCGTCGGCGAGCGATCCGACGATGTAGACTTGCGCGCGCTCCGCGATAGCTTGGAAGCTCAGTTGCGCGCTATGCTCGTGCGTATGCGTTCCAATATCTCCGATTCAATCGGCGCAACGGGGCTTCAAACCTATGGCTTCGGGCTGCCCGTACCAGATACGGCTTATGCCTTGGCCAGCTATGGCGAAAATGCTTCGGTTCTATTGGCCCAAAAGCCTTTTGCTATATCCGTGGACGGTGTGACCTATGACGGTGCGCTGATGGGCCAGGCGCTCGGTGCTAAGGCGGCGGCCTTCCGCCAAAGCCTCGTCGAGCTGGAGAAGGAAGCCCAGGAGCTGGTGAATGAGCTGGGGAAGCGCGATGCCATGGTGGAGCTTTGGGCCGATGGATATCAGGGAGCGGCCGATATCGCGACAGGTCTCTATCGTTTGATCGGTAAGAAGCATTTGGCCGACCGGGTGCGCCCCACCATCAGGACGCTGAGCGGTGAGGAGGTGGCGCCAGAGGTGGACGAGAATGCTCCTGCACCCGAACCTGAACCCGAACCCGAACCTTCAGGAGCAGAAGAACCCGATAAAGGCTGAATGCCTTTGCCCTCCATTTCATTCATCGCCCGCCTCGTTCTTCATATTTACATTCATCAAAATTAACCTACACTCCCTTTCATGAACACGCCGTTCATGGTGGGCTCAATTCTGGCCGGTAAATACCGCATCGATGATGTGCTGGGTGCGGGCGGCATGGGCTACGTGTTCGCGGCCACGCATGTGTTGCTCAATGAACGCGTCGCCATCAAAGTCCTTCACCCCACGCTTTTCAGAGAAGATGGCATCCGATCTAGGTTTCTTCAGGAAGCGAGGGCCGCCGCGAAAATTCGGGGTGAGCATATCGTGCGGGTCCGGGATACCGATATTCTGGAGGATGGCACGCCCTATTTGGTGATGGAATATCTCGAGGGGCACGATCTCGAGCAGCTTGTTTCTGAACGGGGACCGATGCCTTTTAAGCTCGCTGTCGAGTGTGTTCTTCAGGTGTGTCAAGCGCTGGCCGAGGCTCATTTTGTGGGCATTGTGCATCGCGATATCAAGCCCGCGAATATTTTCTTGACAGAGCGCCCCGATGGTTCGCCGCTCATCAAGGTGCTCGATTTTGGAATCTCAAAGATTATTTCCGATGCCGATGGTTCGGTGAATCTCACCAAAACCGCTGAAATTCGAGGCTCTCCGCTGTTTATGTCGCCCGAGCAAATGAGGCGTCCGAAGGAGGTGGATGGGCGGAGTGATGTGTGGTCGCTGGGGGTGACGCTGTTCTATTTGGTATCGGGTTCTTTCCCTTTTTATTCGGAAAATACGCTGGATTTGTGTTTGATGGTGCTTCAGGAGAAGCCTGTGCCGCTGAGGGCAAAGCGGGCGGATGCGGCGCCGGGTTTGGAGCGGGTGATCGGGCGCTGTCTTCAGAAGAATGTGTCCGATCGCTATGCGAATGTGGCCGAATTTGCCGCGGCGCTCGCTGAATTTGGAGCTCCTTCCGCACAGGAGTCGGCGCGCAGGGTGGAGCGCATTCTCAGTGGAATGTCGACGCGCAGAGCCTCGCGCGCTTCGATGATTCCTGGTGTGGGCGAGCTTCCTCCGCCGCCGAGTCCACCGTCTGCGATCGCCGAAACATCGAAGGCGATGAGTGTTGCGAATGCGCCTGTGGAAGGCGTGCCGGGCGCGCAAACGGACGATGTGAGTCAAACGCTGCCTTTGGTGAGGCGGCGATGGGCCGAGCGGCGGGTGATGGTGCCCGCGGCGGGGTCGCTTTTGTTGCTGGTGGTGTTGGTTTTATGGATGGGGACGGGCGGAGATGGGGGGCCGGATGTGTTGGTGCTGGAGGGGCGGATACCGTCGATGCCCAAGGCTGCGGCGGTATCGGTGCAGCATGCGGATGTGGGGAATGGCGAGGTGTTCGAGGGGCCGGATGCGGGCGCGGCGGACGGCGGCGGGAATGCGGGTCAGGCCCCGGCGCGGGCGCCTGTGGTGAAGAAGCCATTTCGCAAAGGTTTTGGTTTGGGAGGCCGGTGATGGGGCGCGATAGGCGGCGAGCTATGCGGAGCAGAAGCACAGGTATTTTCGTGGTGGTGATTTTGTTTTGGGGATCGGCATTGGACACCCGCGATGCGCAGGCGCAGGCGCTTTCGGCGGAAGAAAAAAAGCGGATGTCAAAGGAGTATTTTGATCGGGGGATGGAGCTCAAAGAGACCGATCCAAAGACGGCGATTGAGCTGTTTAAGCTGAGCGCCGAGACCTATAGCGGCGATTCCGAGACAAAAATGGCGACATGTTTTCAGATGGCGGAGAGCCATCGGAAGCTGGGCGAGACGGCGAGCGCGTGGAAGAATTACACCTGTGCCGCCGAGACGGCGAAGGGAGAAGGCTGGACGCAGGATGCGCGGGACGCGCAGTGGTATGCGGATGGGCTGAAGCCCAAGCTATGCCGTTTAAAGGTGAAGATGCCTATGGAGGAGCTTGACAAAGGGCTGACATTGAAGGTGAATGGCGAGCCTTGGGTATTTTGGAAGTGGGGGCGCGAGGAGCCTGTCGATCCAGGTGTGCACGATATCGAGGTAAGCGCGCCTGGCTATGAACCGTTTAAGGCAACCTTGATGGTGAGCAAGGCGGGAGAAATTCGGACCTTATATGTGCCGCCTTTGAAGGGGAGTATTCCATGGCTGGGTGTGGGTATCCTGAGCGGCGGGGCATTGGGGATAGGTATTGGGATATGGCTTGCGGTATCGCGCAGCGATGCGGATAGATCTGCGTTAGGCGCCGAGATAGCATCTTTTACTGTGGGAATTCCGCTTTTCGCGGCAGGCGGATATCTCGTGGGAGATCATTATAAGTGGTGGGGAACAGCCAATAGCAAAAGCCAGCCTGCCAATAGCTCTGTACAATCGCTTCAACTCTATGCGGGGCCTCCTGGAACATGGCTGGGCCTGGGCGTGGGAACGAGCTTCTAGCTTCTATCCAAAGGAACCCCTTCCCATCCGTCACTTATTCTTTCATTCAACCTTTCTTCACCCTTGACATCAAAACTGAAGCGCGCGATGCACATTTTCCGTTATGACACATACCCTACTCATCGGAATGGCCGGCTCGGGCGGAGATGGCATCGTCAGCGCCGGTGAATCGCTCATCGCGGCGGCAGCCTTCGAGGGCTACCACGCGCTGATGACCAAGAGTTTTGGTCCTCAAATCCGCGGCGGCGAATCGTCTTGCCGCGTCCGTATTTCAACCCGGAAAATTCACAATCCAGGCGGCGCTCTCGATGTCGCTGTCGCGCTGAATTGGGAGGATTTTTTAAAGTTTGGCGCGGAGCTTCCTGTCGCGGGTTCGACGGTTGTTATTTATGAGAGCAAAACAGGCGTCGCTCCAGATGCGCTGCCTCTCAAGGGGATTACGCCGCGCGAAGTCTTTGCCGTGCCGATCGGCGATATGGCCAAGCAGGCCACAGGCACCGATCGCGCGAAAAATACAGTGGTTCTCGGTCTGCTCGCGGGCTGGTTTGGTCTCGCGAGAGAGGCTTTGCTCCGCGGCATCCGCAAGAAATTTGCTTCGAAAGGCGCCGAACTCATCGCTGTCAATGAAAAAGCGTTTGCCTTGGGAGAACAATATGCAGCCGAGCATCCGCTTCAGACGCCGAGGATGATGGAGAGGGCTGTGCTGGGCGCCGATGGTAAACCCGTGCCCAAATTGCTGACGGACGGCAATGATATCTGTGCGGCGGCGGCTATGTTCGCGGGCTGCGATTTCTTTGGAGGCTATCCCATTACGCCTTCGTCGGAGGTGATGCAGTATTTTACGCGGGAGGTATGGAAGTATGGGGGCGCGGTGATTCAAGCCGAGGACGAGATTGCGGGGATTGGGACGGCGCTTGGAGCTTCTTATGCGGGGAAGAAGGCGATGACGGCCACGTCGGGGCCTGGGATGTCGCTGAAGACCGAGATTTTGGGTTTGGCGAGCATTGCGGAGCTGCCTTTGGTGGTATTGAATGTTCAGCGGGGCGGGCCTTCGACGGGCATACCTACGAAGCCCGAGCAATCGGATTTATTTCAGGCGGCGTTTTCGGCGCATGGAGATGTGCTGAGGCCCGTGCTGGCGCCGACGAGCGTGGCCGATACTTTTCATACGACGGTGGAGGCTTTTAATTTGGCCGAGCATTATCAGACGCCGGTGATTTTATTATCGGATCAAGAGATTGCCCAGCGCAAGGAAACGGTCGATCCCATTGATACCTCGGCGATTGTTATCGAGCAGCGCAGGCGCCCGACGGAAGCGGAATTGAAGCAAGGTTATAGCCGCTTTCATTTGACGGGCGATGGGATTAGCCCGATTAGCCAGCCGGGTATGCCGGGCGGTAACTATCTATGCGCCGGCATCGAGCACAACGAGCACGGCGATCCCACGGCCAATGGCAAGATCCACGAGAAAATGAATGAAAAGCGCTTTAAAAAGTTCGATCCATTAAAGAAGCGCAAGGATTTATTTTTAATCGAGGGCAATCCATCGGCGACTTTATGTTTGATTGCGTGGGGGAGCAGCGCGGGGGTATGCCGGGAGGCGTATGAGCTTGCGCGGGATGAAGGGCTGGATGTAAAGCTTCTGGCGCCTATGCTCTTATATCCTGTCGTCGAAGAAATCTACAAAGAATTTTTAGCATCGGTACAGGCGGGCCTGGTGGTAGAGCTTTCGTATCAGGGGCAGCTTTACCGTCTGCTGCGTATGTTTGTGGATTTGCCGCCGAACTTGGTATCGTATTGCCGGAGCGGCGCAAATCCATTTCAGCCTGGAGAAATCGTGGACCGGCTTCGCAAGCTGGTAACACAACTGCAAAACCGCACTGCCGAAAATGTGGCCTCGCCTGAAGAGTGAGAAAGGATATACAAGGTTATGACCGCACTGCCTGTTCATCAAGCGAAGGATTACAAGAGCGAGCTCAAGCCGATATGGTGCCCTGGATGCGGGGATTTTGGGGTGGTTCAGTCGATTTACCGGGCGCTCGCGGCGATTGGAAAAGAGCCTCACGAGATAGCGTTTATCTCGGGAATCGGATGTTCGAGCCGTATACCTGGATATACAACGGCTTATGGATTTAACAGCGTGCATGGGCGGGCGCTGCCTATTGCCCAGGGGGTAAAGCTGGCGAATCCCGAGCTTTTGGTGCTGGTGGCCGGAGGGGATGGCGATGGCTTTTCTATCGGAGGAGGGCATGTGCCTCATGCGATCCGGCGCAATATGGATATGACTTATATCATTATGGATAATCAAGTCTATGGGTTAACGAAGGGGCAGCTTTCGCCGACTTCGCCGAGGGGCTTGAAGACGGTGAGCTCTGGGTATGGAAGCCTAGAGGAGGCGGTGAATCCGCTGCTATATGTGCTGGCCTACGGGGCAAATTTTGTGGCGCAGGGCACGCCGGCGGATATGGCCGGGCTTTCGGGCATTATCGAAGAGGCCATTCGTTTTCCGGGTTTTTCATTTGTGAATGTGCGCTCTCCCTGTGTGACTTATGGGGAAGACGACGATCAGATCAAAGCGCATAAGGCTAAAATGAAGCCTTTGGCGGCAATGGGCCATGATGCGACGGATAAGCTTCGGGCCTTGGATTTGGCGAGGGATTACGGCAAAGAGCTCTATACGGGCGTGCTGTACAAGAATCCCAGTCCTCCGCCTACCTTTGAAGCATTGGCCAAAGAGCGGCAGGACGAGCTAAAGCCCAAGGCATTGCCGCGCGAGCGGATTTTGGATCAATTTTTGGCGAAGTGATGGGAGACGGCGAATGATTGGCAAGACGCGGCTCATTGATTTTGCGCATTTAAGCTTAAAAGATGCTCTTGATTTAGCGATTTTGGTCGAGGAAGAGGCCAAAGATCGCTATGAAGAGTTTATGGATCAGATGGAGATGCATCATAACCCGGATGCGGCTTATTTTTTCCGTTTTATGAGGCGGAATGAAGAGAAGCATCAGATGCAGCTTTCCGAGAAGAGAGCCTCGCTGTATGGCGAGGAGCCTCAGAATGTGCGGAGGGAGATGATTTTTGATATTGAGGCGCCAGAATACGATGAAGTGCGTTCAGCGATGAATGTGCGGGATGCGCTGGATGCTGCGCTTCGGGCAGAGGAGAAGGCGCATACGTTTTTTGTGGAGGCGCTGGAGCTGATTAGCGATAAGGATGTAAAGGCTTTGTTTGAGGAGCTGCGGGATGAGGAAGTCGAGCATCAGCGGCTGGTGAAGCGTGAAATCGAAAAGCTTGGGGATCGGGTGGCGCCGGGCGGGGATGCGAATGCGGCGCTGTATGAGGATGAGCCTGTGGCTCATGATTAAATTTTATCGAGAAGTACGCAGACTACCCGGTTGAGTGCCCTAGAGCATACCAATATTTCTTCGTGCTCTCCCTTTACAAGCAAGCTATACGCCGAGGATAGGGCCAAGGCATCCAGCGCATCGTGCCTCCCTGCCCTGCCGCATATATAGCTATGCCCAATGCCTTCCCAGCCGATATGGGCCAATAGCTCGTTCCACAGCGCTTCCGGGCGGGTGAGCAGGATATGGCTTCGTCCGGATGTTGATGATGGCTTTGGGAGCTGAATCGATGCCGGGTCCGGTCCCGCTGCCCATGCCGCAATACGTATTGCGGGCCGGTGTTCCGTTTCGGCTTCGAGCATAAAGGCCGCTGCGCCCTCGCTTCTTGGTCCTTCTCCGGGAAGCCGTTCAAATACGGGGACGGCAAACGCTCTATCGACGATGGTATCGATGGTATTTACGCCCGCGGCCAATATCGCTTCCGTTTGGCCTGCATACACCAGCTCTGCAGCCGCTATCAGCGCGCATAAGGTGCTGGTTTGGAGCTCGCTAACGGTAAACACGGGGCCTTTGAGTCCAAGGTAAATAGAACTATGTCCAGCCGAAGTCGATAACATGGTATTGGGGAATTCGGCCGGATTGCCTGTGCGGTATCCTTTTTCAAACATCGGTTTTAAGAAAATAGCCGCTTCGTCCGCGCGCACGGCGATGCCCGCGACCAGTCCCAAGGGTTCAGAACGCGGCCGGGGATCGGCCCTCAATACGGCTTGGCAAACGGCGCTCATTCGGGCCGCCGCTTCGTCAAAACGCCTGGCTTTCATGGGTTCGAAGTGCTTTTCCCGTTCAAAGGGGAGCTTGCCTCCAAGGGAGCCGAGAGAGGTGCCAGCCACTTCCCCGGCCAACGCTTGCGAAGAGGTGCCAGCCACTTCCCCGCTGGCATAGGTCAACGCTTCAGGCCCCGTCTGAAACCCAAGCGATCCCCAGCTCGCGGCCTGTGTGATCACACACTTTCGCCGCTCCACCGGCGCCCTCGGTTCAAAATGCGAGGGTTCAGATAGCACCAGCACCGTATCCGCGCCGCCAAAGCCAAACGATGTCGATATGGCTCCCCGAATCGGCATCGCTATGCATCGGCCGAGAATATGAGGCACTTGGCATTTAGGGTCGGCCTCTTGCAATCCCATCGTGGGCGGGGCGGTTTTTTGATGAATGGCCATAGCAACAATGGCCGCCTCGATAGCTCCGGCCGCACCGAGGGTATGGCCAATTTGCCCTTTTGAAGAAGATACACGCAACCTTTCAATGGCCGGGCCAAACGCTTGATGAAAGGCCGCGCATTCGGCCGCGTCGTTATGCGCCGTCGCCGTGCCATGCGCATTGATGTAATCGATTTCTCCAGGTGCAATCTTCGCTGTTCGCAAGGCTTCGCCGATAAGCCGGGCAGCCGTCGCACCGCTGGGATCGGGCTGTGTAATATGATGCGCTTCTGAGCCAATGGCATAACCACTAAGCTCGGCAAAAGGCTCCGCTCCCCGCGCCCGGGCCATATCCTCCCGCTCCAGCAGCAAAAAGGCCGCGCCTTCGCCGATATTCATACCCGCCCGCTTCGCATCAAAGGGGCGGCATGGCGAGGGATCCATCGCCGAAAGCAAGTTAAAACCAAGGAAGGTTATACGGCATAAGCCATCTGTACCGCCCGCCAATACCCTCCCCGCGCTTCCATTGCGTATCCATGTATCGGCCAGTGCTATGGCATTTGCAGAACTCGAACATGCACTGGTCAAGGTTAGCGTCCGGCCAAAGGGGCCCAGCGTTTCATGAAGCCTGTCCGCCGTCGCCGTCAATGGATGCGCCATCAAATGCGGCAAAGGAGGGATATATTCAGCCTCGCGCAGCATCCGCACGAGATCATCCTCCATCGCCAGCGTCATCCCGCCTGTCGTTCCGCCCACAATGAGCCCGCAATCCGACAGCGTATCCAGTCCCGATGAATGCAGCGCATCCCGGGCAGCGGCCAGCGCAAGCGCATCGCTTCGGCTAAAGCGTTCGGCTTCATTCATAGGCGCAATATCCGCCACCTGAAAATCGGGCAGATACGCGGCCAGCCTCGCCTTCAGCGAATGGGTATCGAACAGCGTCACCTCCCGCTGAGCCCGCTTTCCTTCGATCAATGCGGAAAACGAGGCTTTGGCGCTCTGCCCCAGCCCGCAGACAATACCAATTCCCGTTATCCAAACCCGCACGGTATCCTTTATTTGCCCTGGGTTTTCGTCGTTATCCGGCCAGGGCGCTCGGGCGGGACAGTGCCGCTTTGAGCTTGCCCGTGTCAATTGGAATTTTCAGGGCCGCGAACACCGGGCTTGACGGGCCGGATGTTTTGAGCGAAACGTCAAACGCCGCATGAACAACACGCCCGGAAAACGCTACGAAGCCGTGGCCGCTGGGCTATTTGCCGGAGAGTATTTATCGCCCTTGTATGTGATATGGAAGCGCCGCGATCCCGATCAAGTCACGGCCTGGATTGATGTCATGGGAGCCCTGGCGCTGATGTGGCTGGTGGCTGGCTTGATTCTGCACACGACCCGCCCTCCGGCGGAACATAAGGCTATCCGTATCGGTCTTGGGCTGAGTTTTTTCACGCTTTCGTTTCCCTTTCAATGGCGGCTTCTGCGCTATATGGTGGGCTGGTAATCGATGCATATTCACGATCTAAAGCTGCGCTGCGGGAGCGTGCGGGTGCTGGAAGCGGGCTCTGGGCCGCCTTTGATGCTCTTGCACGGAGGGCTGGGCGATGCCCGAACCCACTGGGAAACAGCTTCGGAAGAGCTTTCCCATGTGTTTCGTCTCTATGCTCCTTGTCTGCCTTCGTATCCAGGCAGCGATGCGCTGGATCATCCGAGCTGGGCCGGCTTGACCGACTGGCTCAACGACATCTTGGCTGGGCTTGGACTCGATCGCGTTCCGGTATGCGGAAACTCCTTTGGAGGAGCCCTGGCTCAAGCCTTTGCCGCCCGCTTTCCTGAACGGGTTTCGCATCTGCTTCTGGTCAATAGCGGCCCTCTCATTTCGGTGCCCGCCTTCGCCGCGGCGCTGATTCAAAGTCCGCTTGGAAAGCCGCTCAATCGCCTGGTCAACAAAGTGATGTATTCCAAAACGATGCTATCGAAGACCATTGCCGAGCCCCGCGTCCTCAGCGAAGCCTTCATCGATTCGGTATTTGAGCACGCACCGCTATTCTCTTCACTCATGTCCCAGGTCGCGGCCTCCAAAGCGCCCGCCATTGTCCCCTCCGATTTGCCTGTCACCGTGATATGGGGCGATACCGATTGGCTCATGCCCGAAAAAGCCGCCCGCAAATTGGTGGGCACCTATAAAAACGCATCTCTGCGCCGGGTTGAAGGCGTAGGTCATATGCCCCAGCTCGAAGCTCCTGTGCGTTTTGCATTGATTGTGCGCGAAGTTCTTGGCCAATCCCCGGCCGCATAGCGAGGCGCCGATGTGCTGCTTTTCCCGCCCTGTCAAGCATGTGTCCCAAACCCATATCTATGCCCGGTCCTTGCCCGGCGGGCATCAGGTGCTGGTCTACAGCATGAATGTCGGGATCAGCGAAGAACTCGCGATGATATTGCCCTTGCCCGTTAAAAAGGGCAGCCCCGAAGATGCCGTCCAGTTTATCGATCTATCGGGATACCCCGATTTTTTTAAAGATCTTTCGGCTCAGTTTCCGGTCTTTATGACGCAGGCCAAGCGGGGCGGCCTGATGCGCAATGCTCCGCTCCCCAAGCCCAAACTGAAAGTCCACGCGGTCGGCGATTTCGAAGCTTCCTATGTGCCCACCCAGCGCGACTTCGATCGCTTGGATGAACGCTTCCGCCTTCCGTCCCACACCTTTGATGCGCTCCCCCAATACGCCGATTATGGCTTCGCCGTCTTTAAACTCGCTCCGCGGAAGAAAAGCTGGCTGCGGTTTTTTCAATTCAATGATAAACGCCTAACCATTCATCCAATGGCATTCCGTTTTCCAACCGCAAATACAGAAGAATTGTTTTTCCCCACGGTACATGTGCACGATGGAGAGCTTCATCCAGAAGCCCATTTCGATCACAGTCTCTATGGGCAATGGCCCGAAAATCGAGGCGCGCGTTTGGGGTTTGGCTGGGATCGTTCCTTTCAGCCTCTGGGACAAGGAATGCCGCACGCGCCCGATTTTATCGATCCCGCCGATTATGCCTACCGCCTGACGATGCTCGGCACCCAAAAGAACACCGATACATGGATTCGCCCCGGCGCTGCCGATGCCGGTTGAGCACACCTTAAAAAATCCTAAAAAATCGATGGGTTAGATATTTTTTGCGCCGGGAATTTGCCCGCTTCGCACCCCATGCATAAGACAGCGGATACGGGGACGCGTAGCGGGGCCTTCACTTTCGAGTTGCCCTCCCCGAAAGGAAGCACAATGAAATTGCTCATACAAGCTTTTGCGCTCGCCGCCTGCGCGGGGCTCTTGGGATGTAGTTCCACTCCTTGCGACGAGGCGCTGGACAAGCTGACCGGTGAATGCGGCCTGGGAGCGGGCGCGGCCATTCCCTTAAGCGGCGGCGGTGTCACCGAATGCAAGGATGTCAAGGATAGTGGTCAAAAGAGCGAATGCGCTTCTGAATGCATTATCGAAGCCGATTGCTCGGATATCACATCGGACGAGACAGACAATAGTTACAACGAATGCCTTGCGGACTGTCTGAAATGATGACCCTCGAGCGGATGGCCCGCTTGAGAATGGAGATGAAGATGCGTTTTTGTATTCGGCGGTTTGCTTATTGGGCTGCGTTTGGCGCGGTATTCGCTGCGGGTGTTCTGGGCCCCTCGAATGCATGGGCTCAAACGGAATCGTCCTCATCGGGAACGGAATCCACGGGCGAAGAACCGGAGCCGACGGAACCCGAAAAGCCCAAGGATCCGCCTCCCGCTGAAAAGCCTAAACTGGCTCCAGTCGAGCCGGTTGCACCGCCCAAGCCTTTGTTTGCATCGGATCACGATATGTGGACAGGGCGTATGGGCATAAGCTGGTTTGGTATCAGCGATATCCCGCTGGCCACGGGTTCTCCAACGGGTACAGCCGACGATCCGGCCGTGGCCCCAGGGGCGCCGACGACGGTATCGACGCCTGCCGTTGGCGTGCGTTATTGGCTAAACCCGAGGATGGGTTTGGATATGGGCCTTGGATTTATGATCGCAGGCGGAAGCGCGCGGACAACGACCTCGGCGGTCGACAAGCAGCGTGTGTTTGCCTTTTTACTGCATGGCGGCCTGCCGCTTTCGCTGGCAACGGGCAAACATATCAGCATACAATTGACGCCTGAGCTCAATTTCGGTTACGCCATGTCGCAAGTCGAGCCTCCCCAGCAATCGGATCCTCCTCCCAACGCGAGCCTAAGCGGCCTTCGCCTGGATGTGGGCGCCCGCTTTGGAGCCGAAATTCATTTTGGCTTTATCGACGTTCCCGAGCTTTCGCTGGAAGGTTCGATCGGAGCATTTTTAACCTATCAATCGACAACAGCGTCGGTCGGTGAAGCCTACGCGACACAATCGAATGTGCTCTTCACAACGGCCTCGTTTGATAACCCGTGGGAAATCTTTACGAGCCTGGTGGCGGCCCGGTACTACTTTTAAAGGGGATTTGAATATGAAGAGGACCTATCGCTTTTTTCTTGCGCTCTATGGCTTGACCTGCGCCTATGTGGCGGGCTGTTCTGGAGGCTCGGCTCCCGTGGAGGTGGAAGGGCCTGGTCCGGGCGCCGATGAGACGCCGCTTCCCTCGCCTGGAGAGGGGAATACGCCTCCGGTGGGCGGCACATCATCGGGCAGCATTTCATCGGGCAATGGCTCATCGGGCAATGGCTCATCGGGCACGGCATCGGGCGGAACCAGCTCGAGTTCCAGCTCGAGCACGGGAAGCTCCAGTTCGGGCGGCGCGTGCACGACCTGTTCGCAGCTTATCGCTGGAGCGACACCTGGCACCTATTGCACCGGTTCTGACACGCTATACCAAAGCGTTATCATGTGCGCATGCGGCGTGGACTGTTCCACGGATTGCATGACCTTCTGCAGCGAATTCGGCTCGATTATTGGCACATGCCTCACCTGCATGGAAACCTATTGCAGCAGTCAATTGACGGCCTGCCAAGACGATTTCTAAGCGCCTAACGGTCTATCCTCCCGCTTACCTCTCAATACCTCCCCGAATTAGGTCTGCGCGGCTTATCGCTGCGGCATTGCTCTTTGCGCGCCGGCATGCGACAGTCGGCGCTGAAAGGGGTTGTCCATGATCCATAGAAACAAGCGCATTTCAAAGCCGGTGCAGGCATTGCTGGCATTGGCGATGCTCGCGGGCTGCGGAGAAGATGCACCGGCCATAGCTCCGCCCGCGCCGCCCAAGGAAATACCGCCGCCCAAAGCCTGCAATGGCTACGAAGCGCTATGCGATAAGCCTTTGAATGAGGTTGTATTGCCTTCAACGCATAATTCCATGTCCAATTTCGATGAAGGCTGGGGAGCGGCCAATCAGCAGCATGGTTTACAAAAACAATTGGAAGATGGTATCCGGGGCATGCTGCTGGATACCTATGAATGGAATGGGGATCTTCATTTTTGCCACAGCATTTGCGAACTGGGCAATACCCCGATGGTTGAAGGTCTAAAAGTCATAAAAACCTTTATGGATGAACATCCGCACGAGGTTTTGGCTTTTATCATTGAAGACCACATTACGCCTGAGCAGACGGCCAAAGCCTTTCACGAGAGCGGTATAGATAGCTATGTCTATGTACACGAGCCTGGCACGCCCTGGCCCTCGCTGAGGCAGATGATTTTAACCCAGAAAAGACTGCTGGTAACGGCTGAAAACGGGCAGCCTCCGCCCGATTATTATCATCATGCCTGGGATTTAATTTGGGACACGCCTTATTCCTTTAAGACTGTGGACGAATTCTCCTGCGAACTCAACCGGGGTTCCAAGGATAACGATTTATTTTTAATGAATCATTGGCTGGGCAATCCATTGCCCACAGAAAAGCTGGCCACGGCGGCCAATGCCTATGATGTCCTATCGGCCCGGGCCAAGCAGTGCGCCTCGGAAGGCGGCCAAATTCCCAATTTTATCGCGGTGGATTTCTATTCAATTGGAGATTTATTTCAGGTCGTGAACGAGATGAATGGCTTATGAAGCGGGTTCCAGCAGCGGCTCAATTGAAAATTCGCAGATCCGATCGTTTTGAACAATAAAAATACCGATCATCGATTGAATTGGCCCTCCCGGCTCGAGCTCGGTGCGGTAATACACGCGAATTCCTTCGGGTATGGGCTCCATTTTTTCAAGTGTGCTGCGCGCCTCGGGATACACTTGCCTAAATAAGCGGTATTTGTATTCGACCCCTGCCCGCCCGGGAGGCTGAAAAAAGGCCGGAATCCTGTCTTTCACGTCTTCACAGACGATTTCTCCAAGCGTATCCATTCGATCGTCATTGGATGCAATTTCAATAAATTTTCGGACGATTTCTTCGGCCCGCTCGTTCATGGCGGCGCGATTGTATCACGGGCACCGAATGACGCCTAGAAATTCCCGCGCCATTCGCTTAGTATCGCAAAGCTTTGAATCCCATCCATGAAAGCGGCTTCGCTTGGGTGATGCTTTTGTTCCTTGGGTTTTCCTTGGATATTGGATCGGGCGGGCTCGCCTTGCTGCTCGCCTTGTTTCACCGCAAGGAAGCGTCGCTGTGGGTGGTGCGCTTTTCGCTGTTGATCTGCTCGCTGCTCATGGGCATTGCCGTGATTGTAACCGCCGCATTGCATGGGCAAGTCGATAATTGGATTCAGACCGGCGCTTATGGGCCTCCCGATCAAATTGCAGCTCACTATGGAGAGATGTGGCACCGTTCCGCCGACCTGACGGCCATTGTTGGACTCATCGGCGGTTCGCTGGCGATTGCGCTGCTTACGCCGCTGTATAGGCTGGTCAAGGGCTCTTGGCCATGGATGGGCGAATCCAGGGCGGCGCTGATTTGGGTGGGTTTGACTTGGCTGGGCTGTCTCGTCAGCGCGCTGTAGGGCAAGAATATCCCATGCAATGCATGGCATTGGGTGGGTTAAGCTATTTTATTTTATTGATTATGAATGCAGGGTGGGGACGGGAAATTACTTAATGCCGTTGGCGGCCACGTCTTCAAGGGCAGCCTTGAGCGCGGGGTCCACAGCTTCCAGTGTGGGAATGCCAAGCGTGGCAAAGTCATTCGAGAAAATCGGGCCGCACCCATCGATGGTGCCCTCATCGGGAACCACAGGGCCCGCCGTCGTGCTGAGCGTCAAATAGGTCTGCTCAATGGCCTTGCCCCAGCACTCAACGCCCGTGGCCGTATCCGCGCCCAAATCGCCGCCCGAAGCCTGAACTTCCGCGCGCCCCGTGCCTTCATTCAGGAAGGCGAGCTTGATGTTCACGTCCTCGGCCGCCGTCTTCGCCGGATCGTTGTCGACATCGATATTGGCCGCCCAATTCAAGAAATCGATCTTATTGGTTTTGTCATCATAGTGGCCAAAGAGATAATCGAGATTCGCAGGCGCCGCCGTGGGATTGTCCGACGAGACGAAATTGCGAAGCACTGCATAAACAAAAGCCGCCTCATTGCCCTTATCGTCCGGCCCCTTGGCGTAAATCGCGATAAAGCGCCCTTGCTCAAAGTTCTCGGGCTTGTAGTCGGGGTTGTTGGCTTTCTCAAACTCGTTGTTGGCCACGAAGTCCCACAACGTGATGCCCGACCCGTGGTCCTTGGTGTTCGGATCGGGGTTCGCACCGCCGAAAATAACGGGCTTCAAATTGGCAATGTCTTGATCGACGCCGCGAAGCAGAGCGTATTCGTATTTGAAATCCCCAGTGCCCTCCTTGATGTAAGCCGCCACCGTTCCAACGCCGTTCTCGTTGGGATACGGACCCCAGAAAAACTCTTTGGTCTCGCTGTTGTACAGCGTGGGCTCGAGCGCCACGATAGCGCCCAATCCATCGATAATCCCCTTCACTGAACCATTGATGCCCGTGACGATATCGGACGATCCCTTGGGAAAGACAGCCGGATCGCCGAGCTTCGCTGCCATGCTCGGCGAGGGAGCCTTCGCCGAAACTTGCGTCTCGGCCGGAATCGCCGTCCGGTATTGAGCCAACAGCGCTTGATCAATGGGCGCTTCCTTGTCCGTGGTCTTTACGACGCAAGACGCAAGGTTTAAGCAAAGGAGAGCGCCCACTGACAATACGATTCCACGCATGATTCACCTCATGTACCTAAGTGTTCTGTAAGAAGCGCATCTGCCGCCGAAGCGACAAATGCCAGCTCGGCATAAAACAGGGCTGGCAGGTTTTTTACAACATCCGAAAGCGCCCGCTTCTACACACCAAAAGCATTGACGCACGGGCCCCCAGCCGCAGCGCGCCGATTCAT
This sequence comes from uncultured Polyangiaceae bacterium, assembly GCA_964537685.1. Classification (GTDB taxonomy): domain Bacteria; phylum Myxococcota_A; class Polyangia; order Polyangiales; family Polyangiaceae; genus CAZICM01. The sequence goes on from CAZICM010000057.1 coordinate 17,357, forward strand.
GAAAACCCTATGGAATGCGGCATTTGGCTTTGATATATGCGCGGAATGCTCCACCACCACCCAGGCCATGAGCTGGATGAGGATGTATGCGCGCTCTATGCGCTGCTCAATGGCCGGCGTTTTGTGGTGCTGTCGGGTGCGGGCATCAGCACCGAATCGGGCATTCCCGATTATCGATCGCCTGAAAGCCTTAAAAAAGCGAGGACGCCGGTTCAGTACAAAGAGTTCTTGCAGCATGAGCCGGCCCGTATTCGATATTGGGCGCGAAGTTTCCTGGGCTTTCCCAAGCTGTCGCGGGCCAAGCCCAATAGGGCGCATGTCGCCTTGGCTTCGATGGAAAAGGCCGATCGCTCGGATCGCTTCGTCGGGCTTATCACGCAGAACGTCGATGGACTTCACCAGGAAGCGGGCAGCCGGCGCGTGCTTTCGCTGCATGGATCGATCGCGTGGGTGCGCTGTATGCAGTGTGGGATGATGGAGGCACGCGCGGCGCTTCAAGAACGGCTGAGGGCGCTGAACAGCGCGTTTGATGCCCGCTTTTCAAAGGCCGAGCATGTCGAGGCCGCACCCGACGGCGATGCCGAACTCGATTCCGAAGCGCTGTCTTCTTTTCGCGCGGCCGATTGCATGCACTGCCGCGGCGTGCTGAAGCCCGATGTGGTCTTCTTTGGCGAGAACGTTCCAAAAACCCTTGTGGAACAGGCTTTTGCCTATCTGGCCGAAGCCGATGCGCTCTTGGTTTTGGGCTCGTCGCTAACGGTCTTTTCGGGTTTTCGATTTGTAAAGCGCGCTTCGGAACAAGCCAAGCCCGTCGCGATTGTGAACGCGGGGCCGACGCGCGGAGACAGCCTCTGCAGCCTTAAAGTGAATGCGCGCCTCGGCGAATTTTTGCCCAAGCTATTTTCGCTGATGGACATGCGGTAAAGAAAATGACACGGCGCTGATTCACCGCTAGAGTCGATCGCGGTTCTTGCGCCGCTGTGGAGGTGATTGACCATGCGCGCCTTTCTTTCTCCTGTCGCCTTTGCTCTCGTTGCCGCTTCCGTTCTTTGTTTTGGGGATACCGCTGCTGCCCAAGCGCCTCAGCCATCCGCCGCGCAGCCCCCACCGGGTTTTACGCCTGCACCTCCGGCCACCGCGCCCGCGCAGCCCCCAGGATTCTCGCCCGTTGCGCCTCCTCCTCCTGGCACCGCGCCCTATCCCCAACAGCCGCCCATTGTCTACTATCCCGCGCCTTCACCAGGATTGATGCCCGGCGCCACCGCTCAACCCGCGCCGCCTCCTCCGCCCAGCATCATCCCCTATGAAGACGGCGATCCGATTCCCGCCGGCTACCATCTTGAATCGCGCGCCCGCATGAACCTCGTAGGCACGGGCATTGGCTTATTTGTGCCTTTTTATGCGATTTCAACGTTGAGCGCGGCCATCGCCGAGGCGGGCGGCAATTCGAACTACTGGCCGATGTACATTCCCACCATCGGCCCCGTTATCGCCATTTCCACGGCCAAACCCGAAAATAACTTTGCAACCTTTATGCTGGGCCTCGACACGGCGGCTCAGACGGCGGGCATCGGTTTGATTATTTGGGGCATGGTTGCCAGGGAAAAGCGCTTGATCCGCATTGCCGATTCAGTGCCTGCGTTTGAACTCGCTCCTCTTCATTTTGGGCGCGGCAGTGCTGGCCTAGGCATCTCGGGCAGCTTTTAGATAAACAAAAAATCAGCCCTCTTTCGTGCAGATCTCCGAGCATTTTTTAGGCACGCTTTCGGTGCTTTTGCCCGCGATGGATATCGTGCGCGGACGGGTCAACAGCCCTGAAGTTCCCGCGTGGTGTGAAACGCGCGCATGGACCGATTTTTTGCTTGGCCTTTCCGAGGAAGAGCTCGCGCAATGCGAGCGGCATGGTTTAGCGGCATGGCTTGAAGGCGTGTCCCGCGCCCCGGAATCGCTTCGCGATCTAGCTCGGCAAAGCCTGCACTGGACGGCATTTCCAAACGCGCCCGAAGCCTCGTTGGAACTCGAAGACACACGCCACATCTCCCAAAGAAAACAGCATCAACTGCAAGCGCTCTTGGATGCGATCGAACCCATGGCCAAGCGGGCCCGGCGCATGGTGGACGTAGGTGCGGGACGCGGTCATTTCACACGATTGGCCGCGCAATTATTTGAATGCACAACGCTTGGATTGGAACGCGAGCCGGAGCGGGTGATGTCGGCGCAGAGGCTTGGAGCGAATTCCACTGCGGAATTCAAGACCTTTGATGCAAGCCGCGAGAAGCTCGATCCCAGCGCGGACGATTTGCTCATTGGCTTGCACGCCTGCGGTGAGCTGGGCGATCGGATGGTTGCGGCATCCTGCGCGGCGGGCTGCGATATGGTGTTGATATCGTGCTGTCTTCAGAAGATTGAACCCGAGGTGCGGCACGCCTGTTCAGAGATAGGAAAGCGGGCTGAATTTAGGCTGAAGAAAGACGATTTGGGGTTGAGCAATTTAAGCGCGCGGCCCATAGGCGTAGAGACGCCGATTGAAGACACGCTCAGGGCGAGACAAGCGCGCCATGGGCTTCGATTGCTGCTGATGGAGCGAGGTCTTTTGATAACGGGCGGCGAAGAGATGCGGGGAATCAACCGGCGGCTTGCGCACAAAGGCTTGGAAGCGCTTGCGCGGCGGGCCTGTGAGCTCTGGAGCCTTCCTGCGCCGAATGAAAACGAAATACAGCACTATGAAGAGCGGGCCCGCATTGAATACGATCGGATACGCCGGATATCCCTGCCCCGCTCGATGTTATCGAAGCTGATGGAAGCGGCGGTTGTGCTGGATAGGGCGGCGGCGCTCGCGGAACATGGCCACCGGGTGCGGGTATTGCGATTGTTCAGCGAAGAGGTATCGCCAAGGAATCTGGGAATTTTATCGGAAAGGCCGGGGATGCCTCCACCTTAGGTTTGACTGTCGCGATCCCCTACATCAGATCCATTTGGGCATTGCAAGTCAACCCAGCATCCTTCAACCGTTGCAGGACCCAAGCCGTAGCCTCGCGCGACGTCCCAAAAAATACAAACGATGTCGGTGGCGGCCAGATCCAGAAGATACTGGTAAAGACACCTCGCATAATGGGCGACTCCACCACCATTGCACAGCCCACCAAGTAGCGGCGGATCAGATCGCTGTTTTCGGTTAGATAATTCGACCACATCCTTCGTTGCCGCGCTGTCAGGGGTGAGCCGCCGGTGGTATCAAATACAAGCCCAATCTTTTCGCGGCGATAAAGCTGTCGCTGCGTGAACGTGATCCGTTCGAGAATGTCCGCGTCGGTGCTCGTGCCAAATGCATGTATCCGAATCAGCGGACGATATGCGTCTTCGAACCGCGTGGGCATCAAGCTTTTGCCTTCTTCTTCTTTGCCGCCTTGCGAGGAGGAGCCACAAATGCCTCCGCCGATCCCCGAGGCCATGAGCGGCAATGAATCTCTTTTGCTCCCACAAACACCCAAGCTACAGCTTTCATCGCATGGCTTTTGGTCAGCAGAGGCACGAGCACCGGATCTTGGGTGTACCGTTCAAGCTGAGCTTCGGCTTCCTGAAAGGCATCTTCAATAGCCGTATCCGAGGCTCTCGCGGGCAAATACTTCAATTCGATAAGCCATGCATATTTCGCCGTGAAATTGTCAAACCTCGGCACCAAGAACAAATCGCAAAAACCCTGGGCCATTTCTTTTTCGGTCAGCACATGAAAAATGCCCGAAAGCACCGCGCTCGTCACCAAGACCATCTTCAAGGCTTTTTCATTGAAATTGCGCAGATCTTTCAGGCCCAAAATCTTCATCACATGCTGGTGAATCGCCTCCAGATAAGGCTTATCCATTCCGTCGACGGCCATATCGCGTTGCCCGGTGACAATCGCAGGAATCACCATTTCAAGGTTGCTGCTTTCCTTCATCAGCGAAGCGAAGTGTTCCCATTGCAGCTCGCGAATTACCCAATTGGGCACTTCAAACTTGCTCATCCACCCAATGGCTTGTTCCGTGCTGAGGGTAAGCATACCTGTGTAAAACAAGAGCGAAACAAATTGCTCCCGGGCCGGGGGTGCCGGCAACCGGCCAAAGGTTTCGACCAGTTGCCCGCGAACACTTCCCTCGGTCAAGACCGACGACAACACCTCGCGCCGTTCCTCCGCGGGCTGTCCCGATGCCTGAAACAGGCCATAGAGCTTTTTATAGTCGGTGCGGGCATTGGGATCGAGCATTTGAGATGGATAGGTGCCGCGCTTGTGCAATTGCGCCAAAAAGTAGAGCACCATGTCGGAATTAAAGACACGCTCGGGGGCGTCTGGTGAAAAGCGATATCCGTCATAATAGCGCTCTAGTGTATTCATCAGCATCGCCCGGTCGCCGATTCGAGCGTCGCGGGTTAATTCAGGCTGGGAACGCAAGAGTTCATCCAAGGCCATTGCCACGTCGGCGTGGGTAAACCCGGCCATGGCATGAAAGTCGGGATCGGTCGTGATATTGGTGGCGATATTAAATCCGGTATACAAATCGTCGAGCAATACCGGGGAAACACCCGTGATAAAGATACGTGAAATGAATCCCGTTTCACTGCCCGCTTTAAGGGTTGCATAAAACTGCCGGACAAATCCGGTATGCTCCGTCAGCGATGCATAGACATCCTTGCTGCCGGCTGAAATGAGCCCGTTGGCAAAGGTGTCGTATTCATCGATCATCACATAAAGCCTTTTTCCAATGCTTCCCACGGCGCCCATGAGGCCGCTGAGCAATGAAGAGGCTTTCGTGAGCTGTGGCTTTCGTTCGTGAAACTCCCGCAAGCCCGGACCCAATGCGATGATGCGTGGCAACAGGATATCGATCGATCTGCCAAGAGCTTCCGCAAAGCCTTCTTTGACCTCGTCTTCCGTTGTCCCCCGTACGCTGCCTAAATTTAAATGCAAGACAATATGCGCATTTTTCTCGGGCGTTGGATGCTCGTAAACCCATAAACCCTTAAACAGCGCCTCGAACTGGTCGGCCCGGCTCAAGTCGTAATAGTGCGCCATCATGCTTAGCAAGGCCGATTTGCCCATGCGCCGCGGACGAAGGAAAACAGCGTTCTTAATCTCTGGGCGTTCGATGACCGGAAGGAAGGGCGTCTTGTCGATATAGAAATAGCCTGCCCGGCGAATTTCAGCGAAGTCCGCGATGCCGTAGGGAATTCTCATGATGTTCTCGGGGGTTGCGAAGGGGCCTCTACCTTCGATAAGAGGGGCTGTCAAGAGAAATGTGATCATCCCTGCCCATAACCCGCCTTGGCGATCGGCGGGCGACGGCGGACATGGCTGTGGATGGCTTGGATCTCGGAGATAACCGCGACAAAAGGCTTCACCGCCTACACTTTCTCTTGCATCGCGCAAACACCTGTGCCAGCGTCGCGCACAACCGATGAAGATCCCCTACGCCAATAGCGATTTTGCCGCCATCCGCCGGGAAGGCTATCTCTACGCCGACAAAACGCCGGGCATCCCCGCCCTTGAAGATGCGGGTGGGAAATACCTCATCTTCCTGCGCCCTCGGCGCTTTGGCAAATCGACGCTGCTCAGCACCCTCGCCAACTATTACGATATCGCCAAAGCCGGCGAATTTGACGAACTCTTTAGCGGGCTATGGATTCATACGCATCCAACGCCCAAGAAAAACAAATACCTTATACTGAGGCTTGATTTCTCGCCCGTACTATCGGAAGGCACGGCGGACGACATTCGCAAGAGTTTTGCAAGACAGGTCAAGGAAGCTGTCCGCTCGTTTAAGTCACGTTATTCGAAGCTTGTTCCCGAACTTTCAACGCTGGAATCGAGAATCGATTCCAACGTTGACGACGATGCCGGTAGCCTCCTATCCACGGTGCTGACCATGATCGAGGATGCGGGCCGGCAAATGTATCTCTTGATCGACGAATACGATCATTTTGGCAACCGGCTGCTCTCCGACGGCCAGGAAGAACTCTATCGCCAAATTGTACGGGGCACAGGATTTGTCCGGAGTTTTTATGCCACCCTAAAAGCCTATACTGGCACCAGCACGCTTGCCAATATGTTTATCACCGGCGTATCGCCCATTATGCTCGATGACTTATCCAGCGGATTTAATATTATCACCCATGTGTCGCAGCGCGATGCCTTGAACACACTGACAGGCTTCACCCAAACCGAAGTCGAACAAGCCGTGGACATGCTACTCCGCGATAAACCCGAACTCAAAGCCGACCCGCGCATCGGCGATCGGGCGGCCCTTCTTCAAACCCTTGAACGCTACTACAACGGCTATCGATTTTCCTTATACGCCTCGGAGAAAGTCTATAACTCAACGCTTGTTTTATACTTTCTGCGCGAGCTTTTGGTCACGGGACGCTATCCCCGGCAGATGCTCGATCTGAATGTGCGCACCGACTACGGCCGCATCTACCGCATCGCCATGCTGGCCAGCGCCAAGGAAAGCGATACCCGCGAGTTCTTGGAAGAGATTTTGACAAATGAATCGATTTCCAGCCCCCTGGTCGAGCAATTCGGGCTCTTAAGCATGTCTGGCCCCGCTCAGCTTATATCGCTCTTTTATTATATGGGTATGCTGACCTTCTCCGCGGATGCGGCTCAATATCCTGTTCCCAAGCTGGTTATACCCAACCGGGTGATGCGTGAATTGCAATGGGAATATTTATCGGTAGCGATGGCGCAGCACGAAGGCATCCGCATGAATATGCGGGATATTGATGGGGCGCTGATGAGCATGGCACATGAGGGCAATATTCAGCCCTTGCTGAAGGTATTTTACAAGCATGTGATTCAGCGCATGAGCAACCGGGATTTGATTCAGAGAGAAACACATCGGACAAGGACTTGATAGCGATGCTCACCTTGGGGCATTCGCTGAAGGCGGGGGTGCTGGTCTTTGTGGGGCTAAAAGATGTGCTGTTTAGGCCGTGGGAGGGCGTCGGCGAAGCGGCCCTTCCCCCAAAGGACCACCCACCCACGCCTCCCTGATCCCCCGCCTACGCCACAGCGGCCACCTCCCTTCGCAGGATGGATCACCCTGCACCGCTCGCCCGATCCCCCGCCTTCCCCCAAAGGACCCCTTCCCTACTCCATAGCGATCCCCTCCTCCGCAGGATGGATCACCCTGCACCGCTCGCCCGATCCCCCGCCTTCCCCCAAAGGA
>CAZICM010000057.1:24658-61590 GCA_964537685.1 uncultured Polyangiaceae bacterium
CCCCTTCCCTACTCCATAGCGATCCCCTCCCTTCGCAGGATGGATCACCCTGCACCACTCGCCCGGCCACCTGCCAACGCCTCCCCGGCCCCCCTGCAACTTTTGCCCGCCCTCAATTTTTTTCTTGCCCACCCAAAAACCACGAGCGACACTCGCCTTGCGAGCGGCATTTGCCGCCCGACGTTCCCGCAGTACAACCACAGACACCACGAAACGAAGAGCCTGTTTGACAGAGCGTCACAAGCGTTTCACACCAGAAGAACAACGACCGTTTCCAAAGCCTTGCCGCTCTGCCAGACATGCTCTCCTCACAGGAGAATGCAATGTCCAACCATCTGTCCTATCCGGCTGAACTTCAATCCCTGCTCGGCCAACTGCCCAATGTCAGCGTCAGTCCACAGGCCAAGAACTTTTTCCATGGTCTCATCGACGACCAGACCGCTCAAGAAGAAGGATGCCAGATTCATTCCTCCGCCGTCCTCGATGAGTTGATCCGTATCGTCCCGCCCACGCTTCCTTTTATCAATGCCTCAAAAATTCCAGGCTATGGTCCTGTACGGCTTAAGTATTTGCTCGATATGGGTCTGGAACTTGCCACACATGTACATGGGCACGATCAAGCGATGATCCATGCTGCAGGAGCGGGGGCCACCAAGGCCACGAGTCTAAAGGGAAGCCGGACCTTGAGGCGCACAGCCATACGGGTTCTCAAAAGCCTTGCGGGCAAAGACAAAGCCGCACTGGCCCGTTTGGATGAGGCGGCCTCCGAAGACAGGGAACGGCCCGATGAACGCGCCAGGGGATTGGATGCGCTGGCTGGTGAACTAGAGCGGATGCTGGCTCAGACGCCGGCGGATGTCGCGGCGGATTTGGGGCTCACATCGAGTCTTGTTGAGGAATTAAGGCAAAATGCCAAGGCCGTCTTGGGGGCGAGGTCGAGCGCGAAGGGATTGCGGGGAGATATTTCGTCGCTGTACAATGTGATGAATATCTTGGATGGGCGGGTGATATTTGAGCTGCGTATATTGCTGAGCGCGATGCGGGATGCGCGAAAGAGCGATGCGGCCATACCCGTCATTAAGGCTGGGCGGCTTCGGACGACGAAGAAGACGGCCAAGGCTGAAGCGCCTCCTGAAGGGTCGGTGCCGGCGCCGGGTTGAGTGATCGTTCGACCGTTTTTTCTCCCTCACTCGCTATAGACCTTCCGGCCCCATGGGACAGAACTCTCGAGCCTCCCAGCGCTTCTGTCCCCGCGTCATCGCATCCAAATCCTCCGGCTCGGGATATTGATCCACGGCCTGGGCGCGCATCCACCCAGCCACGTACATCCATTCACGCCGATATACCGCGTCAAACGCAACATTTTTAAAGGGATTGTGCTCGGGCTGCGCCAATTGAAGCATCGCATCCGGTTGAGGCGGCCAGCGTTCTTCCTCAACGTGCCCCCATGTATCCCACCAGACACGGTCTTCTTTTTCAAGCTCGATGACCACAGGATCATCGGCCAGGAATACATGTTGGGCTCGCGCATGTATAACATGAATCATGGTCCCACAAACCCCAGCCGTCAGGCATGCGGGGTCATCCCGGTGGTGGTACCCGACCAAAAGATTGGTGAAACCTGCATGGTAGAGAGCATCAGCCGAATCGGATTCATCTGGGAGATCGGGGGTGGCGTCTCTGTTATCGTGGAACCAGGCACCCAAATCGGCCAGAAGCAGCCGAATCCAAGCAGAACTGAGCAGCTTTTTCTCATAGATGGGCAAGTAACGCCCGCACAGATGAATGGCTGCCTGAAACTGCAGATCGGCTGGGAGGCCGTAGAGGATTTGGAAAGAGATTGACAAGAAATCTTCAGGCAACAACGGGGTTTTGGCAGCGGCGGCTTCGAGTGAATTGAGGAGGTTGTGGCGGCGGGTGTTCATGAAAAGCTTCTCCCAGCACACTATCCACCAAGGCGGCGGAAGATCACTCGCACCCATCGACCCGCGTTCGAGACTCGGCCTTGCCATCGACGCAAACCTCATACTTCACCTTCACACGGCCCCTCTCGCAGGCGCCCCGCTTCTCGGAACCAGGCACCAAAAGCCCATCCGTCTCGCGATAACACTCGGACATTCCCGCTCCAAAAGAAAGGCTGCCGCTTTGGCACACAGACTCCGAGCATGGGGTCTCAGGACCTGTCTTTGCGCAAAAGGGTACGTCCTTGAAGTCACACGGCGCGCAATCGTAGAAGGCAAGCACCGCATTGACCAGAGATTTGTCGCAGCTTTTTACGCATTGGGGTGGGCCGCCCTTGATTTCCTGCACGCAGATTCCATCCGGGCGGCATGCGGCTACCAGTGTGCGGTTGCTACCGCTCTCATCGCAGCGATAGAGCTGTCCTTGTTCGCAATGGAGCTCTTTGGGTTTGCATAGGGGCTGCGCGCAGACGCCTTGCACACAGCGCCGTCCTATTTTCCCGCAATCGAGCTCGGATGCCTTGCCATCGTCGCCGCAGACCTTTGCATGCAGGGCATCCGTGCAGGATGGGCTGCATAGGGCAAGATCAGGGGTGGTGGATAGTGTTGTCGTTGCGCTGTTTGCGCCTTCGCTGTTGGGTTTTTGTGTCCCGCTGTTGCGGCAGCCCGTCAGGGAGAGGAGGATAAGAAGAGCTTTGGCGATGCGTCCAGGGTTGAAGCGCTGATTGAGCATGTAGGCCGTTTATCATGCGAGCGCGGGCGGGCGCAATGTTTTTTAGATACACGGCCGCCCTTCCCTCAAAGGATCACCAGGCAACCCCTCCCGGCGACCGCGCAACGCTGGATGGATCGCTCAAGGCATGGGTGCCACAGAAGGGGCAGCAGAAGAACCGGCCGCTGCCGGAGCCTTATCCGTTCGGATGACATGGATAGGCAGTGCCGCAGCCATGCGGCCATCCTTCACACGTATTCGCAGCTCAGCATCAAAACAATCAGGCTTTGGCTGATCCTTGATCGTCTTTCCAAACAGCAAAAAATTCACGGTCGTTCCATACCATGAGCCAGGAGCAATTGTAATCACTTGATCAGCCCGCGCAGGTGGATAAAAAGCATCCATCTCATAATACTCCAAGGGCTTCTTGGTATCGCATGTTTGCACGTTCCATATCTCGACATAAACATATTCCATCATGCGCGCATCGATGATCAAGGGATCGACACTTGCACCCAGGAGTAGGCGGCCCTCAAAAACCTCGCCGTCAAACGAACTGAGCTTGAACTCCGCGAGGCCGCCTCGGAGTGGGGGTTTGGATGCATCGTGTGCACTGCTATTGTCTAAAGCAGGTGCGCAGGCCGCTAGGAGAAGGAGCGAAAGACGGGATGCGCGCTTTGGGCCTAGGGTCATTGACATTGAAGTTCTCCAGTATCGCCGGGGACGCCCTTGCCTTCGGAATGATGCCATCCGCATGCGTGGGCGAGTTCATGAACCATCATAAGCGCCTGACAGTAAGGAGAGCGCGGAAGCTGGCACCAATTGACTTCGTCCTTCGGCACTTCACAGGTTTGGGGACCTCGCCGAACAAAACCTCCAACATCACCACCGCTCTGTTTGCTCCGGTCGATGCATTCAAGGTCCACGGGATGATCGCAGAGGACCTTAAGGTCTCCCCGGCACTTATGAACCACACAGGACTTTAAGCAAAAATCCTCGATGCGATCGGCCACGGCCCAGCAGTCTTCGATTGTGGGCACATATTGGCAATGAGCAGGGGCGCGCATGGGAGTGCCAGCGGTAGAAGCGCAGGCGGATGCGATGAGCACGGCAAGCGAGGGTAATGCGATTCGATACAGCCATCGCGGCATGGGGTGCTCTGTGTGTTTTTTACGACAAGGGAGACAAGAAAGACAACGCGCCGAATGCGCCTCGCCCCATGCATGGGCCTACATCGACGCGGCCGATCGCCGGGCCGTCGCGGGCTTCGGCTCTTCTTCCTTCGGCTTTAGCTTCATATAAATCGTGTCGAGAAACACCGATGTCGTGAAATAAAAATTCGCATCGGGGCTATAGAAAATAACGCGCCGCTGACCATCCGAACCCAGTTGGCGCGTGGTGTTGTTGTAGCCTATCGTCGCATTCACCAAACCATAGAAGGTGTAGTTTAATCCGATATCAAATCCCACCGCGGGAATAACTTCATTGGCGGATTGACCCGTTGTGTCGGCTACACCCGCAACATCCGCGCAGCCCGTGGCCAGTTGCACGCAGTCCACTTGGCTAAGCCCAGCCCGGAAGGGTATCTGGACTTGATAGCTGTTGGCCAGCGATAACCCGCCCACAATGTCCAGCCAGTACCCAATGCTCATCGCCAGCGTGTTCCGCGCAAAGGGTACGCCGTTCAGTACGTCGTTCGTGCTCCCAAACGATGTAAAGGTCTGACGGGGTATGTTTACATCGGGATTCGTCGGAACATTCGAGCGCGAAAAGAGATGCTGCCAGCTTAGGCCGCCCGAGACGAATACGCTGGAAAACCATGTGCCATCATAGAAAGGGATATTGGCGTTGCCGCCCAAGCCAAGCACCGTCGTTAAATACCGGCCCTGGCCAGAGCTCGATGGCGAGCTGGGGAATATAAGCTGAGCCCGCGGACCTGCGAGAACCGATAATCCGCTTTCCTTGCGAACCAGCGTGCGGTTATAGGCGCTCTGTAGCGCGATATCGCCAATCTGGGTTTCATTGCGCTCTGTCGTGCTATCGCTGTTCGTTAGCTCGACCGTCCAGGGAATGTTTAAACCCACCCACGCCCAGTCTTGCTTCGTGTTGATAAATGAATAACGCGGGGTCAGCGAGAAATCCCAGGTGTAGACTTCATCGTCGTTGCTGATGTAGTCGCGGCCCACGCCGATGATTTTGGCCGATGCAGTGTGGGTCCAGGTAAACCAACTGAGGCGGAATGGGTTGTTCGATGCGCCTAGACCAATGGCCGCGCCGCCGCTGGCCGTTTTCTTGGCTTTGGGATCGTCTTTGGGCTTCGTTGTGTCGGCCGAGGCATTTGGAGCCGCAGCGCCGGCAACAGCGGGCGCAGGCGATGCGGGCGATGGGGAAGGAGCGCCGGGAGCCGGCTGAGCTTGTTGCCCAAATGCCGCGGTGACATTCACCATCATGCCGGCTGTGATTGCAATCGTCGTCAACAGCCGCTTTTTGCCGATCCGCATCGCCCAAACCTCAACCCGGAAAAAATGTTGCCTTCGGTCCAGGCCCCAAGGCCCAGTGCCGCACCGCCCAGGAAAGCAGAAATCGTACCTAGGCGCGGTACGCCGATAAATACGGGGCGTCAATCAAAAAATAGGGCGGCCGTTAGGGCATTAACGTGGGCCGGTGTCGGGATGCTAACGGTCTCGCTTTTCGCTTGCCTGTCGCTTCTTCATGCGGGCTCCTTGTATGCTCGTTCTCTCTTTTCACGAGGCGTTTATGATATCAAAACCGGCCGATAAGCTTCTGTTGCGCGTGATTCTTCAAGCCCTTGGATTGGGCGGACTTAGCGCGATTTCCGCTTCCTGCGGCGGCGGTGTGGTGGTCGATGACTCGAGCGGCACCAGCTCTTCGTCGGCTTCTTCCTCGAGCAGCGGCGAGCCTGTGATGTGCGGCGGAACGCCGGCTTATGGCGAGTTTGTAATGGTGTGCGTGCCTATGGACGGCGATTTTTGTCCTCCGGGCGAGTGGCCCGCGGTCTTGAATGAATTGGCCTCCAAACAAGGCGTGTGCGCCGAGCAAAACTTCGGCGATTGCTGCAATCAGCCCGCTCTGACCAAGCCGGTCTGCGATCAGCCGCCGGGTGTCAATGATTGCTGTTACCAGGCCGTAAAAGTCGATTTCGGCGCATGTATCGGGCGCCCCTTTCAGGTCGAGGGCACGGCGCGCACCGCCGAACCGGAATATCGAACAGATTGGACAGCTCCAATAGCGGATTCGATTTCAAGCGAATTGGACTCCATTACCAAGGCCGCACTCGCTCAGGCTTGGCTTCGTCAAGCGAGGGATGAACATGCTTCGGTGGCCGCCTTTGCCCGCCTTTCGCTCGAGCTGCTGGCGATTGCGGCGCCTCCTTCGCTGTTGCGCGGGGCTCAGCAGGCGATGGGCGACGAGATTCGCCATGCCGAACTCGCCTTTGGAATCGCTTCGTATTTCAGCGATGAAACGCTGGGACCAGGACCTCTTCCGGTGGATGGAGCGCTGCCCCGGCCCACGCTGCGCGATGTGGCGATTTCGGCGGTGCGCGAAGGCTGCATTGGAGAAACCATCGGCGCCGCGCTCGCTCAGCAAGCCGCGCTGGAATGCACCGACAGCGCCTTAAAAGAAGCGCTCGAACAGATCGCCGCGGATGAAATCAATCATGCCGCGCTTTCATTTCAGATTGTTGCCTTTGCGCTCGGCCGCGATCCACAGCTTCGGGGAGCGATTCAAATAGCCTTTGAAGACAGGCCCGAATGGCCCTTTTCACCGAGAATGCCAGGCATCAATGAACAGCTCTTCCGCGCCCATGGCCAATGGCTGCCCGATGATGCGCGCACCGCCGCCGAACAAACCTTCGAACAAGTCATTCAGCCCATTGCCCGCGCGCTGCTCAGCGCCGAAATCCCTTCAGCGCCCCTTGCTCCGAAAGACCGCGCGCCCGACGAAAAAAGGCCCCATTTGCACGATGAACTCCGAAGTTTGGCGGGTCTTGCGCATGGCCTGAACAAGATGGGAGAGCGGGTATAAATCCTTGCCCACCAAGCCCAGCAAAAACTCATTGTCGTTGGCATCCAAGCCATGGCAGGCCAGCCGGATATCGTGCCCCAAATCCTGCGATCCATAGGCTCGGCCAATCGTTCCATGCTCGCGCATAATCGCGCCCTGCTCTTTGGCGTCGAGCTTCATAAACGCGCCGCTTCTCCGCAGCGGATACCACACCGCCCAGGGCCACGCGGCATTCAGCGCCGTGCGGATAGGCCGCTCGATCAGCCATTCTTCTAAATCCTGCTCAAATCCCGTCGAATACGAGCGTCCTATCATCGTATATTCGGGCACAAGCTTAAGAGCTCCCGCATCCACGCTGTTCACCGCCCTGCGCACAGGCCCTACAAACACCGATGGATCTTCACTCCATGTGAGCAATCCAATCCCCTTGGGATGGTTCACATCTTCATAAACGACCGTTCCCACACCTTGACCGGACACATAATTTCCGAGCGTGCTCACCATCTGCTCGGGATGCGCGCCATCGCCGCAGTGAAACACCAAAAGCTGCATAAAAAGCCGGCGATCGAGCGTTTGAGGCTGCCCTTGTTTAGGGGCTCCCCGTTCGCTGATATCGATGGTGGGCAATTCTTGGCCATGACCGTAGGAAGGATCGCTCATGGCGCGGGCTCATAGCGGCGTAGATGCGGGGAAGCAAGCTTCAATCAGGTGCGTTTCGAAAGTGATCCTCGCAATTGTTTTTGTTTTCGCCTTGAAGCTTTTGGCATTGAAGCTGAAAGCGCTGCCGAAGCTGCTGAATATCCCGCGGATCACCGGGCAGGGATTGACTTTGGCATGCAGCGCAAAATCGTTAGCCATCCATTGCAATTTAGAGGCCCTGCCCTGCGCGGTTTTCCTCGCTTTTTCCGACCAGGCCAGGGCTTCATCCATACGGCCGAGCTGTTCTTCGAGCGAAGCGAGGCTTGAATACGAATACCATGGTGTTTTGGATGTATTCGCATCTTCGATGAGCAGCGCCCTTGCCCTTTCGGCATCGCCGAGCCGCTTTAGAAAAAAGGCTGCATGACCCAGGAGCGCATGCCGTTCGGGCGAAGCCTGATGCCGGGCGAGCAAGCTTTGAATACGCTCGATCCACTGGGTTCGAAGCGCATCCCTGAGCGCGCCTTCTTGTTCGGCGAATTCCAAGCCTGGACCGAGCGAGAGGAGCTGAATTTCGGCATTGGCCTTGGGATGCGCGGCAATGGAATCGGCGGCCTTGAGCCATTGTTTTTTTAGAGCGGAATACGCCTCGCCCCGCTCGCTTCCAAAACGCCACTCGAGGGCCGGTTTTGTCCATGTGCATACAAAGACGCGGGCGGCCCAGGCTGTATCCGCATTGAGCAGAATCGAATGGAAGAGCGCGGGTGCCTTGGCTTTAAGCGAAGAGGCTGGCTCCATCACGGAAGCCTCTAAAAGCGCCGCCGCGAACACGGCTTCTTCCTTGGAGAGGCCGGCCTTTTTTGCGCGTTCCCAAGCGATTTCCAACAGCGATCGAAGCCGTTCGGGCGCAAAACGATGCGGAGGCAGCACGGCGAAATCGAGCGAGGCAAAGAGCCGAAGCGCTTCGGGGGAACTTTGGCCTTCGGTCTCGAGAGAGCGTAAAGCGCTTTCAAATGAGGCATTTTTTGAACTTGACCAATAGAGCGTCAGCGCCTCGCCAAACTCATCCAAAGACAGCGTGGTCTGAAGGCGTCCAAATACACAGGAACGAAAGACTTCATCCATTCGGCAAAGCTCGGCGTAGAAAAAATACGGGCCTTGAGTTCGTTACAAGGCGGGCACCACACGGCGCCCCAATATAAAAAAACCGGCTTTTGAAGGTCTTTTGCGAGCTTCAACGCTTCGGCCGGAGAGCCCGTGACAAAGGGCGGCGAAGACAAATCTCCACCTCTTCGTCATGGCGTATCACAAGGCGGAACCAAATCGGCACCGCCGAAAAACGCATCGCGAATCGCTTGATAAGCCCGGGCATTTTCGGGCGGCCCGCATTTAAAAGGCACCCCAGGCAAAGGCTCTTTGCGGAGCATCAAACGCTGTTCGCGGTAATAGCGAAGAGCCAGCTCGGCCGCATATTCACGAACCCCCGAACGCGGCGCAAACGCATAAAAAAAGCCGTTCATCTTGGTATCCGTCGGCGCGTAGGGCGTGAGACAAACCATGCTTTTTCCACAGCGCGCAAGAATGTCCGCATAGAGCTTGCCCAGGTGTTTTTCTGAAAAGCTTTCGCGCTCGCCGTCATTGAGATGAAATATCTCGTGAAATAGCGTCTCGCGAACGGCTTCCTCGCTGACATTCACGGCGCCATAGAGGTTATAGCCAATATTGTTTTTCACCGCGAAAGCCGAGGGCATACCGCCCTTTTCCGAATAAAAAAACCGGAAATGAATAGGCCGATCGCGAAAGGCGATGGGGCCCGCATGCTGTTCGAGTCCTTGTTTGAATTGAGCATAATCGCGGAATGCAGCGGCAATCCATTCGAGATGGATTCGATTTTTTGCGATAGGCCGGGCAGGCAAGAGGCGAACTTGAACACCCCGTCCATTATCGGTTTTTTCCTCGGGCAGAAGGCCGGGCAGCGAGCCGGTTTCGTCATACAGCGCAAGCGCCAGCTTTTGAGATTCCCGGTCGTCTTCGTAGCGCATCGCGATTAAACACTTGACCCGGGGGCCGTCGGCCAATTCTTTGGGGCAGACTTTGCGGAGCTCGTCGGTGCGCAAATGCGTGGCCAAAAAGAGCACGCGTTCGGCGGCTTCGCCCTGTCCTTCGCCCTTTTTTTCGCCTTCGGAAGCGGTATTGACTTCAGCGCTTTTCGCGGGCTCTTCAACGGCCGTTGCGGAGGCGGACGCGGTAGGCGGCGCGGATACGCTAAGCGCCGGAGACGATGCCGGATGAACCGCTTGAATGGAATGAGCGCGGACAGGCGGGGCCGCCGATCCGCTTGGACCGCAGGCCCACAGAAGCGCGGCCGCAAAACCCACGCTCCCTATTTGAAAGACTTCCCTATAGCCAATCATCCCAAAGCCTATGTGTGCGAGCGCGGGCAAAGGTTCGGGGCAAAATAAAATCATGCGCGTTTTGAACTGTCTATGCCTAGTATCTTTCTCCAAGCCACCATGAACCGCCCAAGCGTTATTGCCGATAGCCTTCCCTTTCGCACCCGGTTTTTATTGCTTGGGGCGACGCTGTTCGTGGCCCTGTTTACTTTTATTTATGCGAGGCTGGTGTGTACCTACATTTGCAGCCTCGAATTTGGAGAGCTGGCGCGCAATATCATCGGGTTGACCCTTGTTCAAGCGAGTCTACGGGCACTTCTGTTGAGCACCGCCCGGATGGGACAACCCGGCGATACCCGCTCCCCTGCCCGCAAGGCTTATCTGCTTTCGGTAGCTTCGTGGTTTATAACGGGTCTATTGGCGATTGGATTGCATGCGCTTCTGTATTGGCACTTTCCCACGGGCAGTCATTTTAAGTTTGCGATTGGCTATTGGGTATTGGGAGGCGGAATTATCGCTCAAATTGAATATCTTTGGTTTGAGCGGGCCTTGCCGAGCGCATCGCTGTCTCCTGCCGAAAAACTGAGGGAAAGGCTGGGGCAAAGGCTGGTTGAAGGTTATTTTATTTTCACGACGGCGCCCGCGCTGGTCTTGCTGCTCACGCTATTGCGGGTGATAACCGAGCTTGGCGGGGCCTCGAGGCAGGTTGTGGAATCGGCCTTGCTGGCTGCATTTTTTGTGGGAGCGGCGCTTGTGGCGGCCTTCGCCTATGGCAACAGCCTTCACCGAGATTCGGATCGGCTGCTGCATGCGGTTCGGCGGGTGGGGCAAGGCGATTTTCAGCCTGGGGCAAGCACCAGCCGTCCAGATGAACTTTCCCTGGTAGCGGCGGGCATCAATGAAATGGCCAATGGTTTGCAGTTACGCGAACGGATACGCGATGCCTTTGGGCGATTTGTATCCAAGGAAGTGGCGAGCGAGTTTATCGAGACCTATTTGCGTCCCGGCAAGACGGCCGAGCTTGGGGGAAAGCGCCGGGATGTGGTTGTGCTCTTTAGCGATTTGAGGGATTTCACGCCGCTGTCCGAATCGCTTGAGCCCGAGCAACTGATTGACGTGCTCAACGGTTATTTCGCCGAGATGGTGGGGGCTATTCAAGAAAACGGGGGAAGGGTTGATAAATTCATTGGGGATGCGGTGCTGGCGGTATTTGGATTGACGGGCGGGACGACGGAGGAAGAGAAGAAAGAGGCGGCGCTATCGGCGGTTCTGGCGGCGAAATCGATGCAAGAGCGGCTGGAGAAGTACAACGAGACGCTTCGGGAGCGGGGAATCAAGCTTCAGTCTGGGGTGGGGATTCATGCGGGCGAGGTGGTGGCGGGATATTTAGGGAGCGCGGAGCGGCTGGAGTTCACGGTGATAGGGCACACGGTAAATGTGGCGGCGCGGATTGAGGGGCAGGCGAAGGCTCCATTGCCCCGGGTGCTGATGAGCGAAGAAGTTGCGAGGCGGGTGGGTGAAGGGGTGCGGGTGGTGGAGGTGAAAACGGTGGCGCTCAAGGGGGTGGCGCAGGAGGTGAAGTTGTATGGGCTTGAGGACGAAGTGAGGGAGGTGCCTGGCACTTCTTCAGAGCGTGTAATGCCAGCATAACAAGTGTTGCGAGGCATTGACGCGCTTGGGCCTGGAGTGTCAAATGGCGAATGACACACACCCATTGAAGGCTTGGGAAAGACCAGGGGCCTGCAGCGGAAAAATAAGCACAAATGCCTGTTTTTGATGGGTTTGGCAACGCTGGCACAAGACCTGCTAAAAGGTCTTCACACGACGCCGGAGCAACTCTGGCTAACCAGGAGTCAAACCATGAAATCTCATTCTTTCATTGTGCTTTCATCGCTTGCGCTGCTTGCCTCTGCATGCGTTTCATCCCCCGATTCGGATGATATGCCCGCCGAAATCACCAATCTGTCCGGCCTCGATATCGAGATCGAGAGCGCTCAGACGCAGATTGCCGCAAATTCAGGGGCATCGCTTTCCGCAGACCACTATCTCTTTCCCCCCAATGCATCGCCGCATGGCAAGACCTATGAAGATTTGGCCGCGGAATGGTGGCAATGGTCGCTCTCGATTCCCAAGAGCGAAAACCCCATGCTTAACGGCCCCTGCGAAGAGAATCAATCGGGCGATTTCTTCTTCCTCGCGGGAACGACGGGAGGCTCGGCTGTGCGTTCATGCACCATCCCGGCTGGAAAGAAAATCTTCTTTCCCATCGTCAATTCGGTGTATTGGAGCTGTCCTGAATATGTAAGCCCGAACGGTTCTTATACCTGCGATATGGCGGCAAGCGAACAGCTCTTGCATGATTGGGCGGCTGGTTCAATCGACACCGCCAATATCACCTTGAGCCTGGAGATCGATGGCGCAGCGGTGGAGGGGTTGGAGGACTTCCGAGCCCATACGGAAACTTTCCTGGATACATCGCCGTCCGAATGGAACGATCGGATATGGCCTTTCTGCACGGGACCGATTCGCCAAAATCTATGCGGCATGCCCGAAGGGTCGCAGCGCAATTCGGTGGGTGATGGGTTCTGGGCCATGATGAAGCCTTTGCCGGCGGGATCGCATCAGATTCACTTCACGGCCCATATGGTCCGGGCAAATGGCTCTGTCTTTGCCTTGGATGTAACCTACAATATCGACGTGACACCCTAACAATGGCTGAAGCGAGGCGCCTTTCCCCTCTCCCACCGAAGGCGCCTCCCGCTATCTCCTCAAGAAGCCCGCCCCAAACGAACAGAGCTGTACGGACGCTTGGCCATCCTTGTCCATGCGCGTACAGCTCTGTGCCGATGAGGGAGAACGCTATCACTGGCAATTCGATACTTCGGGATAAAGAATTTCCACATCGGACACAAGCAGCCGCGTCTCAATCATGGAAACCAGCGGTCCACTCTGAACAAGATAGCAGGACCACAGGCGATCGTTTGCAAAACAATCCTCATCCGCCCGCCAATCGGAATGAATCTGAAGACCGCAATTGGGCGTGCTGCCGCAAATACGCGATTCAAGTCCATTGATAATGTGGGGACAATCTTGGGAAACACCCGGATTGCCTTGGGGGAAGGCATGATATGTAATGCCTGTCCAGTCGCCGTTCACATCCACATCAATATCGACCGCCCACAGGGCTTCCAGCCATTCATAATCGCCAATTTCGTCCGTGGCGGCCACGTCCTGTCCCATCAGGAAGATAGGAACGGTTTCGCCCATGCCATTCATATGCGCGGCGACGCAGGCATAAAGAGTTTCGGTCTCGCTTAGGCTAAGGGCCGTGGTGCCCCAGTCCTGGGTATTGGTAAGGATTCCCTGCCCTTCAAAATAAGCATCTTGACCGCTGAGCTGATAAAACGCCTGCGCTCCATCGGGCAGGGCGCAGCGAATGGCGTATTTAAGCACTTCCCGGCCTCCGGCCGTGGCGAGGAGGCTGTTGTTGGAGCTGTTGTTTTTGATCGCATAGCGGTTATGTCCCGAATCCCAGGTGAGCAGGTTGTCTTTGGTGGACTCAAAGAGCGTTTCCGCGTTTGCATGGTAATCATCGGAATCGAGATGATTGGAGCCCGTCGTTCCCGAGCCCGCTGTCATCGTGGAATAGGGCACCTTGTCGAGCGGGAAAACATCGGCCTCGGAGGTCTTGGGAACTTCACAGCCGATCGCGAGGGCCGAGAGAGCAACGAGAGCGGAGAGCGTAAGGGAAAGCGTATTGTTGAGTGCCATGGGGAAACCAACCTTTCGAGACGAGATTTAGCAGGCCGCGTGCCAAGCTGACAAGACCCGCGTTTCACCCTTGTTTTCGCTGGGTTTGCGGGTTCTGGCCCAAAATCTTTAGCCCTGTGTCATCCCCGCATGACAAGAGGATGTCTCGCCGCTGTTCCAGGTGGTGCGGCGCCATAACAGTTATCGCGCCCACATCCATCTTTGAGCTGGACAGAAAAAACATGGAATGATAAGTCGCTCTCTGTTGTGGCCTATCTGATGCCGCTCCATCAATGAGGCCAAGAGCAAGGAGAAGTTGGATGGGCTCATCATGGAAAGATAGGGAAGACGATCGGGGGGCGGCGACCCTAAGCGCTGAAATCCCTGTTCGAGAGCCTGTGCCCTCTTCCCGGGGAGCGCTCGGCGCAGCGGATACTTTGGAGGCCGAGCAACATCCGCCGCCGATGCCCGCCTTTGTTCCCCCGCTCGCCGACAACCATGCAGGTACCTTAAGCATTACGGGTCAAGCCTTGGCGGCCATGCCTTCTGGGCTTGTGGAAAAGGATATCCCTACCGCCGTGGCGGATATGCCCATGGAGCTGCCTCCTTCGCTGAAAGAGCGATTTGAAGATGTTCAATTTCTGGGGCGGGGCGGCATGGGCGCAGTGTATAGGGCCAGGGATAAACGCCTGGGGAGGGATGTTGCGCTCAAGCTTCTGTTTGGAGGAGGCGCGGACAGCACGGCGCAGATGCTAAAGGAGGCGCGTTCTCAAGCCCGCTTTGAGCACGAAAATGCGTGTAAGGTGTATGAAGTGGGCGTTGCGGAGGGGCAGCGCTATATCATGATGCAGTTTGTACACGGCGAGCCTTTGGACAAGGCCAAGACTGGGATGTCGCTGGAAGAGAAGGTGGGGATCATCCAAAAGGTAGCCGCGGCGCTTCACGAAGCCCACCGGATGGGGCTGATTCACCGGGACGTAAAACCCAGCAATATTATGGTGGAGCAGTCGGAGGATGGAGCTTACAAGCCTTATTTAATGGATTTTGGATTGGCGAGGGAGGTAGGCGCGGGCGATCATGCGACGCGAACGGGGATTGTGGTGGGAACACCGGCCTTTATGTCGCCGGAACAGGCATTGGGGCATGTGCGCACCTTGGATAGGCGAAGCGATGTGTATAGCCTGGGGGCGACGCTCTATGAGCTTTTATGCGACAAGCCGCCCTTTATGGATGACAATATGTTTCGGCTGCTGCAGAGGGTGGCCCATGAGGACAGTGTGCCTTTGCGCAAGGTGCTGCCGAGCATTCCCGAGGATCTCGAGATTGTGGTGGGCAAGTGTTTGGAGAAGGAGCCCGGGCGAAGATATGATTCGGCCAAGGCTTTTAGCGATGATTTAAGGCGTTTTTTGGACGGAGAGCCGATTTCGGTTCGCAAGGATTCGCTGGGCTATGTGGCGCTGAAGAAGTTAAGGCGGCATAAGGCCAAGGCGGTGGTGGCAGGGGTGGGATTGGTTATGGCCTCGGCGCTGAGCATCGCATGGGTCAGCGAACAACGAAAGGCTGAAGCCCGGGAATTGACGGCCCGGGAGCTGGGCAGGGAGCTGGGGGAAGATGTAAAGGAGATGGAGCTGTTTTTGCGCAATGCCTATTCCTTGCCGTTGCATGATATTGAGCGGGAAAGGAAGATCGTGCGGGAGAGGCTTTCGGGGATTGAGACAAGGATGGCCTCCGCGGGGCCCGCGGCGGAAGGTCCGGGGCATTATGCGCTGGGGCGGGGATATGCGGCGCTGGAAGAACATGAGAAGGCGCGTTTTCATTTGGACAAGGCCATGAAAGCGGGGTATTCGGCGCCCGAGCTGGATTATGCCTTGGGTTTGGTGTTGGGGGAGTTGTATAAAAAAGCCTTGGAAGAGACCAAGCGCATTGAGAATGCCGAGAAGAAAAAAGCAAAGATAAGCGAGCTGGAAGCCGAATACAAAGCGCCCGCGCTCAAGCATTTAAGGGCGGCACTTGGCGTAAGGCTTGAGGTGCCTGCTTATGCCGAGGGGCTGATCGCCTTGTATGAAGGGCGATATGAAGACGCCCGCCGGTATGCGAAAGACGCCTTTGAACAAGCTCCATGGTTGTTCGAAGCCAAAAAACTGGAGGGAGACGCTTATTTTGCTGAGGGCAACCATTTCCGCCCCGACGCCGCATTTGATTACGACAAAATGGCTTCCTTCTATGAGCACGCTTCCCAAGCCTACGGCGAGAGCGCGGGCATTGCGAGAAGCTGTTCAAGCGTCTATGAAGCGGAATGCGAACTGTTTACGCAATTGATCCTCGCCTCCAATGCCAAGCCTGAATCCTTAAAACCCAGCTTTGAACGGGCAAAAACAGCCTGCGGGCGGGCCATAAACGCCTATCCCAAGAATGGAAGCGCGCATATCCGGCTTGCCTTTTCCTACAACTCGTTTGCCTGGCAGATGATAAATTGGCATGCCTCCGACAAAGAGACCGAAGCCTCGCTGCAGGATGCCATTGAGCGCGGCGAGGAAGTGGCCAAGGCCCATCCTCAAGACTTTATGGCTCACTATGTTCATGGGGCGGCCTATCGGCATCTGGCCCAATATCGAGGCGCACGGGGTCTTGCGGGAGCCTCTGCCATTCAGCCCGCGCTGGATGCCTATGAACGGAGCATCCGGCTCAATCCCAGCTTTTCATGGCCTGTTCAAGAGCGGTGCACGACTTACACCTATCGCGCTCTTTCGGACTTGCGGCAGGGGATATCGCCTGAACCGGCCACCAACAGTGCCTTGTTGGATTGCCGGAGGGCGCTCGAAATTGAGCCCAGTCTCATCCATATTCGGGCCGGTTTGGCCTTTGCTCATCAGCAGGTCGCGGTGCATCAGATCAACAAAGGGATATCCCCCGAACCGGCTATTGGCGCGGCGCTCAAAGAACTGGAGATCGCCAGGGCTCAAAGTCAAACGGCACCCAGCCCATTAATTTCCACCGTGTATCTCCAGGTGCTCCGGGCATTGTATGCATTTGATGCGGGGCAAGACTTGGCATCTCATCTATCCACCATTGGCAAGGGGGTGGAGGAGATCCAGAAAGTGCTACCGGACTCGGCGCCTTTCTTTGAAATGCAGGGCTGGTTTTCGCTGCTTAAAGCCAAGCAAGGAATTCGAAAGGGGGACAATCCCCTGACGCTGCTGGAGGAGGCCAAAACGGCTTTCGTTCGCGGGTTGGAGAAATCGCCGGCGGATTTCGATTTGCTTATTCCTCTGGCTCAAGCGCATATTCTTTGGCTCCGCTGGGCCATCGAGCACGACAAAGTCAAGGCGGCTCAATTGGATGAAGCTTTTGCGCCGCTTGTGCCGCTGCTCGACAAAGAACGGGTGATCCCTCATTTCTATCAATCGCTTGCGGATCTTCATGGCCTGAAGGCAAAGTGGCTGGCGAAGAAAAAGCTGAAAGGGGTTCGGGAAGAGATTGAGAAAGGGCTGGCCATGGCGGATAAGGCGCTGAAGGTAAATCCGACGATGGCGCTGGGCTTTTTGGCGAGAGGGAATTTGTGGCTGCTCGCGGCAAAAGAAGAGCCAAAGGGCGATAAACAAAAAGAGGCCATTTCCAAGGCGAAGGAGGCGCTGGAGGCGGCGCTTAAAGAAAATCCTTTGCTGAAGCGCGAGGTTGAACCGCTGATGGGTGCGGTGGGAACGTTTTAGGGGGCTGCTGAAGCGAAGACTTGCCCGCGAAAACGGGGCACAGCGAAGAAGGTGGCTTGAGGGGCGGAGACATCATCGGCAAATGCGCGCACAAGCCGTGCTCTAAGCCACCCCCTAAACTGGATATCCTTACCCGTAAGTCGCCGATCCCCGCAAAGATCGTTCACTGCCCGGGCGGGATTTCCTGTTTCCCTGCGTAGATCCGCCACTGATCGTTCGGGCAATATGGAATGGCTGGTGCTTTTTTGCACTTCCCAGGACCAGAACGCCGTCTCGAGACAGCTTTTATGGAATGTAGGTTCGGGATTTCCTGTTTGGACGCAGGTTTTTTGCGTTGCCCGCTCGGGCAGTGATGTATGTTGACAGGTTTTTTGCATAGCCAAAACCGTTTTTCCAGATCCCTCGCAGACTTTTTACGCTGCCCGAAGCCCTAGGGACCTTTGTAGACAGGTTTTTCCCGTTGAATTTGAGGTAACTGTCGTTTCCGGGCCTCCAACCGGGACTTCCGGTGCGGGTACTCGGCTTTGGGAGCCGCCTTCGGAGTTGTTGAACGACTTGCACTTTGCGCGCAGCCATGTTCTGATGCGCCCTCATGAACATTTCACGCATCTCCCCTTTCCTTTTGGCTGTGGCTTTTTTGTCAAGCGGCTGTGATTCAAAGAAGCCTGAAGGCTCCGCTCCTTCCGCTGCATCCACATCCACCGCTGCGCTGACGTCCGCCGCTCCAGCCGCCAAAAGCGCTGCGCCCGCAGCCCCCAACGCCGCCCAAAAGTCGTTCCCCTCACCAGCCAATTTCGATCTCGTGCCCTTGGCCGTCGGACAATGGATTCGCCTCCAGGTGACCACCGAAGGACAAGCGCCATCTCAAACCTTTATTCGAATCGTCGGTAAGGAGGGTAATGCCTTTTGGTGCGAAGTCGAACAGGGTGGGCCCGCTGGCCCGGTCGTGATGCAGTTTTTGATGGATGAGGCTTCGCGCAATGACTTTAAGCCGAATTCCATTAAAAGGCTGAAGCTGAAGACGCCCGCCGGTGTGCAGGAATTAACGGGCGCCGCGCTCTCCGCTTCAAGCGCGCTGACCGAGAAGTACATCACGTTGATCGGTAAACCCAAGCTCGATAAGGCCGAACGAGGCGATGCATCCGTCGGTGCTGGCGATTTTAAGGGGTGTTATATCCATGAATACGATCAGAAGATTATAGGCGTTTCGCTGAAGATTAAATCGTGGAATCATCCCGCCGTGCCTATCAATGGTTTTGTCCGGAGTGAAGGTATGGCGAATGGAGCGAAGACGACCACCGAGTTGATGGAAATGCATATGGATGGGGCGAAGAGCGCAATGCCTTGAGGGTGAATATGCAGCCCGAACAAGAACTGCTTCAGCCCGCTCTCGAATGGCTTGACCGGCTTCGCAATGACCGTTCCGCGTGGTCAGGCGTGCAGTTTCAGCCTGAAGACCAAGCTCCGCATGGACGCCGTGACTTGAATGCAAAACCGCGTCTTCTGCTGGCTTGGGCTCTTCAACATGCGTTTCAATCCAAGGATGCTCCCTTGCTGCGTTTTGCCCTCGAGGAGGAAGTGAAGTGGCGGGAGCAAGATCCTTGGCAGGGGGTGGGCGAGACGCTGGAAATTTTGGGAGCGATGACGGCTTGTCTGCGCGATGTTGGGGATGTTTGGTTGCTGGCTCGCGCTAAACAAGCGAATTTTGATACGGGTTGCGGTTTTGATCGGTGCCATCTGTTTGCCGCTGGGGTCGAGCAGACCGTCGCTTATGTGCGTTCCAGCGATCGCGCGGATCGGGAGGCGGTGCTCGAGGTGTTGTTGGACGAGGAAGGTGCGCCGCGTTGTGAGGATGCCGAGGTGGAGGAATGGCTTGAATCGCGTCCCGATCAATTGCCGGCCGGGGGAGGTCCGCGCTCGAGGGTGTGGTTTGAGCGGGCGATGGCTGTGGGGCGTTTGGATATTGCTTCTTTTTTGCTGGATGGGTGGATAGAGAAAGAGCCAAAGGGTTCGCCGGGGCGGCACGCTTATGTGTACGATCTCGAGGCTCTGGAACGGTGGGCGGAGGCGAGTGCGCTGCGTAAAGAGCGTTTTGAGCTGTTGGAAGATGCTTTTGATCGGGCGGGTGAAGCGAGGGAGATTGCCCGGCTTGAGCGCTTGGCCGAACACGCCGGGGAAGCTGGGCGATGGCTGGTGAAGGTGGCTGCGCTTCATTCCGATCATGAAGAGTGGCGCCAAGTGGGGCTGGGGCGTATGTATGTCGAGGAGTGTTTTCGGTGTGCGTCGGCGCTGGGGGCGGAACGGGGGGCCGAGATCTTTGGTATCGGCGATAGGTTTGCGCAACAAACGCCTCGTTTGCCCGTGGTGGCGCTGGAGGCCGCGGTGGAGGCGGCGAAGATGTTTAAGAGTCCGCGTCTGTCGCACTATAAACAGAAGCTTGCGAGGGAGACCCGGCGCATTGAGAAATTAACGGGGAAGTTCAAATAAAAAAGTGTTGATCGGGGCAAACAATCCTGCGATAAGGCATCTATGTCCGAAACGGCAAGCCCCGAACTCCCGCCCCTCCCCGGCCATAGCCAACTAAAACCCGCTCTCGATTTGTTTCAGCAGCAGCAATGGGATGCGATGAGCGACGCAATCCTCGATTTGCTGAAGCAGGGCGTGCATGAAACGTGGTCGCCCGATGAATTGAAATGCGCCGCGGAAATGCTTCAGAAGGGGTACGAAAACACAGCGTACCGCGAAGATGATATGGACGTGAAGCCACCCTTTGAGCGCATGCTGCACAGGATTCAGGGGATTGCCACGCTGTGGGTAAAAGCTGGCAATACAGAGGCATATGCTTCCGCACTTTCTATCATGAGCATGTGCTTGCTGGAGCTGAACGATATCGGCGGGGCCGAGCGGGCCATATATCAGGCGAGGGAGCTGGCATCCGATGCGTTGAATGCCGAGAGGCAATTGGATTTGGCGTTTATCCATGGGAGAGTACTGCGCGCCCGCGGCCGCTTTTTGGAAGCAGAACAGGTCGTTGAAGAACTCTTAGGCGCAGCCGCGCGTGTTGGAGATGTTTCTTGGACCCATACGGCCCTCTCTGAACAATGTCAACTCTATATACGGATGGGTCGGCTTGCCGAGGCTAAGGAAATTGCCAAGCGGCTGCAGAACGGTTACCAGGAGCAAGGGAATCGGGAGTCCGAAGCCACATTCTGCTCCAGGCTGAGTGAGGCTTTCAGCAAGGCGGGGTTGTATTCTGAAGCTATGGAGGCGCGTCTTCGCGAAGCCACGTTGCAACAAGAGCTCGGTAATATGGAGGATGCCTTCACGTCCCTGTGGACGGCCCTTTCAATTGCTCGCGATGTCTCTGAACCTGGGGAAAGGAGAAGGTTGCTCGGGGAATTGGAAGCAAAGTACCGGGAATTGGACAGGTTGGATGAATTTACGCTCAACCTTCAGACTAAAGCGAACGAGCAATTCGAGCAGGGTAAGACGGCGGATGGAATGGAGCTGGCTCGGTATGCGCTGGCCCTTCGTCAAGAAATGGGCGATTGCGAGGGCGAGAGTGGGCTGTGGTGGCTCATCATTGCGGCTATGGAAAAAGCGCAAGACATGGGAGCAGCGCTGGAGAGCTGCGAACAGGCCGCAGAGCATTTTAGGGAACTCGGGGATATTGAACGCGAAGCGGTGGTGTTGCATAGGGCTGCCGAATTTGGGTTGTATGCGGGGGAAAATGCCAGAGGTCTCAATGCGGGGTTGCGTTCGCTCGAGCTGCTTCCGGCATTGGGTGAAGCAGGGAAAGCGTGGGAGCCTTTTGTATTGTATTTGGTGGGTCAGCTCTTAGACGAAGATCGGGTTGCCGAGGAGATTTCTTATTATCGAAGGGCACTCCCGCTGTTTCAGGCCGCGGGCAACAGCAGTTACGAGGCCGAGGTATCGGCAAACCTTGCGTGTTTGCTGCTGGGCGAGAATGTGAATGAGGCTTTGGATCTTTTTCTTCGGGGCCTTGAATTGGGGTGGCCGGAAGACCGCGGGAATTCCGAAACGTGTGTGATGACAAAGAATATGGGGTACCTCGCGTCAAGACAGGGGCTTTACAAGCATGCGAGTGTTATTTGGGAAAAGGCGCTTGCTCTCAGCTTAGACCTGAACGAGACGGCGCAAAGCGTAGCTATTCTCTTGCACATGTCGGGTCTTAAGGTTGCCGTGGGCGATCTTGCATCTGCCGAAGAGCTGTACGGCGAGGCGCGGCTTCTGGCGGGGGAGACGCAGGATGCCGAACAGAGGAGTGAATTTACGTATATATTGGGGCGGATTCGACTGAGGCAGTCCCGGTTTGAGGAAGCGAGAGATGCTTTTAGGGAAGCGCTTGCGCTGTGGAGCGCGGCAGGGCTCGATGTGGAGCAAGGACAAGCCCTGCGCGCCCTGGCCTATGTGGCGCTGAATTGTGGAGAAGAGGCGGCTGAATGGCTAACGAGGGCAAGACTGGCCTCGGAGAAGGGGGAAGATGAGCGCGGCTGTCAGCTTTGCACCTTGGTTGAGACCTTGAGCATGGATAGGGCGGCGGCGATGCCCCTGGTGGAGGAGGTGCAGGCGTATTTCGAGAACTCGCCGAACAGGGAGTGGTATCACCGGGAACGTTCGATCTCGGCGGCATGGATGGCTATCCTTCATCGGCCTTTTGAGGGGTGGCCCGAATCCTTGGCCGAGAAGCCTTTTGCAATGGATGAGGAGCTGCTTTCGCTGGCGCGGAACGATCCTGATCGGGCGCTGCGCAGGCTGCTTCGATGGGCGCCGTCCTAGGGTTAAAAGCTTCCGCTCACCGAGACCCCGCCCCCTTCCCGGCTGGGTATCATCGATATATTGAGCGCGGATGCCTTGGGTTGAGGCGCCGATGAGGGCGATCTCAAGAGCAAAATCAATCCGGCCGCCGCACCCGCTATCCCTACCCCAAAGCCGATATTGGATACTGTTGCATAGGTCTTTGCGTCGTGGCTTTGTTCAACAGCTTCCGCGTCCGGGCAATTGATGTCGGGACAGGTTTTGTTGGCTTTGCCCATTGTGGATATCGCCATCGCTCCAAATATGCTGCCTACCACAATCCCTGCCCCGCCTACCCCAAGCGATATATAACCCACCGTGCGAAGGGGACCAGAGCCTGTTTTATCCCCCGATCCTTGGGGCTTGGGGGTGGCCGTCGCCCATTTCTTGGCGAGTTTGGGGATGGCAACCACTTTGGTTTCCGATGTGGCTGCAACGTCGACCGCCGTTTCATAGGGTGCGTAGTCGGGCGCGACGCCAATGACGATATGCCGCCCAGGATCGACAGGAAAGGGTGTGCCCCATGCCGCTTTGGAGATGGCCGCTCCGTCAATCGATACCACAAGGCCGGGAGCCGCGTCGGCAGGCGCGACGTTGATGGTTAAATAGGAAAGCAGCGGTTTTAACTTTTGAATTTCGGTTTCCGCGGCGTCTATCCTGTCTTGGCGTCCATCCCGGACCGCTATCGCTTGGGCTTCCCGGAATTCGGCCCATGCCGTGGCGTGTTTGCCTTCGCGGGCATGGCAAAGCGCAACATTTAATAGGGTTCCTCCTCCTGGATCGAGACGATAGCTTTCAACAAGCTTTGGACAGGCTTCGCTGTAGCGGCTCTCCCCCATCATCGCTTTTCCTTGGTCGAATAGGGCGGAGGCTAAGCTTTTTTCTTCGTCCGTGGGCTCTTTGCGCTGGGTTTCTTGGGCGATGGCTCCGCCGCTGATGCTGATGAGAGCAAGGGTGCACAATGCCCGTAGAAGGCCGCTTGCCCGGTGCGGTTTAGTGTTGATTTCCGAAAGGATCGACATTGACGGTTCCTTTGGGCTTTGCCGAAGGTTTTGGGGTTGGCGGGGGAGCAGAGGCCGGAGGTGGTGGCGGTGGCGGCGGCGGCGCTGTTGCCGATACAGACGGCGGGGTGGGAGGTGCGGGAGGCTGGGGTACGCCCGCGGGAGACAAAGGCAGGACCGCAATGGAGGCGCTGGGGGTAGCCGAGGCGGAGGCTGGAGGCGGGGGTTCGGGCGTTGCTTCCACCGTGGCCGCCGATGCCGCGTTGAGCGACGTTCCAGTTCCAGAGTTGGAAGGACGAACCTGCGTGTTGGTGTGGGCGGAAGCAGGAGATTCCGGGCCTTGGGGATCGGTGTCCAAGGTGACGGTCGCCTTGCCGTTAAACACCAGCGCCAATGCAGCGAAGACAAGAACGGCTGCCGCTATGGCCGCGATAATCATTGGGCGTTTTGAAGCAGGTGGACTCTTTTCCGGGGCCGGTATGCCAATGACGGCCGATGACGATGCCGCTGTCGCATCAAAGGGAGATGCGGCTTCGGCGGCAGCCTTGGGCGCCACGGAAATGCGCGGCAGCGAGGGCTGGCCTGAGCGGCGTTCGGGCAGCGGAAGACCCTTGACAATGCGAACAATGCGTTCCACGGCCGCTTCCTGCCGGGGACCCGCGTAGGGCAAAAGGGCCTGAGCCAAATCGCCCACGTCGTCGTAGCGTTTGGCCGCTTCCTTCTCCAAGCAGCGCTGAATCACTTGCTCTAGGCCGGCGGGCGTGTCTTTTCGAAGCTCGCTCAAACGAGCCGGCGGATCGGTGACGATCGCAACGCACAGCGCCGAGAAGGTGGTCGCGATAAATGGAGGCTGCCCCGCCAAGCACTCGTACAGCGTCACGCCCAGCGACCAAATATCCGAGCGCGCATCGACGGTCTTGGCATCGCGCACTTGCTCCGGCGACATATAGCTCGGCGACCCCATCACCGCTCCCGTCGCCGTCAGTTGTCCATCCAGCACCGTCTGTGCCTTTGCAATTCCAAAATCCAAGAGCTTGATCAGCGGGGAGCCGTCTGTCCGGTGCGTCAAGAATAAATTCGACGATTTGATATCGCGGTGCGTGAGGCCCGCGGCGTGCGCTTCAGCGAGGGCTTCGCACGCCTGCAGCATATAGTTCACCGCGTCTTCAATGGGCAGAGGGCCAGATTTGTCGACCAGCGCGGCCAGATCGATCCCGTCGAGATACTCCATCACCATATAGGGCATCTCGTTATCGAGCGTCCCCATATCGAGCACGCGCACCACATGCTCGCTCTTGATGGCCGCCGCGGCTTGTGCCTCGCGAAAGAAACGGGCCGTGTAACCTGCGCTGTTCGCGCCTTCGGGAAGGACAAACTTGATGGCGACTCTTTGGTTCAGCAGAAGATGCTGCGCCGCAACAACACAGCCCATCCCGCCTAGGCCGATCACTTTGTCGATGCGGTATTTGCCAGCGATAACATCGCCTTCTTTGGGCAGTTCGCGCTGGGGGCTGGGCTCGCTCACTTGGCTATCCAAAAAATTTGAGCATTGGAGTTGTAGGTCGCCGTCACATATAAACGCGCCCGATCCTGCACAAACCACGATGCCTTGTAGGCATTTAGCCCGGGCGTGCCCGTTGAAATAAGCTCAACTTCAGGCTCGCTCATATCTTTGGATCGGCGCATGAGCGCGCTCGCTGTTACCCAATACACATTCTTCGTATCGACGGCAACGGTATATGAAGTCGAGCTGCCTACCCATTCGGATACAATATTCCCTGACATTTGATCGGCGGCCGCCTTGCCCGCTCGCTGAATTCTAACCGTGGTGCCTCCCATGCCGTTGTCTTTCTGTTCCCCGTCAAACCAATACACGTCACTCAGATCGGCGGCGAGCCAATAGGGTTCTCCCGCCTGCTGTACGAGTATTGTGGGGTTTATGGTTGCGTTTTCGCCGGACGGCTTTTCAATGCGCTCAATCAAGCCTTGATCGAGGTTCGGGCCCGCACCCATCTCGCCGAAGAATAAGAATTTATCGTCTGCGGCCAGTCCATAAGGATAGCGAAGCGACGATAGAAGCTTCTTCGCCGTTCCCGATGCCTTAAAGTACGCCCACAGTTCGCCCTTGTCGGTGCCGCCGCCAAAGAGCCAGTAGACATTCTTGCCATCCGCCAGGATATCGGTGACGGTGCCCAGCCCTTTTCCCAGCTCTGTCGGGACGCTTGGCCAGGTGTCTTTGGGAACCGAATATACTGCAACGGTCTGCGTCTCGATGGGACTAAACTGAGCGTAGTAGATATTTTCACAGTCCACGGCCAGCGTACGCACCGCCAGCGGATCGCTGGCCTGAAGGGTGAGCACATCGATCCCCTTGCCGTCAAGGGGCATCGAAAAGACACGGCCCAAGGTGTCTGTGCCGGACTCGTGGGTAGCGAAGAAGAGCCGCTCTCCATCGGTCGCAACCCGGTACACACTGGGATGGGATGCTGACACCAACAGGTCAGTCGGCATGCAATGTCCGCCGCTGCAGTCGGCGCCTCCACAACTGCGGTTGCAGACGCCACAATGACAAGGGGAGTTCATTAGATTCGCGCCGTTGCACATGGAGCCGACGCAATCGGGCATGGTGCCTGAGGCGCATAAAGGATCGCCGACGACAGGCATGCCTGGCACAACACCTCCGCCTCCAGCACCACCAGCTCCCGACGAGCCCGCCCCACTCGATGAAGACGTGGTGGTCGCCGGGATCTGTGTCTTCTCTTCAACCCCCGCGATCAGCTCGCACGCCGATACCGAGGCCATAAACAAAGCGCATCCCAACAGAACCAGGCTTTTCAAATGCTTTCGTTGCATGCAGGGGGCAGCATAAGGGGTTACGCACCTTTATCTCAAGAGCTTTTTAGTGAGCGTGTCATTTGTCTTTTTTTCGCTTGGCTCTCCGGCGTTCGTTCAGGGCTTCAGCCTCGGCTTCGGCTTCGGCCTCTCTTTCCAGTTCCTCTTCCCGTTCCCATTCGCTCAGGGCCCGCGCTGTCTCTTTTGCAACAGAGACTTCCACCCGCTTTTTGAGCTTCTCGCCGGTTTGAATGAGACGCTCGGCCTCTTGCTCCAAGGATGGATATAACGAAGGCCGATCTTTGTAACGCCCTCTTTTTCTAAGCCACTTGCGTTCTCTCTGGCGGCGTCTCTCCTGCAGGTCTTGCCACTGATCTTCGGTCGCCGTGTAGGTCAATAGCCCATGAATACCGAGCCCAATCGCCCAAAAGAGCCCGGGAATCAGCGTAAAGGGGAAGGCTCCCGTCATGAGGCCCAAAATCAAGAACACCACATTGACGGATATCCATGCCCCCAAATGTCTCTTAAAGCGTCTGCGTTTTCCGCGCAGCCATGCATCTTGCTCGGTCTCTTCGTCTTCAGCGTCGTCGCCATCCTCGGTAAAGGCCACGACGCCATGCATCGCGACTCCAATTCCCCAAAACAAGCCGGGAATCAGCGTCCAAGGAAGTGCCTCGACGAAAAAGCCAAGGATCAAGAAGGCGATGCAAAAAATTCCCCACGCCCCCAAGTGGATCTTAAAACTTCGTTTCCCTCGTCGTATGCGCAAAGCCCTCGACGCCGAAAACTCGGCCCGGCCATCGGCATCTTCGCGCTGTTTGCGAAGGATATGACCTGCTTCCCGGAGCACGTCTTCATCGACGCCGACTTCCCGCGCGGCGGCGAGCAAATCGTCAAAACCAAGCCGTTGACCCGTTTCTTTTTTCTGCTCCTGGCGTTCGATGGCCAGTGCGAGAATTCCTCGTACCTCATCGGTCGTATAGCGTTTGGAGAGCGTTGCCGAGGGCGCTGGAGGATTGGATGGCTCGGTGGGCGGGGGATCGGGTAATTTAGCCTTGACGGGGGGCTTGCTTGGTCCATCATCGGTGGATGTTTCGCCGTTCTTGTCATCGAGGGCGGCCCGAAGCGCCTGAGCGGCATCCTTCATCGATGCGTAACGATCGTCGGGCTTTTTTTCGAGGGTTTTAAAAATCACCTTCGCCACCGCCTTGGAAACACCGGCTTCCTTCAGCGGTTTGAAGTCGGGAGGGTCCATCAGAATCGAGGCGACGACGGCCAAGGGGTCGGCGGCTCCCCGAAAAGGCAAACGCCCAGAAAGAAGCTCGTAGGCCAACACGCCCCATGCAAACTGATCGCAGCGGGCATCCACCGATGAATCTCCGCGGATTTGTTCAGGAGCCATATAGAGCGGTGTGCCTACCTTAACCCCGTCTTTGGTGAGCGTGGGCAGGGCGGGACTCGCGGTGGACGCCGTGGGATCGATATTGCCGGGGCTGCTTTTGGCAATACCAAAATCCAGCACCTTTAGGATTCCCTCGTCGGAGAGCATTACATTTTCGGGTTTGATATCCCTATGCACCAAACCTTTTTGATGCGCCGCTGAAAGCACATCGGCCACTTGACCCAGCCATATGCAGCGCTGGGCGACAGAGATATCGGGTTTGCCGATGCTCTGGCGGAGGGTATGGCCGGAGACCAGCTCCATCACGATATAAGGCGTGCCATTTTGCTCGGCGACATCGAAGATAGCGATTCCATGAGGATGCGAAAAGGCGGCGGCGGCCCTCGCCTCGCGGAGCGCCCTGGCAATGGCTTCGGCGCCTGTGAGATGGCTCAATAATTTTAGGGCAACCTCGCGGTGAAGCCTTTCATCGAGAGCCTGATAGACGGTACCCATCCCTCCCTGGCCCAGGACTTTTTGTATGGTGTAGCGTCCAAAAGAATCGCCTGGATTTAGCATGGTCGATCGATGATTTATGGTGCGGGAGCCATGCAGGTTACGGCGATATTGGGTGTCGCCGTATGAGGATAGGTATAGGTGACATAGAAGGGAACCATCCCTCCATCGACGCGGACACCGATAGAGCCATCGAGAATACCGGGGCCGTCGGGCGTGAATTTGATAGCCCAGTTGCCCAAGGTAGCGAGCTGGCCGGTATCGGCGATATTGGCCTGCAAGAAGGTGAGCGGCATATCCAATTCTTTTCCGCCGTAGAGATCGCCCACGGAGATATCGGGGGAGACGACGCGGTATTTGGTGCCTTGGGAGGATTCTTGTGAGATATCGACATTGAAGACGACGTTTTCGGCGAGGGCTTTTAATAGTTCGGCCTGATTCTTTTGGACTTTGCCGGTGGTGACGATACCCCAGAGGGCCAAGGCGCCTGGATTGGGGTCGCTGACTTCGATTTCATAGGTTCCATCGACATGGGCGGCATAATCGCCATTGGTATTCCACGAGGTATCGGCGGTAATGGTGGCTCTAACGGTGATACCCGAGCCATAGCTAGAAATATCGAAAGGATTAAAGGGTACGGGGTCGCCGGCCTTACCCAAATCGGAATCTTTGGCGAGTTTGACATTGATTGTCATAACGGCGCCCGCGAGGAAGGTGCCTAAGCCGCTAAAGATAACGCCGGTAGGATCGGCAGGTTTTCCACAGCCTAAATCGGCAAAGAAATGAACGAGATCGTAGGCAAATTGGTTGGCCAAGCCGCCGCAGACGACCATTTCATGGAAGTCATTTTCGAGGAAGCGGGTAATCGCGAGTTCCTTATCGATTTGCGTTTGGGGCACGGCGCCCGAGCAAGCGGCGAGGTCGACGGAATAAGCCTCACCGGTGACGGGTGTGGTGGTATTGGGTGCGACTTGGGGAGGCGGGACATCCGGGCATTCGCCTTCGGCGATGGGAGGCACGACGGGGCCGCACGCGGCGAGGGCGAGAGCGAGGGGAACAAGCGGAAGAGAAGATGTAAGCAAGTGTTTTTTCATGGTGGGGGAAGGGTTATCATGGTTTGAGAATGGGATGCAAGAGGGATGATTCACGCTCTGTTTCGAAATAACAAAAATGCTTTTCCTTATTGACGAACCGCGCGGCGGGGCTTCTTCACCACAATTCTCCATCTTCTTCCTGTGGTGGGTTCTGGTTCTGGGGCGGTAGGGGCATAAAGACGTTCTAAAATTTCTTCATACCTGGCCTTCTCGAGCGTATTTAGCTTGCTTTCCCGGCGCAGGATGAACTCATCGATATCTCCCGCCCTAATGGCCCGCTGCATGTCTTCATCGATCAGATGGCTTTTCAGATGCTTTTCTGGTATCGACCCACCCCCTATTCCATCAAAGAGGTCCTTCGCTGATTCGGGCGGCACCAAAAAGCGCGCGCCGATGCTCTGGGCGCGGTTTACCTTCACGCCTGGGAATTGAGCCATCGCGCGGTAGCCCCGGAGAGCCAGCAACGCATAACCATTTATTGCTTTCTTTCGCGCCGGATCCCAAGGTTTCTGGTCTGCAAGCAGAAGGCAACGAAGGCGTGAACGGCCATGGCGAAAAACGAATGTTGACGCCGGCTCCCGCCAGATTGGCAGTTCTTTTTTATGATCCCGGTTCAGGCTCTTCCCCTGAATGATATCTTGCACATCTTTAAGCTGCTTGTTAAACTGAACTTCTGTTGGCTGCCGTCTGAAGACTTCCAAAATAGAAGTTAACCAGATCCAGTCTTCAAGCCGTTGATTGGCTGCTCCTTCGATATCAGCGCCCGGTTTCAACGCCGCCGCGATTAATACAATCTGAATATCGTAGGGAACCATTGAGGGCGCGCGCATCTTGCAGATACCATAAAAGAACCTCGCAGTCGCCGCCAACCTTTGAGCAATATCCTCTAAAATTTGCCCATCGCGGCCTAAATTTTTGCTGATCTCCTCGGGATTTTCACCATACACGGCCAGTCCCATCACGGCCTTGCAGGTGCGCAGTACAACCTGCTCATCCAGCTCGTCCCAGCCATAGGGCAGATGCGTTTCAGAACGGATACGGGATAGCGATTCTGTCCAATTGAGCCCACTCAAAGCACTGATCATGTCGAGCTCCGACATAACCTGGTGCTGGCGATTCACTCGCACAAAGGTGCGCGTTACAAAGGGAAGATCGTCGGTGACCAATTCGATCTTAGGAAGTTTGTAGCGGGTAAAGCGATTGCTCAGCGTGTCGGCCCTCTCCCACAAAACGTCGATGGACGGATGTGAGCGTGCTCTTTTATAGCTATCCGATAGCCCGGCTTTAAACTTAGCGACCTTCGTGCCATCCAAAATATAGGAGAGCGGCAGATGCCATGACTGAGGCTTGCCTGTCCGTTCACTTTCAAACAAAAAACACTGTTCGATCAAATCAAAATAGGCTCTATACGCCTCTGGAGGCTCTTCCGCGACCGAGCGCAATTCCCTTGGGGCGTATGGTTCAAAGAGAGAAAAATAGAGCGTTGAAAGCCTCTGCTCTCCATCCAACAAGTACCGGTGCGGCGTCTGTTTTATATCTAACCGCGGAAGTGTAAAAGGTCCAAGCGTTTCCTTGGCCTTCATCTCCGTCCGGCGGGTTCTCCATATCATAAATGAACCGATGGGTATCTCTTCGAAGATACTATCCAGCAGCGTCCGGCGCATCTCGATATCCCATACCAAGGGACGCTGAAAGCGCGGTATCAGAAGCTGTCCCGCATGAAAATCGTCAAGCACATCTTGGATAAACTCAACGCTGGACTCGATTCTGCTCTTGATAACTGCCATGGCTATCGTATCCGCTCAATCAATCCTTGAATAAAACTTCGAAGTTCGCGAAAGGCGGCATCCTGCTCAAATTCACCCGGTTTCACGCCGCCGCTTGCATATAGGGCTTGGATGTCTTCACCAAACCCCTTGTTTAGTTTCACCCGCGATTGGGGTTGAAGACGCTGAAAAAGCCTTTTGGGAGCCCGCCCGGAAGCCTCATCCTTGGATAAGCCTTCTTTCATATGAAAATAAGCCCGCTCCTCATCGCTCAACAGAAAATAAGCCCGAACCATTCTCTCCCGCTTTTTTCGCTCGTTGCCCTGCTTTAGCTTGCACCAGCGCTCCAATGCAGCGCGCGGCAAATAGTTTTCAATCGCGCGCTTTTTTAGCCGATGATAATAAATATCCTGCCGCTGAAGGGCCTGTTCAATACCGCGCGATACGGGATCAGGCCGTCCCGGTTCCACATCATCGCTGTCAAATAAGGCCGCTGTCCTGATGATTTGAAATTTATCCTCGCCCACTCGCTCGGCGCGCTTTTTCAGTTCTTGATTTCCCCCGCAATTCTCGGCTTCAAGCCATTCTTTTTCAATACGCTCTTCGAGAAATTTCCTTTCACGGGGCTCACATGCGCATAGCAAAAATTCGCGATCGTTCACTCCGTTTTCCAGAAGCAGGCGATAGGGACGCTGCAAAAACTCAAGCGCTTCCTGCACCGATAGCTCGGGCACTAGCCGCGACCAAGAAGATTCTTTGCGGGATGTGACGATGATATGATGATATGAACTCTCAAAACGCTCGGCCCGAAGGCCATTGGCTAATACCTCGTCCCACTCGCCCTGAATTTCACAAGGCCAGCTTGCTTTGGCCTGCTGATAGTCGTTGTGGGTTTCGTCCTCCACCAAAATACGGTGACGCCCTATCATACCAAGCCATATCCATTGGCCGATCGTGCTCAAGAGGAGCCCTGGGAATATTTCGGCCCGCAGAATAACTCTCATTTGTCAGCCGCTCCGCCTCGCCAAAAACAGCTTGCGCGCCATCTCAACATCCTCGGAAAATACACCGTGCGGCCATCCTTCTAACTTCCCCGCCTTGTTCATTGGAATAGGCCAAAGCCCGCTTCCTCCATCCTCCCCCATCTCTGTCCAATAGATCTGTACATCGTCCGGCGATAGCGTGCCCTGAGCCACCGCCAATTGAACAAACAACAGCAGATTCTCCGAATGCGTTTCTATCAATAGACGCGGTTTCGAACCCTGCTGAACCAGTCCACACATCCATTCGGCCAACGCTTGTTCGGCCCGCGGATGTAAATGCATCTCCGGCTGCTCCAATACAACGATAGGCTCCTCCCCAAATTGGCCCCGCGCCGCAAGCTCGGAAAGCACAAGCACCGAGAGCACTTGCCCGACGCCCTCTCCCACATCCACGATCGATACGCGGGCAAGGCTGTCGCGTGTGGGCTGGATCAATAGCTCAAAATCCTCACCCAAAGCTTTTACGTAAAGCCGGTGACCGAACATCCGCTCAAGCCAATCGGATACAGTCCCGAGAAAATCGTCCCCTTTGTCTTTTTCCCGGTGAGCAAGGACATCGGGCGCCCATGCGCCGGATCCCTCAAAACGGTCGGGCAGACCCCGGTATCGATTCCGCCGTTTTGGACTTGCACGAACAGCATTCAGCCAATTCACCGATCGCTTTATCATCTGAAGCCGTTCGGAGCATTCGATAAGAAGGTGCTTGCCGGATTCGGAAAGAGCTCCCTTTTGCCTGCTGCCCAGCTCTTCAATGGAGGGCTTGAGACCGCTAAATGGGATACTCACGATAGCTTCCTTCTGGCCCTTCGCCTTGATCTTATAGCGGCCCCGCTCGCCTGGTATATCGCTTAATTCCAGCACATCACGGTTCTTTCCATCTCGGCCAATCAGCTTCTCCAGCACATGGCCATCCTTACCCCGATCGCTTAGCCTGAACTCGATATGATGAATACTGGTGGGTTCGCCGCCCTGCCAGGATAAGCCAAAGCTGAGTTGATTTCGATCGCTTAACTGGGACCGAATATCGCTGTAGGACGCATCTCGAATCATATCGCTGTCCAAGGCCAGAGGGCCATACACGGCGCCTCCCATGGACGCCTTCAGCAAGGGCAGCACCCTAGCCAGTGCGCTCTTGCCAGCGCTATTGTAGCCAAATAAAAGCGTGAGGGGCCGAATCTCAACGGTGGTGGGCTGTACAAATGAGCGATATCGCTCGACAGTGAAAGAGGAGAGCGGCATGCGGCGCACTTTAGACACGGCTCGCTGAACTTGGCAAGAAAATCGCGAGCTTCACGGACGAGCCTTCGCGCCTCCGATCACTGGATAACCCGTTCCAAGAACGCCAGCGCGAGCTTAGAAAAATCGGTATCGGTCACGATACCCACCAGCGTCCCGTCTTCATTGACAACGGGCAGACAGCTTAACTTTTCTTTGAGCATAACGCGAAGCGCGGTCGCCAATTCGTATTCGGGTTTTGCCGTCACCACATTGCGCTGCATAATCACGCTTGCGGCGGCCTCCGCGTTGACTTGTCCTTCCAGCTTCCCGCCTGGCTGGCCATCCAGCATTCCATGCAAATAATCGGTACGGGTAATCAGTCCGACCAGCTTCATTTGAGCATCGATAACGGGCAGATGCCGGAAGCGAAAGCGCTCCATCCAGCCTTCCAGATTGCCGATGGCCTCGTCATCGCGGAGTGTGATGATTTTTCGGGTCATCAGATCGCGGACGAGCTTGGGCGGCCAATCGCGGGCCTCAACACCGTGGGTGATGCTGATGGGTTCGAGCTCTTGGCCTTTTTCGGCGTGTTTTGCCGTGTCGGCGCTGCCTTGGGTTTCGGCTTGCTCTTGTGCCGTTTCGTTAGAAGAAGTGTTCTCACTCATAAAACGGCGCTATACAGGATGTTTTTTTGGGGGGGAAGGGGTTTTTTGAGGGTGGACTCGAAAAAATATCACCGTCCCTCAGGGCAGCCATCCTCATCCTTCACCCCATTCCTATCCTCGGGCGCAAGAGGACACGCATCCTCCACATCCAAAATCCCATCCCCGTCGTTATCACCCTCGGGACACCCATCCATATCCTCAAACCCATCCATATCCTCCGGCTCCATCGGACATCGATCCGCCTCGTCCACCATCCGATCGCCATCCACATCTTTGGGCGCCATAAACCAGCATCCCGATAAGAATCCCACGCCCACACCCACCACCGCAATATATCCAAACTTCATCGCTCCATCTTCTATACCATTCCACGCCTTTTCAATACCTTTAATATTTGTTGAATATTTTTTTATATTTTCTTCGCCATATTTCTTGCCCGCCGCCCCAAAACCCGTCTACCCTCCCCCTCACCATGGCCATTATCACCATCCTCGGCGCTGGAATGATGGGCAGCGCCTTCTGTGTCCCACTCGCCGACAAAGGCCATATCGTTCGCCTCGTCGGTACTCACCTCGACCGAACCATTATCGAAAATTTAAAAACAGGCGCCTATCACCCTACCCTTAAACTCCATCTCCCCCGTTCGATTCATCCTTATTTCGTCGAGCAGTTGGGCGAGGCCGCCCGCAATGCCGATGTGCTGGGTTTAGGCGTGAGTTCCGCAGGTCTTCATTGGGCCGCCGAGAAAATTCAGCCATTTGTCAAGGCTCAAATGCCCATCGTCATGATTACCAAGGGAATGGAGCTCTCTTCAGATGGCCGGCTCTCGGTCTTTCCCGATGTGGTCCGCGATGCTTTGCCCGAAACCCTTCGCTCCTCGGTCTTTCCAGCAGCCGTGGCCGGTCCTTGTATCGCAGGCGAACTCGCCCGGCGCGTTCCTACATCGGTCGTCTTGGCAGGACGCAATCCCGATGCCCTCCATCGCCTTCAATCCTTGCTGCATACGCCTTACTACCATCTCTTTCCCTCCGTGGATGCAAGTGGGGCCGAGGTGTGCGCGGCGCTAAAAAATGCCTATGCCATGGGCGTGGCGCTCGGTCCGGGCTTGCACGAGAAGAATGGTGGTACGCCTGGAAGCGTGGCCATGCACAACTGGGAGAGCGCCGTCTTTGCTCAAGCCATTGTGGAGATGATGCGGGTGGTGAAGCTCTTGGGCGGCGATGTGTTGACGGCGGCGGGTCTGGCTGGAGCGGGCGATTTGGATGTGACGATGAACGGGGGAAGAACAGGACGATTCGGGCGATTTTTAGGAATGGGGATGGGAGTCCGGCAGGCGGTGGCCAAGATGGAGGGAGCGACGCTCGAATGTTTAGAGATTTTGGCCGTGATGAGAAAAGCCTTGCCTTTTTATGAGGAACGGGGCGAATTATTGCCCACGGAATTGCCTTTAATCCGGCAATTGATGCGCATTGCCTTGGATGATGAGCCAGTGAGCATGCCTTTTGATCGGTTTTTTGGGGGAATGGCATGAACGGCCCGCTGGTCTTGGGAATCGATTGCAGCACAACAGCGGTCAAGGCGATTGCCTGGGATATGCAGGGGCAGGCCCATGCCGAGGGACGCGCTCCGATTGGCCTGCAGAATCCCGGTCCAGATGCTTGGGAGCAAGATCCTCTATCGTGGTGGGAAGCGACAAAGACGGCCATTCGGGGGGCGGTATTGGAGCTTGGAGCCGAAGGGGCGCGTCGAATTCAGGCCCTATGTGTTGCGAATCAGAGAGAAACCTTTTGTGTAACGGATGAAGAAGGAGAGCCGCTGCATCCGGCGCTGGTATGGATGGATGCCCGGTGCCGAAAGCAAGTGGAGCGCATATCGGCGGAATTTGGCTCATTGCGTTTACACGAGATCAGCGGGAAGTATCCGTGCACGACGCCTTCCATGTACAAGCTTTTGTTTTTGATGGAAGAGCTCTCCCCTGCCCTTCGTTCGAAGCCGATACGGGTGCTGGACGTGCATGCCTTTGTGGTCAAGCGCCTGACAGGAAGGACGATCACATCGGCGGCGAGCGCCGATCCCATGGGATTTTTAGATATGAAGGCCAGGGATTGGTCGGATAAACTGCTATTGTTGAGCGGACTTTCCAGGGCGAATATGCCTGCGCTGGCCGAACCTGGGGAGAGAATTGGACAAATCTTGCCTCATGTAGCGGAAGAGCTTGGTTTAAGCGCAGAAACGGTGGTGGTAGCGGGCGCGGGAGACGGCCAGGCGGCGGCCTTGGGAGCGGGATTAACAGGGCCGGACGAAGCCTATCTCAATTTAGGAACGGCGATTGTGAGCGGCGTACATTCGCCCGACTACCGGATTGATGCAGCCTTTAGGACGATGATACAAGCGGGACCCCGGGGATATTTATTGGAGACCGACCTAAAGGGCGGGACATTTACGCTGACATGGCTAAGCCAAAAACTGCTTGGATGCAGTGAATCCGAAAGCAATGCAAAGCTCAAGCAACTGGAAGAGAAGGCGGAAGGGCTCAAGCCCGGCTCGGATGGGTTGATACTGGTACCTTATTGGAATGGA
Source organism: uncultured Polyangiaceae bacterium (assembly GCA_964537685.1). GTDB lineage: Bacteria > Myxococcota_A > Polyangia > Polyangiales > Polyangiaceae > CAZICM01. The sequence continues at coordinate 60,764 of CAZICM010000057.1, forward strand.
GTGATGAATCCCTATTGGGACGATGGGGCGACAGGGATGATGATGGGCCTACACGGTGGGCATGGTCCAGAGCATATTTATCGAGCGATCTTGGAAGGGATAGCGATGGAGCAGCGGCTTCACACCGAGGGTGTGGAAGCGGCGATGGGGCGAAGCATTGAGACGCTGGTGGTGATGGGGGGAGGTTCGAGGAGCGATTTATTTTGCCGGATCGCGGCGGATGTACTGGGCAAGCGGGTAGAGCGTTCGGGGACGGCGGAGGCGACGGCGCTTGGGGCGGGGATATTGGGAGCATGGGGAAGCGGGAAGTGGGCGGGGAGTTTTGAGGATGCGGTATTGGCGATGAGTTCGAGGGGCGTTCGCTTTGAACCTGGAGCGGCGGGCGAGATGTATGATCGTTTGTATCGAGAAGTATATGTGGGGCTGTATCCGGCGATGAAGGGAGCGATGGGGAGGTTGTTGGAGATTCGGGGAGGCGGGTGAGTTTTGATATTCTATTTGGATGGCAACGGAGCGGCGGGCGCGGGCGTCTCGGCTTTGGGCGGAGCGCCGCAACGCTTGCCGGGAAAGCCCTCGTCCACTTGGCATACCGAGTCACGGGAATCACATTCGCTATCCGAAATGCATGACCGACAACGCTGGTCAATACAACGATACCCATGACAAATGCGCTCAATGCCTTTGTAAGACCACACCTCACCAGACTGCAGGGGCGGTGGAGGCGGCGGAGGCTCAGGATGTAGAGGGTAATTGCATTTGCGACCAAAATTGGCCTTGCCCATTGCCGCGCAGACTCCCCGATCACAGAAGCCCGGAGCACACTCCCC
>CAZICM010000058.1:0-58306 GCA_964537685.1 uncultured Polyangiaceae bacterium
TTGGGGAAACGCTCAAGGCGCCCAACGGTCATATAGCCATACGGCGGATCTTTCGGTATATGTCGGTGACGCAGAGGGCCGAGAATAAAGAGATTTGGCATCGAGAACTGCTTAAAGAGCTTAAAGGATTGAATCAAGCGCAGGAGATCGTCATGAATATTGCGGAAGCCTATATCGAGGAAGGAAGACTCCAGGGACGCGCGGAAGGACGCGCGGAAGGCGAGTTGCAGGGGCGTGCGAAAGGCAAACAGGAGACGCTGCGCAAGTTGCTTCGGTTGCGCTTTGGCGCTCTCCCGGAGCCCATCCTGAGCCGCATCCAACATGGCAGCCTCGCAGAACTCGAGGTGTGGGAAGAGCGCGTTCTGTCAGCGTCTTCGCTTGAGGATGTTTTTCAATAGATTGTACGGTGAGGAAGCCCGACCGACGCCACGGGGTGCGCAGCAGCTTGATGAGGTGGGTTCTATTGAAGTGGGTTCTGTTCGGCCATCCTCCGAAGCACTTCTTGCATTTTATCGCGCTGAGCATCGGCCGCGAGCGTCGTTGAACCGTCAAGCGAATGTAAATCGTTGGTCGTTAACGATACACGCGGCCCAAATACACTCTTGTGAAATGCATCGGCAAGCCTTGCCGCACTTTGATTATCGTCCTCCCCCTGTTTTTTCGAAACTTGTCCGCAGGAAAGAACGGCGCCGCCCGACGTGCGAAGGCAGGCCGATAGCTTTGGCCCCTGCGCCGATACGGCAACCACAAAAGCTCCCGGTTTTAAATAAAGGCGCGGAGAATGGCGAAGCATTTCAGCAGCCTCCGCCGCCGCTCCTCCTTGTTCCGCCTGTACCTCGGCCGGTAATGCAATGCCCAATCGGCGAATTACCCCTGGATCGATTTCCATCGCCCGAATAAATAAAGAATGCTCCTCTTTCAAATTGTCAAGCAATCCGGCCGAATAGGCCCCGATCGCCGCCGCCCTCGCGCGCATCAGCGCTTGGGCTTCGGGCAATGTGGCAACGGCCTGTTTGGCGGTATGCAATGCCATTGTGTCGTTGCCTTGCGCCAAAAGAACTTCAGCCAGCATTGCATCCCAATATCCGCTGAGCCCAGGCGTGCCCGCGTCGATGGAGCGGGCCTCTTGAACCGCTGCCTCCACGACGCCCGCACCCAGGATTTCAATTAAATCGCCGAGCATCCATTCAGGGGCGATAATGCTGCCTCCCACATGCATTCGAAACGATGCAATCAGCGGCTCAGTCTCGGCCATCAGCGAAACAATGCGCTCTTCGTCGGGCAATCCGAGAATGCGTTTTGATCCATTGAATAAATGTGTTTTTACACGCGATGCAATATTTTTGGTGCTGGCTTTTTCCGCATCCTGCTCGGCCTTTAAATATAAAAGCCCGCGCCTCAATAAGGCATAACCGGCCGCGGCCTGCTCGTGCTTTGACGAAATTAATCCGCGCCGGTCGGGCCGTTCTATAGCCCGGGAAATTAATTGAAGACCGGCTTGCGATTCACCAAAGGCATACAAAAGTGTTGCCAGCGCCGCGTCGGTCTCGGCCCGGTCATGATCGCGGAGCGCCGGAGCAAGCCTTCGCCTGAGTTTTTGCATTTCCAGCGCTGCGCTGACCGCTTCGGAAAAACGGCCCTCCATTACATATAAACCGGCAAGAATACGATAAGGATTGGCAACGGTACTTTCATTTGCGTGAGCTCCTTCGAGAGCGAATTTCTCCGCTTCATCAAATCGAAGAATGGCGTAGGCGCCTCCCGCCGCATTGTAAGCGTCGACGGCGAGGCTCCCCGGAGGTAGCCCATTTTGTTTTCTCGTTGCATTTTCGGCGCGGGCGTCATCCAACGCCGCAAGGCATGCATCGTAATAGGCTTGCCGGCTCTGCGCTTCGCCTTCAATTGCGCAAAGCGCATTTAATCCAAGCGAATGTTGCCAATTGCCCGCCGATTGAATGGCCTGCCTTGCGGCATCGCGCGCTTCGTCAAAACGCCGGAGCTGAAGCAGCGCCCACGCCCTTTCACCCAATAAATCGGGTTCATAAATAATATCGTGGGTGTGGATCAATTGAAGCTGTTCATCGTGACGCTCCATTTGCCCGGCGAGCCTCTGCATGTGTTGCAAGAGAATTTGATGAAAATCTCTCATCGGGCCGGGAGGAGGATCGCTTCCAAAGGTAATTTCAAAAAACCTGCGCGCCGCGCTGAAATGAAAATGCGCGCGGGCTAGCGATCCTTCGGCTTCGTGATAAACGGCGCCCATGACGAAATGCGCCGTGACCGATTCTGGATGCTCGCGCAGCGCTTGTTCGGCTTTGGTGCGGGCCGAAATCCACTTGCGCTCCAGCATTAGCGAATAGGCTTCGTCCTCGGCTGTTTGAGAACCTGTTCCCGGAGGCAATGGCTGCGCGTTCTGTTGCCCCGACAACAAAAGGGAAAAGCAAAGACAGAGGCCGGGCAATATCCATTGGCGAAATCGGCGTCGGAATGGGCTTTTCATAAGCGCGGGGTTGTTTATCGTCGCATAAGGGTGGCCCGGGCGATACGCTCGATGGGTTTTGCCATGCATTCCGATAGAATTGCATCCAAATCCCCTTCGCCCGGCGCGAGTTCGATTCTGTGGCCAAATAACAGGCCGGCCAGGCATTGCACATCGTCGGGGGCCACGAAATCGCGGCCATTGAGAACGGCGCGCGCGGCGAGAGCCGGCAGCACAAGCACGAGGGAGCGGGTGGAAGCGCCTTGGAGAATGCGGGGATCGCTGCGGGTATGCCCTGCGATATCGACGAGGCATTCGCGGATTTCGGGTGCGATATGAATGTTTTCTTCGATAACGGCGCGGGTGTCGAGAATCTCGGTGCGGGTGACGCGGCGCAATTCGTCTCCCGGGCTTTTGCGGCGCGTTTTATAGGTGGCCAGCACTTCGAGCTCAGCCTTGCGATCGATATGCGTCATCCGGATTTTAAATAAAAATCGATCGAGCTGGGCGGCGGGAAGGGGAAATGTTCCGGCGAGATCGAGGGGATTTTGTGTGGCAATGACGAAAAAGAATTCGTCAAGCCTGCGCGTCCGGTTGTCGACGGTTATTTGTTTTTCGGCCATCGCTTCGAGCATCGCCGCTTGTACCTTGGGCGATGTGCGATTGATTTCATCGGCCAATACGATATGAGCGAAAATCGGTCCGGGCCTAAAGGTAAATCTTCCTGTATTCGGATCGAATACGGTCGTTCCTGTGATATCCGAGGGAAGCATATCGGGCGTGAATTGTATACGCCTGAATGTGACAATATCATCGTGGGGATTATCGTCGATAATGGAATCGCCGAGCGCCTTGGCGAGTGTGGTTTTACCCGAGCCCGGAAAATCCTCAAGCAGGATATGCCCATCGGAAAGCAATGCGATCAAAATTAAATCGATGGCTTCATCGCGTCCGATAACGGCGGCCCGCAAACGTTTGCGAAGGCGATCGACGACATCGTAGGCACCCGGTAAGCCGCGGATGCGCGGCGCGGGTTCGTGGCTTAGGTGCTGGCTTTGCTCGAGTTCGGATTCCATAGGGAGGGCAGGGGCTGCTCAAGGAGAAATGAGGGTTGTGGACACATGCGTGACGGGCACAAGGGTGTCTGGGCCTTGAAGGATGCTGATGCTGTTTGCGCTTCCAATGCGGGCAAGTTGAATCGTGGTATCCAGGCCAAAGACAATATCGGCTTCGGCTCCGGAAAGGCCGCTTTGAACGGCGGGCAGCGAGGTTTGAGCGTTGGGCTGGATAACCGTGACGGGAGCTCCCCACATGCCTTCGCTGCCGCGCAGGAAATAAATCCCATTGTTATTGAAGCCATGCCAAGCGATTAGATAATCGCCGGCCGATGTTTTGGTGACGGATGGGCTGCCCGCTGTAATGGCATTGGGATGAAGTTCTTCCTCGGCGCTAAAGGCATTTTGAGGCGTGATGAGTTTGACCATGCAAATGCGGCCGTCGGATTTGCGGACGTAGAATACGAGCAGGTCGTCATTTTGATCGACGATGGCGGCTGGAACGATGGTATTGACGACCGGTGAGCTTGGAATGCCGGACGAGAAGGTGAAGGTACTTCCTGGATCGTTTTTGAACACATAATAGAGAGCTTCGTTGTCGCCCGCATAAACGGCGTAGATGCCTTTTATGGGGCTCTGCGCCAGGGCTGTCGCCATAGGGCCAAAGGCTTGGGTGCCAGGCAATCCGCCGGGGACCGGCGCAAATGCATCGAATGACATTCCATTGTATTGCGTGAAATAATGTTGGTTATCGGTGCCGAGAAAGGTGAACAATAAAGCGCCAAAGCCAAACGAGGCCAGGGCTGGACCGTCGGCGGCGAAACCAAAGGCGCCCACTTGCTGAGGCATTGAAAAGCCGGAGGCGGGCATATAGGCGGCCCGGAAGAGTTCGTTGTTTTCGGCGGGAACCATGCTGTTTCGGCGCACGGCCGCGATGGCGCCTCCCGCGTAGGGGACAAGCGAGCTTTCATGAATATTGAGATTGAGATTTTTGGCGCTGAAGCCTGAATTTGGATCGAATTGGCCGGCAATTCCAGAGGGTGCGGCGAGGGTGAGGAGAATATTGGTGGGGCCGCCTCCTCCAGAGCCTCCTGCTCCGCCCATGCCCGAGCCCCCAGTGCCTCCGGTGCCGCCCGCGCCGCCGATGCCTGAGCCTCCGGTGCCGCCCGCGCCGCCGATGCCCGAGCCTCCAGTGCCGCCTGCGCCGCCTGTGCCCGAACCGCCGGAACCGCCCGTGCCTGAGCCTCCCGCCCCCGCACCACCCGCACCGCCCGCCCCCGCGCTTCCCGAACTACCCGATCCCGATGATGACGCGCTGCTGGAGGAGGATGACGAGCCGTTTCCTGAGGAGGATGAGGATGAGCCGGTTGCCGATGAGGACGAGCTCGAGGAGGAGTTGGGGCGGCTGGGCCGTTCAGGTTCGGCGGAGCAGCCATAGGCCAGCGCCGAGCTGAGAGTGAAGGTGAATAGGGAAATTCGAACGGATTGATTCATGATGAAATTGGAGAAGAATGCAATAAAATTGCCGCCGAGGGATTAGGGAACGGCCGTCATGCAGGTTCCATTCATGCAGGAGACCGTAACCGTTGCCGGATCCATAACGACTTTGCCATCGTCCGCCACGGTTGGTTTTGAAACGCAGTCGCAGATGGGTTGACACATCGCTTCGGCCGCATTGAAGTCCGCCGCGTCGTTGGTGTTGATTCCAAAGGTGTGAAGTGAACCGCAGCAGTCGATGCTTCGGTTGGCCATGGCGCAATCGGCATCCGTGGCGCAGGCGCGGTTGACGGTAAGCGTTGAAACAGGCGTGAAACAGTCGGTTCCGCTGCTTCCGCCCTGTCCGCCCGCGCCGCCTTGTCCGGTGCTCATGCCGCCTTGTCCGCCTTCGCCGGCCGTGCCGCCGCCTCCAGTGCCTCCGGAGCTACAGGCGGCTGCCGTGCAGAGGGCGATTGCGTAAGCGATGAATTGAAGGGTTTGAAGTTTTTTTAAGGTATTCATGCCGGAGAGTCTATCGATGGGTAGGGGTAAATACAATCGTATATTTATTTTGAGTCCAAGAAGGAGGCCGGATGAAGGAGGCCCAGCATTCTCCGGGAAAATTTTGTGTTTTGGCGGAGCTCCAGGCTGATTTGGGAAAGCAATTGCCTCCATTTTTCTTTGGATGGATATTCGTTTGTATTGGGCTTTCCCAAAGCAATTCGAAGGTGCATCCAGGTTAATTCATCAAATGAGGGTGCGATCGCTTTGATGCGTTCGGCGAAACGCTCGCGGCTTTCTCCATAATGGCGAATGCAGCCGGATTCCGTGAGCCGATCGAGGGCGGTGCGGTAGGCCGCAATATGCATTTGGTGCGCTGGAGAGACGTAGGGAAGAAGGCGCCTGTAGATTTTTATGCAATACAAAAGGATGAGCGCCGCCGCGACAAAGAGCATTAAAAACATTCCCGCGAGGCGCAGGATTTTGCGGATCTCGCCTTTTTGGATGGGCGGCTCTCCAGGGCCGGGATCTTGTCCGCGGGCCATTTCACCGAGCAGGCGCTGTAATTCGTCGTCAACGGGTGTGCGGGGCGGATCGAGGTTTCGCTGGGGCGCGATATCCAAAATAATCCAGCCGGCGCCGTCGATATACAATTCAGGCCATGCGTGGGCGTCGCCGTCGCGGATTAACATGGCCGAGCCGCCGCGCCGCGCGTCTTCTTCGACGTGGTAGCCGACGCCGATGCGCGCGGGAATGCCTAGGGAGCGCCATAAATAAACAGCGGCGTGGGCAAAATGAACGCAATAGCCGATTTTATCGCCGAAGAGCATGTCGGCCGTCGGATCTTTGGCTCCGGCGTGTTTGGCCGCTGTCGAGTAGGAGACTTCGCGATCCAAAAATAATTTAATGGCGACCGCGGTGGAGAAAGGATCTTTTCGCTGTTTTTCGGGCAGCGCCGAGGCGATGGCCCGGGCCAGCAAGATAAATCGGCGGTCTTGGGGCGGTTCGGTGTAATGCCTTTGGGTTTCGGGTGTCCAGGCGGGGTTGCCCACATTCCTGCCGATTAAACTTTTGTAATCAACGGATTGGGACTGAGACTCGACCCGATAGGCTCGTTTAAAGCGGGATGGATTGGGATTGGTCTTGGGAAAGAGCTTGATCGGTGTTTCCAGGGCGAAGGGCTGGGAATGATCGGCAATCAATACAACCGTGGTGGAAACGGGGCTCCGGTCTGTCGTGAGCAATGGGTTGGGAAGAGCAATTTCATCGTGTGGAAATCCATGCGGCACATCGGTATCTGTATTGCGAACGGTGCTTTTGACGAGGCGGGTTCCATTGTATTGGCTGAGCGCGTCTTCGCGGAAATAATAGGCTTGCGAAGGCGGTGAATAATCGTTTTCCAAGAGCACGATGGCCATCGGCGCCGATGTGTTGGATGTGCTGTCATCGGGGTTTTCAAGCTGATCGAGGCTGTTGCTCGATGACGAGCCGCCATCACCATCGTTTTGGCCTCCGTCCGTCGTTCCTCCATCGCCGCCTGAAGTGTCGTCACTGCCGCCATCGCCCGAGCGGTCGGGGAAAAATCCTCCGTCCCCAAGTCCTCCGTCGGTGGGGCGAACAGGTATTCCTCCATCGCTAAAATTAGGGTTGATGGGCGTGGGTGCGATGGGGGGCAGGCCGCCATCCAGGCTAAAGGGCATTGGCGCTTGGCCGCCATCCAGTCCGCCGCCGCCATCCGGTCCAAAGAGCGGGGGTGGCCGGATGTCTTCGCCGCCGTCGTCATCTCCATCATCCGATGGGCTTTGGCCATTGTTTCCGTCGCTGCCATCGGCGCCTGAATCATTTTGATCGGATAGGCCGAGATTGCTTTGAATACTGGATGGGTTTAAAACGATTGCATTGAAACCCAATGCCACTGTAATGGCGGCCAGGAGCAAGAGAATGAGCGAGGAAATGCGCCTTTCGCTTTTATTTTCGGCGAGCTGCAAAATGGCGAGGATGCCTGCCGCGAGGACGCCGATGGCCAGGAGGATATGAGCTGGATCGAAATCGTTCCGAAATGCCCAATCGCTAAGCCAAAGGGGGCGCGCGATCAATCCGTCGCGATGGGCTGCAAATACGGTGGTAATTGAAACGCTAACAAAGCCGAGTTCGAGGGCCGATGCAGAGGGTTTGCGGGCGGCGATGGTTCGGAGCAGGGCCGCGATTGAAAAGGCGATGAGCGAGAAGCGCAGGACGCCGGCGATGCGGAGGGTGAGCGCGGGTCCCAGCGATTGAGGAATGAATGAGGTGGAGGTGGAGAAGGCGACGAGCCCGAGGCCGCTGATTAAAAATAAAATAAGGCCGCCTATAATGGCACTGAGGCGGAGTTTTCCCCGGGCGAAGCGCGCGCCGCAAAGGGTTCCGGCGGCAGCGCCGATCATAGCGGCGATCAATCCTTCGGTGCGGGCAATGCCCCAGCTTAAAGAAAGAGCCGAAAGGGCGGCCGCGAGGGCGCGGAGGAGATAGGGTAGGCCGCTCCACGATGATTTGGTGCTCATGGAGTCCTTTCAGCGGGCGGCGCTTGCTGGGTTTTGGATAAAGCCGATTTGGTTTTTAATTCGGTTGTATTGCCTGCGGAGCTATTGGATGTTTGTTCTGAGAAGATGGCCGAAAATAAAAGGCGGGCTTGGGCGCCGCGCGAGATGCGCCCGGTTCTGCGGTCAATGATGGCAATTTGAGCGCCTTCGGGGCTGAGCGCGGATGCGACGCGGGCGAGTTCTTTGTGGCTGACCGTCGTTGAAATATCGGTGTCCGCTTCGCTGGGTTGGTTCATCGTTTGGGTGGGAAGAAACAGTAGGCGCTTATACCAGGGCAATGCGATAGGATTTAAATATCCGTCGAGGCCGATGAGGACGTCGATGCCCGTGTGGATTTTCATGCCGGCAATGGGAGGCGCGCCTTGGGTTTTAGGGTTCTTTTGCCATTTGCGGACGGCGGTGATGGTGCGTTCAAGCCAGGGGCCGGGCGCGGGCGGAACAAATAGAACAATGCGCGTTCCAATTCCATCGGCATGTTTTTTCAAGAATGCGTAGAGGCCCGTTCCGCCCTGTTCGGCGTGCTGCCGGGCGTCGGCGTGTTTGGAGCCGGCTAGCACTTCAAGCGCTTGGGCGCGGTCTTTGGCGACTTCAGATGTGCCGTCGGCGCCGAATGTCCAGCCCGTGCCAAGAGCGCCCGATTCCAAGGCTGCGCGGGCTACGGCGGCTGTGGCTTCGTCGCGTTCGCCGGCTACCAAATAAGCGGCTGTGCGGCGTACCGGGCTATAAGCCTGTTCGGGCGTGCGAACGATGAGCTGGCGCGATTTGGCAAAGGTTTTCCATAAAATAAATCGCACGGGATCGCCCATGACATAGCGGCGGAAATCGGAGGGTTCGCCTTGGGCCGGGCCGTGAGGGAAGGGGATATCGCCGCCTTCGGCGAAGGTTTGGGCAAAGGCCGGAGCTTTTAATTGGCCGAGCCAGGGATAGATGCGGATGTTTTGGCTTTGGCGGGCGCGGAATAGAATTCGGGTGAGGCCAAAGGCATCGGTGATTTCAATACGGCGGACGATGGTGTCCATGCGGGCGCGGCTTTGGGGCGTGATGCTTTCGCGCAGGCGTTTTTGGCGGGTTTGGATGCGGATGCGGGCTTGGGGCTGTTCCCATTGCCAAGAGGCGCGCGAGAGGGGAATGAAGCGGAGCGCGGGCAATGCGAATTCGCCCCGGGTTTCTACGCCGCATTCGAGTTTTAGCGGTGCGCTGGGAGCGGTGTCGTCTTGCGGCGTTTTGCGTAGGTTTTTCCGGAGATAAAGCCAAAGAATTAGGGCGCGGGCCGTGGAACAGAGCAGGGCGAGCGCAAGGATGGCGAGGGCCGATGCGCAAATGACGAGCAATATGAGATCGTTGTGGGGCAATGCGATAAAAATAAGGCCGCCCGCCGCGATGAGCCCCAGAAATAGGCCGAGCGCGCTCAGGGGAAAGCGTTCGACAAGGGCGCGGAATGCAGCGGAAAGCCCTGCGAATGCGCGCGCGCCTCCTTGAGTTTTTCGGCGGGGGCGCGGCTTTTGGCTCTGCAAATTATTTCCCTTGGAAAACCGGGTCGCGCTTTTGCATCCACGACATGACGCCTTCGATGCTGTCGTTGGAGCGCAGACATTTGAGTTGTCCCGCCCGTTCCATTTCAAGGGCGGTGTCGATGGTGCCTCCAAGGCTTGCCCGCACCGATTTTTTAATTTCGGCGAAGGCCAGCGGCGGCCCTTTGGCCAAGGTGCGGGCGAGTTCTAGGGTTTGGGCCTTAAGCTCGGAGGCGGGCAGCATGCGGTTGGCGATGCCCATGGAAAGCGCCTTTTCTGCTGTGATCGGCTCGCCGCTGAGAATGTATTCCATGGCGCGCCCTATCCCAATCAGGCGGGGAAGCCAAAATGTTCCACCACCATCGGGCATTAAGCCAATTTTGACGAATTTTTCCTGAAAATAGGCTTCGGTTGAAATCAATCGCATATCACAGGCAAGCGCGAGATCGCAGCCGAATCCAACGGCGGCGCCGTCGACCATGCCGATAACGGGTTTGGGAGCGCCGACGATGGCCCGGATCATCGCATGATAACGATCGATAATCGATTCGAGCTGATCGAGCATGTTGGGGTTTTCGGCGAAAGCGCTTTTTAAATCGGCTCCGGCGCAAAAAGAACCTCCAGCGCCCGTGAGCACAATGGCTCGCACGGAGGGGTCTTCCGAGCATCGGCTGAGGGCCTGTGAAAGCGCCGAAATAAGCGCATTGTTCAGCGCATTTTTCGATCGCGGTCGGTTGAGCGTAATGACGGCGACGGCACCGTCGCACTCTTCGAGAAGTACGTCGTCGGACATGGGCAGGATGCTCTCCAGGGCTTTGATTACCGGCGATCGGTGAAACTATCACGCTTCAGAATGGCTTTCCATAGGCGAATTCGCGCCGGAAGGGCCGGATGCCGATTGTGTTTGATTGAATTGGGCGCCAAATCTTTATTATTTATTTTCTTCGTGGACTTCTTCGAGGGCTTTGGCTTCTTCCCAATAGCCATCGAGCTCTTCGAGGGTGATTTTATCGCTCGAAGCGTGAAGCGGCCATTCTCCGTGGACGCTCAAGACCCGTTTTTCGACATGCGAAAAGCGTCTCGTGAATTTATCGGTCGTGCGTCTTAATGCGCTTTCGGCGTCGATGCCCGCGTGCCGCGCCAGGCTGGTGATCGCAAATAAAATGTCTCCGAGTTCGGCCGCGGCTTTGTCGGGATCGCCCGATTGAACGGCTTCATCGAATTCGCGCAATTCTTCATTGACTTTTTCGCGCGCTCCCCGGGCGTCGGGCCAATCAAAACCCACCCGCGCGACTTTTTCTCCTACGCGCTGGGCCCTGGTGAGCGCGGGTAGGCTGCGCGCTACGCCGCTGAGTACGCCCATGTCTTTTTTATCGCTTTGCTGTTTTCGTTCAGCGGCTTTTATCCGTTCCCAATTGCGCAGGACTTCTTCTGCGCCTTCCGCTGTTTCGTCGCCGAAGACGTGGGGATGCCGGCGGACCAGTTTGTCGCAAATGGCCGCGATAATGTCGTCGGGGCCAAATTGGCCATGTTTGCGGCCAAGTTCGGCCTGGAAGACGACTTGAAGCAGTAAATCGCCGAGCTCCGCGCATAGTTCTTTGGGGTCGCCCTCGTCGATGGCGTCGATGACTTCACAGGCTTCCTCGAGCACATAGCGGCGAAGCGTAGAGGGCGTTTGCTCTCGATCCCAAGGGCATCCATCGGGCTCGAGCAGCCGCTGCATAAGCTCGACCAAGCGGGGAAACGTCGTTCCTGTTTGTTGATCGAGCAGAGGCGCGTGAACGGGTGCAAAGGGGCGAGGCATGGGGCGGGCTTTTAACAAAAGGATGGCTGAAGTTCGATAAAAAGCGGTGTTTCGAATTTCTGTTCGGCCGCTTGGCGCGCTTTTAGTAGGCTCTGCGGGTGAAACAGCGCTGGTTTATTGGGATTGTTTGGCTGGGTTTTTTGGGATGCTTTGCCGCTTGCGGCGCGCGTTCGAGCTTGCATGGGGACGATGAACCGCTTGCCGGACAAGGGGGTCATGCGCCGGGGTCATCGGGAAATGGGGGAGCGGGCGGGGGACAAAGTGTTGATCCTTCGAAGATTATTTCGCTCTCGGACCAGAGTGTTATTGAGTCGGAGGCTCATGTCGCGACAGCATCCAATGGCTTTGTCGCTGTTGCATGGATCAGCATTCCCGAAATGGAGCCCGGCGCTATTGGCTATGCGTTTTCGGTGAATAACGGCGACTCTTTTGTGCCGCCCGCATTTGTGAAATCGCCGGATGATCGAACCGCGAGCGATCCGGTGCTGGCTGTCGATCAGCAAAAGAATTTTTATTTAACGTGGGTTGGTTTTTACCGCGATTCGAATGGCGAGCCTTTTGACATGCGTATTTATGTGGCGAAGGCGAATGCAGGGACGACGGTATTTGGAGCGCCCATTTTGGTGAGCGATCCGAATGAAGGCTCATTTGCCGATAAACCGTGGATAACGGTGACGCCGAAGGGCGCCATTTTGGCAACCTATGGGAGGGAATCGTCCAAGGGTTGGGGAATTGTCGCTGCCCGGAGCGAGGATGGAGTGAATTGGAAACGGTCGGTGATTGTGGAGGATTCAATTCAAAGCAAGGTGTTTAGAAATCTATCGTTTCCATGCGTCGCGAATGATTCGGGCGCTGTGTACGCTGTATATGCCAGGCTTGGCTCGGATACATCAATCCGAATGCATAGAAGTGATGATGATGGTGTATCGTTTCCTACTTCGACCGAATTGGTTGTGAATGCGGCGAATGAGCAAGTGGGATATGACGGGCCAAGCTGTGTGGCGAGAGGTTCGGATATTTGGGTTTCATATGGGTTATCCAATACGCCTGGAGGTGCCGAGAATTCGGCCGTATTGTATTCGGTTAAAATTGCCCGCTCCAACGATTTTGGAAAGAGTATTTCTCAATGGAGCGATGCTCACGATAAAGATGCGGCGGTTTTCTATTTGCATCCCCAGCTTGCGCTCGCCGACGATAACACGCTGCATTTAGGCTATTACGCGGGTGATTTCGATCAAGATCCCGAAGGCTCTATGCGGCGGAGCCTTTCGCTGGATGCGGGCCAAAGCTTTTCGGCAAGCGAGGCCATTGGGACTCCGATTACATTTTTACCCGATCGCGGCGATTTTAGATGGCTCGGCGATTATATGGGTTTTGCGTTTAGGGCTGGCTCGCTGTACACGGCCTATACCGACAATGCTTCGGGTGTTGCTCATATCGCGTTTAAGCGTATCGATCTGCCCTGATTGCCTGCAGTGGAAGGCATTCGATAGAGTGGGAGGCGTTCACGCCTTTGCCGGATGCCCTTTGAGCATTAGAGGACGCTCTTTGGGCTTGCAAATCGGTTGTGAAGAAGGTTAGTGTGCCTTTTAGGCTGTCAAGCAACGGCGGATGACCGCGGAAAATAGAGTTCTACGGAAGCATTTGGGCCCGTGGACGCCTTGGCTTTGACACTTGGTCGGCGCCGGATTGTGCGAAGGAGTTTGATGTTATGCAGAGGCTGATTTTCTCGGCATCCATGCTTGTGGTGTTGGCAACGATGGTGGGCTGCACCGGTGATGAGAGCGCTCAGGGGCCTGTGGGGCCGGATGGTACGCCCATGGAGATGGGGCAGATTGGTCCGGCGGGGCCTCCCGGTCCTACGGGGCCGACGGGAGCCACGGGCGCTGAAGGTCCGGCGGGCCCGGCTGGAACGGATGGCGCACAAGGACCGGCGGGGCCAATGGGTCCGGCTGGGGAAATTGGTGCGACGGGCGCAACGGGCGCAACGGGCGCGGCTGGCAAGGATGGCATCAACGGTACCAACGGTACCAACGGTATGAATGGCGCTACGGGCGCTACGGGCGCTACGGGCGCAGTGGGTCCAACAGGCGCAGTGGGTCCAACAGGCGCAGTGGGTCCGACGGGTGCAGTGGGTCCAACGGGCGCGGCGGGTGCAACTGGAGCAACGGGCGCGGCGGGCGCGGTGGGACCACAAGGACCTTCGGGCGTTATTGCGGTGCGCGATTTCGATGCCTCGTGGGGCCCCGCGCAATTACCGGGCAACAGTGGAAATACCCTGCTCACACCCGTGGTATGCAGGACCTCATCGTATGTGGCTGGTGCCAATGAAGTGGCCATTATCACCTTTAATGGGACGGCTTCTCCTTCTGCGGCGTCCACCGATGTGATGTACATTGATGTGATGATGTCCCAGAACGGAGCTGCCCTCACGTCAACTTTGCTGGGTTATGCAGCCGAGGGATTTGGCGACGGGGTTGCGAGCGTGGGAGTGACCAAGCGCATCAACCTGACCCAGGGCACGTCGTATATTTTTGGCGCGGGTTTTGGCTCAAATGCTGTGTTGAATGTGGGCCCCAACGGTGCGGCGTACTGTCAGGGCTCCGTGATTATCGCGAAGCTTTAGTTGCTGCTTTATAAGGCGCTCGGAGGCGGTGTGTTGCGATCATGACAAGTGTGCAACACCTTCGGATTGCGACATTTAATCTAGAAAACCTAGATGAAGGTCCAGATATAGATCCACCGCTTACCGAGCGCCTGCGTATCTTGGGTCCGGCTCTGGCCCGTCTATCCGCGGATATTATTTGTTTTCAAGAAATTAACGGCCAAGAGGTGAGCAAGCATCACCGAGAGCTGCTTGCGCTGGATCGTTTGCTTTTGGGTACGCCCTATCAGTCATTTTTTCGAGCCGTAAGTGAATTTCCCCCAGGCCATGGCCCCGCGGATCGCCATAATCTCGTTATTCTAAGCCGGTTTCCAATTCTTGAGTACCGTTGTATTCGCCATGTGCTCGTTGATTCTCCTGCCTATCGTATGGTAACGGCTGAACCTGTGGATGAATTGCAAAAGCCGGTGGAATGGGAGCGGCCTGTGCTGTATGGTGCCATTCAACTTCCAAATGGCCGCGTCTTGCACCTGATCAATGTTCATCTAAAAGCCCCCTTGGCAGCGCATGTGCCGGGCCAAAAAATAGGGGCATTTGCGTGGAAAAGCACGGCTGGATGGGCGGAGGGGCTGTTTCTTTCGGCGATAAAAAGGACGGGGCAGGCATTTGAGGTGAGGCTATTGGTCGATCGGCTCTTTGATGCCGATCCGGATGCTCTTGTTGTCGTGGCGGGGGATTTGAATGCTGCAATTAGTGAGGTTCCGGCTCGTATTTTGATGGCAGATATCGAGGATACGGGCAATGGGCATTTGGCGCATCGGGCGCTGGTGGCTGTGGAGCGGAGCATACCTGAGACGCTTCGTTTTTCAGTGATTCATGCGGGAAGGCGCGTGATGCTGGATCATTTGCTGGTTTCCAAGGCCATGCTTTCTTATGTTCGGACTGTGGAAGTCCACAACGAGGCGCTGGGGGATGAGCTTGTCGCCTATGCCAGCGTGAAAGCGAGTCCCGAGAGTTATCATGCTCCC
Organism: uncultured Polyangiaceae bacterium; assembly: GCA_964537685.1. Classification (GTDB taxonomy): domain Bacteria; phylum Myxococcota_A; class Polyangia; order Polyangiales; family Polyangiaceae; genus CAZICM01. The sequence goes on from CAZICM010000058.1 coordinate 15,039, forward strand.
TTAGTGGGTCTATTTGAATTATAGACGGCATGAGTACCCCCCAGCCACAGATTCGGGCGATACAAAGCCAATCGCTGCTTCGCGCGGCACGGTCTCTTCGCGCCGGCGAGCGCAACGAGATTCTGGGCCGTTTCGGGCCGGCAAATGTCGAGATTGTCGAAGCCGCTTTTCCGGTGTCATGGAATTCGATGGCATTGCATATGCATCTCTCTGATATCGTTCGGGAAGTCGTTGGTCCCGAGCGAAACATTGAAATTTGGCGAACGACGATGGCGTGGTCACTGGAGAGACCTTTATTCAAGGGTTTCGTGAGGATGACGGCGGATCTGTTCGGCGTGTCTCCGGCATCATTTCTTCGCCAAGGCGAACGGATTTATGATCATCTTACAAGGGGGCTTGGCCGGGTGAAATCTTGGGGAGAAGGCCGGAATGGGTATATTGAACTCCGCCAGTTTCCCGCAGATCTATTTCAGTTTATGTGTTATGTGGAAGGTCTGGCCGGGTGTATTCAAGCTACGGTAGAGCTCGCCGGCGTGCCTTATTCGCTGAAGATTCGTGATGTCGATGAAAGGCGGGGGAATGTCGACTATTGGCTAGCGTGGTAGAGCGGTTACTTCCTTCTTATGCGCTTGCCAAAGCTCAGCAAGCCCAAGACGAGGGCGCCCAAGGCGGCGAATTTCCCGGAAGGTGAGGTGGGAGCACCGACGAGGCAGCCTGCGCAGCCGGCGTTTTCTGGTGGAACAGGGGGTGGAGCCGCGCCGGATGAAGATGTGCCTGGTGGGGGTGTGGATGGTGTCGCCGACGGAGCAGTGGGTGTGGGTTCGGGGTCGCCGTTGGCCGGGGTTGGAAAGGTGGAGGAAACTTTATTTGCAGAGGCGAGAAGTAAAGGATTGAGCGCTGCTTCTTGGCCGGTGACAAAGGCGGTGAGGGGTGCGCCGCCCCGCGGTGCAAAGGCTAAGTTAATGGCGGCTTCTGGGGTTTTGTTGCCTTCGCCGCCAGGGGGGCCACCCCAGCGGCCTCGGACTGGATTTTGGCACTTGATCGCTCCCGTCCAAGGATGGCGAATCGCATAGCGGGCTTGGAAGTTATTGATTTCCGATTTGACAAAGCCCTGTTCCAGTTTGTTGTTATTGCTGATAAATTCACGGCCTCCAGCGATGGGAGGCGCCTCGCGGAAGACCAAATCTTCGCCCAAGGTGTCTTTGCCGTAGCGGGCATGGAGGCGTGTAAGTACAAATCCCGAGGGAGGGGCACCTCGCCATCCCATGGGTGATTGAGGATCTTGGGCGTTGTCCCGGCTTGAAGGGAGCGCATCCGCGCCGAATGTGACCAATTCGGATGCGTCGAGTGCGGGAAGGGGGCATGGATCGCATGAGCCTGCATCCCAGGAGTATTCGGTGACAACGGCCTTGGGAAACTTGGTGAGGGTACGGTCAAAGAGGGAGGCGTAGAAGGTGCCAAAGCTTTGGCGTGTGGCGTCGGAGACGTCGATATTGGTTGGGATCGTCACGTTATCGTAGTTGGCGACTTCATAGCGTTTATCTTTAGCTAGAATATTAACGATAAGATCCTGAGTGCCCGCTGAATTGACGAGTCCCAGCCGCACAGGTAAATGAAATAAGTCGGAATCGTAGTGGAAGCGAAGCGGGGATAGCGTTGCCATTCCCTTTTCAAATTTGACTTTTTTGGTGTCCACCTTGGCCACGAAAAATTTCATGCCCGCGGTGACATAAGGTCGTAGATAGGGCTCGGAACCATCGGGAATTTTATAGCCACTTTGTTTTAGCCAGGTATCGAGGCCGCCGGAATCCCTGGCGCTGAGAATGACGATTTGGTATTCGCCCACGGTAAACTGGGCTTCGATTTTTACGCCGAGATCGGGTTTTCCGCCTCGGGCCATAGGCATGGGAGGAGCCCCGCCCTCCTGTACGCTAAAAAATTTGAGCGGGTAAAGGGGCTGGCAAGGGTCTTGTTCCCAGTATTCGACAAGCCTGGGCGCTCCGAGCTTGTCAATTCGATCGAATATCTGGCGGGGTAGCGTTTTGACGTTTTCTTCGCGCAGGACGACGGGGACCGGGATCACCATCGCGAAGTTTTCGGGCGGCCCCTGGTAATTGTTTTGCATGGAGAGCACCGTGCGGGTGCCCTCGCGCATGAGTACGACTTGTGTTGCGTTGTTGAAGAGTTTGGCGTCGGCGCCGCTGACGTAGAAACCACAGAATGCTGATGCTGGATGAGCCGCCGTTAGGCTTGTAAGTCCGGCCGCTGCTGCAATTGCAAATGCAATGGATAAACGAGACATACGAAAGAATCCCTTTATGCGTAAATACAATCGAATTTATAAATTTAATGATCGTACTGAAATTGTTGAACCCTAGGGCGGAATTTCGAAGGGCATATTGGTCGTGACCGAAGCGCCCTCGAAGGGCGGAATGCGGAGCTTAAGAAAGCCATTGGCGACGCAGGTGCCGACGAGCGTGCCCGCAAATTGAGGGTCGAGCAAAAGGGCTGAACTGACGCTTCCACTGGGGCCAAAGGTGACTTTGATTGTGCCGCTGCCCGAGGGGCCGAATTGGCGTTTGCAGTCTTTGGCAACGGCTATAGCAGCCGATTTAAGGGCCGCCGTGGCCGCCGCCGTATCGAAGTTCTTGGTGGCCGCACCATCCGGTGATGTGGGCTGGGGCGGGGGCTCCGCGCTGGGCTGAGCCGAGGGCGGAACGCTGGGGGGAGGCGGCACGGCTGTATTCAGCGGTGCGGTGGATGCCTGGGGAGCCGCGGTTGCGGTGGGATGTGTTGTGGCGGTGCCTATATTCCCTTGCTCGACGCGCTGTGTGGCAATGACAACCACGGCGACCAGCAGAACAGCCAGTCCCGCCGCCACCATCCACAAGGGCGCCGAACTCTTGAAAGGCAGCACCGATGTGCTGCTGCCTCGTCCTGAAGGCCGATCGGCGCTGGTGCCTTTGGTGCTGGTCGGGGGCGGGATGCTGGGCGGTGATGCGATGTTGACGCTGGGGGGCGGAGTTTCAGCCACGCCCGCGGCCTCTGCCGGATCGATGTGCGACTGAAGCGTGGGTGGCACATGTTCCGATTCAGGCGGCGGATCGACAGGTTCTGGAATCGATTTTCGCTCTTTGGTTCGCGCTTTCGCGTCCGCTTTTTCTTCGGCCTTCATCGCGGCTTCGAGCTTCTCGCGCGATGGGGGATGCGGCATCGTTCCAAACGGGCCGGCGTCGAGACATCGTTCAAGTTCGGCCAGCGCGGTCTTTGCGTTGTTAATTCGATCTTTTACTTCCCTCACCAAACATCGGGCGAACCATGTGTCGAAGCCTTGCGGAATCCGCTCTCCAACGCCGAGTTCGGCTGCCCGTTCAGATGCGGGGACAAGCGGTTCAAAGAGCACTTCGCGCATAATGGAATGCATCGAGAGCGGTTTGATGAGCGCGCTCTTCCAATAGGGCTGGCCGGTGAGAAGCCAAAAGGCGAGCAGGCAAAGAGGCCAAATATCGGTGGCGGGGGAGATGCTCATACGCGGATCCATCTGCTCAGGCGCCATCCACAGCGGGCTTCCAATAAGAGCCGTCATTTTCGCGCTGGCGTCGGCAATGACTTTTGCGATGCCGAAATCGAGCACTTTTACAGTGAAAGGCGCGCCCGCCCGTTTGGAGACCGCGAGAAAGATATTTTCGGGCTTGAGATCGCGGTGCACGACGCCCGCCGAATGGGCCGCTGCCAGCCCATGGCAGAGCTGCCTCATGATTTCAATGAGGCCCGGAGGAGAAACGCGGCCCACCCGCTCGATGTATTCAGCGAGATCTTCGCCGTGCAGGAGCTCCATCGCGAGCCAAGGCGTGCTGCTGTGGGCTTCGATCCCCGATGCAACGACCTGCACCACATGATCACTGGGAATATTGGCGCACACGCGCGCTTCACGCAGGAAGCGATCGCGCAGCTCTTGGTCGTCCAAGAGCTCGGGCAGCATGATTTTCAGCGCCCTTTGGCTCCCCGTGCTGAGTTGGTCGGCCACATAAACGACGCCCATGCCGCCGATGTTGAGGGGGCTGACGATGCGAAAATCCCCGGCGAAAATCGTACCAGGTTGAAGTTGGAGGACCGGGGACACATGGCGAACATATCATGGCGGCCCGCCGATTGATTAGCTTCATCGACGGCGTTCGTTTGGACCGGCGATGCTGGTACGATGCGGGATTTGATGCTTCCCCCTTCGAGCGTGATAGCCGGCCGCTTTGAAATTGAGAGCCTGGCTGGGACGGGCGGAATGGGCAGTGTGTACCGGGCTCGCGATCGGCAGTCGGGGGAGCTCGTTGCGCTGAAGATTTTGCATAGCGCAAGCGCCGAGGGTCTCGAGCGTTTTGACCGCGAAGCCTGTCTGCTGGCGGAACTCGTTCATCCTGGAATTGTTCGTTATGTGGCTCATGGCGTTACCGAGGCGGGGGAGCGCTGGCTGGCCATGGAGTGGCTGGAAGGCGAGACGCTCGCCGATCGCATGGAAAGGCAGGGATTCACGATCCAAGAGACCATGCGGCTGATTGGCCAGATCACCGCGGCTCTTGCCTTTGCTCACGAGCGGGCTGTCGTGCACCGCGATTTGAAGCCGGGCAATCTGTTTTTGTCCGGAGGCTCGATCGACCACGTAAAGCTCATCGATTTTGGAATTGCCCGGCAAACCAACGCCGCAAAAGAGCTCACGATGACCGGCGCAATGCTGGGAACGCCTTCGTATATGGCACCCGAGCAAGCGCGCGGTGAGCGCAGGGTGGACGCGCGCGCGGATGTGTATGCGCTCGGCTGTGTCTTGTTTAAGTGCCTGACGGGGCGCACGCCTTTTGTGGGAGATGACGTGCTCTCCGTGCTGCTCAAAGTCGTCATGGAAGAGCCGCCCAAGCCGAGCGAGCTGAATGAAGAAGTGCCTGTGGAGCTCGATGGCCTGGTGATGGCGATGCTGGCCAAGGCTCCCGATGAGAGGCCGAAGGACGCCGGAGCCGTGCTGGCTGTGCTGGCGTTGGTTGGACAGATGCCTGCCGGACGCGAAGCGCCTGTAAGCATGCACGCGCCCGCGCTCACGACCTCCGAGCGGCGAATGCTTTGCCTGGTGCTCGCAAGGACGTGGAATGAGGCCAGCGATAGCGAGGCCACCATGCTGATGAGCCAGTCGAAGCTGCGCGATAATGAGCTCTCCCGCATTCTCACTCAGCACCGGGGCAAGCTCGATGTGCTCGCCGACGGGACAATGAGCGTTACGATCGCGGGCTCTGGTTCAGCGACCGATTTGGCGGTGCGGGCCGCCCATTGTTCGCTCGCGATCCGAAGGCTTTGGCCGAATGCGCCTGTGGCGCTTGTGTCGGGGCGCGCTGTGCTGATGCAGCGATCGCCGGTCGGAGAGCTCATCACCCGCGGGGCTCAGATGCTCGCGTCTGCGGACATCTCCTGTGTGCATATCGATGAGGTCACGGCCGCGCTCTTGGGGGACCGCTTCGATGTATCGGAGCTGGATGTTGTCTGTGAGCAGGCTCCGGTATTCGCTTTGAAAGGCGAGCGGGCCAACGACGGAGAAACGAGGACGCTGCTCGGAAAACCGACCTCGTGTGAGGGGCGCGAACAAGAGCTTTCAATGCTGGAAAGTTCGGTTGTGTCTTGCGTTGACGAACCGATGGCAAGGGCTGCTCTGGTGACGGGCGTGGCGGGCGTTGGCAAATCGAGAATTCGCCATGAGCTTCTGCAGCGCCTTCATAAAAGGGCAATCCCATTTGAAATGTGGCGCGGCCAAGGCGATCCGATGAGTGCCGGTGCGCCCTTTTCAATGATTGCGTCGGCATTGAAGCCGAGGCTTGGGCTTTCCCACGGAGAGCCATTGGAAGAGCGAAGGCGCAAGCTGCTCTCGCACATGGAGAAACATTTCTGGGATGCCGAACTCGCTCGCGTCACCGAGTTTTTAGGCGAGATGCTCGGTATTCCGTTCCCCGACGATCAAAGCGTGATGCTGCGCGCCGCCCGGCGCGATCCCGTGCTGATGGGCGATCAGATGTGCAGGGCATGGGAAGACTTCGTCGCCGCCGAGTGCGCTGTGCAGCCTGTTATTCTGGTGCTCGAAGATCTGCACTGGGGCGATTTGCCAAGCGTGCAGTTTGTGGATGCGGCCCTGCGGAACCTGCGCGATCAGCCTCTATTTGTGCTTGCGCTGGCGCGGCCCGAAGTGCGCACCGTCTTTCCAAAACTTTGGGAAGATCACAACGTTCAGGAGATCCGCCTGGGAGCGCTCAGCAAAAAGGCATGCGAAAAACTCGTGCGCCAAGTGCTCGGCGATCGCTTAAGTCCTGCCCGCCTCTCGCAGATTATCGACCAGGCCGCGGGCAATGCCTTCTTCTTGGAGGAGCTCATCCGCGCGGTGTCGGAAGGCCACGCCGATGAGCTTCCTGAGAGCGTCTTCGCCATTGTGCAATCGCGGCTGGAAGGGCTGGGCGTCGAGGAAAGGCGATTGCTCCGCGCGGCCAGTGTATTTGGCCAATCGTTTTGGGAACGGGGCATCTATTCGCTTCTCGGCGCGGCCGAATCGACGGCTTATATCGGTGAAAGGCTAAAAGAATTGTGCGCGCGCGAGCTCGTCGTGAAACAGCGCAAAAGCCAGCTCGCGGGCGAAGTTGAATACACCTTCCGCCATGCGCTCGTTCGCGATGCCGCCTACGCGATGCTCACGGATTCCGATCGCGCACTGGGACACCGGCTCGCAGGGGATTGGCTGGAGCGCATCGGTGAAGTTTCCGGCGTTACGCTGGCCGAGCATTTTGAGCGCGGCGGACAGCCTTTGCGCGCCGTGGTTCACTATATCCGCGCGGCGGAACAGGCCCTGGAAGGCAACGATCTCGTGGCGGCTATCGCGCGGGCCGAACAGGCCATTGTATGCGGTGCCGCCGGAGAGCACTTGGGGACGCTCAACCTTCTTTTGGCCGAGGCCCACGCCTGGCGCGACAACAATGACAAAGCCCGGAGCTGCGCGCGCGAGGCGATGAAATATCTTTCAAAGGGAGGCCCGGTGTGGATGTCCGCCGCCGGCGAGCTATCGGTGGCCTGTGCCCGTTCAGGGGATTACGACACCCTTCTGTTTTATGCCGATGAGATTGAAAACATAATTCGTGGAATTGATGTCCCAGGACCGCATGCAATTGCTGCGGCACGGGTGGCCATTCAATTGTTATTTGCTGGAAAATTGGATGCAGCCGACACATTGCTTAAAGAATTATCGAGAGGCGCGGCTCAAACAGCCGAGCGCGATCCTGCCGTGGCTGGATGGGTACATCAGGCGAGTGCGTGGCGCTCATTATTTGCGGGAGATCCGGCCGCCTATCTCGGGTATTGCGAGGCCGCATTTGCCTTTTTTAATGCGGCCGGAGCCGAGCGCAATGCATCCACAAGCGCGGTGAATATTGGCTATGCCTGCATGCAAATGGGCGCCTTTGAGCAATCCGAACGTTATTTTAGAGATGCCATTGCATTGGCGAGCCGGCTGGGCATTGGCACGGCGGTCGGGGAGCACAATCTCGGGCTTTCGCTCGCGTATCTGGGCCGCTACGACGAAGCGTTCGCCATGGAGCGCGCCGCATTGGCGAGCTTTGAAAAACGGGGAGACGGGCGTTTGGTCGGCGGAGCGCGCGTGTATCTCGCGCTTATCATGGCAATGCAAGGCGGCGATTTAGAACAGGCCGAACGCGAGGCGGCGATGGCCATGGAAGCCGGGAAACGCTCGCCTCCAATCTATGTGTACGCGCTCGGTGTGCGGGCCTGGGTCCGCTTTAAACTGGCAAAATTTTCCGAGGCGAAAAGCGATGCTGACGAAGCCATGCAGCTTCTCGCAAAGCTCGGCGGAATCGATGAAGGCGATGCATTTATCCGGCTGACGCACGCGCTGGTGCTCTCGGCGATGGGCTCGAAACCAGACGCGCTCAAGGCCGTTCTTGCGGCGAAGGCCAGGCTGCTCGAGAGGGCGGCAAAAATTGCCGACCTCAATTGGCGCGATAGTTTCTTAAAAAATGTGCCCGAGAATGCTCAAACGATTGGATTGGCAAAACAATGGAGTGCGAATTCACTCGATTGAATTCGCCGTGTTGATTTATAAATTCTTAAACATCGCAATTCCCGGCCGTCCGCCCGCATACACATCGAATAGGCGCGTAACAGGATGAAAACCTGCATATTCAAATAAACGGCGCGCGCGCATATTATTTTCCGCGGTGGTCAGCGTCATCACCGTGCCTCCGCGGAATCGCGCCGTATTCTGAGCCCACGCCAGCAAATTCCTGCCCAGGCCCCCTCCGTGCAAATCCGGAAGCACTGCGATCGCATTTAATCTAGCAATGATAGGATTTTTCCAAGGCCCAAAGGGCCGCTTTAGCGATGAATAACCAATCACGCTAAATCCAACCTGAACATTATCCCATTCGGCGATATACGTATCCGAGTCCGCTTCCTCGGTCATCGACATCGTAAGGCCCTCTGGATCGCGGGCATAAGGAGCAAAGGCTTCCCTGCTCAGCGTGCGGACAAACTCGAGATCAATGCCAGGATCCCAAGGGCGAATAAGCAAGCGATCTGTCCGGTAGCGCATCGGAGCCTCCATTAAAAATAGTTACAAATGGATCGTATTTAAAATCAATTCTCTGATTTTGAATCCAGGGCTTCCTGAGCCATTTCGGCATAAGTCATTGAGCGGGCTCGCCTAAGCTCTTCATCGGAATAAAACCGCTCCAAAAACGATCCCACGCCGACAATTCGCGCCACCGGGCCGCCGGCGATAGGGCCCGCCACCGGATGATTAAAAATTCCTTGCATTGCGCGAAGAAAACGATTGAATGGCCGGCGCGGCTGTTCAGCTTTCATTCCCAGAAGCTGTAATCGCTTGAATGCATCTTTCAGGCGTTTTCCACGGGGATCGAGATAGTCCATGGGATTTAAAAACACATCCCGGATAAAGGGTTCCGCGTGGTAGAGCATTTGTCCAAAGGTCCAGGCCGCTTTCAGCGATTCCGCCGGCGATAACCGGGTTTGCGTCTTGAGCTTTTCAGCATAGGCGTCCGACCCGTAATATTCGGACATATAATAATCAATCGCGATATGCCTTGATTCGTCGCGGTTAATCAGGCGCATGGCTTCGTGGCTCATTTCATCGTCGACGAAATCGTCGATGGAGCGGAGAAGCGCAATATCCAAAATTAATTCGCCCGCCGTAATATAGGCATTGGCGACATCGTCGCTTAAATATTGGATGGCGCTGATAAACCAAGGAACAAATGCCGTGAGGCTCGGGCTTTGGCGGTATTCGCGGTAATGGTGCACATCATAAAAATCCGCGAGCATTTGCGCGGCGTGAGAATGGCGAACCTCGTCCTTAACAAAGGTGCCAAAAATAGCCTTTAGTGTTGGATCTTCAACCCGGCGCTGATTTTCCCTAAAAAGAGCGCCCGCGAGCCTTTCAATGCCTGCCATGTCCGTAAATAACTGAACAATGGCCATTTCGTTTTCCCGCGGCAGTTCGCGCGGTTTACGGCTCCAATCGAGATCTCCGACACTCCATTGATCGCGCAGGCAGTGTTCAAGCATGCGATCGAGGTCGAGTTGCATCATGGCAATGAATATTACCAGTAGGCCCTGCAAAAATGATTAAAAATAAATGCGCCGATCAAATGGCCAAAATCAGATCAGCACGGCCTCTGTGGCCAATGAGCATCGGCGATCTGTGGTCTCGCCGCCACGCCCCGGAAATCTGCCGCGCCCCCAGTGCAAATTCACCCGCCGATCGTATCGCTCTTGACACGGCATTACATGGCATGGAATGTGCCCGGTTATCTGCCGAAACTGCGGAACGGACGACGGCGAATCATGGATATCTCCAATCGCCTCACCGTTGATTCGCAAAACTTAAAGGACAAAACCTGTGCGACAGCGAAGTGTTTTTTATTGTGTAGTGGCTTGTTGGAGCTTGTTTTCCAGCGTTGCATCGGCGCAGGCACCCATGCCTACCTCGGCTGAAGTCGGGCCAACCAAAAAAGGCGAATACATGATCAAGCCGGACGAGACGACCGCTCGCCCGGAGGGATTCCGGCCGGGCCTCGCCGTTGGAGCGCAATTTCAATTGACCGATATGCGCTCGGTCGTCGGCCAGCCGGATGGAACGACCATTACGATTGCCGCTGCCATTGATGGATCGCTCGAATACAACAAGGGCAAACACGAGTGGAGGACGGTGCTCAGCTTGGGCGCGGGCGTTTCCCGCACGCCGGCCATTGAGGAATTCATCAAGACCCGCGATGCGCTGACCGGTGAATCGATTTATCTGTTTCACGCATTGCCTTGGCTCGGCCCATTTGCGCGTTTTGCGCTCAACACGCAAATGTTTCGCGGCAATGACGTGAGAGCGGTTCCCACAACCTATTCGATCAGCCGTCAAGACGGAACGAAAGACGAGCTTTTCGGTGGTCATTTAGAGCTGACGGAGCCTTTTTCGCCGATGACGCTTAAACAATCGCTCGGCGCATTCGTGCAGCCCGTGAGTAAAGACCGAATTCGCGCCGAGATTCGCGCGGGTATGGGTGCTCAGGAAGTATTCGCCAAGAATCAGCTTGCGGTCACGGATGATGCGGCAACAGCCATTACCGAAGTCTCCGAGCTCAAAAATTCCTACCAGGTGGGTGCTGAATTGGTGGCCAATGCGTGGGGAACGCTCGATGAAGGCAAGCGCGTTGCATACACGATGGGATTGGGCGTGCTCTTTCCTTTTGCGTATTCCGAGCTTCCCGCGGACGACACGCGCAGCAATTTGGAGCTCACCACGATCGAATTTAGCGCGGGCGTGAATGTCAAACTGTTTGAGTGGGCTTCGCTGGATTACAAGCTCGCCGTGCTGCGCCAGCCTTTGTTGGTGGACGCCACGCAGGTGACCAACAACTTGCTGCTCACCTTTGGCTTTGGCGTTGGCACCAAGGCGCCTGCTCCGCCGCCTCCGCCTCCGCCGCCCAAGTGTGATTGCGCGCCTCCCGCGCCTGCTCCTGCGCCCGCAGCGCCTGCGCCTGCCCCGGCACCCGCGCCTGCGCCTGCCCCAGCTCCCGCGCCTGCGCCTGCTGCGCCTGAGCCTGCGCCCGCACCTGCCCCAGCACCCGCACCTGCGCCCGCACCCGCACCTGCGGCAGCCACACCTACGCCGCCATGACAATAAAATGGGGCGTTAATTGAATTAAATTGAATGAAAGGTTTTGCAGAATGAAAAAGCTTGTACAAATCATGGCGATAGGATTGCTTGCGCTTGGGTGCAACGGCGGGTATTCCACGCAGGAATCCAATCAAATTTGCAAGGATGACTTGGAAAGCCGAATGATTCCCACCAGCAACAAAGACGTGTTTGAAAAATGCGTTCTTTGTTATGAAGAATGCACGGATTGCCGCGTCACATCGACCGAGGGCACCGTCAGCTTTGCCTGCCCCGTGGACGAATAAAACAACCCGCCTGTCCGCGGAAAAGCAATGATTAAAGCCGGTTCTACGCTCCCGGCGGCGCAAAACAATAAAAATATCCCGCAGTCCCGCCTATATAAATACGCCCATCCACAATACAGGGCGTCGACGCAATATTGCCCTCCATGTCATATTTCCACAGCTCGCGCCCTGTCATTGCATCGAGCATATATAAAAAACCATCGTAACTGCCAAATACGACTTTTCCGTCCACCACACAAGGCGATGACCATACCCGTCTCGCACACGGGAAATCCCAAATGCGCTTGCCTTCTTTGGCATCAATACAAAAGAGATGGCCGCTCTCACTGCCAATGTAAATCCGGTTGTTGGAAATGGCGGGCGTGGACCAAAAACCTCCATCGCCCCTAAAGGTCCACAGCCCCTTTCCCGTGCCCCGCTCCACACAGTGCACCACTGGGTTTTTTTCTTCGGATGCTACAAATATACGATCGTCGGTCAATACGGCCGTGACGTCGGTATCGTCGCCCGTATTGTATTTCCACATCACTTTGCCGTCACTTCGTTCAATACAGTATAAATTCCCATCGAATGTGCTCACATACAGCTCGTCTTTATCGATGGCCGGAGAGCTTTCAATGCCTTGAGAGCCGCCCGGACCGCGGTGCGAGCCTAAATCGAGCTTCCAGCGTACAAGCCCCGAGTCGGGATCGAGCGCATGAACGATTCCGGATTCGCCGGCAAAATACAAGGTATTGCCGACCACCACAGGCGAGCTGTCGCAATCAAAGCGCGTATCATAGCTCCAAACCACATTGCCGGTGCGCGCATCGATGGCCCGGACATGGTCGTCCACATTGCCAACATACAGCTTTCCCCTATAAAAACAGGGCGAGCTCTTAAACATCCGCTCGGTTTTCAATATCCAGCGCAGCGCGCCCGTTTCGCTGTCCCAGCAATAAAATCGGCCATCCACGCCGCCGACATAAACATTTTTGCCCCATTTCACAGCCTGGCCCGTCCAGCCCGTGCCCGACCAATGTTTATCGCCTTTGGCCGCGTTGGAGATGTGCAGCGTGCTCATGCGATAGCGCCACTTTACGATCAAATTGGTGAGCAGCGGACCCGTGCCATAAAAGCAGCGCCTGGCGTTGCCCCGGAACATCAATACGGTTGTATTGGATTCAGAATCGGTGCCTCCCGGCCACTCGGGGAATTCTTCTTGGTCTTTGGGCTTTAGCGGCTTGTCGCCGATTTCGGGAGCGGGCTGGGCCTGCGCGGCGGATTTGACGGGGCTTGCCGATGACGATGGAGCCAAGGGCGCCGAATGGCTTGGCACTGGAGCTCCTGCGTCTGAGCTTTTGGTTTCGCTATTGGATTTGGTGCAGGCTGAAAGGGCAAGCGCGGCCCCGGTTTGAAGGAATTGCCGTCTTTTGGTTTGCATGGCTATGCCGATTGCCCCGCTTTGGGTTTGGCTTGCCTGCGGCGGATGCGGCGTACGCCCCAGAAAATTCCAAAAGAGATAATTGCAATTGCATCGAGTGGTACGAAGACTTTCCTGGGAATATCGATATAAATAGGTTCGGGGTGCACGGGTGTTTGATTGGAATGGTCGGCAAAGAAAATATCGTCGGTGCCCGGGCGCGGGTTTTGGCGATCCTCGAAGGCCGTCAGAAAGAGCTTGGGCTGGGCGGGCTTGACGGGCCATGGAATGCCCGCGTCGGCCGGGAGCAGATCGGCAAAGACTGTTTTGGCCCGCCAGGGATTTGGATCGCCGCCGATATTTCCCTGAGAGCGCGCGGTGCTGACGAAAAAGACGCGCAGCAAACGCTCCGGCGGGATAAGCGCCTGCTGTTCAGGGCTGAGCTTCGCTTGAACAAATTCACGCTGATCGCTGGGCTCGCGGTAGGGATAGAAAGGGCGCTCGCTCTTAAAGCTCATTCGCACGGCGGATGTGGAAACGGCTTTATTTTCAGGGCCGCCCGCGATTTTAAACGCCGTGATGATCCAGCGCTGATCGATATATGGCGTGAGCCAGGAGGCGAGGGCGGGGCGGGTCGTGTAGCCGTGGGATTGAAGCCAATCTTCGAGGGCTTTGGCGTTGTTGGCTTCGAGCACTGCCGCGTCATAACCGGCGACACGCTTGGTCTCGAGCACGCGCACGGAAGAAGGCTCGACCGCGCTGGCCGCGCTTTCGACAGCTCCGCGCGAGAAAAAAAAGGGCGCCAAACATATAAGGCCGGGCTCGGCGCCGCTGATGCGATGGCGGTAAATCGTTTTGGGGCGGATGATATTTTCGAGCGATGAAAAGACCTCGTCGCCCGCTTCCGCAAGCTCGGGGCGCGATGGCGTCGGCACCAGAAATCCGAAATCGGCCGCCGATGTGGTGAAGGTGGCCCTGCGAATAAAGTGTTCAATCTTGTGCTCGGCATCCCAGAGAATCAGCGCGCTTTCGTCGGCAATGCGCACCATCGCTCCAGGCGGATAAGCAGGAGCGCAGGGTTCGGCAGGCGCTGTGTGCAGAGCGACGATGAACGCGCTGAGCGCGGAGATAATGCGGCGCATGACAGACGGATGCTAACCGATGGGTGCCGGCGTTTTGGGCTGTTTTTAAAGTTCGAGAACGCAGCCTTCACGCGCGGCCATGGTGTTTGGGAAGAGCTCGCGGGCTCGCTGCTCTTTGTCGCGCACCATGTCGTCGGTTTGGTTTGGATCGTGGTGATGCAGGATCAACTGCTTTACGCCTGCGGCCGCGGCCAATTCACATCCCGCGACAAAGGTCGCGTGGCCCCAGCCTGTCTTCGGCCCGCCGCCCACTTCGCCCGCGTATTCCTCGGGCGTGTACATCGCGTCGAAAATCAGCACATCGGCGTCTTTCGAGAGCTTCTTCAGCTTTGGATCGACAATCGCGTAGTGCTCCGAATCCGTGACGTACACGACGCTCTTGCCGCGGTAGTCGATGCGGTACGCATACACGCCGTTGGGATGATTGCCGCGCGTGTTGGTTACGCGAACATCGTTGTCGTGGCCCACCATGACCACTTCGCCTTCATACAGATCGCGAAAGGTCATCCCCGCGCCCATCTCGGATAAATGCACGGGAAAACTCGGGTAATCCATCTGCCCCGCCAGCGTTTCCTCAAGCGTGCGCGAGACATTCAGTCCACCGAAGAGATGGAAGATGTTGCCCCGGATGAAGGCGGGCGTGAAAAAGGGGAAGCCCTGAATGTGATCCCAGTGGACGTGGCTGAAAAACATCCACGCCTCGACAGGCATCTGCTTAAGGAGCTCGTGTCCCAACAGGCGCAGACCTGTTCCTCCATCGAGGATGATGAGCGTGTTCCCCGCACGGACTTCGTAGCAACTGGTATTGCCGCCGAACTCGACCGTGCTTGGGCCGGGTGTGGGGATGCTTCCGCGAACCCCCCACATTTTGATTCGCATTCTCGTATTACCCCTCCGGCTTGGACCGCCTGCTCTTCGCTAATAGATTGGTCCTGTGGCGACCGTCAAGCCTTGGTCTTCGCTTGCTTGAAGAAAATAAGAAGAGCGCTGTCTGGGCGCTGTTCGCGGAGGCCGGGAAAGCTTCGCGCATTCGGACAATTCTTAGATTTTTGCGGATGTTTAATGGTCTCGGCGCGAGACCTGCCTGATCATGTATGGTCGGCGGATGGCGTATTCCGCCGATGCCATTGTTGTTCTTGGCTGCCGCGTGCTCCATTCCGGGGTTCCGACGGAGACCGCGAGAAGGCGGGCCGCGCGGGCGGCAGAAGCGTATGCGGAGCGAGTCGCGCCCTTGGTGTTGGTGAGCGGTGGAAGGCGCTGGGGAGCTCATGCGGAGGCGCCGGTGATCGCGGCGGAGATCGTGCGCTGCGGTGTTCCGGGCGAGGCGGTTGTTCAAGAGCTGTGTTCGCTGTCGACCTATGAAAACGCGATTTTTTCGTCGGCGCTTCTCCGCAGGCTTGGAGCAAAGCGCATCGCGGTTGTGACCTGCGCCTGGCATATCGAGCGCGCGCTCTCAAACTTTCGCAATGCTGGAGCGGATTTGGACGTATGGCCTCTTCCCGCGCCGGTTCCCGCCGCAGGTTTGTGGCAGCGCGTGGTCCGCAAAGGGCACGAAATGGTGTGCATCGAACTGGATGCGCTGCGGATGAAGCGTGCCGAAGAGCTTCGCAAAAACGCCGAGCGCTTGTTTGAACGAGTTGCGGCCATTGGGGAAGAGGGCAGCGTATGAATCGACAGATCCGCTGGATTTTGCCTGGGATGGTGAGTGCTGCGCTCGCGGGCTGCACTGCCCATACGCCTTCATCGGGGAGCAGCAGCGGCAAGGGAAACGAAAGCGCCTCCAGCGCGGCTCTAAGCGCATCTGCGCCGGGCCTGTCTCCCAAAGCGCCGGAAGCCGGTGAAGCAGAGGCAGAAGAGCGGATTGCGGCTATTCGCATCGCCGAGCACACCCGTACCGCAGAGCTTGTTCTCGGGGCGGACATGCAAAGCCGCAATGTTCGCGTGAGGCGCACGGCGGCCAAGGCACTGGCGCGCATCGGAGGAGACACGGCGCGCACAGGGCTTTTGCGCATGCTCTCCGATGAAGACGGTGATGTTGTTGCGTGGGCGGCTTATGGGCTTGGATTCTTCTGCAAGGGCAAAGAAAGCGAGACGGTTTCCGCGCTCGCGGCGCGGGCGGCATCGCTGATTGAGCCAAAAGAAAATGCAGCATCCGGCAAGCTCGATCCCAGCACGGCCATCGCGCGGGCCATTGGCCGCTGTGCCGCCGACACATCCGAGGAAACCCTGCGCGCATGGTTATTGGGCGATCGGAAATGGGCGGTGCCCGCGGCCTTGGGACTTGGCGATCTTGTCGCCCAGAAGAAAAAATTGCTCGAAGAAACATGGGTTTCGCTGCTTGGCCTCGCCGCGGGCAATGCTTCGTCACAGCCGGCTGTCATTGCGCTTTTCGCCTTTGGCCGCGCCGACAACGTGCCGCCTTCTGTCAAATCCAGGCTGCTCAGCGTTGCAAGCGCGCGCCTGGCCGAGGCTTCGCCGTTTCGATTGTTTGCCGTGCGGGCTTTGTCGCGCGCCGGCCAAGAAGCAGCGCCCGAGCTTGCCCGTGTGCTCTCGACATCCGCTGTGTTTTCGGCCGCAGAGCGGGCAGAAGCGGCGAGGCATCTCAAGCGTCTCGGCGATGTGGGCCAAAAGGCTTTAATTGAAGCACTTCCAGCGCTTGTGCCCCAGCCTTCGGCCATCGCGCAGGCCACGCTGATCGGCGACGAGCTGTCGGTATTGCTTACCGTGATCGAGTCCTTGGACGCTCCTTCCAAGGCAAGGCCCGCGCTCACCGAGATGGCGAAGCTTGCGGCGCCTCCCCAAGCGCCTCCCGCCCTTGTTCGAAGGCTTTCGTGGATTCGCTGCCTGTCGGCCAAAGTGCTCGCGGGTGCCAATCATCAAGATCCTCTGCTGTCTGGATGCGATTTGGGAGGTGGCGATGGTTCGTCTCCGGGCCCTGCCATTGGAGCCCGCGCCATGGTGGACGTGCTTGGGCGGGGCAACCTAACGGGAGCCCGCTACCGGGCATGGCTTGAGATCGCGATGCGCGGAGAATTGCGAGCCCGGGAGCGGGCGCTGGAGATCATCGCCGAACACGAAGAACTTCAGGACCTTGTCCCTGTGCTTACGGCCGCGCTTGGGGCGAAGGAGTTGGGATTGGTCGGCACAGCGGCGGATGTCATCGCAAAACATCCCGCGCGCGCCGCTGAACCTGCCAAGCAGCGCTCAAAGCAGGGCAAGAAAAAGAAGGGACGCGACAAAAACGGCGAGGCCGAACAGAACAGCGACAGCATCGCGGTGCCCGTTCCATCGCCCGATGTAGTGAAGGCGTTGCTTGCCGCGCTCGCGCCGCCCGCGTCTGGTTTTGCGGAAGCGGAAGTCATCGATTCGCTCATCGATGCGGCGGGCGCGCTCGCAATGGCCGATGCCCTGCCGCGCCTCACGCAGTTATGCCAATCGCCGTATCCAACGACCAGGGAACACGCCGAGAAAGCGATTGGCCTCGTGGCTCCGGGCAAGAAAGCGAGTTGCCCTGCGCCCGCTCAAGGCGGTCCGCGGCCCTCCGAGCTTTCAGCGCTTGTGCAGCAGCCGCTTAAACTCGTTTTTGATACGGATGTCGGCGAGCTGTCGATGACCCTCGATCCAGATATCGCGCCTGTCACCGTGACGCGCATCGCCGATCTTGTGCGCTCGGGCTATTACAAAAACATGGTGGTGCACCGGGTCGTTCCCGCATTTGTGACGCAGTTCGGCGCACCTTTGGGCGATGGTTTTGGCGGACCTCCAGACAAGGCGCCGCTGCGCTGCGAGACATCCCCGCTTCCCTTTGAACACCTGCGCGTCGGTATGGCGCTTGCGGGCCGCGACACGGGATCGAGCCAATTGTTTGTGATGCACGGTTACGCGCCGCATCTGGACGGCGCTTATGCGCTGCTCGGCACGGCGGCCGGAGCGTGGTCTGCGTTTGTGGACGGCGATCGCATCCGCGATGTGAAGATTGTTCCCTAGGAAGCAGTTCCGGCTGCCACCAAGTGCTGCAGCAGATTCGTCACATAAGGCACGCCAAGCCCCGTAACAGGATCCCAATCTGGGCATGCCGTAAAACCATCCAATCGAAATGTAACGGCCTTGCCATGACTATTGACAACCCGAACACACACATCCGTTTGCCCAATTAAAATATCCCTAAATGGGTTAGGTGTAGCCTTTCGAATTGAATACAAAAGCGGATTCACAAATCCCAAAATACCCTTTCCTGAAGCCTCCCGAGCCTGATTCGCCAATGCGATAATCGCTGCCCAAATCGGCGCGGCCATACTCGTGCCGCCTGCAAAATCGATCCATTGCCTGCCCACCACGGCCTGATAGCCCAGGGCTGAAAGCACATTTTCACGCATCACCGCCGGCCCCGCGGCCATCAGCGCCACATCGGGAACCCCGCGCCCATAAGGCACGACCGCCGGCTGATTCGGGCCGCGCGAATACCAAGTGCGCAAATGCGGCTGCTGCCACTTTGGAATGGGCACATCCTGGCTAAATCCACCGCTTCCCGCGAGCTGCATAAATTGAACCGCATGCGCGACGGCCAAAGGCGGAGGCCCGCTCCAGGCGATTTCCGTGAGAGGATTGAGACTCGTCACCATCGTGCCGCCCACGGCCAGCACCCTCTCTTCCACCGCTGGAAATACCGTGTGAGGCCAGGGCGCATCGCTGACCGCATAACCATCGACCGTCTTGCGGGGCACACCATCGAATGCGCCCCAGTCTCCCGCCGCGGAAATCACCGTAATGCCAAGCGCCGCCGCTTGATCCAAAAGCCCGGTCACGACGCTATTGCCAAAGACCCGGTAATATCGCCGCTCTGGGATAATCCAGCTTGTTGATGCAATGGTCGGATTGTTTTCCTTGTCGTTGATTAACGCGAGCAAATACGCGGCCCAAGGATCGGCGAAAATCTCGGGATCGATCATATACACAACGATTTTGGCGCCCGGCGCCATTGCGCCCACCCATTCCACGGTCATTGTCGCTTCTAATTGATGGAGGGGATTAGGCGGACGGCTAATTTGCGGACCCAATCGCACAATGCGTACTTCGGGCGGCTCAATACCATTGGCGCGCCAGAACATTTCGAGATCGGTTTTATCGATGTGGCCGCCCATCATCAGCAATGCAATGGTTTGGCCTTTTCCATTCCATCGGGGTGGAAATTGATATACCCGCCGGATATCCGCCGGAGAGACCCCTCCAAATCCAGGCGGAGGACCAATCCCATCGGAACGCTGCGAATAAGGCAGTGAATCGTTTGAATTGGAATCGCCGCTCTTCACCGTATCGACCATGGAGCTGCGAATCGAAGGCCCGTTGCGAATTCCATGAACGGCTTGAATGAGCCCCGCCAATTCCAAAGGCACGGCGGAATCGACGCGCGGCGCCCGATTTCCCGCAGGGTTTTGCAGCCAATTCGCCAAGTGTTTTCCAAACGACGATTGTATTTGCTCTTCTGTCGCGCGCACCACGATGGCCTGCCCGCCCAGCGGAATCCCTTCGACAATCTCCATCCCGCATTTTGCAAGCCAGTCGCGCACTTGGCCTACATACACATCGTCCAGCGCGACCATTTTGCTCAATTCATCGCGCGTTAAATGCTTTCCAAAATTGGGGTGTGCTGGGTCCGCGCGCTCCGAAACAAATGCACACAGCTCTTCACGGTTATTTTCGTGAAGGATAATATTTAGATAAAGCGGATCTGCCATAACGATCGTATTCCTTTCTATCGAATCAGCGCGAGGGAAGCCGCAGCGGCACGGCTTTCCAATCATTCGGTTTTAATAGGCTGGGATTCATTTGGCCAATGGGCGAACCTTTGGCCGTCATTTCGGTGAATGCATAGCGGGTGCCCGCGTGGGTGAAGGTTGTCCCCGGAGCAGGCAGCGCAATACCCAGCATGGCGTGTTTATGGGCGACCGATGAAATAAGCATGCTGCGAATCCCCAGCTCGCTCAGGAGCATATGCGCAAGGAGCGATTTTGAATCGCAATCTCCCCTGCTTTCATAGGCAACAAGAGCGGGAGGCATCAATCCAAAAGGATTCTTTTCTGGAATCTCATAACGGATGTATTGAACAAAATTAACGATAAGCGCCGCCGCTTGAAGGGCGTCGAGCTTGGCATCCTGGGCCCGGCGCTTAAAGATGGCGGCAATGGGTAAAATCCCCGGATAACTCTTGGCGGCCAGCTCTTCCAGCACGCAATGCATATCGCCAGCACAGCCTCTCGGAGGAAACCAGGTGAATTTGCCATTTTCACCCGCCTTGAAGCGCACGCCTTTTGCATATTGAAAGAATGCGTTTTCAATTTCTTTAAATTCATCCGGCCCCAGGGCATAACCCATTTCATAGGATGAAGGTTTTAAAACGGGCGTAAGCCAGGTGTGGGGCGTGGCCTTGGCCTTGGTATCCCCGGGAAATGCAGCGGTACCCAGGTTTACCTTGCCCTTTTTTTGCTGCGAAGGCGGCGCGTCCGAGCCTTTTTTCGTCGAGCCGCCGCCCGTCGGCGAAGGTTCGGGCTCGGTTTCGTCCTCTTCCAAAGGAGGCAAAGGCAAAATGCCGCAGCACCCGGCCGCCCATACCAGGCTTATCGCCGCAAGGCCCGCCCTAAAGGCCCAAACCCCGCCCGCGCCCGCTTTCATGAGGGCGCCACCATTTCATCGCGGGCCAGCTCGGGAAGCGGCAATAGACCGTCGAGCGCCGTCTGAAGACCGGGAGCCGTAACGAGGGCCATAACGATCATTACAGCTCCCAATACAAGCGCGGGTGCTGCATTGCCTTTGCGGACTTCCTCCAATTCATCAACACCCTTGGTCAGCCGATTAAATAAAATTGCCCCGAGCGCCAGCACACAAGAGCCCACCGCCAGCGAAAGGCCCACATGGCAAAGCCCGTAGAGGCCAAATGTCTTGGCCCAGGAAAGCTGAGGCGTGCGCCACCGGTACAGCAAATCCATGGCGTTAAAGGTCGCCGTCACCGCATTTTGAACCAAAATGCCCAGCGCGATCAGCGCCGATGCTTTGAGGATTCCCGCGGCCAGGCTGCCCTTGCGGATATCCTCGTCGACATTTCCCCAGCGCAAAAAACGCCCCAGCACCCGCGACGCGAAGAAGATGCCCAGCGCTCCGACCAAAATACCGAACAATACTTTGGTAATGCCCACGAAAAAAAGAGTATTGTTCACTGATGATCTCCGGTTGAATGTATTGTTGAAGCGGTATTTAAGCCTTCATTCTGCATAGAAGACGCATTCAAGGCTTTGGCGAGAATATCAAGCAATCCTTCCGGATTGTCGGCGTGAAGCCAATGGCCCGCGTTTGCGAGCATGTGCAGATGAAACGCCGAATCGACATGGCTCAGCATTTCGAAATGATGCCTATCCTGTTCAGAGAGAGCCGTTGAATTCGCGCCGAGCACAATATCAAAGCGCTTTGCTTTTCGATTTTCTATAACCGGCCATAAATCCAAAGCGAAATAATCTTCGAGCAATGCGCGAATCGAAGGCAAATCGGCCCGGAGCCGCAGCCCATCGCCGGCTCTTCGCACATTCATCGCCAGCCAGTCGGCAATGGCCTTTGAATAGCCGTGGCTCCGCACGAAAGCGATAAAGAATTCCCGCGATACAATAGGCATTTCAAGCTGTTCCAGCATCTGAAGCACAGCCATTCCTTGGCTTCGGCCCAGCCCCGAAACATTCGCGCCCGCGCTCGAGTCGAGCACAATCACATGCGAAAGCCCGCCTGTCTGCGCGCTGCACAGATCCGCATAGGCGAGAGCCACTTTGCCGCCGAACGAATGCCCCATCACCCCGTCGGGCCGCGCCGGCAGCACGGCATTTAAATTCAGCAAATCCTGAGCGGCCGAGGCCACGCTATGAGGCGGCGGAGCACCCTGAGATTGCCCGTGGCAGCGCAGATCCGCGAGGATAAATCCCCACGATGGACAGCGTTCGCACAGGGCTTTGGCGATGGTCCGGAAATTACTTCCAGAGCCAAAAATCCCATGGAGGACGAGCATCCAGCGCGCCGGTTTTGAAGAGCCGCCGCAAATCAGCGCGTGATGCACAAGAAAATTGTCGGAGCGCATAAGCAGAACGCGGCCCGCCAATGTACACCGCCTCGTGAAGCGGGTACGTTGAAAGATATGAGTAAGAAAGCGGAGACGCCGAGGCGTTTCGTCAAGGAGAACCTTGCGGGCGCCCAATTCGAGGATGTGGATTTGGGCAAGGCTGTGTTTCGTGACGTGCATTTATGCAATGCAGTCTTTGAAGACGCCGACATGAGCGAAGCGCATTTGAGCGATGTGAGTTTTGAGGATGCGGAGCTCGACGATCTCAGTTTTGCCGATGCGGAGCTCCGCAATGTGAGCTTTGAAAATGCCGAGCTCAATGATGTGAGCCTAGAAAACGCTCGTATTCAAAACACATCCTTTGAAAATGCATCCCTGGACGATATTTCTTTTTTAAAGGCGTCCATTAAAAACGCCAATTGTTCGGAGAGTTCGTGGAACGATATCGCCTTAAAAAAGGCCCGCATTCAAAATGCCGATTTATCCGGCTCGCAATGGAGCGATTGCAATATCGAAGGAATGGTAATTAACGGCGTCCGTATTGACGAACTAATTAAAGCGGCGGGAAAATCAAAAAAGAAATAAACATCTGTTATTTGTCGGAGTCGATTTCTTTTTCGAGCGAATCGAGCTCGGCCTTGTAATTCGATTGCGAAATGCTCTTTTCGGCCTCGTCGGCAAAATCGGCCGGAACGGCGAGATCGGAATCTGCAATGGGCGCCTCGGCCGCGGGCTTCGCGCTATTCGAGCCCGTATTTGCAGTGGCCGAAGGGGAGCTCGAGCTTCCTTCGCAGCCAAGTAGGGCCGCGCCAATCACCAAAATCAATCCTGCCCGAATCATTTGTCACCTGCCTTCGCCGGAGGCACCGCGCCTGGCGTCGCGACGCCCGGAGTACCCGAACCCTTTGCGTCATAGTTCGCCATCCACTTGTCGTGGCGGGCATTTTCCTTCTCAATCAGCTTCTTTACGCGCTCAACCGCCTCGGCATCCTTTTCAGCCTCGGCCACCGAAAGCACCCGCGTAAGGCGAGCGACACGGCGTGCATGGCGCTTGATTTCCTGCTTCAGCGCCTCCGCCATGGGCTGACCCTTGAGCTTCTCCTTGATTTTGGCGCGCAGTTCATCGCGGTGCTTTTGGGCATGTTTCTTCTCAGCGCGCTCCTTGATCTTCTCTACGAGCGCGTCTTTTTTCTCCTCGGCCTTTTCAGCTTTGTCCTCGGCCTTTTCAGCCTTGTCCTCGGCCTTTTCAGCTTTGTCTTCCGCCTTCTCAGCCTTCTTTTCAGCGGCGTCGGCTTTCTTCTCGGCCGCATCCGCCTTCTTTTCAGCGGCGTCAGCCTTCTTTTCAGCGGCGTTCGCCTTCTTTTCGGCGGCCGTCGCCTTGGGATCCTTCTGTGCGAAAGCGCTTTCTGCGGCCGTGATCGCCAATGCGGCCGTCAAGAGCGCCACGCCTTTCGTGTGCCAAGACTTCATTCCTATTTGTCTCCTCTTCGAGAACAATTGATCGAAACGACTCGTTCTATTCTGCTCAGGTCCAAAAATAAGAAAACTTTTGAGCACGGATTTGTCACCGCGCATTTTCAAGTGGGTCTTCGAGTTTAGCGATTAAATTAAATTGTATTGAATATAAAATCGATAAAATTACGCCTGGGATTTCCTGGGGCGCCTATCGGGAGAGGCTAAACCAAAACGACTGCTGTATCGTGCGGAGCCTCATGTCTTGCCGAGAGCTCAAAGCTTCCGAGTGCCATCGCTATGTCGAGCCCGATAGCCTTTCTTTTCAGACCACAGCGGACGTGACCCCCCAAGGCGGCGTGGCCGCTCAAGAGCGGGCGATGGTCGCCTTGGAGTTCGGGCTGGACATCAAGCAGCCGCGTTTTCATGTGGTTGTGGTTGGCGCTCCCGGAACAGGCCGTACCTTTTGCGCGCGGGCCGTGGCCAAGCGCGTCGCGAAAACAAGGCCCACGCCCGACGATATTCTCCTGTTGCCCAATCCCCGCCGCCCGACGGAACCCTCGGTTTTAAGCCTTCCCGCGGGGCAGGGCCGCGACTTCGTTGATGCGATGGAAGAGCTGTACGCGAAGCTCGTGGATACGCTTCGCGGAACGACGGAAGGCGAGCGCTTCAAGCAGGCCAAGACCAAAATTCAGCGCCGCGTGAGCGCCGAGGAAAGCCGGCTCGAGGAAAATTTGCGCTCATCCGCGCGTGATTTGGGCCTCGAGCTAGCCCGCAGTGAGGCGGAAATTCATGTGAGTTCGCTGGACGAGACGCCGCCGAGTCCCGAAGCGCTGCGGACGATTACGGCATCGATCGAGGAATTCGAAACGACCTTGGCCAACGTTCAGGATGAGGCCGATACCGAGCTTCGAGGCGCGCTAAAACAGCTTTTGGTGGATGGGCTTCGCGGCAGTTTCGCGCCCTTCCGCACCCGCTTCGAGACCCGCAAAGATATCTGCGCATTTCTCGATGATGTTGAGAACGTCGTGTGCCGCGAGACGCGCCTCTTTGTGGATGAGCCCTCTACGGAAGAGCCTCCGACGCTTGCGCGCGGGCTTGTGGTTCCGACGCTGCTTACCGAGCACAAACCCGATTCGGGCGCGCCGGTTGTTGAAGTGCCTTATCCGACGCTCACCTCTCTTTTTGGCAGGACCCATGCGCCTTCGGAGGCTGGCCTTCCTCCTGAGCCCGGCTTTGCGATCGCGGGCGCGCTCCATCAGGCCAACGGCGGTTTTTTGATCTTGCCCGCTGCGGCGCTGCTCAAAAACGAAAGCCTCTACGAGCAGCTCAAGGCATGTCTGCTCGGCAGCAAAATCATCGTTCCCGATCTTAATCCTTCCTATTTCCGCTCGACATCGGAAGAGCTTTTAATTCCGTCGATTTCGATCGATCTCAAGGTGATTTTGGTCACGAGCCCGCTGCTCTACCAAGAGCTTCACGAAGTCGATCCAGAGTTCTCTCAGCTCTTCAAGGTGCAAGCCCGTTTTGAATCGACGCTGCCCATCGAGAAGGCGAAAGTCACCTATCCGGCATTTCTCGCCGATGTCGCGCGCGAGCGGGGGCTGCCTCCGATAACGGCGGATGCGGTTTCCGAGCTTTTGTTCCATGGAGGAAGGCTTGCCGAAAGCCAAACCAAGGTGTCCGCGCAAGTCGGGCTTATCGCCGAAGTCGTGCTGGAAGCCGCGTATCAAGCTCAGCAGAGACAAGTGAACATGATCGACGGAGCCGAGGTCTTGGCGGCTCTGGGCGCGGCGCGGAAACGGGGCAGCCACTTCCGCGATCATGTGCATGAACTCCTTGCGGATGGGACGATTCGCATCGATGTGACCGGCACGCGCTTGGGTCAGGTGAATGCGATTTCGGTGCTCACCGACGGACCTCAGACCTTTGGTCGGCCCTGCCGCGTGACCGCCGTTGTGCATCCCGGCGTCGAAGGTCCGGTGAATATCGCGCGCGAAGTCGATATGTCCGGACCGCTTCACAGCAAGGGTGTTTTGATTTTGGCGGGCGTTCTCGCGGCGCGTTTTGCCCAGTCGCGCCCGCTCGCCTTTGGAGGCTCTGTGGTGTTTGAACAGACCTACGAAGCCATTGAGGGCGACAGCGCATCCCTGGCCGAGCTCTGCGCGATTTTATCGGCGCTGTCAGGCTTTCCGCTGCGCCAGGAAATCGCCGTGACGGGAAGCGTCGATCAGCAGGGCAGTATTCAGCCTGTGGGCGGGATTATCGACAAGGTCGAAGCCTTTTACGATTTATGCGCGGCGAAAGGCTTAACCGGCACGCAAGGCGTGCTTATTCCCGCGGCGAACCGGGATGCGCTGATGCTTCGCGCCGATGTGGTGGAAGCCATCGAAAAAGGCCAGTTCCATGTGTATGACGCCGACACCGTGGAGGACAGCATCGATTTGCTCACGGGTATTCCCGCGGGTGTCTGCGATGAATTGGGGCACTATCCCGAGGGCACGGTCTTTGGCGCCGTGGAAGCCCGTTTCAAGCGCTTTCATCAAATCATGACGGAATTCGGCCGAGCCCGCTAAGCCGTCTTCCCGCCCGTGTGCCCGGATCTATGGACAGCGACAAAATAAAATTGCCCACATCGGTGAAAGACGGGCGTGTGCTCGTCGATCGCATCGGTCACGCGGCCCCCAAATTCAGCGACCTCTACCACTTCTTTCTCGTGATCTCGTGGCCGAGGCTGTTCCTGATGTTTTCGGGCGCCTACGTAGGCATCAATATCCTCTTCGCCTGCGCCTATTTGGCGGGCGGCGATTGCATCGCGGAAGCCCGCCCGGGCTCCTTCCACGATGCCTTCTTCTTCAGCGTTCAGACGATGGCGACCATTGGCTATGGCCGCATGTATCCCAAGACCACCTACGCCGATGTTCTCGTGGCGGCCGAAGCCTTCTGCGGCTTGCTCGGCGTCTCTATGGCCACCGGCCTCATGTTCTCGAAGTTTGCGAAGCCGACCGCGCGGATGATCTTTTCCAAAACGCTGGTGGTCTCCAACCGCGACGGCGTGCCGTGCCTCATGTTCCGCATGGCCAACGAGCGTTCTAATTCGATTGTCGAAGCCCAAATTCAAATCGTCGTATCGATTGCGGGGCGTACGGTGGAAGGCGAGCGCATTCGGCGCGTGCTGGATTTACCGCTTCTGCGCACATCCACGCCGGTCTTCACGCTCACATGGACGGCGATTCATCCCATCGATGAAAAGAGCCCGCTCTACGGCATGGGCGAAGATGAAATTCGCGACAACGAAATCGCTTTCATCATCACGTTTACGGGCATCGACGACACCTTCTCCCAGACGGTGCACGCGCGCCACGCTTACAGCTCGCGCGACATCCAGTGGGGAGCGCGCTTTGCCGACGTATTGCTTCCGAGGGAAGGCGGCGGAGCGGTTGTCGATTACACGCGCTTTCACGATACGGTCGCCTCGCCGCTGACCATGCCGGGCAAAAAGTCATAGGCGAGGCCGCCCACACCTTGTTATTCCGGCGCTTTCTGGTCTACGTTTTCCGCCCTTTCATCGGTGCGTGTTCAACGTGTGCCAGGATGCGATCTTCCGTATGAAACAGCTTCTAGACCGCATGTTCGTATCGGGCCGGGGCACCGCCGTGCCGGTCGTGCTGATGGCGGGATGTTTAGCCCTCGCTTCCCGCGCGTCCGCAGCACAACAACCTGGACCCTCGCCTTCTTCGGCGTTGCCCAGCGCGTCCGCACCTGCATCCGCTGTCTCATCGGCCGCGCCTGCCGCGCCTATTCCCGGCCCATCCGCGTCTGCCTCTGCCCTGCCAGCGGCTTCTTCGTCCGCGCCGCCTTCCAGTGCCGAACCCTTGTTGTTCCCGCCGGCCGTCACATCCTCCGCGTCTGCTGCATCCGCTTCGCCCGCTTCGCCTTCATCGGCCGCAGCACCGGCCGAAGTGCCCCCACCACCGAAAGGCGGTGTTCCAAAAATCATTAAAATGGTCACGGCCATTGCCGGCGGTGTGGGCGCCATTTCGCTGGGATTGGGCGTTGGATTTTCAATGGCCAGCAATTCCTACGCGGCGGAAGTCGATTATTTATGGCGCGACCTCCGGAAAGACGGCGGACCAGGCGCATGCAATCAAAAAGCATTTGAAATCCGCTGCCGCGAATTGGAGGGCGCGCATAACGACGCCCAAGTGATGAAATCGGTCGCCATTACCTCATTTATCTTTTTGGGTGTAAGCCTTGGGGGCGTGGGTTATGGCCTCGTCACCTATTTAATGCCCAATAAAGCCCGTTCAACAAAACAAGGGCAGAACGGCCCCACCTTACAAGTCGGCGCCATGCCAGGCGGCGGCGCCGCCATTCTGCGCGGTTCATTTTAAATAAAATATAAAATACAAAACAAGTGTTGCAAAACAGCATAGGATTGAACCATGGACATCCAATCGAATGGGCAGAGACATAGGGCTCTATTTGCGGTTGCAATCTCATCGGTTGTAATCAGTATTATATCGGTGGGATGTGACCCCTTGCCAGCCTGTGGAGACGGCAGCGAACCCGATGGATTGAAATGCGAAACATCTGTGGACGCGGGATCGGATGCGGCGGGCGTATCCTGCGAGCCCGACAGAGGGTTAAGCAAGGCGCCTGCCGAATGCGGCATATTTGTGAGTTATAGCCGCGGCGACGATGCCGGCGCGGGCACGCCCGAACAGCCTCTGCGCACGCTGGGTGCAGCCATTGCGATGGCCAAAGGCCGGCCTATTTACGCCTGCGCCGAGGAATTTCCGGCAACCAAAACGATCGAAATACCATCGGGCACGGTCATATTTGGAGGCTATGACTGCAACAACGGATGGATCGACATTGCGAGCGAAATTGATGAGCCCAGCGATATGGATGCTCAAGCAGACCCCCGGCTCACCCGGATATCGGCTCAGAAAGAAGGTTTTATCCCTGTGCGTCTTCAATCGGGCAATGGCAAAACCCGCCTTCGGGCGTTTGCAATCAGCGCGCGCGACGGCGCGGCTCCCTCGGGTTCATCGATTGCGCTGCTGGTGGAGGGCGGTTATGCGACGCTTCAAAAAGCCGTAATTCGTGCTGGAAAAGGCGCGGAAGGCGCTCCTGGGGAAGACATGGCGGGCGCGGGCACAAGCGGGGCCGACGGGGCGCCTGGAGGCGATGCGTGTGGAGGAGGATTAAGCGTTCCGGGCGGAGCGGGTGCTGCGCTCCAATGCGATGGAATTGTTGTAAACGGCGGCACGGGCGGCACGGGCGGCACGACGGAAGGAAGCAAGGGCGAGCGGGGAAAGCCTTTGGATCAAGTGAGCGGCGACGGCGGAGGAGGGGAATTCGCATTGCCATGTAAAAAAGGCGTGGACGGCAAAATGGGTGCCGATGGCGTAGAAGGCGCGCACGCCACGGTTGGCGGAACGATCGGAATGGACGGCTATACGGGTGTATTTGGAGCGGATGGCAAGCCCGGTGCACCTGGCCAAGGCGGTGGTGGAGGAGGCGGTTCAAAGGGCGGCGTTGGTCCTGGTAAATGCCCTGTATTTGCGGGCGGCGCATCGGGTGGAGGCGGAGGCTCGGGCGGATGCGGCGGATTAGGCGGCAAGGGCGGAGGTCCCGGCGGCTCGAGCATAGCGATTGTCAGTTTGGGGAATGACGCCGGCTCGCGATTATTTATCGAGACGGTCCAGCTTTGGGTATCGCAATGGGCATTGGGCGGTGATGGTGGATTAGGTCAATCCGGTGGAATTGGAGGCACAGGGGCTGCCGGGGGCCAATTACCCATGGGCGCGACATCGCTGTATGCAGGGTGCGCGGGAGGAAATGGGGGTCAGGGCGGCACGGGCGGAAAAGGGGGCAGGGGATTACATGGATATTCGATAGGCATTGCGCATCAAGGAGAAATACCTCGGACAATCAATGTGAGTTTTGATCCGGATCAAGTTGTGGACGGGCAGAAGAGCCGGCCATTTAATTAGAACTTATTCCGACAGCACCCGGCGCACGCGCCGCTTCGCTTCAATCATATGCTGCATCATGCGCTGGCGCCCATCGGCGTCCTCCACCAAAATCCACATATCGTGCGCGCGCCCTCGCCCAGCCGCCGAAAGCAATATCTCCGCCGCTGCCTCCGCCGAGATTAATCCTTCCCTGCGTCCAGGCAGCTCCACCACCGCCGTGCGCGCCGCTAATCCCTCCATTGTGGAAAGAATTCTCTCCACAATCAATCGAAATGTTTCTTCCTGAAATCCGGCGTAGGGCCCCGCTCCAAATAAAATCACTTTGTCAAACGTTAATCGCGGCTTGCCCGGCAATAAAACCTGCTCTAGCAGCGTGCCCGTCACCATCTTGCGGCGCTGCAAATCCGAAATGCGCCCGAGCAGCCGGAAATCGCATAGGCCCGCAACCCCATGTACCGGCCTTTTGTCGCTCCACACCGGACACGCCAGTACTTCCATGTCCAAATCGTCCAGCGACGACAGTTCCCGGCTGACGAATTTCAACTCCATCGAATTGGTAATATTAACGAAAAATGAATGAAAAATGTTAGACGCTGATCGCGCCCTTGCGGAAATCGCTGCGGGCAATTTTAACGTTAACGCAGGCCGGCTTGCCCGATGCAAATGCCGCATCCAATGCCGGGCCCAGCTCTTCAATGCGTTCGACATAAGCGCCAAAACCGCCCACCGCCTCGACCACTTTGTCATAGCGCGTGTAATCGAGCGCCGTCGCAGGAGCCCGCGTTGCACCGTACAAATCCATCTGGCCTCGGCGGATCTGCATCCATGCCGCGTCATTGCCAATGACGGCGACAACAGGAATGTTTTGGCGAACCATTGCTTCGAATTCTAAACCATGCAATCCAAACGAGCCGTCTCCATAGACCAGAACGACGTTGGCATCCGGGCGCGTTAGCTTGGCCGCCATCGCATAGCCCGGCCCTACGCCCAAGGTTCCCAGCGGTCCGGGATCCATCCACATCTGCGGCCATTCCAGCTTGAGTACATAGGCCGCCGTCGCCACGAAATCGCCTCCGTCTCCGATAACAATATCGTTTTTGCCCAGGCGCTTCCCAAGTTCGGCGCACACCCTTAAAGGATTGGGAGGGTTGCTGTCGCTTTCAATTTCCGAATGCATTTTCGCCCTGGATTTTTCTTCCGAGGCCCGCACCAAAGAAAGCCAATCCGATGCTTTTTTGCCCTGTACTTCATTGAGAATTTGTTCGAGCACAATTCCGCTGTCGCCGTCGATCGCCAAATCGACGCGGCGGTTGCGGCCAAGCTCGCTGCCGTCTAAATCCACTTGAATGACTTTGGCATTTGGATTGATTGCCCGCCCATATTCGAGCCTAAAATCGAAAGGCGTGCCCAGCACAACGACCAAATCGCTTTGTCCCAGGGCAAAACGGCGAGAGCGGCTCATCGCTCCGGGATGCGCATAGGGAAGTCCGCCGCGGGCCATGCCATTTAAATAGAATGGGGCTTCAATTGCATCGGCAAAGGCACGCAAAACGTCCCGGCGGGGCGACCAGCGAATTTGGCTTCCCACGATAAACATAGGCTTTTGCGAGGCTTTGAGCATCTCCGCCGCTTGGGCAATCAGCGCCGGATCGCCGCCGGCCCGCGGAGGCGACTTGAGAGGCTCGGTGGCGGGCGCCGCGTCGTCCGCAAAGCCCATCAAGAGATCGAGCGGAAGCTCTAAAAATACAGGGCCGGGCACATTGGACTGGGCAACGCGAAATGCCGCGTCGATGTATTCCTGAATGCGATCGGCGCTGGGAACAGCCACGCTCCACTTGGAAATCGGCCGCATCAGCTCGATGTGATTCATGTCCTGCAGCGAGCCCATATCCGAAAGCGAACGGGGGCCCGCGCCGCCCAGAACCAGCATCGGAACGCCCGCGCGCTGAGCATTGGCAACCGCGGTCACCACATCGGTCACGCCCGGCCCCGCGGTCACGGCACACACACCAGGGCGGCCTGTCACACGCGCATAGCCGTCCGCCGCATGACCCGCCGTCTGTTCATGGCGCACATCCACCACGCGAATGCCATCGTCGAGACAGCCATCGTAAATCGCCTGGATATGCCCGCCGCACAGCGTGAACAAATGAGATACGCCATGCCGTTTCAATGCCTTGGAAACGAGTCTGCCACCGTGGACTTGAGCCATTTGGCGCATATATCACGCGGCTTTGGGTGCACCTAGGCTCTACAGGTAGCGCACCGAAATAATCTCCAGCTCAAGGTCGCCCACGGGGCGGCGCACCGTGATGACATCGCCGGCTTTCTTTCCGAGCAGTGCCCGGCCAAGCGGCGAGCGCCAGCTTATCTGCCCGGCGTTACTGTCGATTTCGTCTTCCCCGACGATGCGGTAGGTGCGCTTCGTTCCGGTTTCTTCTTCAAGCTCGACCGTCGCGCCGAAAAAAATCTTCTCTCCGCGCTGCTCTTTGGGATTCACCACAACGGCGCTTTCCAAGCGTTTGGTGAGATAGTGCATGCGCCTGTCGATCTCGCGCAGCTTCTTCTTGCCGTAGATGTATTCGGCGTTCTCGCTGCGGTCGCCCTGGGCCGCCGCGTCGGCCACTTCCTGAACGGTTTTGGGCCGCTCCACGGAGCGAAGCCGGCCAAGTTCTTCCGACAGCTTTTTAGCGCCTTCCGGTGTGATGTAGTTCGGTTCGCCGGCCATGGGATTTATTTGGAGCTTGCAGGTACGGGTTTGTCGGGCCGCAGCATGGATTGACTTAATTTTACGGCGGCCCGCACGATCATCAGCAGGCCGATCACGAGCGTGGCCCATAAAATGAGCGTTGCCGTGTTCAGCTTTTTTTTCTTCCGAGTCAACTGCCCTGAGGCAATGCGTTCAGGCTGCTTTTTTTCTTTCGCGGCTGCTCTTTCCTCGGGTGCCGGTGCAGGCAAAGGCGGCTCCGCGGGCGTTTGAGCTTCGGGCGCACCGGTTTCTGCCGCCGCGTTCTCCATCGGCGGGGACGGGGTTTTTTCGACGGGCGGAAGCGCTTCGAGCGAAGCCCTCGCGATTTGATCGGGCAAATCTTTGGCCCTCTCCGATGCGAAGGGAGCCAGGGCTTGGCCAAGCTCCGCGGCATTGGCGAAGCGTTTGTCGAGATCGCGCTCCAAACAGCGCAAAACAACGGCTTCCAGCGCTTCGGGTACGTCCGGCCTAAATTTGCGCAGCGGCAAGGGCGGGTTGTTGGAAATGCTCGTGATGATGCGTACCGGCGAGTCGCCTTCGAAAGGAGGATTCGCCGCCAGAAGCTCGTACAAAATGACGCCGAGCGACCATAGATCCGTCCGCTGATCCACATCGGTCGAGCTTCTCGCCTGCTCGGGCGACATATAGGCCGGCGAACCCAGCACTGCGTTTTTTACCGTGAGCTGGCGTTTCGCCGACACGAGCGGATTGGCTTTTGAAATGCCGAAATCGAGAATCTTTACGCGCTGCACATCATCGGAGCTCTTCGCAATAAATAAATTGGCCGGCTTGATATCGCGGTGAACCACACCCAGCGCATGCGCGTGAGCCAAAGCCTCGAGGGCTTCGAGCACATACTCCACTGCCTCTTCGATGGGCAGCGCTCCCCGCTGGTGCATCAGCTCCTCGAGCGTTTGCCCCGTCAACAGCTCCATGACGATAAAGGCGAGTCCTTCGTCTGTGGTGCCCACATCGAAAACTTCGGCCACATACTCGCTTTTGATGCGGGCCGCGGCGCCTGCTTCGCGCAGAAAGCGGGCCTTGGCTACGTCGAATTGAGCCAGCTCGGGCCGCAGGATTTTTAGGGCGACAGGACGCTTGCTCTCTTCGTCGATGGCCGAAAGCACAAAAGCCATGCCGCCCGCTCCAATCAGATCGAGCACGCGGTACCGGTTGGATACCAGTGAGCCGATTGGAACAGGCGGAGCTTCGTTGATGCTGTGGGCGTTTTGGGGATGGGCCATGGAGAGAGCGCTCTTTTGATTATCGAGCGCCTTCAGGCGGGGCGCTTAGGATTTGATGGCCCGGGTCAGCTTCGTCAGTTCGGGCACCGCGACGAATAAGTCCTGAACCAGGCCAAAGTCCGCCACTTGGAAGATTGGCGCGTCGGGATCTTTGTTGATCGCGACGATGACTTTTGAGTTTTTCATGCCTGCCAGGTGCTGAATCGCGCCCGAAATGCCCACCGCGATGTAAAGCGTGGGCGCAACGACTTTGCCCGTCTGTCCGACTTGCAAATCGCTCGGAGCGAAACCTGCATCGCACGCCGCGCGGCTTGCGCCGACCGCCGCGCTTAGCACATCGGCCAAAGGATTAAGCACTTCATCAAAGCGCTCTTTAAGCGCGCGGCCGCCCGCAACCACCGTTCGCGCTTCTGTGAGCTCGGGCCGTTCGCTCTTCACCTGATCGAACGAAACAAACTCCACGCGGCCGGCGGCTGCGCTTGGCGCTTTAACAGGCACGCTTTCAACAGCCGAGGCACCGCCCGAGCTCTCCGCGGCGGAAAAAGCGCTCTGGCGCACGCTGACCACCTGAATCGCCGTCGAGAGCGAGCAGATGCCAAACGCATTGCCCGCGTACATCGGGCGCTTGTAGCGAAGCCTCCCGCCATCCGAGAGCACTTCCGAAATGTCGCCCGCGAAACCGGCCGACAGTTTGGCCGCAACGCGGGGAAGCAAATCTTTGCCGTACGCGCTCGCCGTTCCGACGATCACCGCAAAGTTCTTCCCCACTTCCGCAACCGTCGGCGCATAGCGTTCGGCCACGTAGTTTGAAAGCGAGGCATCGTCGGCCACCAGCACCTTGGCCGCACCAAACGCAGCGGCCTCTTGAGCCGCTCCTCCGACGCCCGCCCCAATCACCAGAATCGAAAATGTGCCGCCAAGCGCCGATGCTGCCTGCCTGGCAAAGGTAATCGCCGAGTGCGTTGTCTTGCGGAGCTTGCCTTCAAAAGTCTCCGCCACAACCAATACATCACCCATGACTTTGTCCTTTCCTCACAGAACCTTGGCTTCGTTTTGCAGGCGCGACACAAGCTCGGCCACGTCCTTCACCTTGATGCCCGCCTTGCGCTTCGGCGGCGGCTCAAAGGCGTGATAGCCGGCCTTTAACGCTGTATCCGCTGTCAGATCCGACAGTTTCATTTCAGCGAGAGGCTTCTTCTTCGCGGCCATAATCGCGGGCAGCGCGGCGAAGCGAACACCGTCGTTGTACTTGAAGGTCGCCGCTGTTTTCGTGGAGTACACGCTCGTCGGCGAAACAATGCGCAGATCCACCGTCACGACGGCGGGCAATGTCACGCGGAGAGAAATCACGCCTCCGTCGACTTCGCGGCCCACCAGAAGCGAAGAAGCCTCTTCCCGGATCGTCGCGGCAAAGGTCGCCATCGGCCAATCCAGAAGCTCCGCCAGAATCTGGCCGACCTGATTGGAATCACCGTCGACGGCTTGCTTGCCCATCAGAACGAGATCCGGTTTTTCGCGCTCCACCAGGGCTTTGAGCGCACGGGCGATCAGATCACCGTCGAGCTTGTCATCGGCGGCGTCCACGCGAATGGCGCGATCGGCACCGGTTGCGAGCGCGGCGCGCAGCGTGGTTTCCGCATCTTTTGGTGCGAACGTGACCACAACCACTTCGCCCGCGCGCACCTTCGGCGTTTGACCATTTTCAGTCAGCCGAAGAGCGGCTTCGAGGGCGTACTCGTCGAAAGGATTCAGCTTCCAGGGCAGATCGCCCGTTTCAATTGTTGCGCCGGAAGCAGGGATTTTAATCTTGTTGGCGTTGTCGGGATCGGCGACGCGCTTGAGTGGAACAAGGATTTTCACGGCCCGTTTCCTCCTGTTTGAGGGTTCGTGCGGACTTTCCGTTTTGCCGGCGCGTCATGTCAGTAATGGCCGTGTGCGTCAAGAATGCCCGAGGGGGGCATGAATTCAGGTGAACAGGCCATCAATGCCGCTGTGTGCGGCGCGCATAGGGTTCGAACTTCGTTTTCCCTTGTTCGCTAAACGACTACGCTCGCGTGCGTGGCAATCACGACCGATTTTCTCGTTATTGGAGGCGGCATAGCGGGCCTCACTTTTGCGCTCGATATTGCCGATCACGGCGAAGTCATCGTTCTCACCAAGCGCGCCCGCGATGAGTGCAACACCAAATATGCGCAGGGCGGTATCGCGGCTGTGTTCGCGCCCGACGACTCGCCCGAGGCTCATGCCCGCGACACGCTGATCGCCGGCGCAGGGCTCTGCCATGAAATCGTCGTTGATATCTGTACGCGCGAAGGCCCCGATCGCGTGCGCGATTTAATGGAACGGGGAGCCCGTTTCGATCGCGACAACAGCCATCTCAGCCTGGGCCGGGAAGGCGGCCATTCGGCGCGCCGCGTTGTACGCGCAGCCGATGCGACAGGCGCCGAAACCGAAAGGGCGCTGCTGGAGCGCGCCGCACAGCATCCCAATATCCGCGTCATCGAGCATCACACCGCGATCGATCTCATCATGCTGTCGCGCTTTGGAGGACCCGATATTTGCCTGGGCGCCTATGTGCTCAACGAGCACGCGACCGAAGCTTCAGGAACGCAGCCGGCAAAGGACGCGGCTCCGGCCGAGCGCACATCGTCTCCGGCCCACGACGGCCTGGTTCACACCTACTTGGCGAGGGCGACCATTCTCGCGAGCGGCGGCGCGGGCAAGGTGTACCTCTACACAACCAATCCCGACGTAGCGACGGGCGACGGCGTGGCCATGGCATTTAGGGCGGGCGCCGAAATCGCCAACATGGAGTTTTATCAATTCCACCCGACCTGCCTGTATCACCCCGAGGCCAAAAGCTTTTTGATCTCCGAGGCTCTGCGCGGCGAAGGAGCGATCCTCCGCTTGCTCGACGGCACGGCTTTTATGGCCAGCCACGATCCCCGCAAAGACCTCGCGCCCCGCGATATTGTCGCCCGCACCATCGACTTTGAAATGAAAAGAACGGGCTCCGAACACGTTCTGCTCGACATCACGCACAGGCCGGCGAGCTTCATCAAAGAACATTTCCCGACCATCTACGCCCAATGCCTGCGCTTCGGCATCGACATTACGGTGCAGCCCATTCCCGTCGTCCCCGCGGCGCACTACATGTGCGGCGGTATCAGCACCGACCTCCACGGCCGCACCACCATTCCCGGCTTGTGGGCCATCGGCGAATGCGCCTTCACCGGCCTCCACGGCGCCAACCGCCTCGCATCGAACTCCCTGCTCGAAGGCATGGTCTTTGGACACCGCGCGGCCGTGCGCCTCGCCTCAAGCATCGCCGAACTTCGCAAGAGCCCCTTTCCCGAAGTCCCCGAATGGCAGACCGGCAATGCCGTTCCCAGCGATGAAGGCGTTGTCGTCGCTCACAACTGGGACGAACTCCGCCGCACCATGTGGAACTACGTCGGCATCGTCCGATCCGACGCCCGCCTGCGCAGAGCCGCCCGCCGCATCGCGCTTCTTCAGGAAGAAATCCGCGAGTACTACTGGAAACACCTTGTCACACGCGATCTTCTCGAGCTCCGCAACATCGCCACCGTGGCCGAACTCATCGTAGGCTGCGCCGCCGTGCGCCACGAAAGCCGCGGCCTCCACAGCACCATCGACTACCCAGAAACCCATTCCCGCTTTGTGGCGGACACCGTTGTAAAACGCGGTGTTCCCCCGCATCTCCGGCCCATCCGCGGCTAACCATGCAATCTAACGATCCGAGCGATCCATCCGACCCAACCGAATCCGGGGAGCCGCCCTCCTACGGCGATTCCAATAGCGATCCTGAAGCCGTGCGTCCCATGTCCGCCGGTGCGGCGCTGATGTGGTCTTCGGGTGTAATCCTTGGCTTTTGGCTTCTGGCCAGCCTGATGAGATCCTCCGAACCCGACCTGATCGGCGCCTTCGCCTGCCAGGCCGCCGCCATGCTGTTCGGCTTGTTTCTCATCCTTCGCGCCCACGCCCCAATGGCATCGATTCGCCGCTTTTTAGGCGCCCGGCCCGCCCACCCGGCCTTCTATCCCCTCGCGCTGCTCCTGGGTCTCAGCGTTCATGTTCCGGCCGACACCATTTACCGATGGATTGAACAGCGCTGGCCCAGCTCTCCCCAAACCCTTCCAAAATTCTTCCAGGAGTCATCGCTTCCCAAACAAATCGCAATGGGATGTATTTTGATTGTATTGGGCCCCCTCATTGAAGAAATCTTCTTCCGCGGCGCTCTTTTTAGACCGCTCCGCAAACAAAACTCGGCATTTACCGTTATCGCCGTCACCTCGGCATGCTTTGCCATCGCCCACGCCATGCCTCAGACTTATCTTCCTATTGCCCTGGTAGGAATATCGATCGGAATGGCCCGCCTATGCAGCGGCTCCTTTATCCCTCCGCTGTTGGTCCACGCCGCTTTTAATGCCCTCTCCCTCTATGCAATGGCCACATCCCCCACGGCCGAAAATACCCCTGACGAACCAATTCCTCTATGGCTCACCCTATCGGGCACCGCCATGACCGTCTCGGTTTTGGCTGGATTTATAGCCATCGGAAAATACTCCAGCATGAGCCTTGAAGCCCAGAAGCTGGATACACAATAAAAAACATTCCCAATTCAATCGAGAAAAGCACCGTGAATGAAATCGATCAGATGACTTCCAAAGAAGAGCCCCAAGCCCGGCGCGTCTCCAATGTCGCGCTATGCCTTCCGGGCGGCGGCCTGACGGGCGCGCTGTACCAGGTGGGCGCGCTGGCTGCCTTGGAAGACGGCGTTTCCGGCATTGAAGGCCAGGGATTTTGTGTCTACATCGGCCAAAGCAGCGGGGCCACCGTAGCGGCCGGATTGGCGGGCGGCATTTCCGTCGATCGCATGTACCGCGCCCTTTTAGATCCCGCGGACGATTTTTTCCCCCTCGACCGCGATCATTTATTGCGGGTCGATATTGACGAATGGCGCCGCGCCCTATCCACAAGCTGGGTTGCGCTTCGCCATGCCTTGGCGCGCCTGTCTTCAAGGCGGGACGCCGCCGAACAAAGCCCTTGGCCCAATTATTTTTGGGAGCAAATGGATCGCCTCAACGATTCCTTGCCCGCCGGCTTGCTGAGGCTCGATCGCTATGAACGATTCTTGGCCGAATTTTTTGTGCGCCGCGGGATTCCCAATTCATTCCGCGATCTCGGCCGCACCTTAAGAATTGCCGCGCACGATATTGATTCGGGCGAAAGGGTGATGTTTGGCTCCCCCGGTTACGATGAAGTACCTATTTCCCTGGCCTGCGCTGCATCGATGGCGCTGCCCCTATTTTATTCTCCGGTCCGCATTGGAGATCGGCACTATTTAGATGGAGGGCTTGGACAAGTCGCGCAGCTCGACATGGCCAAAGAAGCGGGAGCCGAGCTTGTGATTGTCGTCAATCCCTTGGTGCCTGTATCGACAGAAAACCGGGCTGTACCCACCGGTCATGGAGTACGGGAAAGCGTCCGCGATAAAGGGCTTTTATGGATGCACAACCAAGCGATGCGCATCTCGGCGCATGCCCGCCTTCACGAAGAGCTTCGCCGCGAACGCGAACGCCCCGAAGGATTAAGCGTTTTGGTTTTAGAGCCCGAGCCGACCGACGTGCTTTTGTTTTTGCACAATCCCGCAAATATGTCTGCGCGGCGAGCCATTTTAGAATATGCTTACCGGACGACCCGGGAAAGAATTACGCAATGGGTTGAGCGGCACCGGGCAACGGTCAGTCGCATGGGCTGGAGCGAGCGGGGTTCTGGAACATGATACAGAAGCTTCACGATACAGGAACGATTTTGATAATATTTTTATCATCGATGATTGTATTGTATGGCGCGTGTGGCGGGAAAGTTGTTCTGGATGAAGGCTATCAGGGCGGCGTAGGCGGGATGGGCGGTGCTGGGGGCGCCATTATCAATTCGGCGAATTCGGCGGCTCAATCGGGTTCGGGCGCGGGCAATTCGACGGGCGCATTTACCTCGGCGGGCAGCGGAACGCCCATACCCTGCGCGACATGCTCCGAATACATTAGCAATTCAAGCGCGCCATTATGTCCTGAATCCGAAGAAATATTTAAATTGCTTTATACCTGTGTATGTGCGGGACCCTGCGCCATGCAATGCCAGGATAATTATTGCAATAATCCCACTCAGCTCGTGGACTCGTGCGCGAAATGCGTATTTAACGTTTGTAAAAACGAATTTAATGCCTGCGCTAATGATTTGTAACCATGGTCTCAAAACGCTATCGCCTTTGACCGAGCCCTCAGGGGCCAGCGCCCGGAGTACTCTTCGAGATGAATGCCGGATTCATCGTCCTTTTCATCGCCGTTCTCGTTGTCGGCGCGGCCTTTATGTGGCGAAGAACGCGACAACGGCCCGGGTTAGACGCCCATCAAGACCCTCCCAACAATCCCCCGGATATCCCTCCTCCTCGCTCCAACCCAACGCTTGGGTCCACCCCATCCATGGAAGCAAACTCAGCCACCTCACCGGGAGAGATGCCACGCATTGTCTTCGCGGAACGCACGAAAACAATCGCCATCGGACGCACGGTGCGCAGTGTTTGCCATACCCCCGTCTTCGCGCTCATCGAATCCGTCGAATCCTTGTCCGACGCCGAGGAAATCGCCGCCTCGATCGCCCATACCATCGAAAACGCGCCGCCCGCCTTCCCTTCAATCTGCGAGGCGCTCCAAGATGCGGCGTCTCGGCTCTTGGCCAAAAGTGTCGAACTTGGACGTTCGCAGCCCGGCGGCGCCTCCGTCATCGCACTGGTCGTGGAACCCTCCCAGATACGTATCGCTCATGTGGGGAATCTGCGTGTTTATGTCGCGCGCGGGGGCCAGGTAAAGCTTCTCACCCGTGACCACGGGCTGATGCGGGATATCGCGGCCTCGCGCGGACTTTCCGACGAAGTTCTCTGCGATATGCTCGAAGATTCCGGCGCTCCTCACCGCCGTGTGGTGACTCGCCTCCTGGGGAATAAGCCCGATGTGGCGCTCGATATCATTTCATGGCCCTGCCGCTCCGGCGACACATTCATTCTTCTATCGAACACCATGGCCCTTGCTGCGCGGCGCGAGATGCTCGGCCGCCTCTGCGGGCAGTCGAGCGATATTGAATCGTTGGCGGACGCTGTTCTCAAGGAATTGGGGGCGCAGCCAAGTCTTTGGTCTGACCCCACGACGCTAATCATCCGGGTGCATTGAGAGACGTCTTCACCGTCATCATCACCGCCCATCCATCCAAACGCATCCCCGGCGGCACAGAACGCCTCCTCTCCCGCAAAGCGCCGCGGGAAAGGCGGGCAACATTGTCCCAAGGCATCCGCGCCGCGCGGGAAGGCTTGGCCGGTTGTCCGAACCTATCCGCGCCGCGCAGGAAGAACCGGACAGAAAATCCAGAGCTGTCCGCGCATAAACTGGTTCAATCGATGCGCCGTCTTGCGGCATTTGCGCGTCGCCGTGGATGGGCAAGGTGCTTGACATCTGATCGAGTATGTGTGAAAAAGCCGCGGATGCCTCGCTTCTTCAATACAGCCGGCCCAAACAATCCTGCCGACCACTACACCCTCCCCGTGCTGGCCCGGCTCCCCGAGTTGCGAGAGCTCATCGACCAAAAGAGTTACTTCGTTATCCACGCGCCCCGCCAAACGGGCAAGACCACGCTGATAAAAACAATGGCCGCCGAGCTGAATGTCGAAGGCCAATACACCGGTATTTTCGTTTCTATGGAAAGCGGAGCCGCCTTTCTTCATGATCCTCCCGCGGGCGAATTGAGCATCCTTGATCATTGGCGCCAAAGCGCGCGTGTACGTCTTGCCCCCGAGTTTCAGCCTCCGCCTTTTCCCGAAGCCGCGCCGGGAGCCCGAATCCGCGCTGCGTTGGGAGCGTGGGCTCAGGCTTCGACCCGGCCCTTGGTCGTGTTTATCGATGAAATCGATGCCCTCGAAGGCTCGCTTCTCATTTCCGTGCTGCGGCAGATACGCGAGGGATATAACGATAGACCCAAGGGCTTTCCTTGGTCGTTGGCGCTGATTGGCATGCGCAATGTGCGCGATTATAAATTTGCCTCCGGCGGTGCCAGCACAACCCATTCGTCCAGTCCTTTTAATATTGTGGCGAAGGCCCTGACGCTTAGCAATTTTACGCAAGAAGAGGTGAAAGCGCTCTATGGCCAGCACACCGAGGAAACAGGTCAAGTCTTTTTGCCCGGGGTAGTGGAGCAAGCTTTTGTCTTAACCCAGGGCCAACCCTGGCTGGTGAATGCCCTGGCCAATGAGATGATCCAAACCCTGGTGCGGGATCGTTCAAAGCCGATTGGAATCGAGCAATTGGAGCAGGCGAAAGAGAATTTAAT
Organism: uncultured Polyangiaceae bacterium; assembly: GCA_964537685.1. Taxonomy (GTDB): domain Bacteria; phylum Myxococcota_A; class Polyangia; order Polyangiales; family Polyangiaceae; genus CAZICM01. Next base: position 57,009 of record CAZICM010000058.1, read on the forward strand.
TTTGAGGCAGGACACCCATTTGGACAGCTTGGCCGAAAGGCTTCGCGAGCCCAGGATCCGAGCCATTATCGAACCGATGCTATCGGGGGAGCTGGTGAGAGACGTTCCCGAGGACGATATTCGTCTGGCCACGGATTTAGGCTTGCTTCGGGTCATACGCGGAGGGCGTCTGGAGGTGGCGAATCCGATGTACCGCGAAATTATCATAAGAAATCTTTCGGCGTCCATTCAGCGGGAAACGCCGATGATATCGCCGAGCTGGCTGGGGCAGGATGGGAAGTTAAAGAGGGAAGCATTGCTTGCGTCTTTTATGCAGTTTTGGAGGCAGCATGGCGAGGTGCTGATGGGAGCATCGCCTTACCATGAGGCGGCGCCTCATTTGGTGCTGATGGCGTTTTTGCATCGGGTGGTGAATGGGGGAGGTGTGATAGAACGGGAGTATGCGACGGGTATGGGGCGCATGGATTTGTGCGTGCGTTATGGGGGCGAGGTGTTGGGCATCGAGGTAAAGGTATGGCGGGATGGGCGCAAAGATCCAGAAGCGGACGGGCTTGCGCAATTGGACAGTTATTTGACGGGTTTGGGGCAGGAGAGCGGGTGGTTGTTGATATTTGATAAGCGGGCGGGCCTGAGTCCAGTGGAGGAGAGATTAAGTATGCATGAAGGAATAACGCCTTCCGGGAGGCGGGTGGCGGTGGTGAGGGCGTAGGCACTTGACATCTGATCGAATATGTGCGAATAGGCTCCGCATGCCTCGCTTCTTCAATACAGCCGGCCCAAACAATCCTGCCGACCACTACACCCTCCCCGTGCTGGCCCGGCTCCCCGAGTTGCGAGACCTGATCGACCGTCAACTCTACTTCGTTATCCACGCGCCCCGCCAAACGGGCAAGACCACGCTGATAAAAACCCTGGCCGCCGAGCTCGTCAAGGAAGGCCGCTACAATGCCGCCCGGGTCTCGATGGAAACAGGCGTGGGCCTCCTCAACGACCTGGGTGCGGCGGAGCTCGCGATTCTGCGAAGCTGGCGCAGATGGAGCACAGCCGAATCGCCCCCCGAGTTGCAAGCTCCACCTTTTCCCGAAGGCCCGCCCGGAAGCCGTATCAGCGATGCTCTTCATGCGTGGAGCAAGGCATCCCCCCGGCCTTTGGTCATCTTTATGGATGAAATCGATGCCTTGGAAGGAGATGTGCTGCTTTCGGTGCTAAGGCAGCTCCGGGAAGGTTACGATCATCGAGGCGTGGGCTTTCCTTGGTCGTTGGCGCTGATTGGCATGCGCAATGTGCGCGATTATAAA
>CAZICM010000059.1:0-57292 GCA_964537685.1 uncultured Polyangiaceae bacterium
ATTCCCGTGCGAAGGTAGGTAGACGACATGCTGCGGATGCCGCGTTGACAGAGCGACGCGGCTATGCATAATGCGCGCTCCTCGTAGTGCCCTGCACGAGAACGCGCCTTTTCAATAGGGTTGTGACGATTTCAGGGCGTTTGACTCCGAAGCCGCCTTAAGAGAACCCGCCCCGCGTAAGCACGTAAGCACAAATGGGGCGCGCTGTTGGTTTTAAGACGGCTTTACGCACTAACGTTTATTTAGGTCCGAGGTCTTTTCATCATGGCCACCTCAAATGTGCTCGCGAAAGTTGAAGCATCTCTCCTGCGTGAGGGAATTCCCGCATTTCGGGTCGGCGATACGATTCGGGTCCACTACAAAATCGTCGAAGGCGAGAAAGAGCGTATTCAGGTGTTTCAGGGCGTTGTCCTGAAGAAACACCGCGCCGGTGCACGAAGCACATTCACCGTCCGCAAGGTGAGCTTCAATGTCGGCGTGGAACGCATCTTCCCATTGCACAGCCCTCGTATTGACAAAGTGGAAGTGGTGTCCCGCGGTGTCGTTCGCCGAGCCCGTCTCTTCTACCTGCGAAATCTCGCTGGCAAAGCCGCCCGCGTGCGCGACAAGAGCCAATCTTAACCAGCGCGAAGACCACTCCCACCCTGGATTCAGGCGAATCCCGCCCTTTCCATCCGCTTTTCTCTTCGTTCAGCCCATCACCATTCGGGCGCTCTATCGGTCTATCCAGCAGCCGATAGCAAACCCAATTGAACCCAATCGAAGCCAATTAACCCACAAGAGCTTGATCAGATGGGTTCGAGTTTCTTGATCTTTGGGGGGGCGGGCACGGTATGCTGACGCCGTGGTGCTCGTGCGCCCAATTCCCGTCTAGCGAAGAAGGATTGTCATGATATGTCCGCGTTGCGGCGCGCCCGCGACTCCCGCTGATAAGTATTGTGCCATCTGTGCTTCTCCTCTTGGGCCGCCGGGACCGCCGCCGCCTCCTGGCTTCGGTCCACCGCCCCCGCCGCCGCCAGGTTTTGGGCCGCCGCCGGGCTTTGGGCCGCCTCCTGGTCCGCCTCCCGGTTTTGGACCGCCTCCTGGTCCGCCTCCCGGTTTTGGACCGCCTCCTGGCCCTCCTCCCGGTTTTGGACCGCCACCAGGCCCTCCGCCGGGCTTCGGACCGCCTCCGGGTTTTGGACCGCCTCCTGAGCCGCCTCCGGGTTTCGGACCGCCTCCACCGCCTCCGCCGGGTTTTGGGCCACCTCCACCGCCGCCGCCGGGTTTCGGACCGCCTCCTGAACCGCCTCCCGGTTTTGGGCCTCCGCCTCCCGATATGGGCGGCTACCCGCCTGCACCACCCAAGGCGCCGGGATTCGCACCGCCCCCCAAAGGTCCCGATATGTATGGGCCAACGGACTACGCGCCCGGACCGCCCAAACCACCCGTCGCGGCTCCTCAGCCTCAAGGCGCCTTCCCGCCGCCGCCCATCGGCGGAGCCCCCTCACCTGATGCCGGCCAGCGCCGCATGCTCACGGGCTTCTTGGTCAGTTACCAAGACGATTCGCTCGGCCGCTTCTGGCCGCTGTGGAAAGGCAAAAACCTCATCGGCCGCGCTGAAACAGGACAGAAGGTCGACATCGAAATCGCTCATGGAACGACCTCAACCCACCACGCAACCATCGAATCCGATGGCCAGCGCTTTGCACTCATCGACCTGGGATCGACCAACGGCACATTCCACAATGAAGAAGCAATAGGCTTTCAAGGACGCCGCGATCTAAGGGACGGTGACAAAATTCGCTTCGGCGGGTTTAGCGTCATCTTTATCAACATTGCGGCTCGAGCCTAAGCCGCGTAATTCATAACCTATGCGCTTGCCCCTCATCCCCATCACGCCGGAGTGGCTTTGCCGCACTTCGCGCGCGCAGTCTCAACATCCATGAACGCGCGGGGTTGCCTTCAACACCCCTCACGCAACCGTCTCTCGGCACTCATCGTCCATTCCTGGAACGGAAGCAGCACCTGCTCGCCCCAGGACAAGCTCACTACCGTGGAGGATCGCGGAACCATGCCTTTTTGCGAACGACATCCGATGCGACAACCCAAAGCATTGGCCCACTTCGTCTTCACTGCAGCCTTGACGTTGCTGATCCTGCTGACAGGTGCCAGAAGCGCTCTTGCAGCACCCGAGGCGCACATTCTTCGCATCGATCCGCGCGCAGGCACGGCCGATGGCCAGCCGATCATCACCTCTGTGATCGAAATCGTTCAGAACAAGAGGATGAGCGACATCACCCGCCAGTGCGTGGCGCTCAACGGCGACGCCTACTACGACTGCGTGGCCACTGCGCTCGATGTTCCAGGCGCGCTCTACTCGTCGTTTCCCTTCCCTGACAAGAACGCCCTGCTCACCATCACCATTGATGGAACCGACACCCCCGCGAAATTCGAATCGACATCGCGGTGGGGCGAGAGCGCCAATCAGCCCGGCGTTGGCACGGCATGGCTTATTTTGATCGATGCCGCTTCAAGCATGGGTTCGCGCTTTGATGAAGCGAAAGCCGTAGCCAAGGCATTCGTCAATCAAATGGGCGCCAACGACATTGCGGACATCATGTTCTTCAATGACAAGGGCATCGTTGAAGATTCGAAGTGGACCGCCGACAAAGCCAAAGCGCTCGCGACCATCGACAACGTACCCCGCACATTTCCCACCCAAGGCCGGACGCGCCCCCTGTTCAACATCATCAAGACGGCGGCAACCGACGGCTTCAAAGAGCTGGGAAACGCGGGTCAAGCCGTCAACGTGCCGCTGCACCAGGCCATGGTTGTCCTCTCCAACGGAGCCGCGGGCGCCGACCCCACATCCAACGCGGCGGCCTCCAATCTCCTGAAGGACTATCTCACCAAAGGCCGTTTCCCCGAGAACAACGACGTTCTTCCGAAAACGCCCGTACCGGTGATCTCGATCTGGTTCCCGAGCAAACTGATCGAAGAATTCAGCGCCCAGGCCCGCGAGTTTATGGAGGGCCTCGCGAACACTGAAATCGGCGGGTTTTACACCATCCTGCGCGACCGGCAGGAAGCGCGCGCGGCCAACATCGTTAACGCCGTCCGCACCCGCTTCAACAAGATGCACATCGTGCGGTGGCGCGTCTCCTGCGTCGCCCCAAGCATCACCCAAACCTTCAAACTCGCTTTCACAAATACCAACCCGCCCATAGCCGGCGACGCCACATTCCAAAACGTCCCCATCGGCATCGACCCGACCACATGGCCGCTCGATGTCGAGCGCGAAGCCACCGAAAAAGAAGCCAAAAAGACGCCTATTTATCCAGGCGGCACGGTGAAGATCCTCGGCAACTTCTGCTGGGGCGGCAATGCCCAGCGGGCCGAAATCTACATGCTGCCCAAAAACCAAGCGGCTCCCCAAAGCCTGCAGGGCGGCAACATCGAAGATGCCAAGCGCGCCCAGCGCCAACTGATTGAACAAGGCATGCGCGGCAAGGCCATCACCGCCAACGACAGCGTCGTCGAATTTGAGCTGCCCAAAACCGACAAGTTTTTGATCGGCAAGGGCGAACAAATGACCGCGCGCCTCATCATCTACGACAACCAAGCCCGGCGAACGAGCGCGGTCACCCAAGACAAAATCCTCACGCTGCGCGCCAAAGAAGCGCCGTATCCCTGGCTGCTCATCGGCGGCGGCGTATTCGGCGGCGTTGTCATCATCCTGCTCGTCATCTCGCTCTTCAAAGGCGGAGGCGGCAAACGGCGGGGCGGCGGCAGCGCCCCAGCACCCAAACCCATCAACGCCGGCGCACCTCCCACCCCGGGCATTCCTCCCTACTCACCCGGCGGCGCCCCAGGCGGCTACGCACCAAGCCCCGCGGCCGGCCCAGGCGGCGACTTTTTATATGGAGGCACCGCGCCCTCACCCCAAGGCTCCGTCACCCGCGCCACCCTCACCGGCGCATCTGGCATCTTCACCATCCTGCCCGGCATGGAAATGCGAGCCGGCCGCGACGGCGCCCAATGTCAAATCCTCCTCTCCGAACCCCGCGTCTCCGGCGTGCATGCCGTCGTCAAGATGGAGGGTGGTCAACTCCTTGTTCGTGACGAAAACTCAAACAATGGCACGTCCATCAATGGCCAAAAAATCCCGGGCGGCATTTGGACACCCGTTATGAACGGCGGCGTTGTTCGATTTGGCCCGATTGAGTTCACTGTTCGCCTAGAATAAAAGCGTTCCCGCGCGGCCCATCCATGACGCAGCCGTCCCCTCAAAGCTCTCCCAAACTTCAGATCGACTACGCCCAGGCGACCGATCCGGGCCGAGATCCAAACAAACAAATCAACGAGGACGCCTGCAGTTACAAGCATTCGCGATTCGGCCACCTATGCGTCTTATGCGACGGCATGGGTGGCCACTACGGCGGCCGCGAAGCCTCAAACCTCGCCATCAAAACCATCCTCGAGATGTTTGAGCAGGCGCCCACGCATCTCAGCTCCGCCATTGTTCTCAAAACAGCCATCGAAGAAGCGGGCCGCCGCGTCTACCAACTGGGCGGCCCTCCCGAAAACCGCACCCGCCCCGGCTCCACCTGCGTCGCCATCCTCATTCATGAACGCGGCACCGACATCGCCCACGTCGGCGACAGCCGCGCATTTGTCATTCGCGCCGGACAAATCTATCCGCTCACGCGCGATCACTCGATCGTTCAAGGCATGATCGACGCGGGCCAGCTCACCGAGGAACAGGCGATTGGCCACCCCGACGGCAACAAGATCACCCGCGCCCTCGGCATGCGTCCCGAAGTGGATGTCGAGCTTCGCCCCGAACCTCTCGACACCTATCCCGGCGATATTTTCGTGCTGGCCAGCGACGGCTTAACGGACATGGCACGCACGCACGAAATCTTGGGTGCAACCAAACAAGCCCTCAATTCAGGCGGACTCGATCACGCCTGCAATACATTAGTAAAGTTTGCCAATGATAGAGGCGGACACGACAATATCACCGTACAGTTAACCAAAATCATCGATATCCCTCCCAAAGGCAGCGTCACGGCGCCCGAGCAGCCCACGCCAACCCAGACCGCCCCCATGGTCATCCCCACGGCGGCCATCCAGCAAGCTCAAGGTGCAGCCCAGCCATCTCATCCACCCACCCATCGTTCGCCCGGTCCCGATCCAGTCGCCATGACTCAACCCGATCCGGCCGGTCCTAAGCCCATCGCGCCGACCTTGGTAGGCGGCAATGTCGCGCCCACAGCACCGGGGATTACCCCAGCCCCACCCCATGGCCTCGCCGGCCCCACTCAACCTGAAAATCCGTATGTAGTAGGTCCTACGGTCACTGAATCGGCTCCTATCAGCCAAGCCTGGAATTCCCAGCGATTCCCCAACACAGGCAATCATCCCCCACCTGCGGCCCCCGCCGTTCAAACCCCTCTACCAGCAGCGGGCCAACCACCCCCTGCCCTAGCCTCCTTAAGCCCCTACCAACTCGACGGCGGCCCGGCCGGACTCCCCCTTCCACCCCCCCGAAGCGGCGGCAAAACCCTTACAGGAGGCGCACCCGCCCATCTCTCCCCCACCCTTCATGAAGGGGGCGGGCACACCTATGGTCCCCATTCATCGGCCCCTCTCAGCAAAGCCCCTTCTTCCAGCGGAATGGTATACCTCATTATCGGCCTATCGGCAGTCATCGCCGTTTTATTGATTCTGTTGTTGTGGGCACTCCTGCGATAAACTTCCCCAAAAGCTCCACGCTGGCACCATCTCCACACCACACGGACTCGATAACACGCCTATTTCATCGTGGAAACAACTGGGTGTTTCCAGCGTTCCTACCCACCGAGTTCACGCCATGTCCACACCCATAAAAATTCCCTACGCCACACCCACCTGGCTCACCCCGGAGCGCATTCTGTATCCCACGATATTCATCTTTATCGTGTGTGCTACATTGCCTGTAGTTGGGCAAATCAACCTCGCCCGCGACGAAATTCGCAGAGCAACAATCGGCACATCCGTCCTCATTATCAATACAGCGCTCCTCAGTTGGCTCTTATTGTGGCGAGCGCTCAAGGCCCGCTCTTTCGATAGGACGCTGTTGTGGTGTATTTTCGTAGCCATGCCCCTGGGAGCCTTAAATTCCGGATTAAGTGAGAGCATCATTACGCTCTATTATTCAAACGACGCGGGACAGACCATTAGCGCATTTTTCCTCGCATTATTGCTTGGAGGATTTTATGCGGCCCCCATTGGGCTGGTCTATGGGATTTTGTACTCGATCATCGCGGGAGCAACAAAACGGGCACTCCTTTACCCCTCCCATGATGGCCCGGATCGGGTCATGCTTATCGCCGGACTGTGGCTGAGTGTCGTGGGAGCCCTGATTTCCGCCTTGCCTCCAACTTCTCTCCCCTTATTTCTATCGCCGCTATGGATGATATGGATAGGCATACCCATGGCTGCCATAGCTTTGTATAGATGGGCTGGACGAAAGCTATGGTATTCCAAAGTGCTGCGCGATGCGGATCCCCGCTATAAGATCAAAGAACCCGAAGACGACGATCCCGCCGCCTTTCCCCAGTTGAGATATCTATTCAGGGCAGAGCCTCCCCTGGATGGGAATATCAAACTATTGATGTATGTACCGCCGGCCAAAGACATCGCCTACCGCGATATAGAACGAATGGTGCCCGTGGGAATCGTGGGCGTAAAGCGCCCGCTCCCCTAAAAATCACCAGGAAATTCCGCTACTTCTCCCCAAATCCCATCCTGCCCGGCCACCTTCCCAATCATCGCATCACCCCCACCCCGGCCTCCCCGCCCCGCCGCCCCAATCTCCATCATAACCCCATCCCCCACCATCGGCGCGCGCCCCACATAAGCCACACCCACCGATGGTCCTCCCAAACCACCACCACCGTATCCTCCCCGGCCTCCCCGGCCCCCATTTCCACCCATACATCCCCCTAACACAATGCCCCCATCCCCCTCAGCACCCCCAACAGCACCCATGCCTCCCAAACCACCCGCCTGAGGCGCCCCTCCACGGCCTCCATCTCCCCCTCCCATCGTCTCTATCCGTACATCTTTCAATTGAACCCGCGCCGATAAGCTGATTAACCCAATGCTGGCTCCCCCAAAGCCCCCTCCAAGCCCGCCTAATCCCCCACATCCTCCCGTACCCCCAGAACCCCCTCCTGCCCCATGATCCACTCCCCCAAAACAAAAACCTTTGCTAATACTTCCGCCCCCTCCACCCCCACCTTGACCTGGCATTCCAAATTGGCCAATAAACCCAAAAATCCCCTCAAAACCCTTATTCGATAAAAAGCCAATTCCCGACGCCCCTAAACCATCCACTCCGTTTTCGCCGTCCGCCCCATCCATTCCATCTTGACAAAGCGATTTCAGCCCCGCATCTGCCCCAACACCCCCTACACCAACATTCACCACAAACGGCAAACCATCTCCGCCGGCGCTCCCCGTCCACTCCGCACCGTTCCCACCTTTGCCGCCCACCGTGACCCCATTGACACCACAGCTAAGCGAAGGAGCCGCCCCTCCCTTGCCCAGCGGCAATAAACACGCATCTGCGCCCGGCGCCCCAGCCAAACCGGTATCCGCTATCGCATCGACCGGCGCGGGCGCCGCCTCGCCCAAGGCTCCCCGCCCCGATACAAGCGTGCAGCCTTGAATCTCAACATCCACATCTTTTTGCGCCATCACAGCCACGGACGACCCAAGAGGCCACTCTCCATCCGGCGCCCGAATCACCAAATTCTCGAGACGAATCGTCATCTCCTTGCCCGGGCCCGAAACCTTCGATGACCCCCCTAAGGTCATCGCGATCACACTGCCCGCCGTCCCCTGAACCATCGCCTCCGCCGCCAAAGCCCGGGAAGGCGCAACCGTGGTTTTATGCTCATCCGACACAAACACAAAACCCTGCTCACAGGACAGACCGCCAAAAATCTTCACACCCGCGGGCACCAGCACGCTTTCCTCAAAGACCTCCGCGCACGCATACACATGAGCGCCCCGCTCACCGGCCCGCTTCACAGCCTCGGAAAGACTCTGCAGCGGCTTGCCCTTGCTTCCATCGTTGGCATCACTTCCCGAGCTCCGGCTCACAAAGAACCCGCACTCATCGGACACCGCCGCGGCGCTCGCCCGCGGATCACATTGACCGCAGCCGTTGATTACGCTGCAATCCGCGCCCGTCGACGAACAGCCAAACAAGATTCCGCCTCCGAGCAGCAGCACGGAAACGCTCAGCCCCGCAACACGCGAGGAAAAGGAAGATCCAGCGCGAGCCAGACGCATTGCGACCTCTTCAGAAGAGCGAAGGATCTTGCAGACGGCTGAAAACACCTTGGTTTCAGCAATCTGCTGAAGACGAAGAAGAGCTTAAAGACAGCTCTTGTTCACCATACGCGCGTCAGTACGAGAGCACCCGCGTTGCGCGTGACGGTGGGCAACACCGTGGTTTTGGTGTCTTTCCATAGCGTGTACGCGCCATACGCAAGGAAGCCCGCGAAGAAGATTCCGGACGTGATGTAGCCGGCCGTATAGAGGGTTTTGCGCTCATTGATATCGTCGAGCCGCACTTTGAGATCGTTGCAGGCACCTGTGAGTTTTGGCTCTTCGCCGGGCATACAAGCATCGGGGCCCTGCATTTGCTGCATTCGATCGCTGTCGATGGTGAGCTTGCGGAATTCGGCGTTCGTCTCATCGTTCAGCCGCATCGAATAGCCAAAAGCAACAGCAGACGTCGCAAGCGTTGTGAACAGCACGAGATGGCCTGTGCCGCTCACGAAAGATGGAGGGCTTTTGAACGCCTCGGCGGGAGCGGCGGACACTTTGATTTCAGGCTTCTTTTGAAGCTCAATCAACAGATCGCGGGCCTCGCCGGCCTCGACAGAAACCAGCCGCTCGCGCGCCTCAAAGCCTTCTTCTTCGACCCTAATTCGATGCTCTCCCGGCTTAACAAAAACACCTTGAGCGATGTCTTGCCCGCTTATGCTTTGGCCATCGATGGAGACGCTTGCCGAACGGGGCTGAACGTTCAGGCGAAACGCGCCTACAAGGCGTTGCGCTTCTTCAAAACGCTTGCGCAATTTTTGGGTGAACTCCTCGGACACCCCCGACGGCAGGTGATTCATCGCGAAGAGCAAGTGTTTCGCCGCGAACTCGGGCTTATGATTCTGAAGTTCGACATCGCCTAGATTCGCAGCCAGATCGTAAGTGCTGTCGATGGCGAAAGCCTGCGCGAGCAACAGCTCGGCCTCTTGGATTTTGTCATCGAGGATCGCTTCAATCGCGCGCTCATAGATCTCGCGCGCTTTATCTTTTTTCGCGATGTGCTCTCCGCCAAACGCGAGCCTTCTCGAGTTCGCCCGCGGCTCCGATGTCTTCACACCGGCCTTCGGCCGCGCGCTTGGCTCGGCCGCCTGGGCCGGCAAAGCGGGCAGCAGCCACAACCCAAGAATCATGGCCTTCGCGCCCATCCTCAATGTGTCAAACGATGCCGCTCTCATCGTGTGCCCACACCTTACGCCGAAGGGTTTTGTATTCCAACTCCTACTCAATGCCCGACGCTTCTTCTTCCGACAGCACCTGCCCTTGAGCGCGCTGCATCACAGCCGCCCATGACATCGTCGGCGTCGAATGCGAAAGGCCAAATCCGCCATGCCGATCGAGCACGATCACCCCGCCTTTCATGGCGAGCCGCTCCGAAAGCTCCCGCACCATCTCACGCGCCGCAGACTCCGCATTTAGCCCATTTCGAAGGCGATCGATCACCGATCGGGCAGCGCACAGCCTCAGCATTCCTTCGCCGTCGCCCGTCGTTGAAACCGCGCCCGCGTCATCGTCCGCATAGGTGCCCGCGCCAATAATCGGAGCATCTCCAACGCGACCTGCGCGCTTGTTCACCGTCCCGCCCGTACTCGTCGCCGCCGCAAACACACCATGCGCATCCCTAGCCACGGCCCCCACCGTATCGCCCGCCCAACCCGGCCCAGCCTTTCCTGCCCTCACCAGCGAAAGAGCCCTTCGCGCCCCTTCCGTAACCAGCAAATCTTCATGCACTTCCGCGAAATGATGAGCCCGCGCAAAACGGGCCGCCCCCTCGCCCGCATACAGCACATGCGTACCCTCCTCGAGCGCCGCCCGCGCAATCGAAATAGGCGCGCGAAAACTCGAGAGCGCACACACAGCGCCCGCCCTCAAGTCCCGCCCCTCCATAATCGACGCATCGTGCTCGACCCGGCCGTCCGCATTTAAACAAGCGCCAATCCCCGCATTAAACAGCGGATCTTCCTCCAGCGCGCGCACCGCCGCTTCCACCGCATCCAGCGAAGATCCTCCCGCGCGAAGCACCTCGGCTCCCTTCCGCGCCGCATGCTGGCAGCCCTCCTCGTGCAGCGCCCTTCGCTCCAAAGGCACATTTCCCGCACCGCCGTGAACCAGCACGCACCATCTGCCCCACGCACCACCTCGAGAAACCAAGCGTTCTACAGCACTCATCGCCTTAACCTGGAACGGTAGTGCAAGCCCAAGACTTCGGCGACAAGAAGCAGTGGAACAGCAGCCACAAGCCACGCATAACGCGGCCGGAGAGCCGCCGCCTGATACGAAAGAAGCAGCAAGAAGACCCAAAGCGCTCCCACCACCGCCTTGCGTTTCGCGTTCGCCTTCGCCACAGCCCACAAAGAGCCAAACCCAGCGATCAAGAGCCCCGACACAGCCGCGCACAGCCTCAGCACCCAAAGCGGCGCCCGAGGCTCGGACAGCGCACTCGCCCCTCTCCCGCCAACCGTTTCAACACCAACAATCTCACCAGAAGCCAGCACGCGAATCCCGAGTGAACGCTCGAGCACAGCCCCACCGCCCTCCGCTTCCCACACCCGAGACCCAGACGGCCTCGGAAAGAGCACCTCAACCTCGGCCTTTTCCCACAAAATCGAACAAGCCCCTGCCCCGCCCCACAGCGCCCCCGCCATCACCGCAAACAAAGCCACCCGCGCAGGCGACACCCCAAGCGCAGCGAGCGCCCTCTCTTCACCCCGGGCCCGCGCAATCCCAAGCGCCACCGAAACCGCAATCATCCCCAGCGCAGGCGCAAACGCAGCCCACATCCCAAGCCTTCGGCCCCACACCTCCCCAAAACGCCCGCCCTCATCCGTCGCCGCAATCACCACCCAGCACAGCCCCGAACACAGCCCAAACAGCCATGAAGTCCGAACAAAAACGGCTTTATCCCAAGGCGAACAGCTCATCATCAAGCCAAAAAACAACGGGCTGGGCACCTTCGAAGGCAACCCAGCCCGTCCCGTGGGCCTCAATTACCGGAGGCCATCCATCACACTCAACAACAGCCTAGAGACAAAATCTCCGGGCTGCTCAGAGCCTGCCAACCTCCGGGTTAGAGCCACTGGTATTTTGCATGATGTCCTTCCCTCCTCCGGCGAACCGGCACCCATGGCCGCGGCCATGCCGTTTCCGGCAAACCGCTCAGCCGCTCGGGTGTTCAGATGCGGCCGCGAGACGTAGGAGCAAGCGGCCTATGTTTCAGCGCTCGGTGCCGAAAAACCGGCGGACCAATCCCGGACCCGAAAGCCCAACCAAGCCAGCCCAAACTATCATGGGCAAATCGGCGCGCAAGCAACAGCCAGATGTCCGAAAAGCGCCACCGTGCCGCAAGGTAGATGCTCATACCCACAACAATTTGGGTTAAGGTGGCGCCGCGTCCGGCCCGAACAATTTTGTTGTTGGGTTTTTGTGTTGCCCGGCCGCGCTTTCTTTCGACCAAATTCGATAATCATCCACCATGCCTGCAAAGCCTGGGCCTTCGGCCGCCACACCTTCAACTGAAAGCGATGCGCTTATCACACCGCTGCTCGCCATTGGCGCCATCGGCTTCGTTGCCCTCGCCTATGGCATTGATCAATACGGCCTGCCCGCGGTTAGCCGAGACCATTATATTTTCCGCGGCACCGCGGCCCTGCTCGCCGCCTGGATTGGTTTTCTAGCGGTCCGCCAAAAACTAAAAGCCGCGCTCGCTTATCTTTTAGCAATCGATATCATTGGCCTTGTATTCTTTCTAATTCAACAAAAAGTCCCCGCCCACGATCGCGCCGTCGACATCAGCAAAGCCGCCATAGCGATTATCGCCGCGGGATGCGTCTTTTACGAAGCTCACCGGGCCGGCCAAAAACGCCCTGTTTCCGAACGCTGGAAGCGCTTTGCCGCCGTTGTTTTGGGCCTCGCCGCCATCGTCGCCTATTTCAACGGCTTCCGCTTTGGATATCCCAAATACTATCATCGCTGGGACCAATTTCATTATTATATGGGGGCCAAATATTTCCGCGAGCTTGGCTATGCGGGCCTCTACAAATGCTCCGCCATCGCCCAGGATGAGCTCGGCGTCGTCGATTACACCAATGAAGACACGGGAAAACCCGCGCGCATCGATATGACCAAAGAGGTGCGCCATCCCGATAAAAAAATCCGCAACCTAAGCGGCGACAATTTATTGATGCCCGTCCATCCCATTCTCGAGCATCCCGAAGAATGCCGGGACAAATTCACGCCCGAAAAGTGGGAATCCTTTAAAAAAGACGTACAATTCTTTCGCATTGCTTCCGACAAAGGCTATTGGGAGGACATGCAGAAAGATCACGGCTACAACCCGCCGCCCGTATGGACCATCGCGGGCCATTATTTATCGAGCCTTCAACCTGCCTCCACCCGCTACCTTCAATTTTTATCGGCATTCGATATTGCTTATTTAGGCGGCATGTTCGTCGCGATCTGGTGGGCATTTGGATGGAGAATTTTTGCGGTAGCGGCCGTATTTTGGGGCTGCCAATCGTCTGCTCCATTCTATTGGACAGGCGGCGCATTCCTTCGCCAAGACTGGCTCTTTTGGCTGGTCTTATCGGCCTGCCTCACCCGCAAACGCTATTTTAAATTGGCCGGCGCCACATTTGTCTATTCGGCCCTTCTGCGCATCTTCCCCGGACTCGCCGTCTTCGGCTGGCTCACCGCGGCAGGCATTTATATCGCCCGCCACAAGAAAATGGCCAAGCACCACCTTCAAATGCTTATCGGCGGCACCGCAGCCGCAGCCGTCTTAATCCCGCTCAGCATCCATGTCGCGGGCCCCGATTCGTACCAAAAATTCTATCACCACACCATTCAGGTCCACGACCAAACGCCGCTCACCAATCACATGGGATTGCGCGTCCTCATCGGCCAAAAAACACCCATCGAAATACCCCAAATTGGCCTAGGAACCGGCGAAGCCTCGGGCCGCATGAAATACACCAAAGACGTAAAGCTCCGCGATCCCTTCGAGGTATGGAAGCGCATGCGCAATGAGCGCTATGCCAAATACCGCTTCGCCGCCTATGGAATCATCGCCGCGACCTTCGCCTTTTTCATTTACATCATGAGACGCATCAAATCGATGTGGGTGGCCCAGGCGCTCGCGCAGATCTTTATCATTCTGATGTCCCAGCTCACTTGTTATTACTATTCCTTTATGATTTTAGCCGCACCGCTCTCGCGCATACGCCGCGGCATTGAAATTTGGCTCTTCGGCCTCGCCGCACTAAGCCAATTCATTTGGATTATTTTCAATTGGAACGACGACAAATACTATGTATTGACCCTTGTTTCGCTTGTCTTCTGCTACGCCGTCCTGTGCTCCTTCGCCCCCGCGGAATTCAAAGAACGGCTTAACCAGCTCTTTTCGGGTCCAGCCAATAAAAACCCAGCCTCCAAATAATTGGAACTACCCATGGAATCCAGTCCCGCCGCGCCCGAAGCCGATTTGACTACGCCCTTCAACGGCGCGCATGAATCCGATAAATCCGATAAAATTGATAAAAACAACGACCGGGATGTACCGGCCCGAATGCTCAGCGACGACCGGGCGCTCGGCGCATTCCGGAAAGTGCCGCGCACAGGCGTTATTTACGTCATGGGCGAGGCCGCCCGATTTGGCTACAAACCCGGCGTCGATCAAGGCCCGGATGCCTTTTGCAATTTAGGCCAGGGACAGCCCGAAACAGGCTCCCTCGAAGGCGCCCCGCCCCGCTGCCACAGCGTCGCCATTTCGGTCGACGATCAAGAATACGCGCCTGTCGCCGGCCTTTGGGAATTGCGCGAAGCCATCGCCGATTTCTACAACCGCGCCTACCGGCGAGGAATGCCCTCCCGCTACAGCGCCGAAAACGTCAGCATTTCAGGCGGAGGACGCACATCGCTCACCCGCGCCGCCGCGGCCCTCGGACAAATTCATCTGGGCCATTTTCTGCCCGACTACACGGCCTACGAAGAATTGCTCGACGTATTCAGGCTGTTTTCTCCCATTCCGATCTTATTGGAAGGCGAAAAATCCTATTCATTTACCGTCGGCGACCTGAGGCGCGAAATTCAAGGCCGGGGCCTGAGCGCCATTTTAGCGAGCAATCCCTGCAATCCAACGGGAAAACATGTGCGCGGCGAAGAACTCGCGGCCTGGGTCCGCACCGCCAAAGAGCTCGATTGCACAATGCTCTTCGATGAATTTTATTCGCATTACATCTATGGCCAAGGCGGCATCGCCCCCATGGAAAGCGCCGCCCGCTATGTCGAAGATGTAGATTCCGATCCTATCGTCCTCTTCGACGGCCTCACCAAAAACTGGCGATATCCAGGCTGGCGCGTCACCTGGACGGTCGGCCCCCGCGATGTCATCGATGCCGTGGCCAGCGCCGGAAGCTTTCTCGACGGCGGCGGCTCAAAACCCATGCAGCGGGCCGCGATTCCCCTGCTTTCCCTCGAGCACGTCAAAGCCGAAACCGCGGCCATCCATCAAACCTTCGCCCGCAAACGCGATATCATGGTTCAGGGCCTTCGCAGGCTCGGCATTCATATCGATATCGAACCCGAAGGCACATTCTATGTATGGGGCTCCGTGGCCGATCTACCGCCCGGCCTCAACGACGGGCATTCCTTTTTCCGCGCGGCCCTCGCCCACCGGGTCATTGTCGTCCCCGGCGAATTCTTCGACGTAAATCCAGGCAAACGCAGGGCAAAACGCGCATCCCGCTTCCGCCAATACGTTCGATTTTCCTTCGGTCCCAGCGAAGACGTCCTCGTCCGCGCCCTCAAACGCCTCGAGGATATGATTCAATCTCATCAAGCATAATTTCAATTCAACAAGGATGCAATACCATGGGCAAGTTTACCGTCACGCACGAAATCCCCTGCAATCAGGAAACCTTTTGGAAGCTCTTTTTCGATAAGGCTTTCAATGAAGAAATGTTCCTCAAGGATTTAGGATTTCCCCAGTACCGCATTCTTGAGCAACGCGAAAGCGATACCGAAATATTCCGTAAGATTGCAGGCCAGCCCAAAATGAATTTGCCCGGCCCGGTGGCCAAATTGTTCGGCCCGGGATTTAGCTATGTGGAAGAAGGCCGCTTCAACAAGGCCACCAAGCTTTGGACATGGAAAATGACGCCCTCTACGCTTGCCGACAAGCTCCGCAACGAAGGCTCGATGCGCATCGAAGCGATCGGCGATAGCAAAGTGCGCCGCATCGCCGATTTGGTTGCCGAAGCCAAAATCTTCGCCGTGGGCGGCTTGGTCGAAAGCACCGCCGAAAAAGAACTCCGCGACGGCTGGGACAAAAGCGCCGTATTCTTTAAAAAGTGGCTTTCCGATCCATCGAAATCGGGCGCATAATTATCCCGCTTGTCTTATTTGATTGAATGGATTCACCATGAAAACCGGCCTATCGCTCTCCAAAGCATTTGTATTTCGCGCCTTCTTCGCGGCAACCGCCGTAGGCGCGGCCCTGGCGCCTTTTATTTCAACAGGCTGCTCGGGCAAGGTCGTCTGCATCCAAAAGAGCTTTACCATTACCGAATGCCTCAATCGCGAGGACGCGCTGGCCCTCTTTCAGCAAGGCTGCGCGCCCATTGCATCGGTGGACAGCGACGCCATCGATGAAGGCGGCGAGTGCTGTTACAACGTCACCGAGACCGAGGATTTCCCGCCCTGCTCCAACACCGTGGGCAGCGGCCCCATCGGTTCGGGAACGACCGGAACAGGCCCCAGCTCCCCCTGCGACGGCGCGATTGGCGGCACATGCGGCGATTGCGCATCGGCCAGTTGCTGCAATCAAATCATCAATTGCCTTGGCACAGCGGGCTGCGGGACATGCCTGAACGACGAAAAACAATGCGCCGCCGTCGATTTTAATGCGCAAACCCTTGCCAACGACCTCGACGCATGCCTTCGGAACAACTGTTCTGTTGAATGTTTTGGCGCCGAACAAAAAGCCCCGGATTGCCAAGCGCCCTACCCCGGCGTGCCTTCCGCCGGAAGCTGCGTGAGCGTCGACGAAATCAATTTCTATTGCAATCCTATCAATAACGATAAATGCCTACCCGGCGAGATATGCCGTTTTGACGGCATGGCCTTTAAATGCATTAGCCCGCCTCAATTCTCTTCGATATGCCAAGCCTGCGGGGCCACGACATGGTGCGATATTGGATTGAGCTGCACCGACAGCTTCTGCACACCCTACTGCTGCGACAACAGCGATTGCGGTCCTGAATCTCACTGCGATTTTGACGTGCCGACCGTCGCTGGACTTCCTTTAGGCGTATGCCTTGCCGGATTGGGCGGAGGAAGCGGCGCGGGCGGCGCAGGTGGTGCGGGCGGAGCGGGCGGCGCAGGTGGTGCGGGTGGATCCGGCGGAAATTAAAAAAGCTTCCGGACCGCCGCACGTCATCATTATCGGCGGCGGTTTTGGCGGCCTATACACAGCGGCGTCCCTCAAGCGCGCTTCCGTGCGCGTCACGGTCATCGACCGAAAAAATCACCACACATTTCAGCCGCTTTTATATCAAGTCGCCACGGGCGGATTAAATCCCAGCGATATCGCCTCACCCATCCGCAGCATTCTCCGCGGCCAAAAAAACACAACTGTATTGCTCGGCGATGTAAAATCCATTGATGTTGAAGGCCAAATCGTTCATTATGACGGCGGCCAAATTTCTTATGACTATTTGGTCGTGGCCACGGGAGCGACGCATTCTTATTTTGGGCACGATGAATGGGCGGCCCACGCGCCTGGATTAAAATCCCTAGAGGATGCGCTTGAAATACGAAAGCGTGTGTTCCTTGCCTATGAAGCGGCGGAGCAAGAAAGCGATCCCGAGACGCGGCGAGCGCTGATGACATTTGTTGTGGTAGGCGCGGGCCCCACGGGTGTCGAATTGGCTGGAGCGCTGGCCGAAATTGCATCGCATACCTTGCTTCACGATTTCCGGCATATCGATCCGGCCGAAGCCCGTATTGTTTTATTGGAAGGCACATCGAATGTATTGCCTGTGTATAAAGAAGCGCTATGCCAAAAAGCCCGCTGGCAATTAAAAAAACTGGGCGTAGAAGTGAGAACGGGCACGCGCGTCACGCATATTGACGAAGCAGGTGTTTCGATAGGGGACGAGCGCATATTGGCGCGCACGGTGCTTTGGGCGGCAGGCGTCGCGGCCTCGCCGCTCGGTAAATCGCTGGGAGCTCCAACCGATAGAGCCGGACGGGTTGAAGTCATGCCCGATTTAAGCATTCCAGGACATCCTAACGTATATGTAATCGGCGATCTCGCATTGCTCAAACAGGATGGCGCGCCGATACCCGGAGTCGCTCCTGCGGCTATTCAACAGGGCAAACACACCGCCGCCAATATTCGCCGGTCCGCGCGGGGCGAGCCCACCCTTGCATTTCGCTATGTGGACAAAGGCTCGCTCGCGACCATTGGGCGGGCCAGCGCCGTGGCCGATTTCGGCGCATTTACTTTATCGGGATTTTTCGCGTGGATTGCATGGTTTGCCATTCATATCTTTTTCTTAATTGGCTTCCGCAATCGTTTCGTGGTGTTCTTTCAATGGGCGTGGTCGTATTTAACCTATGAGCGGGGAGCCCGGCTCATTACCGATTTGGGTCCGGCGGCCCAGCCTAAATTACTTCCAAAGAAAAGCGATGAACATCCGGGCTAATTTTATTGAATTGGCTTCAGCATCCGGTATATTTTTGGTCCGGCGGCCCAATAAATAAATGTCGCATCCTGAATAAGGTTGGTAGGACAAGAAATCACGTTGGTCACCGCTTCGGGAACAGGGCCGGCGCTCAGCGGCAAGGTCACGGTATACAGCACCGATGCCTTGCAATCCGCGCCGGTTTGCTCAAACCAATACAATCGTAAATCCGTCGAAAGAATATGGCTCGGATAAATACGGCTGGCCAAAAATTCAATGCCTCCCTGGGATGTTCCACCAATAGGAACGGATTGAATCAATCCATTCCCATCGCCCTCTGTCCAAAAAATACGGGTTGAATTTGCCGTCAATCCAAACGCATTGGATTGCGGCACATTTTCCGTTCCTGAAATCGTTCCGACCTGGCCGACGAGATCGGGCGAAACCCGAACACCCTTTTGATCCATCCAAAATACGGTCTGCGTCGCGGCGGAAATAAAAAATCCATTTCCAAATAGGGCGCCCGTCATTGAATCGACGCTTTCGGGAGTCCATACCGTATTTATCCCGCGCCATACCGAGCCAACACCGTTTTCGCTCTTGTGCCAATAGGTATAGGACACGGTTAAGGCCACATCTTGGTAAATCTCGGCGCCGCTCACGATTCCGCTGACAAGCACGGGCTGATTCAGCGCCGACATCGGTGCGGCATATACGCCGGCGTTCACGCCGGATTCAATCCACGCGAGATAGAGTCCGCTTGAGTCGACAGCAAATCGCTCTATCGGTTTCGGCCCGGCCAAATGCTCGGCCTGCCCGCCCGCCCCCGATGCCCGCATCAATTCCCGCGCGCCCGCCGGCCCCTGAAGCCAATAGATATAAGGTGAGCCCAGCGCTATCTGCTGGACATCGGCGCCGGCCTGCAACCACTCGCCGACGCATGGAGCCGGGCATAAGGGGCCTCCCCCTGCCCCGCCTGCCCCAGAGCTTGAGGACGCCGGTATGCCCGTGGACGACGACGATGGTTCGCCGCCTGCCCCGCCTTCCCCTTCGCTGGAACGCCTGAGCTCAATACCGTCCAGGCCCGAGATAAGCTGACAGCCCCCCAAAAACAAAAGAGCCGTCCAACAATAGCATTGTTTAATATATCGATAAAATTGCTTCACCATGGTTTTATTCGCAACGATAGGGTTATTGGCTCGAGATAGATTAAATACGATTTAATGATGAGGCAATCGAATTAAAATGTGCCCGCGACGCCCGCGCTGCCCAATCCGATAAGGGGCCGAATCCATGGTCCTTTGCCGCCGTGGCCGGCGCTATGCGGAGAAGGGCTGCCGGAAATCAAGATGCCCACAATGCCGACCACCACACCCGCCCCGCCAATTGCAAAGGAAATATTCGATACATTAGCGAGGGTATTCGCATCGTCGATCTTACTCCGGTAGCTGGATGGACATCGAATACCATCGCATTGCTTTTTGATCTCGGATGTTTCATTCAGCGATAAAATACCTGTTACTGTTCCCGCAATCAGGCCAGCGGCGCCCACGCCAAATCCGCTCCATACAAGCGGCGACGACATCCATCCTTTCGATTTTTTCAAATGGCCGGGCAGGCGTTTCAATACGATCGAAATGGTCAGGATTTCGCCCTCTGAACTCTCCGGTTCTTGCTGGGCGGGCTCGAAGTCTTCTCCCGTTACACGCACCAGATGTTTGCCGGGATTCACTTGAACAGGCTTGGACGCTTGCTGCGCATCGAGCGCGCGCCCATCGATCTCCACCGCGTATGCATCGCCGCCCGCTCCTTCGACCTGAACGATAATGGCAGGAATGCGCTTCGTGAGCTGCTGCTCCAAAGCCGCGGCCGATGCCCGCGCTTTGTCGTAGGCCGGCGTTTCATGAGCCCACTTGGGCATTTGTTTTACTGTCCGGGCAAGCTCGAGAGCTTCTGTTAGGCGCCCCAGCGCAACTTGAATGCGCGCCGTCGCAAGCCCTGTCATCGGTAGGCCAACGAGCGCATGCGCTTCTTCGTAGGCCGTAAGCGCTGCTGGAAAATCCCTTGCTTCCTCGCGTTCTACGCCGCGATCCATCAAGAGGCGCGCCTTTTCTTTGTTGGCGTCGCTCGGTTCGGGCACTTGCGCAAAGGCGCTCGCCTGCACACTCCACACAAGCGCAATCCAAAGGCCGGCATGCTTGAGGCGGCGCGCCCTTCTTCCGCTAAAACCCATGGTTTCTCCGGGGCGGATTCTTCGCTGGAGGCTTTAGGAGGGTGCCGCTCTTCGAAGGCGCGGAGGGTTTTGGTGCAGCCATTGAAGCCGCTTCCGCAGGAGCCGATGCCGAAGCGCTCGGCGCCGCTTGCGTGCCATCGGCCGATGAGGAGGACGGCGGCGCTACGTCCGCGGGTGAGACGGTGGGAAGCGCCGAAGGAGGCGCGGCCGGAATCACCTCGCTGGAACTCTTGAGTCCTTCGGGCTGAAGCGCGGGAGAAGGCTCGGGCTCCTTGGCAGACTGCAGCGCAAGCACGATCACAAGGCCAAGCACGACACACGCGAGCAATGCGCCGCCGACAATCGCCACCGCCACACGCCGCTTTCGCCGCGCCGGATCGGTGCCGGACATCGTGGTGCCGCTTAAGGTCATCTTCTGCAGCGATGCGTCCGCGTGATGCTGATGCGGCAGCGGATCGGTGCGGGAACCGCGCGCTGGCAATGCGGAGCTTGGAGGCGGCAGATAAGGCTGTGACGGCGCGGGCGGCGGAATCGCGGGCCATGCGACGCCGGAACCTGTGGAGTGTCTCGATGCGGGAGGCGGGCCATGCATCGAACCGCTGTAGGAAGGCGGCGGAACGGGAACCATGGGCGTGGCACCTGGAAGCGGTGTTCCCGAGCGGCGCGGATCGCCATACGGCCCATGCGGAAAGCCCTGAGGAAATGAAGCGCGGAGGTGAATGCGCCCCGTCTGTCCAGCAATGCCTTCCCACCCCGTGGATTGAGCGATGGCGATCAGGGCATCGGCCATTTCTTTGGCCGAACCGAAGCGCTGATTCGGATCGCGCGAAAAAGCCTTTGCAAAAAAGCGATCTACGTCGGGAGGCAGCGCTGGATTGATCTGCGTGGCGGCCGTGTACACACATGAATTCACAGCGACGCAAATGGCTCCGAGCGAGGCGCCGCTAAAGGGAACCTTGCCGGTCAAGGCTTCATACGCAACAACCGCAAGAGCCCATAAATCAGCGTGGAAGTCGATCATCCGATCTTCCATCACTTGTTCGGGGCTCATGTAGAACGGCGTTCCGATAAGCGCTCCCGTGGCGGTCTTCGCAAAGTTTTCTCCGGCGGTGCGCTTGGCGATTCCAAAGTCCAAAAGCTTCACGAAGATTTCGCCGTCTCCCTGCGAGAGCAGGTAAATATTCGCCGGCTTGATGTCGCGGTGAACAATGCCAAGCGTGTGCGCCTGCGTGAGCGCCTTTGAACACTGCTTGAGAACGACCGCCATGTCCTCGAGCGGGATCTTTCCAAGGCGCGCAATACGCCCTTCGAGATCCTCGCCTTCGAGCAGCTCCATCACGATATAGGGAAGACCATTCCAGATACCGTGATCGAACACCTGAACGACGTGCGGGCTTTTGATTTGCGCGGCCGCTGTCGCCTCTGTCGTAAAGCGCTTCACCGCCTGCTCATCTTTGGCAAGCTGGCTTAAAACAAGCTTTACGGCGACTTCTGTCTGGAGCGTCAGATGCTCGGCAACCCACACGCTGCCCATACCGCCTTCACCGAGCGGACGAAGCAGGCGAACGTTCTTGCCGACGAGCAACCCCGGGCGGAGCTCCATGGCGGCTACGATACCACTATGCGTGCGAAAGATCGCTTTTGTGTCGCTGGCTTGGCACGGCAAGCTGGAAGCCGGCGCGCAACCGGGAACGCGGCGCGGGAGACGCGCCGGCTTTTTTGCCTGTGCGCTGAATCCCGATAGGATTGATGCGTTTTAACGCTCAAGGTTTATGATGGTTTACCTACACTTTGATTTCAGAGGATCATTGTATGAAATTTAAAACCAATTCGATCATTATTCTTTCCTTTGCGACGGCGCCGGTTCTCGCCATTGCGTGTTCGGGCTCAGACGCGGCAGATGATGTCTTTTCCAATGGAACCAATTCAACGAATACCTCGTCTGGAACGAGCGGGATGGGAGGGGCGGGCGGACAGGGCTCAGGCTCTTCGACGTCATCCACTTCATCCGGAAGCGCTTCGGGCAGCAGCTCGAGCAGCAGCGGCTCGATGGGCAGCGGGGGCGCATCGGGAACGGGAGGCTCGATGGGCAGCGGAGGCAGTCCTCCGGTCGCTCAAATTCCATGTGGAAACGTCACCTGCGCGCCCGGTGAAGTGTGCTGTAACGCGGCTCCAAACAGCGGCCTTATGGATCAATGCGGAATGCCTGGGACCTGTCCCGATGGCACGGCCGAGGTGAGCTGCAACGATCTTGAAGACTGTCCCGGCCAGATGTGCTGCGGCAATTTCCAGCAGGGCGTCGGATACACCAGCGTGGCTTGCTATGACCAATGCACCAATGGACAAATCATCATGTGCAATGGACACCCGGAGATCTGCCCCCCCGGCGACAGTTGCAATCAAAGCATGTTCCTAGGGGATGGATATCGTTTTTGCCAGTAATCCAGATGTATTTATTTTAGGGGAGCGATATTCGCAATACGATAAAATTGAATCAGGTGGCGGGCGCGTCGGGAGCGGCGGGCGCGTTCGCCTCCGGACCTTGTTCATCCATCAGTTTCACGGCTCTCTTGGCCCGCTTGCGAATGTCGATATGCAGCGACTCATCGTAATTGAGCGCTGAAAACGCGGCGCGCGCCTCCATCCGCTTGCCCAATCCCAAATAGGCTTCCGCTTCATTCCAGCGCAGTTTCCAATTGCGCTTGGCCATGTCTTCAATCTTCGAGGCATCCGCGGCAATCTCTTCAAATCGGGCCGCTTTTCCAAGCCCGCCCCAATATTCGGCGCGCACTTCGTCATCGGCGGGAGCCAAATCGACGGCTTTCTTGAATGTGTCCACGGCCTCATCGGTGCGCCCAACGACCAAAAGCGCCCTGCCCAGAGAACGCCACACGCCGGGAGCGCTTGAATGGCTTTCCGCAAAGCTTCGAAGCGCGGGAAGCGCTCCGTTGACTTTTTCAATATCGTCGGGATTCGCAGGCCAAAAACGAAAGTTCAGCGCGATGAGATCGCCGGGATCCATCTCCAAGGCTTTGTCGATGGTGGCCCGGCCTTCTTCCACTTTGCCCGAGGCGGCGAGACATTTGGCGAGCTCGATATAAGCGGCCGCGGAAGTTGGCTTCTTTTCCAGATAGGCTTTCACGCGGGCCATCGCATCTTCGTTCTTGCCCAGCGAGCGAAGAGCCGTAACAACCGCCAGTTCGGCCCGTTCCGATCCTGCTTCACCAGCCGCCGCAACAGCGCGCTCCGCAGCCGCAAGCGCCACATCGAAGCGGTTTTCCTGTTCGTGGTAGCTGAGCTGTTCCAGATAGAAATCCAAGGTGCGGGGCTCGGCGTCCCACACGCCCTTTAGATACTCGGCCACCGAATCGGCGCGCACATAAGTGAGCGATGTGGCATCGCGCGGATTTTCGTAAATCGGCACCAAAATGCCTAGTTTGAGCAGGGCTTCCAGCGCGGGCTGGCATTGGGGATTGGCCTCCAGCGCAAGCACAAATTCATTCAGGGCTTCGTCGTTCTGCTTCTGCGCCAAATGCACATGGCCGACCGACACATGAAAATCGGCATCGCCCTCGAAGGTTTTGCGGATGCCTTGAAAGGCTTTTAGAGCGCCCGCGTAGTCGCCCATATTCGCCAGCGCCGAGCCTAGATTGAGCTTCGAAGCGTGGTCTTCCGCATCCATTTGCGAGATGCGCTTGAGCGCTGAAATCGCCTTTTCATAGTCGTTTTCAGCAAAGGCTTTTTGAGCCCGATCCCACAGCGGCATCTTGTCGAGAAAGGCTTCGAGCGCAGCCACCATTTGGCTATTTTTCTTGCGCCAATTTCCATCTTTGCCCGCTGGTGAGTTGGTTAGAAAATCCTTAATCCACTTGCGGGCCAGTTCAATGCTCAGCCCCTTGTCCGCAAGTCCCTCAAATTCCTTGCGGGGCACCGGCAAGCGCGCGGGTATGCCCTGGCGCCGGGCCATTTTTTCATCGAGGCCTAGCAACATCCAATCGCCTTCATTGCTCATGGGGCCGACGGTAGCGGCCTTGTGGGCTTTAAATCAAGCCACACCTCTGTTCCCGCGCCCTTCGCTCTCACCTTCGCGCGCCCGCAGCGCTTTCGGCAATGGGCTCTCGTTGAGCTCTAACTCAATAGAACCCAAATCAACACGATCAGCAATAACACCCCAACTGCGATCAGCGAGAGCGCAATGGGCTGCGGAAGTCCCCACAGCATGGGCCGGAAGTTGGGCTCGAGGGGAGCGGCTGCTTGAGGGCCGGCGGGACGCTGCCACGCGGGCGCGGGAGGGTTGGGCGGGTTCGAAGGCAGATTGGGCGAGCGCGTGGAGACAGGCGGATTGCGCGTCGACGCGGGAGGCGCTGCAAACGCGGGCGGAGGAACCATCGACACGGGCGGAGGGTTCAGCGATTGGAGCGAGGCGACTTCTTGCTGAATTTTTTGATCGAGCGCCCTGGCTTCTTCAAAGCGGCGGGCGGCTTCCTGCAATCCTGCCGTGGATAGAAGGCTCACCGCATCCGCCGCAATGGCCGCCGCCCGATCGGCAAGCTTTGCGATCGCCGCTTTGCGTTCCGCAATCTCGGTCGCAATCCTGGCTTCCTCGCCAAAGCGGGCCGCTCCAAACACGATGCGATCGGCCTCGGCGCGAAGGCTTTCTTTGGTGAGATTCGGATCGGGCGGCGCAGGCTTTGGAAGAGCCTGAGCCATCGCGATTTGGCGTATGGCTTCGCGCGCTTGGGGCACATCGCGCGACGTGGCCTCGGCCCTCCGGGGATCGTCATTGCTCAACCGTTCGGGAATGCGCGGGGCCTCCATTGCGCCGCGCGGAAGGGTTTCCGATTCGGGATTGAGCACGGAAGGAAGAGGCTGTTTGGGCACAGAGCCGGCCGCATCGGGCACGGGAGCAGCCGGCACCTGAGGCGGAGGCGGAATATCGGCGGAGGGCGGAACGACCGTTCCTGGCAAGGCTCTGGCGCGCTGCTCAATCGCGATGCGCGCCGCAAGAATTTCTTTTTTGAGCGGAGCCGTGGGCTGATCTTCCGACGCTGTTTCTTCATCGTCCGCCGGGGATGTGGCTGTGGAGGCGATGCGGATCGTGCCCGACGGAACCAATTTTGGAATCGAGCCCGGCCTGACCATCACGCGGGGCGTCGCTTTAATCAGCGTCGACAGCTCGTCCGAATCTTCTTCGAGAACATCCGCCTCGGGGCTGGATTCAGGCGCCTCAATGATAGGCACGGGGTTCTTGTTGGGCGGCGCCTTGAGACGAGCGGCCACTTTGGGCTGTGTGACCGAGCCGGACTTCGCGGCATTGGGCACCGTCTCCGATTCGGGCGAAGAAGGCTGTCTTGCGTCGGGAGAACGCTGTGTGCTCGGGCCGGCCAGCGCGTTCATCCGGACAATGGGCGCGCTTGTGATTTGGCTTTTCTGAAGATTCAAATTGGGGCGCTGAGGCCATGCATTGGAAACCGCGGGCGCAGGCTCGACGCCCGGAGGCACCATCTCACCGGCGACGGCCCGTTCGAACCAGCGCATTTGCTTCATTCCGTTGCGCCTCACAAAGCGCGAGAGCGAATCTTCGTTGCCCTCGTCATAGCCGTGCGTCTCGAGCCAATTGTCGAGCCGCGCCAAGACTTCGTCGGCGCTTTGAAAACGGGCTTCCGGCTTTTTCTCGAGGCAGCGCGACACAATCGAAATCAGCTCGCGATCGATCTTGGGGCGCAGATCTTTTAGATCCGCGGGCGGCTTGGTGAGGATGGCCTGCATCGTGTCGATCGGCGTATTGCCCGTCCACGGCGTGCGCCCTGTGAACAGCTCGAACATCAGCGCCCCGAGAGAAAATAAATCGGCCCGCGCATCGAGTTCTTTGTTTCCGCGCGCCTGTTCGGGCGCCATGTACTGAGGATTGCCCTTCAGCACGCCCGTGAGCGTTTGCGTCAGCCGCATCTTGGCTTTGGCCAGGCCAAAATCGGCAATTTTCACGTCTCCGTTAAAACTCAAGAGCACATTGCCCGGTGACAGATCGCGGTGCACCAAATGCAGCGGCTGGCCTTCGGGGCCGAGCAGCTTGTGAGCCGCCTGCAGCCCCCGGCAAATCTGCCGACCGATAAACACAACCATCCGCTCGGTGAACATTTCATTGGTCTCGAACACGGTCTTCATCAGCCGCGCGAGCGACACGCCCTGCACCAGCTCGACGGCCAAATACATGCCTTGTTCGTCCGAGCCCCAGCCGGCCACTTCGACGACATTGGGATGGCGGAGCGAGGCCGTCATCCACACTTCATCCATGAATTGATTGGCGAAGCCGCGATCTTCCGCGAGATGGGGAAGCAGCCGTTTTACCGCAAGAAGCTGACCTTGGCGCGGTCCGGATGTGGCTCTGCACAAGTCCACGCGCGCCGTATCGCCTGCCGCGATCTCAGCAAGTTTCTGAAATGAGATCGCGCCTTGAGCCATCGCGCCCGGAGTGTATCAGGACAGCCCGCGAATCGCGGCAACCGCAATTGGCACGCCGCTCAGATCGGTCTTCAACTGGATGTCGAGATGATCGTCTTCGGTTGAAATACCGGCCACGCCCAGCACGGGCGTCGCAATTTGAAGCGCTTTCTTTAGGCGCACATCCTCCGCGACTTTTGGCACCTTCATCAAATCGACCGTGAGGTGATCGTCCTTTGCGTCCACGAGCGCGGGCGGACGCTTGGGCATGAAGGCCACGAGATTGCCCGGCTTGGATAGATCCAAAGCGCCCGATTTAAGCAAGCCCGCGATCGGCGAATTCGCATCGCCAAGCACATCGAGCGACAAGTCGTTGATACGCACCGTCAGCTTCAATGTATCGGTGCTGATCTCGATCTGCTCCACATACAGCACGAGCGAAGCCCGGAGCGCCGTGCCCATCGCATCGACCGTAGCGCTCAAGCGGAGGCCGGGAGGCGCGGCTTCGATCACCACATCCTTGGGCGCCTTCTTGCCCGTTACGAATTCCCTCGCCAAAAAGCGAAGCGCATCCATCGGAATGCCAATGCGAAGCCCGATTGCGCTGCGCAAGGCCCTTAGAATTTCGTCCGGATGATCCTTGAGATAATTGCCGGCCTTCTTAAGCAGAACCTTCGGGTCGATCTTCGGTTTGTCGGACATAAAGGGGCGATACGATCGCCCGGCGCTTTCCGATGCGCAAGAGCTGAGTGCGGACGCGCCGATCCGTTGCGAGGATCCTCGCGGGCTTTTTCGTTTTCGGGGACAATGCCGAGCATGCAAATCGCTCAACATTGGTCTCTTCTTAAGTCGTTACCGCTTTGCCTTCTGCTGCTATCCGCGGCCTGCGGCGATGCGAGCACTTCTCAGCCTCAAATGTCCGGATCGTCCGGCGCAGGCGGCGCTTCCAGCTCGAGTTCGGGCGGCAGCACGTCCAGCTCGACCGGTTCTTCGGGAGGCACAGGCGGCGCGGGCGGCGCGTCGCCGAGCTGCATGCCTTTGCCCGCATGCGATGCGGCGCCTCCCGATCCAGGCCCTCAAATCGCGTGGAACAACGGCTCACCCACGGGCAAAGCCAACCACAGAGGCCGCGATCTCTTCCTCAATCCCGGCGATCCTCAATGGGTCATCGCCAAGTTCGCCTATGGAATCGAGCCTCAAAACGTCCTGACCTTCGATAACGATCTCGAGGACGAACAAGTCGATATCTGGCTTCTGCGCGATTGCGGCACCCAGTGGGAGAAGCTCGGCAGCGTCAACACCACCAACGACGATATTTTTGGAAACGGCCCGCACGCGACGGTGGAAGGCGTAAAGGACGACGGCGGCAGGGTTTATTTTGAAATTCCCGCCGATAAAAAATTGGATATCGGCAGGCACCGTTTCCGGCTTGTCGCCAGGGGCGATCTCTCCTTTACCGAACTCTTCATCGAGGTCGTGAAGCCCGGCACGCCCACCTTTGTGAGCGATATCGACGGCACGCTCACCGAAAGCGAATTCATCGAGTTCGAGGCGCTCTTGGCCGGCGAACTTCCGCCCGTTCATCCCGACGCCGCCAAAGCATTTCAATTGCTGGTCGATCGCGGCTACCGGCCTCAATACCTCACCGCGCGGCCCGATTGGCTCGGCGCCCGCACCCGCGAAACGATGGATTTTTATGGCTTCCCGCCCGGCATTATCCACACCACCACGGGCGACACAGGCGCGCTCGGCGGCGCCGCAGTCGAATACAAATCCGGCGAACTCGCTGTCATGAAGGGCCGCGGAATCCTGCCCACATTCGGCTTTGGAAATACAGATTCAGACGCCGAGGCTTACGATACAGCGCCCATTTCACCAAAATCCAACCGATTTTATTATCAATACGATGATACTGCATTCGGCGGGCGCCGCATTGAAAGCTATACCGAGCTCTTGAGCGAATTCGGACAATTGCCCGAAGCCACCTGCCCTCAATAAAAAATCCCTTTATTCATCTCCTGCGACCTTCGAATAACGCCCAATCCCTCCGGCATCGGCCCGGGGTTCTACAGCCGCCTGGTACAATCCACTCGAATTGCCCCTCAATGCGGGCATCGTTCCACTCTTGGACGACGCCCAGAAGACCGATGAAGGCGTGCGCGCAATGGCCCGCACCCGCAGCTCGCACGCGCTATGGCCTTCCCTCATGCATTTTCCCTCGGAAATTGCGGCAATTTCATTGCGCTGAGCCGCAAATCCCCTCACCATGCCTTTGATCAGCGAACATAGACCTTCCGGCCCTGAATACAAAAGAACTCCATCTGAATGCGATAGGCGTGATCCGCTCATGATGGCCTGCAGCTCCAAGGCGCTCTTTTTTACGCGCCCAATTCGCTGAAAAACCACGATCAAATTATCGAGCACATCCATCAATTTCCAATTTGAATCAATCATCGGCCCATACATTCGTATCATTTCGGGCATCAAATGTTCGCCGAAATCCTCGAGCAGGCGCGAGGCGGATAGATGGGTTTCGTTTGAAATCAAACGGACAAGATTTTGAAGTTCATATTCGGGATAGCGCTGCAGCGGCAAATAAATGCGGTTCGAAAGCCCGGGCAGCGCCTGAACTTTTTGCCATACAGGCTCGCCCAGAACTTCACACACGTAGCGGTGCAGGCCGAGAAGAATAATGCCCTCCATATTCAATTCCTTTCTTGTGTGCTTACTCCGCACCGCTGCGCGTCGGTATCCATCGGCTTCATCCACAATGAGGGGCGGATAACCTCGCCCGCGCAAAGCCAATATTCAAAATGAATGCCAAGCCCATTTGGGGCGGATTTAAAGCACACCACACCCTTTGCCGCACTACAGCAGCCCTCCGATGAGGACTCCATATCTCAATTGCGGATAAACCCTGCGGACTGGTCGCAGCGTTCGAGCCAACGCGGACTAGGCCGCTGATTCTTTGCCCTTCGCATCCGGCAGGCTTTCAGGCATCTGTCCCCCCATCGCCCGGTGCATCTCGAGCACCGCCGAATACGTCCGCTCCCGAAGCTCGGTCACACGGGCGCTTTCCCGCCCTTCCTTCCGCGGAAACAAGGGTTTGCCAATCGACACAATCACATGGCGCATCGACCCATCCCCCGAATCAATCGCCCCTTTGCGCATTAAGCGATACGCCCCATCGTGGGCGACTGGAACCACGGGCACATTGGCCCGCACCGCCGCATAAAAACCCCCATTTTTAAAGGGCCGCATAATCCCATCCTCACTGCGGGTGCCCTCGGGAAAAATCAGCAGCGGATTGCCATCGCGAAGCACTTTCTCGAAATGGGCAATGGCCTCGGCCGCCGCGCGCGAACCTTGGGCTCGGTCCACCGGCACATGGCCCGCCGCCTGTAAATGCCATCCCAAAAAGGGGATTTTCATCAGCGAGCGCTTGGCTGCCCATTTAAAATCGTGAGGAAGCACCGAGCCCAGCACCAGCACATCGAGCAGGCTCTGATGATTGGAACAATAAACAAAAGGCGGCGGCGGAACGTTTTCCAATCCCCGCACTTCCACGTCCACATTCAGGCCGCGGGCCGCCGAACGGCACCACTGCCGCATCGCCCACAAGCTTGCGGCATGGTCAGGAGTCAAAGGTCCAAGGCTGAGCGAAATCGCGCCATAACCAGCCGTCCGAAAGGAAAACGGCACCCATTGCCGGGTTGCGCGCCATGCTTCTTTGAGGCTCATAAAATCGCCTCTATCACTTGTGTCCAATGAAAAAAACGCAAAGGAATTTGCGCACCACGACCGTTAAAGGCACCCACCTAAATCATTTGGGCTCGTCGCGGTTCTTGTTGTTTTGGCTGCCCGGCCCGGACGCATTGGTTTCACTGCCTTCCAAGGGCGGCATAATAAAACCCAGCCCCAGGGTGGCCGGACGGCCGGCGCGTTCATATTTCACCGTGAAAAAGCCTGCTGTATCGGCATTTTGAACCGTGGCCCGCCTCAGCACGCCCACCGACTCCGCCCATACCGTCTCGCCTTCTTTGGCTTTCAATTTAATCGGAATGGGTGTCAATGCGGTCTCGGGAACGATATGAGCAGCCCCGGCATATCCAAGCACAAGCCATTGCTTTGTATTGTTTACAACAATAGAAGAAATTAAAAGTACATGCCTATAAATATCGCCTTCTTTCCATGCCGCGTAGTTGCCGCCCTGAAGGCCGTTGATTTGAGGGATAATGGTTGTTTCCTTGGGTTTTAGATAGGCTTCGGGCGCCCGCGCATCGACATCGGTATAGCGGACAACAATGCGCCCTCCCTGAAGGATTTTATTAACGATCGCGTGTTTCATCACGCCTGTGTATTCGGTAATGATCGGTTCTCCAACCTTAATTTTAGGATCGTCTGGAGCTGCAATCACATAGGATGGATGCACTTTGTAATTGGGGCCGGCTTTACCCTCGATCAATAAATCGTCGCCTTCAAAGCCAACGACTTTTGCCGCATACAAAACAAAGGCCGATCCGGGCTTGGCCCGGGCCAGCATTTCGCCCGATACGGCGAAGACCCGCTTGTCGGGCGATAATTTAACCCGTACCGGTGGCAATCCCAACGGATTGGATGGAGATTTTATACTATCATCGGCCGCAAGGATGGCGGGCGCGGAAGACTGGGCCGCGGGTTTTGATTTTTCCTTGGCGGATGAGGCGGATGCGCCTGCCTGAGGGCCGCTTTCCCCAGAAGAAGGCTCTTTTTCTGAGCAGCCCGCAGTGCTGAACACAAACACGGCCACCAACGGAAGCGCCGGGCACAAGGTGAATCTTCTTCGCGCCCGAACCGCCATTTCGCTCACCTTTTCCTATCCGGCAATGTGGCGGCCAAAAGCGAAAGCGTCTCTTTCGCGGGCCCCGCCGGGAGGGGATCTAAGCTCGTGATGGCCTGTTCGCAAAGGCTTCGGGCCCGTTCGGCGCAGCTTTCAATGACTTCGTGCTTGGCCATCGTCTCTTTGAGCATCAGCGCCGACTCCATCAACAGCGAACTGCTTTCATTGTCGCCTTCCAGGTATACTTTTGAAAGAATGGGCCGCACATCCGGAGCGCGTTCCACCGTTAAGAGCAGTGGATAGGTCATCTTGCCCTCGCGCAGATCGGAAAGAAGGGTCTTTCCCGTCGTTTCAGGCGCCCCGGTGAAATCGAGCACATCGTCCACCAATTGAAAGGCAATGCCAAGATGTTCACCGTATTGCTCGAGTGCGCGGCTCTGCGCCTCGTCCGCGCCTCCCGCCTTCGCACCGGCATACATCGCCCATTTAAATAAAGATGCCGTTTTTCCCGATATAATTTGAAAGTATTGATCCGCATTCGAATCAAATTGGCCCCGCCTGGCCATTTGCAGTGCCTCGGCCATGACCATATCTTGAATTACATCCAGCATGCGTTCCAATACATCCGGAATGCCGCTGCCGATAATTCGATAGAGTGCCTCGGTCAATAGATAGTCACCGCTGAAAATCGAAATGGCGTTGCCGTAAATCATACGCGCGGCATCGACGCCTCTGCGGCGCTCGCCCAAATCGACCACGTCGTCGTGCAGCAAGGTGGCGTTGTGGACCAGTTCGACCGCCACCGCCAGCTTCTGAACCGCCGGCGACCAGCCCTTGGCCGTGCGCGCCGCGAGTACGACGCACACCGGCCGAATGCGCTTGCCAGCCTGCCCGAGCAAATGCCCGGCGGCCTTGTGAACGAGCGTATCGCCGCGCCGTCCCACATCGCCGATGGCCAGCTCGATTCCCTGCATGTCTTCGCGGAGCAGCGCCGAAAGCTCATCCAGTCTCTGCCAAAGCCCGTCCAAGCCTTGATCTTTGCAGACACTCAGCAGGCTCTTAAAGACATCGTCGTGAGTTCGGGAGCTCGTGCTGCTGTTATCGCTGAACAAAAGGCTCTCCTATGAAATTGAAGCGAGTCCGCGCACACCGCGGAGTGTCCGTGAGCTCAACCGTCATCCAATGAGTGCGGGGTTTTCTACGCGGATAGGCGCGCTTGAAGTTCTTCGTACTGCTTCCAAATGGCTTGTGGAACCCGGTCGCCAAAGGTCTTGAAGAAGCTTTCTAAATCGCGCGATTCCTCGAGCCAGGCGTTTTTATCCACATGGAGCAGCTCGTCCATGGCCGTTTCGGAAAGCGAAAGCCCTTCGGAATCGATGCCATCCCGGGTGGGCAGAAGGCCAATCGGCGTATCCGTGGCTTTGCCTTCGCCGTTCACGCGATCGACAATCCAGCGAAGAACCCGGAGGTTTTCGCCGAAACCGGGCCACAAAAACTTTCCGGCCTCGTTCTGGCGGAACCAGTTCACATGGAACACCTTGGGCATGTTCCGGCCCTCGCCCATCTTGAGCCAATGCCCAAAATAATCGGCCATGTTGTAGCCACAGAAAGGCCGCATTGCCATCGGATCGCGGCGCACAACGCCCACTTGGCCGACCGCGGCGGCCGTTGTCTCCGAAGCCATCGCCGCGCCGACAAAGACGCCGTGTTCCCAATCGCGGGCCTCAAAGACCAAAGGCGCAAGCTTCTTGCGGCGCCCTCCAAAAATGATGGCCGAAATCGGAACGCCTTCAGGCGCATTGAGCTGGGGCGAGATGCTTGGGCATTGGCTGGCCGGCGAGGTGAAACGGCTATTGGGATGAGCCGCAGGCTCTTTGTTTTCAGGCGTCCAGGGCTTTCCGCGCCAATCGGTGAGCCCGGCCGGTGCAACCGGATCCAATCCTTCCCACCAGGGCGAACCATCCGCGGTGACCGCTACATTGGTGAAGATTGAATTCTTCATCACTGTCGCGAGCGCATTGGGATTGGTTTTATTGCTGGTTCCAGGCGCAACACCGAAGAAACCGGCCTCGGGATTAATGGCCCAAAGCCTTCCATCCGGCCCAAAATGAAGCCACGCGATATCGTCGCCGACCGTCCACACCTTGTAGCCCTTCTCGGCGGGTGGCGGGACGAGCATCGCCAGATTGGTTTTGCCGCACGCGCTCGGAAAAGCCGCGCACACATAGGTGATATTTCCCTTGGGATCTTCGATGCCCAAGATCAGCATGTGCTCGGCGAACCAGCCTTCATCGCGCCCCATTGTGCCGGCGATACGGAGGGCAAAGCATTTCTTGCCCAATAAGGCATTGCCGCCATAGCCCGAACCCACGCTCCAAATGAGCCGTTCCGCGGGGAAATGACAAATAAAGCGGCGATCGGGATTCAAATCGCCCAGTGAATGCAATCCTTTGCAGTAATCCGAGGACGAACCCAGCGCATCCAGGGCCACTTTGCCCATGCGGGTCATGATCCTCATGTTCACCACCACATAAGCGCTGTCCGTAATTTCAACACCCACCTTGGCCGCCGGCGATCCAGCAGGCCCCATCAGATAGGGCACCACATACATCGTGCGCCCCTTCATCGCTCCTTTAAACAGAGGACCAACTTTTTCCCGGGCTTGCGCGGGGGACATCCAATTGTTGGTGGGTCCAGCCTCTTCTTGTGTCTCCGTGCAAATAAACGTTAAATGCTCGGTGCGCGCCACATCGCTCGGATGACTCCGATGCAAGTAGCAATTGGGGAATTTGGCCTCATTCAGCGCACTAAGCGTTCCATCCGCGAGCATGGCCTGGATAAGCGCCCGGTTTTCCTCCTCGGAACCGTCGCACCACACGACACGATCGGGCTCCGTGATACGGGCAACCTCTGAAACCCAGGCCGCAAGGTTTTCATTATTCATGGCGGGCAAGCCTACTCCCCGACCTATCGCCAAGCCAAGCACAACCAATGCAAAACAGACTTCTAAGACGCGGCTTCTTGTTTTTCCCCATAGGCCGACGCAGACCAACCGGAAACATTCTTGTATGCTGCCGCGCGTGCCGCGCGTCATGACCTTGCCTGAACAGGGCAAGCTCTTCATCGCTACAGATTTCCAGGGAAACGTCGGAGATTTCGACCGCATGGTCTCTATTTTTGAAGAGGCATGCGAGACATACGGCGACTGTTATCTCGTGGTGACGGGCGATTTGGTTCATGGCCCGGAGCTGTCCGAACACGAATGGCCCGAGTATTTGGGGACGTATTACCGGGGCGACTCCAAGACTTTGCTCGTGCATGCGAAGGCTTTGCAAGACCGGCATCCGGGCCGCGTGTTTTATTTGCTGGGCAATCACGAGCACGCGCATGTGGGCGGGCCGGTCGTGTCGAAGTTTTTCCCCGATGAGGCTTACCGCCTGGAAGAGCTCTTGGGCGAACAGGCGACGGAGAGCACACGGGAATGGCTTAAAACATGGCCATTTGTAGCGCTCGCGCCGAAGGCCCGCATTGTGATGACGCATGCGGCGCCTCATACGAAGATTGAAAACAGAAACGATTTGGAGCGCTTGAAGCTTGCGCCTTCGCCCGAGTTTTCTTTTGAAGACCTGGCGAGCCGGAGCACGCTGGGAGCTCTTTTATGGGCGCGGACGACATCGACCGAACGGGCGATGGCCTTTCTTCACGCGATACATCCCGAGGCTTGCGTTTCGGTGTACGGCCATGATGTGGCGCGGGGCGGCTATGTCATCGAGCGCGAGCCGCTGCTGTGTTTGTCGACGAGTTTTGGCTGTTACGACGGGGATAAGCTGTATGTGGAATGGGATTTAGACAAGCCGGCCGACAGCGCTCACCATGTCGCGGCCATTGCGCTGAGGCCGCTATATCCCGACGCTCCCCGCGTCTACCGTTAAGAAGCCGATTGAACGGGAGGCGCGGCTTTATTGGCGCCGTTTTCTTTTTCGCTTCCCCGCTCGATGATCAGCGCGGCCACGGCGAGCAGAATCAAAATAGCCTGAGCGATAAGGGTTTCCGCCGAAGCGTAGATACCCAGGGCGGGCACTTGGGGAATGGACACCGGATGCAATGGCAAAAGGCCGGCAAGCTGAAGAGCGAACACGCCTTGGCCCGCAAAAATAATGGCCATCACATAGAGCAGATAACTCGAGATACGGAAGAAGACGGCGGGAGGGGCGAATTTTCCCGCGCGCGTATAAACAGCCACGAGCAGCACGAGCAACAGTGCGCCCACACCCGCGCCCGCGAGCGCCGCACTCTTTGGAGCATCGGAGGCGAGAAGGGCTTGATAAAACAGCACCGTTTCAAACGCTTCGCGGTACGCAGCGAGCAGCGCCACCAAAAACAGCGAAAGCGCCGCGCCCCGGGATGTGACTTTGCCGCGCAGAAACTTCATCCAGCGGGCCACTTCGCGCTTCGCCAAAAGCGAATAGCTCACATAGAACAAGACGCCTGTGGCCAGAAGGGCCGTGACGCCTTCAATCAGCTCGCGTTTAGCGCCCGAGATGGCGATGAGTTTGGCCGAAAAGAGCCATGTGAGAAGGCCAAGCCCAATGGCCACCGCCCAGCCCAGGTGCACAAAACGCTTTCGATCGCCCAAGCCCGCCTGCACCGCGACACCGAGCAGCGCAGCGATCAACAGCGCGGCTTCAACGCCTTCGCGAAGCAGAATGCCCGCGCTGGAGATGGCCGTGGACATAAAACTTTTATTGCCCCGCGCCGAATCCAACAGCGCCTCGGCCCTTGTGATTTCCTTTAAAATCCCGGCGATATGCGCATTGATTTCATCGGCGCCGGCCCGCTCCTCGAGCTTGAGCCGCACATCCCGGAACTTCGCCTCAATCTCTGCGGCAAGCGCTGGATTGGATGCCCGGAGCGCAGGCTCGGCCGGTTCGATTCCCTCGAGATAAGCGTCGATCAACTGAGCCCGGGCCAATTCCCGATCGCCCCGGGAAATAAAAATTCTGGCCCTATCGAGCTTGGCCCTGGCGACCGAAAGCGGAGCGCGGGCGGCGCGATCTTCAAAAGGCGCGCGCTTTCTTAAATCGGAAAGCACGGCATCTACCCTGGATTCTGCGACCCCCGCGGCGAGAAGCTCTTTGCGGAGCTCTCCATCGGAACGCACCGAAAGCTCGCTCAGCGCATAATTGGGCGTCCCATCGGCGGGCTCGGCCGAATGTCTTAAACCCGTTACATAAAAGGCCAAATCCCACTGCTCGGCCTCTGACAAGAAGGTGAAGGGCACCATGGCCGTCCCCTGAACACCGAAGCGCACGGTGGTGGACACGCGAAAAGGCGAAAGCCCTTCACCGATTTGAGGATCGAGAAAATTGGCCGGCCTGGGCGTGTAGGTTCTGGCCTTAGGCGTATCGGCATTGCCGAGCTCGCCGTGACAGGACACGCAATGCTCGGTGTAGAGCGCCTTTCCCCGTTCGGCGCTGGGCGCCTTATCCGGCGATTCGGACAGTCTAAATGCGGTGATGAGCGAAGCTTTAAGCGCCGTGGCCTCGGCATTCACAAGACCTGCATCGGCCTTCTTTTCCACGAGAGAGCGCACCTTGACGACCTGCTCGCCGATATTGAGCTGGGCTTGCCCGGGCTCCGTGGATTTTGCGGCCAGCGCGGGCTGAATACGCAGGGCTATTTTGTTGGCTTCACCCAAGAGCTCGAGCTGCTCTTGATATTCATCGGCATTGGTAATCGCACCCCCGGACACAGCGCCCGAATAATCCGCGGCGACATAGCCGAGAACGTGGACCAGGCGGCGGGCTTCGACCTCGGGCGCCTCGGCATTTTCAGCGTTGGAAACCGAGCTCGCGAGCAACAAAACGGCGCCGGCAACAACACATAAAAGGTGTTTGGTCCAAGCGAACTTGAAAATCATATTCAACAAGAGTGAACCAGCATGGTGATCGATGCAACAGTAAAAGCGGGTTTAAAATCCCCCCGGATCCTCGCCCACCCTTTGAATGACCTTCAGCACCGCTTCCACACCGCGCTCAATTTCAGAATCCAATACATAAGGCGCAGGCCCCAATCTTAACAAATTACCCCGCGAATCCACAAACACATCCTCCTTGCGCAATTCATCACACACCTCCCCTGCCCTATCCGTCTTCAGTGTCACAAATCCCCCTCGCAAATCGGCATTTCTCGCGCTAACCACGCACTCCGCCATTCCAGCTTTATCGATTTGATCGATGATTTTATTGCATTGATATACCGAAACATCCCTCAATCGATCAACATTCAAACCAAAACGATCAAAATGCTTAAGAACAGCCTCCGCCCGATAAAAAGGCGTGGGATCGAAGGTCGCTCCTGAAAAGCGCGCCCCACCCTCTCCATAGCGAATCACCGCCGGCTTCTGCCCGGCAAGCGATGCAAAATCGGCAAACCATCCGGTGTACACAGGCCGCAGCGAACACTGCTTTGGAAAGCGCAAAAAACATAATCCTTCGCCGAATTCCGCGTATTTATATCCACCCGCCGTCACATACACATGCTCTTTCGCAGCCCCCCAGCGGCATGGAAGCACATTGAACGCATGATACGCATCCACCAAAGGAATGGCTCCCACTTCAATGGCCCGCATTAAAATTTCTTCGAGCCGTGGAAGCACATACGAATCTTCAAACAATACGGATGAAATGGCCAGCATCGCCGTACCAGGCACCAGCGCATCCAGAAGCCGATCGCACAAAGCCTCGCGGGGATGAGCATCGACCCAAACAATATCCGCGCCTTCCTCGGCAATACGTCCAAATTGACGCCTTAAACTATGAAATTCGCTTGTCGTCGTAACAATACGGGG
This sequence comes from uncultured Polyangiaceae bacterium, assembly GCA_964537685.1. Lineage (GTDB taxonomy): Bacteria > Myxococcota_A > Polyangia > Polyangiales > Polyangiaceae > CAZICM01. The sequence continues at coordinate 38,391 of CAZICM010000059.1, forward strand.
CTTGCGGCTGGGCGAAGGCAAACACGTAAGCAAACGGAACAGCAATTCATGCGTGCTTTTACCAAAAGCAATAGGATCGTCCCGATCGAAACCCAACCGCTCCAAAACAGCGCTGCCCACCCAATGCATCTTTGGGAAAATGCACTGCCCCCATTTATCGTCCACATAACGAGCCGCATCATCGAACACATTCAGAAGCGCATCGCGCACCGCATCGGGCCAAGCCTGATGAGAATGACCCGTCAGCAAAATACGGCCCGGCTTAAGGAAATGGTTATAGGCGGGACGGATAAGCTCTGGAATGGCACACAGCTCGGCATTCAACGCGATCGGCAGCATCGAAAAATCTTTCAAATTTTAGAGAAAAAGCAACAGAACCCACCTCAGAAAGCGTCGCGAGCAGCCCCAAAACGAGGGAAGGCGACCGAGCCGTACATTGTAAGGGAGGGAGCCTGACCGAAGATTTGGGGCGCGCAGCAGCTTTATGAGGTGGGTTCTAAAATATTATTTTTTGGCGGGACGGGTAAACTGAACTGAAAGCTTCGTATTCACACTCGTCTGCTGAGCGGGCGCCGCACCGACCGTCACATTCAAATCCATCGCCGAATCCACGTCCATCTTACCCGTATCCGGCGCAACCATCGTCAAATCGATACGATTGGAACCCACACCCTGGGACCGGAAAGCCGACAACTTCGCCGTCGCACCCGCAGGCATACCAGGCGCATTAATCGTCTCCTGCGCCGCAAGCTGCTTCACCGCAATCTCGAGCGAAGCCTTCGTACCCTTGCGCTCCTTCAGCGTATACACCGCAAACTGAACCAAATCCGCACCCGAACTGACAATGCGCGTAATCACTTCCCAGCTCGCCCCAACCCCAACATCCCCCTCGGGCAAAGGCGCCACCATCGATTCAAAACTCTGATTCATACCCGATAACATCTGCTGCGCCTGCGGCGGAAACCCAGGCGGAACATCCACCTTCACGTCGCGCACAAATCCGCTCGGCGATACCCAATATCCCATCGTCAAACCCTTCATCCCCTCAATTTGAGGACGAATCTGCTCCGCCATCACCTCTTGCGTCTTGCCCTGCGGCGAAAGCCCAACACTGCTCAGCAGCGCATCGATCTTCGCATCCCCCGAAGCCGCCTTATCGGCCACGCTCATGTCCAATCCCATCACCATCGTAGGCACCGCCGTCGGAGGTATGGATTGCCCCGCCATCTTCATGCTCATGGTCATATCCATGCTCATCTGAAGCAGCGCTTTTGAACCTTTATCCAGCGCATAAGACAGCTTCGCGCGAGGCTCGGCACCCGTTCCCATTAACTTAACAATCGGTTTGGAACCCACCTTGATGATTTTGTCCGCGGCAGCCGCCCCCAAAATGCCATTCTTTGGATTGGGCGCGCTGCTTTTTACCTCGCCGCCCGCCTTCGCAGGCTCGCCGCCCTTGGCCTTCGGCTCCGCCTTGTCGTTCTGGGCCGCAGACTTCTCGGCAGCCTCTTTTTTGGGCGCCGCATCATCATCGCCGGCCTTTGCAGCGGGCTCATCCTTTGCCTTATCCCCCGCCGCGGCAGGCTGCTCGGCATTGGGCGCGGCCGAAGGCGCAGGCGCCGCAGCAGCCTCTGCCGAAGACGGCGCAGGCGCGGCCGTATCCTTTACCTTGGCCTCGTTCTGGACAGCGGCACGCTCGGGCGCAGGGGTCGCAGAAGAATCGTTTTTATTGGAATTGCAGCCTGCTGCAGAAATCAAAAACAACATCGCGGGCGCCACACAGCGCAAAGTCCGAACCATCACAACTGCCTCCTCAAACGTGTTGAACAAACCGGGTCTAGCCCACTTGGACGCAAACTTCCACCTTACCCATGCGAGGGCTGGACGCTGAAATCGTGCACAAGCCTTTTCCGCGCACCGTGAAGTCAACGCGCGTCCTTACAGCTTCGCCCATGCTGCGGGCAAATGCGGGCGTGCACGAGGCCGCCGAAAAGGCGCCCCAGCCGCCCAAATGCCCAATCGCGTGTTCATTGCGCCCGCCGATGGATGTTTTGGGCGTCACGACGTTCACACCTTCGCCGGCCACAAGAGCGATGGTTAAAGGTTCATTCCAGGGAAGAGCCTTGGATGAAGCAATCCCATAGGTGGGCAAGTACCCCATGTTTTCAATTACGGCGCTCACGGAAAATAAATCTGCGTTCTCGCTTTCCCTATGAATTTCGATATTTGAAATACGCAGCCTGGGTGCCATCGCGCCAATGCGCAATACAATACGGCTTTGTTGTTCGCATATACGAGGCAATTCTTCGGGAGGCGGATTCCAAATTCCGAAACGGGGATCGAAACCTCCGACTTCGACCGCGCCCAATTGAGGATGCTCGCAAGCTTTCCAAGCGCCGACGACCCGGCCTTGATTATGTTCTTTATCCCATTTGGCCATGGCCAAGGCGTCGTCGCGATTGCGCTTAAAATAATTATCGGCAAATGGCCGCATTACTTTTACGCCGAGCCGGCTCCAAAAATCCCACAGCTCGCAGACCAGCGAAAGCGCGCCCCGCTGCGAATAGGCGAAATTCGATAAATCGCCCCTCAAAGGCTTTTTGGGCTCATAACAAAAATCCTCAAAGCCGCTCACCATCGGATATTTTGCAATCGATTCCGTCCATTCGGCGATCTGCCGGTACACATGAAAATCGAATGCATTCATGTCTGAATCGGGTTTTTCAAATGGCGGCCGGATAAATACACCCCCATAGGTATGGTAATTCATCCAGGCGAATATATGCGGATGGGCCGATACAAATTCGGTAACGGCGCGGGATTCGGGCTCGGATGTCGGAAATGCGCCGGCGCCGAGCTGCTCGGGCTCGGGTGCCCAGTGAAAGGGAAAATTGCGGTTTAAATCGGTGTCGGCACTCGTTAAAAAAGCCGCGGGAGGAAGCGTGATTCCATCCCAATTTTCAATAACGCCCTCGGGATGCAGCGTGTAATAGGGCGGAGGATCTTCGACCCGCCTGAGGAGCATTAAATTCGGATTGTCTGGGCATTCAATAAAATCCCCCGCGGGATCTTGACGGCGCATCATGCGCACTTGTCCATCGCCGTCGATATCGCAAGAACGGAAGTAAGGCGTGGCCTTGCGCTCAAACCAATGGCGCGGATTGGAACGGACAAACGCGCCTTCGGTGAGCATCAGCTCCGCGCCGTCGGGCGACATGCGGGGCAGCACATACACGAGCAGATCGCGGGCGATCATTTCGGTGATATGCGGCGGAATATCGAAAATAGGCTGATCGGGCGCGATATGCGCGCGGATAATATCTTCGGCGACGGCGAGGGCGGCCGATGTTCCGGCGACCTCGGATGCGTGCATATTGCCGTCGACCCACAGCGCCGGGCGAATTCGCCAAGGCTCTTTGCCCAAAATTAAAAGCCAAAGCTCGCGGCCCTGCCGGCTCTGCCCAATGCTTTCAAGCCTTACAAATTCGGGAAAGGCTTGTGCCCAAGCCTTTAACTGCTGCTCGAGCTCTTCGTAAACGATATAGCGGGAACGAAACCCAACATGCATTGCATCGAGCTTCGCGAGCTTTTCCGAGATTTGGCCTTCCATACGTCATGAATTCCTTGCGTTCAATCCAACAGGGTGGCAAGACCCCCCGCACCATGCGGGCATATCCATACCGAGGCGCCGTATTTTCGGCGATATTTTTTTTCATGGCCGGGCTGTGTGGCTGCCCAAATCCGAATTTATACAGCACGCCGAGGACGGTTTCGCCTGGACGCTTTGCGCATACGGTCGCGCTCGAGGGCTTTGGCTATTCGGGGGATAAGCAAATCGCCGACGATCCCAATACTTCCGCGAATGAAGCGAGGACGGTGAAAAGCACAGGGTATTTGCCGAGCCTGCCCTCTTATTTATTCCGTTATGGACTGCTGGATAGTGTCGATATTGGCCTGCATTTGCATAATGTTTCGTCGCTCGGGTTTGACATAAAGTGGAATCCTTTGCGCGGTGTGTTCGATTTGGCGGTGGACCCGGCGTTTCAATACTTTACAATTGCTGGCACAACCAATGAAAAACAAAATATTATGGGGCATGTTTTTTATTTTCATGCGCCTGTTTTATTGGGGATCAATCCGAGCGAATGGTTTTCAATCGTGCTCACGCCCGGGATAAGTTATGGGCTGAAGGCGGGGCAGTTGGTTGGGGAGGACACGGCGTCGACGACGCTTGGAGCGATGTTTAGGGGAGGGCTGGGATTTCAATTCCGCATCTGGGAGAACTTCGCGGTGCATCCCGAAGTGTCGGTGCTCAAATCGCTGGAAGGCCCGGCGCTGTCGTTTAGCACGGGCATTGGATTTCATTTCGGATCGATTCCCGGCTTTGAGGACCGAGCCCCGCCAAAGCCTGCGCCCCGGCCCGAAGCGAATGAAACCGATAAGAAGCGTTAATTCCCGTTCTTGGGCACCTTGGAGATGACCGCCGCAATCACGAGTCCAATCGGTCCGGCGATCGCGCAGAATGTAAACCAAAAACATCCGCCGCGGCCCTTGGTCGTGGCTATCCATGCACCGATAATTCCGCACAAAACCCACGCGGGTATGCCTAGTTTTAAATCCATAAGCGGCGACTTTAACACATTCACGGCAACAATTGCTCTTTGCGCCTATCAATCGCCAAAAACCTTGACTAAGCTGCCGCCCCACCTTGGACACCGATATCTACGCACATAATCCTCAAGCGCCAACGCAAGAACTGCCTTCGCGCTATGGTCCGCCCGAAGAGGGCGCCACAATCCTTTGTCTTTCTAGCTATTTTAAAGGCAATCCCTTTATCGAAGAGTGCAAAAAAGAAGGCTGGCGCGTCATCTTGCTCACCGTCGAGACGCTGCTGAAAAAGCCTTGGGCACGCGAAAGCATTGATGAAGTATTCGCTGTTCCTTCGCTCTTCGATCGGAGGGTGGTCGTCAATTGTGTGAGTTATTTGGCGCGTACACGCGATATCCGGCGAATTTGCGCGCTGGACGATTACGATGTGGAGATGGCCGCGCATTTGCGGGAACACCTGCGGGTGCCGGGAATGGGCGAGACGACTGCCCGGTATTTCAGGGATAAATTGGCCATGCGCGCGCGGGCGAGGGATCGATCGATTCGCGTGCCTGAATTTGTGCATGTGCTGAATTACGATCGGATCCGGCGCTTTTTAAGGGAAGTGCCGCCGCCGTGGCTGCTCAAGCCGCGTTCAGAAGCCTCATCCGTTGGAATTCGGAAGCTGTTCAATGAAGCGGATGTGTGGTCGGCCATCGAAGGTTTGGGCGATGCGCAGGCGACCTATCTGATTGAGCGGATGGTGCCTGGAAATGTGCTGCATGTGGATACGATCGTGTCGGATCGCAAAGTCGTGTTCGCCGAGGTGCATCAGTACCGGAAGCCTATTTTAGAGGTGGTGAGCCAAGGCGGTATTTTCGCGACGCGCACGGTGGTCCGGGATTCGGATTTGGCGAAGCGCACGCATGAGCTCAATGCAAAAGTGGTCGAGCATTTGGGGCTGGTGCGCGGTGTGATGCATACCGAGTTTATTTTGGGAAGCGAGGATTCGGAGCTTTATTTCCTGGAATCGGCGGCGCGGGTGGGGGGCGCGCATATCGCGGATTTGGTCGAGGCTTCGACGGGTGTGAATCTATGGCGCGAGTGGGCGAAGATTGAGCTGAGCCAGGGTGAAGTCAGCTATGAGCCGCCCAAGCAAGGGTATTCCTACGGCGGTTTGATTATCTCGCTGACCCGCCAGGAAACGCCGGATACATCGGCTTATAGCGATCCGGAAATCGCCTGGCGCATGAACGATAATCCCTATCATATGGGGCTTGTCGTGCGTTCAGACTCTTATGAGCGGATTGAAGAGCTGCTGACCAATTATGAAGGGCGGGTGGCTCAGGATTTTCTTGCGACTATGCCCGCGCCAAAGGCCGCAACCCATTAAAGGTTCATGATGTAGTCGGCCAGCGTCGCGATGGGAACGGCTGTGGGGCGGCCGTTTTGCCAATCGGGCGGATCGTACGCGGCTCCTCCGATGTCGAGATGTACAAAGGGTATGGGGCTGCGTCTTAAACCCGATGCAATATCCAAGAATGCAAAGGGAAATTGATGACCGCGGGGGGTGCTGACGCTGGCCAGCCGGTTGGAGGAAATCACGTCTTCGGCGCACGAGCGGGCGGCGACAAAGGCATAATCCTCGCGGCGCGGGCGCGATAACTCCACGGGTTCGCCCCATAGCTCGCCTAGGGTGTCGAGCCTTTCGAGAACGCCTGCTATGCGCGCCGGACCGTTGCCGATCGCTCCCGTGTAGGGTCCGTAGGCGCGATAGACATGGCCGGTGAGGGTCGCGATGGAGAAGATGGATGGGCTGGGGGCGCCTTGAACCATTTCTTTCGCGTGGGCAAGCAAATCGGCCAATAACAGCCTTCCTTCCGCATCGGTATTGCCAATGCGGACGCGGACGCCTGCCCGGCTGGGGATGATTTCATCGCTGACATAGGCTTCTTCGCCGATGCTGTTGCGCACTAGGCCAAGCAATCCGATGACCCGAACATTGGGCGGTTTGAGAATCGATAGCGTGCGCAAAAGACCGGCCACCGCGGCCGCGCCGCCTTTATCGCGGGACATGCCTGCCATGGCGCCGTCGGTTTTTAGATCGGCGCCGCCTGTGTCGTAGGTGACGCCTTTTCCAACCAAAACAACCGTCGATTTTACAGGGCCTGCAGGGATGTATTCGAGCGCTGCAACACAAGGATGATGGCGGGGAACATTCATCGAGGCGCGCGCAACGGCCGCGGCAAGCGGGTAGTGCTCGGCGAGATTTTTGTCGATGGTCACGGAGACGCCGCACGATGCAAAAGCTTGTTCGCATAGTTCGGCGATGCGCAGCGGTGCCATTCTTTCAGGTTCGGTTCCCGCGATATCGCGGGATAGGGCGCGGCCCGCTTCGACAGCGGAGAGATAGGCGCCCCGATCGGGGAGGAGATCGATGACGCCGATGGCATCCGCGGGACGGGGCGCTTTGCCTGCCTCACGCGCTTCCAAGGGTGCCCATTGGCTTGCGAGCGCGCCGAGAGCCGCCACATCGCGCGCATAGGCAAAGCGTTCGTGTTCGGGCACGTTGATCCATAGAAGCGGCTTTTTGGAGCCCGCATCCACCGCCCGGCCAACGCCCGCGGCCGCGGCCTCAAGCACGGAACGGACATCGTCGGTATCGTCCCGGAGGGCCGCCATGGGCACGACAACGAGCCGGCCTCCTGGCGCTTCTGGAGCCGGTACGACGGCGGGCTGCGCTTTACCTCGCGCAAGCTGGGCATCGGCTTGAATCAAAGCCTCAAGCGCCCCTGAAAAACGCTCGCCGAGCAGGTTTTTTTCAGAAAAGCGGGGAGCCGGAGCCACGGCGACGAGAGCATCAAAACCGTCGGCCCGGAGCTCGTCCCATGAACGTTGGCCGGACACTGCCTGAAGGATGGGAGACGCAACCATACGGCCAGCCATGATGCCGATCATGTGTTCAGCGCGAAATAAAGAAGCGCGATGCCTGTTCAATCTCCATGTGTTTTTCCCCCAAACGCGCCGCTCTTATGCGAAACGTTGTTCCCTAAAAGACGCGGAGCTTAGGGCTTGCGCGTCCTTCAACTCTTCGCGCCATGAACATGCGCGCCGACTACTTAAGCGGACTGCTCGACCTGGCTACCTATCCGGATAGGCAGGCGAGGCGTGCTGCATTTCGCCAAAGCATGGCCGCTCTTTCTCTTGCGGCTTCTTCGATCGATGGGCCGAGCCCGCTCGATGGCATTCATCCTGAAGCGCTAAAAAAGAGCATTCGCTTCGCTTTGTCCGATGGGCTCTTCGACGATTTGAGCTGGCTCGCTCCGGCGGCGGCGACGGTGGGGCTCTATGAAATTGCGGCGGCCCTGCCTCTTGGGCCGGAGCGCCGGGATTTTGGGCGGCGGGTGCTGGCTCAGTTGTATGCGGGCAATGCGGCGACTTTTGTGGCCGTGGCAACGCGCATGGCGGCTGGTTCGGCGAGAGGCTTATCGGCGGCGGGAATCCGGGCGCGCGTGGCCATTTGCATGGCGCTTCCAAGCTCGGCGCATGTGGCTTCGGATGCGCTCGCGCTCGCGCTGGCATCGAGGCGCGAACTTGCGCGCGATTGGTTTGGCAATCCGTCGACGGCGTCTCTTCCCGAGCGAAGGCTGGCCAGCCGTATGCTCGAACGCGCGGCGAGAGCGGCGGTGCGCCGCGCCATGCAAGGTGATGACAATGCGCTGCGGCTCTTCCGGAACACCATCGCCTCTCTGACGAACAAGCGAAAAAGTCTTCCGCCCGGGATTGGCCCCGATCCGATTTCAAGCGTCTTTCCAAAGCTTTTAGGCGATCGCGAGACCCTGGTGTGGAGACACGCGGCGGCGGCCCGGGGCTTGCTCGCGGGATTGTCATCGGAGCTGTCCTACGAGATCACCCAGCAGCTCGGCACAAACTTGTCGCCCACGGAATGGAGGCGCGCGGCCACTTCTCTCGTGGCCAGCATTGCGATCGATCCAGAGCGCTCGCTTCAGCGTTCGCTGGATCTTATACGGGGGCCGCTGTTGATCCGCGATCCGGCGATTGCGACGGCGATGGTGTGGGGCCTGCGGTGCGCGGCCGAAATCGAACCCGAGGCTTCGGAGCAATTGCTCGATGTCATCGCCGAGACTGCCCCTGTTCCCGTCGCGGAAAGTGTCGCGGAGCTTCGTTATGAACTCGGCTCTTTTGGCGCGCGCGCGGCGGAACACTGCAAAAAAGCCTTGAGCGCGCTGCTTTCGGCACCCGAGCCCGATGAAGGCTTGACGGCCCTGGCCCGTTCGATTTTGCGCGACCTTTCGAGCGACAGCGGTGAAGGCTCGGAACTGTGGTCGGCCGTTCGCAAAGCCCTGCTCGCCTTCGTGGAAGACGATTCGCCGACGGCTTATGCGCATGCTCAAAGCGCGCTGTCTCTCGCCGCAGAAACGATTCACGCGCTCGAGGCGCTGGACGTGAGCGATAACCCCCGCGCCCAAAGCAGCATGAGCCGCCGCGCCGCCGCTTCTCTTCTGCGCGAGATCGATACACATCTGCTTGAGAATGGTTTGCTTCAAAATCTTCTGCTTCTCGATCGCCCGCCCAGCGAAGACACGGCCGGTGTGCCCGCTCTCGACGATTTGTACGAACGCCTCACAGGCTGGCTGATCCGAAGCGAAGCGAGTGCCCAGCCCCGGGGAGGCCCGCCTCCGCATGTCACGTTTCATCAGCGCAAACTCAGGGCGCTGCTTCATCTTATCGACTGCTCAAGTACCGATTTCGGAGACGATTCCGAACGGCGAACCCGTGTCCGGAGCCGCTTTACATCGGCTTCGAGCGTGCTCGTCGCCCGTTTGATCAATGAACCTAAAGGCCCTCTCCGAAGAGCCATCACCGCCACCGTCGCCCGAGCCCTCGATGCGCTGGTCCGCGACGCCGCGGCGGATGCAGCCGATATCCTTCTGTTTTCAGGCATGCATTTAGGCTCCGCCGACGATCTCGATGTTCTCGCCGAAGCCAGCATGCATCCCGATGTCACACAACTCGTGCAGGCGTACGCGCGCTTCGTCCGCAAGCTCGATCACAAGCCCTCCGGCAACGATCCTGCGCGCATCGCCGAACATGGCATCGACAGCTTAAAAACCCTTATCGCAGAGCTTCCCACAGGCGCCTCTCAGCGTATCGAAGTCACCACAAGCGCGCTCTCCCGGCTGGCCAAAGCCCTGACCGGTGTTGCCTCGGCGGGCTCGCTCTCCGCCCTCGCCTCCAATGCATCAAGCGCAGCGGAAGGAGGCTCGCCTCTCACCACGCTCGACGATGCGCTGAGCCGCCTCGAAAAACTCACCACAGGCGCCAGAAGACGCTGCGGCGACGACCTTCCCGCCGAACCTTCCACCATCGCCGAATCGAGCATGCGGGGCGGCCAGGGCTCGCAGCCCCCTGAAAACCCGCTCCTTGTCGCGATCCGCAGAACCATCAACCAGCCCCCCGCCGACATCGCCGCCGAAATTGCCCTCACGCTCGACGACTACCTCCGTCAGCTCGATCGCCTGCTTCCTTCGGCTCTCGCTGGACTCATCCGAACGATTTTGACGCCCATTCTCGCGCTTCCGCTCGAACGCCCAAGCGCCCCCTTGGTTGCGGCGACCTCCGAGCAATCGCTCCCCGCATGGATGCCGCCCCGCCGCACCTTGGGCGGCTTTTATGTTCACCGCCAATTGGGCGGCGGATCGCTGGGCACCGTTTTCGTCGTGACCCGCGCCGAAGAACGTCACGATCCCCACGCCGAACGCTTTGCGCTGAAAGTCCCCGATTACGACGCCACAGCGGCCCGCAGCGTCTCCGAAGCCGACTTTCTCAAGCTCTTCCGGGAAGAAGCCGGCGCCCTGCTATCCTTGCCCGAACATTCTCATCTAGCGCGTTTTGTAACCTTCGACGCAGGAGCCAAACCGAAACCCATCCTCGTCATGGAATTGGTGGAAGGAGCGCGCTGCGATCATCTGATTTCATCGCGTGGATTAACCATCCAGAGCGCCATGGCCTTAATCGACGGCATCCTTTCAGGATTGGAGGCCATGCATTCGGTGGGGGTTGGCCATCTGGATATCAAACCCTCCAATGTCATCCTCCGCGCGGGCAAAGAAGCCGTGCTGGTGGATTTTGGCTTGGCCGGACGGCATATACGCCCCGGATGCGCGACAGCAGCCTATGGAGCGCCTGAAATCTGGGGAATTGTGCCTGATGGCGTCACGGCAACACCAATGACCGCCGATATCTATGCCTTTGGATGCCTTGCCTTTGAAGTTCTCACCGCCAATATCCTCTTCGATGAAAGCAGCGATATCGCAACGGTTTCAGCGCATCTGCTCCACGACGGCCTTCCCGAACCCGTCCGAAAGCTGGCCCAAAATCCAAAACTCGAACCGCTGGGGATGTTCTTATTCCACTGTTTACGCAATAGCCCAGCCGATAGGCCGAGCGCCGAAGAACTCCGAAGAAAGTTTAAGCCTCTGTTCGACCAGTTAAAATCGATGGCTTGGCCTATTGAAGTACATTGAAGCGCCTTATCTCATTTGCCCTTCATCCAAAGTAGTATTGAACACCATGTCCTCTCTGTCCCGCGCCTGATAAAGCATCCAGCCTTGTTTTTCCGGGATAGATCACCTTTCATTTCCCGAAATATTCATCTTGACGAACCAGTGACAAGCGTGTTGCAGTGCCCGCTTAAACAAGGGTTTACACCCCTTCTGGCAGGAAATGTTCATTCCTTTGGGGAGATCAACTTGAAACGCGCACGAGCCGTCCCGTTTTTCCTCGTCGCATTGAGCTCGCTGTTGGCCCGTTCCGCTTATGGACAAGCGCCTCCAGCACCAAGCGCACCGACTGGAAGTCCTGACACCAATACACCTCCCACCGCGCCGCCCACCCCGGCGCTCTCGACGATCGCAGGCGTGGCCATCGATGCCTCAACCAAGGCACCCATGGCGGGCGTGGTCGTCACGCTGAGCTCGGCGCTGCTCACAGGCGGAGAAAAAACCGCCGTTACCGATGCCAAAGGCGCCTTCGTCTTTAAGGACTTAAGCCCGGGCGCTTATAAGCTTCACTATAAAAAAGCCTCCTTCCAACAAGTTGACAAAGAAATCACCCTCGAGGCGGGCAAAACCTTCAATGCCGATTCCGAGCTCATTCAAGAAAAGCGAGAGGAAGCACCTCCTCCCGCTACCATGGGCTCCTCCACCATTACAGGCGTTGCGATTGATGCCGCCACCAAAAATCCCATTCCCGATGTCGTCGTCACGCTTCGATCCCCCTCGCTCCCCGGAGGCGAGCTCATCGAAGTCACCGACGCCACCGGTGTCTATACATTCCCCAACCTAAAAGCTGGAAGCTATCAAGTCAGCTTCGAAACATCGGCCTTTAGACCCTTCTCCAAACCGATCACCATCGGCGCCGGCAAAATCTTTAAAGGCGACGTCGAATTGCTCCCCGACGAACTCGCCGAGGAAATCGTCGTCACGGGCTCCCGTATCCCCCGGCTTCAAGTCGACACGGCCGCCCCTGTCACCACCCTCACCCGCGCCCAAATCCAAAACTCGGGCCGCGCCTCCGTCGGCGATATCATCCAAACCCTCCCCGAACAGACCGGTGGCACCAACACCCAAGTCAACAACGGCGGCGATGGCTCCACCCGCGTCGATCTTCGCGGCTTTGGCGCAAATCGCACCCTGGTCCTGCTCAATGGACGCCGCATCGTCCCTGGAGGAACCGGCGCCGATGCCACCGTCGACCTGAACACCATTCCCACCGCCGCCATCGAACGCGTCGAAGTCCTCAAAGACGGCGCATCCGCTGTCTATGGTTCCGATGCCATCTCGGGCGTCGTCAATATCATCACCCGAACCGACTACGACGCCACCGAAATGTCAGGCTTTACCGGCATCTCCCAGCGGGGCGACGGCCGGGTCTTTGATGTATCCTTTACCACGGGCAAATACACCGATCGCATCTCCGTGCTCTTTTCCGCGGGCTATTTTACCACCTCCCCTGTGTGGGCGGGCGATAGGGACTATAGCAAATACGACTATGGCATAGCGGGTTATGACTGGGCCGCCGCGCGCAAAGGCACCGGCGGAAGCTCCGCCACCCCCAATGGCCGCTTTGCCAAGCCCAGCGGCATGGGCAATGCCGCCTGGGAATCCTTAATCGCTCAATACCCCAACGCAAGAAACTTTACCATTGGCGCCGATGGCCAATGGCGGCCTTTTAATACCGCGGGCGTCACCGACGCGGGCGGCGATTTTTATAATTACCAGCCCCAAAATTACTTGGTCACGCCCCAGAGCCGCCTTAGCATGTTCTCCACCGGCTCGTTTAAACTGATGGGCAGCGTCTACGGCTACTACGAAGCCATGTACACCCATCGCGAATCCGAGCAAAAACTCGCCCCCGAACCGCTCTTTACAGATCAAGAAGGACTCGTCGTCTCCTCCCAGAGCATGTACAATCCCTGGGGCGTCGACTTCACCACCGTCCGCAGGCGCTTGGTGGAATTCAGCAACCGCACCTACAACCAAGATCTCGACACCTTCCGCATCGTCACCGGCCTCAAGGGCAAGTTCATGCCCAACTGGAGCTGGGATCTCTCCCTCAACTATGGCCGCACCCAAGGCGTCGCCACCAAGGCCGGCCTCCTTCAGCGCAGCAAATTGGCCAATGCCCTGGGCCCAAGCTTTAGAGATGCCGATGGAGTACCCCGGTGCGGTACCGTAAATGCTCCCATCGAAGGCTGTGTGCCCGTCAATCTCTTTGGAGGCGCGGGCACCATTGACGACGCCGCCCGCGATTACCTCACTTACAAAGGCACGGCCAGGGGCTTTAACCAGCAAATTACCATTGCCGCCGCCACTGGAGCCGAACTCTTTAAGATTGGCAACGCGCTCACCCCCATCGGTGTTGCCGCGGGCTTTGAACATCGCCGGGAAGCCGCCGCCTCCATTCAAGATCCGCTCACCGCCCAGGGAGATACCACTGGCAACAAGAGCGCCGATACCCAAGGCTCCTACAACGTCAATGAAGCCTATGTCGAGGTAAACGCCCCCATCGTCAAACGCTTTGGAAAATGGGCTGGAGAAGGCAACCTTGCCGAACTCAGCGCCGCCGCCCGCTTTGTGGACTACAGCTCCTTCGGAAGCAACTTTGCCTACAAAGCCGGTGCCCGCCTCAGCCCAATCAAAGACGCCACCATCCGCGGCACCTTTGCCACCGCCTTCCGCGCGCCCAATATCGGCGAACTGTATCTTGGCGCGGCGGACAGCTTCCCCAACGCCCAGGACCCATGCGCCAACCGCGAACAGGGCACCCCCCTCGACGCCGCCTGCGATGCCCAAGGCGTACCCGACGACTTGGCCGATGACCGGGGGCAATTGCTGGCACGCCAAGGTGGCAATGCCAATCTCAAGCCTGAAACGGCGACGGCCTTTACCATTGGCGCGGTCATCGAACCCCGGTGGATACCCGATCTTCAATTCACCATCGACTACTACAACATCGAGGTCAAAGACTCGATTCAGCAAGTGGGAGCCGATGTCATCCTCGCGAGCTGCTACCCGGCCCAAGGCGGAGCTTCGTCCTACTGCGATCGCATCGAACGCGGCTCGGACGGCTTGATCCGCCGAATTCAAGACCCTCTCTCCAACGTCGGCGGCGACAGCATCTCGGGCATCGACATGCAAGTAGACTACTCGCCTCAAACCCCCATCGGTGCGATTGGGGTCATGGCGAACGTCAACTACTTGGGTCTGTTTGACCGCACCTTGGCGGATGGGCGAGTCATCAACGCCAAGGGCACCTACGATTTATCGGTTGTATTACCCGAGTGGAGAGGCAATTTTGGCCTACGCTACGGCTACGAAGGCTGGGGTGGCCAAATCAACATACGCTGGATAGGGGGCTTCCGCGAATGCGAAGACAACGCCTGCCAGCAGACCGACCCTGAAGCGCCTGCGCCCCGGACCCGGGACATTGACGCCTGGGCGGCGGCGGATTTGAACCTTGGCTACCGGCTCGACCATCCGGGCGGCTCGGCGACCAATTTCTCCTTTGGCATCAACAACCTCTTTGACGCAACGCCCTCGTACATTGTGAACGGCTTCACGGCCGCCTCCGATCCGACGGCATACGACTACATGGGCCGGTACTTTTATCTGAGGCTATCGCACGAACTCAAGTAAAAGGCCAAAGGGACAACAAAAAGCGGAAGGCGCCCTGGGGGAAAGTTATTGGCCTAGGGCGTCTTATCCTGGAGTAAAGACATGAAACATTCAGGTTGGATCATCTCGTTATGCGCGGTCTTGCTCTCGCTGACAGGCTGTTCGAGCCCCTGTGAAAGCGTATGTGAAAGCTTTAATGACTGCTCCATTGATCAGCGTTCATACGACATGGACTGCGGGACATTTTGCTTAAGGGAGGAGCAATTTGAGGAGGCGGCGAAGGCTGGTGGGGGAGACAGTTGCGAGACACAATTTGACGCCTACATCTCGTGCTGGGACAGCAACAGTGGGGATATATGCAACAAAGAGAGCACGGTTTGCGATGAAACGCTGACGGCGTGGGTAGACTGCATGGCGAAGTTTTGCGCCGTGGAGGCCAATGCGACGAAGCCGGAATGCGTTCCACAGGACGAGGGGCCTGCATTGCCTTCGTTGGATGGTTTTTAAGCGGGCGGCATAGCCCGATATTGACAGGTTCGGGTGCCGAAGGGGCGTTCGCAGGGGGTGCGGGCGCCCTTTCGGCGTTTTAGGGGTCCTTTAACATGGGGTGCGGAGGGGGCTCCGGCGCTGAAAGGGTCCTTTAACAAAGGGTGCGGACGGGGCTTCGGCACTGAAAGGGTCCTTTAACGGGGGGTGTGCACGCGAGGGTGCCACGACTTCAGGCGTATTTCCCAATGTGCTCACATCGAGAGCAAGCTCGCCCGCCCCCTGGATCTGCTGGGGAAGGAGAGAATTAGGGCTTTTGCTGGGCGGCCTTTTCGGCAAGGGCTTTTTGATAGTGATAGGTCCAATATTTTTCGCCGTGGGCATCCATAAATTTGGTGAGGAATTCCTCAAGAGAGGACGCGGCTTTGTGCCAGTCAGGCCGTTCGTCCATTTCGGCCACAATAAACACAGCTCCATAGTCCCCCGCTTCTTCATCGCATCGAAGTAGAGGCCGCTCGCGGTCCCCCCAAAACCTCCCGATAATTAAATCTCCGGACTGTTTAGTATAATAATCATCGTCCTGAAACTCGCGATTCAGATTCGCGAAGGTTGACGCTGAGGGCGGAAATACGGCCCCATCAGTTGGCGGAAAGATGGCCAAACCCCATTGCCCATAAAGATTATCCTCGTACAAAACCAAACCTCCACAACAAGTCCAAAGCTCAGCCAACTCTGGTGGGATTTCAAATCCCAAGCTCTGTTCAAGCCTACTGCGATCCCAAGGTATCGGATCGAGAACCCTACACACATAGCGTTGCTCGGGGAAAATTCCATCCTTTGACCGGAATGGTGGTTCCATTCGAGCTCTGTTGACAACATTGATTATAGACATCGCACTTTCTCCCATTCTCAGTAATAGCGCCAGTATTCCGTAAATAGCTTGTGAACTTCGGGGTTCAGCGGCACCAAGTTCCAGAAATCGTTTGCTCCGCCCCGTTCCAGCGGTTTGATGTGGTGAACCTCTGGCACAACTCGCCAATTGGAAGGTGGCCGCGGGTATCCGCGTCGCTGGTATTCCCCTATGTATTCATTTCTCTTATCGGTATTCCATTGCGATCTCTCCCCCTCGGGTATCTTCTTTAACTCCCCCTCCGGGAACGGTATCACTTTCCCCGTCCTCGGGTCAATCACTCTTGGATAGCGCATTCCATTTTTGTTCAGCGGTATCCCCTCTTCATCAAACCCCAGCTCCGGCGCATCGCCTGAAAAACTCAGCCCCATGGACAGGATAAACGCCGCCCCACCCAGCACACTCCCAACCCCCACCCCCGGCGCCTTTGCCGGTCCCGTTGATGAACGGGGTTTTAGCCAGGTGGCTAAGGCGCTATTGGCGAAGGGATGGCAAAGAAGAGTGACTACTTGCCTTCAGGGTTTTGCTGGGCGGCGCGCTCGGCGAGCTTCTTTTGATAGTGGTAGGTCCAATATTTTTCTCCGCGAGCGTCCATATACTTCAGAAGAAACTCCTCCAGTGATCTGCCGGCCGCTTTCCAATCGGGACGCGGATCCATCTCGGCAACGATGATAATGGAACCATAGTCCGCTGCGTTTTTGTCACACCGAATCAAAGGATGTTCAAGGTCTTCTAGGAATTTTGCGAATATCAAATCCCCAGGAAGCACACTATTCGACCAACTGCTGCGGTACATATTGTTCTGTTTGAAGAGGTCCCCATCTGTTGGTGAGCAAACAACAAGCCCGCCTGGGCACCACAGGCTATCGCAATATAGCCTCATACCACCGCATGCACCCCAAAGTTCGACGATTTCATGCGGGAGTTCGAAGCCAAGTGTTTTTTCGATAGCACACCGATCCCAGGGAATTGGCTCAACTACGGAGCATACAAAGATGTCTTCCGAAGATTCAGCGTAAGGCGGTACATATGGCGGCTCTCGCCGGGCTCTTTCAACGACATCAACAATAGACATAGTATCACCTCCCTGTTCCTTTAGTAGTTGTTCCAATAGTCTGAAAACTGCTTATGTACGTCTGGATCCAGCGGCACAATATTCCAAAAGTCATTCGAGCCACCTCTTGACAACGGTTTGATATGATGGAGCTGAGGTACCTCAACCCAATTGCTTGGGGGTCGTGGATATCCTCGGGCCTGCCATTCTCTTATGTAGGCTTTTCTCTTATCTTTATCCCATTTTGTCCTCTCCCCCTCGGGTATCTTCACCAGCTCCCCTTCCGGAAAAGGTATCACCTTCCCCGTCCTCGGATCAATCACTCTTGGATAGCGCATTCCATTTTTGTTCAGCGGTATCCCCTCTTCATCAAACCCCAGCTCCGGCGCATCGCCTGAAAAACTCAGCCCCATGGACAGGATAAACGCCGCCCCACCCAGCACACTCCCAACCCCCACCCCCGGCGCCTTTGCCGGCCCTGTTGGCAACCCTGGCGCCCTCGCTGGCACATTAGCCCCTGGCGGCGGTGGCTCGATAAATGTCCCAGGTCCAAACGCGCCAGGCTTAAACGGTCCCGGAGCATTCAGCGGTCCAGCCCCAGGCCCTCCAGGCAAATTCACCGGCGCCCCAGGCCCACCCGGCAATCCCACCGGAACCATCGGCACCGAAGCATAATCCGGCGCCACCACTTCAGGCGTATTTCCCAATGTGCTCACATCGAGAGCAGGCTCGCCCGCCCCCACATCCTCCCCATAAATCGGCTGCATCCCTTCCCGAGGAGGATAAAACATCATCACATTTAATGTGCCATCCCCGCTCGTCCAATGCGCTTCAAATAGAGGCAAAATCGGCGGAGGCTCCGGCACAAATCCACTCGGATCCACAAAGGTCAGCGGATTATTCAAAACGTAGCTATACCCGTTCCAAGCCTGACCATCCCATGCATCAACAACAAATGGATCCGCCGTTAAAAATCTCCCCACCCGAGGATCGTAGATCCTCCCTTTCATATTCACGAGCCCCAGCTCAAAATCCGCTTCATGACCCGTAAAATCCTTGCTCACACTCTTTGCAAAAGAAGGCGGCGGCGCTTGCCCCCATATCTCATTTCGCCTCTTTCCATAGGCATCGTGGCTTCTCCGCTCCAAGACTTGGCCAGACTCGCCCGTCAATACATGCGTCGAACCCAGATGATCCGCGTGAATATACTGAATCCCGCTCCCGTTTTCGCTCCGGGAAACCACCGCGATCGCCCGCTCCGGTGAATGCACATAATAACGGTGCTCGGTCTTGGCCGAACCCATTTCCGTGACGCGCTCATAGAGATCCCCAACATAAAGCGTTTCTTCAAGAGGCGTCGTCTTTCGAATGCGCTGCTGATCGCCATCATAGCCAAAGGTCGCGCTATTGGGTCCGGCGCTAATGCTTTGAGGCAGATCAAAAGGCGTATACTTGATTGTCACGCCCCCAGGCCGGGAAATCTGATTGCCCACGGCGTCGTAGCTATAGCTTTCAGCGCCCGCTTGGGTATGCGCATGAGGATGCGCGGGGCTGTTGTAGCTATAAATGCCGATATCCGAGGCATTCTTTAGATTGCCATTCGGTAAATATCCATAGCTCTGAGCACAAGGCGCATTATCATTCGCTTGCAGGCTAAAATAAGCGC
>CAZICM010000060.1:0-57183 GCA_964537685.1 uncultured Polyangiaceae bacterium
CCCGCGTTTGGCCTTCGATAGCGATGGATTGCCCGCAGCGATGGATTTCAGATAGCCAGTCAATGCCAAAACCAACGCCAAGCCAGCCGTTGCCGCCGTTGGATTGATAGCGAATCGATAACGATGGCTGAAAACCGCTTCGCCCGGGTGGTACAGCGAGAGGCAAACTCCAATTGAATTCGCCGGTATGCGATACGCCGGATGTGCCGCCCAAATAACCTATGGAAGCGCTGGGTTGAATCGTATCCGAAGGTAGGGGTGGAGGCGGTTCAGGAGTGGCGCGCGCATGGGAAGAAAGAACGATCAAGGCGAGGGCAAAAAGAAGGGCACGGTAATACATTCGCCCAGGCTAGGAGCCATCCGGGGCGCGTCAATCGCCTATTGCTTCTTCCCCGCCGTCTTCCCCCCCTTCAGCGCCTCCCCCAATTGAAACTGCACGGCAGGCAAATCGATCGCCGCCGTGTCCACAATCAGCATATCCCCGCCCCGCACTTTGTCCTTCGGCTTCACTGGCGAAAAACTCTCTTGACCCGCACGCCTCACACTCACAATCCGGCATGGCAGCCGCTCCTCCAATTCGTGCACCGGGCTCTCCTTGGCTTCCTCGTTTACAAGCACCTCCGCCGTCACCCGCACAATGTCGTCAATCCGGTACGCCGAACGAACGCCCTTGTGCGTCGCCTGGATCGCAATCAGCGGCGCCGATAGCGCGCTCGTCGAAAACGATTGATCCAGCTCCAGCGCCCCGCCCACTTTGCCCGCCAGTCTTTGATCAAACATCCGCAATACAACCCGCACTTCGGGATTGAGCTTCTTCGAGTCCAGCGCAATCTCGAGATTCGCTAAATCGTCGCTCGTCGCGCACACAACCGCCTTCGCCCTCGCTACGCCCACCATCTCCAGTACTTCGTCGCGGCGCGCATCCGCGATGTGCACCGAAATCCCCATCGCCCTCACTTGCGTCACAAATGAGTCGTGCTCGTTCTGCTCTATCGCGATGATGTCTTCACCCAGAATGCGCAGCTCCTCCACGACCCGGAATCCAACGTGCCCAAGCCCGCACACCACAATGTGGCCGCGCATCTGATTCGCCATGATCTGATCTTTCACTTCCCGGCGCGCTTCCTTGTCCAGCATCGACGCGCCCACTTTGAATAGGCCCTGTGCGAGCAGCACTACGCTGACAATCGGTGTCAATAAGACAATCGCTCTCGAGATGGTTGTGACCGGGAAGTTGTCCGTCGGTTCAAAGAAAAGTTGCCGGTAAATGCTGTAGAGCGCAGGGCCAAACGCCGGAACTTCAAGCCCGTTCCGCTTTAAATCCCAGCGATGGAGAGCCGCGGCGATGAGGATGTAGGCGATGGTGGCGATAAAGGGCGGCCCCAGGCGCTTCACGACATAGAAGCTAAGGGCGAGCCGGAAGCGGATTGCCCTCCATATCCGCTTCCGTTTTCGGGGCCGGTTCACGGTGAATTCACAACCATGAAAAGCTCAGTCTTCGTCGGCTTCAACCTTGTAGCCGCTCTCTTTGATCACCTTCTCTTGAACCACAGGCGGGCATATCTCGAGATGATCGACCGTCATGGTGAAGGTGCCTTTGCCTTGGGTCATGCTCTTGAGTTTCGATTCGTATTCGAGCACTTCCGAAAGCGGAACATAAGCATTGACAACCGTTTGATCGTCAATCGTGTCCGTGCCGCTCACACGTCCGCGCCGGCTGTTGATGTCGCCGATCACATCGCCCATTGCCGTGCTCGGCGCCGTGACCTGAATCTTGACGATCGGTTCGAGCAGCACGGGATGCGCTTGAGCACATGCCGCTTTAAAGGCTTTGCTTCCAGCCATTTGGAACGAGGCATCCGATGAATCGACATCGTGATACTTACCGTCGTAGAGCCGGATCTTGAGATCGATCATCGGGTAGCCGGCGAGGAAGCCTTTGGCCATCGACTTGACAACGCCCTTTTCCACCGACGGAATGAACTGCCTCGGAATCGCGCCGCCGACGATCGCATCTTCAAACACAAAGCCTTGGCCGCGCGGCATCGGCTCCATATCGATATAGCAAACGCCGAATTGGCCATGGCCTCCGCTCTGCTTCTTGTGCTTGCCTTCAACGCCCGTGATCTTGCGCGAAATCGTTTCTTTGTAGGCGATATGCGGCGGACCGAGCCGGCAGTCGATGCCAATGCGCCTGCGGATACGCTCGACCGTGATCTCCAAATGCAGGCCGCCCAAGCCCGATACAACGAGCTCGCGCGTCGTCATGTCCTGGCCGATCGTCAGCCCAGGATCTTCCTCGGCCAAGCGGTAAAGCGCCGTCGCCACCTTGTCTTCGCCGCCCTTCGCATCGAACTTCACGCCGCGTGAAAACAAGGGCGGAGGAAGCTCGGGCGACGAGAACACGAAGGGGAATTTTTCATCGCAGAGCGTTTGATTGCTGAGCGTGCCTTTGAGTTTTGACAGCGCGACAATATCGCCCGCAACGGCTTCATCGACGGCTTTGGCTTCCTTGCCGACATAGGAAAAAATCTTTCCGATGCGCTCGGAGTTGCCCGTGCTCGCGTTGAGCAGGGCGTGATCGGGTTTGATCGATCCTGAAATCACGCGCGTCCACGAGGTGCGTCCTGCGTGGGGATCGATCGAGGTCTTGAATACAAAGCCCGCCGTATGATCGGAGCCCGAGCTTTTGCGCGTTGCTTCTGTAGGCGTCGCGCCTTGCTTTGAGGTCGGCACAACACCCTTAAACGGAGGATGCGCATCCGGCGAGGGAACCAGTTCGACGATCGCATCGAGCAGCGCCACCACGCCGCTCGGTCTCGTGCCCGATGCAAAATACACAGGCACAATCGCCGATCGCGCAAAGGCTTCGCGAAGGCCGCCGTCCAGCTCCGCCTGCGTTAAATCGCCTTCCGTCAAATACTTCTCGGTCAGCTCGTCATTGGTGCCCGCGACATCGTCCACGAGCTTCGCGCGCCCCGAATCCATGTCTTTGGTGAGGTTCGCGGGAACGGCTCCGGGCGCAATCGCATTGGGCGCCTCGGGCTTGCCCACCCACGCCTTCTGCGTGCGCACCGTCGCCAAACCTTGGTATTCCAGCCCCTCGCCCTGCAGCACTTCCATCACGGCGATCGGCGCCTTTAACCGCGTCCGCACATCGCCCACGACTTCAGTGGGCTTCGCATTTTCGGCATCAATTTTTGTGATCACCACGAAGCATGGAAGCGAATGCTCCTTGGCCCAGCGAAACACGCGCTCGGTGATCGGCTGAACACCGTCCTTGCCGCTCACCACCAAAATCGCCGCATCCACCGCCGCGAGAGCCAAACGCGTTTCCGAAAGGAAGCTGCCCTCGCCTGGTGTGTCGACGATGTTGATCTTTTTCCCATTCCAATGAGCGCTCGAAACACTCGCCTCGAGGGAGCACGCATGCTCCTTTTCCTCGATTGTTTCATCGAGAATGCTCGACTTGTCGTCGACCTTGCCGAGCTTCGGTGTCGCTTTCGCGACATAGAGAATTGCCTCCGCTAGCGAGGTTTTTCCTGAGCCTTTATGTCCGATGATCGCTACGTTTCTAATATCGCCTGGCGCAATGGTCATGCCCCCTCGTAGCAATGCTGCCTTCGCGTGAGAAGGTGGTTCAGACGCGCCGGTGACGGTTTTTTGTTTTTTTGTGATTTTTGTAATTGGGCGTTTGGTTTTTGATGCACTGAGCCAAGTTCAAGGGTCCTATTCAGGTTGAATTCATGCGCGGCATTCCGACTCTTCGCTATATCGTTCAGATGGTACTGGCCTTTGTGTTGCCGCTGCTGTTGCAGCGATGGGACAGAAGGCATTTGTCGCCGGATCAGCGCGCGCGGGCATGGAATCTGGCGAGCTGGGGAGCGGCGCTGTATGCGTTTGGGCCATTTTCGATGCTGGGCTGGGGCTGGGTGACGCGGCGCAAGTGGTGGGCGCCTTTGGCGGGGCTGGGCTGCGCGCTGGCCATTTCGCTTGTGGTGTACGGCACCGATCAGGCCCTAGTGGCGGTGTTGAGCGGGTTCGATTTAATGCCCAAGCAAATTCAATCGAAATAGATTAAGCGAGAGCGCTGTGAACGCTCCGACCAAGCTACTTGCCTTCACAGCGGCTTCTGCATTCACCGTATTGACGGGCTCCGCGGAGGCCCGCCCGATGCTGTTGCCCTTTGCCGAGAGCTGGGCACTTTCGGCCAAGGGCGGGATGCGCGGCATCACCATCGGGCCTATTGAAAGCCTGCGCCACGCGGGAAAAGGCTATGGCTCCGAGGCTTATGTGCGGGCCTTGGACGAATCCGTTCGAATGGGAGCCACTTGGATTAGCCTCACTGTCTTTGGGCGTGTATGGGATCTCAATTCGACGGAAGTGGATTTGGTATTTGAGGCGCCATTTCAAGAAAATCGATTGAATGTGCTCAAAGCCATCGAGCAAGCGCATGCGCGGGGGCTCAAGGTCTTTTTGGTTCCGCATTTATGGGTCGAGAGCGGGGGCTGGAGAGCCTTGATGGCGCCTGGTGGAGGGAGCGAAGAAGGCTGGGCGCGCTGGGCCGATTCGTACCGGTCGTTTTTATTGGCCTGGGCCGAGGTTGCCCGGCTTGGCCATGCCGACATGTTCAGCGCCGGAGTGGAATTGCGCTCTTGGGTCACGACATCCAGAGTGGCGAGTTTTAAAGCCATTTTATCGGATTTAAAATCCGTGTATCCCGGGTGGATTACCTATTCGGCCAATTGGGATGACGTTGAAGACACTTTCATTCTCGACGAACTCGATTTTATTGGCATCAATGCGTTTTATCCGCTGACCGAACGGGAAGGCGCGCCATTGGAAGATTTAATCGCCGGAGGCTATCGTATTGCGGCCAATATCGAAAAAATGGCAAATACCTATCAAAAGCCCGTGGTGCTGACCGAAATTGGCTATACAACCCGTGCCGATCCAGCCCTAAAACCTTGGGAATGGCCGGATTCAATGACCAATGTACGAATTGACGAGCAATCTCAAGCAGATGCCTACACGGCGATTATGGCGCCCTTTTTAGACGCCCGTTTTTGCACCGGATTTTTTATATGGCGGGTCTACGCCGATCCGGACGATGTATCCCAGGAAGCCGAATGGGGCTTTTCTCCTCGCGGCAAAAAGGCCGAACTGGTGCTTCGCGACGCCTTTGGAACGCATTGGGCGGCCGATGGTCCGGCCTATCCAGGCGAATTTGTGAGCGGAATGCCCAGGGCCAAAACGCCGGGGTTTTATCTGGCGCCCGAAATCTTTGGTTCTGGGCTCAATAAGCGTCGGCGGGAGCCCTAGCGCCCGATGGAATATCCAAAGGCAGCGAAAACACAGCCGAATCGCCGCCTTCCAGCCATTGATAGCGGGCCAGGTTCTGCATCACCCGGCCCACATAGTTTCGGGTCTCTTCGTAGGGAATGCGCGAAACCCACAAATCTACATCGTTATCGACCGAGGTCTCCAGCCAATTGGAAATGGCGAGCGGCCCCGCATTGTAGGCCGCAATCGCCAAGGGCAGGCTCCCCTGAAACATCTTGACAAGCTTCGCAAAATAATGCGCACCGAGCTTTAGGCTCATTTCAGGCTTCACCAGCCGCTCCGGCTCATAAGGCATCGAAAGCTCGGCGCTCACCCGCGATGCGGTTTTGGGAATCAACTGAAGCAATCCAACCGCATTGGCCGCCGAACGCGCCGCCGGATCGAAGGCGCTCTCCTGCCGCATCAGCGAATGCAAGATGCCTTTGGGCAAACCATGCTGCTCCTCCAGCGCCTGCGCCGTTTCCGCATAGGGTTTCGGATAAATACATTCCCAGGCCCAGCGTTCGGAAGGCTCGGGCGCCCGCATCAGCGAGGCATAACTGATGGCCGCCGCGCCCACCCTATACCTTCGCTTCGCATGCGAGAGCATGCCGTACATCCCGCACAAAGCCTCGCTTTCACGCCCCGCATAAGCCTGAGCCGCTTCGCTTTCATTGCTGGAAATCAAATGTTCGGCATCGGCATCCAGCCCCAGCGAAAACAAAAGCGCCGCCGTTTTTGGAAGCTCGATGCGCAGCGCCGCCGGTTGTGCCGCCGCTCCATTCGCCTTGATTTCAGGCATGAGCGGAGGCAATGGCGCCCCGACCGACGCAAGCCGCGCCCGCGCCGCCAGCGAAGCCCAGGTCAGCGGAGCTTCCCGCATGATATTCGTCCAAATCTCGATGGCCCCCTCTTTATCCTTGGCCCGGAGCGCCGCCACGCCTTCCAATTCTTTGAATTTGGCCGCCGCATCCGGCTTGGCTTGCTGTGCAAATTGAGCGAATTGCTTTCTCGCTTTATCAAATTGACCGCCCGATAAATGCGCCAGCGCTAAATCAAAGGCTGCATCGTCCCGGTCCTTCCCTTTAGGATAGGTTGCCAAATATTTCGTATAGGCTGCGATACTTTCTTTGAATTGGCCGCTCATCAGCAGCAGGCGGGCGACTTGATAGGCCGACTGTTCGCCATAAGGCGTCGAACGGTAGCGGGCAAAGACTTCGCCATAGCGGGCCAGCGCTTCTTTATGCTGACCGGCCCTGGCCAGCGCCTTGGCCGCCATCATCCCCTGTTCCGCCTCGCGCCCGCTCTTGGATTTGGCCGCCAGCGTAAACGCCTTGGCCGCGTCCGCGTAGGAACGCATTTTGTACAGCGCCGCCGCTCTTAAATGCAAAAGCTCTTTCCGCTTGGCCTTGGGCAGCACCAGCAATTTATCGATTTCGGCAAGCGCTTGCTCCGCGCCCTCCGCGCCCGTTTCAATCATTTCCTCGGCGGCCTTCATGCGCTCTTGGGCATTGAGCCCAATTTTATAAAGCTCAAGCGTTTCGGCCGCGTTTTTCCCTTCGGGAGAAGCTCCCGCGAATAGCGCCAAATGCCGCAGATCGCCGGCCGCCACCGGATCGATCTTGGGGTTCGCCGTTTTTTCGCCTTTATCGCCGCGCGCCCCCAAAATCAATTGAGCCCGAAAGGCATGGCCTTCCATTTCAACGTTTTTATTTTTGGTGCGCTGGGCCGTGTCGATGCATTTGTCCGCAAGCGCCCGCGCATTGGCTAAATCGCCCGCTTTTTGATACGCCTGGGCCGCTTTTAAATAATCTTTCGCCTTGCTTCCCTGCGCGAAATACTTCGCCGCATCGGTAAATGGACCCGCGAAAAAAGCCGCATCGGCATAGAAACGAGCGATATCCCCCGCTAAATCGGGCAGCTCCCGGCCTAAATTGGAAAGCAATACAACCGCTTTTGAATAATCTTCAATCGAAATGGCTGCCCTGGCCCGCGCATAACGGACTTCCGCTTTGTTTTTTTCGGGTTCTGGCAATGCATCGATTAAATCGGCGGCCTCTTTCCAGCGTCCCGCCCGGATGGCCAATGCAAACGGCGAAAATGTCTGGTTTTGAAGCGCTGCTTTGCCGGCGCTGGATGTTCCATTCAATGGGCTCTGCGATGAAGCCGAGGCGCTGGCCTGCCCGCTGGGGGCCGGGCCTTGCGTGATCTGAATGGAACTCTGTGCCGGAGGCGCGGAAGCTATTTTTTGATCTGAACAGGCCGAGCCCAGCAACAGCAAAAGACCGGCTGCCGGGCTGATATTTTGAACATACCGAAAAGCATGCCCGCTGGGTTTGGGATAGATGCGCGCGCTCACCCGCTCATGCTAGCCAATCTTTTTGGAAATCGAAAATCTCTATCTCCAATCGCAGGCACATCGCGATATGCTCGGCCCCGATGATGGGGTTTTTTGGCAGGGGGACGCTTGGCCTCGCGCTGTTGGCCGGTCTAGCTTCACTTCTGGGCGCATCCAGGCCGGCTTTGGCTCAGCAGGCTTCCGATCTCGGTAAAATGGCGCTCAACCGTTATGAGCCTTCACCCGCCGGAGATTTATTTTCGGGCGTTCCGTCTCCGATGGTGGGCGGTCATTTGGTGATTCACGCCCGGACCGCATTTAATCTCGCGCTAAAGCCTTTGGTGATCGAGGGCGGAGATAAGACGGGGCTGCTCGTTGGAACCCAAGGCATTCTTCATATCGGGGCTTCGCTTGCGCTGCGCGATGTGTGGGTGCTCTCGGCCGATTTTCCGGCGGTTTTAATGCAGACCGGAGACAGCCCTTCGGTGGAGGGCAAAACGCTTGAATCGCCCAGTGGCCCTGCGGCCGGCGATGTGAGGCTTGGTGTGCGTGTCCGCTTGCATGGCGAGGATGATTCGCCCTTTCAGGCCGCCGCTGGGATGTTTTTGTTTTTGCCCACGGGCAGTGACAATCAATTTTCTTCCGAGGGTATTCTGCGCGATGCCCCTTATCTCACCTTGGGAGGCCGGTTTTCAAAGTTCTATTGGAGCGCTTCGCTGGGGGCGATGATTTCAGGCTCCAAGCTTAATCCTTCCAGTCTCACCTATACGGCCGGATTGGGTATGAAGTTCAGTCCCACGCTGATGGGCGGTGTCGAATTTTTTGGGGCAACGCCTTTGCCGAGCGGCAATCAAAGGCTCTACGAATTCCGGGCATTTTCGATGGAGCCAAGCACCAATGCGGAAGTATTGCTCAATGTTCGTTTTTCTTTTGCGCGGATCGCCTCGCTTGGGGCGGCGAGCGGCATTGGGATCGGCGATGGAATCGGTACGCCTGCCATCAGGAGCATTTTAACGTTTGCAATGAAATTTGATCAATTATCGACCAGCTCCAGTATAATTGATAAAAAATCCAATCAAATCGATGACGATGAAGATGGGATTGGCCGGGAAAAAGATGCATGTCCCGAGGCGCATGGTCCGGCGAATGCGGATCCCAAACGCAATGGCTGTCCTGTGATGGATGCCGATGAAGACGGCGTGTGGGATGCGGAGGATGCCTGTCCGGAGAAGGCGGGGAAGGCGGGGGGCTGTCCATGAGCGGTGGAAGCGATCGAAAGCGGTGGCTGCCGCGTAATTGGGGAATGGGAAGCGGGGAGACGGCGATGCAGCGATGGGTGCCAAGCTTTAGGGTCGTTGGTTTGGTGATTTCTGGAGCTGCTGTGTACGGGGCTTGTTCCGCCGAAGAAGCGGCATTTATTCTCGAGGGCGGGCCTCATCCGGCGCCGATGGCGTCCATGCCTGTGACGGGCGGTTTTGGCGGGATGGGCGGTTATGCGGGAGCGGGTCCCACCGGCCCGATGGGTGGCTATGGCGGGATGGGCGGTTATGCGGGAGCAGGTCCCACCGGCCCGATGGGTGGCTATGGCGGGATGGGCGGTTATGCGGGCGCGGGTCCCACCGGCCCGATGGGTGGCTATGGCGGGATGGGCGGTCAAGGTGGGGATGGAGCGGGTGGAGGAGGTGGGGACGGGACAGGAGGAGCGATTCCTGTCTGTATGGATGGTCAACTCTGTGATGATGGAAACAATTGTACCATCGACGGTATCTGTCAAAATGGAATGTGCCCGCCTGTGCAGAATGTGAATTGTCCCTTTATCCCATGCAAGACAGGCGTGTGTGTTCCGGGGCCTGGATGTCAGTATGCGCCGGCCTTTGAAGGCTTTTCCTGCGATGATGGCAAGGTCTGCACGGTCGGCGATACTTGCCAAAGCGGCACCTGTGCGGGCACCGTGAGCTGTGCTCCATCCACCAACCCATGCAAGGCCGCTCCTTATTGCGATGTGGGCAGCGGGCAATGCATGACGCCCAATGCGCCGAATGGGACGCCCTGTGACGATAACAACGATTTGTGCACCAATCCTGGCACTTGCCAGAACGGTGTATGCGCTACCACGCCCGTTGTATGCAATGCAATCGATAGTTGTCATCTGCCGGGCGTATGTAATCCGGTGAACGGCCAGTGCTCTACGCCAAACGCGCCCAATGGCACGGCTTGCGGAGGCGCCGCGACCGACTGCACCGCGGCTGGGACGTGCAGCAATGGGATATGCTCGGCTGCTCCCAAGGCCGACGGCACCGTGTGCAGCGATAACAACAACTGCACGGCGGGCGATACCTGCGTGAATGGGCAATGCGTGCCCGGCGTGGTACCCACCTGCCTATCAAACAATCCATGCCAAGAGCCGGATGGTTTTTGTAATGCGATGACGGGCGCCTGCCAATTCATCAATAAATTAAATGGAAGCGCTTGTAGTGACGGCAATGCGTGTACGGAGCCGGATACCTGTCAGAACGGTGCTTGTACATCCGGGCTGGCTGTGACCTGTTCTCCTCCGATGAATCCCTGCCAAATATCGGCGTGTGATTTCATCAATGGCTGCACCACCACCAATAAACCGGCCGGTGTGCCCTGCGATATGAGTGGGCAATGTGTAATGGGTGGGCAATGCGATGGGAATGGAAACTGCAATGGTGTGCTTCAAACCGGCGTGCCGTGCGATGACGGCAATCCCTGTACGACAAGCTCGGAATGCCAAAGCGGCGTGTGCCAGCCGCTTATGGCCGTGGATTGTTCGCCGCAGAATGAATGCCAGTCCGCGGGCCAATGCAATACGCTGACGGGCCAATGCGATTATGTGAACGCGGCGCCGGGCACGCTCTGCGAAGATGGCATGGCATGCACCACACCCGACACATGCGATGGCAATGGTCAATGCATGAGTGGTCCGATGCCGAGCTGTGCGTCACCGACCGAATGCCAAGTATCCAATGACTGCAATCCTGCCACGGGCATGTGCGAGTCCAAGGACAAGCCTTCTGGAACGCCTTGCGGGATGGCTCCCGGCGCATGTTTTGAGAGCGGCCAATGCGAGGTTGGCATCTGCCTGGGGACGCCCAAGATGGCTGGCACCCCTTGCGACGATGGCAATTCGTGTACTTTTCCCGATGAATGCGGGGATCTGCAGGTGGGCAACGGCGGTGTGTGTTTGAGCCAAACGGTGCTCGATGGATTGCCCTGCGGTACGAATGGCGTGTGCGTGGGTGGCGTTTGCACGGAAACGCCTACGAATCCAGCCGGCGGGCCGGATGGCGGCGCCGCGGGGGGCAATGGGCAGGGTGGAGCGGCTCCGGGCGCGGGAGGCGCGGGAGGCGTGGATGGAAAGCCGGCTCCGGTTACGGATACAAGGCTGCTCGGGGGAGGCTGTGCGCTGGGCGGAAAAGAAAATGAAAAATCAATCGAATGGATGGCTATTTTGATGGTAATGCTCGGCCTTGGCCGCCGTAACCGTAAGTCGATGAAATCAATTAAGGCGCACCCAGGACCAACTGCATAACCATTCCATCGGCCACCTTATTTTTCCCTTCGGGATCGTTCACCGACAAATCGAGCGGCGAGCCCTCATTCAGCCAGAACACCAGCACTTCTTGATCGCTCCGCTTAAGCACCGCGATCTCGCTTGGGCTCCGCTGGCCCGTGGCAAGCACCTCGGGCATGGATGACGTGGTTGCGCCCCGTGAAAGCCTGTGCACCGTTCCATCACCCCAATTGGTCCAGTACACATATTTGTCGTCGAGTGCGATTCCATTGGGATAAGCCTGCCCGATGGCCAATTCAACCGTTTCGCCGACAAATTTTTGTGAATTCATCGGGTCGGTAGAGATTCGCGAGCGGTAAATCGCGCCCTCCTTTTCAAAGGTGGCGAAATACACCTCGGCGATGCTGCCCTGGCCTGCGGCCATTGCGATGGCGCGCGGTGTGTCCTGGGTGGTGAAAATCTCGCTCCAATCGTTGGCGGGATTGGCTAAATCCACATGGCTGCACATCAGCGCTCCGGCTTGTAACATGGGCGTGCCTTCATTGGTCCAGCAGGCCACGTTATTAAGAATGGCAATACGATAGGGATGGCTCGTGGCTTTCTGATCGAGCGATGAAGCATTGGCAAGATCAGGTTTGCCATTGGTGCCGATCGTGGCCTTCGTAATGCTTCCTGTGGTGAAATCGGTCCACATGAGTGTCTTGCCCTCGGCCGCGATTCCTTCGGGCGCCATCGTGTTTAGGGAAACGGAATCCCATGTGGTTCCGCCCGACTCATTGAGTTCAACCCATTGGATTTGGCCGGGTTTGCTCTGATCGCCTGCCGCCAAGGTCCAATACAATCGATTTTCTGCAAAGGTAATATCCCGGCTGCTCAGTTGACTTTCTTCATGCAAGAGCGAAGGATCCAATACGGTATCGTTGAGTTCTGCGCTCATGCTCGCGTCTTCTGAAGGCTCGATCCGGGCGGAATGCACGGTTCCCGGGGCCGTTTGCACTGGACCGCCGGAACCCTGGGCAAACAGTCCCGCGCTTCCCCAAAAAATAAATTCTTCTGTGAATTCGCTGCCCGGGTAAGACACCTTGGCGACGGCAATCGACGTTGGCCGATGCTGGCCGCTGGCCCGGGAAAGGGGAAACGAACCGCTGGGTAAATCGCCCAATCCGGCCGTGGACCAAGGGCCGCATGTGGGCACATTCAGCGCCTTTTGAGGGCATTGATTGGTGACAGGGGCTTCGGCGACGCCCCGGACGATATTGGAAAGCTCGTTGTTGCAAATGCCCTGAGCGACTTGAATTATGCCCTGATCCGCATCGAGAATTTTCCAGCCGGCTTCGTTGTCGGCGTCCAGCGCAACATAACAGCCGGTGCTGTTGCACATTCCTTTGTAATCGGTGAGCACCGCGATATTGCTCGGCGAACTATCGGCAATCGGATGTCCTAAATTTACTTTGCATTTGCCTTCGTCATTCATATCGGCGAAGGCTTGATGCAGAACGGCATTCTCCATGCACACGGCGACGCTCACACATTCGCCTTCGCCAAATACCTCGGGCTCGCTGTAGTCGGGCAATGCGGTTGAATCGATGGTATTGGGTACACATTCTCCGGCCACACAGCGTGTGCCTGGCATACAATCATTTTGCTTTCCAATTCGGTCGGCACAAAGAAATTGTACGGGCAGCGGCATGGTAACAATGCGATCTGCGGGCACGGTGGTGACGATTTCATTGAGGATGCGCTGCCGGCCGTTGGCTCCGCCGCGTTTTCCGACGACTCTTACCGTCACGGGGGAGTTGGGATTTTCCTCGGGCGCAAGAATCCCAATGGTAGCGGGAAGCTGAATTTTCTGAAGGCCGGGTTCGCCTAGATGCTCGTGCTCGGACAGATGGGCGAGCTGCTGATTGTTTTCTGCGATGGTGGTGAAGCCCGCCTGGCTCACTTCAATGCGGAGTGTGTCGATATCTTTGGGCATTTCCATATCGCTTTGCACAACGACGACGATTTCGCCTGTTTGAGGCGTACAAGCCGAGGCCCACAGCGAACATTGAAGCAATGCCAACGCGAGAAAAGAACGGTGCACGGAATTGATTTTCATCAGATTACCTCCAAGACTGCAATCGAACTTGGCCTGGCTGAATCGTTCCCACAATCGACTTATCCTCGGGCTGAAAGAGAAAAAACCCTCCCACAACCGCAGCCGTGACCATAAGCGCGCCGCCGCCGATCCAAAGCCATTTTGAATTATCTGGGGGCAGGGGATTGAGGCTTATCGAGAGGCGGCGGGTTTGATTGTCCTGAAGGACGACTTCGCTTTGATAGGTTTGCATGCCTGGGGCGCTGACTTTGAGCAGATGGCCGCCGCTTTTGACATAGCCCTCGAAGCGGCCGAGCCCGACCGATTTTCCATCGAGATAAATGCGGTTGCCTTCGGCGCTTTCGATAACAAGCCGGCCGTGGTGAAACTCTTTTTCGAGCTGGATATCGCGGGTCATTTCGTCCCCGCCTGCCGCGGTGAGGGACTCGCTGAATTCTTTAAAGCCTTGTTTGGTGACACGGAGTTTTCTGGGGCCCACGTCGACGAGCACGGGCTCGGTCAAGGGGGATATGCCTATCTTTTCCCCATCGATAAAAATATCGGCGCCGTTTTCATTCACCTGGATTTTAAGGGGTGTAATAAAAGATTGAACGGCTTCGACAATTTGAGCCGCGTCTTTTTTATCCTGTTCACTGAGCAGTGCACCACCATCGTTTAGCATCCTTTGGATGGTGCTTCGCATTCGGGTGTATTTTCGGAGCTCTTTTTGGCAAATGGCAACGTTCCATAAAATGCGCGGATCTTTTGAAAGCTCATAGGCTTTATCAAACTTAATCGCGGCATTTTCATAATCTTTTGCGCCGATTAATATCTTTCCGGCTTCAAATTCGGCCTTGGCCATGCCTGTGAGCGTTTCGGACAAGGGTTTGGGCGCGTCCGGTGCGGAGGCAGCCGGGGGTTTTTGCGCGAGCGCATTGGGTTCAGCGTACAGAGAACCCGTGGCGAGTGCGCATACCGTACCAATAAAGAAGTGTTTTTTGGCAATATGATGTGTGTTCAATCGATGGTACATAGGATCAATTCTTGAAGGTCATGTCGAGTGGATTGGTTTTTGTTGGCGTGGGCGTGGGAGGCGGAGGGTTGGGCGCTGTGGGTTTTTCAGCCGGCGCTTTTTCCGCAGGGGTTGTGGCAGTGGCGGCGGTGGTTTTGGGCTTGGACGTTTGGGGAGAGCTCGGGGCCGGAGGTTCGGGCGGAGCGGGTTTTTTTGTGTCAGCGCTGGATGTTTCAAGGGGTGTGACGACGACCGCCGTATCTGGAGGAGCCGCAATGGCGGATGGAGCCGCGCTTGAAGCGGCGACTTCATGGGATGGAGATGCAATGGCCGTGGTGGGCTGAGCGTCTTTTGAAGACAAATACCCGGCGAGCATCCACAGCAGTCCAGCGGCGATGGCCGCTCCCGAAAGCGCTGCGCCTATCAAGATGAAGGATTTGGATTCGGGCTTTGAGTGTCTGTCGTCGGCGTCTTTGGCTAGTGCGGTGGGGGAGCCTTTGCTGTCCGATTGAGACGTGAAGGCCGAGATTTTAAGCGTGTCGTGCGCGCGGGTCGCCGATCGCGCGGCTTCTGTCGAGGCAAAGGGCACAAGGGCCTCGGCGAGCTTGGCGATGTCAGAAAAACGCCGGGCCGGATCTTTTTCGAGGCAGCGCAGAATGACGCTTTCGAGTTTTGAAGGCAGATCGCGCCGTATCGACGAAGGTGGAACAGGCGCTTCGATGCTGACCTTCATCACCAGGTCTGGATACACCTCGGCATCAAAAGGAGGTTTGCCCGTGCAGAGTTCATAGAGAATGACGCCAAGAGACCAAATATCGCTGCGCACATCGGCAAATCGGGCGCCTCGCATTTGTTCGGGCGACATATAGAGAGGCGAGCCAAATACGGCCGTTGTCTGGGTTAGTTTCATGCCCGTGCCGCCGTCTTTGTTCAGTCCTTCGTCTTTTGAGATTCCAAAGTCGAGCAATTTGATGGTGTTGCCGCCGTCGGGCCGTTTGGCCACAAAGAGATTGGCCGGTTTTAAATCGCGGTGGACGATGCCGGCTGCATGAGCCTCGGCCAGGGCTTCGCAGGCTTCCAGGATGTAATCGACGGCTTCGCGGTGGGGGAGAACGCTCTTTTTTTGAAGGTGTTCGTCCAAATCGCAGCCTTCGAGAAACTCCATCACCATAAAAGGCGTGCCGTTGGGCATATCGCCCACGTCGAGCACCCGGGCGATATGTTCGTTTTTAAGCCGGGCCGCCGCTTGAGCTTCCCGTGAAAAGCGGCTGATCGTTTCGGGCAGCGCGGAAGGAAGCAGGAGCTTGATGGCCACGCGCTGGTTGAGTTTGATGTGCGTCGCCTGAACGACGACGCCTACGCCGCCCCGCCCCAGCATTCGTTCGATGCGGTATTTGCCGGCGATGAGCCCATCGGGGCCAAGCTGAACGCCGAGACTGGCGAGAAGGTCGTTTAGGGCGTCCCCCGAGGGAATGGGGGCCGGGGTCGTGGAAGGGGTCTGGGCATTGTCGTCCGCCATTGCGTTCTGGTTACGCACAATAGCCGATTCGGATCCGAGAAAGGCGGTGTAGCATCGCCCGCGGTGGCAGGAAGCGACGATCAAAAAGGTAAATCCATCGAGAGCGAACGCTTAAGCGCGGATGCGATCGAGATTGAAAGCGGTTGGGAAAGCATTCCGCCGCCTGAGCCCGTTCCGGGTGCCCAGGCAGCGCGGCTTCCCCGTGTGATTGTGCAAGCGCCGGCCGCGGCTCCATCGCCCGCCCGGACAGCTTCGCCCGCATCACCGGCCCCGCGGCCGCCTCCTATCAAGCCTCCCGCGGCCCCTACATTTTCGGCGCCGTCCTCCCATGCGCCCGCTGCTCCCGCTGCGGCGCCGCCTGCTCCATCCGCGCCCCCCGCACCGGCTTCTCCACCGGCATCGCCCGCGCGTCCTCCGCTTCCCATTCCAGGCGGGCCGCGCCGAATGCCTTCATCTCCTGCGATTTCGTTCACACCTTCGCCGCGGGCACCTTCGCCTGCTGCGCCGCCTGCTCCACCGGCATCGCCCGCGCCTCCCGCCGCATCCGCGCCTCCAGCAACAGCGCCCGCGAAGAGCTCCACACCATCGATGCCATCCCTATCGGCGCCCTTGCCCGATGCCGCCCCGCCACCCTTACCAGGTGAATTGCCTCCGCCGCCGGATGTGCTGGACGAACCTCTTCCGCCACCGCTCGCGCCTGCCATTGCCGATGAATTGCGGGCCCGCTCCGAGCGGCTTGTAAAGGGCGATCCCGTGGCATCGGCGCGCGCCTTGGTCGAGCTGGGCATCTATGAAGAGCGCATCAATTTCGATCGGAAGGCAGCGAGGCTTTGTTATCAGAACGCCCGTTCCCGCCTGCGTTCGCTAGAACCCGCGCTGATGCGCCTGCGAAGGCTGTGCAGTGGAAAAGCCGAGCTTGCGACGGCGCTGCCGATTATCGACGACGAACTTTTGGTGGCGCAGGGAGAAGTGCCCCGGGCCGATTTGCTGGCGGAGCGGGCGCGCATTTGCGATCTGCTTGGAAAGACAGCGGACAGCAAGGCTTCTTATGCTGAAGCGCTGAGGCTTGTGCCGATGCATCCCGCGTCGCTCCGCGGCCTGGAAACGGTGCTGCGCAAAGAGCACGCGCGCGGTTCGGCGAAGCCCGTGGCTACCGAGCTTGCGGTTCATCTCGAACGGCTTGCCGATGCCTATGTGGGCAATGCCGAGCGCGGCGATGGAGACGCGCTTCTATCAGCGTGGATTCTTGTTGAGCGGGCTACGGTGGTCGATCGAAAGCTAAACGACACACCGCTTGCGCGATCGGCTTTGGAAAGAGCTGTTTCCTATGTGCCGCAGCCTGGCCCGGTGCGCGATGCGCTGACCCGGCATTTGGTGCATCACAACGCGCTGTTGGAGCTTGCGGACTCGCTGGGTATCGAGGCCGATCAAGAGGCCGATCACGACCGGGCCTCGCGTCTTCTGTACACGGCGGCGCGGCTTTTGGCAGACAAGCTCGACGAAACCCAGGACGCGATAAAAAGGCTGTCGCACGCGCAGACCCGGGCCCCTGGAACGACCAACACGGCGCAGAGGATTTTGTCGGAGCTGATTCGCCTGCTCGAGCTGACGAGCGATCACGAAGCGGCGGCGGACATGAGGCAGCGAAGGCTTGCGCTCTTGGTCGATACGGATGCGGTTGTGCACGAACATATACGGCTAAGCGAGCTCTACGATGCGCTGGGCAAGGCCGATCGATCGGCGGCCCATGCGGCCCGCGCGCTGGAGATCGATCCCGAGGCGCCTGGCATACGCGAAAAGCTGGATCGGGCGCTTCAGCGTCTAGGCCGCCATGAAGACAGGCTTCGGGCTTGGGCGGCCGTGGCAGATTCGGCGACGAGAGGGCCTCAAGTTCGCGTGGCTGCGCTATTGCGCGCGGCCGATATTGCTGAAAGGAATTTGCGCCGGCGCGAGGAAGCGATTGCGCTGTTGCGTTCGGCGTGGGCGATCGAGCCTGGCAACACGACAGTATTTGACACGCTGAGCGTGCTCTTATCGCCTGCGGCCCGCGATCCGGATTCCGATCCGCGGGGCGTGCGGGCGCGCATCGATTTGTACACCCAAGCCGCTCAAGCCACGACCGATCCCGCGAGGCGAATTGGGCTGCTCGAGAAGCTGGTGTCCATTTGGGAAGACGAGCTCTACCAGCCCGTGCGCGCCATTGACGAAATCGAAAAGATTTTGGCCATCGATCCCTCGAGGCGCACCGCCATCTTGGCCCTTCAGCGAAATGCGGCCCGGGCCAACGATTCGCATCGCCTTGCGCGGGCGCTTCAGGCCGAGGCCGATCTCACCCAAGATCGCGTACTTCAGCGCAAGCTTCTGCTTCAGGCCGCCGATGTGGTTTCCACCCGCTTGGGCGATCGCGACAGGGCGCTTTTTCTCGTCGATCGCGCGCTTTCGGTCGATCCCAGCGATGTCGAAGCGCTCCGGACCCGGCAGCGCATCGATGAGCGCATGGGCCGCCATGAAGAAGCCCGCAAATCGCTCGTCCGGCTGATCTCGTGCGAAGAAAAAACCGGCAACCCCTTCCCGCTGTGGCTAGAGCTCGCCGTACTGGATGAACAGCGCCTCAAGCGTCCCCGCGATGCCGTTGAAGCCTATCGCCAAGCCGCCCGCCACCGCGCCGCCCATCCTCTGCCCAGGGCCGAAATCGCCCGCTTGCTAAGGGAAATCGGAGACTACGCCAAGCTGGTCGAAGCGCTGATGGGGCTCGCCGCGAACGCCACCGATGCCAATGACTACGCGCGCCTTCTCTTTGAAGCGGCCGAGATTCAAGAGATCAAGCTGGGCAACGACGACGCCGCGCTCACGACGCTCACCCAAGCCGATGCGCACCTTCCCGCCGAACGCCACGATCCAGCCATTTTAGAGGCGCTGGAGCGTATCTATGTCCGGCGATCGGCCAATGCCGAACTCGCCGCGCTCTACACCCGCTGGCTCGAACGCACACCACCCGCCTCGGTCGATCATGCGCTTCGCATCGCGCTCGCAACCGTTCTCTCGGAAAGCGATCGCAAGCAAGCCATCGAGATTTTGGCTGGTTTGGTCAGCGTGGTGCCCGGCCATATTCCCGCGCTTCGCCTGTTAGAACAGCTCTACCGCCTCTCCGCCGCGCACACCCAGCTCGCAGCGGTGCTCCGCGCCTCCGCCGATGTCGTTCAGTCGCGCCTCGCCCGCGTAGGACTGATGTGGGAAATCGTTTCGATGGAGGACGAGCTCGGCGCCAGTGCCGCGCTCGAGGCGCTGGACAGGCTTGTTGCCGATTCACCGGCCGATACAAGCGCGCTCGATGCAGTCGTGCGCATCGCCGGCCGCCTGGTCGAAGGCATGGGCCTTCATCCGACGGTACTCGCGGTGCGCAACAAACTGGTCGCCGCACTCCGGGCGAGACGCGAACTCGCTTCGGATTCCGTGGGCCGCGCCATGCTTCAAATTGAAGAAGCCATGTTTGCCGAAGCGCGCATACATGAAGACCCGACGCTGCTCCGCGTGGCCCGCGATGCCTACTGGGAAGCTCTTTCGCTATGGCCCGACAGCGTGCTGGCCGCGCGCGGATTGGAGCGCATGTCCCGCGCCGTCGGCGATAGGGCGAGCGCCATCGCCGCCAATGTGGCCCTGGCGAAGCTATCGGATAATCCCCGGGAAAAAGCGCTCCATTTCGTGCGTGCCGCCGAGCTGACGGGCGAAGACGGAAACCGCGATGCTCAGTTGCGGGCGCTCGAGATGTACGAACAAGCGCTGCAGTTCGACGCCGATTCCACACCCTCCGTACAAAACCTCGCCCGCTTGCTGGTGAACGATCCCGGCCGGCTTATCGATAGGCTGAGCGATGCGCTGGGCCGTGCCCGCGTGCGCGCGCAAATCGTCTTGATTGGAACCGAAATCGGCCAAGCCACACTGCGCAACAAAGAGGCTCTCGCCGCCTCTCCCGAGCCCGGTCACGGCATCGCCGCCATGCGCCGCGTTTTGTCGGTTGTGCCCGACGACATTCCTTCGCTGCTTCTCATGGCTCGCCTTCTCGTTGCACAGCGCATTTGGCCCGAGGCCCGCGACACCTTGCTCCGCGTCATTCATTTCTCCTCGCGGGAACCCGAACAGCTCATCGCGGCGCAGTTCATGCTGGCCGATTTATACGAAGGCCCGCTCGACAATCTCGAGGCCGCCGAACAATGCCTTCAATCGATCCTCGCGATCGATCCAAAAAGCCGCAAAGCACTGGAAAAGCTCGTTCAAATCGCGACCACGAGAGGACAGGGCGCACTGGTCATTCAAACCCTCTCGCGCCTCGTCGATCTATCGCCCGATCCGGCATCGCGCATCGATACCGACATGCGCCTCGCCGAGGCTTGCCGCAAAGAAGGCGATACCGCGTCCATGGTGCGCGCCCTCTGCGATGCCTTGGCCACGATGCCCAACGATCCCCGCCCCGCCGCCGCATTCGCGCGCCTCTACAGGCTCGACACCAATGACGGCGCGGCCGGCTATGTCAAAGCGATGCAGCAGACCGTGGAAATCGCCAATGCGCGCCGCCTTCCCGTCGATCCGCGCTGGCTCATGAATATGGGCCTTCTCGAGGCCACCGTCCTGTTAAGGCCCCGCGACGGCGTTGTGCACCTTCAGCAAGCGGCGACATTGCCCGGCGCTCCGCCCGATGTGCGAACGGGCCTGGGAAGAGCGCTGGAAGCGGCCAACCGCAACAGCGAAGCCATCGCCGTATTGCGCGAAGTGCTCACCACCGATGCGGAAACGATTGCGCGCGTCGGCGATCTAGGCCCGGCGCTCGGCGCTTTGGATGCGGCCCTCGCCAAAGAAGGCCGCGTCGAAGAGCGCTTGTCCGTTGAAGAAGCGCGGGGCTGTTTGGGCGAACTGATGCCCGAACGCATGTCATGGCTGCGCACCCGAAGGCTTCCTCCCGAGGCACCGCTGCCCAATTCCCTGATGGGCCCCGAACTCGCGCGCCTGCTCGTTCCCGAAGCCAAATGCCCGATGATCGACGTCGCCGTCGCCATCTCGCCCATCGTGGCCAAAGTGCTGCGCTTTGAACTCGGCAATCTCGGCATCGGTTCCCGCGATCGGCTCGGCCCGCGCGATGCCCACCCCACGCGCATGTTCGCCGATCGCATCGCCCGCGCGCTGGGACTTGAAAGCTTCGAACTCTACTTAACGCCCACATGGAAAGGCGCGGCCCGCGCATATCCCGGCGATCCCGCGGTCATCGTAGGCTCCACAGCCTTCGCCGAGCTTCCCGAACCCGAACAAATCTTTGGCCTCTCCCGCCTGCTTGTACGCTGCGCCCTGGGCTTTGCATGGATCGACGAGCTCAACGTCGACGCCGCCGACGGCCTCTTGCTCGCCTCTCTCCGCTCCGTAGCCCCTGCATTTGGAGGCGATTTAGGCACCGTCCGCGAACACGCGCTTCAAAGCTTCCTCGTTCCCGTCCAGAAAGCCATTGGCCGCCGCCAGCGCAAACTCTTGGAAGAAATCGCGCCCAACGCCGGAGCCGCCTACGATCCCCGCGCCCTCAATATCGGCGTTCGCCGCAGCGAATACCGCATCGCCTACCTCGTCACCGGCGATCTCATCGCCTCCATCGACTACCTGCGCCGCTACGATCGCGAAATTGGCCGCTCCGCCGAAGATCCCCGCGTACTCCTCCAGCACCCCGTCACCAACGAACTGCTCCGCTACACCATGTCGGCCGAATCCTTCACCGAACGCCGCCGCATCGGCACCGGCGCCCTAGTGAACAAATAACCAAAGCCCCACAGCCACACCCACCGCGATCAAAATCGAAGCGCCAATCATCAACATGATCAGCCCCGGCCGGTTCAGCCCCTGATCGCTTGAAGGTGTATCCGAATCAGGCGCCGTGTCCGAAATCGTCTGCAGCGCCCCCTGCGGCCTCGATAAAATATCATCGGATGGGTTATCCATCTTCACCGTTGTCGCCACATTGTTCCGGCGCTTCGGCCCGGCCACCGAAGTCCGCTCCGACGGCCCCAGCGTCGACGGTCCACCATCATTGGATTGAATCTCCCCACCCAAATCCGAAAGAGATTTTAAGATATCCGCTTGATTTGATTCATTCGATTTCTCGGCCTCGGGCGGCATTGGATCGCCTGGCCGATCGCCCGCTTCCCACCGGGCAAGCGCAAAAGGAGGCCGCCTTCCTTCACGCAGCGCCCTCACATCATTCTGCATCGTCTGCGCATCTGGATATCGCCGCCTCATATCGAACGCCAGCGCCCGATCGACCACCAAACACACATCCTTCGGCGCACCGGGCACCACACTCTCCAAAGCCGGCGCGGGCGTCGTCGCCATCACCAGCGTCAGCTCCGTCTCCGTCGCCGCATCATGAATTCGCCGCTTGGAAATCAGCCGGAACATCGTCGCCCCAACCGCAAACAAATCGGCCCGCCCATCCACGCGCATCCCCTTCACCTGCTCGGGCGGCATATACGTCGTCGTCCCCAAAATCACCCCCATCCTCGTCTTGGGAACCGCCGACGCCGTGCGCATATGCGCGATGCCAAAATCCAGCACCTTCAGCCGGCCATCGCTGCAAATAAATATATTATCCGGCTTGATATCCCGGTGAACGATGCCCTGCGCATGCGCCGCCGCGAGCACATCCAGAAGCTCATCCATGTAACGAAAAAGCTCTTGAAGCTCGAGATGACCGAGCCTCTTCGCCCGCTCCGACAAGGGCTCCCCCTCCAAGAGCTCCATCACCAAAAAAGGCGACCCATCCTCCGTCGTATCGACATCGCGGATCTCGACCACCCCAGGATGCCCGAGCTTATTGGCGGCCAGCGCCTCCTGCTCAAAACGCGCCCGCATTTCATCGGAGCGCGCCGCATCTGGATGCAGAATTTTAATCGCCTCGCGCCGCCCGATTTTATGTGCCGCCACATACACAGCGGCCATCCCGCCCGCGCCCAACAACCGCTCCAGCGTCCACTTATTGCGCAGCGTCGTGCCGACCCTCTTCTCAAACAGTTCTTTATCCGCCGGCGCAACGCTCATAACCCAAAGACCAAAACACACATAAAACAGACGCAAAACGACAGCGTTTCAGCCTACGCCATCGCGGCCTTTCTCACATCTACTTTGGAGGTCTAAACGATACCTCTTGAAATAGAGGGTCCGTCTCCGTTCCCCGCACGGCGTCGATCACCCGGACGATAAGACTGTATTGCGTATCTTTATCGGCGCTGATCACCACGGTCGGTTCGTCTTCAAACTCGGCCCGCGCCCTCTTCAGCCTCCGCGCGCATTCCCGCAGCCCATCAAAATCGTAGGCTCCACTGCCACCGGCCTTGAGAGGAATCGTCACATCCCCCGCTTTTCCAAGGCGCAAACACAAGGGAGCGATAGGGCCGCTCTTGGTCAAAAGCTCGAACCCGCCCATACCCACATGCACATTTAAATCCAGCGGCGCCTCGAGCTTCCCTTCAAAATGAATCGTTCCCGAAGCGGGCCTCTCCGTGACTTCACGCGTCTCGCCGTCCGTCTCGGCCTCCTTCGCCTTTGCGCTCAGCACCACCACAGGCGCGCTCGATGCCGAGCCCGACCCAGGAGATGCCGAATTCGACGAACCCGAACAAGCCGAAAATCCAATCGAAAATAAAGCCAATACAATAAAATGAAATCGCATATTAAGATTCCGGCTCGCGAAACGAATAAAAGTTAAACACATGCTCGTAGCCCAATTTTAAATACATCGAATACCCGGCCACCGTGGACTCCAAACAGCTTGCAACACAGCCCTCCTCCGCGCCCTCGAGCGCCGAAAGCCGCGTCAGCCAGTCGCCGTAGCCCCTTCGCCGGTATTCAGGAAGCGTCACCACATTAAAAACCGCGGCCATACGCATCGCCGACACCCGCATCCCCGTCACCACGGCCGTATTGCCCACATATCCCAGGTACCGCTCAATACCCAAGGCCCGAAGCGATTCCACATCGTCAAACGCCGA
This sequence comes from uncultured Polyangiaceae bacterium, assembly GCA_964537685.1. GTDB lineage: Bacteria > Myxococcota_A > Polyangia > Polyangiales > Polyangiaceae > CAZICM01. The sequence goes on from CAZICM010000060.1 coordinate 23,828, forward strand.
TGTTTTTGAACGATCGATTCCAAATCCGGATGAAATAACATCGTTAAACTCACGCAATGTATCGGCATCCCTCACTCTTCTCACATCCAGCTCCGGCGGCCCATGGCCCAGCGCGCCCAAAGGCGAAAGCACAAGCCCCGGATTCTCACTCACCAGCTCAAGCCCCGCCCGCCGAGCCTCCGCAATCACCTCGGGCGCCCAAGTACCCAACACCTCGAGCTCCCAAGGCTTTTTCAGCCGCCCATAAAAATCCCTCGCCCGCTCGATCACCCGCGCCGGATTCCGGGGAGGCAGCACCACCACCACAGGATTGAAACGCGGATGCTCCAATCCCATCGAAATGAACAGCACGGAATCCTCTTCCGCAATCGTACATAGCGGCCCCATCATTTTCGCCATCAGCCGCTTCGCTTCGGCAAACCCTATTGCCGCCCTCAAAACAAGCGCCTCGGGATGAGCATCCGCCTTCATGGATAAGCCTGCTCCTTTAACATCGAAAGCACCATATTCACCGCCCGCGCCGTCTGTTTTGCATCAATTTTATCGGGCGTATCCGTCGGCGAATGATAATCCGCATGAATACCCGTTGAAAAAAATACCGTCGGCACATGCCGGCTAAAAGGCACGCTGTCCGACGAATAACCCGACGATGTAATCAATTCTTCAGGAACGCCGATCACCCGGACATCCGCGCTCCTCGCCGCATCCAGCACCCAATTCTCTGGCATTGTCCCCCATTTTGATGCAACTGCAAATCCCAAGGTATTGTCCACCTTTCCTAAGAATTTTCGGGCGCTCATTCCCTCCAAAAGCTGCCTGCCCACCATATCCAGATTGATCATCAATACAACATTTTTAAAATCCACCGTCGGCGTCTCGACAAAAGCCTCGGCGCCCAGCACCCCCTTCTCTTCCGCGCCAAAGGCAATAAACACCAAATCCCGCTGAATTTCCCCGCGCCGCTTCGCTACAATCCGCGCCAGCTCCATCAGCGCCGAAATCCCCGAAGCATTGTCGTCCGCGCTCGGATACGTATGTCCCGCCTTATCCACACCCTGGCCATCGTAATGGGCTCCCACCACAATCGTTTTGCAGCGGCCCCCCGGCGCCTTCGGGCATTCCCCATTAAAATGCGCCACCACATTCTGATCTTTTACGCCTTCCCTTTCAAATGACCTGCACATCTCATGGTCACTTGGCGGGCCACTCCAATCGAATTGCATCAAGGCCCGGGCCAAAAGCGAAGCCGCCCTCCGCGCCTCGGACGAACCTCCGCCGCGTCCCCGGAACTCCGGCGAAGCCAGCGCGCTAATCCACGCGCGTATATTTTTTTCCGAAGGCCCGGAACTCGCCTCATCCAATGCGGGCAGCACCGCGGGCGCCTTGAATTCATCCAGCGAACAGCGCGAAACGGCTTTTTTCCTAGGCTTAGGCGCACTCGCCTGAGCATCCGCAGATATCTGCGGCGCGCTTTGGGTCACAGGCTCTTTCGCGGGCGCCGAACATCCCGGCGCCTCCATAAAAAAAAGGGCCAACAAAACAGCCGGCCAACACCAAAACCAACGCCTGCGCCCGGAGATTCGAGGCATTTTCATATTCGCGGCCCAAGCCTATACAAAGCCGCTTACCCCTCAAATTGGATTCGCCGCCGCCCTTGGCATTATCAAAGGCGGGCCATGCCGGATATTCGACAGCCTGCCGAGCAAAAATATCAGTCCGAACTAAAAGCCCTCACAGCCTGGGATACAGCCCCAAAGCCTCCCGGCTGGCTGCTTTCGCCCAAAGCCGTCGAATTATATATTATGGGCAGCGAACATCCGATCGGAGGTGTACAAATTACACCCAAATACATCGGCGATCGCGCGCTCGTTCAAGTCGCCATTGCGACGCTCGCTTCCGACCGCGCGCTGATGTTAATCGGCGAGCCTGGAACAGCCAAAAGCTGGCTCTCCGAACATTTGGCCGCCGCCGTATCGGCCACCAGCGGCTTGATTGTTCAAGGAACGGCCGGCACCAGCGAAGAACACATTAAATACGGCTGGAACTACGCCTTGCTCTTGGCGGAAGGCCCCTCGTCCCGCTCGCTCGTTCCATCGCCCCTCTTTCGCGCAATGAAAGAAGGCAAATTCGCCCGCTTCGAAGAGATTACAAGGGCTTCGTCCGAAATTCAGGACGCATTGATTTCGATTCTCTCCGAAAAACAAATCGCCGTGCCCGAACTCAATGAAATCATCAGCGCCCAGCGGGGATTTAATTTAATCGCCACCGCCAATACCCGCGACCGGGGCGTCAATGAAATGAGCGCCGCGCTCAAACGCCGATTTAATTTCGTCGCGGTGCCCGTGATCGACGAATTAGAACAGGAAATCAATATCGTCACCGGCCGCGAACAAGACCTTCGCTCGGAATATCAAGTGGGAATCGAACCTCCCGCCGAACTCGCCAGGCTATTGGTCACGATGTTTCAAGAGCTTCGCTCGGGCATGACCAAAGACGGCAAAACCAAAATCCGCCCGCCCGGCTCGCCCCTATCCACCGCCGAAGCCATTAGCGTTTTATTTAGCAGCGGCATTTTGGCCCAGCATTTTGGAAGCAATCAGGTCACGCCTGAAGATTTAGCCCGATCGCTTTCCGGCGTGCTCGCCAAGGAAGGCAACGACGATGTCAAAGCCATCCGCGAGTATTGCGAGACCGTCGCCAAAAATAGGCCGGGCCTGTGGAAGGATTTTTATTCGGCCGTAAAAGCAAGGATTTTTGTTTAAGTTTTTTAATTCGAGCAAGGCCCGCATTGGCTTCATGAATATCGATGTCCTCCGCCGCGTTCACCTCTTTCCGGTGCGCCATCACTCGCCGCGCTCCAGCGCCGTTTTGCGCGCCTATCTCGATCAAATCCGGCCCAAACGCATTATGGTGGAAGGACCGAGCGATGCTGCCCATCTGATCGAAATCCTCGTCGATAAAGAGACCCAGCCGCCCATTGCCATTTTAGGCTATCGCACCGATGGAACGCCGGCCTCCTCGCTTTGGCCATTTGCATCGTATTCGCCCGAATATGTCGCCCTCGCCTGGGCGGCCGAACACAATGCCCAATCCGATTTTATTGATGTCCCCATCGGCCAAGCCATCGCTCCTTTTGGCAATGGCTCCGCGCCCGAACCTCCGCCGGAAACGCCTCCCTTTGAAATGGCCGAGCCTCCCGACACCACTCCAGAGCCCGCCCAAAGCGGCGCGGAACAGCATTATCCAGAGCTCTCCATCGAACTCGCCTGCGCCTATAAACTCGGCTACCGCTCCTTTGAAGAATTTTGGGAGGCTTCCTTTGAAGCGCCCGATTATGAGCCCGCCGATTTTCGAAAAGCCCTCTTGGCCTATGCCGATTTAATGCGAAAGCAAGGCGATCGCGCCATGCATCAAGCCCGCGATGCCTATATGGCTCAATGCATATTCAATGCGATCGAAAATGGAACAAAACCTGAAGACATTGCCGTCGTCGTCGGTGCCGCGCACGCCGCAGCCTTTGCCGCTCTCGACGTCGATCTCACCCTGCTCGGCCTCTTGCCCGAGCCTGTTCCCACCGCATCCACCCTGATTCCCTTTAGCTATACCCGCCTCGCCGAACAATTGGGCTATGGAGCGGGAAATCGCGCGCCTCAATACTATCAGCGCGCTCATGATGCCGGATGTAATTTTAAGCGGGCCACGCTGGAAGTCTTGGTTGAATTCACCGAAAGCCTTCGCAGCCGCGGATTTCTGGCATCGCTCTCCGACACGATAGAAGCCTATCGATTGGCCGTCATGCTCGCTGAAATTCGGGGCAAACCCGAACCCGGCCTGGATGAATTGCGCGAGGCCACCGTCGCCACCATGTGCCGCGGCGATGAAACCCATGTCGATTCATTTTTATGGAAGAGCGTTATCGGCCAAAACGTCGGCAAAGTCAGCCGCAGACTGGGCAAAAACTCGCTCCAGGAAGAGTTTTGGCGCGAAGTGCGGGAAAGAGAATTGCCCGCCAAGGATTCGCCCGAGCAATTTAAATTAAGGCTCAGCAATGAAGTCGAAGTATCCACGAGTGTATTTTTGCATCGCCTTCGAATTGCTGAAATTCATTATGCCAGTTTCGTCGGAACCCAGCTTTCCACGAACCGGAGCGCCAAAGCTCAGCCCGCGGGAGGCTACGCTGCATTGGGCCGCGTCACGGAAGTGTGGGAAGCCCGCTGGACACCCGCGACCGATATGGCGCTCGTCGATAAAATTGTGCTCGGCGAGTCGTTTGAAGCCCTAACGGCGAGGATTTTGGACGAGCGTTTAAGCTTTGCCACATCGACGGGAGAAGCGGCCGATGTCTTGTTGGAGGCCGTTGTCACCCAAGTTCCCCGCACCATGATCGCCGCCCTCCGCGAATGCGATCGTTTTGCATCCACCGACGATGATTTACCTTCATTATCCAGGGCATGCCGGGCCTTATCGGGATTGGTTTCTTTTGGTTCTTCCCGGGCCGCCTCCAAATTGGGCGATGAAGCCATTGCACCGCTGCTTAAAAAGACCTTTGACCGCGCGATGCTGCGCGTTCCTGAATCGTGTTTTGGCGACGACGAAGCCGTTCAAAAAGCCAAAGAAGCCCTGCGCACCCTGCACGATGTGGCGCTTTCCCAGCCTTTGGCCGATAAAAATGCATGGCTCTCGGCGGCCTCGCTGCTGGTCAGAAGCTATGTCATCAATCCTTCCGTATCTGGATTGGCCTGCGGGCTTTTGTATTTGGCCCAGGCCATCCGCGACGAAGATATTTATAGGATTGTGGGCCAGCGGCTCTCCAATATCAGCGAGCCCGAAGCCGCCGCTTCTTTTCTCGAAGGATTCTTTGAAGTCAATGCACTTGTATTGGTAAAAAGCCGGGCCGTGGCTCAAGCCCTCGATGCCTTTATGATGGGCATTGAAGCTTCCCGTTTTCAGGATGCGCTGCCCATTTTAAGGCGGGCATTTTCGATATTGGGTCCCACCGAGCGCCGTTATTTATTGGAAAACGTCGTTCAAATCCGCGGATTGTCCGAGGTTCCCCGCGCCGTTTCCGCCGTGCTGGCCGAGCGGGATAGACAAAAGCTTATCGCCATGAATCCCGAAATTGAAAAAACCATCGGAGATTTAGACGATCTGTTGTAATGGCATTGCATCGAATAGAGGTACACCATGAGCGATTCGCCCCAAGACCTATCCGATGAAGACCGGGAAGCGCTGCTTCGTTGGAGATTGTGCCTGGGCCCGGGCGCCGAGCGGGTGTCTCAGAGTTTTGGATTGGAAGAGCTGTCCGCGGCCGATCATGCGCTGGAATTGGATAGCGAGGAATTGGCCGAGCTCGATTCGGCGCTTTCTTTTGTGTACGAAGAGCGGGGCGGCAATCTTTCAGGCTCTAAACCTTATATTCCTAAATGGCTGGCCTCGCTGCGGGGCTTTTTCCGCCACGATGTCGTCGCGCTCGTTCAAAAAGACGCAATCGAGCGCCGGGGCTTGATGCAATTGCTCTTCGAACCCGAAACGCTGCCCTTTTTAGAAAAAAACATCGAATTGGTCGCTACGCTGATCAGCGCTCAAGGATTGATCCCCGATCAAGCCCGGGAAACCGCGCGCCAAATTGTGAGAGAAGTCGTCGACGAACTTCGGAAAAAGCTTGAATCGACGGTGCGCACGGCCGTACTCGGAGCGCTTCGGCGCGATCGCCAAAGCCCGCTGCGGGTCTTGCGCAATTTAGACTATAAGCGAACCATCCGATCGAATTTAAAAGGCTGGGACGCGGGCCAAAAAAGACTGGTGCCCGATAAATTATATTTTTGGGCAAATCATCGCCGCAAGCATGAATGGGATGTGGCTATTTTGGTCGATCAATCGGCATCCATGGCCGAAAGCGTGGTCTACAGCGCCATCATGGCGGCTATTTTTGCATCGCTCGATGTATTAAAAACCCGGCTTTTGTTTTTCGATACCGATGTCGTCGATATGAGCCATTTGCTGGTCGATCCGGTGGACGTGCTCTTTTCGGCCCAATTGGGAGGAGGCACCGATATTCAGCGCGCCGTCGCTTATGCCCAGGCCAATTTCATCGAACATCCCGAGAAAACCTTATTTATTTTGGTGACCGATTTATTTGAAGGCGGACATCGCGACGAATTATTGAGGCGCATGCGCCAGCTTGTGGACAGCCGCGTCAAAGTGCTGTGTTTGCTGGCTCTTTCGGACGGCGGAACCCCCAGCTACAATCACGAACTCGCGCGGGAGCTTTCGGCCCTGGGCATTCCCTGCTTTGGCTGCACGCCTAAATTGCTGGTGGAAGTCGTGGAGCGCATTTTAAAACGCCAAGATCCAAGCTCGCTGGTGATGGATGCGCTGGCCGCTCACAGGGCCAAGGAGCACGGGGGATGACGGCCGCCTCTCCCGCCGTATTTGCCGTCGGGCCAGGCGAAGTGAGGGCCTATTTGTCCGATTTGGCCGAGCTCCGCAAGGGCAGCGATATTTTTAATAAAAAGGGCATTTTAAGGCCCGCCCGATTTCAAAATAAATTATTTGGCGAGGTATCGGGCTCTACAGGCGAATTGTACAAAGTATCGTTGGTATTTACGGATATCCCCCGCTCGATTAAGGCCAATTGCACCTGCGAAGCCGCGAAATCGAGGCCGATTTGTAAACACGGCGCGGCGCTTTTAATTGCCTGGGCCCAGCATCCCGATTCGTTTGTGGTGAGCGACAGCGCGCCCTCCCCGGGCAGCGTAAAAGTCAAGGAAGGCAAAACCACCGCAAACGAATTGATGAAACTTGGTATCGAGCAGGTCATCACCTTGGCCACCGAGCTTTCGGCGGCGGGTGTCGCGGCGGTGGCCCAAGACCGGGCCGATCAAATTCTAAAGCTCGGAGAAAGCCTTCGCGAAAATCGATTGAGGCGATTATCGTCCCAATGCATCGAATTGGGCAGCATGCTGAGCGGATTTTGCCAGGGAAAGGCGCTGCTCGATGCGCCTCATTACGCCGATTTATTGATTGGCATGCTGATGACGGCGCGCTTTTTAGAAAAAACGCTTCAGGAAAAGACGCCGCTTGAAAAAAAATATGAAGAAGAATTGGTGGGCAAGCAATGGAAGACTAGCGAATTGGGTTCGGTCGAGGGCCTAACGCTGGTCGAGATTGCCTATACCGCGCGGGAAACCAGCGATGGATTTTTGGTGCGCGAAAGCCGTTTTATCGATTTAAATTCGGGCAAGGCTTATTGCGAGCGGCAGCAGATTCCCATCGATAAACAGCGGCAGACCGAGCCTCTAAAAAGCCGCGCCGCTTCAAAACTCTCCGGCGTCCGCGCCAAAGTCTATCCCGGATTTCCACCCGATCGTATTGCCATCGAAAGCATTGAACAGGAATCACCGCTCGATGCCGATACCATTTGGAGTCTTTTGGAGTGCGCGCTGCCCGATGTGGGTTCGGCCATCGATCGATTAAAAGAATATCGAAAAGACCGCTTTGCTCCCGATTTTATGCCCATTGCGCTGAGAGTCGACACGCTCTTTGCCCGCGGTTCGAGAATGGAAGCCGTCGATAATTTTGGGCATGCCCTTCATTTGCCGGACGATCCGCGCACCGAGGAGCGCTTGGCCAATGCGCTTCGGGATTGCAAGCTCTGCGCGCTTCTGGGCGATGTGGGGATCGATGCCGCGCTGCCTATTCTAAAGCCTTTGGCCGCCGTGGTGATGGGCGCCTTCGGGCCGGAACTGTGGACTTTGTGCGATTCCGCGCAGGAGCGCCGCATCCGCAGGGATATTCGGCCGCTTGGGGGCTCGCGCGAAAAGACTTTGTGGACGGAAGTGGCGCGAAAGGCAGGCGTCGATGAATTGGCCATCGTGTTTTCCGAACTGCGCGAAGAGCTCTCCGAAGGCTTGGTGGCAGGGCTTTCGGGCTTGGGTTCGATGGCCGCCGCTTCCGTCGCGGAAAGGCTGCGCGATGTGAAAGCCCATGAGGGGCTTTCGGGCATTGCCGATCGTATTGGAATACATGAAGATCCTTATGAACGCCTAAAGGATTGTGTCAAATTGCATCAGGCGCTGGGGCTCTATGTGGCTTCGTTTGCCGGGGCGACGCGGGTTGATAAGGCCGCGCTGTGTTCGGTGCCCACCTTTGAAAGTGTCTATGTGTGGAGGCCCGAAAAGACACTGCCTCCGGCCGAGCTTAAAAAACGGCTCGATCAAGGGCAAATCAATCGTTATGAGGCGGCCGTGCATTTGGCGCGCTTCTACGAGGCCGCTCCTTCGCCCTCCAATCCCTTAGAATTGTATGCGATTTGGGGCGATGGAAGCGCGGGTGTGTATGCGGCCCTGGCCTTCGCGAAAAAGGGCGCCGAGGCGGTGCTCTCGGCGAGGCGCGTCTTGTCGGAGCGGAGCGGGCGGGTCGCGAAAATGACGGCGGTGCGGGTGCTCGCGGCTTCGGACGATACGGGTGCGGAAGCGGCGCTCCAATCGGTGGCCTTGTCGGAGGACGATGTGGCCATTCGTTCGATGGCGCAGGATGCGCTGGATGTGCTGGATTTAAAGCGCGGCCGGGGCGATGCCGTCCGGAAGAGGCGCAGGGAGCGCGATCATCAGCTTTCGGAGCTCGTGCGCCTGATGCTTTCGGGATCGCAGAAAAAGAGCCGGGCCGAGGCTGTGCAGAAGCTTGTGGAATTGGGGCACCGGGGCGCGCTCTATGCGCTGCGGCGGGCGTATGCGGGGGATGCGACGCCGGATGTGAGGGAGGAGGCGGCCTATGCGCTGGCGAAGCTGGGCGATACCGATATGGTCGAGTCCTTTGTTTCGCTGTTGACGGGGCGGAACGACAACGAAAACCCCGAGGAAGTGCGGGTGTCGATTCAAGCGCTGGGGCAGCTTGGCGATATGCGCAGCGTGCCGGCGCTGCTTTCCGTGTATTTGGATGGTTATGCCATTGAAGAGACCGCCGGGGCGCTGCTTTTGTTTGGGGATGCGGTGATGCCCGAGGTGCTGGCGCTGATCGAGCAAAAGCCCGAGATATTAAGGCGAAAGGCGACGCGCACCTTGGTCGAGCATTGGAATGCGGATCTCTTGGCGGCGAATTTGATTGAACGATTAAAAAATTGTATTGAATTGCATCTTCAATCGGGCGGCGACGAAGAACTGCTGGTGGAGAAGGCGAATTTATATTTAAAACTATCGGATTGCCAGGCGAAGAGCCGCAGACTCACGGCGAAGGCGATAGCGGAATTGATGTTGCCGTTTTCCCGGGCCGAGACGCTGGTAAAAATGGCCGAGCGGGCTTCAGGACTGAGGAATTGAATAAACGCCGTCGCGGATCCACGGCTCGGCGATATAGCGGAATTTGGCTTGGGTTTTTAAGCCGGCCATCACCGACGCGAGGCCCCATTGAAGCCGGTTTACGAAGGTAAAATCTTGGGGCATTTTGGGCACATAAGGAATGTGAATGGTTTTTTCCCCGTCCTTGTGCACCAGCGTTTTAATGCCGCGGCTTAAATAGGCCACGGTTTCCCGGGCTTTTTCGTGCGAGCAATGCCATACGTCGTGGGTGCAGAGCGGCATCATCAATTCCATCGTATAGCTCCGGTATAAATCCCAGCTTTCATCGTTGGGATTGTAACCGAGCACTTCAATGCAGGCTCTGTCGAATTCGATCCAATCTCCATCCATCGCGGCGGCCATATAGCGTTTCATGCCGGCGATCAAATCGGGCGGGAGCTGTTTGACACAGCCAAAATCGAGGAAGGCAACACGGCCTCCGCCCAAAAACCGGTAATTGCCAGGGTGGGGATCGGCGTAGAGCATGCCGTAGCGCAGCATCGACCGGAACATAAAACGCCAAATCGTTTCGCCGGCGCGGTTTCTGGAATCTTGATCGGCCGTTTCGCAGAATTCGCTATAGCTCTGGCCATGCATGAATTCAGTCGTAATGACGCGGCGCGAAGAGAGCGAATGGTGAACCCGGGGAATCACCACTTCTGGATCGTCGGCGTTAATCGCCCGGAATACATCGGCCATTTCGGCTTCGCGCCCATAATCGAGCTCGCTCATAAATACGGTTTTTAATTCGTCAAGCGTCTGGCGCGTGTGCAGCTTCTTTGCAATGGGCGCAATCATTGTTTCAAGCAATGAAACGCTTTTTAAATCATTTTCGATGGCCTTATCAATTCCAGGGTATTGCACCTTGACGGCTACTTTGTCTCCGCCTTTGGTAACCGCGCGGTGCACTTGGCCAATGCTGGCCGCCGCAAAAGGTTCGCGCTCAAACGATTCAAAGACTTCTGCGGGCGCGCCCCCCAGTTCCGATCGAATCATCGTCTCCGCCGCCTCGGGCGACAGCGGAGGCGCCTTGTCCTGCAGCTTTTTCAGTGTGGCCTGAAAGCGCTCTTCATAGCCCGGAGGCACGATTCCATCGATATAACTGGCCATTTGGCCAATTTTAAGCGGCAGCCCTTTCATTTCGCCCAAAGTCTTGAGCATGGCTTCCGCGGTCTTTTTCACCTCGTCGTTCATGCGGGCGCGGACTTGTTCTTCTTCTTCGGCCGTGCGCTTTCCGCCTAGGAATTTTTTGGCGCCTTCGACCGCGAACGGGATGGTCCGCGGAGCCAAGCTGGCTAGGCGCGCGAGTCTGCCCAGCTTGGATGTCGGTGGTTTGTCTTTGGGTTCTTCCGCCATGGCTTTTGCTCCCCTACATTAGCGAAGGCTATGGAGACTCTCAACGCAGATACCAAGGAACGTTCAAATTCATCCGCGCCGATCGATCCGCGGCTTGACCTGGAAGATGAGATCCGAAGGCTCAAGCGGGAGCGGAACGCGGTGCTTCTGGCGCATTATTATCAGGAGGGTGAGATTCAAGATCTGGCGGATTTCCTAGGGGATTCGCTTCAGCTTGCGCAGGCCGCGAAGAGCACCAACGCAGATGTGATTTTGTTTGCGGGTGTTCATTTTATGGCGGAGACGGCGAAGATTTTAAATCCGGACAAGATTGTGGTGGTGCCGGATATGGCGGCTGGATGTTCGCTGGCCGATGGCTGTCCGGGCGATCGATTTAAGGCGTGGCGCGAGAAATATCCGGATGCCGTATCGATTACCTACATCAATTGTTCGGCCGATGTAAAAGCGCTCTCCGATTACATTTGCACGTCATCGAATGCCGAGAAGATTGTGAGGGCGGTACCTGAAGGGAAAGAGATTTTGTTTGCGCCCGACAAGAATCTAGGTCGCTGGCTGCAGGAGAAGACAGGGCGATCGATGCGGCTGTGGCAGGGGAGCTGTATTGTTCACGAGACCTTTAGTGAGCGGAAGATCGTTGGGCTGATGGAGCGCAATCCCGATGCGAAGTTAATCGCGCATCCCGAGTGCGAGGAGCATGTGCTCAGGCACGCCGCTTATATTGGATCGACGACCGCATTACTCAAATACACGATATCGGATAGCGCAAAGAAATACATTGTGGCGACGGAGCCTGGGATTATTCATCAAATGCGCAAGGCGTCGCCGGACAAGGAATTTATCGAGGCGCCGCCCGAGGAGAATTGCGCTTGCAATACCTGTCCATTTATGAAGCTGAACACGCTCGAGAAGGTGTATTTGGCGCTTCGGGATTTACAGCCGCGCATTGAAATGAGCGAGGATTTAATTCGGCGGGCCCGGATTCCCATTGAAAGGATGCTGGCTTTAAGCTGATTTAAGCTGATTTAAGCTGAAAGGAGCGGAGCAATACAATGATTCGATTGAATGAGGAATGGAGCCGGTTGTTATTGGATTATCAAGAGGCGCATCAAGATCCCCGCAATCAGGCGTGCCACAAAGTGGGCATTCCGCTGATTGCGGGGAGTTTTCCCGTCGGAGCCACCGTCGTCGGGCTGCCTTTGGCGGTGGGGATGTTTACGGTGGGCTGGGGATTTCAATTTGCGGGGCATTATTTATTTGAAAAGAACGATCCCGCTTTTTTTGGCGATCGGCGCAATTTGATCGTGGGTTTAATCTGGTGGCTGGAGAAGGCCGGGATGCCCGTGGCTAAAGCCGCCTAGGCTTTATTCCAAGTGTTTTTTAATGGCCTGGACGACTTCGAGACGATCGAAGAGGCGTTCAATATAGTCCAGCCGATCGGTTTCGATGACAATGCTCGGCGATAGGTTGTAGCGCGCATACCACTCTTCATATAAGTGTTCGAGCGACTTTAAATAGGCCCGGGGCACGCCGCGTTCAAAGCCGCGGCCCCGGTTTTTTATGCGGCGGGACAGCGTTTTAAGCGGGCAGCGCAGATAAATCATTAAATCGGGCGGGCGGATTTCATCGCGAAGGGCCGCGTACAGGCTTTGGTACGTTTTCCAGTCTCTATCGTCGAGGTAGCCCAGGCGATGCAAATGAGCCGCGAAGATTTCGGCGTCTTCATAGATGGTTCGGTCTTGAACGATGGGGCGCGGATCTTCCGAGGCGAGGCGCAGGATATTTCTGTGAATTTGAAAGCGCCGGACGAGAAAAAAGAGCTGAGAGTTCATCGCCCAGCGTTTCATATCGCCGTAGAAGTCGGCCAGATAAGGGTTTTCTTCGTTGGGCTCGAAGAAAGGAATCATTCCAAATTGCTGGCGCAGCCATTCGACGAGGCTTGATTTACCGGCGCCCATATTGCCGGCGACGGCGAGGATGCGGGGCCGGCTGGGTGCGCTCAAGGGCGATTTCCTTTGGGGCAGGGGATTCGGTTTAAGGTGCAGATATTGGTTCGTTCGCAGGTGGCGGTGTAGCGGATGCCTTCGCTGCAGGCGGTGTGGTGCAGGGCGTTTGGGGCGCTGGATTTAAAGAAGACGGGATGAGGGCGGGGTTCTAAGAGGATTCCGCAATCGAAATCGCCTTCGCAGGGGATGGGTTGGATGCCGAGCTGGGCGCAGCGCTTCTGTTCGCAATAACAGATGATGCCTTGGTCTTTGAGGGGAGGCTGATGATTAAAGCTGGGGTGGGGGCCGCATTGTTTTGTTTCGGGATCAAAGCCGCAATCGTTGTCGGCCTTGCAGCTTTGGGGGTCGGCGGGGGAAGCCGTTTGAGTGGCGATGAGGGTATCGGAGAAGGGTGCCAGCCACTTCCCGGGGAGGGTGGGGAGGGTGCCAGCCACTTCTCCAGCCACTTCTCCAGCCACTTCTCCAGGCGAGGGTGCCAGCCACTTCTGCTCTTGTTGCGGAGCAGGTGCCGGAGCAGGTGCCAACCACTTCCCGGGGAGGGTGCCAGCCACTTCTCCGGGCGAGGGTGCCAGCCACTTCGGCTCGGGGCTGGGCGAACAGCCGAGGCACACCGACATCAGCGCGAAGGTAGGGCGCAGTGCCTGAAGCCATGGGAGAGCGGCGCGGATGCTCATGGATCGGATTTAGAGCAAGAGCGATAGACCAATTGTCTGCGTAAAGGAAGCGTCGAGCAGGGGGAGGGCGGGGATATGCAGGATTTGGCCTGAACCATCGATAATCTGCGTATCGTGGGTGGCCGTGCCTTCTTGGCCAAAGGGGAAAGCGGCCGAGATTTCGAGGCGGAGGGCGAGCCAGCGGGGGATGAGGGTGATATGGGTACCCAATCCGATGGGAATTTCGCCGAAACTGGCGCTACGTTCGCGGACGGCGACAAGCGGGGCGTTATTGGCGGGCTGGACGCTCATACGGCCGAACTCGAGGCGGCCCCAGCCAATACCGCCGCAGACAAAAGGGCTGATATAGGCGGTGAGGGGAAGGGTTGGGCAGAGACGGGCGCCGAACGAATACGAGGCGAAGTCTTGGGGTTCGGTGATATGGGCGCCTGTCAGGCCGAGGGCGCCTGGGGGCAGGTCGAGGTTATGGCGGGCGCTATGGAGGTAGGCATTGAAGCGCAGGTAATCGCTAAAGAGGCGCCAATCGATATGGACGGCGACACCTGGGGCGGGTTCGAAGCGGGTGGGGCTGGGCGAGCCATCGAGGGTATGGGAGGCGAAGCGGGAGATAAAGGCGAAGGAGGCGCCGACATCGGCATGATGTTGCCAGGGCGTGGAGGCTGTGGGTTGTTCGGGGAGGGGAGGGGGACGTTTGGGTGAATCGGCGGCGGCGCTGAAGGTGAAGGCGCTAAAGAAGAGAAGGGCGGCGGTAAGAGAGAGGGCGCGGGGGTTCAAAGGGATAAGGCGTTTATAGCCGGGATTTGGGTTTTGGTTTTGTTTTTTTGGAGGGGATAGAGAGAGGTGCCGGGCCCTTTAGCCTTCCACGGCAATCGCAAGGACGAGCTCCCCCACTGAGGCGAGGCTTGCGGCCTCAGAAAATCCAAACTCCCCGGCCGAGTTGGCCTGCCTGGCTTCGGCCAATCCGGGCTCCTGGGCGGAGTTGAGTTTAGCGAAGGCCGAGAGGGATCTCTAGGCTGGGGAGAGGCATGTATAGATATTCGAGAGAGGCATGTGAGCAGGGGAGTGAGCAAGATTGGCTTCCGGGAAGGGCGGGTGGGCTGAGGAGGAGACGATGGCGGCAAGCGAGAGGGCGGCAAACGCCTACGGAACAGGCTTATCCTTGGCCTCTCCCGTTTCGGCGAGAGGAGCATCATCGGGCTCATCCACGGGCGGCGCCACGACCTTGGCCCCTGAAGGCACCCGGAGATCATAAAAATAACGCTCCAATTCAATGGGCTTGCCCGCCTGCCTAAGCACGACCTCCACCAAGCGCTTGGCATTGAGATAGGTCTTGTTCCATTGGACCCGGGCCTGTTCCAATTCGGGGGTGGTATCGCCTTTATCATCGAGCGCGCCTTGGGCCTGGGCTATAGGCCCGGCAAGGGCGCTGTATGCGGCTTGGATGCGGGTTTTCCAGGTGTCTGCATGTTCGACGGTGCAGGCTGGGTCTGAGAGCAGGCCATGAATACGGTTGAGGGCGGCGGCGACGGAGGACGGTTTTCGGTTGACGCTTTCGAGTGTACCTGTTGGGGGAAAGAACTGGCGAAGGTCGATGGTATTGGGAGCATGGGATTTGAGGTGGGCGCGAAAGCGGCGGAGCGCATTCATACCATCGGAGAGGGCTTCTTTGCGAAGGGAAGCGCCGACGAAGTGGGAAGCGGTTGACTGTTGGCTTTGATATTTAGCGGCGGAGACGGCGTCTTTATGGGCATTGAGAGTATTGGTGATAAAGACGAGGGCGGAGTCGAGCTCCGGGACGGCGCCCACGAGTTTGTTGAGGATGCGGGCGGTGGAGTAATCGGTGTAGATGATGACTTCGGTATTGTCGATGTAGCTATCTGCCATGGTGAAGGTGGTGTACCATGGTTGTGAGGGGCGGGGAAGAGGAATTTAAGGAGGTTTTGAGGTGTGGATTGGGCGCATTAATCGAGGATGGGGCGGGTGTCAATAGGAAAAAAGCAGCAAGGTTTTAGCCGGGCTTGGAGCGGCCTTGGACAGTATGGAGCAGGCGTTCGGCATGTTCTCTTTCTGGAGAGCCGGGTGCCAATCGGGAGAGCGCGTCGTTTAGATGCCGCTCCGCGGATTGAAATTCTCCTTGGACCATTTCGCGCATGCCCAGCATAACAAGACATAAAGCCGCCAAGTCATTGAGCTTGAATTCCTCGGCAAGAAGAAGAGCTTCTTGGGCGAACCGAAGCGCTTGGGGGTGCTTGGCTTCCAAAATGGCCAGCCTGTAAAGCATCTCGGCTCGCAAATCCCCTTCCAGTTCGATCCATAGAGGATGGCTTTCTTTCGCCCCGGGATGCCGAAGCTTAAATGTCTCCAATCGATCCTCGGCGATATCCATCTGGCCATTCGTAAAGGCGTTCATGGCTTGGATAAGCAGCTCATCGGGCGCCCACTGTGCGAGCACCGCTTTTTGTGCGGCCGGCAAATGATCGCCCAAGGGCTTCCACTCCAGGGCCAGCCGAGGCACTTCAATCCTCTCCAATCCCCCGCTATCCCCCAGCCACAACCCCACAAAATCACAAAAATCCGGCGCCCTCTGTTGCAACTCCAGCACCGCCGCCGGATGCGTGATCAATACCCATGGAATCCCAAAATCCCGGGCCAGCTCATCCCGCTCCACGTTGAGCTGCGCGCATGCTCTCTCCCGCTCCGCCGCATCCTCCAACCCCGTCACAATCAACAGCGGCACCTCCCCAGCCTTCTCTCCCCCACACGCCGCCTCGATCTGCCCCCGCATCCAATCCCCTTCCTCCAAATGCGCAACCTTTGCCCCAGGCACCCGCTCAAGCGTCCACGCCACAAGCGCCTTGCGCTCTTCAGGATGCCTTCGCTCAATCAGCGCCAACTTAAAACCGCCCCCAAGCGACCAATCCAAAAATCGCTCGTAGGCCAGCGCGTCTTCAGGCAGAAGATAAGGCGCTTTCGCTTTCTCTGACGGCTCGCTCAAATTCAGGAATCTCCGCGACAAGGGGATGTATATCGTACCAGCCTTCGCCGTTATATTTAAAGGCCAGCCGGTGAAACAAAATATCCATGCACTTTTGATCGCTCGATATCTGCTTCTCCCTCGATAAGCGAACCAGCTCGTTTATCCAGCCATTGGCATTGATTAAATCCCGCATCCGCTGCTTGCGCTTTCCAATGGCGCGCTCCACATCCGATAGCCGGATTTCATCGCCCGCCGCCGCAAAGGCCGATTGAGAGACCAAATCCAAGAGCTCGCGGATCGCTCCTCCGCTCGCCGCAATTAACCGATCCCTCGTTTCTTTTCCTTTGATCATCGCATCGAGGCGAATGCGCAGCGCCAGAGCCTTCTCCATCAAATCTCGTCCAGGCCCATCAAACTCCCTATACCCTTGCTCCGGCTTCCGAAGCCGCACGGTATAGAGCAAATGGCAAGTGTAAATGCTATCGAGCTGAGCGGATTTGGGCCTAAACATTAGGCTGATCGGCGGCGTTAGTAACAGATTGGCGCGCAGGGATTGAATGCGATCGGCCCCTGCCACCAAAAGCTGATCGATCACATCGGGATTGTAGCGATCGAGATTATCGATGATGATGAGCAGGGATTTAGATTGGAGTTGTTGATTGGCCGCGTCCAGAAGCTCGTTCACGCTTTCAAGCAATGTACCGGGAAACTTTTTTAGCACTTGCTTGACTTCGGTGCGGTGATCGCTGTCGTGTTTAAACAGCGCTTTCACCGATCCAAAGATTTTCGCGAGCAGAGGGATATTGACATTCATTTCAAGGCCCGCGGCCGCCTCAATACTATAGCTCTGACCCCATTTGGTGGTTTTGATCACCTGCTCAAACCATTTGTAAATTCTATCGAGCAAGTCCTGGGGAAGAGGGGTTTGGTTTTCCTCCATCGCCTTAATAATGGAGATGGCCATGTTCAGAAGCAGATCTTCGGCCTCAATCTTAAAAGGATCCATCTCGACAGTGGCCGCGAGATAGACAGGAAAATAATCCTGTTGAATTCGATCCAGCAGCCTAAAGATCTCGGTGGATTTGCCGGCTCCCCGGTGGCTGATGAGCGCGGCATGCACATATTGATTGGGCCTTCGCCAAAGAAGGGACTTTTCAAGCTCGGTCATCGCTTCATCGCCGCGCGCGTCCCTAAAATCCTGCCACCTCGGATCGTTGCTTTGAAGAGGTGTGTCTTCATCACAATTGCGGGTGATGTCGCGGAGCGTGGCTGCGGGTTCTATTTCGATGGGCGCGCTTTTTACAAGCTGATGCATGGATGCGCGGCCACTGTGGCACATGCGCTTATTAAAGGGCAAGTCCCCTGGTAAGAAAACCTTTTCGCCACCCCATTTTTTATTGGCCTTCGCCCAAAACCTAGGGCACACTCTGCCCCGTTATGCGATTGAACCTCAATATCAAGTCCAAATCTCAATTCATTTCTATCGTTTCCTCCGCCCTGCTTGCCTTGTCGCTGTGTGCCTGCGCACAGAAACAAGAAGCTTCGCCCACCGCGACCAAGCCGACGGATGATACCGCTTCACCCAAATCGGTGAGCGCCGATGCGCTTAAACCCCTCGATAAAAAGCAATTCGGCGCCGCTATCACCGACACCAATAAAACAGCCCTCGCTTCCGTCCTCGCCGAGCCGGCTAAATTTACCAATCAAACCGTGAGCACCGAAGGCAAAGTCGTCGCCGTCTGTAAATCCATGGGTTGCTGGATGGAAATCGCCGATGACAGCGGCCAGGCTCATATCAAGATGGCCGGTCATAGCTTTTTTATTCCGCGCGAGGCCAATGGCCACAGGGCGCGGGTTCAAGGCAAGGTGATCGCCGCGGGCGCCGGCGAGGCTATGTGCGGCGAAGAGGCCAAAGGCGACAATTGCAGGGAAAATGCCGCAAAAGAAACAGGAAAGGTCGCCAAGGTCGAGATTGAAGCGACAGGCGTTGAGTTCCTGGATTAATATGGCTTTATGCGCGGCGGTGCGATCTTTTATCTGTCTCATCGCGTTCTCTTTCAATTAGGCGCCGGACTTCTCTTGCTGGGAATGTCCGGCGCGCTGGGGGCCGCCTGCGCAATCGCTAATCCAGGAAGCGAACAGCTTTCCAATCAGATTCCATGCAAGGCGGCCGTGGATTGTCCCGGCCGCTTTGTGTGTTTGGAGAAGGTGTGCGCGGTGTGCTCATGCCCAGATGGGCAGTCGTGTATCGCCGATACAGGTAAATGTGTGAATGGGCCGGGCTGCGTCGCGGATTGTCCGGCAGGCATGTTTTGTAGCGTTTCAGGCAAGTGTATCAATGAAGGCAGTTGCCACGGGGACGCGGATTGTCAGGGCGGCGGGATCTGCGATACCCAAGTGTATGAATGTGTGTCGGGCGGGCCTTGCTGGGGTTCGGAGATAAAAACAACGAAATTGAGCCCCAATTTGATGATTATGTTCGACCGTACGGGTTCGACGGCGAATACATTGCCCAATTCGGATACGACGCGGCTTGAGGCCGAGACGCTGGCGGCGAAGAAGCTGCTTGCTGATTACGAGGGGCAGGTCCATTTCGGGGCGACTTTGTTTTCGGCGTGTTTGGCGGGAGGCTGTTCGCCGGGCGCCATATTAAATCCGATTGGTTCATCCATTGCCGATATCGAAGCTTCGATGGATGCGGCCTTTGCGTGTTTGAGCAACAATCCCGAAACGTCGATTGGCGCGACATTAAAGCAATTTATTGGTTATGCGCCGCTATCGGCGCCGGGCCGCGATAATGCGGTGCTGATGGTGACCGATGGGGAAGACAATTGCATGGGAGGTCCTGTGGCGGCGGCTGCCGGGCTTGCGGCGCAGGCGGTGCCGGTGCGGGTCTATGCGATTGGATTGGGTGGGGATGTGAATGTGACCGAGCTTCAAAAGATAGCGGAGGCGGCGGGGACGGCGCCTTATTCGCAGGCCAATAGTCAGGTCGAGCTGTATGAGGCGATGAATAAAGTGGTGAAGAAGCTTGGAAGCTGTGCGTATGGGCTTTCAAAGGCGCCGATGACCAGCGATATTCATGTGTTTTTTAATAACAATCCGGTGGAGATTCCTGCGGATGGGCCGGATGGCTGGTTTATTGATGCCAATACCAATTCAATAGTATTTAAGGGGAAGACCTGCAACGATGTATTGGCCGGTTATGTGATCGATTTGGATGTGGTGGACGGCTGTTCGATGCCCACGCAGGGTTAAATCGGTTTAGAGCGCGCCGGCCAGCACTTCGTCGAGCGCGGCTTCGTCGACAATGCCCGAGAGGACGGCGGCGACTTGGCCTTCTTTGTTGACGACGATCAGGCTGGGCAATTGGCTTACATTATAGAGTTTTGAAGCCTCGTGGGTGTCGTCCAATACGATAGGATAGGATAATCCTTTTTTGATGGCATAGCCGCTTGCGACTTCGGCGGGTTCGTCGACATTGATGCCAAGCACCACGAGGCCACGCTTTTGGTGACGGCGGGCAATTCGGTCTAAAATAGGCGCTTGAATTGTGCAGGGGCCGCACCAGGTGGCCCAGAAATCCAATACGACGGCATGGCCTTTGAGATCGGACAAGCGCATTCGGGCGCCGGGATCGCCGTTTTGAACGACAGGAAGCGCGATGTCGGGCGCGGGTTTGCCAACCAAGCCCTGATTCCACTTGGTGAGGCGAGGCATGATGGCGACGCCAAAGAGTGTGGAGAGCGCAATCAGGATGCTGATCGCGGGATATAAAACCTTGCCAGAGTAGAATTCGGGAACGGCCATTTTGGTTTTTATGAGCCCGGCTGGTGAATATCCGGGCTCTAGGTTCATAGCAAATCTTTCGTTCTGAGCATGAGGGCTGTATTGTCGGCCAGCCGGCCGTTGTCGTCCCTGCGCCGGTTCTCGCTAGAGGGGATCATGCTCGATCGTCCGAACATCTCGCCACATCATCCCAATCCAGAGCCCGCGGGCCGGCATCTGCCGGTTTCCAAAAAACTTCGCCGTTCCAAGGCAAAGGCGAAGATTCAAATCCACGAACAGAAGTTCGCTGCGTGGCCTCCGCCCGATGACAACCAATCAGGAGGGATGCCGCCTGTTCCTGCAGGTGGTGGAGGCGGGTTTGCGGAGGATGGGAATTTTAAGCGCGGCCGCTTTAGCGTGGTCGGTATTTTGGTGGGTCTGTTGATCGTGGCGGGCGGTGCGGCGGCTGTGTATTTCGCAATGCGCTCGTCGGAGACGAAGATCACCGTCGAAGAGGCTGCGAAGGAAAAGAAAAATATCTTTGTGCTGCCGGAGAAAGATCAGCTTCCGCGCTGGCGCAAATGGGCGGCCGATTCGTCGTCGCTTTCGCTTCAGCAGGAAGCGCTGATGCAGCTCGCTTGGGCGGGCGATCCGGAAGGCGTGAATCTGGCGATTAAGGCGCTCGGCCAAAACGATCACCGGGTCAACGGTGTATGCGCGCAGGTGCTGGCGTCGTATGGATCGCCCAAGGCCGATGCGGCGAAGCCTGCGCTGCTTGCGGCGCTTAAAGATGCGAATGAGGCGGACAAGCCGCAGATTGTGTGGGCGCTGGTCACGCTGAAAGAGTCCGCGGTGTTCAAGGATGCGATGGCGGAATACCGCGCCGGCAACTTGAGCAAGGTGGAGCGTTTGGGCGGCGGTTCGGCTTTCGATCCCGAGATGCTGACGAAGCTGGTGTCTCTCGATGAGCTCGCGAAGCTGGCCGATGATCAAAGCCCGTCGGTGCGGCAGCTTGTGGCGACGCTTCTCTCGAGGAATGCCGAGGCGAAGTGGACGAGCACGCTGGTGAAGCTGGTGCGCGACAAGGATATTGAAGTGGCGCGCGAGGCGGCGAACGGTCTGGGCAAGATCGGCGATGAGTCGGCGCGCGCGCCTTTGCTGGAAGCGCTTTCCAATGCGGATAAAGACAGCCGGCAGCGCTTTCTCGAGGCGCTTCGCGATGGTATCGGCGGCGAAGGATTGGTGCTGGCGCTGGACAGCGTGAAGGTCGATCCGCCGGAGACCTATTGGTTTCAGACGAAGCAGATTTTCGAGATGCTGAGGGAGCTGGCCGATCCGCGTTCTGCCAATGCGATTGTGAAGTGGGTGGAGGCCAAGAAGCCGACCTTGCACTGGCAGGGCGAGGCGGGCACGAGGCTGGCTGAAGTGGGCGATATCCGCGCGGCCAAGCTGCTTGGCGAGAGGCTCCGCGTCGAGCCGAAGGATTTGTACAAGCAAGAGCACTTCTGGGAGGCGGATGAAGGCGGCCATTTGTCGCGTACCGATCTGCCCCGCGTCGTGTCCGCGCGTATGCTTGCGGACTTGGCGGTCATTCACAAAGACAAGGCGGCCGATCTCAAGGCCGCCGCCGAAGATGGAATGGTCTTTTGGGTGAAGAGCCGTCCTCAGCCTCACGCGAACGGCTTGCGTTTCCTGGCAACGGTGAATTCGGAAAAAGCTCTGCCGCTGATGCGCGATTGGGCATTTCCAAAGGTCGAGCTGCCCAAGGAAGGCGCTCAGCCGCCCTTCCCCTCCGAGTTTGAAACGGCGCAGAGCGCGCTTCGCTACATCGGCCGGATGAAGGACGATGCTTCGTATCCAAAACTGCTCGCGCAGTTTAAGCGCAAGAAAGATCCGAAGATGGACATCACTCAAGAAGGCTTGATGGGTGCGGGTCTTGCGATGATGGGTATGGCGCTGCGCGCGGTGGCCTACGGTTCGGCGCAGGGGCTTGCGGAGTGGGGCGATGGCAAAGCGGCCAAGCCTTTGATGGAGCTCATCGAGGATGAGACATGGCATGAGGAGGCGAGGATGGCCGCGTGTGAAGCGCTGGCTTGGTGCGCCGACGACAAGACCATGGAAGAGGTTGCGAAGAAGGCGAAGGAGTACGGAGCAAAGAAAGAGCCGCGCAAGCAGATCATCGCGGCGTGTTATGCGACGACGCTCACGAACAAGCCTGTTCCCGCGGCGGCGGGCACCTTGGCCGACATGCTGACGACAGAGCTCGATCCGGGTGTGCGCATTGCGTTTGCCCGCGCGATTGGGATGAACGCGCTCGATGCGGCCGTGGAAGCGAAGCTGTTTGAAAAGCTAAAGGACGTGGAAGTGCGCAACGCGGCGGCGCTGGCCTTGGTGCTCGGCGGCTCGCGCGAAACGGCGGCGCGCACGATCGCGATGTACAGCGACTTTGGCAAGGACGGCCTCGACGATCTAAAAGACCATTATTTTAGGGCATTTGGTTATTGGTCGGACGAAGACTTCAAGCGCGGCAATCTGTACCGCTGGGTGGCCAACGCGGAAGCCATCACGCGGGTGAAGGTAAACGACACGCCTCAGGACTGGGCGAGGCAGCGTTTGCAGTCGCAGTTTGACAATCTGAAGTTCGATAACGGTCCTCACTCTGAAACGCGCGTTGTGCTTCGCTATCGCTTGTACACGGCGGCGAAGAGCGGCGATGCGGCGCAGAAGAAGGGCGCGATTGAGACCTTAAAGTTCATGAAAGAGCGCGGCGTGCTGATGGCCTTGAGGCACGAGCAGGGCGACACGGGCGAGATGGCCAAGAAGGCATTCTTCGAGCTGATGAATCCCAAGGCCGTTGTGGCGGAAGATCTCAGCGCCCTCCAGAAGCCCGGCGCCAAGCCTTCCGATAAGTAAAACCCGCCTTAAAAAACCCACCTCAAAAATATCCTTACGGCTTTACATCCGGCGTGTTCTGCACGATGGTTGTTGGGCGAGGTTTCACCGTGCCCAACTGGCGTGAAGAGCTTGTCGAAGCAGCGAAAACGAAGGCAGAGCGCGAAGAAGAAGAGCGTGCGCGGCATAGAAAGCGTGTCGAAGAAGCGCTGACGACCGCCGAGTCCGCGATGGCGCTGGGTGCCGAGGCCCTGCGTTTTACGCGCGATAAATTGGCTGAAAAATCCCAGCAGGCCGAGCTTAGCGAGACCGAAGCCAAAGATTGTTACAAGCTGTCGCTTTATGAGTTCAGCCTTTCGCTCGATCTTGTGCGCGAATCAGCGGTGATCAAAGTCACTTTTGGTGAAAGCAAGCCGCGTGAATTCGATTTCGCCAAAGACCGCCATATCGCGCCTGCCGATGTCGAAGAGTACGTGGGAAGGCGCACGCTCGAGCTGGTGAGGGCCGCGCAGAAGGCTCATCCCTGGTGATATGCCTTTAGGCGACGGAACATCGCTGCGCCTGCTTATTTGCAACACACCGCCCGATGTGGCCGAGCCTATCGCCAAAGAGCTTGTTTCTTCGAAGCTTGCGGCGGGCGTCAATATTCTTCCCGGCGTAGTCAGTCTCTATTGGTGGCAGGGAGAACTATGCCGCTCGGCCGAATCCACGCTGTTCATCCGCACGACCCAAGCGCATGTGGAAGCGGTCACGCAAACCATCTTGAGCCTGCATCCCTATCAAGTGCCTGAAGTCAGTTCGCTTGAACTTTTGCCCGGCGAGGGCAACGAAACGTTTGCCGAATGGATTCGCACTTCGGTGAAGTAAAACAAGGCCCGTCTCCTTATTGGCCTTGAGCTCAAAACCCGTTAGGCTGGCTTCGTTTCACGGGTATTGCGATTAGCCGGGGCTTGGCCTGGTTTTCCTGGGAGTCATCCGCGATGCGAGCGATTCGAACGCTGTGCGCCGTAGGTATCTGCGCTGGTTGGGTTTTGGCGGCTGGGCCGGGTTTTGCACAAAGCTCGGCATCTGGGCCGCCGATCGATACCGAAACCTCGCCCGAGATTTCGGAAAGCGTGCGGGCGATCCTTAAAGAAGGCGTCAAGCTCGCGGAGGCCAAGAATTGGCAGGGCGCTCACGCTAAGTTCTTGGAAGCCTTTAAACAGAGCGATCACTACACGATTGCCGCCAATCTCGGCAGCATGGAAATCAAAATGGGCCGCCATCGCGAAGCGGCCGAGCATCTGGCCGTGTACTTAAGAAAAGTGCCCGCCGACAAAGTGAAAGATCGCATGAGAGCCTTGGCTTTTTTTGAAGAAGCCAAGAAGAAAGTTGGCTCGGTTCAAGTTCGCGTGAATGTCAACGGCGCGGAAATTTTGGTGGATGATCGCGTTGCCGCGATTTCACCGCCTGTGGATGATGTGTTTGTCGATCCTGGCCCGCGTTTGATCAAGGCGCGCAGGGCCGGCTACAAACCAGCGGAATCCGCGATCGAGGCAGCGGGAGGCTCGGTTCATCAAGTAACGCTCACGCTCGAGAAGCTCCCTGAAGAAAAGCCCGCGGTCAAAGCTCCGCCTCCCAAGGAAACACCCAAGCCTGCTGTCGCGCCTCCACCGGAAACAGAAGGGTTTAAGCCCAAGCGCGAGATCATCTACGCGGGCATCGCGGTCACGGCGGCGGGTGTTCTTTCGGGGACGATATTTGCGCTGGTCTCCAGCAGCCAGGGCTCGAGCGCGGATGAACGGATGAACGCGCTGATTGCCAAAGCGGGACCCAATGCCTGCGTGAACGGCGGAGGTCAAAACGCAACCGATTGCCAAACGCTCCACGATCTCCGCGTGAGCCGGGACAATTACGGCAATGTGGCCGCATGGAGCTTTATTTTAGGCGCCCTGGCTGGGGCTGGAACGGCGGTCTACACCTTCGCATTGCCTTCCATTTTAAGGAATGAGCCTACAAAACCATCAGATTCATCACCGGCGCCCAGCGCGCCTCCCAAGGCTCAGGCGAAAATAGTGCCTGTGGCGATGCCTGCTGGGGGCGGAGTTTTTGTAACGGGCTCCTTTTAAGTGAAGCGACTCATCGTTATCGCCATCGCCTAAAATGTTTTGCCAAGCTGATGAGTTTGAAAATCAATTTTATAAAATGCCCATAGATCAAATGGGGCGTACAACCTAGATGGATGGAGAGAAGACCTTATGCGTCGAATGCATTGGATAGCCGGTGTGATTGCGGTTCTGACCATTTCGGGCGCGTATGGGACGGGCTGTTTTTTTGGGAGCGCCGATGATTGCGCGCTCGGCCTGCAATGCGGGTCGCCTACAGGTTCGGGCACATCGACCACATCGTCATCGGGCGGGGGTGGAAGCGTTGTTTCGGACGAATGCGTGCCGAGCATCAATACGGGTGTGGTGCCCAACGATTGCGGCGTATTTGTGGCGTTGAATGGGGATGACGCGAATCCTGGGACGAAAGAAAAGCCCAAGAAGACGATGGGAGCCGCGATAACGGCGGCGAAGAGCAGTGGAGGGAAGCTATACGCTTGTGGACAGACCTTTCAAGAGACGGTGGAGCTGCCGGCGGGCGTAGCCTTATTTGGGGCGCTGGATTGCATGGGAGGCTGGTCCTACAAGGCAACGCAGCGAACAGTCATTCAAGGGAGCGCGGACACGGTGCCTTTAACGATGGTAAAGGGGGCCGGTGAGATTCGGATGGAGGACGTGGACGTGCGGGCGGCGGATGCGACGAAAGCCGGAGGATCATCGATTGCATTGATTGTCGATGGAGCGACGGTGACACTGAGCCGCTGTGAGCTGGTGGCAGGGAATGGGATGGCTGGGGAGAAGGGGGCGACTCCGGTGGATTCGGTGGGGCCAACCGATCCAAACGATCCGGCGATTCGAGGAAAAAACGGCGCGAATGCATGTATGAACGGCCCTGCGGGCAATGTGGGAGGCGAAGCCGCGGCCAATCCCTTGTGCGCGGCCTCGATTGGGGGCAAGGGTGGAACAGGCAGCATAGAAGCGGGCAATGCCGAGGCGGGAGCGCAAGGCGAGCCCGTGGGCGATCTCAATGAAGGGTTGGGAGGCGCGGGTGGTGCCGTTACCGGGTGCAAACCAGGTGGATACGGTCAAGACGGCGCTGCGGGAGGGGCGGGACTTGGAGCGACCGGTGTGGGTGTTGTCAGCACGGCTGGCTTTGCCGGTGCAGCGGGCGAACCGGGTTTGGACGGCGCTCCTGCTCAAGGCGGCGGTGGTGGTGGAGGAGCCAAAGGCAAGGCGGCTTGTGGTGGAGCGGGTGGTGGAGGTGGCGGAGCAGGGGGCTGTGGTGGAAAAGGCGGGATGGGTGGAACGGCGGGTGGTTCAAGCATTGCGATCGTAGGCTTAAATGCAACGTTAAGCTTTAGCGATGTAAACTTAAAAGTTTCCGCCGGTGGAAAAGGTGGGGATGGTGGGGATGGGCAATTTGGTGGTGTTGGAGGGACTGGAGGCTTTGGTGGTACGGGAATGATGACACCTCCAGGTTGTCCTGGTGGATTTGGTGGTTTGGGAGGCACTGGAGGCCAAGGTGGAGGTGGCCGGGGCGGTCATTCCCTTGGAATTGCTTTTATGGGCAAAGCAGCTCCCACATCGGGGGTCAGCGTCACACTGGGAATGGCTGGGGCTGGAGGTCTTGGCGCGGACATGAGCGGCAACGGCGCTGCTGGCGAAGCAAAGAATACGCTTGAATTCCCAGCGGCAACGCCTTGATTTAAAAATTCAATTAGAATGGTGGCCAACACCAATGCAAAAACGAGCTTTTCCCCTAAGGACGCGCGCAGGTGCAGCGGTGTTGCTTGGCATCGCCCAAGCGGGATGTGGACAGATTCTGGGCGTTGAGGATTACGGCCCCACCAAAGACAATGGCGCGGTTCAAACCTGTTCGATAGCGGAATGCGGCGTATATGTGGCTTTGGAGGGGGACGACAGCGGGGCTGGCACCAAGGAATCGCCGCTTCGGACTTTACAAAAAGCCATTGATTTAGCCCAAAAGGCCAACAAGACGGTTCATATCTGCGCGCAGCAATTTCAAGAAGCCATTGAAGTGCCTGCGGGAACGATGTTGGAAGGGGGGCTCAATTGCCAAGGCGAATGGGAATCCATCGCTGGACTGGCACGGACAGAAGTGATTGGGCGGCCCGACGAAATCCCCGTTCGACTGCTTTCGGGCGAGGGAGCGACACGTTTATTGGATATAGAGATTATTGCCGTGGATGCCAATCAAACGGGAGGCTCATCCATTGCAATGATTGTTGATCATGTATCGGCTGAGTTGGTTCACTGTTCGGTGAGTGCGGGCAATGGGGTGGATGGGGAAAAGGGTTCAACACCGACGACGAATGTGGGTTCAGTGGATAACCCCAGCGATCCAAGTGTTATTGGAGGCGCTGGTATGAATGCCTGTATGGGTACGGCGGCGGGAAATCCGGGCGGTGTTGGGGCGATCAACATGCTGTGCATGGAGGCCGCGGGAGGAAATGGAGGCAATGGTGCGATCGAAGCAGGCAGTGGACAGGGTGGCACAGATGGCATGCCCCCAAGTGCTTCCGGCAAAGGTCAAGGCGGCATTGGCGATACAGGTACCGGCTGTGAGCCGGGCGGCTACGGGCAAGATGGCATGATGGGGGTTGCGGGACTCGGCGCGATGGATGTGGGAACACTGGATGCGCAGGGCTATGTAGGGAGTGCTGGTGCCGCAGGCCAACGTGGAGGTACTGGGCAAGCCGGTGGTGGTGGTGGTGGTGGTAAAGGGAAAATAGCTTGCAATGGGGCAAGCGGCGGTGGTGGCGGTGCTGGCGGTTGCGGAGGGTTCGGTGGCTCCGGTGGCACTGCCGGGGGAGCAAGTATTGCAATCGTGAGTCTCAAGTCTACTTTAAGCTTGGTCAACACCAACCTAAAGACGGGGAACGGGGGCAGCGGCGGTGAGGGTGGTGACGGCCAAATTGGTGGGATTGGTGGAAAAGGTGGTCAGGGCGGTCTACTTGTTCAAGGCACAACCAAAGGATGCAACGGTGGTCTCGGTGGTTCTGGCGGCTCCGGTGGAGTTGGAGGCGGCGGCCGCGGAGGCCACTCCCTTGGAATTGCCTTCACCCACATCGCTCCTCCCACCACCGGCTGGACAGCTTCCCTAGGCACCCCAGGCAACGGCGGCCTCGGTTCAGGACCTACGGGCAATGGTTCCCCCGGCCTCGCCCAAAATTCCCTCGAATTCCCTGCACCTTAAATCTTAAAACTCGTCTACCCTCCGCTCCTCCTATGCTCAGCAAAACCTTCGCCTGCGCTGTCTCATTCACTCTCGCGCTCTTCGCCTCTCAGGCTCTCGCGCAGAATGCCTCGCCCCAACCCCCTCAACATTCAGCCCCAAATCCAAATGCAAGACACTGCCTCCGCGATGGCAAACGTAAAATCTACTTCGATCAGCTCCTCTTAGGCGGTCTCAACCCCCGAGGCGCCGAACACGATCTGGCCATCACCTTCTGCGCTCCCCTCATCACCGAACCAGGCATTTTGTTCGATTTCACCAATGTCGAGGTCGGTATCCAAAACTATACTTCCGGCGTCTATACCTACTTGGGCGGCTTCGTCTCCCTTACCCCGCTCTCATTCCTTCAATTACGCGCCCAATTCACTGGAATTGGCCTCTGGACCCTCCCTCTCGACGGCGCAGGCCATTTTCCTGTCCAAAATTATGATTCCGCCTTCGATTCGCCCGATCTCCCCAAAGATAATGCCCAGTCCACTCAGGGCTATAGCGCTATGTTCAGTGCCGCCTTGCGAGGCTCCATTCCCATTAAAAACAATTTTAATGTAATTGTGTCCAATACAGTGCAAGGCGAAAGCGTACGCTTCGGCGACGACCCTTATTATTATAATTTGCGTAACGATCTCATTCTCGCCAAAAACGATTGGGTATTTAAAAATACGACCGTCGCCCTCGCCGAATACACCCGGGGCTCCAACGACTCAACCAATCTGAGCGTAATGGCCGGTGTTTTTAATGAATATACCCTCGTACCTTCCTCCGACTACGAAACCGACCTCTTGGCCCTTATTTTGATCGGCGTCCTGCGCCGCCCAGGCTCCACCGTCCGCAGCCTATCGGCCTTTGTACGCCCCGGTTATTATTTGGCCCACGCTTCCAAAGCCCAATTCCGCAATCACGAAGCCGCCGTCCTCATCGGCCTCGGCGCCGTTTACGAAGTGTATTCAGCCCCCTAAAATATCCCCGAATTCACTAAAAAAATATTTACCAGCCTCTAAAAACGCTCGCCATCGGCCTTGCGCCGTAGTACGGATCGCGCGCTTTCAAGCTCTGGGTTCAACCGGGTTAACGCTCCGCCATGCAACAAAACCTTCATTTTCCGATAAAACGAAACTCGTCCGCGCTCTTTGCCATCGCCGCCCTCTTATGGGCGTGTGGACCAAGCGCCGAACCGCTAACCCCTTCGCCGCCCGTTGCGCCTCCTTCCAGCTCGGCGGCTGTCACGCCCAAGGCCGAACAGCCCCCCAGTATTTCGCCCGATCCACAAGCGATCGAACGCCTTCGCGCCGATGTCGCTTATCTGGCCTCGCCCGAACTCAAAGGCCGGGGCACAGGCGACGAAGGCGCAAAATTGGCAGCCGATTTTATTGCCAAACGCTTTACCGAGCTTGGGCTTTTGCCTTTCGGCGATAAAGATGAAAAAGGCCAAGCCACGTATTTCCAGCGCTTTTCCGCGCGCGTGGGCGCCAAGGTCGACCAGCCCTCGCTCAGCTTCGAGTCCGGTAAACCGGCCAAAAAGACCGTTATGGAAGCCAATGCGATGGTAACGGCCGATGGAAGCGCGAGCGGCACCATCAGCGGAGAAGCGGTATTTGTCGGCTATGGAATCGTCGCTCCCGCATTGAATTGGGACGATTATGCGGGAGCCAATCTCGAAGGGAAAATCGCCGTTATTTTAAGCGGAGCTCCCAAGGTCGAAGGTAAAGATAAAAAACCCGATGTCCTGCGCGATTTTGGAAGCATTCGCTATAAATTGCGCACCGCCCGCGAACATAAAGCCGTGGGTGTCATTGTCATTGCCGCCGGTGATGAATTGCCCGCTGCGCCCAATGATTCGACAAGCATGGGATTGCCCGCTCTTATCGCCAAACGCTCGAATGCCGATAAATTCTTGAGCGGCGCAAAACTCGCCGACAAAAAAACCTGGGAAGTCACAGCGTCCTCCAAGGCCAGGCCCCTCGGAAAAAATATCATTTCAATCACAACGACAATCAATCCGATTGTAAAAGATGCATGGAATGTCGTTGCCATGCTGCCCGCCCGCTCCACATCAAAAACGGCTTCGGAATGGGTGGTGATGGGCGCCCATTACGATCATTTAGGCATGGGCGAAACCAGCGCATCGAGAGCTCCAGGCTCGAATACGCCGCATTTGGGCGCCGACGACAATGCATCAGGCACAGCGCTTCTCCTCGAATCGGCAAGGCGTTTCTCAAAGCTCGAGACCAAGCCCGCCCGCAATATCGCTTTTATTGCCTTTGGCGCCGAAGAGATTGGCGCGATCGGCTCGCATCATTGGGTTCAAAATCCTCCCATTGCAATCAATTCGGTTGTGGCGATGGTCAATGCGGATATGGTGGGACGCCTGCGCGACGATAAATTGGTGGTGGATGGAACGAAAACCGCCGCGAATTGGGAAGAAGTCGCCAAAGCCGCCAATTTAGGGCTGAATTTAAATTTGGTCTTTGGCGCGGAAGGATTTGGAGCCAGCGATCACGCCTCATTCACGGCGGCCCGGGTGCCCGTATCCTTTTTATTTACGGGCGTGCACGACGATTATCATAAGCCCAGCGACACTGCCGATAAAATTAATTTTGCCGGCCAGGAACGGGTGACCACGCTTGCGTCCCGCATTGCGCTTGCGGCCGCGGAAAGGCCCGATCGGATGGTGTTTATGGATGCTCCGGCGGATCCCAATAAATCCTCGCGCGGAGGCTTTAAGGTTTCAATGGGTACGGTGCCCGATTATGCCTTTGAAGGCAAAGGGATGAAGCTTTCCGGCGTGAGGCCCGACGCGCCCGCCCAAAGGGCAGGTATGCAAGCCGGCGATATTATCGTGAAAGTCGGCTCCCATGAGATTACCAACGTGCACGATTTTATGTTTTCGTTGAAGGAACTCGAGCCTGGTAAAGAAATCGTTGTCGAGGTGCTCCGGGATGGAAAAGCCGTGCCGCTGAAGGTGATTCCCGCTCCGGGTACCCGCTGATTCAGGTGTTGTAGCGATATGCTTAGAGCGAGAATTTTCGCGCTGCGCGTTGGCGCGGGCACGCTGTTGATCTCGGGTCTGTCAGGATTGGTTCTCGGCGGAGGATGCAATTCAAACAATGGGTCGTCCAATTTGATGGACGCTTCCGCAGCGGATGCGGCGGAAAATCCTATCGATTCTGGCTCCAATTTAATTGTCGACAGCGGAGGGCCGGATCAAAAAGACGCCGAAGCACTGGATGGAGCGTCAAATGCGGACGGGGCAGGCGAAGACGCAGGCCAATTACCGGGCACCTCGGAAGGATGTCCCGATGATATGGTACTGGTGGCAGGCAATTATTGCCCCAATGCCGAGCAGGCATGCCTAGAGCATCACAGCGAATACAACAACGATCAGAAGAAAAAGAAAAAGAAAAAAGACAAGGGCGAGGAAGGCGGCAAAAGCACGGTCAGCGAACGCTGCCTCCGCTACAAAGAGCCATCCGTTTGCCTATCCAAGGAAAGAAAGCCCATGCGCTTTTGCATGGATCGCTACGAATATCCCAATAAAAAAGGCGAATTGCCCGCGCTTTTAATTTCCTGGACCGACGCCAAAAAAACCTGTGAATCGATTGGAAAGCGTCTTTGCACCGAAGATGAATTTAATTTTGGCTGTGAGGGGGAGCAAATGCTTCCCTATACCTATGGCTATGTGCGCGACGCTAATAAATGCAATATCGACAAAGAATACAGAAAGCGTGAGAAGAAATTATATCGTTAT
This sequence comes from uncultured Polyangiaceae bacterium, assembly GCA_964537685.1. Taxonomy (GTDB): domain Bacteria; phylum Myxococcota_A; class Polyangia; order Polyangiales; family Polyangiaceae; genus CAZICM01. The sequence goes on from CAZICM010000060.1 coordinate 55,918, forward strand.
GAAAAGTGCATGCAGAGACCTGCGTGCAAGGCACATCTTGAAAAGCTCGATCAGCGGCTGCCGGCCGGCTCGCTTCCCGAATGCGTTTCACCCTTTGGCGTATACGATTTAAATGGCAACATTAACGAATGGGTATCTCTACCGGGCGAGGAATATCCTAACCGAAGCGGATTAAAGGGCGGCTGGTGGGGTCCGGTCCGGGGGCGCTGCCGACCCACGGTGGGATTTCATAAAGAAGACGATTACGGCTATGAAGAAGGGTTTCGCTGTTGCAAGGACGCCCAATAGTTTTTTGAAAAATTTTGAAAATTTTTTGCTTTCGCCCGGCGTAAGCTTTTCGGGCGGATATCGTTTGAGCGGAGGAGATCGATCATGAAGGTACAAAAGACATTGTTGCGGGGCGCTGCATTGCTGGGATTGCTTTTTTCGTGGGGCGTGCTCGCGTCGGCGTGTTCGCGGGGCCGTGATGCGGAAGATCCTTCTGCCCAGCAGCAACAGCAGCCTCCGCCTTATGGTCAGCCTCAGCCCTATGGCCAGCCGCAGCCTTATGGTCAGCCGCAGCCTTATGGTCAACCTCAGCCCTATGGCCAGCCGCAGCCCTATGGTCAACCGCAGCCTTATGGTCAACCGCAGCCCTATGGCCAGCCGCAGCCTTATGGTCAACCGCAGCCCTATGGCCAGCCGCAGCCGCAGCCTCAGCCCACGCAGCCTTCTGGAGGCGCGAATAACCCATTGGCGATGCCCTGTTCGGCTGACGGTCCGGTCTGTGGTTTTCACCGCTGCAACACACAAATCGGCAAATGCGCGGTGCCCTGCGGATCGAGTGCGGATTGTACTTCGGGATTTGGGTGCGCGGCTGGTCTGTGCGTTCCAGGCGCTCAATAGAAGAACCCAGCTCATCAAGCTGTTATCGATGGGGGCTCGCGCAATACATTGCGCTCTGCCCCCAAACCCCCGTGCGCGCCTTTTGGCGTCGGTTGGGCTTCCTCACCGTACGATGTTTGAGGATCATTTCGATCGGCGCCGTACCTGAGGGATGGGGTTCCATATAAATGGTATTGCCTTTTGCGCAATCCTTTTGTAGTTGCATGATCCCTCATGCAATCGAGCGATGCAGCCCCGCCCAGCGACGATTTTCACCAAAATCCTCACGATAGTCTTTTCCGCTCGATGTTCTCTGAGCCTGAGAATGCAGCGGGGTTGTTGCGTCAAGCACCAGAGCAGTGGAGATCCCTGGATGCCGTTGCGCATGCTGGCTTATCAAGT
>CAZICM010000061.1:0-56685 GCA_964537685.1 uncultured Polyangiaceae bacterium
CTACTTTTTTTTCTTCGACCGCCAAGACCTGCCCCCCGCCCACGATTTTTTTTTCTTCGCCCGCCAAGAGCCGCTCCTCGCCCGCGATCAAAATAAGCTTGATTTCGCCTCGTTTCACATCGCCCACCACAAAATTTTTCCCGTGGAATAAGACCGTTTTCAGAGGCGTATGTGACTCCGACCCGCGCTTCTGTTGGGTCACTTTATTCATGACTGTTTTCATGCGGTTGTAACAACCAGGAGATTGACCATGGCAGATCCCAAACATCCCCAGTCGGGCGACTTGATCATTGATGCGAGCGATGTGAACGCCGTCGATTTAACCTCCGACCAGGTCCGCGCTCTGACCAAAATCCGCGAGGGTTTTCCAGAGGCTGTTACGTGTTTGCAGCGTATGAATCCCCCGCAGGTTCAAGCCTTGGGGCTCAATCCCAATGAAATCGCCAGAATCTCGTCCCTGATGACCGAGTTCGATAGGGCTTCGGAATTGCTCGGTCCCGCCGAGAAATTGGCGGAGCTGATGCGCGAAACCAGGCTCTTTAAAGGACATCAGGTCGCCCTTGTCCTTACCGAAATGGCAAAACAGGTGAGGCATCGCGGCGAAAAAGACCCAGAGGCCGCGAAGTTGTTGGGCTTGTTGAATGATTTATTGGACTATACCTTTGGGCCGGCTCAAAAGGGAGCCGCGACGAGGAAGGAGAAGGAGGAGCCGTCTTCGAGCAAGCCGCCCGCGGTTTCATGATTCCAATTCTTCGAGCCGGCCCGCCTTGAGCACCCGTTTGATAAGCTCTCTTATTTCCTCGGCGGACAGCGTTTGAATTCGAGCTTCCAAGCTTTGGGGCACCAAGCCAAAGCGGTCTTGAATCGCATCCATCGCCATTTGCCGAGCCAGCTTTAAGCCTTCCTCGCGGCCCTTTTGCAGTCCTTCCTCGCGGCCCTTTTGCAGTCCTTCCTCGCGGCCCTTTTGCAGTCCTTCTTCGCGGCCCTGTTGCAGTCCTTCTTCGATGCCTTCTTCCAAGCCCTTTTGATGCTCTTTCTTTAATTGCTTCACCAGCACTTCATTGTTTTTTTTCAAGAGGGCCCGGCTTATTTCCTTTTCGCCTTCCGCCATGTCCAGCAGCGCTTTGACCTTGATCGGCTTCACCAGGGCTTGATCTTTTATTTTGTCTTTGGGGTTTAGCCGTTCAAAGGCTTGCTTGTTTGCGTTCCATTCCCCAATCCAGCCTTCGTTCACAAAAATCGCAAAGACTCTCCGTACGCCCCGCTTCGATAGATCCTGCGCCCGCTGGTCTATGCTTTTGTGGCTCTGGGTGTTGACGACTTCAAAGGCCAGCTCTTCAAGATAACGATCGCCTGTGGCAGGGTCGATTCCTTTTTTTCTTATTGAGGCATCGGCGGCAAAATCGCTTTCTTCATCCAGGCGCGTGCACAATTCAACCGAACTTTGATACTCCGGTTTTGAATGGGTATGAATGATGCTTGCAATATGCGCTTGTTCGTCGGCGTGGGGCGGATCGCTGGGCTCCATCGCCAACAGCTTGCCCCGCACCATTTCCTCGCGGGCGCTCTCGGGTAAGATTAAATGATCGCTTACCCTTGGAAGGTTGGATTCTCGGTAGCCATCTCGCATGAGATGCTTGCTAGCATGATGAACATGCGATCGCAAGATTTTTTTCACGCATCCGATCTATTTGTTTTTAATTATTTCAAATTCATATACAATTTTATCATTTTGTTATTGCGTTCGATGCCTCAACCGCTTTGTCCACTTGCATCGTTAGTTCTTCAGGATAGGGACGGTCGGTGACGGATTCCCCCACATGTTTCCAGAAGATGCGTCTGTCGGGCAGGATAATAAAGGCGGCTGGCACCGCAATATCCTGGCCTTTCATTGCCACTCCATAGTCCGTGGCCACTTTAAGCTGTTCATCGCTGAGCAGGGGATAGCTAATATTTAAATCCTTGGCGAGCTTTTCCGAATCCTCCTTGGCGTCAACACTGATCGCGACGAGACTCACGTTCTTTGACTGAAAGGTGTTGTGCATATTTGCCAACTGACCCAGTTGGCTCTTGCAAAACGTTCACCAGTAGCCCCGGTAGAATACGACCAGCGCGGGCCCCTTGGCCACAAGCCCGTTGAGGCTTTGCGTTTGGCCTTGATGATCGGGCAGGCTAAACTCGGGAGCTTTGGCCTGTTCGGCAATCGGGGGAGTGCGGGTGCTCACGGATAGGAGACAACTCGCCGTGGATATAAGGCCACCTAAGGCGGCCAGGGCCGAAATGCCTACAATCAGCTTTCGGCGTGTCAGAAAAGGTTTGCGTTCATTCATGGTTGTTATCTACGCTCGATGTGGGTAACGGTTTCGTTTTTTTGTGGGTTGCCAGGGCGCTTAGCGCAAATTCCTTCGCTTTGCGCGCAGCCATGCCACGCCAAGCGCGCCCATCCATACCCATGCCGGAGTGTTTGAATCTTGCTCCTGTCCTCCCATCGAGCGGACGGCGCAGTCCGATATCGCGGGAGGTCCAGGGGGATCGACGCATTGACCGCTGAGATTGCAGGCTTTGCCTTCCACGCAATCGGCCACGGTTTTGCATTGGGTGGGGCATGCGTTTTGATCGATCGGGCAGCGGTAGGGGGAACAGTCGCTATCTGTGGGGCCGGGTATGCGAAGGGTGTGTTCGCCGTCGCAGCGGGCGCCTATTACGTTGAGATCGGCACAAGTGCCCTTTTCACAGATAAAATCAAAGACGCATTCGCTGTCCGCGCTGCAGCTTGTTTTGCATGCTCCTCCAGGCGGGGGCATTCCAGGTAGGGGCATTGGGGGTTCGGCACAGCGGAATCCTCCGTTCATTCCACCGCAGCGTTCGGTTTGTACCGCGTGATTGCCCATTCCATCGCATAGATCCCGCGATAATTCACAGTTTTTGATGTCGGCGTCGCATTGGCATACAGGGGGGCTAAAGGGAGCTCCATTCGGGGGAAAGCTGCATGTGGCATTTGGATTTCCATCGCAGAATCCAGCGCAGGCGCCTTCGCCGGGGCATGTGGCTCGCACTTCGGGGCCGTCGCTAAAGGGCCGGGGAGGTTCGGGTTTTTGGGGTGTGCCTACGGGGATGCATGTGCCAATGTTGTTTTCGACGTTGCAGGCTTGGCATGCGCCCAGGCATGGCTGGTTGCAGCATACGCCGTCGACGCAAAAGCCGGATGCACATTGGCGATCGCGTTCGCATACGGCGCTGTTGGGGAAGCGGGGTTGACATAGGCCAAGGCCGGTCATTCCTCCACCACCGGCTCCGCCTCCGCCGCCCGCTCCGCAATTGGGGGGAGGAGGTCCGCCGCCCGCTCCGCCTGCTCCGCCCGCGCCGCCCATGCCACCCATGCCTCCCATGCCTCCTTGGCCCATGGGTAGGGGTAAGCACCAGCCTGCATCCGAGCAATCGGTGTCGATGCAGCAGAAGGTGATGCAATAGCCTTGGGAACCGCAGGTTCCGGGCTTGCAGGATTTGGTGTCCACATCATTTGGCGTCGCTTTTCCCTTGCCATCGCATTCGTTGTGCACTTCGACTTCGTTGACGCAGGTGACGGGGAGCTTGGTGCCTTGCTTGGCAAATCCACAGGTTCCATCGGGGCTTGCATCTTCTTTGCCCATGGCTGTGCATGAATAGCATTCTTCCGTGCACTCGGTGTTACAGCAGACTTTTTCGTTGTCCGAGCAGTATCCAGAGAGGCATTCGTTGTCGGCTTGGCATCCGTCGCCGTTGGTTTTGGCAAAGACGACGGCTGTATTTAAGATAATTCCCCCAAGCCCTCGTCCGCCGCTGACGAGCACACCCCTGCCCGCTTGGCTAAATTCTCCGGCGTTTACGTTGATGCCCGGGGCTTCGCTATGCTCTTTGCCTAGGCCCATGGATGGCAGGGGGAGTAGGCTGTCGCTTTGGGGTGAATAGAGTTCGGCGCTGGAGAGTTCGGCGGCGGGCATGGCCATGGGTCCTCCAAAACCTCCGGCGAGAACGATGTCACCCGAGGGAAGGCGGACGGAGCTGTGATGAGCCCGTCTTTCTCCCATGGTGAGGACGGGTTGTTTGAATCCGGAAAAGGTCTGGCCCATGACCGGAGGAATATAGAGTTCGGCGGTGTTGAGGTAGCTTGGATTCATGAGGGCATTTAAGCCGCCGGAAATGAGCACTTGGCCGTTTTTAAGGAGGGTGGCGGCATGGGATGCCCGGCCTGAGGCCATTTGAATGGAACCTCCTCCTGCGGCGATGATGGGTCCGAAGGTATTGGTCATGGGATCGAAGAGTTCGGCGGATTGGGTGGCGAAACCGGCGGCCGTAAGTCCTCCTGCGATAAGCACTTGATTGCTATCGAGGCGTACGGCGATATGCTGAAAGCGGGCTACATTGGGCACAAGAAGCGCGCTGAACATATTGGTGATAGGGTCGTAGAGTTCGGCGCTTTTGATAGGCTGTTTAAGCTGGTCGGCGCCTCCTAGAATCAATACCCGGCCATCGGCGAGAAGGGTGGCGGTGGGGCGGCGGCGCGCGGTGTTCATCGCTGGGCCGGCGCTAAAGGTTTGATTGATTGGATCGAAGAGTTCGGTGGTGCTGAGGACGGTATTGCCGGCGGCGGTGGACGAGCCTCCCGCGATAAGGATTTTGCCGTTGTTTAACAATACCGCGCTATGCTCGGCGCGGGGGGCGAGCATTTTTCCGGCGGAAGGAGAAAAGGTTTGGCTTAAAGGTTCATAGATTTCTGCGGTATCGGTGGGATTGCCGCCCAAGGTATAGCCTCCCGCAATCAGCACGGGGCTGGTATTGCTGGCTGGGCTTATTTCGAGGGCGCTGTGATCGGTGCGGGGAATCACCATCAGGCTTTGGGTGGATACCCAGGCGGGATCGAGCAGGGCGGGATAGCGAATTCCGCTATCGGGCCAGGTCATCACCAGCGTGCAGGTGTTGGCGCCCGGCGGGGTGATTTGCTGGGGCGCGGACAGGGGGGACAGGGCGCATCCTTCGACGGACATGGTGACCGCGATGCGCTGGCCCGAGGCATCGATGAAGAAAGGAGGCGGGACGCGGAGGCGCGCAATGGAATGGGTATCCAAGAACTCAAGCGTATTTTGGGCCAGCCTGAGTGCGTGTACTCGCTCAAGGCCAATGCGATAACGAATCTGTTTGGTTTGGGGTTCGCGTTCAAAATAAAGAAAATCCTCGGCGCCATGGGCAAAGGCGCGGACGAGTACATCGTAAGCCTCGGAGCCTTTTGGCTGATAGGCCGCGGGATAGCGGGCGATGGTGGGTGTGCCCGGCGCGGCGGAGAAAGAGCTGTTTACGGCGTTGTCAAGCTGAAAATAAAGGGCTGTTCCCGAAGCCTCATCGCGCACGGCCATCGGCTGCGCGGCGCTTGTGGGAAGCTGGACGGAGGCCGTTTTGCGCGCGTGTTTAGGAAGGCGGACCAGCACGCCGTCTACTTGCGGGCCGGCGCTTAAATCGGCGGCGCCCGGTGTTTCAAAGGCATTTGGAAAGCGGGCCATCAAGTCCGAGATAAAAACGCTCTCATCTTTATCTCGTTCATCGCTATGGGAAGCGGCATCTCGGCGCGCTTGCATATCGCTACAGCTCCCGCCCATGGAAAGAAGCAGCGGGGCAAGGGCGGCGGCGGCCAAAAGGCCCGCGTACATATGAAAAAAAGCCGGATGGGTGCGCACGGAAGCTCCTTGAGATGGGCTTATATCAGAATCGGCCCTCTAAGCCGCGACGAAAAATGCGGGCGTCGAGATCGGGGGTTGTTGTGCGCGGGCGAGGGGTGTAATCTGCAGGGGTTCATCGAGATTTCATCCAGCAAGACAGGGTGCAGGAGTTTATTTATGCGGACGCAACAATGGCTGTTCATGGGCGCGCTTTTGATTTCGGTTCTTGCGGCGTGCAGCGAAACAGAGAGCACATCGGGGGGTTCGTCGTCTTCTTCTTCATCTTCATCGGCGACTTCTTCTTCGTCGACCAGTTCGACTTCATCGGCCTCTTCATCGACATCGGGATCGAGTTCATCGGGGATGGGAGGAGGCGGGGGTTCGGGCGGCGGAGGCCCCTCATCGGGCTATTGCGCGAAGGGCTGCGCGGCGGCCGTGGATTGTTGTCCGATGGGATTGCCGAATTGCCCCGGGAATAGCTATCCGACGAATTACACCTGCGATAACGGGGTATGCGGAGCGCCTCAATGTGCAATGGATTCGGATTGCCAGAATGCGGCGACACCAAACAACAAGTGCGTAACATTTAATGGCGCGAAGCAATGCGTGACTCCATGCATGGCCGACGCTGAATGCACGAATCCGGCGAAGTGCATTGGTCTTGATGATATGAACAACAAGTTCTGCAAGGCCGATTTGCCGCCCTTTATGTGCACAATGGATTCGCAGTGCAATGGTTTTGGAAAGTGCAACGCGGCCGGCGATGCCTGTGAATGCTTTGTGGATGGAGATTGCACGGGTTTTGTGAATAAGTGCGTGCTGCCCTAAGTATTTTGCTGATTTTTACACTTATATTTTTGCAGGGGAAGCCATGAATCCATATCGTATCTTTGCTTTTGGTTCTTCGGTCCGGCGCTATTCTGGCCCATTTCGGTGGCTTCCATGGCTGGCTTCGCTGCTGTTGGTGCTTACGCTATCGGGCAGGGCGAGGGCGGCGGACCTTGATTTGGATGGTATTGATGACACGATAGACAACTGCCCAGGTAAAGCCAATCCCGATCAGCAAAACTCCGATGCAGATACGCTGGGCGATGCCTGTGACAATTGCCCGTCGACCACCAATCAAAACCAGGCGGATTCGGAAACGGCGGGGCAAGGCGGCCCGGATGGCGTGGGCGACGTATGCGATAACTGTCCGGCGAGGGCAAATGCCAGCCAAACCGATACCGACAATGACGGGGCGGGCAATGAATGCGACAATGATGACGACAACGATGGGCACAATGACGGCTCCGACAATTGCCCGCTGATTTCAAATGCAGGCCAAGACAACAATGACAACGATAACTATGGCGATGTTTGCGATAACTGCCCTCTGATTACCAATCAAAATCAGAATGATGGCGATGGGGATAATGTCGGCGACTCTTGCGATAATTGCGCCGCGGTGTCCAATCCAAACCAACTGAATACCGATGGGGATATGCAAGGGGATGCCTGCGATTCCGACGACGATAACGATAGCTTTTCCGATGCCAATGACAATTGCCCCCTGATCGCCAATAACCCTCAGACGAATACCGACGGCGATGCTCAGGGCGATGCCTGCGATGATAATGATGATAACGATGCCCTGCTGGACGGCGCGGACAATTGCCCTTTGGTGATGAACGATCTGCAGGAGGATTCCGACGGGGATCTGGATGGCGATGTTTGCGATAACTGCATCAATATTGCAAACAGCAATCAAGCGGATGCGGACAACGACCATGTGGGCGATGTTTGCGATAACTGCCCCTTTGTGCCGAATGGTCCGCTTCAAACCGGAGGCCAAATCGATTCGGACGGCGATAGCCAGGGCGATGCCTGCGATGCGGACGACGATAATGACGGCGTGTCTGATGCAATGGACAACTGTGATTTTGTTATGAATCCGCTGCAGGAAGACAATGATGCGGATATGCAGGGCGATGCCTGCGATGATGACGATGATAATGACGGCGATTTAGATCTTCAGGATAACTGTCCATTTACGGCGAACCCCAATCAGCAGGATGGAGACGGCGATGGCCTGGGGGATGCCTGCGATAACGATAGCGACGGCGATGGGAAAGATAATGCTATCGATAACTGCCCGAATGCGTTTAATCCAAATCAGCAGAATAACGATAATGATTTAGAAGGCGATGTCTGCGATTTGAATGATGATAACGATGCGTTTCCGGATTCGGCCGATAACTGTCCGCTGGTGGCCACTGGGGATCAGGCGGATGCGGACGGCGATTTGGTGGGGGATGCGTGCGATAACTGCAAAAACGCGCCCAATCCCAATCAGGCCGACGGCGATGTGGATCTGGTCGGGGATGCCTGCGATAACTGTGTGGCGGTTGCCGGTCCGCAGACCAATACCGACGGCGATGCGTTTGGAGATGTATGCGATCCGGACGACGATAATGATATGATTATGGATGGCAGCGACAACTGCCCGCTTGTTCCAAATCCGCCGAATCCTCAGACGATGGTTCAATTGGATACGGACGGCGATGGTCAGGGCAATGCCTGCGATAACGATGATGATAATGATACGGTAATCGATACACTGGATAACTGCCAGGTTGTGGTGAATCCCGGGCAGGAGGATTTTAACGGCGACGGCGAGGGGGATGCGTGTGATCCCGATATCGACGGCGATTTGATTTTCAATGGCCCGGACAACTGCGATACGGTTCCCAATTCAGGCCAGGAAGATAACGATGGCGACGGGATGGGGGATATCTGCGACGTAGATGACGACAACGACGGCGTTCACGATTTTGAGCTGGCCTTCCCCTACAATATTCCGGCGGTGCCTTTTGATAACTGTCAATTTGCGCCGAATACGCTTCAGGAGAACAACGACGGGGATACCTTTGGGGATATCTGCGACACCGACGACGATAACGATGGGGTACCCGATTTTAAGAACCAGGCTCCTTACAATATTCCTGTCGATCCGGCTAATTTTGATAACTGCCAGTTTATTGCCAATCCGATGCAGGAAAACAATGGCGATGATGCGCTGGGCAATATCTGCGATACGGATGACGACAATGACGGCGTGCCCGATTTTAAGACGGTGCCTCCCTATAACGAGCCCGTCGATCCGGTGAATTTTGATAACTGCCAGTTTATTGCCAATTCCGGTCAGCAGAACAATGACGGGGATGCGGACGGTGATATCTGCGATACGGACGACGACAATGACAGCGTGCCGGACTTCAAGACATCGGCTCCCTACAACGAGCCTGTGGATCCGATGAATTTTGATAACTGCCAGTTCATTGCCAATCCGATGCAGGAGAACAATGAAGGGGATGCGCTGGGCGATATCTGCGACGATGACGACGATAACGATACGGTCAAGGATTACCAGACGACGCCGCCCTACAATGTGCCTGCAAACCCTGCTGCTTTCGATAACTGTCAATTTATTATCAATACGGCGCAGGACGATGCGGACGGCGATGGGCTGGGCGATGCCTGCGATTCGGACGCCGATAATGACGGTATCGCAAACAATACCGAGATTCAAATCATCGGCACCGATCCGCTGGATGCGGATTCAGACCACGACGGTATCAACGACTATTACGAAGTCTGCGGGAAGGAGTTTGATCCCGCCGATCCAAATCCCTGCGATTTTTCGAAGCCGCTAAATAGCGATACCGATGTCACCATCGATGCCCAGGATACCGATAGCGATAATGACGGCCTGCTGGATGCCGATGAAAAAGACTACGATAACGACGCAACCAACGATCCGGACGATTTTGACAGCGATGGCACGCCCGATTACCGGGACGATGATTCCGACAATGATACGGTGCTCGATAAGGACGACAATTGCGTGCTAAAGCAGAATGTCGATCAGGCCGATGCCGATATGGACGGGATTGGCGATGCGTGCGAGATCGGCGTGGATAGCGATAATGATGGCTGGGACAATGCCTCGGATAACTGTCCGATGAATGCCAATCCATTGCAGGAAAACAATGATATGGATGGGCAGGGCGATGTCTGCGATTTGGACGATGACAATGATACGGTGGCCGATACCGGCGATAATTGTCCGATGATTGCGAATGGGCCTGCCGGGGATAACCAGCTCGATACCGATGCGGATGGCCAGGGGAATGCCTGCGATGCGAATGACGATAACGATGCGCTCAATGATGCGCAGGACAATTGCCCGCTTGTCGCCAACGATAGCCAGAAGGACGATGATACGGATGGGATAGGCGATGCCTGCGATCCGGACTTTATCGATAGCGATATGGATGGCGTCGTTGATTCCAAGGACAATTGCCCGATGGATGATAATGCCGATCAGGCCAATGCCGATTCCGATACCTTGGGCGATGCTTGTGATGCTTGTCCAGCGAGTGCCGATGATAGCGACGGCGATGGTATTCAGGATGGCTGTGATAACTGTCCAGACGATGCAAATCCCGGCCAAGAAGATATGGATGGGAATATGATCGGCGATGTTTGTGATATGGCCGGCCAGGGAGGAAGCGGCGGTGGATCGAGCACGTCTTCCAGTTCATCGGGCACAGCGGCTCCTCCCGATTTTGAAGGCGGATGTGATTGCAGAATGATGAGCGCGCCCGCCGGAGAGCAGGATAGCTATCCCCGTTCGCTCGCAGCCTTTGGCCTGTTGTTGGGTATGCTTGCGGGCAGGCGATTCCGAAGCCGATCCAAGCGGGCGGCCTAAGCTTTGCTCCATCGATGCAATTCCCTTTTCACCGCGAATTAGCCCAATGCAAAACACCCAAAAAGTTGCCCTTCGTTCCGGCGCCGCGCTAGGGTGGGCCTGCCTATGAAAACCTCTTCGTTCGGAGCTTGGTTTGCCACATTTGCCGCGGGTGCCCTTCTATGGGTGGCCGCACCCGCGCCCGCCAATGCCCAATCCACGGGAGGCTTTGCGCTTAATCCGCTCGATGCGCCTCCCGCGGGAGATGCATTTTTCGGGGTTGCGTCGGCTGGAGCGCCGGGGCATCTTACGCCGCGCGCTTATGTGATGTTCGATTATTTGGGTAGTCCTATTCATTTAAGCCAAAGCTCAAATGATGTGGTTTCGGCGCAGGCTTATCTGCGGGCCGATGTCTCTATTTCGCTATGGGAGCGCGTGCTTGTTTCGGCGCATTTGCCTCTTGCGATTATTCAATCCGAAGAAGATCCGGGACTGATGGGTTTTAGCTTTACACCTCTCGATGCCCCTGCTGTGGGGGATATGCGATTGGGGGCAAGAGCACGCATTTGGGGTGAGGATGGGGGGCCGTTTCAAATTGCTGCGGGCGCGAGTTTGGTTCTGCCCACGGGCGATCCGGCTCAATACACGGGAGATGGTGCCGTGGGAGGAGGGCCGGCGCTTAGCCTGGGTGGACAGATGGGCCGCGGGTTTGGCTTTTTATGGTCGGCGGCGGCATCTTTAAGATTTAATGGCTCGGACAATCCCAATCTATTTAACGCGGGCCTTGGCGCGGGTCTTTTGCTTTTGGATCGAAAACTTCAAATTGGTCCTGAACTATTGGCCTCCATTCCTTTTGGAGGGACACGCATTCTATCGGCCACGCCCACCACGACCGTCGATGCATCAGCCATTATCGAATTGACAGCGGGCGCCAAATTGCGCATATTGGATGGATTAACGATTGGATTTGCGGGAGGGCCGGGCCTCACCTCATCGGTTGGAACGCCTGCATTCCGGCTGATGGGTTTTGTTGGGTGGACTCCCCTTCCCTCGCCTAAATCGGAAACGGCTCCGGTTAAAGAAGCGCTTCAGGACAAAGATAATGATGGTATTGCCGATAATCTTGATGCATGTCCCGACGTAAAAGGCGAACCGTCTCCCGATCCGAGCAAAGACGGCTGCCCTCCGGCTGACCGCGATGGGGATTCCATTTTGGATGCGGAAGATGCCTGCCCTCAATTTAAAGGCCCGCGCAATCTGGATGTGACCAAAAACGGATGCCCGGACGATACCGACGGCGATGGCATTCATGATGGATTGGATGCTTGTGTGAATGTTTCGGGCATTGCCAATAACAATCCGAAAAAGAATGGCTGTCCGCTGGATTCCGATGATGATGGCATTGCGGACACATCCGATGCATGTCCCAGTGAAGCGGGTTCGGCCTCGAGCGATCCTAAATACAATGGTTGTGTTGCCGATCCTGATGGAGATGGAATTCAATTTGGCGCGGATGCCTGTCCAAAAGAAAAAGGCAGTGCCGATCCCGATCCAAAACAAAATGGCTGTCCAAAATTCGTCCGGGTAACCAAGGACGAGATTGTGACATCCAAACCGATCGAATTTGTTACCTATGGCAAAAATCGATTTGAAACCGTATCGCCGATATCCGATGATGTATTAAAGGAAGTGCGCGATGCGATAGAACAGAATCCCAATATCGAGCAAGTCGAAGTCCAGGGCCACACCGACGATAGTGGTAATGAGCAATTTAATTTAAATCTTTCTCAAAAGCGGGCGGATACGGTGAGGGATTGGCTGATTGCAGCGGGAGTTCCGGCTCAAAAGCTGGTGGCGAAGGGCTATGGCTTTGAAAAGCCCTTGGCGGACAATCGAATCCGCACAGGACGCCAAAAGAATAGGCGGGTTCAATTTATAATTATTAAACAGAAATAGATTAGGGCTTAAATTAAAACAAAAGGCCGGCTTGAATCCGCAGACCGCCCATTGAAGAGCCAAAATACTGGCCGCCGAGGGGTCCGCCCGCCGCGATGAGGTAACTCAGGCCCGCCCGGATCGACATGCTCGGCGTAACCGGAAATGTGCCGAGCACCGTGGGCTCAATCACGAACTGAGCCCCTGAAAAACTCCGCTCTCCCGTGCCCGACTTCTTCACCATGGGCTGACCCGAAACCGCAAGCCACATCCGAAGGCCGGGCGATACCATTCCATTCAATAAGTCGTAAGAGCCGGTGGCTCTCAGCACCCAGTTGAGCGCCAGCCCCGCATTGTCCACGCCTTCATGCCTCGAATCGATGGCGGGATCGGGATCGGACCCACCTGTTTTAAACATCATCTCGAGCTTGGTGTCCGCCGATAGATGCAGGGCATTTCGGTCGTAGGTCACGCCAACGCCCGGCACCATGCCAAAGCGGTTGGGCATAAAGAGCGACTCGTTTTCCCAGCCACGCGAGGAGTCGGCTGCCTGGTTGATGAGCGCTTGAGCATAGGCTCCCGGCTCCTCCGCCCGGTTGGCCAGCATATCGCCCGATGCCGTGGGCAGCGTTAATGCGAGGCTGATAGGCACGCGAAGCTTGCTCGTTATGCGGAACGAAGGCCGCAGGCTGAGCTCTAGATTGCCAACCGCAAAGGTGCTGAAATCGTCCGAATCGCCTGTGTCCGGACCTGTGAGGGTGCCCGTGGAATAGGGGAAGCGAAAGCCCAGCGTCCAAATCTTCGCGACCCGGTATTGAAAGCCCGCGACAATGGACACAATCGTCGTATCCGTCGGCGTTGTCGCATCGCTCAATACGTCGTTGATGCTTCCAAAACCGATCATCACATCGACGAGCGCGGCACCGGGAGGCCCGAGATTGTCGGGTATTTTTGCGTCCGCTTCCCTTTCTTTCGCGGCCTCTTCCTCTTCCTTCAGCGCTCCCGATTTGCCCGTCGGCGCGAACTTGCCTTCTTCGTCTTTTCCTCCAACGCCCCAAGCATCAGGTTCGGCGGGGGGCAGCGGAGGCGGTTCTTCTTTTTTCTCTTCGGGAGGCGGCTCTGGCGCGTCTGGATCGAGCTCCATATCGGTGCCCGTTCCCGGAGGCGGTTTGTCCTGCGCGCCCGCCCATTGAGGCGCAAGCAGCGCGAACACACCAAAGCACAAGGCCAACGCGCCTCCAGCCGAGCTTGAGCACACACGCTTGGACATCGTTCTGCACCTCTCCACAGTGGTCTTGAGCCACAAAATCATGACGGCGGCGCGGGCTGCCAAAAACGATCGAGGTGGCACGGCGCCCGGCTCCCCGAAATGCCGGGCGGGACGCTACCATGCATACCTGCCATACGTCTTGCTTCTCTTGCTTCCGCACGCTCTTCTTACGCGAAGCGCACCCGGGCCCGCATGTCCAACTCACCGACACACTTGGCCGATTTCGAGCTTCTAAGGCGCCTTGGCGCGGGCGGAATGGCCGAAGTCTTCCTCGCCAAAAAGCGGGGTGCCGAGGACACCTATAAACTCTTGGTTGTCAAGCGCATCCTGCCCGCGCATGGCTCTTCCAGGCGTTTTCGGACGATGTTCGTGGAAGAGGCGCATCTGGCCACGCGCCTGAACCATCCCAATATCGTTCAGGTCTACGAGTTTTCAGATCACGGCGATGAAGGGCTTTTGCTCTCGATGGAATATGTCGAGGGCTATGACCTGGCGAAGATCATGAACGCCGCCAAGCAAAAAGGGCAGCGGATCCCGCCTTGGATCGCGGCGTTCATCGTCTCGGAGGCCGCGAAGGGATTGCATTACGCGCATGAGCGCAAGGACGAAGGCGGTATGCCGCTTTCGATTGTGCACCGCGATGTGTCGCCGCAGAACATTCTTCTGTCATGCGAAGGCGTCGTAAAAATTGCCGATTTTGGCATCGCCACGGCCAGCCTGTTCCGCGAGGAAGACGGGCTCATCAAAGGCAAGTTCAACTACATGTCGCCCGAGCAGGCGCGCGGAGAAAAAGTCGATCGGCGAAGCGATATTTTTGCGCTCGGTGTCGTGCTCTACGAGCTTCTGACGCTCCGGTCTCCGTATGGAAAGCTGGAGGACGATCAGCTTCTGGAGGCTGTGCGCGCAGGCGCATTTGAACCGCCTTCGTTTCACGCGCCCGATGTGCCGGCCGAGCTTGAAGCCATCGTCCTGCGGGCCATGACATCCCAGGTTTCGCAGCGCTTTCAAACGGCGAGGGAACTGGCCGCCGCCATCGCGCGGACGCTGCTCGCCAAGCAGGAATTGGTCGACAATACCAATGTCGAGCAACTCATCATGACCTTGATCGGGCGCGTGCCTTCATCGCAGCCCTCGACACTTCCTCCGCTGCCAAAACAGGAAGCAACACTTCCGGATAAGAAAAAATCGGCCGACCACGGCATCGTGGAGCGGCGCGAGCCCGAGCAGCATTCCCGCTCAAGCGCGAGGCCGGTGCGCGAAGTCAGGCATGTGGCCGTGGTCACGCTGCGCATTCAGGGGATCTCGGGCCTTGAGGCGATGCAGGGACGCCTCGCGGCCAAGCGGAGCGCCGAATCCATCCGGGCAACGCTGAACGATATTGCCTACAAACGCGGGGCCATTTGGTCGTGGAACGATACGCCGGGGGGCCTGCCCGTTACGGCTCACGCTGTCGTCGGGCTCTTGGATAATCCAGCCCGCGCCGCCGCAGATTCGGCCTTGCTCGCGATTGACACGCACGAAGCGCTGGCCGGCGCATCCGAAGATCTGCCCGTCACACTTCAAGCGGCCATTAGCATCGTGCGCGGAATCGCCTCTGGAGAGCGCGATAGCCGCGGTCATCTCATCAACCACGCCATGCAAGGATCGGTAAACGATCTCGCCGCTCAGCTCGATGCCCGCACGCCTTTTGGAAAGACTTGGGTGTCGGGAGGCGCCTACCGGCTTGTCCGGCGGGACTTCCGGTGGGACGACGCGCCGACCCTTGAAATCATGAACGCGCTTGAACTTTCGGTGCCGCCGCAAATGCGCGTCTATTCGCTGGGGCGCCCCCTCACCCGCGAGGAGCGGGCCGCCGAGCTAAGCGCCAATCCCAACGATTTGGTCGGCCGGGATGCGGAAAAGGCCGATCTGCAAGCCGCTTATCACCGATCGCTCACGCCTCCCGTCATGTCGGTTCCCTCGGCCGCGAGTCTCTTTCCGCCGCCCGGCGAAAGCTTGGAGAGGGCGCGGGGCGACGTGGTCGTGCGCACCGTTATCGGCGAAATGGGGATTGGAAAGACGGCGCTGGTCAACGCATTTATTTGCGAACTGCCGGCATCGACGCGGATTTTTCGCGTCGAGTGCTCGCCTGTAAAAACCGAGCTGCCCTTGTCGGCGATGAGCGATTTGCTCCGGGAAATTACCGGATTGGGACTCGAACATTCGATTGAAGAAGCCAGCCGCACGCTTGAAGGGCTTCTCGGGCCTGCCTCCAAAACGCAGCAGGCGCCCCGCATGATCGGCCGCCTTTCCGAACTGATTACGGGCAAAAACCAAAAGAGCGATGACGACGATGTTCCCAGCTACCGCCGCGATCTGGTGGTGCTCGGTATCCGCACACTGCTCTTCGCCGTCGCGCGGGCACAGCCTGTTGTAGCGATTATCGACGGCCTTCAGTGGACCGACCGGATGAGCCTCGATTTGTTTCAAGAGCTCGTCAAGCGGACGGAGCCGGTGCCCGTTCTGATGCTCTTTGTCACGCGGCCCGATGACCGGATTACAAGTTTTATCGAGGGAATTGTTCAGGTTGAGCTGCGCGGCCTTTCGTCGGAAGAACAAATCCGGCTCGTAGAAACAAGGCTCGGCGTGCGCCAGGGAGCCGCCGCTTCATGTAGCGATCTCCTTCCGCGCGCCGCCGGCAATCCTTTCTTTTTGCTCGAGATGATCGATGCGCTTTTGGAGCGGGGCGCGCTCGAGATCACCGAGCTTCCCGATGGGCGCCACGAGCTTACGCGCCACGAACAGCCCAGCGGCCCAGCCGAAACGCTTCCCCAAACGCTGGAACAGCTTATCGGCGATCGCATCCGCGAACTGCCAAGCAGCGAACACGATGTTGTCGATTGGCTCGCTGTCGCGGGCGGCCCGCTCGCTCAGGACGATTTAATCACGCTGACCCGCCTGCACAGCCACGAGCCCTTCGCCCGTTTATGTGAACGCGGCATCTGCGATTTGAAAGGCGGCGTGATGGACTTCCGCCATCCGCTTGCGCGCGATGTTGCCTACCTTGCCATCGATCCCAAGGCCCGCGTCCGCATGCACCGGCTCTTGGGTGAACACCTGGCCACAACATCGCTGGGACACGGCCTTTCCGCGGCGATTGTGGCCAAACATCTCGCCCATGGAGAGGCGCCCGAACAGGCGGCGCTCATGTACATCGAGGCGGCCCAGGCAGCCCGCGCCACGCATCAAATCCAGCTTTCCCAGCGCTATTACCAGCGCGCGCTGGCCCGCCTCCCTCACGGGGACGCCCGCATCTTCGATGTGCATATCGCTCTCGAGGCCATCTTCCGCCATCTCGGCCGGCGCAAAGAGCGGCGCGGTCATTTGATGGCCATCCGCCACCTCGCCCGCCAAAGCAATTCCGCACGCTGGGCGGCGCACACACTCGTTCGCACGGCGCGGCTCGAACTCGAGGAAGGACGCCTGGCGCGCGGACTGCCCGTGGCGCAAAAAGCGACGGAAATCGCCGAACTGGCCAAAAATCCAGCGCTCGAAGTCGAATCCCTCACCGTTCTGTCTGAAATTCTGCGCGATGTGGGCGATGTGACGGGAGCCATCGGCGCCTGCGATAAAGCGCTGGCCGTCGTGCAATCGGGCTCGCTTCCGCCGCGCGCAAGGGCCGAGGTGCTTCAATCCAAGGGAGCCCTGCTGAGGCGCGTGGGCCGCGTCTACGAATCGGTTGAAACCCAAGTCGAAGCGATCGCTGTGTTTAAAGCCGTGGGAGCGAGGCGCAGCGAAGCCCGCGCAAAAAGCGGCCTTGCCTTTGGCATGTTTGCGCTGGAGCGCTTCGAAGATGCAATCGTGCTCTGCCGCGACTCACTCGCCATCGACATCGCCATCGGCGGACGCTTTCAAATCGCGAAGACCCTTAGCCTGATCGGCCAATCCTTTGCCCGCCTGGGCGATATGCCCCGCGCCAAAGCCTATATGGCGAGAGCCCGCGATGCGCATGAACGCTATGGCGATCAAGACTCGCGCGCGGACACGCTTCTGGGATCGGCGTGGATTCAATTGCTTGCGGGCGATATCGAAGGGGCGCGCCAGTTCTGCGGCGATGCAAGCGCTTTGGTTGAAGCCACGCAATCGAGTTACGACAAAGTGCAAGAGCGAATCGTAAGAGCGCTCATTGCCCGCGCTTCTGGTCAATACGAGCTGGCCGCGAAGCTGGCCGCGGAAGCGAGAAAATTCGCCGAATCCCAAGCCTTGATGAGCTATCACGTCTATGCGTACGCCATTGAGGCAGCGGCGCGCGTCGATTCCGGCGATTCCTTTACGGGCGTGCTGCTCGCAAGGACGGCGCTCGGAGCGATCGAGGCCACACAAGGATGCGAGTACGGCGTGGAAGTGCGGGTACTCTCATCGGAGGCCCTTCAAAGAGGCGCTCCTGCAAGCGCGCGCGATGCTGTTATGCGCGCGGCGGCCCATGCCCGTGAAGTGGGCAACAGCGTTCAAAGCGAACGGCTTCGCACGCTCTTTTTCGAACAGCCGATGGTGTTGCGCATTCTTCGCGCGGCCAAAGAGTATGGAGCGGGGGAAACCAAATTGAGAGACATGCAGACACGCGGTGAAAAAGCATGACGAGTTCCGAGTCCCACGCCCACACGCCAAGCGCTCCCAGTTCCAGAAGCAACAAAAACCGGCGCCGCGTCGCCATTATCCTCTCCGGCGGCGGCGCGCGCGGTGCCTATGAAGTCGGCGTTCTTTCGTACTTGTTAGACACCTTCGCCCAGCTCCGCGGCAAAGCGCCTCCCATCGATATCGTCTGCGGCACGTCCGTCGGCGCCATCAACGCCTGTTATATCGCCGCTCATCTCGAAGATTCGCGCCAGGGCATCCTGAGGCTCGTCGATATGTGGTCGTCGCTGCGCCTTCAAGATGTGCTTGGATTCGGCCTTTCTCAAGCGTTTGGCCTGCCGCGCGTCCTTCTGGGCGGCGGCACCCGCACCGTTGGCATTTTCGATGTAACGCCCATGGCCAAACTCATCGAGCGCGAGATTCCATGGCGCGCCATCTCCCGCACGCTCAGGCGCGGTTATCTGTCGGCGCTCAGCGTGTCCGCCACCGAAATGACAGCGGGCCGAACGGTCATTTTTATGCAAACCGGGCCCGATGGAACCCTCCCCACCACGGCTCCTCCGCGCACGCTGCTCAGGGGAGCTCATATCGGACCTCTCCATGCTTTAGCATCGGCCGCCATTCCTATTTTATTCCCTCCCGTCCGTATTGGCCGCGAACTCTACATGGATGGCGGTGTCCGCCAAAACACGCCTATCGCGCCTGCGCTCCGGCTGGGCGCGACGCATGTGTTTGCCATCGGCCTTTCCCGCGAAGTGCGCGGAATTGAAAGCGGCGGCGAAGATGCAAGACCGCCCGGTGCGGCCTTCGTGCTTGGCAAAGTGCTCAATGCATTCTTGCTCGACCACGTTCAAAACGACATCGAGACCCTGACGCGCATCAACCACATGCTCGACGAAGCCAATGTGCTGTATGGCCCCGAGTTTTTGGAGAGGCTCAACGCCCTTTCGCTGAGGCGCGGCGACCCCACCTACAAACGTGTTGAAACGCTGATTATCCGGCCCAGCGAAGACATTGGCCGCCTCGCCGCCCATTACGTGCGCACCCACAATATCCGGGGAGGCGCGGCCATGGCCCGAAGCCTCTTCACGCTGGTCGACGTGGGCGAAGCCACAGAAGCCGATCTCGCGAGTTACCTGCTATTCGACGGCGATTTCGCCAAAAAGCTTATCGACCTGGGCCGGGCCGATGCCGCAGCGCGCAGACATGACATTGCCCAATTCTTTGGAAGCGCGGGCGAGGATGCTCCCCCGGAAATGGCCGAGGACGAAGCCTTCCAAATTCCGCCTCCGGTTGGTTGAGAACAAATGCGGGCGCGCGTAATCTAATCGGATCTCCCTACCGTCATGTCATGGCAAGCCCCAACGAGCGCCCCAAAGCACTTGAGCCCCCAAAGGCGGGGACAGCCCGGGACAGCGCGGGTTCAGCCCGGCCACAAGCCGGAGCGCCCCCGCTGAATCCGCCGCGCCCTGATGCCTTCGCGGATACGGTGGCTGGAGAAACGGCGAAAGCTGCAACGACATCCGACGACCGGGAAAGCGAAGTGCCGGGGCAACTGGCCAAGTCTCTAGAGAAAAAGCCCAAGGCTCCTAAAGAAGCCAAACACGAATATCAAGCCGGCGAAATTATCGCGGGCAAGTATCAGCTTTCGCGTGTCATCGGCGAAGGCGGAATGGGCGCTGTGTGGCTCGCGCGCAATCAAGCGCTCGATATCGATGTGGCCGTCAAGCTGATCCGGCGCGAACGGGCATCGCCCGAAGCGGCCCAGCGCCTGCTTCAAGAAGCGCGCGCCGCCGCCAGACTTGGCCACCCTTCCATTGTCCGCGTCTTCGATTTCGGTGAATCGCAGCATGGCGATCCATTCATCGTCATGGAAGTCCTCAACGGCGAATCGCTGCGCGATCTGATCGATCGCAAACAGCGGCTCCGGCCGTCGCGCGCCATGCGCACACTGCTTCCCATCGCGAGCGCGCTCCGGGCGGCTCATGAAAAAGGCATCGTTCACCGCGATCTCAAACCCGACAACATCCTGATCGTCCGCGAAGGCGCAGCGAACGTTCCAAAAATCGTCGACTTTGGCATCGCCAAACTGGTGCAAGCCGAAATCGATCAATCGTTTACGCAAACGGGGCAAATCGTCGGAAGCCCTGGATACATGTCGCCTGAACAGCTCGACGGCCGCACGGACATCGATCACCGGGCCGACATCTGGAGCTTTGCGGTCGTGATGTACGAAGCCCTAACAGGCTGCCGCCCCTTCGAAGGCTCGCATTACACGGCCCTGCTCAGCGCCATTTTGCTCAAGCCGCCCAAGCCGATCATGGAGTTTGGCGTCGGCGATGAAGCCCTGTGGAAAATCATTCAAAAGGGCCTCACCAAAGATCCCGATCTGCGCTGGCTGTCGATGGACGCCATGGGAACGTCGATCGCGAATTGGGCTTTAGAAAAAGGCATTGCGCACGACATCACCGGCATTTCAATCGCCTCCCATTGGCTCCACGACGGCGACGGCCCTCCCTCGGACGCGGCCCCCTCATCGCAATCGCCCTATATCATCGACGAAGACAGCGTTGTCCTCTCGCTCGGAAACGTGGGGCCCGATGCCATGCGCATCATCGCGGCCGCTCAAAGCCAGGGACGAAGCACACCCAAACCCTTACCTCCTCCCCCGAACACCCCATCCTTTCCGCCGGGCCTTGTTGCGGCGCCCTCATCGCTCATACCCAGCTCGGCCGAGCGCCCCCAAACACCGCCTTCTCAAGCCTCGGAAGCTCCGAGTCCATCGCGGCCTTCCTCCGCGCTCGTCGTCGATTCCGGTCCAAAAAGCCGCCGCGGTTACGAACGCCCGCTCTTCATTTTAGCGCTCACCACCTTTGCCATCGGCGCCATCGGCACCTGGCTTACCCGCACCTTCCTGCAAAACAGCGACGAAAACCGCGAAACGCCATCGGCTTCCACAAGCGCACCCGCCGCGCCCTCGAGCGCACCCCAAATCGCGCCCTCGGCGCCGCCGCCCGCGCTTCCCTCCCAATCGGTTTCTCCACCCGAAACGGCCACTCCGCCCCAACTCTCGAGCGCCGCCCCAGCAAGCAGCGATTCACCGGCCGCCGATCCAAAAACCCAAGGGAAAAAACCAGCCACCGCTCCACAGGGAACAAACACCAAAAAACCGGCCGGCACATCTTCATCGATGCCCTTGCCCAAGCTGCCCAATTTCTAGAAACGGACTAAACTGACTCCGTGCACCCCAAACCCGAAAAAGGCCATTATGGCCATCGACAATTAAATCGAATTGCCGCCAATTACGTGCGTTATACAACCGCCCTCGCATTTCCCATTGCTCTTCTATTTCAATCTCAAATTATATTTGCTCAATCTCAAAGTGATATAGCTGCGGCCCGCGAATTATTTATCGAAGGCACGCGCCTGGCGGAAAAAGGCGAATGGAAAGAAGCCCGCGAGCATTTCGCCCGATCTTTACGGCTAAAACCGGCATCTTTAACGCTCTACAGCCTAGGCGTCGCCCAGCGCCAAACCGACCAATGGGTAGAAGCCCGCGAAAGCTTTCAAGCCTTTCTCGCCGAGCCCAGCACGCAAGCCACCCAGCCCTTCGAAAAACCCGCACGCGATGCAATTGCCGAGCTTAACAACAGTATCCCAATCCTTCGTATTCAAGTCACACCCAGCCATCTCACCGATCTTCACATTGAAATGGATGGCCTGCCCGTTCATGCGGCCCTGCTCGACTATCCCCGCCCCGTCAATCCGGGCCTTCACAGCATCAGCGCGGCCGCCCGCGGCTATAAAACAGCCACCGCCCAAATCCACGCCAAAGCCTCAGAACAAAGTACGGCAACGCTACGGCTCACCTTGCTGAAAAACGAAGCCCCGTCCCCTCTCGCCGCACCGTCTGACCCCAACGCCGCCCTTCTTCCGCTGGTCCTCATGTGCAGCGGCTTCTCCACAACAGCCACAGGCGCTGCCATCTTTGTAAGCGGCTATGCCCAAAGCGAGAGCAGCGCGAGAGCAGGCCGCACACAAATGATCGCGGGCGGCGCACTCGGCGGCCTAGGCTTAATCACCGCGGGCGTGGGCCTCATCTTCTTTCTCAGCGCGGACTCACCAAACCCCAACAAAGGCACATCCCGCTCCCTCGGCCCATATTCCCTTCATCCATCCGGCATTTCATTTCAGTTTTGATCCCACACCCACTGCTCAAAACATCCGAGTCCTGATAGAGTCGGCGCCCATGCGCACTTCCCGTATCCTTCCCGCAGTCCTCGCCGCACTGCTCAGCGCTTGCGGCGGACAGGCAACTCCCGAACCCAACACCGCCCCAGCCAAAACCGATAACAACGCCGACAAAAAACCGGCTGAAAACCAGCCCGTCATCGAGCTCAACACGGCTCCGGCTCCAGCGGCGGCCCTTCCCGCCAAAGGAGCCGCGGAACGGAGCGGTCAAGGCGAAGCCGAAGGCCCGGGCGATGAAGGGCTAAGCGCGGACGGCAATGCATGGGGAAACGCGCGGGGCGGAGCGGGCAGCGACAACACCATTGCATCGGGAGCTCCCGGCGGAGCGATGATTGGAAACGCCGCCGCAGACAGCGCCAAAGACGGTGTGGCCGACGCGAAAAACCCAAGCGCGGCCGAAGCCCGAAAAATGATCCCCGGCTCAAACCCTATTCCTGTCGCGGCAAACGATCCAAGCCTGGGAAAAGCCACGGCCCTCGTCACCATCGTTGAATTCGGCGATTTGCAATGCCCCTTCTGCCGCAAAGCCGCCTTTACCATCAATGAATTACGCAAGCAATACGGTGATAATCTCCGCTTTGTGTGGAAAAACAATCCCTTGGCCTTCCACAAAGAAGCCCGCCCCGCGGCGGAAGTGGCCATGGCGCTCCTCCAAAAAGGCGGCAACAGCGCATTTTGGAATTATTACAACTCGATATTCAACACCCCGGACACATTCACCAGCGACGTCTACGAAAACGCATTAAAAAATACCCAAGTACCCAAGAGCGAAATTGAAAAACTCCTTCAAAGCGGCGGACCAGCGCGCAAAGTCGACGACGACATTGCCCTCGCCAAACAGATAGGCGTCGACGCGACCCCCGTTTTCTTTATCAACGGCGTTATGCTCCGCGGCGCCCAGTCCGCCGAAAAATTCAAAGAAATTATCGATCGCGAACTTCCCAAGGCCAAAGAGCTTTTAAATGCGGGCATTCCACAGAATCAAATCTATGATGTTGCCTCGCGAAAAAACTTTGTTCAGCCCACGGCCAAAGCGCCTTCCGCCGGGCCTTCAAATCCCGTGGATGACAAAACCACCTACGTCGTACCGATCGGCAATTCACCCGTAAAAGGAAAAGCCACGGCCCTTGTTACCCTCGTGGTCTTTTCCGACTTTCAATGCCCATTCTGCATTCGCGCTGAAAACACATTAAGCCAATTGGAAACGCGATACGGAGAAAAGCTTCGTATTGTATTTAAAAATAATCCCCTGCCCTTCCATAAACGGGCCGAACCCGCGGCGCAACTGGTGCTTGAAGCCCAGGCCCAAAAAGGCAGCGCAGGCTTTTGGAAAGTGCATGACGCACTATTTTCGGCCAATGGCAAAATTGACGACAGCGATTTAGAAAATATCGCGAAAACAGCGGGCCTCAATGTCAAAACCGCGATGGCCGCTGTAGCCAGCCATAAACATCAAAAACATATCGAGGCCGATCAAGATCTCGCCGAAGATCTAGAAGCGCATGGAACACCGGCATTTTTTATTAACGGCCGAAGGCTCTCGGGCGCCCAGCCCATTGAAAAGTTTGAAGCGATTATCAATGAAGAACTGACGCGCGCCGAAGGCTTGCTCAAACAGGGCACACAGGCCGCCAAGGTCTATGAAACCCTTCAAAAACAGGCCACACCACCCAAAGGCCCCCCGCTGATCAATATACCCGCGCCGGGTAAAGACAGTCCTTCCAAAGGCCCGAACAATGCCAAAATAACGATCCAAGTCTTTTCGGATTTTCAATGCCCCTTCTGCAAAAAAGTAGAACCCACCCTCGACGAAGTGCTTAAGGCATATCCGAATCAAGTCCGCATTGTTTGGCGCAATATGCCGCTTACATCCATACATGCGAAGGCCGATCTCGCAGCGGAAGCCGCCATGGAAGTCTTCCGCCAAAAAGGCGCCGATGCATTTTGGAAAATACACGATAAGATTTTTGCCGACCAGCAGAACAATGGCCTCGAGCGAAACCAGCTTGAAGCCTTTGCAAGCGATTTAGGCGTCGATATGACCCAATTAAAAAACGCGCTCGACCAGGGAACTCAAAAAGCCTCGATCGAACGCGATAAAAAAATCGCCGAAGGCGCGGGCGTCAAGAGCACCCCGACCATTATCGTCAATGGGTACTTGATATCCGGCGCGCAACCCTTCGAAAAATTCCGCAAGGTCATCAACCGCGCCCTCAAAGACGGCACGCCCGCTAAAAAATAGCGCTTGCCCCCGTATATCTTTCGATCTAGTCTTCCACCTCCCCCAACCATTCTTCAAGGAGAACTTAACATGCTCAATCGCTTGCATGCGCTCTGCTTTTTGTCCATCGCCTCCGCCTCGGCCCTGCTTGGCGGCTGTGGCAACGGCGACACTCCAGCTTCCACTGGCGGCAATACCCAAAGCACGGGTACGGCCAATTACACGGGACCTACGTACCATAAAGACATCGCTCCCCTGCTGCAAAAACACTGCATGAGCTGCCATCGCTCGGGAGAAATCGCACCTTTCCCGCTGTCCAGCTATGCCGAAGCCTCGCCCACGGCCGGTCTACTCGCCACCACCGTTCGCGCTGGAACCATGCCTCCATGGGGAGCCCATGAAACGGCCGAATGCGCACCTAAAAACCCGTGGGCCGACGATCTGCGGCTGAGCGAAGCGGAAATTGCCATTTTCGAAGAGTGGAGCAAAGCCGGCGCGCCCGAAGGCAACCCCGCCGACGCGCCGCCCGCCTATGTTCCCATGAGCACCGGTCTTGCGGGCACCAACATGGAACTAAGCCCCACCGAAGGCTTTGTCACCAGTGGAGACAGCGACCAATTTCAATGCTTTGTGCTCGATCCCAAACTCGCTCAGCAGCGTTTTCTCAACGGCGTTCATTTTATCCCGGGCAACCGAAAAGTGGTTCATCATATCCTTCTCTTTTCGACGCCCAAGCTTGCCACCTTGCAAAAAGCGCCTGTCGGTGGCAACTACACCTGTTTTGGAGGCTCGGGCGTCGTCGATTCCAAGCTAATCGGAGCATGGGCCCCGGGTGGATTTCCCGCCGAACTTCCAAGCAATATTGGCACGCCACTCGAGGCAGATTCCTTGATGGTCATGCAGATTCACTACCATCCTGGAGGAATGACGGCCGATCCTGACACCACGACGGTCCAGCTTCGACTCGTGGACACACCACCGGAGTATTACTTAACGACAGCGCTGATTGGCAACGATCAAACGCAAAAACCCGATGGGGATGGACTTCAGCCCGGCCCCAACGATTCAAACGGAATTCCTCAATTTATTATCCCGGCAAACGCATCCAAACACACGGAAGACATTGTATTTACCTTACCAAACATGATCGACGGCAAGCCCACGCCGGAGATTTGGATTTACCGCGTGGCGGCTCATATGCATTTGGTGGGCGTGGATGAAAAGATCTCCCTTTCCCATGCGGCGGGCGGCGAAGAATGCCTGCTTCACGAACCCAAGTGGGACTTTAGCTGGCAGCGCGGCTATTCGTACGATGCCCCCGTTGCAAACCTGCCCAAATTTGCCCCTGGAGATAAGCTCAATATTCGCTGCACTTATGAAAACACGAAGAATAATCCTGACTTAGCCGCTGCCTTAATCGAGCTGAACGAGCCGAATCCCATCGATGTAAAGCTTGGGGAGAGCACGCTGGAAGAGATGTGCTTGGCGGCGCTTGGCGTACTGACCAAAGCGCCTTAGTCCTATTGTTTCCCCCGCTGCTCAATCCACGTCCCATCCGCGCTCGAATAGACAATCCACACCTGCCCCTTATCATCCACAGCGATATTCACATCTGAAAAAGAACGGCTCTCCAATAAATTGCACTGGGGCTTAAATACGCCATTTTCATCCAAATGTCCCAGTTCCAAGACCTTCCATGCCTCGGCCTCCGCGGAAACAGGCCGAACCCGAAGTACCCGCACAGGATTTACCCCCACCGTCGCCGCAATCGGAATCGGCCGGATTTCCTTGGCATAAGGCGAATGCACCGATGGCGCGTCATCCTTGGGTTCGTCATCCGCCCGAACCGCCACCACCCCAAACTTTCCTTCCAAACTCGTCGTCGGCATCATTAAATAAGCCGGCCCCTTGCCCGCCCACGCAATCGCTCCACTGCTCCGCCGATCGGAACCATCCCCCACATATACAACCGAATCACGCCCCAATTTGATCTTTCCTCCATCCGAAGTCAGCGAACGCGCATGCAAGGGTGTCATCGCCACCCGGGCATCAATATACATGGCAAGCACATCGTGTTGCCTCTCTACAAGCGATATAAAGGTCGCCCCGCTGCCTTCTTCCGATAACAATATCGGCGCGCCTTGATCCAAGGCCACAAAAGCCTGCGTTACAATGCCTTCCGTCGTTTTTTGATTGGCTAAAAATGCAACGAATGTGTGCCCAATCCCATAAGACGATGCCGCCATGGGCGTTCCAGGCCGGGCCTTGGCAATAAAAACTTCCCCCTCGCCGCGCAGCGATGTCCGGTGAATCTGGCCTTCCCGGTTCATGCAATAGGCATGCGTACCCGCCACCGCACAAGCCGGCGAAAGAGCCTTTTCCTGCGTCGAAGGAGGCAGCAGCCCGTTGGGCGAGGCACTCGGTTCTTGCGCGCTCTTTTTGGGCAATAGACTGGGGCCCGCGCCGCTGTCCTTCCGCGGAGCGGGAAATACAGGGGTTTCTAATTGAGGCTTTCCTTCGCGGTTCCATAAAACCAATATCCCGCTGCCCGCTTCATGCGATGGAGTCAGCGTAGCCGGACCGCTCATCGATAATCGGGCCGGGCCGCGGATTAGCCTGCAATCATCGGAAATCGCTTCACCCGCTTTTGCCCCCGACGAGGCTGCCGAGGGCGCGGCTCCCGCAGAGGAAAGCGCGGGCGAAGCCGATGGGAACGCGCTCGAGGAAGGCGCGGACGACGCTTGAGCCAGCGAGGGCGCGGCCGAATTGGAAGGCGCTGAAGCGCCGGACGGAGCGGACGGAGATGGAGAGGCGGATGCCGTTTCAGAGGCCGGATTCGCCGTGGATGCCATTGAATGCGGAACTTTTTCTTCCGGGCCTTTGCATGAAAACCCTATGCAAACGCTTAAGAAAACTCCCCATCCCGCCCTGCTGCTCCATCGCATTGTACGCATTTTAAAGGCGCCCACCGCTTTGCTTCTACCGTATATTGCCCCAAATCCCTAGATCCATTTTTCGATCGCTTACAAAGATCATTGGCGGAACTTCAATGCTCTGCTACCAAGCGCGCATCTAAATGAAGAAGGTGTTCACGATGCAGAATCACAAATTCTTTCGAATGACAAAACATGCTTTTGCAATTTTCGGCGCGGCGGCGATATTCACCTTGGGCGCCTGCGGCCCCCACCGCACGCATACGGCCACGCTAACGCTTCAGAATGCCGACCGGACGCTCACCGTTATCGGCCGGGGAGAGGCCACGGGCAAGCCCGATATCGCGAGCGCCAATATGGGTGTGGAAGCCAGCGCGCCCACGCTCGCCGAAGCGATGAATAAAGCCAAAACGCAAATGAACAATCTATTTGCGGCGCTGAAAAAGCTTGGCATCGCGGAAGACGATATCCGCACCAGCAATTTTTCAATTCATTTTGAGCGGCCTTATGTTCCGCCTCCGATGGCTCCAATGAGCGAACCCGTGCCTGCGCCCGCGCCCGAAAGAGCGCCCATCAAAGGCGCTGGAAAAGCCGCGGCCGGCGCGCCCGCAGCGGCCCCCGTCGCACCGCCTCCTCCGCCGCCTCCCGCCGAGCCCGCCGGCCTGTATCATGTCAGCAATATGGTCGAAGTCCGTATCCGCAATTTGGATAATGTGAGCAATATTTTAGATACGATTGTCTCTGCAGGGGCGAATAACGTATGGGGCGTCAATTTCTCCATCGACAAGCCCGAAAACCTTGAAAGCAAGGCCCGCGAGCTTGCGGCGGCCGATGCGAAAAAACGCGCCGAGGTGCTCGCCAAATTGAACGGATTGACACTCGGATCCATTGTCTCCGTAACCGAAACCCCTGGATTTGGAGGCCCGCCCGTTCCCATGCCCTACGCCGCGGCGGAAGTTTCGGGCAAGGGTACGCCCATCGCGCCGGGTGAAGTGTCGGTCACGTCTCAAGTGCAGATTGTGTATTCACTGCTGCCCGCGGAAGACGCCGAAGACGCCGAAGAAGAATAAACGTTTAATTACGATCGAATTGCCCGCCCAATCACACCGGCGGCGACCAGCTTGGGCAGTGGCAATTCGATTAAATTGATAGAGCTCACGTCAAAATCGAGCCTCCGAAGCTCTTCTTTAATATCCCGCACCGGATCGCAGCCTCCAAATACCGTCATCCAAATGGGCCGCAATTGCCTTTGAAGCTTGGCCATACGCTGCTCTGGATGTTTTACGTGCTCCACGAGCCTCAATTCTCCGCCGCGCTTGAGAACGCGCCTCGCCTCGAGCAGCGAAGCCTCTAAATTCTTCACCGAACACAGCACGAAGGTAATAACAACGGCATCAAAGCTCCCGCTGTCAAAAGGCAGGCGTTCGGCGCGCGCATCCTGAAGGGAAAGCTTGGCCCGTATACGTTCGTTACGAATACGGCGCTCGGCCCGGAGCCTCATTCCATCCGAAGGCTCAATGGCGATAACCTCGGCCTCCTCCGAATAAAAACGGGCATTTAATCCCGTCCCGGCCCCAATCTCCAAGACCCGCCCCCGGGCCCCTCCGGCCACCCGTTCGCGCAGGCCAAAAACGCTGTCCCGGCCCAAAATAAAGTCGTTTACATGGGGGAAAAAATATTGATCGAGCAAGTCCTGCACGCCCAACACCTAGCCCAAAGCAATAGCCTCCACAACCCAAACCCCAATTCAGCCGCCGCGGCAAAGCCCGTCCACATCTCTCACGAGCTCGCTGAATACAACCGCAGAAAGCTCGCCCAAAGAAGGCCGGGGAAATAAATGATCGGCCCGGAACAGCTCCAGCGCACCGATGGTTTGCTCGGGTGTTGAACTCGCCTCGGCGGGAATCATTCCAGGGCTAAAGGATAGGCGCGCATAATAAGGCGTCCCAGCAATATGCTTCCGGTAGGCAATCACAGGGCCTCCATCATAAGCGTATTCCCTGCTAAATCCTTTGTATTCCAATCCAAAAAGCTTTCCCGTAGGTATAACTGTTTCTGAATACCGGGTGAGCTCGTGGGCTGGCAGCTCCGCCGGCTGCGCTTTAAAGACTTCCCTGCCAATCTGAGCAAATGGTTGAACAATCTCATAGTCGGAAAACAGAGAGCCCCAGGCATGCCTCAATCCATCGCTCAATTCAATCGGATGAGGAATTCCTATATTCGCATTTAAATCCAGCTCCATGACCTCGTCATGCTCATCCGCAGGCGTTTTATCCTCGCAAATGCGAAAGGTGGATATCAATTCTCCTTCGGGCGAATACATCCCCCACAATAGCCTCCGCACCAAATGCAGAAGCAGGCGATGCCCTACAAATACCGATTGAAATAAATCTGCCTTAAAGCGCCTCTGCGACACCATGGCGTCTTCCAGCCTCGCCGCCTGGGACTTCGCGATGGCTGCCATATCCTCGCGAAGCGCTTTCCATATCTCCTGCGCGGCCAATGCCTTTTTTGGATCGTCCGCCTTTAATGGCTTGGGAAGCGCCGCAAGAACGGCCATCGACCCTTGCTCTTCCCGCACATAAGGCTCGAAATGGGCATCGAATCCCACCCGGAATGAGCGCGATCCATAATCGAGCACGCGGCTTAAATCGGCGTCTAAATCCAGCTCGGGAACAATACGATCGAATAGCTCCTCGGCGGACAGTCCTCTCTTTTGAGCCACTGCGGCGATTTTCTTTTTGGCCCTCTCTTTCACGTCCAGATATCGGCTCCGCTCGGCGATGGCCGATAAATGCATGAGCGCCACATCTGTACCAATGCGCGCAAGCGTATCAATTCCACGGAATGCCCTGTCTTTATCGCCCTCGTACAGCCAGCTCCGGATCATCGGCGAAAGCGTGCGCGCGCCGGAATCACCGCCGAGCTCTGCAATTGCATTCAATGGCCACGCAATTCGAAGAAGAGCGCCCGCTGCCTGCCATGCCGATAGAATGGCCTCGGCAAAGCGCGAGAGCGAAGCCGGATCGCAAATGCTCTTCACCGCGGAAATCCCAGCGTAGGGAAAATCCTCCGAGCTAAAGACAAGCATCTCGCACACATACATCACGGCCGAAAGGGGCAATACCTGCGCCGAATCACCGGCAAGGCAAGGGCGCGGCAGAGCTTCAATACGAATGAATTCGCCAAGTTTGGGCGCCGTTTCAGGGCAATCCCATAGAGGGTCCATCGCAAGTACATCCTCTACAATGGATGCCACATCCGATCCATAAATCAGCGCTTCTTTTCGGATCATCTCGCGCATGGCCGTTTCAGGGCCGCGCCGGACCAGTAAACGCAGCATCCTGCCCGCATCCATACGGGCCGAGCCGGGCTTTCCAACGGCCGCGGGGATAAGCCCAATCACCGCCGTGTTCATAAAGGTTTGAATCCACGCATCCGCAGCATCGCGCACTTCGGGCCGGTGCATCCACGCATGCACCACCGCGAGCGCAACGCGGGGCGAAAATACAAGCGAATTGGGCACCCAATTGATTTTATTGACCCACACATCGTGCTGGGAAGGCTCGATTTTGGGCCGTAAATCCCGGACGGGAACGTCCTCGATGACCCGCAGGCGGCGCATGCTTTTATGGCGCCAATGCGGTTTCACAAGCACTTCGGGAAGCTTGCCGGGCGGCGCATCCGACACGGGCAGAGCGCGGCTGGCGAGCAGCGGCTGAATCACTTTGCGCACGGGCTCGGCCAGCTCTGGCCACACCTCGTTGACCCACGCCTCATGCTGGGAAAGCACAGACATTAAAATGGTCTTCGCGGCCTGAGCAGCCTTTCCCCGCCCCGCCGCACAAGGCGCAAGCGAATAAAGCGCAAGGGCCGGTTCGCTCTGAAAATAACGAACGGCAAATACACGAACATCATTGTATTGAAGACGCCGCGCGAAAAATGCGGCTGCCTCGGGGCTCCGGATGAGTTCCATCGCGTGGAGGCAGCGCCGCACACCCAAACGGGTATCCCCGAGCGCAACGGCGTCATCGAATATCGATGCAATTATTTCGTGAGATGGAGGGCCGAGCGACAGAACCCATTCGATCGAATAAATTGAAAATGCGATTCTTTCGGCGGGCTCGGGATAGGCTTTAAACAGGCGAATGCACAAATCGGCATCGCTCAGCGATAAAAACAGCAAATGAGCGCACTCCGGCGGACCTTCGGGGCCGAGTGAGGACAGGCAATCCAAGGCATCGGCGCGGCTCCAATCGCATTGCCCGGGAAAGACAAATGAGAGCGCGCAGCGCAGGGGCAAATTCGCCTGGAGCCTCATTTTGGAGGCGATCTCGAGCGCGCCTTCATACACATCGGGGGCTGCCTCGGCGAGCAGGCGGCGAAGCTCACGGAAAGGTTCGAAGTCCTTTGAAAATAAATGGGTCGAGCCTGGCTTTTCGCTCCACGCTTTGCCCAGCGAAGACAGTTCCGCAAATAGCCCAGGCTTGTGAATCCGGGGATTGATGGCTTTTTCAAGCTCGCGGCGCGGCCACAGCTTTCGCCGCGCTTCCACGGTCCAGCGCACATGAGGCGTCACATCGGGCGCGGAGGCGCTTTTTGAGGGCGCGGCGGGCGTGGTCACGCGCGAAGGCTACAGGAAAGCCCGCGGATGCCCAAATATTGTGATACATGCCCTGGTCGCCATGAAAAACGCAAACCCCTCGCAAACGGCATCCGCGCCCAAGCAGCGCCCCCGATGGTTAAGGCGGATTTTCATTTCATTGGGTGTTGTTATCATTCTGATCGTCATGAGCGGGCTTTTATTTCGGAAGCCTATTTTAAGGGCATTGATCGAACGCGAGGCGCGGGCCAGGGGCATTGAGGTTGAATTCGATGAATTTGATGTTGAATTTGGACGTATTGACCTCGGAAGCGTTCGTTTTTCGCTTGTAGGTTCGCCGGCCATCCGGGGCACGCTGGAGCGGGCAATTGTCCGCTTTGAGGGCGTTTGGAATGCCGATGTGCGGCGCATCGAGGCGCGTTCAGCGGGTATTTCAGCGACGGGATCGGCGGCGGATATCGCGATTTTTTTGAGCGAGTGGGGGCGCGCTTATCCCCGGACATTTGAAACCGAAATCGATATGAAGCCCATTGTCTTTCATTACCGGGAAGACGAAAACAAGGCTCCTTGGCTTTCCGTGTCGGGCGGTGTGTTATCGCCGGCGGCGGGAGGCATTGAATTCCGGGCGGATTCGGCGGCGGTATCGGGCATTTCTGTGGGCGCGGTGGGCGCGCGCTGGCAGAGCGAGCGGGGAATTATTTCCTTGGGATTTGGAAAAAATTCGATCAGCGATGCTCCCATTTTGATTGCAATTGAGCCAAAACAGGCGCCTGCCATCGCGACGATAACGCTGAAGCCAAGTACAATGGCCGATTTAGGCAATCCTCTTGGATTGAAGCTGCCCACGGAGAAGGCACAGGTGGAGGGAATGGCTCGTGTATTGCTGCCCGACACGATCAAAATGCCTGGCCAGGGTGCCCTGCGCGTGGAGATTCAAATGATTCTCCGGGGCTATGTGCCTCCACATCCTAAAGAATTGAACCGAATTATTTTCGGGGATAAGACCACCTTTGGGGCGGTGCTTTTGCTTGGGGAAAACCGCAAGAGCATTGCCATTTCGGATGCCGAGCTGAAAGCCGGAGCCTTTGCGCTTAAAGGAGGCGGAACGATTGAGCGGAAAGGGCTGTTTTCGCTGATTACGATGAAAATGGATGGTTCGGTGCGCTGTGTGGACATGGCCCAATCGGCGGTGAGTTCGCATTTGGGCGATACGGCGGGGACGCTGGTGGGCGATGTGGCAAAGAATGCCCTGAAGGGTGCGATTGGGGTATCCCTTCGAATTGATGCCGATACGCGGGATTTAAGCGCCGCCAATATTCAGCAAAATGTGAGCGGAGGCTGTGGCATTTCGGTTCAATTGCCCGCCATTCCAACCGTAAAGCTGCCGGATTTGGGGGCTCTGCCTGCGCTGCCGTAATAAAAAGCCGAAATAAAAACCAAATAAAAAATCGATCCAAGGCTTTTCGCGCCTGAGCATCGAAGGGGCATCTTTTTGGTGCTGGGGTGTCCATTATGACGACGACCAAAATGCGAACTTGCGCTTTCGCATGGGCAGCCATTTTACCGGTGTTCGCTTGCGCCTGTGAAAGCGTGCCCAAGCATACGGATTCAGCCTACAATTATATTGTTTACGTCGATCCTTGGGGCTTCGGCGGAGCAGATTATCGCATTGCCGATGAATACGATGCAACGATTTATCGGGTTTCATCGATGGTTTTCGACGGCGATCTGACGAAACAGGCGCAGGGGCGCGGATTTGAGATCTTAAATGTGGCTTGGGAAGATACGGGGAGGGCCTTGGGCTCTGCGCTCGGCCCGAATATTTCCGATTTAACGCTGCAGGTGAGGCGCAGCTATGCGTCGGGAGCCGTGTCGGACACGCTGATGCCGGTAATTCGTTATCCGAATTTCACCGATCGCACGGCCGATGTACCCGCGAACCGCTTTTTTTTAAGGGTGGGCAATCAACAGTCCGGCAAAGCTTTAACCACGGTTTCATTGCTCAGCTATTTGAAAGATATTCGCCGCTATGCCTCGGCGCCCGATTCAATGAGCGGCAGCGATTCGGGTGCGGGGGAAAAGCTCGATTTATCGGCGCCCCGCGATACCCATTTTTTGGTGAGCGCTCAAGCCGTTTTGCTTCCCATTCCAAAGACGGGCAAAACCGAATTCAATCCGGTCGTATTTAATTATCAATCGGCGCCGGGCTCGCCCGCGGTATTGGCTATTTTGGCGACCCGAGAGGGAACAAGCGCGCGGGTCATTGAAAATAGCCCGGAAGACGCGACGGTTCAGGGCTGGGGCCAGGAATTGTATTTTAATGATGAAGGGCATAGGGCTTCATTTTCCGCCGAACGGCGAAGTGATGTGGCGGCGCGCATTGCGGCCCAGGGTGGTCCGAAAACAGAGGCCGATCGAAGCGCACTGGGCAAGGGCGCGGATGTGCTGGCGCTGATTCAGGTGCCTTTAATTCACGAACAGCGCGGTGCGCTGGGCGGTGTGTATTCAGGGGGTGCGGGCTCGGGCTCGAGCAGCGATTCCGGTTATGGCTATGAGTTTTCGGACGATCCATTATCGGCGGGCGGGTTTGGACCTAATGATGCGGTGATTCGCGTTCGTCCGGGACCTGTGCGCAGCGATGTGGAGCGGGCGGTTTTGGGGCATGGTCCGAGGCTTGGGCCGTTTCTGGAGGGTTATGGCGGGCGTTTGGTGAGAGATCAGCGCTTTCCCATTCGAATTACCGTGCAATTCTATAAGGCGACAAGCTCGGGTGTGCTAGAGCCGAAGGATTTCGATGCAATTACTCGAAATATCAATAGTGCCTACGAGCATGCGGATTATGTCGGGTCGCTGGTTCTTCCGGAAAGCGATCAGGCACGTCCAACCGAATGGCAGAAAATTCCTAACGAATGGTTTCCCTGGTGAGCGGATATTCCTCGCTTGACAATATGAAAACGCTTGTTTTCAAGGCTTCCCATGCTCTCGACGCTGGCCTTGCACCCTGCTAGAGTCGGCTACCTATGCACTCTTCATTTCATCGCCGGACTCTGTTTGAAGCGCGATTTCTGCTAACCATTTCCTCTCTGGGCCTGCTCACTGCGCTGAGCGGGAACGCATTGGCCCAAAGCGATCCGCTGAAAAAAGAGCTTGCGCCTGGCAGCCCGGATTCACCTTCCGAGCCAGCGCCGGCAACCGTGGACGACAAAGATCAAAAAGACGTGGACGAGCCCAGGAAGGCTTCGGTTGCCGCGTCACCCACAACGCCGCCTTCCAATTACAATTATCCGCCTCCCTATCCGCCGCCCGAGCCGCTGCCCCAGCCCGAGCCTGAGCCCGATCCTTTTCACCGCGATCATTTTGAAATAACCATGGGTTTTTTGGTGGGACAGCGCTCCTACACCAAGTCCCGTTTTCAATTTGATGATGGCAATGCCGGCAATATCGGCGGCGGGCAATTGGTCGAGCCTTTTGAAAAAGCGCCTTTCGACAAAGTGACGGTGATGGGGCTGCGTTATGATATGCGGCTCGTGATTAGCTATGTGCGGCTGCTCGCGGGATTTGATTTTCCGTTTCCGTCGTACCGCACGCAGGATGCAACGGGTACGTATACGATTCAGGGGACGCAGCGCACGGTGACGGTGCAATCGCTGTCGGCGAAGGAGCTGCGCTTTGGGCTGGGCGCCGAATATCCTTATAAATCAATCGCGGTATTTGCCGATTTGATCGGCGGTGTTCACTGGTCGAGCGCGGAATTTGCGATCGATGGTTCGAATGCAAATTATAGCGCGACGGATTTTGCATTTTCAGGCCGCGGCGGGATTCGCTTGCATGTGCGGCCGTGGTTTTTTGCGAGTCTGTCGGGCGAGGTGGGGATTATCGGCGATATTGTTTGGAATGGGGATATGTCGGTAGGCTTTGCCTTCCCCTGAATCCTATTGGGGAACGGGGACCGGAATGGTTTCCGTGGGAGCGCCGTCGACGCTAAAGGCAAAATTGTCGAGCAATACGGTCGAATCTAAAACCCCATCGCCCGAATCCCAAATCGAAAATTCAAGCGTGATATTGTCGCCCGGTTTTTGAAGGGGCGAAGTGGTCATCAGCCAATCGGTGGCCGCACTGTTGTTTCCATCGTCGAAGCCCGTGCCGGCCAGGCCGCCCGGTCCGAGATCGCAGGGGAAATCTTTTCCGCCCGCATTCTGCGCATGGCATACGCGAAGGAAGCCGGCATTTACGCTGATCGTATTGCCCTGTGAATCGTAAGAAATGTTTCCATCGGGCTGGTTTGCAGGCTGAGGGCTGAGCATCGCGACAAAGAAATCGTTGTAGGTCGAACAGACAAAGCCCGGGAATTCATAGGTGTAGAAGTTTAGATTAAAGGAGAGCGATTTGGCGTTGGTCGGCGTTTTTACTTCGACGCGCAATCCAATTGAATCGTGAGGCTCGCCGGTAATTACACCCGGACAGGAGGGTGACTCTTTGGGATAACCGGATGGAGAACCACTCGTATAGAATTTATCGTAACCCCCAGGGCTTTCATAACCCGGGTCGCTGGGCGCCCGCGCGGCCCCGGAAGACAAGACGAGCATTTTGCTGCCTTCTTGGGGATTCATTGGGCCGAATTTCGATAGAATGCCGTAACCCAAGGGGTCGTAGGCGGCCGAAAATGGCGTGCCATCCGCGAGAATATATTGGGCTTTGACCAATCCCCAGCGCTGTGGATCGCCTCCTTGCAATTTGCAGAGGCCAATGGCGCGCGCCGCGTCCACGGGATCGTCGCCGTTTAATGATAGTGCTGAATCGCAATTCGTTGGATTGTCGTCAGCCACTCCATTGCAATCATCGTCGATTGTATTGCCCGCGTAGTCCTGAGCGCCGGGATTCATGAGTTCGGTGCAGTCGTTGCAATCGCCTTGCGCTCCGGTCCAGCCGTCGCCATCATTATCGATATTTGGATCAACACCGTCGCATTTTGGTGCCATTTGCAGGATACCAGAGCCGCCTTCGCCGCCTCCGGTGGGATTGATCCCAATATCCCCAGAGCTGCTGGAGCCGGAGGATGTCGTGTTATCATCATCGTCTTTGTCTTTAAATCGGCTTTCCCGGGTGGCTGTACAGGCAGCGATAGCCATCATCGAGAAAGCACCAATCATTGTCCATTTCGTCAATACTCTTGTATTCATTGGCGTATCCTTAAGCGTTGAGGAGAAGTAGAGAGGAAGAGGGTAAGGGCGGCGTCGTAAACAAGAAGGAATCTGTGTTGAATATCTCATGGCTGACGCTGAATTGCAGCGGTTTTCGCGAATGGAAGCCGATTTAGGATGTTTCGTTCATGCGCGTTCTTGCCTGAAAGAATTGATTCACTATGCAATTGTTTAGTTATTGAAGTCTTTATTCAAATAAACCGGGGTTTCACTGGGTCTTAGAAGCCTAAGCGGCCCAAGTTCCAGAAGCGCTTTCAAAGCCGCACGCGACAAACAAGGAAGGCTGTATGCTGCCCCTCCCCCGCGTGTGCTTTTGACCCTCATTTTCGTGTGAGCGTGTCGATGAATGACGATACCGCCGATCCGAATAAGGCCGCTTCTTTACCCGCAGACTTGACCGTAGGCATTCAGAATTGCCTCGAAGAGCCTGAAAACGAAGACCATTGGGATAGGCTCGAGGAGCTGGCGGACAAGCATCAAATGCCCGAGGAAGCCGCTTCAACCTACGAGCAGGCCCTGGGCGCCACGGCGTCGCCGGACATCGCAACGCTGTTAGGCCAGCGGGCCGTGCGCTTTCATAATGAGTGGTTTAGCGATAACGCGCCGCTCGTGAGGGTGCTCACGCGGGTGCTCGCTATCGATCCGCTGGCGGATTGGGCGTTCGAGCGAGTGTCTTTGCTTCTGACTGTGGGCGAGCGCTGGGATGAGCTTTTGGCGCTTTACGATCGGGCGCTGGAGGCCGCGACCGATAAGCTGCGGAAGCGTGAGCTCTTGGATGAAGCGGCGCATGTCGCAAAAGATTTCGCGGGTCAGCCTGATCGGGCCATTCATTATCTGGAGCAGCTTTATCCGCTAAAGCCTCAGGATGCCCAGCTTGCCGCTTCGCTGGAGCGTTTGCTGGAAGCGCGCGGCAGATACCGCGATTTGATTCAGTTGTGGACGACGCGCGTGGCTGTGCTGGCGCCCGATGCGGCTCAGGCGACGAGGGCGCGTATCGCCGCGTGCTGGCTCGATCATTTGTCCAATCCCGCTGAGTCACTGCTGGTGATCGAGCCGCTGCTCGCGGGAGGTGGTGAAGAGGCGACGGCGTGCGAGCTTTTGGAGCGGATTGTGGCCATGGCGGATGCAGCGCCGGCAACGCGCAAGCGGGCGCTCGAGCTCGTGAAGGGGCGTTATGCGGCGGCAGGCCGTTCGGAGGATGTGATCCGGGTGCTCATGGGAGCGCTGTCCTTCTTTGAACCGGCAGCCAAAATCGAGGCTCATCATGAAATCGCCGAGCGGCTGAGCGCGCAGGGGCGCGATGCGGAGGCGATGGATCATATCGCGGCCATTGTTGCGCTCGACGCATCGGACATGGATGCGCTGGAACAGCTTCGGCTGTTGGCGGAGCGGACGGGAAGGCATGCGGCGCACGCGGATGCGCTGGCGGCGGCGGCCGATTCGGCGCGCGATCGGCGATGGGCTGTGTCTCTGCTTCATGAAGCGGCGACAGTGAAGTGCGATCGCGTTGGAGATGATGCGGGCGGTATCGCGCTGTTTTCCAAGGCGTTTGCAGCACCGGAGGCGGGGCAGGATGTGCTCATGTCGGTGGGAAGGCGGCTTTCGGGCCTGCTCGAGCAAAATGGCAGAAAGGCCGAGCTGCTCGATGTTCTGGAGCGCTTGGCCACGCTTGTGACGGATACGGCGGAGCGCTGCGCGCTCTTGGGGAAGGCGGCGCGGCTTGCGGATGAACAGGACGATTTGGCCCGCGCGCTGCGGTTGTGGGAGAGGCGGCTCGGAGAGAATGCAGCCGATATCGAGGCACTGGATGCGATCATCGATCTGCTCGGGCGTACAGAAAGCTGGGAGCCTTTGGTCGAAGCGCTCCGCAAGCGCGCCAACGCATCCCAGGGAGCGCAAAGCCGCGATGATTTGGTTCGGATCGGCGGAATTATGTCGGGTCCGCTGCACGACAAAGATCGGGCGATTTTGGCGTGGCGAGAAGTTGAAGAGCGCTTTGGGCGCAATGAGCAGACGGTCGATGCGCTTGCCGATTTACTGATGCAGGCAGGCCGCTGGGAGGAGCTGAGCGGGCTTTTGGGGACGGCTATCGCCGATGAAGGCCCGGGCGCGAGGCGTGCGTATTTGCTGGCGCGGCATGGCGATGTCTATCGCCAGAAACTGAGCGTTCCGCTTCAGGCTCTCGCCTGTTACAGCGCGGCCCTGGCCGAGGAGCCGCATAACGAGACGGGCCGCGAGGGGCTTCGCGCCCTGCTTCACGATGCCTCGTGTGCGCCCGAAGCGCTCGATGCGCTGGTGAAGGCGTTTGCGCACACCGACGAGTGGGAACAGACGCTTGCGCTTTTGGATCAGCGGCTGCAGGCGGCCTCAAGCGATAAGGCAAGGGCGGCCATTTTGCTGGATGCCGCGACGACGCAAGAAGAACGGGGCAATCAAGTCGATGCGGCGCTTCTGTCGGTGGGCCGCGCGCTCGCTTACGATCCTTCTGACAAGGAAATTGAACAGGAGCTGCTGAGGCTTGCGGCCAAATCCCAAAATTGGCTGACAACGGTTGAGGCGTATCACCAAGCGATTCAGGCCGCGGCGGCTGACCCGGCGCGCGTTGCCGGACTCCGTTTTCAGCGGGGCGCGATTCTCGAGGAAAATCTTCAAGATCTCGAGGCTGCGCTTTCGGCGTACACGCTCGTGCGGGACGCCGTTCCCGGCGATTTAAAGGCGGCACAAGCCCTGGTGCGCGTGGCTGCGCGCCTGAGGAAGTGGGATCAGGTGGCCCAGGCCATTACGGTGGCAGCGCGGGCACAGGATGCGGTGCACGATGAGCTGTTTCACATCGTGGAAGGCATCGCGGGCGAGGACGATTGGGATGACGCCGTACGCGCAATGGAGCGTGCTGTGCGCGAGGAAAAAGGGCTTTCGCCTCATGTCGCGCATGCGCTCGAGAAGCAGGTCGGCGTGTGGAACCGAGACCGGCGAAGCGATGCCGCGGCCGCGGAGCACGCCCTGCTGCGGGCCGTCTATCACGATGAAGCCCAGTCCGACACGCTCCGCATGCTTGCCGATCTACAGCGGCGCAAGCCGGGGCGGGCACTGGTCGACACACTGCTCAAGCTCGCCGCGGTCGATGCTCACGATTTAAGCTCGCTGTACGAGGCTGCGTATGTGGCGCAGAAGGATGTGGGCGATCGCGAGCTCGCGCGCCCCATTTTGGCCCGGTTGTACGCAGAAGCCTCGGAGCAATGGAGAAACGGGCAGATTGTTTGGACGTCCAGCTCGCCGGATCAGCTTGTTGGATGGGCTTTGGCCGAACTTGTAAGCGTGCACGAGCAAGCCGGAGAATACGCCCGCGCCGTGCAATTGCTTGTCGACGGTGCCCGCCTTCCCTTCGACCGCGCGGCCGCGCACACCCTGTACC
Organism: uncultured Polyangiaceae bacterium; assembly: GCA_964537685.1. Lineage (GTDB taxonomy): Bacteria > Myxococcota_A > Polyangia > Polyangiales > Polyangiaceae > CAZICM01. Next base: position 40,863 of record CAZICM010000061.1, read on the forward strand.
ACCGCGCGGCGGATATTGCGTCGGCGAAAATGGCCGATTCAGCGCTCGCTATTCAGCTCTACAGGACGCTGATCGCTGAAGAGCCTACCGATGCCAAGGCCATTACCGAACTGGCGGGCTTGTACCGGGCGGCTGGGAGGCTGAGCGACTTAATCGATTTGCACAAGCACGAGCTCAAGCTCACCCAATCGGCAGAGCGAAGGCTCTCTCTCCGCATCGAGATCGCAGAGGCTTTCGCTTCGCTTGGCGATGTGAGCGGCCGCATTGATGCGCTGTCCGATAACCTTCGCGAAGATCCGGGCCACGAGCCTTCCATTGAAGCGCTTTCAGCGGCCTTGGAGGGCGATGGCCGCTTCCGCGACTTGGCCACGGTGCTTTCCGAGCAGGCAGCTATCCTCGAGGACCGCGGCGACCAATCCCGCGCTCAAGGGCTCTGGATTCACGTCGCGGGCGTAGCCGAACAGCGGCTTAGCGATATCGACATGGCGCTTTCCGCGTACCGGAGCGCCGTGAGGCTTGGCCCATCGGCTGAAGCCCTAGATGCGCTGGCTAGGCTGCACACCGCCCGGGGTGAACATGCGCAGGCTGTTGGATGGCTCGAGCAGCGCCTTGTCATCACTCCCGACGGCGAGCGGACGCCTGTGGTGCTCAAGCTGGCTGATGCGCTGACCGGCGCCGGCAAGGCAGATAAAGCCCGTGCAAAACTGGAGCAAGCCATCGATGCAGCACCGTCGGCCAAGGAGATCCGCTTGCGCTTGGCCGCGCTGTACCGCGCATCCGAAGCCTGGGAGCCTTTGGTTAAACTGCTCTTGGAAGGCACGCATCATGAAGACGACGCTCAAGTGCGCCTCGCTTCGCTGACAGAAGCTGCCGACATTCAATTTGGCAGGCTCAACTTGGCCAACGACGCAGTGAGCACCCTGCACCAAGCGATGGAGATCGCCCCGCAGGACAAGAATGTGCGGGCATCGCTGGCGGATGCGCTTCGCGGAGCAGGCCGGCTGGATGAGGCGAAGACGATTCTGGAAGGGCTCGTCGAGGAGTTTGGCCGGAGAAGACCGGCTCAGCGCGCCACGCTGCATTTTCAGCTTGCGCAGGTAGCCCGCGCCCGCGGCGACCTGAACGAGGCATTGCATCAACTGGATTTCGCCTCTGAAATGAATATGGGGCACGCAGGCGTGCTTCAGCTTTTGGGCGAGCTGGCTCAGGAGGCGGGCCAGCTTGAGCGGGCAGAAAAGGCTTATCGCGCGCTGCTGTTGATCGTGCGGCGCCAGCGTCCCGGCGAGGCGGCATCAGGTCCGCCCATCGGTCAAGCGCAGGTACTGCTTCAGCTCTACCGGATCGCCCAGCGCTTGGAGCAGGCCGATCGCGCGAAGGAGCTTTTGGAATCCGCGTTTGAAATCGCGGCTCAGAGCGACGAAGAATCCATCCGTTTCGAGAACGCGCTCCGGGCTCTCGGCGACGGCGAGCTTCTTCTCCGATCCCTGGAAGCCCGGCTCGCAAGGGCGACCAATTCCACTGGACAAGCAGGGGTTCTGTCCGAGATCGCCAAGCTGATGGAGGATCAGGGGCGGGCGGCCGAAGCGCTGGACATGCGGATGCGTGCGATGGCGCAGGCGCCCCAAGCCGCCGATGTGCGGGCAGCCTCGAGAGCTCTCGCGGCCAAGATTGGCCAAACCCAGCGATACATCGAGCATCTGGAACAACTCGCAGCCAATGCGCAGGGCTCGGGTTCTAACGCCCAGGCCGCCGATCTGTACCTCGAGCTCGGCGACATCGCAGAGCGCGAGCTGAGCGATCCGGCAAGGGCTCTTTCGGCTCTCGTCCGCGCAGAAGAAACAGGCGAACGGCAGATCGACGCCTGGAAAGCCATGGGCCGCGTAAGCGCAGCCGTCGGCGACCGTGTCACGCAGGCGCGCGTGCTCCGCAAGTTGCTCGAGTCGGCGGACGGCCTGCCTCCCGAAGATCAAACCGAAGCTACTTACCGCCTCGCGGAGCTCGAGCTGTCCCAGGCCGATACGCGCGAACAAGGCACGAGCACGCTTCAATGGGCTTTGGAACGCGATCCTCAATTCGAACGGGCCGCCGAAATGCTGAAGCGCGCCGCTGAATCGGGCGACGCGACCGTACTTGCGCTGTATGAGCGGGTGGCTCGCTCGTCCGGCCAAACCGCGATGCTCCTCGATGCGCTGGAGCGCCTTTCTGCCCTGCCCGAAACTCCGCTCGATGTGTTCCGCGAAGCCGTCGAGCTTGCCACATCCACCGGCGAATCAGCCCGCTCGGAGGCTCTGCTTCACCACGCCGTCCAGCGCGCAGAGCAGCGCGGCGAAAGCATGAGCGATGTGGTGTGGGCGCTGACAGCGCTGGCCGAACGCCGCAAGTCTGAAAACGACTTCGCGGGAGCCGTCGCATGGATGCGCCGGGCCATGCAAAACGCGGAAGCCGATGAAGCTTTCCAGCTCGGCCTGGAAGTGGCGGCCCTCGCCGCAGGCCCGATGAACGATCTTCCATTGGCCGCAAAGACCTATGAAGAGCTTCTCGAACGAGATCCCAGCGATCGCGCCGTATGGGAACCTCTTCTCGATATCTACAGAAAACTCGGCGAGGAAAGCCGGCTGGAAGCGCTGATCGCCTCCACGGTCGACTCGGTGCTCGATGGCTCAGATAGGCGCCGCCTGCGTATGGAGCGCGCGCGCCTTCTGCTCTCGCGGGGCCGGAGTGAAGAAGCCGTGGCTGTGCTTCAAGACATTTTGCAGGAGGATCCCGACGACACCGACACGGCGGAGCTCTTGATGGGTGTCTACGAAAAATCGGGGCGCACCGACGACTTGGCGGACTTGCTTCAGCGCCAGCTCGAAGGCGCGAGAAGCCGGAATGAAGGCGTAGCCATCGCTTCGCTATCCCTCAAGCTGGCAGCGCTGCTGTCGCCAACACGCCGCGAAGATGCGATTGATACCCTCAAGAGCGCGCTGGAAAATGTTCCCGACGATCGCCGCATCATTCAAGAACTGCTCGCGCTCTTCCGGCCCGAAGACAGTGCCTCCGATCGGGCCGACGTCATGGAGCGGATGTTCACGTACGAAACGGGCGAGCGCGCGGCCCAGCTCGCCTTGTCGCTTGCAGCCGTGCGCGCATCGATCCCCGATGAAGAAGGCGAAGAGCGCGCCCTCGAACGCGGATATGCGCTTTGCCCTGAAAGCCAGGCTCTTTCCGACCGCCTGCTTCAGTTCTACGGCACGCACGAGCGCTACGACAAACTGGCAGCCATGCTGATGAGCCTCGCGGATCGCATTCAAGATCCGGCCACTGCTGCAGCCAAGCTCCGCGAAGTCGCAAGCCTCTATGCCAATCAGCTCAGCGATCCGGGCTCTGCGTCACGGGCCTTGAAGCGCGCGCAAATCCTTGTTCCCAGCGATCGATCCCTCGTCCGCGATCTTGCCCATGCGCTCGTACTCGCGGGCGATGCAGCAGGCGCTGTCGAGGAAGTGAGCGGCGCCATCCAGCATGCGGGCACTGACCAAAGCGCGCTGACAGAGCTTCTCAAACTCCGCGCCGAACTCTACACGCAGCGCGGCGAAGAGGCGCTGGCCGTGGGCGATCTCGATCGGGCCTTGTCGCTCGGCGATACCAGCGTGCTCCCCGCCCTGTCCGACGCTCTCTTCCAGCAGCGCAATGCCGCTTCCGACCGGGGCGATACCGACATGCTGAGAGCGTCCACGCTGAGGCTCGTAGACATCCTCAAACAGATGGGCGAGGCCGAACGCAGCCGCGATCTCTTGGCATCGTGGGCGGAGCAAAATCCGCATGACGGCGCCGCCCTTCGCGCCTTGCTCGACCTTCACATCGCAGCGGAAAACTTCCGGAGTGTCGCCGAGATCTGCAATCGCCTGATCGACATTGAAAGCGGCGATGCCAAGGTCGACGCGGCCCTAAAACTCGCTGATGCCTGCACCCGCGAAGGCGTTCCCATGGCTGCGCGCCTGGGCATGGAGCGGGCCTTCTCCGCTGTACCCACCAACACAGCGCTGCGCGATCAGCTCCGGAAGCTCTACGAGCAAATCGGCGCGCACCGCGAGCATGCGGCTCTCTATCTCAAAGAAGCCGAGGGCTTGGGCGAAGACCCTGCGCGCTTCGAGGCTCTTCGCAAAGCGGGAGAGCTCCTGCTCCAATCCGCAAGCGACGCCGAATCCGCCATTTCTCCCCTGGAGGAAGCGCTGCGCATCAAGCCCGCCGATCACGAAACCACGATTCTGCTTGCGGACGCCTACACGCTCACCGGCCGTTTGCAGGAGGCGACCGATCTCATCAACAACGCGATTGCTGGCCACAAGAACCGCCGCTCCCGCGAAGTTGCCGTACTTCAGCACCGGATGGCCCGCGTTGCCGCCGCTGCGGGCGATCGAAGCGTTGAGGTCGCATGGCTTGGCGTCGCCTTCGAAGCGGACATGCAGAATGGCCAAATCGCAGCCGAGCTTTCGACGACAGCGATGGAGCTCGGCGAATTTGAAGTAGCCCTCAAAGCCCTGCGCGCGATAACGATGATGAAAAACCCTGCCCCCATGGGCCGGGCAATGGCCTACCTCAACCAGGGCAAAATCGCCCACCGCCAAGGCGATGCCCGGCGCGCGGCAATCCTCGCCAAAAAAGCCCAAACCGAAGACCCCGAACTCGCCGAGGCCAAGGAATTCCTTCAGCAGATCGGCGCCGGCTGAAACGGCATCCCGCAAAACAAAGGCGGCGCTGGATATTTCACAGCGCCGCCCTTATATACGATCGCATTCCAATCCAATAAAATTGTCAGCTTGGAGGAGGCACCGGAGTAAAACAACCGATGGTCGTATCAATACGGAAGTTAGATTCCGAGGTATGCCTCTCGGCGAAAAAGAAATCGAGCGTGTATTTATTACCCTTCACAATACCGAGCTGCCCGGCCATTGCATCGAGATCTACTGTTTGAGACATCGCCCCGTGCACGCCGCCTAAATTAATCGCAAGCTTTTTATTGATATACGTAAACAGATCGTCATCGCCCGTAAACGTAAAGACTTCGCCGCCCTTGTATTCAAACTCCGTATGCATCTCGAGCGTGAAATGATAATTATGGACATTGCCCTCGTCGCCGAATCCCTGCCCATCTATCGGGAAAAAGGCTGAATTATCATAGGTGTACATCCCGCCCCCCACAGGCGTTAACTCGATTTGAATTGGGATCGATATATTCGTGCCCGGAATATCTCTAAACCATTGATCAAAATTGTCCTTGCCCGAGGTCGTCGGCGTCGATGGATTCCCGGCGTATTGAGGCTTTCCATCTGCTCCCAAATCAAACAGAACAATCCCCGAATCCACACCAAGAAAATCCTCGAAATCAGGATGGGATACCGAAAAATCCCTCACAATCGCGTCCAGTTTATTCCCGCAATTCGCCATCCCTCCCCCGCCCGAGCTCGAGCCCGCACCAACGCCAACCGTGCCCGAACCCGTAAAAATATCCCCGCCCACACCAGCACCGGTGCTCTGGGACGAAGACCCCGATGCATTACCGCCAACCCCGCCGGACATCGATGTTTGGGTCCCGCTGTTATCGCCGCAGGCTCCCGACCACAGCATCAATGCAGCTCCAGCGCTGCACAATGCAATCGCCCTAAATATCAATCCCATGACCACTCTCCTTATTATTATTTATATTATTTATTTCGCAGCAACAGCCTCCGCGCGCGTATGCGCCAGTGCAAAAGCAATCTGATCGGCATTCTGCTCAACAGCCGCCTTGACTAAATCGGCCCCGCCGTGACCTGCATTGCGTTCAATTCTCAATAAAACCGGCCCGCCCACCGATGCCTTCTGCATTGCCGCAGCAAACTTCCTCGCGTGCATCGGATCCACCCGATCGTCACTATCCGCGGAAAGCATCAATACAGGAGGATATTTCGTCCCCTCTTTCACATGATGATAGGGCGAGTAGGCAAATAGCGCCTTAAATTGCTCTTCATTATCGGCCGAACCATATTCGCTGATCCATGTCTTTCCCGACCCAAACAAATGATAGCGAACCATATCCAGAAGGGGCACGCCGCAAAGCACAGCGCTAAATAAATCGGGCCGCTGCGTCACCGCGGCTCCCACCAAAAGCCCGCCGTTCGAACCTCCTTTGATTGCAATCCGATCAGATTGTGTATACCCTTCCTTAATTAAAAACTCGGCGGCGGCAATAAAATCATCGAATACATTTTGCTTCTTCAGCAGCATTCCATTCTGATGCCATTCCTCACCATATTCGCCCCCGCCCCGCAAATTGGGCACCGCGTAAATTCCGCCCCGCTCCAGCCAAGGATATATCGACCCGAGAAACGCCGGCGTCTCCGAATTGAGGAAGCCGCCATATCCATACAAAAGAACACGGTTTTTGCCGTCTTTCTTGGCGTCCTTGCGCCTCACGATAAACATCGAAACCCGCGTCCCATCCTTGGATGGATAAAATACCTGATCCACCATATAGGGGGCCGCATCAATTGGAACGACAATCCGAGCATAACGATCGGTTTTACCCGTCTTCATCGAGGTCGAATAGATCTCCCGCGGCATCGTATACGATTCAAACGAGAAATAAGCCTCATCCTCGTCCGAAAGCCCCACCGGCCCGCCCACCGAGCCAATGCCCGGCAGCGGCACCTCGCGCACAAGCTTGCCGTCCATTTCCCGAATCTCGAGCATGCCCGTTGCATTCTTTAAATAACTCAGCGCGAATTTCCCGCCGATAATCGAAACGGCTTCCAATGTCGCGTCCTTGCGCTCCGCTATTACTTCTTTCCAAGCCTTTCGCTCGGGCTTCGCCGGATCGACCTCGAAAACCCGCCAGCGCGGAGCATCTTCATCGGAATGCACATAAAGCTTTCCGTTAAATGCCTCGACATTAAAATGCGCCTTGCGCCCTTCAGCCAAAGGCGTCCACACATCCTGTTTCCCGCTCTTCATATCCCGGAAATAAACATCCGATGCCGTCCACCCATGATGCACATAACGGAACAGGAATTTCCCATCCCTCGAAATCTCCGCATTGATGAATTTGGTCGGATCGCCGGTCTTTGGCACCACAATCGTATCTTTTTTGGGATCCGATCCCAATGAATGAAATCGAACCTCGGCAAATCCAGGGCGATCTGAAATTTTGACGCTTTTATCGACGGGCAGCCACGTATAATAAAAACCATCGCCTTTCGGCGTCCACGAAGCGCTCGCGTACTTCGCCCCTTCAATGACATCAATATCCGACTTCTTACCCGTCGCCACATCCATCAAATAGAGCGTCGCTTCATCTGAATTGTTTTTCTTCACCTGATAGGCGACTTTTTTCCCATCCCACGAAACCGACCACCCACCCAATGAAGTGCTTCCATCCTTCGACCATTCATTGGGATCAAACAGCACTTTCTCCGCGCCGTTCTTGCCCTCTTTCCAATACACAACCGACTTTTCCTTCGTCGCATGGCGGCGCGAATAAAAATAACGCCCTTTACGATGAATTGGGATGGATATCGCATCAATATAAAATAATTCTCTAAGCCGCGCGGCAATAGCATCGCGCTCGGGCGCCTTCGCCAGCTCGCCCCGCGCAAAATCATCCTGCGCCTTCATCCAATCTTGAACCTCGGCCGCCGACACATCCTCCAGCCAGCGAAATGGATCGGCCACCTTTGTCCCAAAAATCGTATCGGCCGCATCCACCGTCCGGCTCGCCGGATAGGGCCACTTGGGCGAAACCGCCACCGGAGCCGATGATGCAGGCAACAGTGTCTTCTTCTCTTCCATCACAGGTTTTGCCTTTTCCTGATCTGCAGGCGATTGAGTCACGATCTCACCCTCATGAGGCCCACATCCCCACATCAAAAAAAGCGCTGAAACAAGCGCGCCCCGCTTCATTCCAAACCATCCCTTCGCTTTCATCGGGCCGAGCATAACGTGTGCAGCTTTTGCCCGCACCCCTTTCGTCGCCCTTGGACCGACTTTGCAGCCGGTGAACAACAAGCTTGAATTTAAGGCATTTGCGAATTGAACAGCCTCGCTCTTTTATCCCGCGGCATACCCAGCTAATCGATCGCGCCGATGGCCAAACTCTATTTCCGCCACGGCACGATGGGCAGCGCCAAAACCCTCAATCTGCTCGCCGTTGCCCACAATTACCGCTCTCAGGGCAAGAGCGTCCTTCTGATGAAGCCCCGCCTGGATACGCGCTTTCAGGCATCCGCCATCGTGTCGCGCTCGGGTCTCAACGCCGACGCGGACATGCTCGTCGATGCGGACACAACGCTCGATCCAGCGCGTTTTGAAGGACTTCATTGCGTGCTCGTCGATGAAGCTCAATTCCTCTCCGCGCAGATCGTCGAACAACTGCGCCGCCTCACCCACACCCACAACGTCCCGGTGATTTGTTACGGGCTGCGCACCGATTTTCAGACGCATCTCTTTGAAGGCTCAAAACGCCTGCTCGAGCTCGCCGACAGCATCGAGGAAGTCAAAGTCACCTGCCAATTCTGCAACCGCAAAGCCATCTTCAATATCCGCTTCGTTAACGGCGAACCCGCAAGCGAAGGCGCGCAAATCGAACTCGGCGCCGACGAACGCTACGCGCCCGCCTGCTATGCGTGTTACGCGGCCCGCCTGCCCATCTAATTCCCTGCCGCCTATTTCCCGCTTGCTTCGATCATCGAGCGGCGAATCGAAGCGAGCGGCGCCGCATCATCAAACACCACCCGGCCCGCTGAAAACCCCACGCCCAGCCTTTCCCACAGCGCCCTTAAATCCACCTGCACGGGCGACGCCCGCATCTGCGCATACAGCTCCGCGAGCACAGGCACACCCACCGCCCGATCGCCCACTTCAATCACCTGCTCGATCGGCCAGCTCACCGAGACATTCCCGCCCGCATTCACAATCGCAATCAGCGCATCCCCAAGCGAACGGCGATTGTTGGTGCGCTCCCGTATCGCCATATCCGCCATCAGACAAAACAGCGCGCCGCCCCAATATTTACGCCCCCACGTCGGCGTAAAATCCAAACCCCGATCGCCCTCCCCGGGCAGCCCTTTTGGAAGCCCGCGCAATAAATCGAGCCACGCTTCCTGCACCGAAAGCCCGCCCGCCCGCACCCTTGCAATCGGCTCGATATACGTCGCCAGCCCCTCTTCCAGCCACGCATGCCGCCTCGCCAAATTGGGCAGCGCCGTGTGCACCATCTCATGCGTCAGCACCCAGTCCCGCGCCAACGAAACCCGGTCCGAATGCCTTCCCACGCGAATCACAATCGACGCGCCTCCATTGCCCAGCGTCGTCGCAAACCCCGGCGAATCCCCTCGATCGGGCGCAATGAGAATCAGCGCATGCTTCACCGGAAAACGCCCGTAGTACCCCGCGACAGCCTTCGCCGATGCCTCGACCCAGCTTAGGATTTCTGAATCCGGCGCATCGAGATCGCCCGGCAAAAAAGCCGCCTGAAGCTCGGCACCCTGAACTGAAATCGTGTGCGTTCTCGCGACGCCAAAAGCCGAATACGGAGCGCTCGGCAAGTCCGAAGCATCGGCTCCATAGGTATGCGGAGCAGAAGGCACGGGAAACACACCCGTCACAAATTCAAGATGCTTGGGAGCCTCAACATGAAAGCGGTATTCCGAGCCTGCTTTCGCGTCCAAAGGATGCAAAAGCCATGTGGAAGGCGGAGCCAAAAACGCGCCTCCATACGCACTCGCCACTTCGTAATCGCCAATGGCGCGCGCTGCCTCCTCCAACAAAAAGCGATAGCGGAGCCGGCATCCAAAACGCGCGCATTCCTCGGGAAACCAAGACGTTTGATAAGCGGACACAGCTTGAGAGCCCGCCTCGTTCAACAGCTCCACATCGCGCACATAAGGCTCTGCCCCCGAATCCACACTGAGCTCCTCGGGGAAACCAGGCGGAATCAGCGCATTCACCAGAAGCTCGCGGGCCTGCTCGCCAACAGCCACATCGTAGTGAAGAGCCCCTTTCGGCGTGGAAAGCGAAGCCTCAGGCGCCGATATCGAATGAGGATTTGGCGAACAGCCCGAAACGAGCGAAAGCGAACCAATCAACATCCATCGGCGCGGACGCGGCATGAGACACCGATTGTAACAAAGCGAAGAACTCCGGCGGGAAGGGTTGTTGACGCGCGAAAGTGGCCCTGATGATCTGCGGACATGGCCAAAGATCGCACAGATGTCTACTTGGAATGCGACGCCACGGCGGATGCCGATGTCCAAATCCACTCGCTCAAAGGCAAGGAAGTCATCGGCAAACTCTTCCGCTTCGACCTCGTCCTCGTGTCGCTCAATCCGCAGAATCTCAACCTTGCGGAACTCGCCGGGCAGAGCGCAACGCTTGTATTCAAGCAAAAGACGACGGAATTGCGGCGAATCCACGGATTGATCATCGAAGTGAGCGACCTGCTCAATGTCGAAGATGCTCACCGCACCTTTGCCATAACCATCGTGCCTCGGGCATATCGTATGGATTTGGTACAGACCCAGGAAATCTTTTTGGCCAGAAGCGTGAAGCAAATTATCGAGGAAAAACTAGGCAATTGCTTCCTCAGCGACAGTTCGGCATTTCGCTTTATTGGCAAAGATTATCCATCCCGTGAATTTGTCGTTCAATACAAAGAGAGTGATTTAAATTTTGTCTCGCGCCTCGCCGAACATCTGGGCATTAGCTTTTTCTTCGAGCACGACGACGAAAAAGACACAATCGTATTCACCAACCATAATAACGGATTTAAAGCAGTCGAAGGCCCATTTCCCTACCGCTCCATGGGCGAGGAGCGCGACATTTACAACATCGATATCAAATACACGATGATTCCAAAGACCTATGGAGTCCAAGATTATAACTATCGCAAACCCACGGCCGATCTAGCGGCCGCAGTAGAGGCTCCCAATGGATATGAAGGTGGTGTTATCGAATACGGTACACACCACAAGACAGAAGGCGACGCCGAGGCCATGGCCAAACTCCGGTCCGAGGAATGGGACGCGCGCCAAAAAGTCTACAGCGCAACCAGCGATCGGTGCGAGCTTTCCGCGGGCTATAGCTTTACCCTGCAGGGCCATCCGCTGCTGGGCGATATTCCTTTGTTAATTACCGAAATCACGCACGAAATCGTTCAGCCCGCGGCCATGATGGGCAGCGGCAATGACGTGGCCTATTACAATCAATTCAAAGCGATTGATATGGAACGCCCCTTCAGGCCGCCCCGCGAAGCGCCCAAACCCAAGATTTCCGGCGTTATCAATGGCATTGTTCAATGCGATCCGATTGCCGAACCCGAGCAGCATGCGCTTTTAGATACGCAAGGCCGCTACAGCGTCCGATTTTTATTCGATACGGCCACCCATCCCCAAAATCCATCGCATCCCATCCGGATGGCTCAGCCTCACGCGGGCCCCCATTACGGCCATCATTTTCCCCTAAAACCCGGCATTGAAGTGCTTTTGGCCTTTGTGGACGGCGATCCCGATCGGCCTGTGATTATGGGCTCGGTCCCCAATCCCCTTACGCTGTCGCCCGTGCGGCAGCCCAATGCCCTCTTAAACCGAATCAAAACCACGACGGGCATTTTGATCGAAATGAAAGATATCTAATTCCATTGGATATCGTTTTCATTGTATTCAACCCGCCGTCTCACACGTAGAATTCCGGGCGCCGCTCCATGACACCGCTCAAACGAGAACCCATCCGCAGCTTTCCCATCGGCCCTGTCGCCACGAGCACCCTCGTATTCCGGCTTCGCGGCCAGCTTTACGCAACCATTATTCTCAAAGCTCCATTTTTATTTGAAAACGGCCGTGTAATGCCGCTCGGCACGGCGCCGCCCCAAATTCGCCACACGGAAGAACATCACGAATACAACATCATGCGCAGCATCCGGGCACCGAGCGATAGAGTGCCCTTTTTGGAGCGGGCAGATGTGCTATTCGCGGGCAGCGCATATTCGCCCGGAGGCACAAAAAGCGGCGCTTTAAGCGTGCGCCTCAGCCTGGGCCGCACCGATGGCGAACAGATTTGGGCCGTGCTCGATAAAGAGCTGTTGGTGCGGGGCAAGCGCAGCCCTGAAAACCCAAATGAATCCCTGCCTTTTGACCGAATGCCGATCGTCTATGAAAAAGCCTTTGGCGGCATTGGCCACACCTCCAATCCAATGGGAACGACAAACCCGAACATCATCTATATGACCGCCGGAGCGCATGAAATTCCAGCGGGCTTTGGGCCAATTTCATCGCATTGGCCAACGCGCAAAAGACTGCTCAAGGGATATTCGCGCCAGATATTTGACCAACCCATTATCGAATTGCCCGCCGATTTTGACGCGGCCTATTTTCAATCGGCCCCCGAAGATCAGCGCATTGAACGCTTAATGGGCGACGAAATTATTTTGCTTGAAAACCTGAACCCCAGCCATCCCGATTTAGAAATGAGGCTTCCAGGCGCGCGCGCCCTCTACCGCGTCGTCACAAGCGCGGGCATGAGCAGACCCGTGGCCCTGCATCCAGACACGCTATTTATCGACGGAGATGCCCAGCTCTGCACCCTCACCTACCGCGGCTATTTTCCCCTCTATAGCGAGGATGCCATTCCAAGCCTTTCGGTGATAGCCGGCATCGAATTGGAAGAAAATTCCATAAGATGGGACGATGAATTAACGGCGGCCCGTGACGCGGCACTTCAAGAAGAAGCCACAATCCGCAGGCCAACAAGCGATTTCAAAAAGCTCGCCGAACAAACCCTAACGATGGTGGATGGCGAAACGGACGATTTTGCGACCAATCCTCTATCTTTACCGGACTTCCCGCTAACGCCCCACAAAGCCGCATCCAAGGCCGAGGATCCCCGGGCGGGCACGCTGATTTTGACCGAACCATCCAAGGCCCCGCTCACCGCTCCCTTTCCCCTCCCGCCGCCTTCCCAATCGCCTTCGCAGCCTCCGCCGGCTCCCATTCCCGGCGCTCCCTGGGCGGCTTCCGCAGACCCGCGCCGGGCGCCAAAACCTCCTGCGCCAAACCTTGAATCAACGCTTTCCCTTCTTCATTCAATGCCTTCGCCGGCCGCGGAAAAGCCCAAAGCCGCGCCCGCCGCGCCGCCTCCCCCCATCGCTGAAATACCCAAGGCCCCCGAAGCTCCGCCTCCCCCAAAAGAGCCTGCAAAACCCGCATGGTCATGGGCGCCTTCGCCGTCCGACGATCCTCCGCCTGCGGCTCAAAAAACATCGCCCGACTCAAAAAAACCCGTTCCACCTCCCCGAAAATCGCTTAAAGACAAGCTGTACGGCACGGGCGATCGCAATACAAAAAAATAAATTCAATATCCCATGCATTGCAAATCAATCGGTTTCTCATCCAATTTAGCGATTTATCTTCTGCCAGCGGCCTTGTTGAGCATCGCCGCTTTTGGAGCTGCGGGATGCGCATCTCAGCCTCCGGCGCATACCACGTTTATCGTTGGAATAATTCCACCTCCTGGATTTATAGCTCCGCCGCCCCCCTCGCCTCCTTCAGGTGCGCTCTTGATATTGCCTCAAAGCGGCGCGGCTCCGGCTCCATGGTTTGAAGCGCCCGCCCCAGGAACCTTAAAATACCGCCCGCTCGGCGATAGCGATGATATGGCTTATGGCCAATCGCTTGGAATTGTAAAAACAGAAGCGGGTTATTTTACCGTAATGCCTGGAGCGGGAATCAGCGGCCCATTGCAGGTTCCGCAAAACACGCGCGAGGTGCTGGTGGCGGGCGAGCGCGACTCTATTTTCGCCATCAGCGAAGACGGCACGGTGCACAGGGCCGCAAATAGCCAAAGTGCTTTAAAACCAGGGGGTTTTGTGCGCGAAGGCCAAGTGCCCGGAGCCATTCTATGGGATGCATCGGGCACATGGATTGCCGCCGCCAAAGACAGCGAAGTATTTATATCCACCGATGCTGGCAAGACATTTCAAAGCTCAACCCCCGCCCCTGGAAAGAAAATCGGTAGCCTATTTGTCCGTTATGATGGAATTGTTGCCGCGGTCGCGGAGGCTCCGGCGAGTCCCAAGGGCAAAACCGAACGCAAAATATTTTTATCGAGAAACGAAGGCAAATCATGGCAACCCTCGGCCTTTCAGCCCCAGCATCTCGAACGGCGCGGAGGGCTCATTTGGAACGGTCATAGCGAATGCCCCGCAACCCTCAGCCTCGATGGCCGCACATGGAGCGCCGACAAGAGCATCCCCGGCATTCTTTCCGACCGGGATTCGTATTCGGATGCCTTATTTCACAATACTTATTTTATTGCCGAGCCGGTTCCTCACTATCTAAACAGCCAAAGCCCTGCGCCGCCTCCCGCTCCAAAACCCGCCGAAGCGCTGAAAGGGCTTGAAAAAGCCTGCCCCAAAGAGGGCAAAGACATCGAGGGCAGGGGAGGTCTTGGCCTATTGGGAGGTCTTTCGGGCCAAGGTTTTGAACAATGCAAAGGCGCAATGTGCTTAATGGGCAGCTATGGCGAAGACACACCGGCCACCCGGACCGGAATCGAATTCTTTTCCAATGGCACCTGCGATGAAACAGGCGTTTCTCCAGACGGTTTATGCCGCGCGGGCGTGCGCCTTCATCAGCGGCCCACCATGGCCGTTGTCGATCGCGTGGACGGCAAAGTCTTGGCCGCATCCCTTCCCGATGCCTGCGACAGTCCCCACAGCGTCGAGAATTTAGGCGGCATTGGGCTTGTTTTATGCTGGGTGGGCGCTAACGCCACAAGCGTATTCACCGGCGACAAAAACGGCGCATTCGCGGCCGAAGGCATATTGCCCATTGCGCCTGATTCGCTTTCATTATCGATGATTTATAAAGATGGAACGATTGTATTGCAGCATAACCCGGTGGATGACATGTGGCAGCGGCAAGAACCAAAGCCTTCGCCTCAAGCCATACTCCGGGGATTTGTGAGGGCACCGCGGCCCTTGGGAGACCGGAGCGCATGGCGGGAATTGAGGGTGCCCGGCGGGCTTGCGATACGGCCTTATGAAAATGGCCAAGCGCTCGTGGCTATCGATCAAAGCGGAGCTCAGGGCAACCGCATGAGCCTATACCTCGATCGAATTGGCGCGGCCCCCTTGCCCTTGCTTGCCAATATGGATGTCCAGCAAAATCTATTGGATTTACAAATATCGGGTCAATACATTCGAATTCAAGCCCATCCCTCTTTAAACCAGCACGGCCTGTACAAACTTCCGTCCAAGGAAAGGGAAAGCCAACAAGGCGCGTGGCACCTGCTTTCACAAGATGGAAGGCTCATTCCGGAATCGAATTGAAAAACTCGCCCAAGCCGCATACTTTTCATTTCCGTCCATGCACAAGAACGATATCGAAGCCCTATTTCGCGCTCACAACCAAAATGCGCGGGCCGTTGCTTTTCTCCACATTCTTCGCCAGAACGCGCTCGATCCCGATGACTGCACCTTTCTTTTCGCGCATATCCGCGATCTGGAAAGCGTCGATCTGATCCGATTTTATTCACGGTGCCCGCAGGAACTTAAAACGGGCATCTTCGATGAATTGGCGCGCCGGGCTCAAAGCGATCCTCAAGGCTTTCAATATGAGCTGCTCGATCCATTGCGAAGTACGATGAATGAAAGAGAATGGGTTGAGCTCTCGGATCGGCTCAATGGCAAAGTGCCTCCCGATTTGTGGGAACGCATTCTAAAGCGAACCCACACAAGCGATGATGAGGCGCCGCTGAGCCAACACAATTTCTTATTGAATAATTCCGAAGAAGTGGCCAGCCTATCCGTATC
>CAZICM010000062.1:0-12427 GCA_964537685.1 uncultured Polyangiaceae bacterium
TCTTTTAAGTCGGTATCCAAACGCTGATCATCGGCATAGCAACGGTGATTACGCTTGGAGAGGGCGCGGCCGCGCTGGCCGGAGGGAAAGGAGCGGGCGGGGCGGCGGCGATTGCGAAGGGGGAGGCGCAAGCTGCAAAGGAAGGAGCGGCGCTGAAGCCGTATGGTGGACCGGGGGGAGGCCACTTAGCACGGCACAGAGACTTGGCTATCGGCAGCTTACTGAAACGGGGGGCTCATTGACTTGGGATTCCGTTGCTACTATTGAAACGAATGCTTTGATTAAAGGTGGTATGGCGCCTGTTTTGTGATACATATTCACAAATGCGCCTAACCAACATCATAGACAGTGCTGATGAGGAAGCATCCTAACCTTCTCAACGTATCAGGAGCGCGGGCAAAGCCGGTATCCAAACGCTGATCATCGGGATAGCAACGGTGATTACGCTTGGCGCGGCTGCGCCGGCGGGCAAAATCCGCGCGGAATTCGCCCAAAAGGCCGTTGAAATGGGCGGCAAGAGCTCTGAATCGGCGTTTCAGGATGCTGTAATGCTCGTCTGGAGCTCGCTATCTCGATTACAGAAGGCTGTAAGAGGCGTCTGGAGCTCGCTATCGCGATTACAGAAGGTTGTAAGGGGCGTTTGGCGCTCTGAATCTGGATTTCAAGATGTTGACATGCCTGTTTGGAGCTCTGAAGATGGATTACCTAGAAGCGCAAGGGGCTTTAGTCTTCATCGGAGCTTTTGGTTTCGCGGATGGAGGGGAGGGTGATGGGGGGGTCAACCTTGGGGGGATTTTTAGGATCCCAGGTGGCGCCTTCGAGGTTGAGATAGAGGGCGCCTCGCAGGTCTGCTCCGCTCAGGTCTGCTCCGCTCAGGTCCGCCCCCCCCAGGTTCGCCCTCTTCAGGTTCGCCCCCTCCAGGTTCGCCCCCCCCAGGTCCGCCCCCCCCAGGTACGCCTCCTGCAGGAACGCCCCTCTCAGGTCCGCCCCTCTCAGGTACGCCTCTCTCAGGTGCGCCCTCCATAGGTTCGCCTTCCATAGGTTCGCCCCCCTCAGGTCCGCCCCCCCAAGGTTCGCCCCCCCAAGGTTCGCCCACCCCAAATTTAGTCGTCCCAAACATCCCAGCACCAGGGGCTCCTCGTAACGCTCAGGCTCTCCCCTTAAATGCGAAAGCCATGCCCCAAAGCTCTTCTCAACCGGCCATTGAATATCCGCCCATTCTAAACTGGTCCATGCACAGGCCCAATGCGCCGCCAAGAGTGCCTCCTCGGCATTGCGCGATTGCCTCAATGCCTCTTGAAAGCTGCCTATTTGCAAACGCTCCATTGGCATACCGCTCCCAAGCACCACTTCAATCAATCGGCATACCAGCTTCTGCAGAACCATGGCCCGCGCTTGCCCCACGAGCGCCGCCTCATCGCCCAAAAACCCCAGCATATTCCGGTTCAGCGCCGATGGCCCGCATTGCTTGGCCCAATGCGCCAAGGCATCCAATTCATCCCAGCCTTTTTTGCGGTTCCTCTCCCGCTCCCCACGCGCCTCTTCAATCTCCAAGAGCGCCCTCCAGATCCGCCGGGCCGCTAAATATTCTCCAAAGCTCTTATGCGTAAATTCAAAGGTATCTTCCCCGCCCCGCTCTCCGCTTCGCTTAAAATAAAAGGCCGCCAAAAGCCGAATCGTGCCTGTCTTGGCTCCATCGGCCACTTTCTCCAAAAGCTGTTCGGCTTTGTTGTCCCGGCATCGCTTTTCTATTTCGGCCAGCGTCGCCGTGCGGCTATCTCCATGCCAGGCCGCCATCCCGACCTCTTCCAAGACTTCGATAAACTCCTCCAGGCTTAATGTCTTGTATTCAGGATGAATCCCTCCTGGATGATATGCCCGCTCGTATACGGCCTCCAGCAGATCTTTGTAGATGGAGCCCCGGTTGATGGTCTTCTGAGTGAAATCCACAAGCCCCCTTTTCCACGAGAGAGCCACCAAATAATTGAGCAAGGGCTGGGCCGTGATCTCATTCAGTTCGGGACGCTTCAGCTCTCGGGGAAAGCCTCCCCCGCCCCGCTGGGTGGCTTGTAAATACTTGGTCCACCATTCTTGCCGCTGATCCACATCCAAACATCCCTCGGGATCAACGGTATGCCGGCGCTCGTCGTCGCTCAGCCAATAGGGCAGCACATACAAAAGCTGCCGCTCCTTGAGCCTAAGCTCTGTTTCACAGGCTTGAACGACCACCTCCCGCCCGTCCATCAAGGCCCGTATACAAAAACCCGCGCCGTTACGCTGACCCACAAATCGCTTGACTTCGGCCACAAAATTCTTCGCGACTTCCGCCGCCGCCTTGCCCCGCATCGAGAGTTCATCCAGGCCATCGAAGACCAAGAGCAGTTTTTGTTCGCCGTGCTTTCGATCCAAGGGATTGTGAGGCAAGAGATGGCGCCGCCGAATATAGTCGCCGACGATGTCTTCCAAGTCGCCCTGCGGGTTGTGAAGTTCGTGCAGTGGAATGCATAGCACCCGATCGCCCGCGGCCGCGCGTTTCATGCAAAACATCTTGACAAAGGACGACTTTCCAGCTCCTGGCCCTCCCGCGATCATTCGAAGCGCATCGTGGGGGTCGGATTTGTCCGCCCATTGTTCGAGTTCGTCCATCAGCCAAAGCACATGTTTTTGAGGGTTTTTGTCGTTTGCCAAAGGCTTGAGGTAATAAGCGCGAGGCTGCACATACACATGGAGCAAACCAAAATCGTCTCCGAAGACAGGCGCGCAGATGGCGTTCCACCAGGTGTTGTTGGCCTTGGTCCAAGCCCGGTCTCGCTTGAGCGCTTCTTCAAAAGGCGTGTGAAGTGCATCTTTGAGCGGGGCATAACGGTCTGGAAATTGAGCCCATTCAGCATCGAGTTCGGGCACAAGGGCGCGGGGCAACATCGCGCGGGCTACGCGGGCCGCGCCTTCGCCGACGCTTTGTTCGATTAAAAACTGTTCGAACAATTCGCCGAGTTTGCCCAGCAAAGGAAGGGTTTCGGGTCTGGTGAAGAGGGTATTGTCGATTTCTAAAACATTAAAATCTTGGGATTCGGCTTGCTCGATGGCGCGCTCTAGGTTGGCTGAAAGGGCCGAAGGATCGGCGGGCATTCTTGAAATGCGAAGCGCGGTATCGAGGGCGATTTTGGCGGCTGCGTTGATAAATGCGCGATGAAGGAGGATCCACAAAAGCTCTTCGGGTTTGTTGGTTTCGGGGGGCGCGGCTTGAGCCGCATCGAAGAGTTCGGAAGCCCAATCGGGCGCGCCGTTTAAGAGGGCTGTTCCGACTGCGCCGGCCGCGGCTCCGGCTGGACCGGCGGCCATATATCCGCTTGCGGCGGTCGTTCCGAGCTTTAGCATCACCTTGCCAAAGCGCTTGAATTGATCGGCGAGAAAGCCAGGCTTGCTCCATCCTGTTTGGGGCTTCTGGAGGGTGATCATGTTGCCTTTTTAATAAGGATTTTTGGGTGTTGAAAGCGAGAAACACAGACGCCGGCCGGATGTATTTCGGATTTTAGCTCGCCAACTATTGCCTCTCGTCGTAGAATTCCCGGGTTATGGAGTCGGGAAGTCTGATTGGCCAAAAATATCGGCTCAAACAAAAGATCGGCGACGGGGCCACATGCGAGGTTTGGGAAGCTGCCCATGCGCAAACCGCGCGGGCCGTCGCGATCAAATTGATTTTGCGGCCAAACGAGGTGTTCCGGCATCGCTTGCTGCGCGAGGCGCGGATCTGTGGAGAGATTTCTCACCGCAATGTGATTGAGGTGCTGGATGCGGGACAATTGGATAATGGCGATCCGTATTTGGTGATGCCGCTGTTGCAGGGAGAAACGCTGGCGGCTCTGTTGGAGCGGCAGTTTAGGCTCGATGTGCCGCTGGCCGCGCAGATTGGGCGGGATGTGGCAAGGGCGCTTTCCGCCGCGCATGAGAAGAGCATCATTCATCGCGATCTGAAGCCGGCGAATATTTTCTTGCACAACGAGCCGGGTGCCGAGGGTGCGGTTGTGAAGGTGCTCGATTTTGGGATTGGGAAAAATCTGAGTGTTGAAGAGTCGGTGGCGACGGTGGCGGGTGGGCTGATGGGTTCGCCCGCCTATATGAGTCCGGAGCAGGTGCGCTGTGATCCGAATGTGGATCACCGGACGGATCTTTGGTCTTTGGGTGTGGTGCTGTTTGAGATGCTGACGGGGAAGCGTCCGTTTGAGGGATCGAGCGCGGCGGAAGTGATTGCGAAGATTGCGCGGGGGGAAGTGCCGAAGTTGTCGCGTTTCGTGCGCAATGTGGATGCATCGCTGGAAGCCTTGGTGTGGCACTGCATGCAGGTGGATCGGGAGAAGCGGGCGAAGTCGGCGGGCGATATTGCGAAGATTCTGGATGGGTTTACATCGGCGGGCGAGAGTTCGCGGGTGATGACGGAATTGCCGTCGCGGGATGGGTTGTCGTCGCCGGTATTGGGAGGGGAGCGGCGGAGTTCGGTTGTGGTATCGGGTGCTGCGGTGGGAGGGGCGGCTATGGGGCGGGACGGTATGGGTCCGGGTGGGACGATGAAGCTTGAGCCGCGGGCGGGGATGGGGAGTGGGTCGTGGGCGGCGCCTGTGGATGTGGGTGTGACGACGAGTGTACCAGCATCGATGGCGGCGCCGATGGGGCGTGCGATTGGGGTGCCGGACGCTGGTGAAGGCCAGGCATTGGGGGAAGAGCGGTTGAAGCGGTTGAAGGTGATGGGGGTGATGGGGGTTGGAGCGGCGCTTGTGGTGATGATGGTGGTGTTGGGAGGGTTTACGCTATTGGGAGGGGGGTCGTCGGGTACGAAGGAGTTGGTGGAGGCGGGGGCAGGGAGCGCGGTGGGGAGCGTGGGGAGCGTGGGGAGCGTGGGGCCAGTGGCGTCGAGTGTGGGGAGTGGGGTGGCAGGGCCGGTGGGGCCAGCCGCTGCGAGTGGGGTGAAGGTGCCGGTGAAGGCGGTGCCGGTGCCGGCTAGGAGGAAGTGTACGAGGCTAATCCGGACAAATTGTGTGGATAGCAAGTTAAATGAGGATCCATATCAGTAAGCGAAGATGGGATTGGAGGATGCGGAGATGAAACGAGAGGTTATTTCCTATGGTTTGCGTATAGCTTTTTTGATTCAAGTCTCATGGGGCGGCATTGCATGCTTTTCCCCAGAAGACTTGCCATTGCCCCCATCATTGCCTGGGCAGGAGATGGGATCGGGAGGAGGGGGCGGCGCGGATTCAACGAGCGGGAGCAGCTCGGGGGACGCAACAATGTGCAATGATGTTAATGAGGTGGATGGAGATTCGTGCACTGCAGATCTCAAATGTGGGGTTGATTATTCTGTAACCATCAGTAACCCAATTTTCGCCAAGGCAATTGCTTTTCACGCTACAGATGATCAGTCATCGTGCTACTTATGGGTCAAATTTCCAACCAATTGGGACACGGCAAACAAGCTATGCCCAACAGGTATGCGTCTAGCCGTATTTAAATCGTGGGAACATCTCAACACGATCAGAACGGGGTTGTTAAAGAATCCTGCTTCGGGTGGGATGCCCGGTGAGGAAATTCTTTGGACCTGGGTGGGTGCTCAAAGAAAGGCCGCCCCTAATTCACAGCATTGGAGTTGGATTGATGGCACAGCCCTGGCAACTTGTACTGACTCCACCTGTATCTGGGGGAAGGGTGAGCCCAACGACATGGCCGAGGGATGCGCCGAAATTCGCAGGAAAGACGACGACAATACATATGGCGATGGGACGTATGAAAAAAATGGCCGATTAAACGACGCCTCTTGTTGGTCTATCAGTCGGTTCTTTCTATGTCAGCGCCAGCCCCCACCCCAACCCTGATTGCTCTTCGATCATAGGTGCCCTACAATGATACGTACATTCTATCCCTTCACCATCGCTCTCAGTGTATCGGCCCTAGCCATTTCGCTTAGCGCTCCCGCCCTTGCACAGCCCCCTCGTTGCCAAGAGCCCGCGCTGCCACCCTCCACGCCGGAAATCAAAGCCAAAATCAAAAGCCTTTATGACGATGGAGTCGATGCCACGAAACGCGAGGATTGGAAGAGCGCACATGTCCGCTTTCTTGAAGCATGGAAGCTCAACAACAAACATGTGCAAATCGCGGCGAATTTAGGGTGGGCCGAGATCCAACTAAGCATGTATCGGGATGCGGCCGAGCATTTGTATTTCTTTTTGAAACACGCTCCCTCAACCATCGATCCGGCAGAGCGCAAACGTATTCAAGATATGTTTGACCAGGTACGCAAGCGGGTGGGCGAGCTGGTTGTGAAGGTGAATGTCGACGGAGCGTGGCTATTCATGAATAAGAGAGCTCTGGGTTGTTCGCCGATGAAGACACCGGTATTTGTCGAAGCCGGGCCGCATTTGCTGGAGGCGCGAATAGATGGCTATGCTACGGCGAAGGTATCGATTGATGTAGAGGGAGGAGCCGCGTTAAGGCCCGTGGAGTTAAAGCTTGTGAAGGCTGATTCCCCTGAAGATGCTGCTGCGGAGACCAGTGCTCGAAATCCCGGTGAGGACAGTACCGGGATGAAAGAAGATCCCAAGCATAAAACGAATACAATGCTCAGCCACATCGGGCTCGGGGCAACGGGAGCTGCGCTTGTTAGTACGGGTGTTTTTGCGGGCCTTGCGATATCCTATCGATTGAAATATAATGGTTTATATGATGATTATGCCAATTGCGCAGTTGGAAAGAGCGAGGCGGCCTGCCTCCATGAGTTGGAGGTCGTGCGCGATAAGCGTGCATTCAATGCGAATGCGGCTTTAGGGATGGGCATAGCAACAGGGATACTCGGAGCTTCGGTATTATCCTATTGGCTAGCCGCCCCTTTGCTGGGTCAAGCGGACAAGACAGGTGCATTGAAAGTAAACTTACACGCTGGGCCGGGAGGCGCTGGAGTAAACTTTGGTGCTCGGTGGTGAGCTTTTATTTTAGGGGATATCATGCCCGACTTCTTTCGCATCCTTGTCTTTATCCTTCTCCTCCCCGCCCTCGCCCAGGCTCAGCCCACCGAGCCCACCGAGCAGCCCCAGGCCAAAGCTCTCTATGAACAGGGCGTAAGCGCCGCCGATCGAAAAGACTGGGCTGCAGCCCGTATTGCCTTCCTCAAAGCCTGGGACCTCTTTCAGCATTATGAAATCGCTGCCAACTTGGCCAAGGCGGAATTTGAGTTAAACCGCTATCGCGATGCCGCCGAACATTTGGATTTTTCCTTAAAAAATGCTCCCGATGATCTCCCAGCCGAAGAACGGCGCGCTATGCAGGAAAGGTTCGATCAGGCCCGCAGCCATATCGGCGAGCTTCTTATCGATGTCAATATGAAAGGTGCCGATATCTTTGTGGACCATAGCTCGGTAGGTAAAGCTCCTTTGGGCCGATCCATACTTGTCGAGCCGGGAAAGCACCGCGTGGAGGCCAAGTTGGATGGATATCCCAGCGTTCACCAATCTGTCGATATCGAGCCAGGTTCAGCCCAATTGATAGTTCAGTTAACGCTTGAAAAACGGCCTGCCCCAGCAATGGCTCCTCCACCCAAGGTTTTACATAAAGAAAACGTTGGACCTAATAAAACGCTGATGATTGCAGGATGGTCGATGACCGGAGCTGGAGCGATTGTGACAGCCGTTTCAGCCGGTTTTTCAGTCGCCCAATCTATCGAGCTTGAACAGCGCCGCCATAAAAACTGTGCGGACTATGCAGATCGGGCGCTTTGCGAACAAGACTACGACGAGCTGAGAAGAAAATGGGCGCTTTCGACAAATGTGGCTATCAATGCGGGTATTGTGACCGGCCTGCTCCTAGGGGGGACGCTGGCTTATACCTTTTGGCCTTGGCGCCCTAAAGAACCTTTAAATTCTGAAGAATCAAAGCCTATTTCTTTGGATGTTCATTTGGGATGGAAATGCGCCGGTGCAACGGCGATCATAGGATGGTAAAAAACAATGAGATGTTTTATGTTGGTTTTCGGGCTTTGCACTTTATCAGCGACGGGTTTCTGGGGATGTGCCTTCGTTGGGATGGACGATCAAGGTCTGTTGCCTCCCGCTCCGGGAACGATGGCGGGAGCTGGGAATGGGCAAGGTGGGGGAGGAGGTGGCGGCGCAGAAATATGCATAAGTGATGCTGACTGCGTAAGCGGCTTCTGTGTCGATGGTGTCTGTTGTGCAACCCAGTGCAGCGATTCCTGCTTTATGTGCAATCTTCCAGGGAGCGACGGGGTGTGTACAAAAGTGCCTGTGGGTGTCGATGATCCCACCGCTGATATACCGTGCTTAAGCACAGACGGCAACACATGCCGATACGGTTTATGTGATCCAGAAACAGAAGTGGGGCAAAAAAACGGGGCAAGCTGCCAGGATAAGTTTGATTGTGCTATTCGCCTTTGCATGTGGGTAAATGATGTCGATAGAAAATGCGGGCGAGCCCGGGGAGACTCCTGTGCTCTCGACGCGGAATGTGCCGTCGGCGTGTGTACAATGGGCAAGTGCGGGTATGCCGCAGGTGCTGATTGCATATCCGATGTTCAATGCGTTACCAATCATTGCGTGAACAACGCTTGCCAATAATCCCTCTATCCCCTCTCGCTCCACACATCATCCTGCGATAGCGCCGCCGTCAGCTCTCCCTTGCAATCCGCTATTGTTCCATACCTGTCCCCAGGCCGCTTCGCCAGCATCCGGCCTATCACTCTATCCACTGTCGGAAATGTTCTCCGTATAAATTCTGGTATCATTAACCCATACACCCGCCCATATTGATGCGCCTCAAAATAACTCCGCCGATCCGGTCCAAAAGGTAATGGTGCACGCCCTCCCGATAATAACTCGTACATCATTATCCCAGCCGCGTATTGATCACTCGGCCGGTAATCCTCCCCAGGCTTCCCCGCATACCAGCGCTCGGGCGCTAAATAGGGCGGACTCCCATATACAATCACTTCACCACCGGCCACTACCCCATCCGCTTTCGACGTGTCCCGCGCTAATCCAAAATCACCTATCTTCGCTTGTGTCTGCAATCCCTTCATCAAAAATACGTTGTCCGACTTGATATCCCGGTGCGCTATCCCCTTCGCATGTAAAAATGCCAGCCCGTCCAATACCTGCAACCCTACTTCCACCCGCTGAACCAAACTCAGTTCCCGCAATACCTTCGATACGCTTGTCTCGCATCGCTCCATGGTATACCAATAATGAAGCGCCGGTATACCGGCTTCGGGTGTCTTTAATATCACTTGACCATAATCGTAAACCCGCACCAGCCTTGTCGATCGCGCTTCTTTTAATATCCCGTATTCCCGCTCAAATTGGATACGCAAATCTTTCTCGCCATTGTCGCGCATCAGCTTTAACGCCACTTCCTCGCGCCGTACTCCATCCCATACCGAATAAACCGCTCCCTGCCCGCCCTTTCCCAAAGGCCGGAAACTGCTGAAGCGCGGTAATGCTTCTTCCATTGCCCGTACCCATTCATTTCCCGGCCGGCTTCTCATAGATCGAGCACTCCTCCCAGCACCCCTGTTGACGTTGATGTGGGTTTTGCCGTTGCCTTCGGCGCCGCCTGCGTTTCTTTGGGGGCGGGTATCTCTTCCACAAAAACCGGTCCCGCTCCGCCTTCACCACCTCCGCTCGGCTTCCTTCCCTTCTTAACTCCCAGCTTCTTCGCCGCAGCCGCGGGTTCCCCCTGTTTTTCCAACCTCGCCGCATCCACGGTAGATGCCGTTTCTGCCGCAGATGCGATTTCCGCTACGGGTGCCTTCTCTCTGGGCTGTGGCGCCCCGCTGTTCGCCTCCACAGGCACCGCGCCCGCCTGAGGCGCCTTCTCCCGCGTTCCAGGGTTCCCAGCCCCTTCCCGGCCGCCCCTATCGCCTGCTCCGCCCATCCAAAAGATGACCGCGCCCGCCACCCCCATCAAGATGACCAACAGTCCCAACCACAATACCGCCCGCGACCCTCTCCCTGACTCTTGCTTCTCGGCTTTCGCCTCCTTCGTCTCACTCTTTTCCTCCACAGAAACCACAGGCGGCATCGCCCCCGCCCGCTCCGCTCTGTCCGATGGAACCGCTTCGTCTTTCACGTCACGCGCTTCGCGGCCCTCCACCAGCTCCGCATGCGATGACCTCAGCGCCTCCCTCATCACCCGCTGATCGCGCCTCGAACCCGAATCCGGCATCACCGCTGCAGGCTCTTGAGCCTCTTCTCCACTCCCACTCTCAGCGCCCGCCACCACGCCGCGCTCCGCCTCATAACGCGCCCGCCACCCCAGCGCAGGCGCCGCTTGACTCGCCCGATCCGCAGGCTTCGCTCCAAAAATCTTTGCCGCTATCTGTTCCTCTTTCGCGGGCACATCCGTAAGTCCAAGCACCAAGGCATTCGATGTGTACGCGCCCGCTTCCGCTTCCGATACCAGGCGCACCGTGATCCCGTTTTCTAAATCGGCTTCGCGCCCGTTGGTGACCGAGGACCACCGAATGTTCGATGCATACAGCATCGATGCGATCCGAGATGCGCATCGCGCGATATGCCGGAATCGAATCCTGTCCGGATGTACAATCACCACCCGCTTTGGCTGCACCGCTTCGTTCGACAGCCAGCGCCCCCGCATCGAACTCTTTCCTGGTTTGGGCAAGTCATCAAATTCGCGCACATACATTTGCAGCAGAGGCAGCACCGCAGCCGCATCGCTCAAGGCCAACTTCACATAATTCCGGTACATCAAGGCGCTCGCGCTCTGATCTTCCGATCGCCCGAATAAATGGCTGTAAAAGGAAGTCAGCGCCTCAAACAAAGCCTCTTCGTTCAGATGCCTCGCAATCAGCGCCGCAGCATGCGCGAAGGTCGGATCTTTGCGTCCCGCGTGATCGGTCACACCGCTCACCCGCATCGAAAAAATAAGCCCAACGCCGCCAGATCCAGGCTCGTGCTGCGTGTCATCGCGCGATAAATTTCCTATTGCAAATGCAAACGGATTGTGCACTTGCGGCTCGATGTATTTCATCAGGCGCGAAAGATGGCTGAAGTGCTGCTGAGACAGTTCGCCCTGAGGAATTTCTGGACGGTAAATGAAGTCGATTTGATGCCTTGGCACATGTCCATGCAGGAAGTGAAAAAACGCCGTTCCCGAAGGCGCGCGGTAGGTGGGGACCCTGTAGGCTCCTGCGGTCTGCGCATCGTCGTTCATGATGACGCTCCTCGTGGAAGTTAGCTGTTGAATCCATGCGCGCGCGTGGTGCTTGTGGCGTCGCTTTTCATGCGCTGCAGAAGTTGGGTGTCGTAGGCGTTGCGGGGCAGGATCTTCTCGACAAAGTGGGAAAAGAGCAGGTGCGTTCCATGACCATAATAGGACGAGCCGACGACTACGCGCACATCGATCTTGTCCGCATATTTCATCAGGTCGTTGATGAGCGGCGCATAGAAGGCTTTGGCCTTTTCTTCGACTTCCGCGGGTGTTCCGGGGATGAGATCGGACTTGTTGATAAAGAGCACAACGGTTTTGCACGACGCCAACGTTTTCGGTGCAAAGAAGTATTTTAATGATTGAGCCTGGAACTCTTTGAGTTGATCCTCGACGCGGTATTTTTCGACTTGCTTCGCATTTTTTCCGCCGAGATCGACAACAATCAACAAGCCATGGATCTCATCGAGGATAAGATCTTGCACGGCATCGACCATATGTTCGCCGCCCCAATCACCGATTTCGAAGACATGCTCGGTTGTCACATCGCGCTGCACGACATGGCTGACGGTGCGCTCGTAGCGATCGATTTTCGTGCCTTCGATAATGCCTAGATCGACGAGAGGATTTGACCATTTGAGGGTGAGAGAAGTTTTGCCCGTGGAACTGATACCCAAGGTGAGAAGTTTGTAGGTCTTCCTTTGGAGCTTGGGACGTTTTTCGAGTTCGCGGCGCAGATGAGCGTTTTCCTGTTCCATATTATCGAGCCAATCGGCTTTGGCTTTGTCCTCAGCGCTCACCATTTCCAGGCGTTTGGCCAAGGTGTTTGAGTTACCGCGCAGCACATCCAATTGATCGCTTGCATCGCGGACTTTTTTTTCTGCTTTTTGGGCGCGGAGCATCATCATTGCGGTGCTTCCGGCAAAGCCTGCGGTGGTGAGGCCGAAGAGGGCCATAATGATCTCGGAAATCATGGTGGGCGCAAATAGACCACAGGGGGTGCGGGGAGGCAAGGCGGGCGTGAGGAGGGCTTGGAGGAGTATTGGAAGGGATGGTGAAGGGTGAGAACGGGCTTGGTTAAGCCACAACATGAGCGCTGAAGGATGAAAATGGGCTTAGCTTAGCTCCAAAACCAACGAAAACGATTGAATTTGGGCTTAGCTTAGCTCCAAAACCAACGAAAACGATTGAATTTGGGCTTAGCTTA
>CAZICM010000062.1:12527-56410 GCA_964537685.1 uncultured Polyangiaceae bacterium
GCTTGGAGGGGGTGATGGAGGTGGAGGGTGGGCGTCGCAATGGTGAACAAGAAATAGGTTTCATGTCCAATCCGGCATCTGTCGCTGCCTAATAGAAGTTGTAGGGGCGGATCGGTGCCGCGAGGGGAAAGCGAGGTTTAGACTGTGGGGTGGGAAATGAACTGTTGGTAACTAAATAATTAAGGCTTTTTTGCTATTAGGATTTGCTGGCTTCGGGTTCGATTTCCACTGTCATCATAGGCGGAAATCCACACGCGGGCATTTTCAGGGATAGGGTCGGGCAGGAGAATCTCGAACACATTTCCATTGCTGCTAGCAGGCAGGGTTCCAAGGCCAAACGTTCTTGTGACACCATTATGCTCAACCACCAGCATTGCCTCCAGCCACTTGTTGGCAGGTTCCACATACAGGGTGGATGGTTGGTTCGGCGACGTACTAGGAGCCAATGCCACCACACAATTCTTTCCACAGGGAATCTCAGTGGGCTGTGGAAATACCTCTGCAAAGGGCAAGGTTGTGGACCGAACACAATGGGGAATGACAGTATCCGGGTCGTTTTTACAATCCTTAGCTTGGGGGTTCGTGTTGACTCCAGTGGGAGTGGTAAAGTTACCGGTTGGATTTTGGCTCGAAAGTGCCGATGCCTGGCCGCCTATCCATTTAAGCTCTCCACATGTTGCCCCGCCGCCGCATGCTCCCTTGGGATGGAAGAGCTGCCAGGGTTCAACCATGTCCCATAAGACATCATCAAAATTCCTTGAGGTATCCAAGGACCAGGCCACGGCAGCCTTCGTGCTGACAACCGCGGTTGCCGTGGAACTTCCAGATAGGACAGTCGCACCTGTGGGAGCATTATCGGGGATCCAACCCAAGCCTAAGGCCACAAAGCGGGGACATGCACCTGGACGAGCCGTTACCAAGGCTTGACCTTGATGATCCACGGCACCCACAGCATGCAGGAGATAAGGATATTTTTTCTCTGGATCATTAGAGCCTTTGGACTGAATGGGTGGGCGGAGCGTGCCTGGATATTTTTTGTTTAGAGCTTTGAAGTATTCCCCACCGAGTAATCTTGCGCATCTGTCATCATCGGGAGTTTGGTGTTCTTGCCATCCTCCGGGAAGAATAAGCGCTGTCGTTGGATTCAATCCCCCCGTGTCATTTCCCGCCGCGGCGACAATACCCGCTCCATGGCAGGCTGCCTCCCGGATGGCATCATACACTACTTTTTCGGCGGAAACGCAACTGTCATCCATAACGTTGCATGAGTCCGCTTCATGTTCAAAACCAAGGCTTAAGTTGAGCACAAGGCGTAATGGAACGTTACCCACTGCAGGGTCATTAGACTGCAGTATCTCTTGTCCCCATGTATATGTGGCTAGATCAATCGCCTCGATCAGATCCCCATAACGGCCATAGTCCCCTAATGTGGATACATTGAATTCAAATGGTTCCACTCGGCGCCATGGCATAGCAACCTTGTTGCTGACAACCACATCGCCTCCACCTCCACCGAGAGCTATCCCCTTTTCGATAAGGCTGGTCAGCAGGTGACCGTGAAAATTATTACCGCTATTTGTGCTTACTCCAATTGCACCGCCTATTGAGGAACCGTTGTTTCCGGATGCTTTGTTATCGATGACCTCTATGCGAACTCGGGATACAGGTTGTGTGATGTTTCCCCAGTTAACTC
Organism: uncultured Polyangiaceae bacterium; assembly: GCA_964537685.1. Classification (GTDB taxonomy): domain Bacteria; phylum Myxococcota_A; class Polyangia; order Polyangiales; family Polyangiaceae; genus CAZICM01. Next base: position 14,221 of record CAZICM010000062.1, read on the forward strand.
CATCCAAGAAATTTGAACTCGCCCAGCTTTCAAAAGCGCCTTGAGGCACAACGGCGGGTAGATCCTGCACTAGATTCACGTCGCCAATGAAGTCTTTCAAATTCTCGATATCGTTCTGGGTAGGAGCGCCTGCACCCGACCAAATATACCTACAATAACGCCCCAATGTTCCTGAATATGAAGGAAGATTCTCGCCGGGAAACAAGGAATTAAAAAACAAGTGACTTCCTTGCCACTTCCCACCAGAAAATCCAGGAATACTGATGCACTGCTTTGAGTTATCAATGGCGATCCAATGGGTTTGCCCATCCACCAATGGCGTACAATCCACCGCCGGCGTCGGCGGTCCTCCACACGAATCCCCGTCCGTCACCACAGGCGAATCCACACAGGGATTATCACCGCACCCAGGCGCCAGCACCAACCAGCCCCCAGACACAGCACAAATGACCCCCAACCCTATTCGACCACGCATAGCATCCTCCAGAGGGGCTCTCCATTACGGCTCCTCTATCCACAGCTATGCAGTGCTCCCCACCTCTTTGGACATGCAATCGATCTTTTTTCTTAACCCGCCTATCGTGAATACAACCTAAAGCGCCCAAGCTCTTCCGGCTTTAATCCCATGCCCCCGCGCTTCCTCCATATCCCCAAGACCGCCGCCCCTATTTCCCAAGACGCTCCCTTTGTCTCCCCAAACTCCCCATATAAAGCCCTCATCACCCGATCCGCCGTCCGGTCTTCCACCACCGTCGCCGCCGCCAATACCGAGCCCACACCGCGTTCCAAAAATGCCCGCGCCACCCCCAAACCCTCTTCTCTTCCCGAATCACAGGCCGATAATACCACCACTTCGGGCACGCGCACGACGATCGATGGATCTAAAATCTCCCCCACCAATAAATCCCCGTCCGCTAGCTTTAATCCTGAAGTATACATGTCCTTGTCCCCAAAACTTGCATGCCCGTCATATTGAAACATGTTTACGCATGGGTCCGAAAGTGCTTCAAGGATATTTTTCTTGCTGGCCTTGTCCCCACTCAGCCATACGTATGCTTTTCCCAAGGCTGTTAACTGCACCGAGAGCTCTTTGCCAAAGGCCAAGGCGTGCCCAAGATCTCCGCGAGGATCGCTCACAATAAGCACTTTAGGCTCGGTCCCGCATGCATTCTCCTTCTCCAAAGGCTTGGAAAGCGCTCCAAAGGCTCCATACGCAATCCCCGCATGGTCCCCAAGCAACGAACCCTGCCAAGGCAGCTCCTCAAAGGATATATCCGAGAGCCCTCGATCCGCATACACGCGAATCTGTTTGGCCCGATGTACCATTGCAGCAAATGGCGCAATCAACTCCGCCCCTGTCGGCCGCTGCTCAAATCGCTTTATCTGATAGGCTCCCTGGCCATCAAAGGCGATGCCCAGCCATCCATGCGGCAGGGGATGATAATAGAGTTCGATTTCTCCGGGCAGTGGAACCATCTGCGTTTTTTTGGGCTGTTCAGCGCGGATGGAGAGCAATCCAGATAGAAATCCCCCGGCCGAGAGCCGGATAAGCCTCGATGCCTCTTGGGCCATTGAAATGTCCGGTTCGGCGCTGCTTCCCAGCACAAAATCCAAATAGCTTTGGAATGCCTGACGGTGATGCTGATAGAATGAAACCCGATCGACACCCGTTGGAAGGCTCCGCGCCCATTGGTCCAACGAAGTTAGCACATCTTCATAGGCTTTTGCCGCGGCGCTTCGATCCTTTAAACGCTCCCATGCCCGCGCCCGCGCAAATAATGCCGCGAATTTAAGTTCATCATGGGGACGTTGTTGTAGACTGGTCTCGAGCTTATCGGCCAGGTCAAGCGCATCCTTGGGCCTGTCCTCCAGCGTCAATTCAAGCTCGGCCATGGCAAGCCATGCTCGGTTGCGCTCATCCACACCCATTTTCCGAAGATCTTCCAAAGCTTCTTTAGCTTCGGCTAATTGTTTTCCACCGATTAGAGCAAAGAGCAGGTTAAGCCGGGCCGTTTCTCCTGCCGAAGCACAGGGCATCGTACCGAGGAGGGTTAATGCCTCTTTCGCTTCTTTCTGCGCTTCGATCGAACTTGGATCTCGCCGATAGTGCGCCCATGATAAATTGATTTTCGCCTGGGCCCTCTCGCATGGCCCCTCTTTTTCCATCAGGGTTTGGGCCTCTTGTAGCCACTCAATTCCCTTGGCATCATGCCCCATCACGCTCTTGAGTTCCGCCATAAGCTGAAGAACCATGCCCCGGAGGAAGTCCATCTTCAGCCTATCGGCTCTCTCTTTTACTTTGGAGAACAGCGCAAGAGCGCTCAGATATTGCCCCCGCTCCTGCATCAGCACGGCCCGGTAATAATCTTCATCCGAACGATATCCAGGCCATTTGCTTTCCTGCTCTCGCATTTCCCTAAGCTGTTCCTCGGCCTCTTCCCAGCGCCGCCCGCGAATCGCCATATGAATCAACACTTGCCGATCTTCGACGGCCTCGGATATGCGGCCCAGCGCATCCAATTGCGTTTTGGTTTCTTTGAGCAAGACGCTTGCCCGCTCGTTATCCCCCCTTCTTCTCTCGATTCTTGCCTTGATTCTCTTGGCCATGGCCTGAACCAGGGGCGATGAATCGCCTATCTGTTCCAAGGCCCTCTCCGCTTCGTCCAGTTGGTTTTTGGCTTTATGCTTGTCCGCCTTTTCCAAGGCTGGCACACGAATCGATGCCCCCAGCTTTACCTTGTAGTGGGTCTCCTCCCGAGGCAGGCGCAGGACCAATTCTCCACCGTCCTTCTCCTGTTTCCACGCCCATCTGGTCCCCTGTTGTACCGTTTCAGGCTTGGCAGGCACGTCCTCTCCGTCGATTTGCAAGCTTGCGTCGCCGATGCTTAGGCGCGCCCATAGAACCATGTCCCGCTCCGCGCCGAGCTCACATATATTTGCCCCCGATGCGTCCTTCGTATAAGCAGCGCAACCAAACAACTCAATATCCCGGAGCATATCGAGCTTGGTTCGCCCCCAGTCCTTAAAGAGAACTTTCTTGCGGAGTATAGAGATTCCCCTGGGAAGTTCCTTGTCCGATTTTAGTACCAGTTTCTCCAATTCCTTTTCGGGAGGCAATTTTAATCCAAGCACAAGCACCAGCTCGGCCTCTCCATTCTCTTGCTCCCCCAAGGCTTCGAGGGCTTGCTTATTTAAGCTCCATGCCCCTCCGCCGTCGTCTTGAAACGTTGTCTTTAGCTTTTGCGCCCGGCTTTGTCTAATCACAAACATGAGGGGCGGAGGTTCTCTCAACTCTCGGTTCGGCACGATGGCCAGTCTAAGCGCAGTCGATGGTCTAAGCTGAATGGGTTCCGAACTTGGTGAAGCGTTATTGACCGAACGCTCAAAGGCTTCACCCTGAATCGTCAGGCTATAGGCAACACGTTCGTCCTCTTTTTCGATTGATCCATTCCCCCACCATGCCACCCCCACCACAACCAGCGCCCCAAGCACCGCCGCCAGCAGAGCCGCCCATGACCAAATTTCACGCCTTTTCTGAACCAATCCCCTTCCCCCAGACCCAAGCATCCGCTCCGCCATCGCCTCCCGCTCACCCGCGCTCAATGGCGCAAGCACCCGCGCCCGTTCATCCTTTGCCCCCATCATGCGCTTGGCCAATTGCTCAAGCTCCGGATCCAGCGCCGACCCCGCACCCTCCAAATCCCCTTCGTCTCCCGGCCTCCCTTGAGACTTCGACATCACGCGCCTCCTTTTTCCAACAACAAGGCCCGCACCTTCTTCTCCAAGCGCTGCTTGCGTTTATACAAAGTCTCCACATCGATCTGAAGCCTCATCGCCGCCACCGCAGGCGAAACCCCGTCCTGATAAAGCCACTGAAACAGCGCCAGCTCCTCCTCGTCGAGCTCCTCCGCCAATTTATCGATTAGCCGTCCAAGTTCCACCTTGCCTTCCGGCCCGCTGTCCGGCACAAGCTCCGACTCAGGATCGGCCATGGGCTCGGGATCGGGCTTTTTCCGGGTGTGATCGTAGAGCCAATTGCTGGTCAGCGCCCAGAGCCAAGGCGCCAATTTTCCCTTAGCGGGATTAAATGTGCGCAACTTCGCCCATCGATTTTCATATAAATAACCAAACACTTCTTGAATCACATCCTGCTTTTCATGGCGGCGAAAGCGCTGCCTGAGCAACTGCTTCGTGACAGCGGCATCGAGAAGCGGAAGAATAACCTGGATCGTCAAATCCCGTTCCGCATGTTTATCACCGCGCAAGGCACGATCTAAAAGGCTAGAAACGGTATCCATGGGGAGTTTTGAATGCTCCAATGCGGTCGCGGAGGCAGCAAAGCCGATAAATACGCCCCGTGTCAAGCACCATTCGCGAAATCTTGGAGAGGAAAAAGCAAGTCTTGTTCTCCGGGGGCGCATATATTTGGCATAGGCACTCGCTTCGCCGCTTTGGACAGGCGATGTTGAATATTTTTGTGAAGGAACTTGCCCCTCACATCCTCCTCACATCCACCGCATTGGCGTGCACCATGCTCCTCCGTTCAATCCCGGCGCCGCAGGACGCCTTTAATCCCGCGTAAAATCCCTCCCCACCCACCGCGGTGCCCATCTGAAGAACAAAGTTCGCGACTTCGGCCGCCGGGGACCCCATCCTCCCTCCGTAAAATCCCTCCTCGCCGGCCGCGGTGCCCATCTGAAGAACAAAGTTCACGAGTTCGGCCGCCGAGGACTCAATCTTCTCGCCTCGAACGCCTCCCCGCCAGCCGAGGATGGAAATTACAACCTTCGGCCTCCCTCCTTTCCATCCAACCAGCCATCCCATGGCTCTGGGCCCCGCACCCAGCACAAAAACTCCCACCTCATATCCAAAATGCATATATTAATCCTATGCACCACCGGCCGATGGACATCCACTTCGTGCCCGCCGAACTCTTGGGCCTTAAAAATCCCATCGGCATGATGTCCGCCCCAGGACTGCGGCGCCCTCTGGAGCACGACCTCGAAGAACTCTATCAGGTCCATCATACCGGCCTGCTCGTTACCTTGGTGAGCCCGGTCGAACTCGATATCCTCCACCTTCGCCGCCTCCCCGATGAAGCGCGAAAACGCCATATCGAAGCCCTCTTCTTTCCTATCGAAAATTGCGGCACCCCTTCGTCCCTTCATCACTTGGATGAATTGGTCCGCCGTATCCTCAACGCCTCCAAATCCGGAAAAACACCGGTCCTTCATTGTTGGGCGGGATTGGGACGCACCGGATTGGTTGCCGCCTCTTGTCTTGTCGCGTGCGGCTTTGATGCCCTCGAAGCCATTCGAACCATTCGAAAGATTCGCCCCAGAACCATCGAAAACGAAGACCAGGAAGATTTTGTCATCGCCTATGCCGGATTGCTAAAGGCAAACAGCCATTAAAATCTGGGGCAATACGCCTAGGGAAAGCGACAAATTGACCAGCTTTTGGATTGCACTTATTGTGCGCCCAAGCGTGCGGGAAACCGCGCCGCGGAGAGGGCGCCATGACGATAAATGTTCTCATCTTTGAGAGCGACACCACCTTTGCAAATGCGGTTCAAGAAGAACTCGAGCGAATCGATTGCAATGTGTATCAAGTCGAGGATGCCAACGCGGGTTTGCGCCTAGCTTCGACGATCCGGCCCGACTTGATTTTGGTGTCTGTCGAACTGCCCCGGGGAAATGGTTTTAATATTTGTAATCGCCTAAAGCGGGACGCACCTTCTGTACCCGTGGTTTTGCTTTCTTCTTCGGCGAGCGACCAGGATTTTGCCAATCATAAAAGACTGCCGACGGCCGCCGATGATTATATCCGTAAGCCCGTCGCCGCCGATCGGCTTGTGGCGAGGCTGAGAACGCGTTCGCCGCTTGCGCCCGATGCGGTTCGCCAAACGCAGAGTATGGATGTGTCGTTCGAAGATGAAGCCGTGCCCGTGGTGCCGGATGATGCGGACGATGTGATCGAAGAGGCGGTGCTCGACGAAGCCGATGAAATGTCGCCTGCGCCCGCCGCTGAAGCTGCCGCCGCCGCCGGCACTGGTAAGGACGAGAACGAAGAACCGGGGATGTATCAGGGAAGCGCGCAGCAATTGATGCCTGCCTATGATGACGATGAGCTGATGCCGCCCGAGGATGATGAGCGGACGGTGATTCGCCTGCCCGGTTTTGCGGCGATGGCGCTTCGGGCGGCGGGTATCGAGCCCGATGAGGACGATGCCCCGAAACGGCAGGAGTCGGTGCCCGCACCCACGCCATCCGCCCCGTTTTCACCTGTGTTTTCGCCGCCGCCGGCCATGGCTCAGGCACCATCGTTTGGCGTGCCTCAAGCTTCGGGGGCAAGTGTGCCCGCGCCATCGTTTGGTGTGCCCCCGCCCACGGCGAAAACCGCGCCCTCCTTTGGTGTGCCTCCGCCTGTTGCGCCTCCTGTTGCATCGGCGCCCGCCGCAACGCCGCTTCCTCCACCTGTTGCGCCGCCTATCGCATCGCCTGTTGCGCCTCCCGTTGCGCCTCCGCCCCCTGCAACGCCGCTTCCTCCACCTGTTGCGCCGCCGCCCGCTCCAAGAAGAGCCACGCTGCTTGGAGCGCTGCCCCCTCCAAAAATTCCTCCGCCTCCGTCCGCTGCCGAGCGGGCTTCCAGCATGCCGCCGCAGAGCACGCCTCCGGCTACATTGCCAACGCCCGCCGCGCCTCCCAAAACCGCGGCGCCTCCTTCGCGGACGGCAACGCCGCCTCCCGCGCTTTCTCCCGTTGCTGTTCAAGCCGCTGCACCGCCCCCGCCCGCTGCGCCTCCCCCGCCTGCTGCGCCTCCCCCTGCCGCCGCGCAAGCATCTTCGCCTTCGATGTCCATTTCGCAACTGGTCGCGAGGCCATCGACACCTCCCAGCCAGCGTTCACCGTCTTCCGATGCAATGCCCGCGGCCGAAATCGCCGATACGGCCGAGACCGAAAAACTCCGGGCCGATCTTGAGAAAATGAGGGCAGAACTTCATAAAACCCAGGCGGAAGCGGGACGCCTTTCGGGCGAGCTCAATGCATCGCAGGCGCGCATTGCCTGGCTCGAGGGCGAGCTTTCGTCGGCCGGCGAAAGCGTGAGCGAAGCCGGCCGGCTGAAGCGCGAGGTGGACGATCTGAAGGGCCGGCTCGCTTCGGCGGGGAAGATTGGAAGTACGTCGGGACGCGAGCTGTTGGAGCTGCGCGAAACTTTAAATAAGAAAGACAAAGAGCTGATTTCGGTCCGCGAGCAATTGAGCCAAAGGGACAAGGAATTGCTTGCGCTGCGGGAGCGGGAGCTTTCGCTGGAGCGGGAAAAGGCCGATCAGAACGAGAAAATGATCGCGCTGATGCAGGACATGGAGCGCGCGGTGGAGAGCGCGGAGCGGGCGGCTTCCGATGTGGCCGATGTGAAGCGTCAGGCCGAGGCTCAGCTTGCGGAGCAGAAGAATGCGCTGACGATCGAGCGGGATAAGGCGCTTCAAGCGATGGTTGCGAAGCACACGGACAAGCTTTCGCACTTGGAGCAAGAGCATGAGCGGGCGATTTCGGCGCTCCACGACAAGGTGCTGATGGCCGAGGGGGCGCTGGCCGAAAAGAAGCGCGATCTTTCGGCGATTAAAGCCGATTTAGAAGCCAAGCTGGCGGCGTGCACCCAAGAGCGGGATTCGTTCCGGGCCGAGTCGGAGCGGCTTGCGGTGGACTTAGCGACGGAGCAGGCGCTGCTGTCAAAGATGCGGCTTCGGTGGAAGGCCAGTCAACAATCGCTGGGCGAGGCCAAAGGGGCTCTGGCGGCGGCGCTTTCCCATATTGAATCGGCTGAAAAACAAGCCTCGGACTAAGCCGAATCTTCGAGGCAAGTCACCAAACAGACGGAGCCAAACACAAAGAGCTTGGTGACGTCTTGATGCCGCGTGCACAAGCCAATTGAGCAAGCGGGCAAAAAGCGATTTGTTCGCGGGCAAGGCTGGCCGAAACACGGTTATTCTCATCGGCCTGCCGTGAGTGGAAGCCAATCTCAATTAACAGCGCTGGCCTCGGAAAGCCTGAACGACGAGGGCGAGAAGGCGTGGCTGCGCCTTTCGGCCGAGCTCGATGGCAAGACGGGGTTCTGGCTTGGTTTTGTGTTTTCGCCTTCGCTGAGGTCGGTCGCGATTTTGCGCGAGCGGGTGAGGCAGAAGCTTGCGGCGAAGTCGAGGGCGATGGTGGTGGCCCGGCCCGAGCGGCCGGATGCGCTGCCCGCGGTATTTGCCGCGCTGCTGGGGCAGCCTGAATGGGTGAAGGCTTCGTGTATTTGGGTGGAATCGGTGTCGACCGATCCGCCGGGGGCGCCTCAAAAAGTGTGGCAAGGGGCGCGCGATACGTTTTTTGTGCATTTGAATGATCGGCGCGATGGGCTTGTGGCGAGGCTTCGCGGCGGGCTTGTATTTGCGGCGCCGCCCGAGCTGTCCGAACGCATCACAACGACGGCGCCTGGGCTTTGGGCCATGCGTTCGCTCGAGCTTTTTGTTTCGGGCGATCCTGCGCCTTCCGCGGCTCAAGCGGTGCCGAGAGCCGTTCCCGTGCTTCGGGCGATTGCGCCGGGACAGGTGCCTCCGCCTCCCCGAAAGCTCGATACCCAGGGCTCGGTGATGGCGTCCGCGGCTTCATTTGCAGCGCTTCGGGCGACGATGGAGGACGCGGCGCCCGATCCGGATTCCAAAGTGGCCGAGGCGCAGCGGGCGGCCGCGATGGAGCGGATTGAAATAGCGCCAAGCCCTGCTTCTCAAGCCGAGTTGATGAAGGCAGGCCAGAATGCGAGCCGGGAAGATGATGCCGAGCCGCCGAATGTGCCCTTGGGAACGGCCTTGCTTCAAGCGGCCGAGGGTTACTTGACGAAGGGCGATGCGGCGCGGGCCAAGAGCACGGTGGAGCTTGCGGCGAAGCGGCTGCGCAATGCGGATTTAATCGGCGAAACACAGGCATTGTTTGTGCTGGCCGAAAGCGAAGAAGCGCTGGGCGAGCATGAAGCGGCGTGCCGGCACATCATGCAAGCCATCTTTAGGCGCAACAAAGGCGCGCCCGAAAAAGTGCCGATTGCCTGGTATGACCGGGCGGGGACGATGGCCTTGCAGAAGGGGGATATCACGCTGGCGAAGACCTATTTCGAGGGTGCGGTCACGCGGGCGCGGGCGCTTTTGGGCGGTGCGCCGACAGATCTGGCAACGGCGCCGCTAAAGCGGGAACTATCGAGTTATCTCAAGCATTTCGGCGACGCGCACATTGCGGCGACAGAGACACAGGCGGCGGCGGAAGCGTTTGAAGAGGCGCTGGAATTGGATCGGGCGCTGGCAAGCATTCCGGGACAGGCGGAAACAGAGCTGGAAGAGGCGCTTCAAGAGCTGTCGGTATCGCTGACGCGGGTGGGCGATTTGCGGCATGCGGCAGGCGATTCATTTGCTGGATTCGCGGCCTACGAAGAATCGCTGGCGATTCACCGGAATTTAAGCGAACACCGCAAGAGCGATCCGATGCATGTGCGCAATTTATCGATTGCGCTGAACCGCATGGGGCGGGCGTATTTTGATGCGGGCGATCCGGTGAAGGCGGTGCCGTGTTTTGATGAATCGGTGCGTTTGCGCAAACAGCTTTGCGCTCAATTTGGCAAGACACCGGAGCGGCTGAGCGAAGTGGCCTCGTCGCTGAGCAAGCTGGGGTGGGCGCAGTTATCGTCGGGACAGGCGGCGGAGGCGGTGCGGGTATTTGAAGAGCTTGCGGGGCTGTCGAAGAACGATCTTTCGGATCGGCTTCCCGATGTGGCGCAGGGTTATTTGTACGAGGGTCTTCAGGGGATGGCGGCGGGCTATGAAGCGCTGGGCGACTCGCCCAAGGCGAGAGCGGCGCTTGCGATGGCGAGTGCTTTGAATCCCGGCTAGCCGCCGGATCGCATCTTATGAACGGCGTCTGCGTTTGGCCGTTTCTCGAGACGGCTCTTGGGGCACCGTCTTCGTCACTCCGGGCGCCGGAGGCGACGATGGCCTTAAAGAACTGGGCCTAAAGGCATCCGGCAACAGCTCGCCCAGCGTCACCACCCTCGGCGCCAATGAAAAATCGCTGATAAACAATCGAATTGGAAAAGAATCGTCCACAAATTCGGCAAGCGTCTGGCGGCAGGTTCCACAAGGCGTTCCAATCACCGGTCCAGGCGTGACGACCGCCAATGCAATAGGATTGCGCTCGCCTGTCGCCACCATTTGAACAACGACCGAGCGCTCGGCGCAAATCGATAAGCCATACGAGGCATTCTCGGTATTGCAGCCGCTGATGATCTTGCCCGAAGATAGCAAAAGCGCGGCTCCAACAGGATATTTCGAATAGGGCGCATAAGCCCGGTGCTGCACGCTCAGCGCCGCCCGTTCCAATTCATTCCAATCGATTGAATTGTTTAAATTATCGATTAAATTCATACCGGTGCCGCCGGCGGATAAAGCGCCGCCGCAAGGGTGATCCATTTTGAAAGGATTGTAACGAATGCTGTTCGGCTGGCTTTAGCCGTGGCTTCGACTTCGGCGTGGTTAAGCTCGGCGGGCGAGATGCCGGCAGCCAAGTTGGTGATGCACGAAATGGCCGCGGCGGGCACGCGCATATGCCTGAGCGCGATGATTTCATGAACGGTGCTCATACCCACCGCTGAAGCGCCCAAGGTGGCCAGCATCCGGATCTCCGCCGGAGTTTCGTACGTCGGTCCAAGCAATCCCGCGTACACGCCTTCATGCAAACGCACGCCCGTGATTGACGAGGCCAATTTAGCCGCGCCCCGAAGCGCTGAATCATAAGCATTGGTCATGTCGGGGAAGCGCGGGCCGAGCGCCTCTTCATTGGGGCCGATCAGCGGGTTTTGTCCCGTGAGATTCAAGTGATCGCGGATAAGCATTAAATCGCCGGGCTGAAACGAAGCATCGATACCGCCCGCGGCATTGGTCAATAAAACGGAGGCGCATCCAATTCTGGCGAGAAGGCGCACGCCAAAGGTGACGCGCTCGGGTGAGTGGCCTTCGTAGAGATGCACGCGGCCTTGAAGACAGGCGACCCGCACTTGACCCAAGCGGCCTATCACCAAATTGCCCGCGTGCCCCTGAACAGAGGCAACGGGCATATGCGCAATTTCTCGATAGGGAATGTGTACGGCATCGTCCAAAGTGTCGGCGAAGGCGCCCAAGCCCGAACCCAGCACAAGGCCAAGGGAAGGACGCTCTTTACATTGGAGGTGCACGACGGCCGCGGCTTCGTCGAGGCGGGTAATGAGGCTCATCTTAAGTCTTCACCCTATAGAGCAAGCATTTCATGGGTAGAAATTTTTTAAGGTTTTTTAAGGTGTTGGAAGCTTAGTGCTCGAGTTTTCACACGCGCTCATGAAAAAGAATTCACATCCGGCGCGGCTGTGATAGGGTCGCCGCCCTTCGAAATTCGATTTGTGCGTGGGAAAGAACGATGTCCACCAAGTTTCAAGCATTTTTGAGTGAGAAAAAGATCGATCCGCGGCGCGTGATTGCCGCTTCTCATGATCTCGAGCGGCTTCGCCCCGAAGACCGTGCGATTCGGCTGGCCAAGCGCGCGGCCCGCAAGAGCGAAGACCCCGAGAAGAAGAAGAAGGAAGGCTTGGCCGCGAAGAAGCCGCGGACCGGGCGTCCCGTGACCGATCGCGCGATTGCCGCCGCGATGACGGGCAAGAGCGTGAGCGGGCCGGTGAAAACCCGTATTTTAAAGGCTGTGAATCATATCTTGGGGCAGAAGAAGCAAGATCCCGTCGATCTGCGGGCGCTGTTCGATATGCCGAAGAAGGGCGCTTCAGAAGCGTCGTAGGAATTTCGCACAGGACTCGCTTGATCTTTAGGCGAGCCTGAGTGCGCGGCTTGGGCGTCCAGGAATCTGGGCGCCTTTGTTCTTTTGTGGATTTGAATTAGCGGCGAAGGCGGCTCTTGCTTGTCACTTCAAACAAATCCAGAGCAATCAGGGCCACCGTCAGACCGAGCGCGATCATCGTCATCATGCTTGGACGATCGTTGAATGCAGGCGGGCAGGCCAAATTTTTGCTGTGTTTTTTTGGTGCCGCTTATTGAGGATTACGCACGCTATTTGGGTTTTTTAGCGCCGCGAGAAGCTGCGTTAAACCATGCGTTTCCCGGGCGCCCATCAAGCCGAATTGAACGCCCATGCCATCGCGCTCCAGCCACCTCACCGTGGCCTTCAAAGCGGCGTCTTCCTTAAAGCCCGGCAGCTTTAAAAACACCGTGATCTCTTCGCCAAATGCTGCGGGCGAGAAGGTCTCAATGAACATGCCGCCGATGCTCATATTGCAGCTCATCCCTTGGATGCGCTGGCCGTCTTTGAGCTGAAACGTGACCGCAACCTGGACGGCCGTTCTCGAGAATTTTCTAGTATCCTGCTGCACAGCGACTCCTCGGCCCTTCTGCTTCGCCCGCAGTCTGCTTGTCTAACATGCCTATCCAAACGCCGCACCACCCGCGCGGATGGACGCGCCACTTTGAGGGATGGCAGCCGGCGATCTTGTCGGTGTCGATCGCGGCATCGGTTGCGTTTTTGGTTGTGCCCCGCGATGTGGAGCCCAGGGATGTGCCGCCGCCCGGGCTGAATCGGCGAGAGCTGGCCGAGCTGAAGCAGAAGGATATTTCGCTTGCGGCCCAGGCGGAGCGGGAGCTCTTGGATGCGGATATCCGGGCGCTGGGCTCGGCGATCCGGGCTTTTGGGCGCGCGGACGCGGCGGGCGACGAAGAGGGGATTTGGGACGGGAAGCGGAAGATCGCGGATGCGCTGCCGGCGGCTTTTGCGGTGGGCGAAGGAGATGTGCTGAGGCTGCGCGCGTATCAGTTGGAGCTGTTTTTAAGAGAGGTGCGGCGCTGGGAAGCCACGGCGGAAGAGTCGGACGATTTAAGAGAGCTCGGCGGCGGATTTGTGGCGATGCTGGTGCGCAATGGCTGGTGCGAAGGCTGCGCGCCGGACGATGCAAACATGCGCCGCTTGCTCGTCGACGAGGCCGCGCTGAGGGCCTTGTATAAAAAGCGCTGGACGGAGATCACAGGGATTCGCGGAGCCGCCTTTCATCTCAGCTTGGCCGAAGAGCGGGCCTTGTACCGATTTTTCCTCGCTCATCCTATCGGACGCTCCGGCGATCCAACGGGGCGGCCTCCTTCGGAATCGGCACCTTATGCGGACGCCTACATGCTGAAGAAAGTCGAGGAGCTTGGCGCTATCGATCCGGCCTATCCAGCCTCTTATGCGCGGGGTGTGCTGCTCTTTAAGCTGGGCCGCTTCCGCGATGCTGTTCTCGCCTTTCAGAAGCATTTGGACACATCGCCGGATGGGCCGCACACCCTCCGCGCCCAGAATTACTTAAGGGCATCCCTGGAGAGAACCGGGGAACCCTAACAGCGCACGAAAAGCTCTAAAATACTTCGAAAATACTCTAAAATGCTGTTCTTGCCGGCGCAGCCTTTCTCTCTTCGATGGGACAAATTCTGCCTTCTCACATCGCCCTGAAGGTGCCCTGAATGAGCATTCCTTTGCGGGTCTTGGTGGTCGATGTCTCTGAGCGGGATGTCTTGGCCTACGTGCAGGAAATCCGCGCGGGAGGCTATGAGGTCCTCTACGACCGGGTCGCGGCCTGGGATGACTATGTGGATGCGCTCTCCGAGGACGCTTGGGAGCTGATTTTGCTGAATCCGCATGTGCCCGGCATCGATGCTCACCAGGCTTTTGATGAGCTTCGGATTCGCGATATCGAGACGCCTTTTATGCTGATTGTGGGCGACTCGTTCGATGGCACTTCGGCCGTGCGCGCGATGCAGAGCGGCATTCACGATTTTGTGAGGAAGAACGATTTGCCGCGCCTGCTTCCGGCGGTGGAGCGGACCTTGCGCGAGACATCGCTTCGGCGTGAATGGAAGGCGGCCGAGCAAGTCATCCGCGAGAGTGAAGAGCGCTTCCGGCTGCTGGTCGAAGGCGTGCGCGATTACGCGCTGTTTATGCTGGACACCGAAGGCTTTGTCGCGAGCTGGAATGCCGGCGCTCAAAGGCTATTTGGTTATTTCGCGGCGGAAATCATTGGCCAGCCCTTCACGGTATTCCGGCCCGAGGACGAAGCGCCCGACAATGCCATGCACGACTTGGAAATGGCTTTCCGCAAAGGGCGTTCAGAGCGGGAAGGCTGGCGTGTCCGCAAGGATGGAGCGCGCTTTTGGGCGCATGTGATCATGACGGCGCTGCACGACGAGCGGGGCAGGCTGCGCGGTTTTTCTCAGCTTACGCGGGACATCACCGATCGGAAGCGCGTGGAAATGGCCTTGGCGGAGCGGGCCGAGGAACTGATGCGATCGGAGCATGCGCTCAAGAAGCAGACGCGCATTTTGCGGAGCGTGCTCGACAGCATGGGCGAAGGCGTTGTGGTGTGTGATGAGGATGGGCAGCTTATGCTGAACAATCCGGCCGCCGAGCAGATGCTGGGCCGGAATATGTTTGATGTGAGCGATCAGGAAACGAGGACCTACAGGCTGTATTTGCCCGATACGGTCACACCTTATCCCGAGGAAAATTTGCCCATTTACCGCGCGATCGTGGGCGATTTGGTCGACGGCGAAGAAGTGTATGTGCGCGATCCCAATACCGGGCGGGGCACCTATCTCAATGTGACAGCCCGGCCCTTGCGCGATGAGAGTGGCCGCGTAAGAGGCAGCGTGGCCGTGCTGCGGGACACGACGGGGCAGCGCAAGGCTCAAAAAGCACTTCAGCGGGCGCAGAGCGAACTGAGGCAGGTCATCGAAAAGATACCGGATTGCGTGGGTATCTTCTGCCGCGAGGGCCAGTTTGTTTATGTGAATCCGGCCTTTGTTTCGTGTCTCGCCTACGAAAGCGCCGAGGGGCTGGTCGATGTTTCGGTGCTCGATTTGGTGCACCCCGATGAACGCGAAAAAGCCGCGCACAGGCTTCAAGGATCGGAGCCGGAGAGCACAGCCAAGACGTCGGTGGAGCTTCGCTTGCGCAGAAAGGACGGCGAGCTGGTTACGCTCGAGGTGTCGCCTGTGCAGCCATTGGAATTTGAAGGAGCGCCGGCGATGCTCTTTGTGGCGCGCGATGTAACAGAACAGAAGCGTATGCAGGGACGCCTTCTGTTTGCGGATCGGATGGCGTCCGTAGGAACGCTGGCCGCGGGTGTTGCCCACGAGATCAACAATCCCCTCGCCTATGTCGTCGCGAACATGGATCTGGTCGCCTCCGCGATGAATTCGCTCAAGCAAGAGCTCGGCGCGTCGTTGGAGGACGGCGGCCTGCAGGCTCCGGCCAATGAGGTCCGGGAAAAGATTGGCCAGACCATCGGAGAGCTAAGCCAAAGCCTGAGCGAAGCGCAGGAAGGCATTGAGCGGGTGCGCCAAATTACCCGCGATTTAAAGACGTTTTCACGCGCCGATGAAGAGCGCCGGGGCGCGGTCGAGCTGTCGAGGGTGCTCGATGCATCGATCAACATGGCGTGGAATGAGATTCGCCACAGAGCCCGGCTTGTGAAGAACTACGGCCGCGTACCCCAAGTCGAGGCCAACGAAGGCCGTATTGGCCAAGTGTTTTTGAATCTGCTGATCAACGCGGCGCAAGCCATTCCCGAAGGCTCCGCCGATCAAAATGAGATTCGGATCACGACGCGGACCGACGGCCCGAACCGGGTTTGCATCGATATCCGCGACACAGGATCGGGCATCCCGCCTCAAGTGCTATCGCGCATTTTCGATCCATTTTTCACGACCAAACCGGTCGGCGTGGGCACGGGCCTGGGCTTGTCGATTTGCCATGGCATCGTCACCCAGCTCGGCGGCGATATTCTGGTGCAGAGCGAACTGGGCAAAGGCAGCGTATTTACCGTTGTTTTGCCTGTCGCCAGAACGCGCGTCCACGCTCCGAAAAAGGTCGCGGACACGCCTCGCCTCGAAAAACGGGGGCGGGTTTTGGTGGTCGACGACGAAGCGATGATTGGCGCGGCGATCCGGCGCACCCTGTCCTCGGAGCACGACGTACTGCCGTTAACGAGCGCGCGGGAAGCCTTGGAGCGCGTTCAGGCCGGCGAGCGCTTTGATGTCGTGCTCTGCGATTTAATGATGCCCGTCATGAGCGGGATGGAGCTCTACGAAGAAGTGCAGCGCACCGTTCCCGAGCAGGCGAAGCGTTTTATTTTTTTGACGGGCGGCGCATTTACGCCCAAAGGACAGGCTTTTTTGGATCAGGTATCGAATCCCCGGCTGGACAAGCCTTTTGATAATCACAGCCTCAAGGTGCTGGTCCGCGAGAGGATTCAAAATCGCAAGGACGATTAAGGCGAAAGCCGGTTGAGCATGCGGGCGAAGGGAATCGTCTCGCGCACATGAGGAAGCCCGCAGATCCACGCCACGCTGCGCTCTACGCCCAAACCAAAGCCCGCGTGCGGGAACGTGCCATAGCGCCTCAAATCCAAATACCACTCAAAGGCGCTCTTCGGCAGCTTGTGCTCTTCGATCATCCGCTCGAGCACCGAGATATCGTCTTCGCGCTGTCCGCCGCCGATCACTTCTCCATAACCCTCGGGCGCGAGCACATCGACACACAGCGCGACATTTAGGTTTTCAGGATCGCGCTTCATATAAAACGCCTTCACCGCCGCGGGATAGCGGTGCACCATCACAGGCTTGTCATAGCGCGATGAAATAATGGTTTCGTCTTCGCCTCCAAAGTCTTCTCCCCAGGGAAAATCGGGGATGGGCGAGCCATCTTCGCGGGTCTCTCCGGCCGCGCGCTTCTGAGCCCGGGCTTCATTCAAAATCTTCACGGCATCGTCGTACATCAGCCTCGGAAAAGGCTTTTGGATAGCTTCGAGCTTGCTGATATCGCGCTCTAAAATGGCGAGTTCAGGCCGCCTTTTATCGAGCACCCGCTCGACAATTTTCGCCAGAAGCCCTTCGGCGAGCTCCATATCGCCTTCCAAATCCATGTAGGCCACTTCGGGCTCGACCATCCAAAACTCCGCCAAATGCCTGCGGGTCTTGCTCTTTTCGGCTCTAAACGTAGGCCCAAAACAATAAGCCCGCCCAAAGGCCGCCGCCGCCGCCTCCATGTAAAGCTGGCCCGATTGGGTCAAATACGCCTTGTCGCCGTGATAGTCGGTTTCGAAGAGCGTGCTCGTTCCTTCACATGCGTTCGGCGTGAAAATCGGCGCGTCAACAAGGGTAAAATCGAGATCGTCAAAGTAGTCGCGGATGGCTTGGATAATCGTATGGCGCACCCGCATAATCGCGTGCTGCCGCTTCGACCGCAGCCAAAGATGACGGTGATCCATCAAGAAATCGGTGCCGTGCTCCTTGGGTGAAATCGGGTATTCGCCGGTGGTCTGAGCGATGAGTTTTAAATCGCTGACCATCACCTCAAACACGCCGGCGCGCTTGGGATGCGCCTTCACCTGCCCGGTGACTTCAACCGAGCTTTCCTGGGTAATCCGGTCGGTGGCCGCGAACAGCTCGGCAGACACTTCCTGCTTGGCCATCACGCACTGGACAATGCCTGTTCCATCGCGCAGCTCGATGAAGTGAAGCTTGCCGCTGGAACGCTTGTTATAAAGCCATCCTTTGAGAGTAACGGTCTCGCCGACATGCGACGAAAGGTTCTGAATGTAAACGCTAGGCTGCATGCGGCGCAGTTAGCATGGATTTTGGAAGGATTGTGATTCGCCGCGCCCGGTGAAATCGTATAGAACCACGGGCGGCCTCAAACCTCTTTTTGCCAGGCACTTTTTATGAAGCCCCTCCGCCTCATTTTAGGTTTTGTTCTCCTGTCGGGCGCCGCGCTGTGCGTGAGCGCGTGTCCAGCCGTGTATCCCGAGTTCCCAACGAGGATGCGCAAGGCGATGACCGAGCAGGCGCTCGATCCTCCGCCTCCCGACAACATGGCGTGGATGAAGTTTGAGTCGGCGCGCATTCCCGACCGGGCCCGCAATGGCAAGACATGGGAAGAGGAAATCGGCAAAAAGCCCGATCCGTACGCGATTTTGCTGATCAACGAAAAGGAAGTGTTCCGCACGCCCGTTGAAAAAGAGACGCTGGAGCCCACCTGGAAAAATGGTCCGCGCGGCAACTTGAGAATCGATCCCGGCGACAAGCTTAGGGTCGAGGTGTGGGACTCCAATACGATTAGCGATAAACCCTTGGGAATCCGGGATATTGGCAGGCCCTCGGACGAGTTTAGGCTCACGCGCCGAATCCGGGTGAACCTCGATGCGGGCGGAGAAATCATCATCGCCTTCGAGCCTGCGCGGGCGATGCTGGGCCTGGGGCTCTGGTATGAAATCCGCACCGAATCAGCCTTTATTACAAGGATGATGCCGGGAAGCGCCGCCGAGCGCGCGGGGATTAAGCCGGGCGATGAGATTTTAAAAATCAATGGCAAAGACGTAAAGACACTGGGGTCGGATGGTGTTCGCAGTGCCTTTGGTGCGGCGGGCGCGGATGGCCTTCAGTTGGTGCTGCGGCACGAGGACGGCACGGTGCTGGATATCAATGTGAAGGAAGGCGCCGTGTATCCCGAATACAAAGATTCGGGCAATCTCGAGTAGAACACTTCTTTAGCGCTGCCTATGAAAGTCGCGCCCTTCGGCATGAGCTCGCAGGAGATCAAAGACGAGCTTTTGCCTCTCCGGAATGATTTCTCCATCGCGGTCTGCAGGGCCAAAAACCCTTTTAATATCGGCTCGATCATCCGTACCGCGCATTCATTTTTGGTGCGCGAAATCTTCTTGATCGGCACCGAGCCCTATTACGAACGGGCCGCGATGGGCATGCAAAAATATGAAACGGTGGTCGAAGTGCCCACCGAAGAGGCTTTTTTAGAAGCCGTTCAAGGCCGCCCTCTCTACGGAGTCGAACGCGATCATGCCAAAACAACGCTGTGGGAAGCCGATACGCCCAAGGGCATGATCTATCTCTTTGGCAGCGAAAACGACGGGATTCCCGATGTGCTTCTGCGGGCCTGCGATCAAATCATCGCGATTCCCATGTACGGCATCAACCACTCGTATCCGGTGGCCATCGCCGCGGGCATGATTCTCTGCGAATGGGCGCGCAGGCACGATCCGCGCGCTAAGCCTAGAATTTAGCGGTTTTTCAGCTTGCCAAGCCTCTCCAGCACGGCTCTCACCAAAAGCGGCCAGGCCAGCGTCGCATCCGAATACACCTCGGCAAACTTCCCGCCTTCCGAAGGAGGAACAAACTTCCCCCAGCTTACGCCTTCGGAATAGGTACAGCCCGACAGCCCGCCCCAATGCACAGGCTCGGGGCAAATGCGAACGCCGTATTGAAAGCGAGGATGCTCGAGATCGACGCCCAGCCTGTACTCCACAATGTCGTAGAAGGGCGCGACTTGCTGGGCCCAGTTCCTCGGCACCCCGCCTCCGATTGTAAAAATCCCAAGCCGCTTCTTGGTTCGCACCAGCCGCGCATAGCTCAGCAAATCGTGAAAAGGATTAAAGGGAGGCGCCGCCGCATGCTTCCACACATCGAAATCGCGCGCGCCTCCATGCGCCGCATGAATTCGCCTCAGCATCCATGTCGCGACATCCAGGCCCAGTTCGCTATCGGTAAATGCCGGCACATACACGGGCACATTCTTTAGATATGCCGCTCTTAAAATACCCGGCGATTCCGGCCCCTCGGCCAGCGCCTTGCCAATAGCCCGGCAAATTAGCTCGCTATACCAAGGCCCGGCAGGATCGAGCTGATCCAGCACATTTCGAACGAATGCCTCGATGGTATTGAGATTCGCCTCCATCTCGAGGGTGTCGTACACACGGTTGTAACCCTTTTCGAAATACACCTCATCCGAGATGGTAGGATTAACTTTGTAATGCACGAGCCCCACGGCCTCGCTCAATCCATGAGCCATCAGCGCGCCCGTGCTCACCACCGCATGAATCAGCCCGTGCTCAATCATACGAACGAGCACCAGCCCCATTTTGGCGACGGTCATCGCGCCTGAAAAGGTGCCGACGATCAAACAATCGGGATCGCTGGCCATTTCGGCGAGCACATCGGCGGCTTCGCCCAGAGAGCGGCCTCCGAACGCGGTTTTCCCCATCGCCTGCACCAGCTCATCAAACGAAGCAGGGGCGAGAGGATCGAGGGATTGAAGGGGAACGAGATGATCTTCAACGCCGTCGCTTAGATTTCGGACTTGCGGCTTTTCGTGGCGGTGGTGTTCAGACATGGCGGGCCGCCGAACTTAGGTGAATGCGGATCGTAAAGCAATGCTTGAAAGCGATTGCATTGAGCGGCAGCATGCGATTTTAAATCAATACGATTAAATTGGCCTGGGAAGAGCGAGAAAGAAGCCATCTTCGCCCTGGGGCTGATAGCGAGGCATTAAGAGCACGGCATCGGCTGGGGAGCGGATAGGCACTCCATCGCATTCGGCGAGCACTTGATTTTGGTGAACGGGCTGAAAGCTTTTAAACCCTGGACGCATAACAAAAGAATCGCCTGATTTGACGACATGGCGGTGGCAGATTTCAAAAATCATTGGAGCATCGGGCCAGGCATTGCGCATGGCTTTTTGGTGGGCGCTGAAATGGGGCACATCTTCTTCGCGCATAGCGCCTGTGGCCACGAGAAAGAGCCAAATTCCCGATACATGCGCTTCAATGGCTTCGGCGCTTCCATGCAGGCCGCCTTCGATAGACAAGCCCCAATGGCCCCGCTGGCATAAAAAGGCGAGCATTGGGCAATCGAGCACTTTGTCGAGCCCTACAATACAAGGCAGTCCGATATTGGCGGCGATGGCGCGGTTGGGCGGTAAATCGTTCAGCACAATAAAAGGAGGCGATTGTCCCGATGTGGTATGCAGGTCCAGAAAAATAAGCGGCGTTTCCGGGCGTTTTTCGAGATCTTTTAATAAGGCCACAAGCTCTAGCTGCTCTCGGTCTTCCGAGCACAATTGATCTTTGGGACGATGTTCGAGTTCAATTAAATGAGCACTGTTCCAATGCCGATTTAAATCGCGATTGATAAACCTTCGATTTTCTTTTAATGCGGATAAATTGCCTGCCAATACGGTGAGCATTCCTTTAAAAGGCCGCTCAGATTCTTTTAAATCGCACAGAACCCGCTGGGCGGCGATTAAACCTCCCGCTTCATTTCCATGCAGACCGCCTGTGATAATCAGACTGGGGCCTGGGAGATTTTGAGAATATTGGCCAACCATCCGATCGAAGCCGGCCCCTGGATCGTTCATAAAAACACCTAGGAAGATTTAGGGAACAATACTACTGTATTGGAGTCGGTACCCACTTTACATAGAAGCTGGGGTTTATCGGCATCGGGCAGATGAGAGAGATCGATTTGACTAAGAGCGAGCTTGAACGCGGTATTCACATCTTTGTGGAAGGCGATAGCCCGATAAAAGCCGGTAGAGAATTGAATGGCCGCATCATCGGAAATAGCGCGGGACATCCCAATGACAACATCGATATGCTCCCGAAGAGCATCCCCGACGATTTTCGAAAAGCAGGCATTAAGAACCACACAGCGGAGATGGGTCTTAAAACTCTCGAGGAGCCGGGCGAGCGCATCCGCTTCAATTTTATCGCCTCCGCCCAAGCGGGATGTGATGACCAGTTTTCCACTTGGATCGCCATGACCGCTAAAGTGCAGTACGTTGGGCTCGTGTTCGAGGAGGACGCGGCTGAGCTCGCCCGCGCCGGTATCAAATGCCGGAATTAGAGATAATTGGCGTCCATCGGGAGCCTTGAGGAGTTCGCTCTCGACAGCATTAAATTCCCTTCCAATGGCCAATCGGTCTCGGCCTGCGGGATTGGCGGAGAGAAAGAGGATTTTGGTTTTCACCGCCATGATTGGGGTAATGCCTGGGGATTGGGTCTGGGGTCGGGGATGCGGGGATGCCTCTCCAAGTTGGTTCAGCGCGTTTTGAAAAAAGGCACACTCCTTTTCATCATGCTCTGCCACCAATCCTTTCGCATTTTCAAGCCAAATGCGTAGAGGAACGCTCCCATTCTTTAGCTTCTCTACGCTGTTGAGCTTGCTCAAATCCATGAGAATCTGGGCTGATTTTGAAGGAGTCTCATCCAGCGCGGCGACAAAGGCAGGGGAAATCCTGGCGAGAAGCGCAGCGCGGGGAAGTCCCAGGGCAACCGCAGCTTGATGCAGGTCGAGAATAAGGGATCGGGGTAGAAGTTCTGTCACGGATCTTTCTCCTTGGGCATCGCAATCACCCGCGACTCCCACGTTTAGAACCGCTCATTCGCGGTATTCAACCCAGTCGGCACTCAAACGTTTTGATAAGCTAATCTGCGGTGTTGATACCCTTGAGGGTATACCTTTCTTTGTTATAATGTACAACTAATCTTTACCATTTTCCCCTTTGGCCCCCGGCTTCCCCCCTCTGCTTTCTTGTTCACAAAATCGGCCCGAATAAATGTCATCGGTCCAGGATCCGCCTGTTTTGGTCCTCCAGGTCCCGTTCCAGGCTGAAACGATGGTATACTCCGGGGTGGACTGAAAATAACCGAAACGCCTTGAATACAAGAGTCTTTCGCTCCTATCAGCACATCGTATACCGCCTCGGGCGAAGTCGCCGATGCCCCGTCCGTGCGAAGGCTCAATAGCCGCGAATTAAACAAAAAACGCGCTCCTTTGGCCTTCGGCGCGCATAAGGGCAGGATCGGTGCATCCCGCCGGATTACATTGGGCACACTCACCCACCCTTCCAGCGATACCGGCGCAGGCGGCGGTAGCTTTATCGTTGCCGGGGGCTTTTCTGCGCTGCCTTTTTCAGGTTTGGGTACGGCCACCATGGGCAGATTACCTAAGAGCGCGATATCATTAAAACTTAATAGCATCGGCACGCCCTCTTTGGTGGGTACGCCCAAAGAACGCTGCGCCCGCCCTCCCACATTCGCGATAATACGAGGCACTTCGCCCGCTGGCCACGCAACAACATAATTGTCATGGCTCCAGGCAATGATATCCGATGCATCTGTCCCAAAGACAATATCCCCCGTCGGAAGCCGATCGTTGTCAATTTCAATACTTTCGCTTCCGCCTTGGGCTTTTACCCGGAATAACCAGTTTTTTCCTCCTGAACGCAGCATAAAAAGCGCCCGCTTGCCCATTCCTGCCGCCATCCGCATCAATGTGCCCGTGCTTGCTCCCTTGGGCGCGGGACCGCTTACGCTCTGCGCCTTTGCCCCCGTTTCATAGGAATTCAGCCATTTAATCGTCCATGTCTTGGGTGGCTCTTTGGGCTTGTCGAATAGCTCTTCCAGGCTCGCTACCGTGTCCAGCATTCCAAATCGGCCCATTGGCGCCGTCGAAAAACTGCTGGTGGGCGCCTTGGCCTTCGCTCCCGCCGCAGGTTTGGGCCTCGGAAACAGTTCGCTGATCTCGTAGGAACCTTTCAGCGGGGGTATGCCAGGTACCGCCGTCTTGGTGGAGGTGCATTGAATCACATTGCTCCCATTCACGGGCTTCGAAGGCCGGGAAGGAAGCGTCTCTTTGGCTTCGCTCTGGGGAATATGCGGCATCTCTTGAGGCGTTCCCCATCCAATGCGCAATTGTGTGTCAATTTTTGCCCCCACTTCGCTCACTGTAAAAACCCCAGGCTCGTCGGCTAAATATCCCACCGAACCCGAGCTCAAAAAGCGCTGTACATGATCGGCTAAATCAATCGTATTCCATGTCAAGCCCCCATCCACGGTCGCCATGGCCCGGCGTTCGCTTAGAGCAAGCCCCCGTCCACCATGGAGGCGAGCAAAATTTACATCTGGAATATGCTGAGGCGCGACTCCATCGGCGCCTGGAGCCTGGACCACGCTAAAGACCTCGCCCTCGTCGTTGGACAGCACAAATCGAAGGGTATGGTCTTCATCCTCTTCAATGGGGCTCTGTACAAACAATTGCGCACTGGGCCGCTCATTCCAGCGCAATACCGCCCGTTTTCGTTCTTTGCCCGTCGCATCCATCACATAAATGGCCGGCTTAAGCGCTCTTCGTCCATCCGCGCCTTCTCCATCCGCGCCATTTTCCGCGGCCGCGCCTTCTCTATCTTCAGACTCCGGCTCGTCGCCTTCTTCCAATCCTCTCAGATACGCAACACTTCCATCCGCCAATGGTCCCGCGCTGCTCACGGCATTGAGATTGGGTACCCGCATGGTGCTCCATGTGCCGCCGGGCTTTTGAACGCACAGGTTTCCATCTTCCTCGGCATTGCAAGGCGAAGTCAGCAAAAGTCCGCCGCTCGGAGAGCCTCTCAGCCATGCATCGCCGCTTCGCCTGAATACCGGCTTGCCCAGCGAAAGACCGCTCGCGGGCAATCGGAAAACCGCAAATGGATCGATAAAATCAAAGCCTTCTTCTTGTTCGGAAACAATACATCCAAGCCATGCATGCGTGCCCGCTTTGGTGAGCGTGCATGGCGTGAGGCCATAGCCGTTTGAAAACTGTTGCATTTCAAGAATGGCGCCCGTGTTTAAGTCGACCCGCGCAAGCAATCCATGGCTTGCGACAATGGCCGTGCCCGGCGCCGATTCCACGCCCGATGCAGCCGCCGCTTCCAGCGGATCGCGCTCGGTTACGCGAATCCACCGAAGGATATGAGCTTCGCTTTGAGGCGCCGGCGGATCGCGCATAGCGCCGAGCGAAGCCTTGGCGATATCGATTTCGCCGGCAGGACCGTTGGAATACACAAATGCAAGCACTTTATCGTGTTCGATGCGCAGTCCCGTTACCCGCAGGGCATCTTTGCCTTGAGCGCTATCGCCCGCGGGTTTCCATGTCGCGCCTCCATCCTGCGTAACGGCCAGGCCCGCCGCCTCAAAAATGGCCGCTCCTTCTTTTGCATTGCGAAACGCAATCGCGCGCAAAGGAAGCGCCGGAAGGCCGGAAAGGCTTTGCATTTTCGCGCTTTTTAGATCGATGAAGCGAGGCACATACGATTGATAATCCCACACCGCAACGCTATTCGGGCCGGCCCCGATATGATCGATATTGACTTCCGATTGGGCGAGTTTAACGGCGGCCGCCAGGGGATCGTCAAACCGGTAAATTCCTTTCGATCCATGGCCGATCAAGACGTTTTTGCCCTGTTCGTCCGGCACTTCAATGAGCCCCATCAGCGCTTCGGGGGATGGAACGCTTTCCGCTTTCACCGAACCGTCTTTTTGAAGCAGCGCCCGGCGTCCTCCCAGCAAAAGAAGCCTGCCCTGGGGAAGCTCTGGGCCTACAAGCGTTGCGCCGCCGCTATCGAGCCAGCGCGAAGGCGATAGCGGGGCCGCTTCAGGCGCGGGGCTCGCCGTGGGAGCCGCCGCGATGTTGATTTGTTTTGGAGGGGGCGGCGGCTGCGATGAACACGAAGCAAGCGGCGCGCATAGCAAAAACAGCGAAATAGCGCTGAGATGTCGAAAATGGCGGGCGTGGGCGCAAAAACACAAGGACATGGTAGGCGCGATATTAGCTTGAATCGGCGCCGGCTCCGCCTATCAAAAGCACGATGAGGGCGAGCACAATGCGGTACACACCAAAGGGTACAAGTCCAAATCGCCTCAGATATTGGATGAAGGCGACCATCACCAGCATCGCGGTCACAAACGCAAAGAAAAGTCCAGCCGCCAGCGAAAGCATCGCATCCGGCTCGGAAAAGAAGAGCGTTCCATTTTTATAGAGATCAAAGATGGTGGCCGCGCCGAGGACGGGAACGCCTAAAAGAAACGAAAATTCCGCGGCTGTTTGGGTGCTCAATCCGCTTAATTGTCCGCCCACAATGGTGGTCATGGAGCGGGATGCGCCGGGCCACAGCGACAAAATCTGGCACATGCCAATGATCAGCGCGCGCGCGGGCGTCACATGTTCGATACCGCAGCGCTCTTCCAATTTAGGCTTGGATGCCCTGTATTTTTCGATGCCGATCATAAGCAGTCCGCCCGTAAATAAAGCGAAAATAACAGGCCGCGGACCAAAGAGATGAGCCTTGATGGCGCGGTGAAAGAGATAGCCCGTGATCGCAGCAGGCAAAAATGCACAGCCCAAGGCCAATGCGAACCTCATTTGAACGGGATCGCGGCGGATGAGCCCGCGGGCTAAATCGGCGAAGCGGGATCGATACAAAACAACAACCGCCAAAATGGCGCCCATCTGAATCGCGATGTCGAAGGTCTTTGAAGCTTCGCCGGTGTGCCCAAATAATGCCGAAAATAAAATTAGGTGCCCCGTCGAGGAGACCGGAAGAAATTCCGTCAAACCCTCGATGATTCCCAATAGCGCGGCAAGCGTGACGCTCATGGGCGGCACTGATAGCCCGAAAGCCAGGCGAATGGCAGCCGCCTTTGCTCGCAAATAAAATTTTTATCCATTCAATAAAAGTTTGTTTTGCCGGCGGGCATGACCGTGGTATAGCCGAACAACAATGACGCAATCATTTGATACTGAACTCGAAGAGGTCACTGCAAAGTTCACCCGTGAGCTTTCGCAGGCTGTTTCGGCGCTTATCCTTAAGCGTCTTGGTATTGGCAAGAGCGCGGCCAAGGCAGCCGGCGCCACTACCGCAGCCCCCAAGGCGTCCGCAAAGAAAGCGGCTGCGGCGGCTGCGGCTCCCGCTGCGCCTAAGCCCAAGGGCAAGCGCGGCGCGGCTAAAGGCGCTGGAAAGAAAACCAAGACCGGCGCTCCCCGCCGAAAGCGCTCTACAGAGGCCGAGCGCCTTCAAATGCTCGACAACGTGCACAAGGCTGTGGCGGCTCAGCAAGGTATGGCGGCCGGCGAAATCGAACGCTCCACCAAGCTATCAAAGCCGATTGTTGCCGCGGCCCTGCGCCAGCTCAAGGAGCAGGGGAAGGTGTTCATGGGCGGCACCAAGCGCTTTGCACGCTATGCGACAAGCCAGGAAGCCGCGGATTCGGCCAGCGCGGACGCCAAGAACAAGGCGCAGGGCGGAGCTGCTGCGGCATAAGCCCTGTTTACTTTACCCATAAACAAATGGAGGCGGCCAGTGAGCCGCCTCTATGTTTTTTGTGGGTTTTGCGATTCAGGTGATTGAATTGGAGGGATCGGCTGCGGAGCTTCCGCGGCTTGCGCGGGCGCCGGCTCGGCCAATTGCCCTGCCTCGCTTCGCGCTTCAAATCCTGTCTTATGTGATGCCTTTGCTTCCCGATATCTCTTCATACATCCCGACAGAATCTCTCCAATCAGCATCCGGTGATCCATCCCGACGACTTTGGCGATCACACACAAATCGCTGAAATCCGGTGTTAAACCAGGCAATGGATTCACTTCGATCACATAAAATGTTCCGTCTTTTGCCAAGCGCAAATCCACCCGCGCCACATCCCGGCAGCCCAGCACATTAAAGGTATCGCGCACCACTTTTTCCAATCGCTTGAGTTCGGCCGGCGAAAGCTTCGCTGGACACTCAAACGTTACCTTGTCCTGCGCGACTTTCTTTTCCTCAAAACCATACACAGGACGCCCTGAATGGTTTTTAAACACCACTTCCATCGGCGGAAGGATTTTGGGCCTCCGCTCGCCGAGCAGGCCCACCGTAAACTCGCGGCCTTCAATGTATTCTTCAACCAGCGCAGGCTGGCCATAGCGATCCGATAAAGCTTTCGCCGCAACCCGCGCCGCCGCTTCATCTTCAACCACCGAGGCTTCCGTGATGCCTTTCGATGTTCCCTCGGCATTGGGCTTTACAATCACCGGATACCGGAACGCCTTCAGTTTTTCACGTCCAGTCGTTATCACCTGCCATTCAGGCGTTTCGATGCCAGCCGCCCGCAGGATTTGCTTCGTTAATCCTTTGTCCAAACACAGCGATTGCGTCGTTGAATCCGAACCCGAATAAGGAATGCCCAGCAGTTCGCAGAGCGCCGGCACCTGAGCTTCGCGGCCCCGCCCCCGGATGCCTTCCGCAATATTGAACACCACATCGGGCGCCGCATCCGCAAGCCTTCGCGGCAAATCGGGCGTCGCTTCCAGATGCACCACCGTATGCCCATAACTCTCAATGGCCGCCGCGATCGCCTGAATCGTCCGGGGCGTGTCAAATTCAGCCTGCGCCTCATCGGACTCGCTGCGCTTGATATTGAAGGTAAAACCTACCCGCATCGACGTTTTTTTGCTTTTGCGGGGCTGCGTATTTTCAAGATGCGGGAGCAGCCCATAGCGCTGACATGCGCTCTTGATAAGCGCCTTCACCAGTCCATCAAAATCGATTCCTTGATGTTTGGCCGCGAGCGCCAGGCTTGTATTTGGATTGAGCGCCGGCAGCGCCTCAACCGCCAGAAAATGAACTTCATAGCCTTTAGGCCCCGTTCCAACGCGAAACTCGGCCAGTCCAAAATCCTTCAGCTCAAAGGCGCGCACGACCCGCTTTGTAAGCATTTTTATGCGGTCAATCACGGAGCCCGGAAGCTCTGCGGGCCTCAGCTTCACACGTTCATGGCGCACATTGCGCAGATTAAAATCCAGCACGTTGTACAGCCCCGCGTGCTCTTTATCGATCACATATTCAACCGGAGGAAGAATCCCATCCGCGCCTGTTCCAGCCACAAACGAACACGCCACATCTACGCCCCGCAGATAGCGCTCGACAATCAATCCAGCTTCAAAACGCGGTAATTGGCGCTCGATCACCTCGGAAAGTTCATAGGCGTCTTCACACACGCTGGAGTCGCCCGCGATACCTTTGGAAGAGCCTTCAAAGTTGGGCTTGACAATCACCGGAAAGGTTAAATCGTCGAGCGCCCCGCCCTCGATGGTTGAGCGCGTAACAAGCCTTCCCCGCGGCGCTGGAACACCATATCCAGTCACGACCCGCTTGCTGATATTTTTGTCCAGCGTAATGCACAGCGTGTAGGCATCCGAGCCTGTGTAGGGCATGCCCAGCTCATCGAAAAGCGCTGGATAAAAGGCTTCGCGCGTCTTTCCCTTATGACCCTCGGCCGTGTTGAAAATTAAATCGGGAGCGAGCCCTTCCAAGCGGGTTAGCAGGCGCGAAGGCGGGCCGCTCACCTCAATACGCTCGACTTCATGGCCTGCCCGCTCCAGCGCCGCCGTCAGCGCTTCAATGGTCTCCGGGCTATCGAATTCGGCTTCTTCTGGAGCATCGCTCAGCTTGAGATTGTGAGTGAGGGCAATGCGCATGGATCTCTGGCAGGTTCTACAACGTGAAAGCCACGCGGGCACTGGAAATGCTCGCGGCACCTCCGCGCCTGTGCTAACGGCGGTACGTGACTGTTGTTTATCACGAGCCTGTACATGACCCCGAGGCGCGCACAGAAAGCGCGCCCGAGTATTTCGACCTAAACGAGCCTCAAGCGGCGGCGGCGGCGCACAAAGACGGCCCGCTCTTAATTTTCGCAGGAGCGGGCAGCGGCAAGACGCGCGTTATCGTGTACCGGATAGCGAATTTGGTCGCCTATCATAGGGTGCCGCCCTACAAGATATTGGCCGTCACCTTTACAAACAAAGCCGCGGGCGAAATGAGAAGGCGGCTGGATAGCCTGATTGGCGAAGATGTGGCGCGGGATTTATGGGTGGGCACCTTTCATGCAGTTTGCGCGCGCCTGCTCCGCAATCTGCATGAAGCCGCGGGATTGGGGCGCAATTTTGTTATCTACGACGACTCCGATCAAAAAGCGGTGATGAACCGCGTGCTCAAAGAGCTGAACCTCGATGACAAACGCTATCCGCCCCGGCAAATTCTCTCGCGCATTCACCGGGAAAAGCAGGAGGGCCGGGGCCCTGAAGATTTTTCCAAGGAAAGCTATATCGACGATGTGGTGGCCAAGTGCTTCGAGGCTTACCAGCGGCATTTAAAGAACGCCAATGCGGTCGATTTTGACGATCTGTTGATTGCGGTGATGCGCATTGCGGAAGATCCGGCGAGCCTTCCCGGGCAAGAGCTGCGCAGGCGTTTCCGCTATGTGCTTGTCGATGAATTTCAAGATGTCAACCGCGTACAGTACCGATTGGTGCGGGCGCTGTCGCAAGAGCACAGAAACCTATGCGTCGTGGGCGATGACGATCAAAGCATCTACCGCTGGCGCGGGGCGGATGTGCGCATTGTGCGGGGGTTCAGGCGCGATTTCCCCGATGCTCAAGTCATAAAACTCGAACAGAACTACCGTTCCTCGGGGCATATCGTAAAAGCGGCGCTGGGTGTGATTAAGCCCGCGAAAGACCGGGAACCGAAGGAGCTGTGGACATCGAACAAGGACGGCGAAGCGATTATCGTGGTCGCCGCGGAGAACGAGCACGACGAAGCGGCGTGGGTGGCGGACCGCATCAACGAACGCTTAAAGCAAGGCGTTGCGGCCAATGAAATCGCCGTATTTTATAGGGTTCACGCTCAATCGCGCGTCCTTGAAGAAGTGCTCCGGGCCGAACGCATTCCGTATCAGATTATCGGCGGGACCAAATTCTTTGAACGCGCCGAAGTCAAGGATTTATTGTCTTATCTGCGGGTCATCGACAACCGCAGAAGCGATGTGGATTTGCTCCGCATCATCAATGTTCCATCGCGCAAGATTGGCGAAACAACCATTGAGCGGCTGATTGAAGAAGCGGACAGCCGCAATTGTTCGCTTTACGACGCGCTTGTGCCTTTGTATTCGGGGCAGGCGATTGGAACGCAGGCCAAAAAGGCGCTGTTTCACTTTAGAAACCTGCTTGAATCCTTTATGGCGGAAGCGCCTTCGATGCTTCCGTCGGCTTTGGCAGAAGAGATATTGGAGCGCACCGGCTATACCAAAATGCTTCAGGAAGAAGAGTCGGCGGAAGGCGATGCGCGGCTTCTGAACTTGCGCGAGCTCATTCAATCCATTGTCGATTACGAAGCCGAGGCGACGGCGGCCGGAGAAGTAATTTACCTGGGCGGCTATTTAGAGCGCGTCACCTTGAGCAGCGATATCGATGCCCTTAAAGACGCGCCCAAAGTGGCCATGATGACGGTTCATGCGGCCAAAGGGCTGGAATTCAACACGGTATTTATCACCGGCATGGAAGAAGAGCTCTTTCCATTCAAAGGGCTCGATCCAAAGCGCGGCGAAGATATCGAAGAAGAAAGGCGCCTGGCGTATGTGGCGCTGACCCGCGCCCGCGAATGGCTGAGTATTTCTCATGCGGGGCGCCGGGCTATTTTTGGAACGACCCGCTATGGACTTCCCAGCCGTTTTATATCGGATTTACCTAAGAACTCGGTAAAACCCACGATGACAGGCGCAAGCCGGCTGATGCAGCGGGGCACATCATCTTTTGGCGGAAGCCAAGGCTCGCTCTTTGGAGGAGGCTCGTCCGAACGTTACCAGGACGATGCGCCTGTCTATCGCGAACCTTCTTATGTGGATTCGGGTTCATCGTATCGGGGCAGCTTTGAACAGCGGGGTTTTTCATTTACGCGAAGTCCCGCGCCGCCTCCCGCCGCCCCTTCCCGCGCTCCGGGCGAACGCTATATCGAAAGGGATGCCGAGGTCGGCTTGAGCGCCTCTTCAAGCTCAAACACCGGTAGCCGGGCAGGTTTGGGACCGGGTGTACGGGTGATGCACGAGCGCTTTGGCGCAGGCTTGGTTGAAAGCGTCGATCCTGGAGAAGATCCCAGCGTGACGGTTAAGTTTTCCGGTTTCGGCAAGAAGCGAATCAAGGCGAGGTTCTTGCGATTTATCGAATAAGACGGGTATTAGGGATCGAGCTCGCTCACCAGCCCCGGGAATTCTTTGGATTGATGGACCGAAGGCGGGACAATGGCCGCGTCGGCTTTTTGAAAGAGCTGTTTAAGCGCATTTGCATCGGCTGCATCGCCTAAATCGGCCACCAAAATCAATCCGCGCTGCGCTTGAGGGGGCAAGGCCGAATAGAGCGCAAGCCATTCCTCTGCGGAGGCGGCGCGGAGAAGAATGGCCCGGGCTCCCGCGCTTACCGCGTTTTCTAGACTGGTTTTATCGTCGGCGAAGGCGAGCGGGAGCATGCGCATCGTGCGCACGGTTTTAGCGAGAGGATCCCATTCCTCCAGAGGCAAGTGAGCATCAACAGGAACCCCATCCGCACCGAAATAGCGGGCGCGCAGGGCATCTTGGCGAACCTTAGCGGGAAACAAAGACAGGGACGGAACGGTCTTGGTGGAGCGGGCGCCTTGGGTGAGCCTTGCATCGGGCTCGCTAAAGGCAAATGCTGAAATATTCAGACCATCGAGGCGGGCAGCTTCCTGCGCCGGATCGGGCGCATCGATGCGGGCCAAGAGCGCAAGGCTTTTGCGCCGGGTGGACACAACTTGAAGCAAGTCTCGGGTGGAGGGAATGATGGTGCCTACGTCGATATCCGTCATGGATGGTGCGGGTAGACGATGTGTTTTGTTGTGTCAAGCGCGAAGGTGGGGAGGGGAGGGGTTATTTATTTAAATGATTTCAAAGGGAGCCCGGGCCAAGACATCGCCGGCGCCATTGCGGACAACGGCCATCCATTCTCCACTTTTGCGGGCGCCCCTGGTAAACGCCCAGGTTCGAAACCTTTTGCTTGCACCGATATCGAGTTTGATATTGCCGAGGGCTTTTCCACCATCGGGCGGAACAAAGGAAACAAAAATTTCGCCTTCGGTGAGGCTATGGTTTTCCACTTCGACAAAGGCAAAGAGTTTATCGGTTTTTGAAGCGACAAAGCCTTTGGAAGCATCGGCGGGCTCTCGATTTTCGATGCGGGTCGCCAGCACGAGGCGTTTTACAGTAAGCGAAGGAGCTATTTTTGCGGGTTGTGGACGGGGTTCCGTGGAAGGCAGCGGCGCGGGGCGTAGCGTGTAATCCACAGGATCGGGCGTCAGTGTCGTAGCGGGCGCGGCGGATGTGGCCGGCTCGCGCGCGAAGGATTCGGCCGGACGGGCTTCGTAGCGTTTGCTGCAGGCCGAAAGCAGCGAGAGCGTTCCGAACAAGAGAACCAGGCATTGTTGTTTGGATGAAGTCATTTGCGGGCGGGCAATTGCAATCGGCGGGCCATGCGGAGATGATTCTAAAAACGCTTATAAACGAGGCATTAGGATGGAGCGGCCTGCGGCGAATCGGAACGGAGACTGTGTCTTTTTTGTGAGTGAGCGCCAAGATGAGTAGAGTGCTGGGCGAGGTGCACGAGTGAAGGCAATGGGATCCTCGCGCTGTAACGCGCTATTGGCGACGTACGCGGAGGTGATTTGGGAATTTGTCGATCGGGAGAAGCCCGATTTGCGGCAAGTGTTTGTGCTTTTGGAGGAGCTTGAAGAGGGCGTATCGCTTCGTTTGGATGAGCGCGGAAAGCTGGCGCAGGCTCTGCAGTTGATTAATCCCGAGGCGGGCGCGTCGGTGGCGCTGGATACTTTGCCCAAAGATTCGGTGATGGTGTTTGTGGCGCCTTATGGCGATGAGCCGGGGATGATTGTGCCGCTGTCGAGAATGGGTGTGAAAAAGGAGGGGTCGGCTTGAAGGCGGTTGGAGGAGTTGTGAAGGATGTCAAGCACAATCGGCGAGTAGTTTTAAGTTTTTTCCCTGCGCCGTGGAGCCGTAAAAAGCGATTGCCATTGTTCTGAAAAAGATGGATCATCCTGCAGTCGCGCTGATTGCACCTCATACAGCGCGCGCGGGATGGGCACCATGTCAATTCTGGAACTCGGCTTTGAATCCAAAGAAGACTCTCTTTCCGTGCGGCGATTCGCGGTGCATGAAGCGATGTCGAGTTTGTTCTCGATATCGGTATGGGCGCGTTCTCCAAACGACGACATCGACCTCGAAAGCATTGTTGGGCGGCCCGCTTCGTTCTGCGCAGTAAGCGGGATGAAGTACGCGGCGCGGGGGCGGCGCACATGGTCGGGCGTGTGCAGTCATATGGAGTTGATCCACGCGGAAACGACAGGGCTATCGACTTATTATTTGCGTATCGTGCCCAAGCTGTGGCTGCTCACCCAGCGCACAAATCACCGTATTTTTCAGCATAAATCGCTGCATGAGATAGTGGATCAGATTCTCGGGGAATGGTCGATCGAGCGGGATTTTAGGATTGACAAAGAAGCGTATCCAAAGCTGGAGCTGCGGGCGCAGTACGGAGAGAGCGATTTTGATTTTGTCAATCGGCTTCTAGAAGAGGGCGGGATTTCGTATTCATTTGAAGAGCAAGAAGAACGCGGGTCATCGATTTCGCGCATGGTGATGAATGACGCGCCCACGCGCAACGAGCCTCGGGAAGGCGGAGCGATTGGCTATGTGGACAATCCCAATCAAGCGGCGGAGAAAGAGTTTTTGTCGAGCGTGAGGCTATCGCAGCAGGTGCGGCCTGGACGGGTGAGCCTGCGGGATTTTGATTTTAGGAGGCAGCCTCGCTTTAAGTTTTTTGGGGATGCTGGGCTTGGAAAAGGGATTGAAGACAAGCTTGAGATTTATCGATATGAGCCTGCGAGTTTTTTGGTTGAGTTCGATGAAAAAAGTCAAGGGCCTTGGGGCTTAAAAAACATCGCGGGCGAGCTTTTGTCGAAGCTGCCTGGAGCGCAGGCGGTGCAGGCGGCGGCGAAGCTGGGGGAGGCGGCGGCGAAGGTCGGGGAGGCGGCGAAGGCGGTGACTGGAGCGGCGGGAGCGCTGGCTGGCAAGGCGGGCGAGGCTGTGGAAGGCGCTGCTGGCAAGGCGGGCGAAGCGGTGGGAGGCGCCGCTGGCAAGGCCGGGGTGCAAGCGCTGGTGGGAGGAGCATCGCCCGGAGCGGCGGCATCTCAGGCGGTGAAGGCGGGGGTTGCGGGGGCGGTGGACAAGGCCGTGGGGGCGGTGGAAAACAAGATATCGGGCGCCCTGGGCGAGACGGGCGCAAAGATAGCGGGGGCGGCGATGGGGGCGCTGGGAGGCCAAATCGGCGGGCAATTGGGAGGAATGCTGGGGGGATTGATTGGGCGCTTTACTGGAGACGACAAGGGATTTGCGCGATTTAGCGAGAAGGCCGGTGTAGAGCGGGCGCACAAGCAATTGGAAGCGATGCGGGCGACGCGGCGCAATGTGAGTTTTGAATCGAATGTGATGGATTTGGCGCCGGGGACAGTCATGTCGATTGGACAGCATTCGAGGAGCGATTTAAAGAGCGAGCAGAAGCTGATGGTGACGGAGAGTTCGCTGGAGGGGACACACGACGGGGAATGGAGCATGTCGCATTCGGCGATGTTCGCGGATTTGCCTTATCGGCCGCCGATGAAGACGGGGAAGCCTGTGATACAGGGGATGCAGAGCGCGCTGGTGGTAGGGCCTTCTGGGGAAGAGATTTATACGGACGAGCATGGGCGGGTTCGGGTTCAATTTCATTGGGATCGGGAGGGGGGTCACAATGACAATAGTTTTTGTTGGGTGCGGGTGAGTCAAGGGTGGGCGGGCAGTGGATTTGGGATGATTGCGTTGCCTCGTGTGGGGCAAGAGGTCTTGGTGGCCTTTTTGGAGGGGAATCCAGATCATCCGGTGGTGGTGGGGCGGCTGTTTAATGCGACATCGCCTGTGCCTTATGATTTGCCTGCGAACAAGACGAAGAGCGGATGGAAGAGCGATTCGACGCCTGGGTCGGGTGGATTTAACGAGATTAGTTTTGAGGATGCGAAGGGCCGAGAGCTTGTGTATGTGCAAGCGGAGCGGGATCTTGAGAAGTTGGTGAAGAGGAATGAAGCGATAGCGGTGGGGAATGATCGGCGGACGGATATTGCGGCGGTGGACGAGTCGCATATTGGGGTGCGGTACAATGTGACGATGAAGCCTGGGGAGGCTGGGGGAGAGGGAGGGAATGGTGAGAAGACGGGGCCGACTTTTTATGAGATGGTGGACAAGAGGATACATTTAACGACGGGGGAGGCGAGTATTACGCTGGATGGGCCCAACATCACGATGCAGGCGAAGGGGAGGATATTTATTCACTCGACGGACAATGATGTGGAGATATTGGGGGGTCCCTGGGTGAAGATTAACTGTGGGCCTGCGGGGGAGGAGGGGGATACGGTGACCTCGCATCATATTACGGGTGTGGTGAGGGATCAGGATGGGGAGCCTGTGAAGGATATGAAGGTGGTGGTGAAGGCAAGCGATGGGTCGATTCAGCAGGTGGCGACGGATAGCGGGGGGAGGTATTTTGCGCTGGTGCCTGAGGGGAAGTGTGAGGTGAGTTTGCCTGGGGGGTTGTATTATGGGACGAAGGGGACGAATTTGGACGATATGACGCTGGAGCCGGAAGAGTTTGAGGATGATGGGCCGGTGGTGTAGGAGGGGAGGTGATTGAGTCATGAGCAATGATCTGTATGTGCATGCGGCGATGAAGAAGTGTTGTGTAAAGGTGTTGGAGGAGATCGACAAGAAGAAGAAGGATGTGAAGGGGTCGGGGTTGTATGGGATGACATTGGCGAAGGAATTGGGGAAGCAACCGATTCCGGAGGCGCGGAAGGCGCTGAGGTCGACAGTAGGGGCGAGTGCTGTGGGTGGGGAGAATGCTGAGTTGGGAGAGAAGAGGCGGGATTTGTGTGTGAAGCTTGCGCGGAAGCATGAGGAGAAGCATAAAGATAAGGGGGAGGCGAAGGAGGGGGAGTTTTGGGGGGAGCTGGCGGAGGCGTTGGGGGGTGGGGAGTTGGGGAAGGTGGAGGAGAGCGAGGGAGGAAGCACAGAAGCGGGGAAAACGCAGAAAACCACGGGAGAAACGATTGCAGAAAAGGCAAAGGAGAAGGTGGCCGAGTATAAGAAGAAGGGGATCACCTATTCTCAATCGGGCAAGGCGGGGACGGCGGATTGCAGTCATTTTGTGCATGATGTATATCAATCCGCGGGTGTGGATGTGCCTTATACGACATCGGGCGGATTCGCGGATAGCCCGCATTTTGAGCCGACAACGACACCTCAGCCGGGAGACGTGATTTGGCAGCCGGGGCATGTAGGGATTTATATGGGGACAAACGAGAATGGGCAGCCGATGGGCGCGCAGATGGGGAACAGCGGGGCGGCGATTGGGCCGTGGGGGAAAGGGGGGTGGTTTGAGGGAGGGGAGCAGGTGACGTTTTATCATCCGAAGGGGTTGCCATGAAAAGCCAGGCGCGAAAAGGCGATATTGGCCGGATTCGAATGGCTGGAAGCATCTGTGCTCATAATCCCGAGGGGCCTGCGATTTCTGGTTCTGAAAACGTTTTGGTTAATGGGATGCCCGCACTTCGGGTTGGTGACGTCGGCGTGCATTCCTCACGGGAGAGCACACATGAATGGATCGCCGCGCAGGGTGCACCGTGTGTGTTAATTAATAACCGACGCGCACACCGCTATAAAGACCGTACTTTTCACTGTGATTCAGGAACTGATAGCCATGGGGAAACGGTCACGGGAAGCCGAGATGTTCTCGTCGGGGACTGGCAATGCGAAGGCCAACCCATCTCCCCTCCGCAATGGAAGACGATAATTTATTTCGAGTTCTGGGGCATCCCGTTGGATCCCAATCCCATTCAGATCCTGTTCGATGACGGCTCAACCGAGCGTAGAGTTTTGGAACAAGGGCGCGTTATTGTTGAGCATCCAGGGAAACAGATCCTGAGAGTTGATATTTTGCGGAGAGAGTAAAATGGCGATTACACGGCATTGGCATTTTTCGCCAAATGGGAAGAACATTGTTCAGCTAAATTCAAAAGTCAATTTCCATGGCCATCAATTGGACCGACTGTTCAAGGACACTCTTGCAAGCATTCTACTCCCGAAACCCGTCTTGTTAGCATGCGCGGGACCTGAGCACATATGCGGCGGAAACGGGGCCATTAACAATATCCAAATTGCAACTGATGCTCCCGGTCCTTTATATGGCCAGACCTATACTCTAGCTTATCTTCTTGGCGACAAACCATTTCGGTTGGGGAATCCGTCAGTTGCACTTTCATACGGAGACATTGTTGCACTCGCGGGCGATTACTATGCTCGATTTGATGATAGCGACTCCGGCTACACAGGCTATCGGTGGACAAGGGAAGAGAACTCATTTGTTGGACAACCAATGAAATCAGCAACGGACATAGCGCAAGCCTTGGTCCTTGCGCGCAGACCCCGGGCCGAGGAGATGCTGGCTTCCGTTCAAACAAAAAACAACCTCGAGATTCTGATAAAAAGACGCTTCACATGGACTTGGGTTCACCCAGGTACGCCAGAAGACGAAGACGAGGACCGCGCCTTGCGGCAGATAACCAGTCTTTCAGATGCCGAACTGCGGATGGGCCTGTTGGCTCTTGAAAACTGGGACCACTTTCACCCTCACTGCATTAACCGCTACAACCAACTTCAAGGCCAGTCGATTCTAAAAGCTGTCACTGCGGGCAACCAGTGGCGAAGAAAATACGAGAATCTAGCCAAAGTGATCGATCCTGATTTTCAAAACGAAGCGACTAGAGAATTCACTTCACTTATTCATGATGCGCTGGCTATCAACGCGTTTGCAAATCACTTTCTCACCGACGCTTTTTCGTCCGGCCACTTCTATCCGCATCGAAAAGAAGATTTCGAGAAACGTGGAAATATAGTTGAGGTCAAGGGACCATGGTACTGGTCAGACCCAAGTATTAGTCCCACAAGAGGCTTAATCACCCAACATGGTACCACTGTTCAGGTTGGCGAAGTTCTTGTCGCCGGCCTCGCACTATTCGAACACGATTTCCTTGGCCGCGAGAGTTGGGCTGTCTGTCACGCACACCGGGATGATAGCGGAAAATTAATACCATTCAAAGTTGTAGGAGATTGGAGGCTTGATCAGGAAATGCTATTAGGAGAGCCTCATATTTGTAAGATGTGGACTCAGGAACGATTTCTCCGATGTGCGGTTACCAGTTCCATCGGGGAGGTGTTGCGAGCGTTTTTTGGTGGCATGGAGCTTTTTGGAAAGGATGATGAATTGGCCGCATTGCGTCCGCCACTTGAATACGTTCCTCATTGCGCTGTTGAACTGTTAACTTCTCGGCCGAATAGCAGACTGAATACAGTAAATTGCGATTCACTCTGTGGGAAGCGGGTTCATCGTCATCCAACTATCTGGAAGGGTTTTCCCAAAGAAATTCAAACTGAAGAGTAATTAGTTTTTTGGATAATGCTCACAGAAAAAGAGCAAAATCATCCATCCCAAGACAACGTTAACATAAAGTAGCTAGCGTGAATCCTATGGTCTCACTCCATAAAGGCTCTCGGGGCGTCGAAGTAAAACACTGGCAGGACTTCCTCATCGCGCAGGGCCATTTACACAAGCGCCATGTCCTATCGCGCCTCGTGTTTGATAGCGACACGGAGGCCGCAACAATCAAGTTTCAAAAGAAGCACGGTCTTACGGAAACCGGCGAGCTTGACGAAAAAACAATCAAAAAAGCTCAGGAACTCCAGTTCAAGCCGCACGATATAGGAAGCCAAAGCGGTGCCGCAGAGTATTTGTTGATGTTATCCGCCATAGATATTGTTAACAAACGGTACAACGCTGCACGCGCAGCAACATTCGGCACGAATTCAACGCATAACGGCAAGGACATCCCAGGCCAATATCAAACGATAATGATTTTGCTGGCATCGATGTTCAATGCGAATGATGCCGCTATGATTGCTGGCATCTGGGCTAAAGAATCCAATTTCAAAATACGACCTTATGGGGATGCCGGCCCTGCACAGCTAACCAGTTGGTGGCTGCAAACTTACCCCGAACTGATCAAAGGAGATGCCTATGGTAGCTGGAAAGGGCGTATATGCGACCCTGAGTTCTCCAAGAGCAGCCAACCATCCTGCAAGGATGGCAGTGAATTTGATGGTAATGTCATGGATAACCTTATAACTCTTGGAAATATTGTTCGATTTTCGCGTAACCGCTATAAAAAGGAGTCCCAAATTCCTCATAACTATAATTCTGGCGATAATGCAAAAGGTTATCAAGACGAGGTAATGGGTCTATTGGAAAAATACAAGTCATTTTTTAAGTCCTTACTCGATGGTACGCCGTAATCTCGTTACTCACCCCATTCTCCCTTGGGGATGGCCCGAAATTCCCTCCCCCATCCACCCCGCTACCCATCCCTTCATGTGCCCCCTCCGCCACCCCCAAGCCTCAGCCCAGACCC
This sequence comes from uncultured Polyangiaceae bacterium, assembly GCA_964537685.1. Taxonomy (GTDB): domain Bacteria; phylum Myxococcota_A; class Polyangia; order Polyangiales; family Polyangiaceae; genus CAZICM01. The sequence goes on from CAZICM010000062.1 coordinate 54,360, forward strand.
AACCCCCAGGAGTGTACATCCATATTTCTCGATGTTCAGAGGCCGATCGCGCTTTTTGTATTTGTGAAATCGTGGTGCAGCATACCCGAGATCGCGATGTAGGGTTCACGCGATATCGATATTAACATCGAGATTCAGCGATCGGGAATTTGGGATTTCGGGATGTGGGTTCGTAAAATCTCAATGTCCACATCGAGATTACGCGGTGCAAACGTTGAGATTTCGGGATGCGGGGTTTGGGAGGGCAGGCTTTGGGTTTGAGAGGGCGCAATGATGCCTAAACGCGAGCGCGATGGAAGAACCGAGTAGGCGCCATCAGGTGTAGACCGGAGCGCGATCGGGAGATCGAGAGAGCGCGGTTTTGCGTTTGCGCCGGCTCAATGGGAGAACGGCTGAACGCTTATACAAACATCTTCCCTTCCCCATCCACCGTGCTACCCATCCCTTTATGCAAACCGCTCCGCAACCCACAACCTTCAGCCCAGCAGAGCCAGCGCCCATCCCAATCTCCCTCGAACAATGGGCCGCCATGGACGAAGACGAACCGGGCGAGCTGGTCGATGGTTGCCTCTCGGAGGAAGAATCCCCTTCCCATCTCCACACATGTGTTGCCGCCTGGCTGCTGTTCACCCTCCGCGCCTGGGCCGCCCCCAGAAAATCCCTCCTCTTTGGCTCCGAACACAAAATCGCCGTCTCCAAACGCCGAGGCCGAAAACCGGATATCACGCTCTATCCCCCTGGTCTGTGCCTCCGGACAAGCGACGCCCTTTCTTCCTCACCGCCCCTTCTGGTCGTTGAAGTCCTCTCCCCCACTCCCCGCGATGTGCGCCGCGACCGCATCGAAAAAACCCAGGATTACGCTTCCTTTGGGGTGCGCTTCTATCTTCTCGTCGATCCCATGGCCCGGACTTTTGAACTCTATGAACTCGGCCCGGACCTCCGTTATGTGCAGTCCGTTCTCGCAGGCGATGGCCAAATGCTTCTCCCAGATTTCGATGGACTTGTGCTCAACCTCGATGAGCTGTGGAAAGAAGCCGACAAAACGGCCTATATATTCACATCCTACTCCATCTTTTTCTTTTTACCTTGCCAGCGCGCCAATCCCTCCGTATGTACATAAATCTTCATGCAATCAAACGATTCCCATCCGCCCGGCGCCGAGCCCGATGACACCTTTCACCAGCCTTCCCAAAACCCCCACGATAGCCTCTTTCGATCGACCTTCTCCCAGCCCGAAAACGCTGCCAGCCTTATCCAATCGCTTCTTCCCAGCGAGCTCGCCAAACAGCTTCGCTTTGATTCTCTTACGCTCCAATCCGGCAGCTTTGTCGACCAGCATCTCAAAAATCTTCATTCCGACTTGCTCTTCACCATCGATTTTTTAGATGGTCGACAAGCCTTTATCTATATCTTGCTCGAACATCAGAGCAGCGCCGATCCCTGGATGCCATTGCGCATGCTCAGCTACCAAGTCCGTATCTGGGAAAAATTTATCGAATTAAATCCCAATGCTAAAAAATTGCCCGTCATTTTGCCCCTGCATATCTTTCATCATCCGACCGAACAGCCTGCTTCGCCCAACTTCGAGGACCTCTACGATATCGATCCCCACTCCCTCGCACTGCTTCGCCATATCGCCGTGCGGATGCACATTCTCACAGACCATCTCAATGCCTATTCCACGGAGGATATTTGCAAACGCGAACTTCTCACCACCGCTGCCAGGCTCGCTTTTGTCGCCCTGCGCAACAGCCGCTCACCGGCCGAGCTCTTTGCGACCCTATCGCTCTGGGTGCCGCTTATCGCCGATATTCTCAATGCAAAGAACGGCCGCATAGCCTTAACCAGAATCTTTCGCTATATGACGATCACACAGAAGGCCGAACAGAAACAGCGCTGGCATGAAGCGCTGTCCGAATCGCTTCACAGCCTCAATCAGGCAAAGGAGATCGCTATGAATATCGCAGAGGCTTATGTGCAGGAAGGCCGCTCAAAGGGCAAAATCGAAGGCAAAATCGAAGGCAAAATCGAAGGCAAAATCGAAGGCAAAA
>CAZICM010000063.1:0-55724 GCA_964537685.1 uncultured Polyangiaceae bacterium
GGCCTCGCCGACGCTTGACACCGAAAAAAAGAAGTGGCTGGCACCTCCCTCGGCAGTCGATCCATTCGCCGCATCTGGCAGCGCTTTCGTGTCATCCAGCTTTGGGCATCCAAGAATGAGATCGCCTTTGGGCAGAGGCACCTGGCCCGCAAAAAACGCCCCGCCCATATCGCTGCACGCCCCGAGCACCAGCACCAACAGCAGCCCCAAAAAACACGAATAACGCACCCAGCCGGCCATCGGTGCACCTTTTTTCTTTATATCGACGCTAACATGCACCGTTGTATGATTGGATGAATAAAAATGCGGCGGGCGATGGTTCCCGAACCTCACTTGCTGCCTTTCAAGCCCTTGTCCAAGCTTTTTGGACCTTCATGCAGTGGATGGCCAGCTCTTTAGGAAGGTCCCCGAATGCGGCGCCATACGGTTTAAACCAGTTGGCCAAGGTTCTTGGACCTCGATGGAGTAGATATGCAGTTCTTTGGGAAGGTTATTTCACTTCGGCCGGCTCGGTGGAAGGCGTTGCGCTGGGTTCCCAAACTCTTAACCTCAACTCTACTTCCCAATCTTCATCACAAAAGCATCCAGCATTCCCCCCGAATCATGTGGACTCGCCGCATCTCCCAAATCGATCGAATTCTCAAAATGCCCAGCCACAAATACATTGCCATCCAGATCGGCCGCCACCGCCCTCGCCCTCTGAATACCCAGCCCCCCAAAATGACGGCTCCATTTATGCTCGCCTGTCACCGGGCCGAGTTTTACAACATAACCATCGGATGTCCCATCGGCGTTCTGCCAAGTGCCCGCTCCAAAATCCAAGTTGCCTAAAAATTCTCCTACAAAAATAGGGCTCCCATCGTTGTCCACCGTTACCCGCGAGCCTCGTTGATCGCCGCTGCCTCCAAAATCTTTGCTCCATTGATGTGTCCCAGAAATCTCATCAAATTTACCAATCCAAATATCGGTGGCCGTCGCTCCGAGCACTTGTCCGCCCACATTGAGCTGACTTTTGAAATCACCTACAACAAATAGGTTTCCATTTTGATCCAATTTCGTGTCCCATGCCCATTGATCGCCCTGGTCTCCTTGTATCTTTATCCAGTCGCAGTTACCATTTGTATCGAATTTCCCATACAGCGCATCCAATGTGAATTCAAAGGTCGAGCCGCATCCAAAATCGGCGTTTCCCAAATATGGGATTGCAAGGTAAATCGATCCATCTGGACCCGTTTCCACTTCGCCGACATTCGCTTGAGGATAGGCATCGGCGAATCCCTTGCTCCACATCACCGAGCCGTTTTGTCCGCTGAGTTTCGCCAAATATAAATCCACCGTGCCCTGTGTCGGAAGCTGGCCCGCGCCAAAATCCGGCGCGCTTTCATAGAGACCAAGCGCTATCACCGATCCTTGGGGATCGACGGCAATCGAATCCACAATCTGATCTTGATTCCCCGATAATTTCACCGCCCATTGGGTCGAGCCGTCCGGCGCGAGTTTCACGACAAAGCCGTCCCTGGCTACCGCCGATAGCATGCCCGCTCCAAAATCAATCGAATCGCTAAATTCTCCTCCAAATACAATCGAATCGGCCGCGTCTACGGTTAAATCTTCTATTTCTTCGAGGCTCGAGGCCGATCCATAGGACTTCGCCCATAGGGGATTGCCCATTTTATCGAATTTAGCAACAAATATATCATTACCGCCCACAGAGCTCAGCATGAAATTGCCAATCGATACCGATCCCGAAAAGAGGCCGCCCACAATGACGTTTCCCTTTGAGTCGGCGGCCACGACTTTCGCCGTATCGTCTCCCGCGCCGCCAAAATGCAGGCCCCAATAGGTTTCGCCCGCGCATACCGCGCTTACCCCATCGCAGTTCTCATCCGCAGGCGTCATGCAGTCATCGCTGGGCAGAGGAACGACTTCGCCCAAACAAGGCCCAAAACCCATTCCATCCGGATTACAGGTCTGGAGCCCCATCGCGCATATACCGGTGCCCGCCGTATTCGCGGGGCCGCTATAACAAGCGATTTGCTCACCCGATTTGCAGCCGCAATCCGGCCCTTCTTCGTTCGCGAGTCCATCGCAATCTTCATCGCCCGATTGACCGCATGTCTCTTGGCCGGGCAGCGCCTCGCCCTGGCAAGGTCCCCACGCCGAACCGTCGCTTTCGCAGACTTGCAAGCCCGCCTGACATGCGCCGACCCCGAGTGTATTCGCCGGGCCGGTATAACAAAAACGCTCGGCCAAAGGCGTGCAGCCGGGCAATCCGCCGCTCGATGTTCCGCCCGGACCTTCGCCTTCAAAGCTTAAATCCGACAAACCGCTCACTGCCCTGCACCCCAGGGCCGAAACCACCGCCAAACCCAGCAGATGCAAGCTTTTGGCCTTATGCATACACCATATCTTCATCTTGTCCCTCTCCACGCGCACAATAACAAATTACACAAAAAGACTTCTCAACGGGTCGTCAATCCTTCTATACAGCCATCAAAAAATTCGATCATAACGCCCTGCGCAAAGGAAACCCCAATGTCCACGGTTCATCATTATCACGCAAATACCCGCGATCTTTTCTTCAATCTGTTTGAAGCGCTTGAAATTCAAAAGACCTCGCTGGGGCGCGCGCCCTTTTCGGGTTCGCTCGATGAAGCGGGCGTGCGGGATGCGCTGTCGAATTTAGCGAAGCTGTGCACCGAAGAAATCGCCGCGAGTTATGCGGCGACCGATCGAGAACCTCCGGTGATGGACGCCGATGGGAAGGTTCAATTGCCGAAGGTGCTCACCGATGCGGTGCAAGCCTATTTGGACGGCGAGTGGCATTTGCTAGAAGTGCCCGAGCATTTGGGCGGTGTTGGAGCGCCTCCCTCGGTTTTATGGGCGGCTTTCGAGCTGGCGGCGGGTTCCAATCCGGTCGTGTGTTATTACCTATTTGGCACCTTTATCGCGATGATCATCGAGAGGCTGGGGACGGAATCGCAGCGAAAGCTCTATGTCGAAAACATGCTGAAGCGCAATTGGGGAGGCGCGATGGTGCTAACCGAACCGGATGCGGGCAGCGATGTGGGCGCGGGAAGGGCAAAGGCTAAGCATATCGATGGAGATATCTGGGAAATCGAAGGGGTAAAGCGATTTATAACCAACGGCGACTATGAAGGCGTAGAAAACATTATTCATTTGGTCTTGGCGAGGCCGGAAGGCGCGGCGGGAGGGACCAAAGGATTATCGATGTTTATCGTGCCCAAGTATTGGGTGAACGAGGATGGAAGCCTGGGCGAGCGCAATGGTTTTACATGCGCGAAGCTTGAAAAGAAAATGGGCATTAAAGGCTCTGTCACCTGCGAAATGGTCTATGGGCAGGACAAGCCGGCGCGGGGTTTATTGGTGGGAGGCGTTCACGACGGTATCCGCCAAATGTTTCATGTTATCGAACAGGCCCGTATGGCGGTCGGTATGAAATCGATGGCTACGCTGTCGGCGGCTTATTTCAATGCGCTTTCCTATGCAAAAGACCGGATTCAAGGGCCGGATTTAGCGCATGCGCTCGATAAAAACTCCCCTCGGGTTCCGATTATCAAGCATCCTGATGTGAGGCGGATGCTGATGATGCAGAAGTCGCATGCGGAAGGGATGCGGGCTTTAGCGCTCTATACGGCGTGGGTGCAGGATCAGGTGACGCTTTTGGGTGGGCATGGCAATAAAAACGCGGATGCGATGGATCGTTTAAACGATATGCTGCTGCCTTTGGTTAAAGGCTATTCGTCGGAAAAGGGATTTGAGCTGCTCAGCATATCGCTGCAATGTTTTGGGGGCGCGGGTTATACGCAGGATTTCCCCGCGGAGCAATATCTGCGGGATCAGCGTATTGATGCTTTATATGAAGGGACGACCCATATTCAATCTTTGGATTTGATCTTTAGAAAGATAGCGAGGGATGGAGGGGCGACGCTGACGGGGCTGTTGAGCCAGGCGCAGGCGATTGTACAAGAAAACCAGGGTGGAGAAGCCTTTGCGGAAGAGCGGGCCTTGCTTGGGCGGGCTTTGATGGATTTGCAGGCTCTATTTATGGCCATCATGGGTAAAATCAATGAATCGGTGTATCATGTGGGCCTGCAGGGCAATCGAATTTTATTGGCGGTCAGCGAAGTTGTGATCGGCTGGCTCTTGGTAAAACACGCGCTGATTGCGGCCTCGAAGCTTGAAGGGTCATCCGGGGATGAGCGGGCATTTTATGAGGGCAAGATCGCATCGGCGCGCTTTTTCTGCAGGGAAGTCTTGCCGGGGATTACCTTAACGCGCAAGCTGGTCGAGAATAGCAAGCTCGATATCATGAATCTCCGCGACGAAATCTTTTGAGTTTTAAGATGCTATCGGCAAAGAGGAAACTGGGCGAGCTTTCAACCTTGGAGCTTGAAGGCTTGCTATCCAAAGCAGGGAAGTATTCGGCGGCTCTGGTTCCCGTGGGTTCGGTCGAGCCTCATGGTCCGCATCTGCCTTTGGCCACCGATACGCTGATCAGCGAAGCGGCGGCGCTTAGGGCCTGTGATGTTTTGCAGGCCCAAAAGAATGTATTTACCCTGGTTTCTCCGCCAATTTCTTATGGAGTCACCTGTTTTGCCGAGGGCTTTGCGGGCGCGGTAAGCATTGCTCCCGATATCCTGACTTCATTTCTTCATGCCGTCGTGCAGGGATTACTAAATACCGGGTTTAGCCATGTATGCCTGGTGAATAACCATCTAGAGCCGGCCCACGATGCCGCGGTGCAAAAGGCGGCGATTGGCTTTGAAGCGGGACGCTGTTCGATCGCTTCTCCCTTGACGAGGCGCTGGGCCAGAACCTTGTCCGCCGAATTTAAGAGCGGAGCTTGTCATGCCGGCCGCTATGAAACATCGATGATCATGAGCGCGGCGCCTTTGCTTGTGGATATCGATAAGGCGAAAGCTTTGCCCGATTTATCGATTAGTTTATCCGATGGAATTAAGGCGGGGCTATCCACATTCCGTTCGATGGGTATGGATAAGGCTTATACAGGATCGCCGATGCAGGCTTCCTCCGAAGAGGGCGAAGAGCTGCTTGGAAAGCTGTCGGATATGATTGTGGCCTGTGTAAGCGAAGCCTTGTTTCAGCCTTTGCCCGATGCCCGCGCCTGATTCCCCGCATAAGGCAGGCCCGCCTTCGCACGAGCCTCTTCCAGCAATAAAGGCAAAATAGGCATCTTCTGCCCAAGCTTCGATTCAACCCACTGAACCGCTTGATCGATATGCTCAAACCCCGACGACTCAAATCGGCCCGTTGAAGGGCTCATCCAATTGATAGCCGTCAGCACACCCCGCAAATGAGGCGCCGGAGTGACCAGCGCAAAGAAAAACTTCGCAAAACGCACGCCTTCCCGGGCCTCGGCAAACTTGCGCCGCCAGCGGCTCGATGGATTGGGATAATTGGGATCGACCATTAATATCAGCGCGCCGCCCCGGGCTGGATTCAGTGAATCGCTCTGCTGTTTCCAAATCGATTCCAATAGATGCTGGTTATCGTCGTCCTCGTGAAATTCAGGACCGAGCATGCCAACCATCACGCCCAATGCGCGGTTATGTACAGATGTATACACGGTTTGTTCCTCCCTGCCGGGGGCTGTATTGAATGAACGAATCTTGCGATGAGGAGCTTTGGCACTCCAAATCGTACTACGTTGTATGCTTGCGCCGCCTACCCCATTGTCAAGCGGTGGAGACCAAAGTTTTTTATTTCTTCCTCGAGCTTACCTCTTCCAGCATTTTTTTGGCGCTTGCCAGTTTTCGCTTGGTCTGGTCCTCCAGCCATTGAACGGCTTCCTCAAAAGTTTCAACCGAATTGGTTCCAGATCCGACCGGAGGAGGGCTCACCCAATTGACCATCGTGAGCACGCCCCGCAATAAAGGCGATTTGGTCACGGTCACAAATAGAAAGGGGAAATAGGTTTTGGTGCGGGTCTTGGCGAATTGTTTTCTCCATGTCGCATTGGGCATGGGAACTTCCGCATCGACCATTAAAATAATTTTAAATGGATCGCCGGGTTTCCCGCTGCTTTGAAAGCGATCGATGCAGTCAATCAAAACAGCATAGTCTTCTTCTTCGTTGAAGTAGGGCTTTGCCGTCAGCCATCCGACCATTAAGCCCGCGTTCTTGTCGAAGGAGAACGTGAACATCGCTCACCTTAGGTCATTTCGGGAGGCGCACCGCCCGCCTCGTCAACGAGCATCCATACTGCGGTTTGATCTCCTTCATAACACACGGTGCCCTCGTGCCGGAACTCAAAGCTGTAGCGAATCATGTGTCTTTTGGTGCCTAGGCGCATACGGGTCGCCGTGCATGTCGAATAGATGGGTTCCCCAGGCTGAACGAGTTTCCGGAAAACCACCCGGTGAATATGGGTTCCATAGCCTATCCAGCCGTCTTTGTGCCGAATCCCCAGAAGATAATAGGCATGAATAAAACCAAGCATTCCCGTTGCGTGAACCATAATGCCACCCGCCACATGTTTTGGATGGCGGAGAGGATGGGCTCGCTGGGCTTCGACAATAGGCATTGGCCGGTTGGTGGGCATCCGGCAGCGGATACTATTTTTTTCGCGGTCGACCTCGAGCAGCTCGTCGAAGAACAAGACCGAAGGGTCGTAGGGCAAATCATCAAAGAAATCGGCATCAAAGCTAGGTTTTGTCATTGCGGTGGCCGTAGCAGCGCGCCCCGCCGACTGCAATGGCATTAAGGCATCGCGCCGCATAAAAATCATCCCATCATTTGACCGTTCCCCATTCGTTTTGTAAGTGAAGCCCATGCCCAGCCCCCTCCAACGCTGGCCACAAGGCCTTGCTCTCGCCGCTTCCGTTTTGGGACTGGCCTTCGGGATGTCTTCAGCGCTTGACTACGCCAGCCATCTCGACCGGCAACTTCACGATATTCATTGCGGATTTATACCGGGTCTGGGAGCCACATCCGCCGCGGACACAGGCTGCCGCGTGGCGATGTACAGCCCTTATGCGGCGCTGTTTCGCGATCGCTATTGGGGCGGAATTCCCATTGCGCTGTTTGCCGTGGGAGCCTTCGCATTTTTCGCGGCGTTTTCGCTGTATTTGCTGCTTGCGCATCACCGCGCGCCAAAGCGGGCGGCTCAATTTTTTCTTGCCGCGGGCACGACGCCTTTTCTTGCTTCGGCGGTGATGGCCGCCATTTCTGCGCTGCGGCTCGGAACGTTTTGTCAAACCTGCATTGGTATTTACATCTCGTCGGCGGCGCTTCTTGTCGCGTCCATCGCTTATTTTGCCGCGGAAAAACGGGCAACGCGGCGGGCTTTGGAAACCAAGCTTCCGACGGCGGCCATCGAGCCGCCCTCGAGCGACGCGGCCCCCGCCATCCCTCAAGTCAGCGCGGGTCCGAGCGCTCCTGAAACGCCTCGAACAGGCGGCTTTTTGTTGATACCCGTTTGGCTTATGGCCCTTGGCCTATGCGCCATTGCACCGGCCTTTTTATATGTGAGCGCACTGCCCAACTATGCAAACTATGTCAGCGGCTGCGGCAAACTCGCAAAACCCGCTGAAACCACGGGAGCGCTCCTTCGCATCACACCTCCGCGCGCTAAGGTGCCCGCAACTTTATTTGTCGATCCGCTCTGTCCTACATGCAAAGCCCTTCATAAAAGGCTTGATGCCGACGGCGTACTCGACAAGCTCGATATCACGCTGGTGCTCTTTCCCCTCGACAACGAATGCAATTGGATGCTCGACCGGGCGCTGCATCCAGGCGCCTGCGTGGTGTCCAAGGCCATTTTATGCAGCGAACACCGGGCGATGCAGGTGCTCGACTGGGCCTACGAGCATCAGGAAGAACTCCTGGCCGATGCAAAAGCGGGCGCGGGTATCGTGAATGTGCGAGCCCGTATCCGCGAGAATTTTCCCGGCCTTGAAGCCTGCATCGACGCCAAAGACACATCGCTTCGGCTGAACCGCATGTTGCGCTACATCGTGAACAACCAGCTTCCTGTATCGACGCCGCAGATGTTTCTGGCTGAAACGCGGGTATGCGATGAAGATACGGATATGGGGCTCACGTATACATTAAACCGGATTGCACCTTCGCTGTTGGAGGCCCGATGAAAGCCGCTCCATTGGTTGGACTCGCCGCGGGTTGCGCATTGCTTTTGGGATCGTCGCTGATGGTGCACAGCCGGGTGCGCGATGCGGGCGAGCGATTAAAAAACCCTGCATTGGCCGAGGAAAAGCCCAAAGTGGCCGTGGCCAACGATGCCGAGGCGCCCTATTGCACTCCGGCTTTCAAGACCGTGCTTCAGCGGGTGCTCAACGCATGCGGGCTGGTGGGCGCGGAAGCCCGGAGGGGATGCCAGCCTGCCGATGTCAAGACCTTGGCATCGATCAGCGACGACGATTTCAACGCGCTGTTCACGCCTTTAAAGAGCCGGGGCGCGGTCATTATGTTTGATGACGGCTCCGAGAAGCTGGACGACGACGGCAAGAGACAGATTGAAGAGCTATGGGTCGATCGGCGCGGGGCCCGGTATTTTTTCGTTGTGGCGCGGGCGAGTAAAACGGGGACGGTTGATTTTAACCGGGCGCTGTCGCACAAGCGGGCGAACAGCGTGCTTTTTCATATCGGCGATAAGTTTCCCGATCCCGATTTGGACAAGCAGGTTGGGCTTTTATGGCTTGGAAACGAATTTGCGCAGCTTGGCCAGGAATACTGTCAATGGAACACGTCGCGTTCGAAGAAGGCGTGTACGGCGGAGGCGATTAACAGGAGCGCTTTTGTGTCTTGGGTGGACTGTCAGCTTTGACACCTTATGGTTGACGGTCCCCCTGTCCTCTTCCCGGCAACCCGTCGTCCCCTATTAAAAAGAATAAAAACTATAAAATTCCTCTTGCTGTAGCGCCTTAAGCATGCCACGGGGGCAGCCCAGGCCCGGTCCATGCGCTCCCCTCAATTCAATACCCGATTCCGCCTTCAATCCTTCGCGATCTCCGCCTTCTTTGCCGCCGCGCTCGGCGCAGGCTGCGATGAAAACAAATCCGCTAAGGATCTGCCTCCGCCGCCCAGCAAAGATCGAAGCAATGCGGTGGTTGTCGCGTCCTCTAAACCAACAGCCCAGCCGCCTTCCGCGCCCGCATCGCCCACAAGCGCCGCTTCCGCCGCTCCCCCAAATACGGCGCCCCGTAAATTGTGCGGCGAACAGCTCAAACGCCCGGCGCCCAAAGGCAAACTTCAAACCGCCGCCGCGCCCAATGCCGATATGCCCGCGCCCTCCATCCCCTTTGGCGTCGGTAAATGGATATGGGTCAACTTATGGGCCGCTTGGTGCAAACCCTGCAAGGAAGAGATGCCCCGCCTCATCGAATGGCAAAAAAAGCTAAGCGGAGCAGGCGTTATGCTCGAATTGGCTTTTGTTTCTCTCGACGATGATGAACGTCAATTGCATCGTTTTCTAGAAGCTCAGCCTCAGGGCGGCGTTCGCGCTTCTTATTGGCTCACCGAAGGCGCGGGCCGGGGATCTTGGCTTTCTGCGCTGGGCGTAAAAGAAAATGTCGATCTGCCTGTCCACGCACTCTTCGCCCCAAGCGGCGATTTAAGCTGTATTATCCAAGGCGCCGTTGAAGAACGCGATTATCCCGCACTGGCCGCGTATTTCGGCGCAAAACCATAGAACGTTCACCATTTTTTATCGTTATCGAGGGCGGGCTAAGCGTCATGAGCGAACAAGAACAAGAACACGATCCATTTCAATTGTGCGGCACGACGATTGAAGGAAAATATTTAATTACCAAAGTGGTGGGCGATGGCGGTTTTGGCGTCGTTTACCGCGCGGAACATCAAGGTTTTCACGAGCCGGTGGCGGTGAAATGCCTAAAGCTTCCGGGCCGTATGTCCACGCGCGAACGGGAGATGCTGCTGTCTCAATTGCGCGAGGAAGGAAGGCTGTTGCTGCGTCTGTCCAAAGCCAGTTCGAGCATCGTGCAGGCGCTGGATATCGGCGCGTTTACCAAGCCCGATGGGCCTTGGGTGCCCTATTTGGTGCTGGAATGGCTTGAGGGCGAAACGCTCGCCCACTTTTTGAAAAAGCGCGCCGAGCGGGGCGAAGGCCCGATGTCCATCGCGGATACCGTTAAATTGCTCGATCCGGCGGCTTTGGCGCTGGCGACCGCGCATGAACAAAAAGTCGCTCACCGCGATGTCAAGCCTCAGAATTTATTTTTGGCGCAGGTGGGCACGGCCCGCACGATGAAAGTGCTCGATTTTGGAATTGCCAAGGTGCTCGCATCGCATCCGACGCTGACGCAAATGATGGCCGAAACCAATATGGGGCCCACGGCATTTACACCGCGTTATGGAGCGCCGGAGCAATTCAATAAAAAACGGGGCGCAACCGGTCCTTGGACGGATGTATTTGCGCTGGCGCTGATTGTTGTGGAGCTATCGAGCGGGCGTATGGCGCTGGATGGGGACGATCCGACGGAGCTTTATATTTCAGCGGCCGATCCGGCGACGAGGCCGACGTTAAGAAGCCGGGGTGTGCCCACATCGGATGGGATTGAACAGGTGCTTGAAAAAGCGCTGAATGTGGAACCCAAGCACCGTTATGCGAATTTGGGTGAGTTTTGGGATGCGCTAAAGGCGGCGGTGCAAGAAGCGGGGCCGATCGCTCACAAGGCGGCGCCTGCGAGGCCGGCGGCGCTTGAGATGACGAGCGAAGATGGTCAGCTTGGGACGGCGGAGTTTGCATCGGCGCACAATTTGGATGTATCGGCCAAAGATAGGCCGGGGGTGCCTTCGACGCTGCCGATGACGGTGCAGGCGACGGCTGAAACGGCGCCCAAGCTCGAGCCGACGCTGCCAGGATCGCCTGCGGACGGAGGTTTAGCGACGACGGCGGAGGGCAAGCCTCCCGCGGCGGCGCTGGAGCCGGCTGTGGTGGAAGCGCCGAGCCCCGCGAAAACCACTGCAAAAACAATCGATCCAATGGCGGAAACGCCGCTGGCGGAACGGGCTCCTCACCGGGAAGATCCGAAGGCGGCCGAGACGAAGGCGGTTGAAGCAGCACCGGCCGCTCCACAAGAGAAACCGGCAGAGAAAACGGCAGAAAAACCTCAAGAAAAGCCCAAAGAAAAGCAGCCTTCAAAGCCGGCGGCGGAGCCTGAAAAGGCGCCTGCTCCGGCGATTTTCGCTGGAGGCGAAAGCCAAAAGCCATCGCGTACGGGATTGTGGATAGGGCTTGGCATTGTGGCGCTGACGCTTGGAGGCGGCGCATTTGCTGTATTGAGCGGCTCGGGCGGGGACAGCGGCCCATCGCCGAAAACGCCCAAAGGCTCGGCGAGTGCGCAAAGCAGCGCGAAAGTGCCTTCATCCAAGCCCAGCGCATCGTCGGCCCCCGCGGCGGCGACACCGGCAACGAGCGCGAGCGCCAATACACCGGCGGCCATACCCGCGGCTCCCGACGATATGGTCTACATCGCGCCTGGGACGGCCAAACTAGGTATGGGCGAGACGGAGCGGGAAGTCACTATCACACGGGGATTTTTTATTGACCGCAACGAAGTGACGGTACACGCCTATCAAGCATGTTTAGCGCGGCGCAAATGCTCGGCGGCCAACGCGCTGATAATATCGGCTGAACAAGAAGACGCGGGACTGGACGGCGTATCATCGAGCAAAGAGTTTGTGGATGCGTGGGGGCGCTATTGCAATGAACCTCGCAAAGCCTTTGATCATCCGATTAACTGCGTAGATTATTCCAATGCGGAGAACTATTGCCGCTATAAAGGGCGGCGTCTTCCGACGGAAGCGGAATGGGAATTGGCGGCGAGGGGGACGGCGGGGCGTGTGTATGCATGGGGCGAGACGGAAGCGCCGTGTATGGATGTTTGTTTTGATCGCAATGGATTATGCGCCAATCCAGCGCAGGGCGTAGGGAGCTGTGCATCTGGAGGGCATCCGAAGGATGTGACGCCTGAAGGCGTACTGGATATGGGTGGAAATGTATCGGAATGGGTATCGGATGGATATGTAGCTAAGCCGCAGGGCGGAAGCGATCCTATGGGCGATAGCAATGTAAGGGCGCGGACGGCGAAGGGGGGCAGTTTTTTTGATGACAAGACGCAATTGATAGCGGCGAGGCGATTTGCGGTATTGCCTGGGACGGCGCATGTGGCGATAGGATTCCGGTGTGCGATGGATATACCGCAGGAGGCGCCGGCCGCATCGGGAGCGCCGAGTGCGCCGGGTGTTAAAGCGGCGCCTGCTAAAGGGTCGGCGGCGCCGAAACGGTAGGGGGAAGCGGCGGGGATTTATCGATACGGATAACCCGGGAAGCGGCGATTCGTCCATCGCGCACGCGCACCACCAAATCCGCTTCAAAGCAACTGGGCAGATCAGGCGATTCTTTCTTATCAAAGATATTAAAAGTCACATTCGCACCATACCAAAAGCCCGGCTTAATCGTGATGATTTCGTCTTCTTTGATGGGAGGATGAATAAAGTCGTAATCATAATGAGGCAAGCGGTCGGCCTTATCGCAGGTTCTGTAATTTTTGAGCTCGACGTAGATATACTCCATAAGGCGCCCATCGATAACCAAGGTATCCTTGGTTGCCCCAAGAAGGACGCGGCCCTTTAGCGTTTCGCCATCAAATGAGCTTAGGGTGAATTCGGCGATACCGCCTAGAAGCGGTGTTTGGGGTATCTGCCGGGGCTCCAAGTCGACATATTTGGGTCCGCACGCTCCGTTAAGGAGCAAAAGAAAGACAGCGGTTAATTTCGTCACATGCATTGGAGATTTCCCTCGTTGCCGGGTACGCCGTTGCCCTCAAAGTGATGCCAGCCACAGGCGCCTGCATTGGTGAAGCACGCAAGTTCTCAAACACAAATCTTCAATGTGCTCGGCCACAGCCTGACAATCTTCAACAGAAGGCACATAACGGCAGTCGGCCGAGCCCCGCATCGGCGTGCCACTTGCGA
Organism: uncultured Polyangiaceae bacterium; assembly: GCA_964537685.1. GTDB lineage: Bacteria > Myxococcota_A > Polyangia > Polyangiales > Polyangiaceae > CAZICM01. Next base: position 13,000 of record CAZICM010000063.1, read on the forward strand.
ATGCGCAGGAAGCTATGCCCGCAATCTGAATACATGCACACAGCTTCCTGCAAAATCCTTTCATGCGTCAGCGCATATCATGTGTCCCCCCATGAATCCACACCAACGCTCACTCCACAAACACCACCCCCGTCATCCCCACCGTGGCGTGGACATCGCAATAAAACGGATATGTCCCCGCCGTGCTTAGCGTGAACATCGCAGACATCCCCGTCGATGTCTCTACAATTGGACTGTTTGGATCAGGTGTCTTCGTTCCGCTTACAACTTCTCCGCCTACCAGCGGATGTAGCGTAAAATCGCCCGAAAATGTCACTACCGTGCCTGCCTTTACCCGCACGCACTTCGGTGTGTAGTTGATCCCCGAAAATGTTATCGTTAATGCCGCGTTGGCGGTCTCGTCTTGCGCCGTCGCCGGATCGCAACCGTGAATCATCGAGCTTCCTCCGCTCGATGATGATGTCGATGAACTCGCCGCTCCGCTGCTGCTGCTGCTGCTGGATGAGGCCGTTTCGGTCGTATCGTCGCCACAGCCCGTTACCATCCCCAATACCCCCAAAATGCATCCCCATACGATCCCTACAAACTTGAACCTTTGCATCACTTGAACCTCCAAAAGAACTTAAGCGCTCAATAGCGCCTCAATCAAAAACCATGTTACTCTAACTCTCTCTCGAGAGCCGCTGTGAATCTAAGCCAAGTCCCGCCTCCCGATTTCCGCTATGTGGGGCTCAGTAAAGGGTTTTCCAATGGAGCGCTGAGTACCGCCGTTTCAGGCGCCTTTGCCGCTTCGTTTTGGTTTGCTCTCAAAAGCTCGGGCGCTGTGTCGCTCGCTCTTTCTATTTCAGCAGGAGCCGCCACCATCACCGCGCTGGCTTATCTTCGCCATAAACGCCGCCTCCCGCCCAATACCCGCGAAGTCTCCATGGCGATTGTGCCCTGGGGCGTGATTATCGAACCCGATGATGCCCAAAGGGTGCTGCGCTGGCCTGCTGTCCGCGATATCCAAGTGGATGTGCGTTCAACCCTGCGGGGAGGTACGCCGCATATCGTCGAAAGTTTGGTGATGGTCTATACCGAGCAGGAAATTTTTGCGGGACGGGCCAGCGGCGCGCTCGGTTTGGAAAGGTTGCTGGCCAATCTTTCAGCTTATAGCTATGAGGCGGGACGCGTGCCTTCCGCCGATTTGGATGGCAAGGAAGCGCTGTGCACCGATATCTCCGAACCATGCGCACATCTGTTGCTTGGGCAGGCTCAAGCCTTAAAAGATTCGGTCCAAGGCGCACTTAGGCTTTCGCTGCCTCCTTCGTCGTATCGCGAAGTGGCCCTGAAAAAAGCTGGCCCGGATACATTGAGCGAATTGCAAGCCGCGCTGCGCGGCGCTTGGGATATGCCTTATGATCCCCGTCCGCTCGCCGCTATCCTGGCGGGATTATTAAATACCCGGGAACTCTTGCCGGATTTATTGCGCCAATCGAGCTCGCCTCATCCGCTGGTATCGGCAACGGCCAAAGCCTCGGCCCTGAGGCTCGGCGAAGCCAAGGGCCGCATTGGCTCTATCGATGAGCTCGAACCGTTTTTATGCGGAGAAGATATAGAAACGCTGCTGGCTTTTAGCGAGCCTATTCAAAAATTTTAAGCTTTGGATTGCCAAGCAGCGCGGTTGTGTCTTTTACAAGCGAGCCTTCGATATATAAATTCTTGAGCTCCCTAAGCCCTTTCAGCGGCGAGATATCGGCCACCCTGGTTCTTTTGATATTGAGCACCGAGAGTTTTTTTAGATTGGCGAGCGGTGTTAAATCGGACACCTCGGTATCGTCGATCATTAGTTCGGTTAAATTTTCAAGCGATGCGAGCGGTGTCAAATCGCGCACCGGTGTTCTTCCGATATCCAGGCGATCGAGCTTGGTCAGCCCTGAAAGCGGCGATAAATCTTTAATCAGCGTGGCGGATGCCCGGAGCGATTCGAGTTTGGTTAAGCCTTTGATGGGCGATAAATCGCTGAGTTTGCCAGGCGCAAGATAGAGGCCGGTGATATTGACCAGCGCGGGGAAAATACAAGGATCGAGCGCATCGTTGGCGGTGGCCTGAGAGACATCGAGCGATTTGACTTTGCCTAGATCGGCCTTGCTCACTGGGCCGGTGGGTTTGGAGATTTTAAAGCGAACCGCTTTTTCAAGGGCTTCGTCGTTAAAGGCAATCGTTGGGGTCTTTGGACAATCGGCAGCCGTTTTTTGAGGCGCTTTGGGAGCTTCAGCGGAGGGAGCGGCGGAAGGCGCGGGCACCGGAGAGGCAGCAGCCGCAGGCGCGGTAGAACCGGCAGGCGCAAGGGCCGCAGAAGAAGATGCTGAAGCGCTTGAAGAAGGCCCTTTTGCGTCTGAATCGCAGGCCGTCCCAAACACCAACGAAAGAAAACCCAATGCCCAATAGATAGAACTTCGCGCCGCGCCGGATTGAGATTGCATGGGCCGCTACGCTACCAAAGAACGAATTTCGTATCCAAGCAAAAGCGAGCTTGACAGCGGGCCGCCCGATGAATTCCCATAGCGGAACAGGAAGGTTTGGGGTCGTATGCTGCGCGTGGGCGATAAAGCCCCTGATATCGATGCGGTGGACACGGTGGGCGAGCGTTTTGTGCTGTCCCAGCAAGATGGGCTGTGCACCGTCATCTATTTTTTTCCCAAGGCGTTTACGCATCACTGCACCTTGGAAGCCGAAACCTTTCGGGATAATTACGCGGAAATCGTTCTTTCAGGGGCTTCGCTGGTGGGCGTGAGCACGGACAAGCGCGATACGCAATGCCGTTTTGCCGAGACGCTTAAAACGCCCTTTCCAATGATCCCCGATGAAGATCACCGCATTGCCGAGGCGTATGGAGTGCTTTGGCCTTTGGTGGGGCTCTCGAAACGGGTCACGTTTGTGATCGGTAAAGATCAAAAAATCGAGGCGGTTTTTGATTATCAATTCGATGTCAAGCATCATCGCAATGATGTGCTTCGCTACATCAATGAAAAATATTCGGCCGAGCGTCCCAAGCGATAAGCGTTTGGCATTACGAAGGATTTTCTTGGCGAATCCATTGAATCGCATCCCTTAGAATGGATTCTAAATTGGCCGGCAGGGTGTGAGGAATGCGGCCCAGGGACACATAGCGCGTGGGCAATCCCAAGGCGTTCATGGTTGCGCTTGCCCTGCGCATGGAAGGAGCGGCCATATCGAAATCGCCCGCGGCCATGACCACTTTTTGAATGCCCGATTCCTTGAGCCGTTTTGCATCGGGCAACATCTGCGCGCCGATTAAAATTAAACCGCGGAAATGCCCTTTTCGTTCATAGGCTACGTCCCGCGCGACAAAAGCGCCCCGTGAAAAGCCGATTAAAATATCTTGCCCAGGTCCAGCCACATAATCGGGATAGGCTTGTTCCAGCGCTTTAAAACTCGCATCCAGCGCAGCGGCCTTTTGAGCGCCCGTGCCTTTCCAATCGCGGGCATCTCCACAACTCACATTGCCTTCGGGACACAGCAAAAAACTTCCTTCGCGTCCCGCCCGGTTCCAAAAATCGCATACGCTCAGCGGATCGCCGCACATTCCATGCAGCATCATCACCGAGGACACCCTTTCGTCTTTATCCGCTTCCAATCCAATGGGCGGGTATATCCACACCTGCTGATGTTCACCCGCGGGCAAGAGCTGAGCCGCCGATGGAAGCGGCGCTTTTTGCTTTTGTTCCTTGGGCCGGCCAGGGTTTCGTATTTCGCTTGTTTCAAAGGCTTTCAAAGGCGCGGCCGAGGGCTTTGCCTCGTCTGCGCGGGCTCCTTGAACCGACAAGCGGCCCACACCAACCACCATCGCCAGCACCGCGAATAAAAAGAGCGGAATTAAAGCCGATCGCTTTGAATCATAAAACGATTGAATTGATTGAAACATACACAGCTCCCCTTGGCGCAGGCTTGTTTGCAAGCGCTTTTTTATGGAGCCAATGCGATCGAAATGATTGCGGGGATGGCCCGAGATGCCCGGCGTAACGTTGAAGACGTTAAAATGGAGCTCCGCCCGTCGGATTCAAAGGCGAAGGAATCCCAGCGAAGCGCCGAAGGGCATATCGAAGCGCGCGCAACGCGGCGCACAGGCTCGGCGACAAGAAGCCAAAGACCGCGAAATCGCGTTCTTTTTCGCTCCGTGTTCAATGGGCTATCGCGGGACGCAAACGAAGTGTGACAGATGGTCTTCTCTTTTTTGGAGGGCTGTGCGATCTGTATCCGCACGGAAAGGCCGGCTCTCCCATCGCTATGAAGAACCATCGTCTGTTATTGGCTTTTTGCCTTGCGTTTAGCGGCTCGTTTGTATTTGAAGGGGCAGCATTCGCCCAAACGCCTCCCTACATACCCACGCCTCATGTGCCGGAGGCGAGGATTGAAAAGCCCAAGGTGATGGTTTTGCCGGCGGCGCTGCGGGGAGGTATTGGCCTGGAAACGGCCTCGTTTACCTATAGCGAGGGGGATTTTTCGGCGGTGGCGCTGGGACTCGTGGCCTCTGTACCGCTGACGCGGGCGGATTTTCTGGATGCTCGGCTTCCGATGGGATTGACGATGCGCACCCGCACCAATGCGGTGTTGGGCAATCTTGAAGTGGGATATCACCGTATTCTAAGGCCGGCGAAGCGTGTATGGCTGACATTGGGGGCATCGTTGGGATTGCCCATGATACAAAGCGAGAGTCAGAAACAGGACAATTACGAAGCGCCATCGGCGGCACTGGCCCATTATCGGCTACAGGATTATTTACCCGAGACGGTACCCATAGGGTTTCAGTTTGGGGGAGAGTGGCTGGCGGGACCTTTTATTTTGCGGGGAGAATTAAAGCTTGTGGGATGTTTTGCGGGAGGCCGCAATGGAGAGCCGGAGTTGATTGTGCCGCATTCGGTGGAGATTCAGTATGGGCAGCGGGTTGGCGTGGGGCTTCGTGTGCAGGGGGTGGGGTTGCCGACCTTTGGCGAGATCGATATGGCGCACTCGATTGAAGGGCATTTATATCAGGCCGCGGTGGAGCCCTTTTTTGTATTCGAGGGAAAGCCTATGTTTTTAAGGCTGGGATTGATGATGCCGCTGGATGAGCCTTTGGGGCCGCCTTTTAAGGATGCTTGGGGATTTAGGATGGGGGTGGGGGTGAGGGTGGAGTAGTTGTTTCGACCTTCGCCCTCAGCTTCGGAAACCACAAGCCCAACAAAAAACTCGCCACGCCAATCCCCGAAACCACCCAAAAAATCGTCGAAAGCCCTCCAGACAGCGCCGTCCCCAGCTTCCCCAGCATTTCGGGATCGAGCGATTTCCCGCGCTCTGGACTCAACAGATCACTCGCCGCTTCCATAGGAATACTCGGGTCTTTTGCAATCGACGCCCTTAAAATTCCTCCCGTCGCGCCCACCACCACCGCCCCGCCTATCGATCGGAAAAACATCGTGCTCGCCGTTACCACACCCCGGTTCTGCCAGTCCACACTGCTCTGCGCCGCAATTACCAAGGCGGTATTCGCAAATCCAAGCCCTACCCCAAATAAAATCATCGAGCCCCGCGGTACCCATAGGCTTACCCCCTTGACCGCAAATATCGCCAGCACAAAACCCGCTATCGCCGTGATAAATAATCCTCCCCGTATCAAGGGCCTATACCCCACCCTCATCATCAATCGCCCCGATAGCGCACTCGCAATCGGCCAGCCTATGACTATGGGCGTGATCACGCTCCCAGCTTCTGTGGGCGTTCCTCCCAATACCCCTTGTACAAAAAGAGGTACATAGGTCATCACCGCAAACATCCCGCCGCCAATCAATCCTCCCACCGCGCTCGATACCGCAATCACCGGCCGCCTAAAGACATTCAGCGGAAAGATAGGCTCCGCCGCCCTTTTCTCGATGTAGATAAATAACGAAAGCAGAAGCGCCGCCGCCGGAAATGCGATGAGCGCAGATTTGGATTCGCCTCCCGCAACCCCAAATTGAAGCGCCAAAACCGCCCCCGAAAGGACAACAGCTCCGGCAATATCAAGGGTATGCGGCTTCTTTTCAACACTCTCGTGCAGGCCCCCCAACAAGAAAAAGACCGCCGCGAGTCCAAAGGGAATGTTTATGTAAAAAATCCAGTGCCAGGATAGATAATGAACAATAATTCCGCCCACCATCGGCCCAACCGTACCGGCAATGGCCCATACAGCACCAAAAAGCCCTTGTACTTTCCCCCGCTCTTCCACACTAAAGATATCGCCCGCAATGGTCAGCGCCATGGGCTGCATGGCCCCAGCCCCCAACCCTTGAAGCGCCCTAAAGGCGATAAGCTGCGTCATCGTTTGGGAAAAGCCACACGCCGTCGAGCCCAACAGAAATAGCCCAATGCCTAAGAGCAATATAGGCTTGCGACCATACAGATCCGCCAGCTTTCCATATACGGGCACCGCAACCGTCGAGGTAAGCAAATAGGCCGTAAAGACCCATGAATAAATGGAGATGCCCCCTAAATCGCCCACGACGGTAGGCATGGCGGTGGATACAACCGTCGCCTCCAACGCGGCCATGAACAAACTAAGCAACAGCGCGGCAACCGTAATCGGCCGATGGGTTTTTCGCATAGATGTACCAGGGAGATCCCTAGACCTGGGGCGGTGTAACCGATGGCACTCCAGGATGGGTCTCGGATGCAGATGGTTTTTTAAAGAGGCGCCCAAATCTGGTCTTGAGCCGGTCGGCAATCACATAGAAAGCCGGTACGACCAAGAGCGATAGACCGGTGGATAGCGTAAGTCCGCCAATGACCGCAATGGCCATGGGCGCCCGAACCTCTGAGCCTTCTCCCATGCCAAATGCAGGGGGAATCGCAGCCATAAGCGTGGCTACCGAGGTCATGAGAATGGGCCGAAGCCGTATAGGCCCAGCCCGCTGCATGGCTTCAAGCGCACTCACTCCTTGGTTCTTTATTTCATTGGCATAATCCACCAAAATGATCGAGTTCTTCTTGACGATGCCCATCAGGAGCAGGATGCCGATCATGCTGAAAATATTTAAGGTTTTGCCCGCAAATAAGAGTCCAAATGCCGCTCCCGCCAAGGAAAGCGGCAATATCGTCAGTACTGTCACCGGGTGCATAAATGAATTAAACTGAGAAGCGAGCACCATATAGGCGACGATAATGCCCAAAATAAGCGCGAAGACCAAGCCTCCCATCGATTCGCGGAAGGCCACGCTGGCCCCGCCCAAGACCACCCGGTAGCCTGCGGGAGCTTCTTTGCCCAAGCGTTCCACAATCGATAAAGCCTCGTCCTGGGAACGGCCCGGCGCCACATTGCCAAACACCGTAATCGCCCGCTCTCGATCGCGCCTTGTAATCTGCTGAAGCGCCGGATGTTCCGCCGATGTCACCAGCGCCGATAGCGGTATCAATTCTCCCGTCGCGCTTCGGACTTGAAGCTTGGCCAAATCCTCGGGCCTTGTGCGCTGCTCGGCCAACAGCCTCATACGCACATCCATGCGCCGCCCGCCCGCGCTGTATTTGCCCACCCGAACGCCGCCCACCAAAGCATTGAGCGTCGTCGCAATTTCCTCGACGCTTACCCCTAAATCGGCCGCCCTCGCCCGATCGGGCATAATCGATAGCTCGGGCATGCCCAATTGGTAATCGGTATCCAAATCGACCACCGCGCCGCTCGCCGTTAGCTCGCCTTTAATGCGATCGGTAATCTCGACCAATTTCTCCCAATCGGACCCGCGCACCGAAAACTCTACAGGGAAACCCCGCTGCGCCGTAAACCCAGCCTGCGATAAATCTTGAACCACCGTGCGAAGCCCCGGATAGCTATTGAGCTCTTTGCGCAGCATACCGGCAAACTCCGCCTGCGTAACGGGCCTTTCGCCTTTGGGCTTCATCGTCACAAACATCACGCCCGAATTGACACCGCCGCCTCCAAAGCCTCCAACCACCATAAAGGCGCGGGCCACTTCAGGCCGGTTATTTACATACGTCTCGGCCTTCTTTAATAGCGCGTCGGTCTCGGCCAAATTCGAACCCACCGCCGTCTGCATACGGAGCATCAACCGGCTTTGATCCTGCGATGGCACAAATTCACCGGGCAGCTTTTGCATCGCCGTCACACTTCCAGCCATCAATAGCCCACCCACCACCAAAACCGCCACCGGATATTTTAAACCCTTTACCAATATCCACGAATACGCCCGCGATAGCGCATCAAAACTCCGGTCCACCAGCTTGCCCAAGCCTTTGCGCTCTTCGTGCTTTACATCCAAAATCTGAGCACAGCGCGCCGGAGCCAGCGTAATCGCTTCTAAATACGATAGCGCAACCGCCACGCACAGCGTTACACCGAATTGAAGAAAGAATCGCCCTATGATTCCCTTCATAAAGACAATCGGTATAAATATCGCTATCACGGCCACCGTCGCCGCCAGCGCCGCAAAGGTAATCTCCTGCGTTCCTTCCCGGGCCGCTCTTGTCCGGTCTTTGCCCTGTTCTGCATGCCGGAAGATATTTTCCAAGACCATAATGGCATCGTCGACCACAATGCCTACCGCCAGCGATAATCCAAGCAATGTAAATGTATTGAGCGTAAAGCCCAAAAAGTAAATGACCGCTACCGTGCCCAAGAGCGACATCGGTATGGCCAATATGACATTTAGCGTGCTGGATAGCGATCCTAAAAACATCCAGCAGACCAGCGCCGTCAGCAGCACCGATAGCCCAAGCTCTACATAAATATGATCGACCGATTGCTCGATAAAGCGTGTCGAATCAAATAATATATTCAGTTCCATTCCTTCCGGCAGCGTGCTCTCGACTTCCTTCAGCGCCTGCTTTACGCCGGACGCTACCGCTACCGCATTGGAACCCCGCTGTTTCTTTATTCCCATCCCCTGCGCCGGCATACCGCTTACCCGCGCCATGCGCCGCACGTCTTCAAAGCCATCTTCCACCAGCGCCGCATCTTCTAAATAAACAGGCGATCCAGCGCTCTCCCGTATAACTATCTTGCGAAGCGTCTCCAAATCCAAGGCTTCGCCCAATACCCGCACATTAATCTCGCGCCCCTGGGTCTCCAGCCTCCCCGCGGGCAGCTCCACATGCTCGCGCCTTAAGGCCCGCGTGATATCTGTAACCGTTACCCCTTTTTCATTCAGCCTCGCCGCATCCAGCCATATCCGCACATTGCGCTCTAAATATCCGCCCATCATCACTTCGCCCACCCCGGGCACCGTCTGAAGCTTCTCTTTTAGGCGGTATCGCGCAAAATCCGATAGCATCTGAGGCGCGTAGGGCCCCGACAGGCCCACCCACATAATCGGCTGATCCTCGGGATTGGTCTTGCTTACAATCGGAGGATCCAAATCCCTCGGAAGCCTTTGCTGCGCCTGCGATACTTTTGTCGTTACATCCTGAAGCGCAGCATCGACGTTTCTCGATAAATCCAATTCAATCGTTATCGATGCCGTCCCCTGCCTCGCCGACGATGTTATCGATTTTACGCCCTCAACCTGAACCACCGCCTCCTCAATCGGCTCCACCACATCGTGCTCAATAACTTCAGGCGCCGCCCCTTCCCAGTTCACCGCAACGGTGATCGTCGGAAAATCCACATCAGGAAATTGGCTAATGCCTATCCGGCTCATCGCCACCAAGCCAAAAACAATGGTCGCGATCATCAGCATCCAGGCCAAAACAGGCTTTCTTAAACAGGCTTCTGTAATGCTCATGGCTGCGCACTCCCTATCGCCGAAGGCATCGCCGAAGGAGCTCCAGACGGCGCCGTTCCCGCCGTTGCTCCTTTGGGCTTGGCCTCGCCCTGCGCCTGAATCTGTCCCGCAGGCACCACCTTCACCGGAACCCCTTCCCGAAGCGCCTCGGCCCCCCGCACCACCAGCATTTCCCCTGGCTTTAATCCGCTCTTCACTTCAACCCGCCCATCCGCCGTGCGCAGCCCCAGCGATAAAACCCGCTCGTTCGCCGCGCCATTCTCCACCACAAAGGCCAAAAAGCCCTTTTCGCTCGGCCTCACCGCCGTCTGCGGAATCACCGGCGCATCCGGGTTTTCGCCCACTGGCACACTCACCTCGGCAAAGGCTCCGGGCCGCAGCTCGTCCCGCACCGCCGCGTCTACCTCCGCCGTCACATTCACCATCCGCGTCCCAGAATCGGCCGCATCGCTCACATAGGTAATCGCCGCCTTAAACTTCCGCTCATCGCTGCGCACCTGAAAATAAGCCGCCATCCCCTGCTTGATGCGAGGCGCTTCAATTTCAGGCACCGCAAAGCGAAGCAGCAAAGGATCGCGCTGCAAAATCGTCGCCAGCACCGAGCCGGGCTGCACATATTGCCCTGTTTGCACCGTGCGCGATTGAATCTTCCCCGCGATAGGCGACTTCACATACGCATCCCGAAGATTGATGCTCGCCGTATCCAAAGCCGCCTGCGCCTCGGCCACTTGCGCACTCGCCGATCGCACCTTGGTGCGCCATGTCGACAGTTCTTCCGTACTAAACACACCCGCGTTTTCGGCCCCCGCACCCTCGCGCCTCGAGAGCCCCGTCTCCGCATCCACCTTCGCCGCCAGCGCCTTCTCCAGCGAAGCCTTCGCCGACCGAACCGCCACCGAATAGCGCGCCGGATCGATCTCCACCAACACCTGGCCTTTCTTCACGGTTTCGCCTTCTTTAAAGCGCACATGCTCCACAGCCCCCGACACCCGCGCCACAAGCTGCACCCGCTCAAAGGCATCCACCGATCCAACGGCCGTCACCGTGTATTCCACACGCTCCTTCGCCACAGGAATCACTTCCACGGGAAAGCTCATCGCCTTACCCTTCGCGCCCGGCCCTTCGCCCTTGGCCTCCTCGCCCTTCTTACAGCCCGCCCACAAGAGCAAACACAACAGCATCACCAGCGCATGAAAAGCCGCGCGCCGAATATCATCGCGCTTACAAAAAACACAAAAAATGTCCCGCCTGCCGCGCCGGACTTGAGCTTGTTTCTGAATGGCCATTTGGAATTCCGGATGAAGATTCAGTGGCTTATAGTGCATCCGAAATCGCAGACCAAGGGGTGTCAATAACTTACCCGGATACGCAGCGACACCGTGGCAATACCCTTCTCCCGCACATCGCTCATCGAACCCATCTGCCCCTTTGCCTTGGGCCGAAACGCACCCACAAAAGCGAGCACCGTCTCCATATACGACTCATTCATCGGCAGAAACCAAGGCACGATGTACAGCGGCACACCCGTACGCACAAAAAGAGCTCCCTGCTCATTGCATTCGGTCAAATCGGTCACGCCAAAATCGCTGTACTGCATAATAAACTTAGGAATACGCAGCACAAACTCGGACAGACTCCGGCCATCGACATAACGCCTATAGACACCCTTCACATCATAGAGCGCCTGAGACCTCGCCGAACGCCTCGTAAATTCCTCGATAGACAAGCGCTCGAGATGAGCCATCACCGAAACCAAAGGCAGCACCGGCAGCACGTCATAGAGCGTACCGGCCAAGAAAGGCTGCTTAAAAAAAACCCGGAGCTCGGCATCGGGAAAGTGGCTCAGCACCTTGGCCATTCCGCCTGGAATACGCCTTTCGGCATAGGCAAAAAAACCCCGGTAGGCCAGCCCCTTCACATGAAATGGACTCGATCCCGGCTTACAAGGAAGCGGTTCGTAAAGCATCGCGGGCGTCCCCCATGCATATTCAAAAACATCATAACCCGATTTTAGGACTTCGAAGCTGCACTGTTTTTTGCTTTGATTCGGGCAAGACATGACAGCGCCGCTCCAGCTTGTTGTAAACCGGTGCAAACGATTTCTGGCCGGAACGGCCTTATCGCTCGCCCTATGCATACCCAGCCTGGTTTTCGCCCAGGAATCCAAGCCCAAACCGCTGCTCTTTGAAGCGCGCTCGGGCGATCCAACCCTGAGCGCGGACTATCTTCACAATCTTGTCGAAGGCGCGCTGGGCGTACCGCTCATCAACCCCGGCGATCCCAAAGGCCGCAAAGTCAAGGGCGCGCTGGTGATTGAAGTACGGCCTCGAGAGCAGCAGATCATCGTCACCTACCGGGACGCGACGGCGGCCGAGTTTTCCGAGATTTTATTATTGAGGCCCGACGCTCAAGCCAACAGCCGAGCCATTGTTGAAGCCGTTACCGCGCTGGAAAAAGCGCATCGCCCGCCTGACGACCCGGTGGAAGAAGCTCCGCTCAGCGTACCGGGCAAAGGATTGGCCAACGAAAATAGCGCCGGGGACGAAGAGCCCAAAGGGCATCCCACGGGATATTTCCCTTTTAATTTATCGTTATTTTATCCGATAGCGCTCAATGTAGGCCGCCCCAATATCATCACAAACGCAGATATATCGATATTGGTCAGCCGCATAGGGCAGCTCCGGGGCCTATCGCTGGGAACGATAACATACGCGGCCTTTGATATGGAAGGCGCCCAAGTGAGCATAGCGGCGCTGGCGGGGGGACACGTTCACGGATTACAATTTGGAGGCACCTTTGCGTATGCGGGTGAAGGCGTAGAAGGGGCTCAGATATCGGGCGTACTGGGATGGGCGGACGAACCCGTCAGGGGCCTCATGTTTTCGGGAATAGCGAGCCAAAGCTACAAAGACCTCCAAGGAGCGCAGATATCGGGAGGAGCCAGCATCACACGAGGCCAGCTTCGGGGCGTACAATTTTCGGGCATGCTCAATATTGGCAAAGTGAGCGGCCTACAATGGAGCAGCATCAACGTATCGGCGCATGTGGATGGGCTACAGATCGGCTTAATCAACACGGCGCGGCATGTGGACGGGCTACAGATCGGCTTAATCAACATTGCGCGCAAGATAGACGGCGTACAGATTGGGCTATTGAACGTAACGGAAAACCTATCGGGCGAATCACTGGGGCTGGCGAATATCCTCAAACCCGGCTCGATTCATCCCGTGGTATGGGGTAGCTCGAATTTATACGGCAACGCGGGATTTAAATTCATGAGCAAATACACCTATAGCATTTTAAGCGGAGCGCTTCACAACGAAAACAAAGAGACGGTGGGCGGACTGGGGCTGACACTGGGCGTTCATTTACACATGGACAGCCTATTACGGGGCCTGCAGATGGGAGGCGACTTTGGATTTTACAGGTTATTCCGGGACAGCATTGGGATAGGCGACCGGGATGAGATGCTCAAGACCCGATTGATATTGGCCTATACGCTGGTACCGCGGCTGACATTGTTTATGGGGGGAGGAGCATTTGTAGGCATCAAGGGAGCGGACACGGTAGAGACACGCTTTGGCCCGGAGTTTTTGGGGGGCCTGGAGCTATAAACCGTGCTCATCCTTGTTTTCCTTCAAGACCAACAACCCAACCCATCCCATTTTCCGAATTGCCCAACCCAAACCCCGTACACCTAGACGCAAGACCCGTCAAGCCCTTATCGACACCCCCGTCTCGCTCCTCCCATTCCATATTTCCAAATCGATCACCGCTCGATCCCTGCAAAGATCGCCCACTGCCCGACTCGGAAGTCTCCGATCCCCGCGAACTTTTGTCATTTCCTTCTTGGGAAATGTCATTTTGTCACAGCCTTTTTGCACTTCCCAAACCCTCACTCCTAAACCCCTCCAGCCTTTCGCCTCTTCCCAAGTGTGAATTCCATTTTCGTCGCGGGCTTTGTGCACTTCCCACATGTGAATTCCAGTCTCGATGCCCGCCTCCAACACTTCCCATGCAGAAATTCCAGATCCCCCGCGGGCTTTGTCGACTTCCCCAGCCGTCATTCCCCCCCAAGAATCTCCTTTTCACGGTGCCGCCCCTGATATATAGCTTCGCCCGCACGCAAACGCCGCGCACCTCACGCAAAGTTTACACCGCGCGCCAAGATCTCCCCTCAATTGCCCGGCCATTGCTTGGCATGAGGTCTGCTCCTACATTCTTTCACCTCTCCATTCAGGTGCACTATGTTCTCCGCCCACACTCTCGAGATCGATTCCGCCGCAACCGCCGCCCGCATCGAACAGTCCATCCGCGAACAAGTCTTGGGAACCCTCAAACGCCGAGGCGCCGTCCTCGGTCTTTCAGGGGGTATCGATAGCTCGGTCACGGCTTCGCTCTGTGTGCGCGCCCTGGGTAAAGAGCGGGTCTTCTGCCTGTTTATGCCCGATACCGATTCCGAAGACGATTCCTTGCGCCTAGGCCATCTCGTCGCCGCCCAGCTCGGTATCGAAACCGCTTTGGAACCCATAGGAAACACACTGACCGCCATAGGCTGCTACGAGCGCCAAATCCAAGCCATACGCGAACTCTTTCCCGACTATGGCCCGGGCTGGAAATGCAAAGTCACCCTGCCCTCCATCCTCGATAGCGAACGGCTCAATATATCGCATTTAACCGTTCAAAGCCCAGAAGGCGAAACCCGCTCGGCCCGGATGACGCTAAAGGCTTATTTAGGTTTAATCGCCGCCACCAATTTTAAACAGCGTATCCGTAAAACCTTAGAATATTATCATGCCGATAGGCTCAACTACGCCGTCGCGGGTACACCCAACCGGCTGGAATTCGATCAAGGCTTCTATGTAAAGCAAGGCGATGGAGCCGCCGATATTAAACCCATTGCCCATCTCTATAAATCCCAAGTCTATGCCTTGGCCGAATACTTAGGCGTTCCAGAAGAAATCCGGAGACGCCCTCCCACCACCGATACCTTTTCTATGCCGCAAACCCAGGAAGAATTCTTCTTTGCATTACCTTATCAAACCATGGATCTCTGTTTATATGCCCGCAATCATGGCATCGATGCCGCCGAAACCGCCGCCGCAACAGGATTAACGCCGGAACAGGTGATGCGGGTCTACAAAGATATCGATTCCAAGCGCAGGGCCACCCGCTACCTGCATACCGAACCTTTGCTGATTGAAGAAATCCCCGAGGTCTAACCATGTGCGGTATAGCCGGCATCGTATCGCTCAGACCCGGGCAAGCACCGCCCGAACTATCCCAGCTTCAGCGGATGGCGGGCGCGCTTAAACACCGGGGACCGGATGAATTTGGCATATTCCGCTCGGAAAGGGCGGGCCTTGCCCATGCCAGGCTTTCAATTATCGATTTATCCACAGGCCAGCAACCGCTATCGAATGAAGATGGCTCGCTATGGGTTGTCTTCAATGGGGAAATTTTTAATTATATCGAGCTCAAGGCCGAACTGCTGGCCCATGGCCATGTATTCCGCACCCAAAGCGATACCGAAGTCATCGTTCATGCCTACGAACAATGGGGAGCCCAAGCCTTTCGCCGCTTTAATGGCCAATTTGCCATCGCCCTCTGGGACGAAAACAAAAAATCGCTGATCTTGGTGCGCGATCGCGTGGGCGTCCGGCCCCTGTATCTCTGCGAATACGAAGGCCGCGTCTACTTTGCAAGCGAAGTCAAGGCGATTTTCTCGGCCAATGCTCAAATTCCCCGGGCCCTGGACCCGCTGGGTATCGATCAAACCTTTACCTTCTGGTCGATCGTGCCTCCTCAAAGCGTATGGACGCATATCAGCGAGCTAAAGCCAGGCCATGTGCGGATCTATACCGAACAAGGTATGCATGAAGAGGCTTTCTGGTCGCTTCACTATCCCCGGGGAAGCGAAGGCGAATATCAAGGCTCGCTGGACGAAGCGGTAAAGACCGTAAGAGAGGCGCTTTTACAGGCGACCAGCCTGCGTATGCTCCGGGCCGATGTTCCCGTGGGTTCTTATTTATCGGGAGGACTCGATAGCTCGCTGGTGGCCAGCCTTGGCCGCCAAGTCAAAGGCGAACGCTTTCAGACCTTTTCAATGCGCTTTGCCGATGCCGAATACGATGAGACCGAATTTCAGCGGGCCATGGTTAAACAATTGGGCAGCGATCACCATGAAGTGATGATCTCCAAAAGCGATATCGGGCAAATCTTTCCCGGGGTGATTGCCCATACCGAGCGGCCAATTTTAAGAACGGCGCCGGCGCCTCTCTATTTATTATCGAAGCTGGTGCGGGATGCGGGTATAAAAGTCGTGCTCACAGGCGAGGGCGCGGACGAGATGTTTGCCGGTTACGACCTATTCCGCGAAGGGAAAATACGCAGGTATTGGGCGAAAGAACCCCAATCCCAGAAACGCCCGCTTTTATTTGAAAAACTCTATGCTTATCTAGCCCGTTCGCCCGTGGCTAAAAAAACCATGGCCCGGCAATTTTTTGGCCGCCGCCTCGATCATTATCGCGAGCCGGGCTTTGCCCATGAAACCCGCTGGCATACGACTTCGGCCTTGAAGCGCCTATTTTCGGCCGGCCTGCGCGATCGTCTCCAGAATAGGGATGCCGTAACGGATTTCATCCAAACGCTGCCCGCTGAATTTTCGCAATGGACGCCGCTGGCGCAAGATCAATATCTCGAAGTGAGAACGTTGCTATCGGGTTATCTCTTATCGTCGCAGGGCGATCGCATGCTAATGGCGCATTCGGTGGAAGGACGCTTTCCCTTTTTGGATGCCAACGTGATGGAGCTCGCCAATTCGCTTCCGCCCGCATATAAACTCAAAGTGCTGGACGAAAAACATATCTTAAAGAAGGCAGCGGAAGGACTTGTTCCCAAAGAGATTATCCGGCGCAGCAAACAGCCCTACCGGGCACCCGATGCGGCTGCCTTTGCGGGAAAGCAGGCGCCCGAATGGACGCATACCGTGATGAGCGAAGAAAGGCTGACTCAAGCGGGTATATTTGATCCTAAAACCGCTGGAAAGCTATGGGAAAAGTGCAAGGCGTATCAAGAAAACGCTCCATTTTCCAATGCCGACAACATGGCCATCGTGGGTATGCTATCGGCCCAGCTTCTGCACGAGATGTTTGTGCTTCGGGAACCGGGCCGGGAAGAAGTACAGCCTCAAACCCTGATCGATCTATTAGCACCAAAGGATAGGCCGCAATGAACCGCCATCTTAGCGCCATACCTCTGCTTCACGATTTTTTAATGGACTCCGCGCAAAGGCTGCCGGATAAAATTGCCCTGGTATGCCGGAATGCGCGCCATAGCTACGCGGAACTCGACCGCAAATCCAATGCCCTCGCCCAAGCGCTTATCGCCGGAGGCATTCAGCGCGGGGATAGGGTACTGGTCTATGCGGACAATACCTTTGAAGCGGCGCTTTCGTTTTGGGGCGTAATGAAGGCCAATGCCGTCGTTTCAATGATTCATTTTCAAACCAAGACCGATCGCCTGGCTTATCTGCTGAACGATTGCAAGGCCGCGGGATTGATCGCCGATGCCTCGCTTACGCCTATTTTTTCCGAAGCGGCCAAGCATGCCCCGCATTTAAGAACCATTCTGGTTGCGGGAGCGCTGGATAGCGGCAGGCTTTCGGGTTTACCCAATGTGCGCTCGTTTCATGAGGCCATCGAAGCGGAAGACGGAAGCGAAGCTCCGCCCCGCCAATGCATCGATAACGATCTGGCGGCGATTATTTATACATCGGGAAGCACGGGCGATCCCAAAGGCGTCATGCTTACCCATCACAATATGCGCACGGCGGCGCTTTCGATATCGACCTATTTGGGCAATGCGGAGGACGATATCATCCTCAATGTGCTTCCCTTGTCCTTTGATTATGGCCTATATCAAATGATTATGGCCTTTAAGGTGGGCGCGAGGCTGGTTTTAGAGCGTTCCTTTGCCTATCCGGCTCAAGTGCTGCTCAAAGTGGCCGAGGAAAAGGTCACGGGCTTTCCAGGCGTGCCGACCATCTTTGCGATTCTGGCCGAAATGAAATCCCTCTCCGATTTCGACTTATCGTCGATCCGCTATGTTTCCAATACCGCGGCGGCCTTGCCGGTGAAACATATACGTATGCTCAGGGATATCTTTCCCAAGGCGCGCATTTACTCGATGTATGGACTAACGGAATGCAAGCGCTGCACCTATCTTCCGCCTGAAGACATCGATAGAAAGCCGGAAAGCGTCGGCGTTGCCATTCCCAATACCCAGCTTTGGCTGGTCGATGAAAACGATAATATTATTGGCCCAAACCGGGTGGGCCAATTGGTGATCCGCGGGGCGACGGTAATGCGGGGATATTGGGAAAAGCCCGAGGCGACGGCCAAAAGGCTAAGACCGGGGCCGCTGCCCGGCGAATTTGTGCTCTATACCGGAGACTATTGCAGGCTCGACGAAGAAGGCTATTTATATTTCGTAGGCCGCATGGACGATATCATTAAATGCCGGGGAGAAAAGGTAGCGCCCAAGGAAGTGGAAAGCGCGCTGGCTGAAATTCATGGGGTGAAGGAAGCAGCAGTCATAGGCATTTCTGATGAAATCCTGGGCCAGGCGCCCAAAGCGTTTGTTGTACTTGAAAAAGATATACAGATGAGCGAACAAGATATCATCCGGGAGTGCCAAGCCAGGCTGGAAGGCTATAAAGTGCCCAAGCATGTTGTATTCCTGCCTGAACTGCCTAAAACCAACACAGGAAAAATTAAGAAGACGGAGCTGTCATGAGCACGGAAGATGCTATTCAAGAGATTCAAGCCAAAGTACGTTCGTTTATAAAATCGAATTTCTATGTACCCGATACCCTAAAGCTGGGCGACGATACCTCGCTGCTGGAAAGCGGCATTGTTGATTCAACGGGCGTCATGGAAATTGTAGCTTACCTTCAAAGCGATTTTAATATCGACGTACCAGACCGGGACTTGATACCCGATAACCTGGACTCCATTGGAAAGATTAGTGCCTATATTGAGCGGATGAACAAAGCCGCACCATAAAGGGCAGAGGGCAGAGGCGATTATGCTGACCCATATTCACTACCTGGCATCGCGCATTGCGGAACGGGCGCAGCTCGCCGTGGACTGCCTGATTCTATGCGCGGCGTGCGTTGTGGCGAGCTATGCGGCCGAAGGTCAGATGAATCCCCGGGTTAGCCTATTTCTATCGGTGCTTTCGGTGCTGGTATGGCTTGTCTTTGTCCGCATGCTCCGGCACTACGATATCCAAAAGGCGCAGGGGATCGCGGGAGAATTTGGCCTGACGGGCGTTTTGGTGCTGGCGACGAGCCTTATGCAATGGCTGATGCGCTATTTGCTGCCCAGTCTCGCTACGCCTTCGCACCTGCCCACCTATTACACGATATCGCTTGTGGGAACGCTGTCCGTCAGCGCATTTACCTACTTCCGGCATCAGCGGAAGCGAAGGAAGCCCAATGAAATTTTGCTGATTGGAGCCGGAGCGCTGGGCTATTACACCGGGCTCGAACTAAGGGATGAATTTGGCAAAAAGCTCGCTGGATTTTTACGCTTTGCCGATGAGCAGCCGCATAAAGACTTACCCGCCCAGATCTTGGGAACGGTGGACGAACTCGATACCCTTCTCCGGGAGCGGGGTTTTGATGAGATTTATATCACGGCATCGCTGTTAAAACACGGTGAAGCGATAGAGAAAGCGGTGCATGTCTGCGAACTGTATGGGCTTCCCTTTGCGCTTCCGATTACGCATTTCAGGATGGAGCGGGCGCGCCCCAGGCAGAAGCGGGCGGTAAAGGATGGGTATCTTCATTTTATTACCTATGAAAACAAACCTGTTCAAATGAGCCTCAAGCGGCTCTTCGATATCGCGGTATCGCTGGCGGTGCTGGTGCTGGTATCGCCTCTCTTTTTAATCTTTTCGATTTTAATCAAAGTCACTTCGCATGGACCCATATTTTTTAGGCAGAGGCGGGTGGGTATTTTTGGGCGCGAATTCAATATGCTCAAATTCAGGTCGATGGTACAGAACGCCGAAGCACTGAAGGCCGCGCTGATGGAGCAAAATGAAATGAGCGGGCCTGTCTTTAAGATTAAAAGAGATCCGAGGATTACGGCGGTTGGGCATATCATGAGAAAGTTCAGCATAGACGAGCTTCCTCAATTGCTCAATGTGCTCCGGGGCGACATGGCGGTGGTTGGACCGAGGCCCGCATTGCCCAGCGAAGTAGCCCGCTATGAACCCTGGCAGAAGAGGCGCCTATCGGTGAGGCCGGGCATTACCTGTGAATGGCAGGTGAGCGGGCGGAACAATATTCCCTTTGAAGAATGGATGTATCTGGATATGCATTATATCGATCACTGGTCGCTGTTCAGCGATTTCGTGCTGCTTCTTAAGACGATTCCAGTGGTTATCAGCGGCCGAGGGGCGAGCTAGGCTTGAATTCACCCGATCCGGCATCCCCAAACGATACAGCTCCCGACTCGGTGAGGCGCGAGTCTGCGCTGGCGGTTCGCAATGCGGTTACGCTTGGGTTTTCGCTGGTGCTCACCTGGTCGGTGGCGCTATTGGTACGTATCTATTTACCGTACCGCGTTGGGCCTGAAGTCTTTGGTATTTATGATTTCGCCGAGAGTTTTGCGATTGGCGCGACGGCGATTTTAAATTTTGGGATAGACACCTATATCCAGAAGGAAGTGGCGATACGCCCGGCCCATGCATCGGAATTTTTTGGAAGCGTCAATGCGCTGCGGTTTCTTTTATCGCCTTTGCTGATAGCTCTTTGCTATCTGATTCTGGTGCTGCTCGGCCGGCCGCCCGAAGCCCGGGATGTGGCGCTTGTGTATTGCGTGGCGCAGATTGTCGTGATTTCCAGCAACAACGCCGCGGCGCTGATTCAGGCTTCTTCTAAAGTGGGAGGACTTGCGGCGATCAATGTCGCGGTGAAGATTCTATGGGGCGGCGCAGCCTTTGCCATCTTAATCGCGGGCAAGGGAATTCTGGCCGTTACGGCGATTCTTTTGGCGACCGAGCTGATACGCGGAAGCGCTTTATTCTATTTGGCGAAGAAGCATGTGGGCGTTGTGCTTCGCTTCGATACCAAAGTACTTCCCGCCGTGCTTATGGCCTGCCTTCCGCTGGCGCTGACTCAATTTGGAGCCTCGGTATACGGTTCGATTAGCCGGGTTGTGCTGATGAAGATGGCCGGGGATACCGAAGTAGGCTGGTATGGAGCGGCTTCGAATTTAGCCAAACTCGCTTTGTTTTTATCCCCGCTTATCAATGCCGCCCTGCTTCCTCCTCTATCGAGGGCCGCGGCCCGCTCCGAAAAAGACTTGCTCACCATGCTCAGCCAATCCATCGAAGTCGTTTTTATGATTGCGCTGCCTATTGGCCTGGTGATGGGCCTTGGAGCCGATCTATGGGCGCCAAAGATCTTTGGGGCTTCGTTTGCGCCTTCCGCGCTCAGCATTCGCTCCATGGCCGCGCTCTTTATTCTTACCTATATTTCAATGCTCTTTGCTACGGGCCTTTACGAATATGGGCGCACCTGGTGGATCGCGGGAGCGACGCTCATTGGTATTACGGCCAATCCTCTGCTGGGATATCTGCTATTGCCTCCCTTTGCCAGACACTTTGGGCCTGGAGGCGCGGCCTTTGGCATTGGGATTTCCGTTGTACTGACCGAGCTGATTATCATTGCATTCTATGCCGTTCGCTTTCCAAAATTCCCGGTGAACCGCGCGAGCGCCCTGCGTATGCTTAAAGCCCTGATCGCGGCCTTGCTAATCATCTTGCTCCACACCCAAATCGCCTTTCTTGGCATCGCCGCGATGGCCGTGGAATTGGCTTTGTATTGCGCGCTGGCTGTGCTAAGCGGAGCCGTCGTGCCCAGGGAACTGCTTTCGCTCGCCAAGCTTGCGCTCAAGCGCGAACCCGCAAAACAGGCTGAGAAACAACCATGAACCAATCCTATGCATATCTATGTGCGCTAAGCCTTCTCTCCCTTCAAAGCCTTGGATGCGCGGGCACCAAGAGCACTTTTGTTTGGGTCGATAATTTGGACGAGCCTTATTTTACAAGCCAAACATCGAATATCCACACCATTGCTCCGGGCGATGTGCTGAATATCCGGGTATACAATCAGGAAACGGCTTCCAGCCATCCCAAGGTGGGTTCGGACGGGTATATCTCGATTCCTTTGGCCGGCGATATCAAGGCCGCCGGACTTACCCCGAGCGCCTTGGCCAAACAGATAGAGCTGAAGCTAAAATCGTTTATTATCGCGCCCTCGGTAACCATCGATATCGCCGAAGTCCGGCCGATCGGCGTTTCGGTGCTGGGCGAGGTCAGCCGTCCGGGGCGTGTGGAACTGCCTAGAAACGCAACGGTTTTGGATGCGCTGGCCGCCTCGGGAGGCTTAACAGAATTCGCCGTTCCAGATCGTATTTTTGTCTTAAGGCGCAATCCGGTGATATCGGCGGCTCAAGAAGATGCGCTGCTGCGTATCCGCTTTTCCTACGAGAAGCTCACCCGCGCCGTTGGTCCAGGCCCGCTATTTCAGCTTCAAACCGGCGATGTGGTGGTTGCCGAGTGAATCTATCGGCCGCTCTCGTCCTATTGGCGCTTAAAGGAACGCTCAATGCTTCCGATAGGACGGAGTTCCGCTTTACCGATGCAACGGGCAGCGTACCCGCCGCCATCGATCTTCAAACAACGCCTTCGGTGCAATCCACGCTGGCTTGGCCGGGCCTTGACCTCAATCTGGCTTATTATCCTCAGCTCACGCTTCATCTTATCTCCGAGGCAACAACGCTTGAATTGCTTCATTCCGGGCGTTTTGGCGTTTCCTTCTTCGATCGGCGATACCGCCTTTCGCTGAACCAGGATATCCGCTATGGAGGAATGGTCTTTAGCGGGATATTGGCTCAATCGCTGCAAAGCGGGGCCGCGCCCCGGGTTCAGACTTTGCCCTCGGCCGACCGGATTTCGATACTGGCTTATCAGAGCGAGCTATCGATGACATCGAATATATCGCGAAGAACGGCTTTTTCCGGTAACGCGACTGTGAGCGGAAGCGGAGGCGCCGATGATATTTCAAGACAGTCTTTGCCTTCACAATTCGGACCCCGGATATCGCTCGGAATAAGCCATGCGCTTTCCCGGGTAAGCTCATTTCAAAGCACCGCGGCCTTTTCTTATGTGGCTTTTTCCACAGGGGCCTCCTATACAACCTTGGATACCCGCCTCGATGGCCGATATCTCCTGAGCCGTACCTGGACAGCCTCGCTTGGAGCCGGCGTGAGTTCCAATATTAACCGGGTAAGCCGGGATGCTCCGCATGAATATGTGCTCTATCCAGCCTTCGATGCATCGCTGGGCGCCTCCATACCTAGATATAGGCTGGAAAGCTTATTCCGGGCCCGCCTTTCTCCAGTGCTTGACCGGGTTCGCGCCACGCTCGATCAGCGCTTGGATCTAGGAATACTGGCAACGCTTCGGGCAACGCCTTCGCTTTCCCTGCGAAGCGGCGTCGACGCGGCCCAAACCATTCCGCCGCTCACGCCCAATGCGCTGACTTCGCTCGGCGGCGAATTGGCTTTCTCATACCGGCCGGCCAATCGAATCGAGATAACGCTGGGTTTGCGCGGAGCTTGGCAAAGTATACGCGGGCAAGACAATCCCTTTGGCGCTTGGCTCATCTATTCAAACGTCTTATATGAAGCACCGGAGATTCGATTTTAATGCTGGGGAGGCAGAATGAGGGGAAATAGCTTATGAATACCGTTCAACAGCATCATGCGCTCATTGTCGCGGATCATCCCGTATGGACCAAATCGGCTCAGCGCCTATTTGAGGCCAAGGATTTTCATGTAACGGTGGCCATTGACACAGAACATGCGAAAGGATTGCTTCGGGAGGAGCACCCTGATATTGTCTTGATTGGGCTGCGCCTGCCCCGGGGCTCTGCTTACGATTTATGCGAGCTCGTCAGGAACGATCCAAAGCTTGACGAGACCCGGATTATAATTCTCGGCGAAAAGATCTATCCCGAGGACGTAGCCTTTGCCGAAGAATCCGGAGCGGATGCTTTTTTAAATTGGCCGCTTACGCAAGAAGAACTGGATGATGTAATGGCCAACTTGCTATTGAAAGGCGGGGTCCGAAGCGGGCGGGCGCCCCGGAAAGAATCGGTATGAGCGATACATCCTCCGATAAAAACGGCCCGAAATCCATTGGGCCATTGCCCAGGCCGCCTTCTCACGATCCCAGCGGTGACGTGCTGGATCTATTCGACTATGCCCGGCTTGGAGAGCTTTTTGGCTTTATTCTCAGGGCGCCCCGTAGACGGCTTGGCCTTTCGCTGGCGATGTTTGGCTGCGGAGCTGCGGCAACCATCGGCGCGGTATTTTTTCTTCCAAGGGTATACCGGGCAGAAACCAAAATTTTATCCCAGCCCAGCACAATTATCGCTCAATTGAGCAATCCTCACCGCTCCTCGGCGAGCGGTGAAGATCAGGCCATTCGTTCGGCGCGCGAGTTTATTCTCCGGCGCGACAATCTGACGGCCATCGTCAATCAAATTCAGCT
Source organism: uncultured Polyangiaceae bacterium (assembly GCA_964537685.1). Classification (GTDB taxonomy): domain Bacteria; phylum Myxococcota_A; class Polyangia; order Polyangiales; family Polyangiaceae; genus CAZICM01. The sequence continues at coordinate 37,383 of CAZICM010000063.1, forward strand.
TGGTGAAAAGTGGATTCAATACCGGCCGCCGCTTCTCCGCGCTAAAGATTCCGCCGTACAAGGACTGTTTGGCAACTTATCGGAAGCCGATAAAGAGCGGGCTATCCTGGGAGCGCTTGAAAAGAAGCTTCAGGTAGAAACCGATACCAATACCATCCGCATCGCCGCCGAGTGGCAAGATCCTCAGACAGCTTATGAAATTGTTATGGCGGCGCAGAGCAATTTTTTAAAAGATCGCAGAAGCCGCGAACTTGAAGCCATTAACGAATCCATACGCATCCTCGAAGAAGAAGCGAAGACCCAAAACAAGGCCGTAGCCACGGCGCTTGCGGAAGTTCAAGAGCGGGCTCAAAAAGCCGAGGACAATTGTTTGCAAGAGCTCAATGCCCTACAAACGCCGGTTCCCGGAGCGGCGCCCCAGCCCAAGCGGGTATATGTCTCGGCGCCTCATAGCTCGGGCGATCAGCCCAAATTGGCCAAACAGCTTGAAGAAAAACGCGTTCAATTGAGAGAGCTTGACGAACCCCGGCAGCGCAGGCTGGCCGCGCTTCGAATGCAGTTGGAAGAGCTTCGGGCTACCTATGCGCCGGCCCATCCTTCGATTGTGGAAGTAGAAACCAAAATCAAAGAAGCCAGCGCCGAACCCCGCGAAGTTACTCAGCTTAAACAGGAAATCAACGATCTGATGGGCCGCATTGAATCGGCGGCGACATCCACATCGCCTCGGGTAGCTCATACCGTGCCCGGCGCGCCCGGCGCCACGCGGCCTACGCCTTCTGGAACGGCGCCCGTGATACCCACTGAAATCTGCGCCCGGGCCGAAAGCGAAGAATTGACGGCGTCGCGGGCATCGCTGCGTTCGGCCGTTCAAAAATACGACGATATTATGGGCCGCACGGATAGCGCCCGTATCGAACTGATTACCGCGGAAGCTGCATTTAAATACCGTTTTCTTATCGTATTTGACGCAGAAGTATCAAACCAACCCAAATCCCCAAAGACGCTTCTTATTCTGATTGCGGGATTTTTTATGAGCATAGCGATGGCGGTTGCGGGGCCGGCGGCGGCTGATTTATTTAGCCGGCGCTTTATTGAGAGCTGGCAGGCGAGACGCAAGCTTCCTATACCTTTTTTGGGCGAGGTAGGCGATCCTTGATCGCGCTGGATATTGTTTTTGCGCTGTTCTGGCTTCCTGCCGCGGTATGGTGCGGTTATCTCTTTGTGCTCACTCTTTTTTCCGCGAGGCCCTCTGCGCCGGGTAAAAGCGTTCAAGCGCCGTCTATCTTCTTTGATATCGTCGTTCCGGCTCATAATGAAGAAGCGATGATTGGCGATACGGTGGCGGCGCTTCAGGCGCTGGACTACCCAAAGGAGCGCTATCGCATTATTGTCGTGGCCGATAACTGCACGGATAGCACAGAAAGCAAAGCGAGAGAAGCGGGCTGCCATGTGATCAGGCGCACCGACAGCGAGAGGCGGGGCAAGGGATATGCGCTAAAGCTGGCCTTTGAACAAATTGAAAAAGACAATTTATCGCACGCCGTTGTGGTTATCGACGCAGATACCTTTATATCGGCCAATTTATTATCGGCATTTGCGCAAAGAATCGAACGGGGCGAGAGCGCGCTTCAAGCCCGCTATGCGGTACTGAATACCGAAGCGACATGGCGCACACGGCTGATGGCGATAGCGCTGGCTTTATTTCACGATTTGCGTTCGCTGGCGAGGGAGCGGCTGGGACTGTCCTGCGGATTAAGGGGCAATGGAATGGCCTTTTCCCGCGAGGCCCTTAGAAACGTGAGTTATCAAGCCTATTCGCTCGTTGAGGATTTGGAATATGGCATAGCGCTGGGAGAAGCTGGGTATCGCATTGCGTATGTGGATGAAGCTTATGTAAAAGGGCATATGGCGGCGCAGGAACAAAATGCCCGTTCACAGCGGAGGCGCTGGGAGGAAGGGCGAAGAGCGCTGATGGGGGCGCATGGGTTTCGGCTGCTATGGAAAGGGATACGCGGGCCGAATCGGATTTTATTGGATCTGGCGATGGATTTAATGGTTCCTCCGCTATCGACGGTGGGACTTCTTTCGCTAATGGGGACGGTATTGGCGCTTGTATTGGCTCCCTATTTCTATTTGAAGACGGTTTGGGCCTGCGCGTGGCTAGGTACGGCGGGGTTTTTGCTGATCTATGTATTGAGGGGCGTGGTGCTATCGGGATCGGGCATTCGCGGGCTGCTCGCGCTCGCCTGGGCGCCGGCGTATGTGTTATGGAAAGTGTTTTTGATGCTGAGCGGGCGGGGCAAGACGGGGGGGCAGTGGATTAGGACGGATAGGGATAGAAAGTAAACCGGCTCACAACGAGCGCGGATACAAATATACACAGGCCGCCGCCCATACCACAATATAGATCGCGAAGATCACCGTCATCCTCCGTATACCCCGCACAGGATTCGCTTCCAGCGCCGTTAGCATCGGCACCAGCACCGTCGCAAATAACATCGACATCAATATCAGTTTAGCCATGTCTGCCCGCCCCCCTCTCGCGCTCCGCCGCCTTGCGCGCACGGTACGCTTCAAGGGTATCCTGATCCGGCCACACGCCCGCAAATACCGGTACCCGGCACGCCGCCGCTATCGCTACCGCTCCAAGAATCTGTACCGTATTGCTAATCAGCCCCATATCTCCATAAAGCTGGTTGGCATACGCTATGACCGCCGCGATAATCGTTCCCCCCACAACGCGCGCTATGGGTGACTCCGCCAGCCGGTAAAGCCGCGCCCCAGCGTATACAACCATCGGGAATTGAAGCCATAAACCCATAAATCCAGCCACGCCCGTGAAGGCCAATAGCCCAAGCAGCGAATTGTGCGGCACTTCCCGGTACCAGGGAAAAATATAGGCTATGCTCAGCGCCCGGACTTCTTCGATATATCCGTGGCCCCACCCCAAGCCAATCACAGGCGCGGCCCGGAAGGTGACAATTAAATTATAGTTTTCTATGTTCCTCATTTCAGAGGATACGTCCTCCGTCGAGCCAAGCATCGATGCAAAGGATCGCACGGGTTTGAATATGCTTTCTGTCCTTCCCCATCCAATCACAATATACATAATCAATATGGGAAGCAGCGCTAAAATAGCCGATATCATAGCGCGGCGCATTTTCGGGGGAGGCAATACCACCAAAACAATCGCCAAGGCTTCAACCAGGCTTACCCAGGCCAGGCGGCGGTTATTAAACTGTATGGCCAGCAATAACAGTACGATCATTGGAAGGGCAAAAGTCAGCGCCCGCTTGGTTTTGAGTTCAATCACATAATTGACGACCAAGATAAAGGCCGTCACAAACAGCATGGAGTCGCCGTGGGTCGTTAAATAATTGGGAGGATCGTGAAGCAGGGCGCCCGTGCGTATAAAGGTAAAATAAATATAGATGGCCATCAGCGATCGGTATGCGGCCGCCGCCAGGATAACCTTGCCCAGCAGTGAATAGTCGGCTGTCGTGCGGAAAATACCCGCTATGGCCAGCGCCATTATATGCATCATGACAAACCAATGGGTTTGAAACATGGCAATTTTAAAGTCGCCGCCCCGCGCCAGGCCCCATATATACATGAATATACAGGTGAACAAGGCCAGCCTTAATCCGCGGTCAACAGGCAATACCCGCTTTGCCCACTGAGGCTTGGGCGAGCTGCCGACAATCACCAAAATCAGCGCAAATATCAAATGCATCAGCGGAAAACGAAGGCCGGGCACCGGAAAAAACAAGATATCCGCCGCATACTTCATCGGCGAATTCCAATGCCCAAGAAAGAAGTCCTGCCCCTCGGCCACCAAGGCAAAAAAGAGAAGGGCGCAGACCGCTCTCTGCATCTCTTATTTCCCAGTCCCGCGCAGGGTTTCTATAAACACTTTGCGGATAAGTGATGGAGGTATTTTGGATTTTTCATTGATCATGACGGCGACTTCATGGGGTTCGAGGGAGTCGCGCATACGGATGAGCTCTTCGTCGCTTAAATCGGCTTCATGCCAATAAGAACGGGTCTCCATGAGCGGCGTGGGATAATGCCCGGCTTGTTCTATGCCCAGAATATGTTCGCAAAAGATGCCGTATAGCACATATTCGCTGAAAAAGAGCTCCCGGCATAAGACTTCAATCCAAGGCCGCCCATGCACGGCTTCGATATGCTCGTGCAGTTTGTGAAGCGTATCCCGGCGCCATGTCACCAGCGATTCAACATAGGCGGAGTCCAGCCGGGGATTTCCCTTTACATCCAAAACCGATACGGCTGTCGACAGCCAATCGCCCCGGCTGCTTAGATTGCGCAGATAATAAATTATATTGTGCAGGCGGGAACGGCTCTTGGCTGTTATGGGCGCATCGGGCTCCCGGAAGAGCGGTTCCAACCCATAGCGCACGCGCGCCTGGGGCTGAAATGGTTTTATAAATACAAGCGCCGAATCCGCATAAATAAATACGTCTTCAGGTATAGCAAGATTCATACTGAGCTTGACAAGCTGCTGAACAATCCAGCCCCGTACGGGAAGGCTGCGCAGGCTGAGCCAATAGCGCCTCGCAAAAGGAATTTGAAAGAGCCAATAGGGAAGTATATCTTGTTTGATAAGAAGTTGAGTGCGGCGCGAGGCCAGGGGCGCAAAGAGTTTTTTATCGGCCTGATCGACAACAATATAATGCTTGACTTCCGGCGGGAGAAAGGCTTCGGTGCTTTCGACGAGCAGGCGGCAGCGCTCAACGTCAACATAATAGCTCGGCGTGATCAGCGCATAGCTTCGATTGCCGGCCGGCGCTCCGGGCTGGGCCGTCCCCGCTTGCCCTTGTCCTGTAGGGCCGCTGCTTTCCGTGTTCATGTCCGGTCCTCAAGCAAAAGCTTCACCAATCCGCCCAACGCCGATCATAGAGCTTGCACCTGCCACACCGCGCATTGTATGCAGAGGAAGCGCAGCGATTGCGCACCTAGGGGCGCCCTTGGCAAGGGTTTTGGGCGCGCACCCCGGGGCATGCGCGAAAATGCAGGCGCCATCCGTCCGCCGCTCCCTTGGAACGTGGAATGCTTGCTCAAAGGATATAGCCTTGTGACGACCGATCAATCTCAAGCGTCCCATTTCGCTTCCCGGCTAAAAGCCATGAACTCATCGGGGGAATCCCTTAAATCGCCCGATGCGAGTACGGTGCTTACCTCAAAACCGGAGTCCAAGGGAGAGTTTTTTTCATTTAAGAAAGTGGAAGGCCATAACGGCACAGATCCGGCGGATGATCCGGCGTGGCAGCGTTTATGGCTTTCTTCGCTGAGGCGTTCCTGGCGTTCGCTATCGATTGTGCCGAGTTTTCCCAATGCGCCGATGGTGAGGATGGCGCAGGTGCTGGCGGTGGTCGGGCAGCGCCATCTGGAGAAGCCTATTATTGTCATCGATGCGGTCGATCTTCAGTTGGATGAGCTGAGTTTTGTGATGGATCAGTTGAAGACATACCGGGAATCGGCGCAGACGGTAATTGTTGCGCTTGGGCTTGTTACGGAAAAACCGCCGTGCCTCAGTGTTGCGCAGGCGACGGATGGCTGTTTGCTATGCCTGAAGATGGGGCGCACGGCGATGAAGGACGCGAACCGTATTATCGAAGATATAGGCCGGGAAAAGTTTATTGGCAGTTTTGCGCTGAGAGAGGAGAAGCGAAAGTAATGCTCGGCAAAATAAAGCGTGCCCAGGAAGCGCTCCAGCATCTTGGAGTATTGGTGAAGGCCGATCGCGATATGCTTCACCGCTATGATCAGAAGTATTTTTCCCGAGACCGGGGAGAGCATTCGCTTGCGGGCGATTTGACTCAGCGCATAGGACTTCAAATGATGGCGGCGGTGAGGCTGATGCAATGCCTGGATGAAGCGGGTATTCCTTTGCTGCCCAAGATTACGGCGAGGATGATACGGCATCTCTATGGTTCGGATATTCATTGGAAGACCAAGATTGAGCCCGGCGTGGTCTTGATTCACGGTATGGGGCTGGCGATAAGCCCAGCGGCGACCATAGGAGCGAAATCCATTGTATTTCAGCATGTTACGCTTGGCGACGGGGTCGATCCCGAAACGGGGAAGACAGGGGCGCCGACGCTGGAGGAGAATGTGCGGGTGGGGCCGGGCGCGACGCTTTTGGGGCCTATTACCATTGGGGCGGGCACAAAAATCATGGCGGGCGCGGTGGTCGATCGATCGGTTCCACCGAATTCGCTGGTGCGATCGGGGCCTATTTCCATAGAGCCCCGCAAGAAGCGGGGAGACGTACCCCAGCCTGAAGGTGAATCATGAAGCGAAGCGGCAAGGGGCGTATGTTGTTATGGCGGACCCATGCGGCGCTGCGGGCTTTTTTGCTATGTGCCTTTCCTTTGTTTCTGATGGGAACGACATGTCAGACGCAGGATAGCGAGCGAACGCTGCCGGATATCAAGGAAAGCGATTGGCTTAAATTAAAAGTCGATCCCCATGATATTGCGGTAACGGCTTACGATGGCAAGCTGGGCGATGGCTGGTATGATTTTGGATGGGGCGAAAGAACGGTTGGCCAGGGGCCTGTTCGGGTAAAAATGGCCAATTGGGGAGGTTTTATTATCGCGCATCCTGGGCTGATCAGCAATTTCGAACTGCTGACCTTCCGCTTTAAGGCGCCCAAGGAGTTCGGCGATTTCTTTCAGGTTCAGCTTGCATCGGCGCAAGAAAAGGAGCGGGAGCGCTTTCCTAGGATATTGATTACCAAAACCCGCAGAAAAGAGCTTCCCGATGGCTATTCGGAGGTTATTCTTCCGGTTAGCGCGCTCAATCCCAATGTTTTATCGTTTGACCGGATTATGTTTATGCCCAACAAAGAAGTAGGGCCGGCGGAGGTGCTGATCGATAAGATTATGTTTACCAAGGCCAAGCAAGTGATTCAGGCTGCGAAAAACGCCGAGTTTTATGTGGACTGCGGGGCCCAGGCCAAGAAGATTAGCCCCTATATTTATGGCATAGCCTATTCACCTTCGAAAAACGCCAATCCCAAAGATAGCTATAAATGGAAGCTCAGCCCATCGGCGCGCCGCTGGGGAGGCAATGCAAGCACGCGCTTTAATTGGAAGGTGGGCCATGCTTGGAATACCGCGGCCGATTGGTATTTTGAGAATATCAACTATGCCGAGGACCCGATGTATAGCTATATGGACTATTTGAATGAGAATCATGAGCGGGGTGTGCAGACGGCGCTGACATTACCGATTATCGGATGGGTGGCCAAGGATACAACATCTTATTCATTTCCGGTAGCCGAGTATGGCCCTCAGAAGGCCGCCGATCCCTATCGCAAGGATGCCGGCAATGGAACGAGAATGGATGGCTCTTTGATTCGGGCCGATCCTCAGCGGACGAGTATTCCGGCGCCTCCTTCGTTTATCAAGGAATGGGTCAGCTCGATCGCCTCGGCGGAACAGGGCAGAAACCGGCGTAATATTTATATTCTCGACTGCGAGCCGATGCTATGGAACACGACGCACCGCGATGTGCATCCCGAGCCAACAGGCTATGATGAGCTTTTGGACCGGACAATCCGCTATGGAACGGCGATTCGGGAAGCCGATCCGGGCGCATATATTGCTGGACCGGCGCTATGGGGATGGTCGGCGTACTTTTATTCGGCAAAAGACGCAGGAACGGGCTCGGCCAAGAATGCCGACCGGCTGGCCCACGGCGATGTGCCGCTCTTGGCCTATTATTTAAAGAAGCTAAGCGAGCACGAAAAAAAGACAGGGACAAAAATCTTGGATGCGGTGGATGTGCATTTCTATCCTCAGACATCGATCAATGAAAGCCAAACGGGAGAGATATCGCCCCAGGATGCGGAAAAGCGTGTGCGAAGCACAAGGGCGCTATGGGATCCTTCCTATGTGGATGAATCTTGGATTGCCGAACCGGTTAAGCTATTGCCCAGGCTTCAAGCATGGATCGATGAAAACTATCCAGGGCGGCTGATACAAATCGGCGAATACAATTTTGGAGGCGATAAACATATCAGCGGCGCCATCGCAGAAGCGGAAGCGCTTGGGCGCTTTGCCGAATACGGTGTATTTTCGGCCTTTATGTGGATGTTTCCAACGGATAGCTCGCCTGTGTACTGGGCCTTCCGGGCTTACCGTAACTATGATGGGCAAGGCGGCCGCTTTTTAGATTATTATGTTCCATCGAAAGGAAGCCAGGAAGCCTCGCTCTTTGTGTCGCGGGACGAAGCGTCGGGTAAAATGGTCGCCATTGCCCTGAACCTTACGCGCGATAGGCCGCTCCATACCAAAGTGAATATGAATGGATGCAAGAAAACAGTATCCCAGCGAGCGTTTCAATATACAGGCGAATCGGATGGATTAAAGCCTGCGGAAGGAATCGCTCCCGAGGGCAACAATCTGTCCTTTGGCACGCTGCCTCCTTTTTCAATCACCGTGGTTGAAGCCAAGCTCGACACCAAGTAATATCCCTCACTCAACGATGTCAATGGGCATATTTTGTATAGGCGGCGTATCAATTCACTCCATTACCTTCGAGCAAGCGATCGATCAAATCGAAAAACTTGTTCGTCTGGGCAAGGGCGGCTATGTGGTGACGCCCAATGTCGATCATATTGTTGAATTTCAGTCCAACCGGGAGTTTAAGGCATCGTATCAGCATGCGGATTTGGTGTTGGCGGATGGCATGCCTATTCTCTGGGCATCGCATCTGATAGGGCCGCGCCTGCCTCAAAAGATATCGGGTTCGGATTTAATCGAGCCGCTGATGCGAAAAGCGGCTCAATGCGGGTTTCGGGTTTATTTGCTGGGTACGAAGGCGGAGGTCGCCGCACTGGCCAAACAGAAGCTTTGCGGGCAAATTCCCGGCCTGCAGATTGTGGGGATGGATTCGCCTTATGTGGATATCAGCGCGCCGGCGGATGCGCATCTGCCTATTCTTGATCGGATTCGGGCGGCGAAACCCGATATTGTGCTGATGGCGCTGGGTTCGCCCAAGCAGGAAATTTTTGTATACCGCTATAAAGATCAGATAGCTCCCGCGGTATCGGTGGGTATCGGGGCGGGATTGGATTTTATAGCGGGCACCATACCGAGGGCGCCTCCATGGGTATCGAATGCGGGGCTGGAGTGGCTGTACCGTTTGGGCAAAGAGCCCAGGCGTTTATGGAGGCGCTATTTGGTGCGGGACCCAAAGTTTGCGCTGATTTTGCTGGAGGAGTTGCTTCGGAGGAAGATCTCAAGCCAGGGATCGTACGGAAGGACGAAAGAGTAAAGAAGTGCCTATGACGCTAAATTCCACGAACGCACCCTTTCATATTGGCACGCATTGGACGCAACAGGAAGGTCCGCTGCTTGTCTTCCGTCCAGAAGGCGTAATCATGCTAAGGGACAATCAAGAATTGTTTTCTCATCTACAGTGGATCAAACAGGAGCACGGAAGGGTGTATATTCTTCTGGATGCGGTGCACAATGCGCAGCAAGATCCCGAAGGCCGGACATGGGCCTCCAAGCACATTAGCAATGCGAACCGGCCGAACGGTGTTGCAATTATCCGGGCGGGCTTTCAAGCGCGTGTGCTGCTAAAGCTCTTTGTTCGGGCGGCGCAGTTCTTACATCGCTTTGATGTACCGCTGGAGTTCTTTTCCACCGAGGAGGCGGGGCGGGCATTTTTGGCGGGTTTGGACGCGGCTTTTATAGAGGGGCATTCACGCCGTGCTCTCTAGGAAACCCGGCTTCTGCTATCGGCTCCACCCCACCCGAAGCCTATCCATCGTCTCAAGTCCATCCAAGGTATCTTGCCAGCTTATCAGCGGACTTTCCCGCTCCCCCGCGCAGATACATCTCATCGCCTCCCGCGCCTCATGCGTATAACCATTGCCTATATATGGAAAAACGCCGCGCCGCTGCGCTCCCCGCGCATAGCGAACAATCTCCCGCATAGGTAGATAAGGCTCTATTTTGGATGCCCAGCGTTTAATCCTATCCAGTCCGCCCATCGATCCTGCCGGCGAATTCGTACCCGGCCCCACTTCCCTTCCCTTCACCACCGTCAATACCGAAAAACGATAGAGCGGCGCGTGGACCCGTATCCATCCCCGATCGCCCATGACCAGCGCATCCGATGGCATTTCATGCTTTATGCTGCATGAAAGCGTAGATATTCGGCCGCGCTCGTGAAGCAGAATACCCGCCGATTGTTCGTCGACGCCTGTTTTGCCTATATCCGCCGAGCCCTGTACCGATATGGGCTTTCCAAAAAAAGCCTGCGCAAAGGATATCGTATAGATACCTAAATCCAGCAAAGCCCCTCCGCCCAGCGCCGGATTGTAGACCCGGTGATCCGGTCCGCCAGCAATGCGCATGCCGAGATTGGCCGATATCATTTGAGGCTCGCCAATCTCTCCTCCTTCAACAAGCGCGCGCAATCCGATAAATGCGGGTAAACAGCGCATCCACATCGCTTCCATACAAAAAAGGCCGCGCTTTTGCGCCGTTTCTATTACCAAACGGCCTTGCTCCGCATTCAGCGCAAAGGGCTTTTCGCATAAAACCGCTTTATCGGCGTTTAACGCCAGCAGGCTATGTTCGGCATGCAGCGAATTGGGCGTGGCGATATAACAGATATCCACATCCCGCGCGCCCGCGAGCTCTTCATAGGATCCAAACGCTTTGGCAATACCGTAGCGCCCGGCAAAAGCCCGGGCTTTTTCGGCCGAGCGCGATCCCACGCCAGTCACGCGCGCCCCAGGCGTTTGAAGCAGCCCTTCCACAAATTGGGATGCGATTTGTCCCGTACCGAGAATTCCCCATCGAATTTCAGGAAAATTCATTGGTGTTGATCCATCGCCCAAGGCATGGGCGGCATGGGATCGAAGCTCGTTTGAACGTGATGCTGTCCGCCGCCGCTTTGTTGAAGCGCTTCCATGGCGAGGACCAATTCGGTGACGTGCAGCGCAAAGCTCGAGGATAAACGGCAGGGACGGCCTTCCAGAACGGCTTGGGCAAGCTCCGCGGGGCCGCGCGCAAAATCCATGAATCCGCCTCCCCGCGAGCGATGCTGAAAGGCTGGCTTGCGGATGAGGGGGACTTTTTGTTTGACCAGCGCGGATAGCTTCGCCAAAAAGCGATGGCGGCTAATCCGCTGGTGCAGCGGCGATGAATCCCGGCGAATGTACACAGGCGAGCCGTAGTTCCAGGTGTCTTCGGTTTCGAGAACGCCTTCGTCGCCGATGATGCGGAAACGATGATCGTGCGCGGCAATTAAGCTGCATGTGATGCGGGCGACCACGCCGGAATGGTATTCAATACAAGCGGATGAAAAATCGGCGGAGATGCGGTTGAGGTCTTCGCCTGGAACTTTGTCGGGCACGAGACAAGCCGCAAACGATTGAATGGTTTTGGCGGGGCCGAAAAAGGCGCATAGCCAAGTCAGCGCATAGCCCGCGTGCTCCATCGTGCAGCCGATTTCAAATTCGTCTTTGTAGGGCCACGGCGCCCCTGAATCGCTGATCCATTTGCGGAAATGGGTTTTGAAAATCATCCCATCGTCGACTTCGGCGTACACGAGGCGGGGCTGGCCAATATGTCCCGATCGCAGGGCTTTCCATAGGGTTTGAGCGCTCTCGCCGAGCACATTGCAGGGCGCCGCCGATAGATACAGGCCGCGTTCATCGGCGATGCGCACCAGTTCGCGCGCTTCGTCCATCGTCATGGCCAAAGGCTTTTCCGAATAAACATGCTTGCCGGCCAATAATGACGCCCGCGATACTTCAAAATGACTGCGGGGATTCGTTAAATTGAGCACCAGCTCCACACGGGAATCCGCGAGCAGGTCGTCAATTCGATTGTATTTATAAATTCGATGGTATTGAGAAAATGGATCGGCGCGGAGGGGATTGCGATCGAAGGCGCCTACGAGTTCGAGGCTTGGATAATTGGCGAGCGTGGCCAGGTAGAAGTCGGCCACATAACCGCATCCAACGATGGCAATGCGCATGTCCGGGGAGTCCGGCGATAAGTTGTGAGCTGAATAAAAACCGATTTGAGTGGACGTGAGGGGGATCGAACCCCTGACCTCTAGAGTGCGATTCTAGCGCTCTCCCAGCTGAGCTACACGCCCGAGATGTCAGTGGGGCGCAATGTACTTTTCCCCGGCGCGATGTCAACAGGGATCTTGGGCGCGTCCGAAAAAATTCTTAAATGGCTTTATTTTAAGGGTTTTGCGCGCGGGCTTTGGCTTTGGGATTGTCGAACGAGAAGAGCTTTTGTTTTTCGTATTTGTACGACTGGGTCTCTCGCCATTTGGGATTGAGATCCTGCACCCAATACACTTCGCCCGAGACAATTGTGTCTTCAGGGCGTCCTGTGCGTTCGGGCAGGCGCAGCATGTATTCCTTCATCGCATCGCGGAAAGGCGCGTTCTGCGATAAATGCATGCGGTTAAAGTAGTCGCACCAGATTTGATTGAGGCCCAGGCTTTTGACATGGCTGAGATCCCAAAAAGGCTCTTTGCCTGTAAATGGATCGATATGCCGGCCATCCACGGTGATCGCATCGACGACAATCGTTCCATCGTCCATCACCGGGTTCGGCGAAAACATAAACCAGCCCTGCAGAAAACGAAGCTTGTGAGAGAGCAGGCGAAGCGCTTCGGGCTGAGGGACTTTGTAGCGGCGGTTCACGACCCAGAGTTCGGTTAAGGCTTGATTGACCGCTCCTGCAAACATGGCGATCACGATGAGTTCGCGGAGCACCATCGCCGGTTTTCTCATCCATCTGCGGAGCGGCGAGGGCTCTTGTTCTTCGGAGCCTTTGCGCGGAAGGCGCATTCCAAAGGTGCGCGCAATATCCCAGCGCTGCGTCAATGCATCGGCGATCGGGCGCACAATGGGCAGCCTAAACGTCCATGCGATAGCCGGCCCCAGCGGAAGCGCGGCGATGATGCCCGACAGTGCGAGCGAGCCTGAAATGATTTTGTTTGGATCGTTTGGATCTTCGATCGCAAGTCCTTGGGTTTGAGATTCGTCGGCGCAAAAATACAGAAGCTCAAAGCGATCCATGCGGGCGAGAAGCCTGCATGCCCAAAACTGCGCGGCCGATTTGGGATTGTAGAGCACGGTGCGCGCGCGGTGAGAGCGCCACATGGTGCGGATGGCGAGTTCCCAATCGTCGGTGGTGAACAAGAGGGTTGAGAACACGCAGGCCGACCAAGCGAAGGGGCCCAGCACGAAGAACGAGCCGAAACCTAGGTGCAGCGTATTCATCAAGACGATGGTGATGCGGCGAGCCCAGGTGCGGCCAAGCGGTGAAAGAAGGCATATGGGAATGGCAGCCTCGGCAAACAAAACAAACTTGGTGAGAAAAATAATAAGCCAAGGAGGCGACAAATGCCGGATATCGGCGATCAGCGGCGTGATCATCCGATCGACGTAGAGCACGTAGTGAACGGCGGTTCCGTTCTTCCACGCCGGGCCGGTTTTGTGGACGACGTTGAAGTAATAGATCGCCGCGATTTGCAGCATAATCACGAGCCCGACGAAGCTAATGAAAGGCTCGAGTTTGCGGCGGTCGATCAGGTTGGATCGATCGTTGAGTTCGTCTTCGGTGGTTTCGCGCTTCCTGCGCATGGATTCGAGCATCGCATCGAGCGAGAAGCGATCGCCCATGGGCAAGAAGCATGTCCACAGAAGAAGCAGGTTCTGAACGACATAGCCGCCGTTCTCGAACAGAAGCACGCGGCCGTTGTTGGACGTGACAAAAATGAGCGAGAGAATTTGAAAGACGCGCGTGCGATAGCCGACGAGCAGGCCCAGAAAACAGAAGAGCTCAACCGCCCACAAAACCCATAATTCGCCGGGTGTTGAGAATGCATTGACGATCGAAAAATTCCCGCCGCCCTGAGGCCGGAGCAAATTCACATGATTGGGCAGCACACCCTCGGTGGAGAACACATCCACCCAATCGGGCGTGCGCCGGATCAGATCCATCACCAGCAAAAAGCCCAGCATAATGCGGGCAAAACCCAAGGTTCTGCGATCGAAGCTCAGGTAGACATCGCGGATGATGCCCCAAAACGATTCTTTGGGAGCTGGCGCGGGAGACGCGGCGGGCGCGGCGGGCGCGGGAGAAGGAGCGGAAGAGGCTTCGGAAGAGCTCATGGTCGCAAGGGGTTGGGATATTCGTGGCGATAAAACACCATTTGCGCCGGGGGCTTAGGACAAAGATTGACGCGGGCTTGAAATTAGAGATCCTAAGGGAATGAAGCCTAACGCAACGGAACGGAAGGTCTTTATTGGATGTGGCGTGATTGGAGCGCTTTTGTTGGCGTTGCCCGGGGGCCTGACGCCTTCGCTGATAGCGGCATCGGCCACCTTGATGGTGTATATATGGCATCGCCGTCAGCTTCGAATCGAGGCCAATTCGGCGCAATCGCTTGCCCATCCGGCCGCATAGATCGAAAGCATCGCCAACGAGCGAAGAATTTTCAACCGCTGTATCGGTTCGCCATTACCATGCGCGCCCATGGCGGACGAAATCGATGTCTCACTCACGACGGCAAAACACACCTATGGCACATGGCGCGCTCAGCGAGGCTGGAAACCGCTTCATGTGACGCGCGCCGAGGGCGTTTATTTTTGGGACGCCTCGGGCAAGCGCTATTTGGATTTTTCGTCGCAGCTTGTGTGTTCGAACCTGGGTCATCAAAACCAGGCGGTGATCGACGCCATCTGCGCTCAGGCGCGGGAACTTGCGTTTATCGGCCCATCGCACACCTGTGATATCCGGGCGAAAGCGGCGCTGAAGCTGCTTGAAGTGATGCCGTCCGGGCTCGACAAGTTTTTCTTTGCGACATCGGGCACAGAAGCCAATGAAGCGGCGATTAAAATCGCGAGGCTCTACACGGGCAAACACAAGATTCTCGCCCGATATACGTCGTATCACGGCTCGACGGCGGGCTCGGTGGCGGCCACGGGCGATCTGCGCCGCTGGTTTATTGAGCCCACGGGAAAGATCCCGGGCGTTATTTTTGGACCTGAAGTCAATTGTTATCGGTGTCCGCTGGGCCGCGCTTATCCTCAATGCGATATCGCCTGCGCCGATTATCTCGCCTACATGATCGACCACGATGAAAATGTGGCGGCTATTTTGATTGAGCCCATCGTAGGAACGAACGGCGTGCTTGTACCTCCTCCCGAATATCTTCCGCGGCTTGCGGAGCACGCTAAAAAGCGGGGTGTTTTATTGATAATCGACGAAGTGATGACGGGCTGGGGCCGCACAGGCAAATGGTTTGCGTGTGAGCATTATGGGATTCAGCCGGATATTCTAACGACGGCGAAGGGTGTAACCAATGCGGCGGTGCCGCTGGGGGTGGTGGCGACGACGCGCGCCATTGCCGATCATTTTGAAGATAACTTCTTTGCGCATGGGCATACCTATGAAGCCCATCCGATCACCTTGGCTCCGGCCATCGCTGCAATCGATGAATACCGGCGTTTAAATATCATGGAGAACGTCACCAAGTTGGGCGAAGTGATGGGCCAAAAGCTAAAAGCCCTTGCTCAAAAGCATCCATCGGTGGGCGACGTGCGGGGTCTGGGGCTCTTTTGGGCTGTAGAAATCGTTAAAAACCAAAAGACGCGCGAACCTTTTAATACACCTCAAGACAAAGCGGCCCGGAGACCGACGGTGATCGATGCGGTGGGCGCAGAAATGATGAAGCGCGGGGTATCTGTTTTAAGCTGGGTAAGCCATATGGTGATTGCGCCGCCTTTGATTATCACCGAGGAGCAAATGGATGAAGGCATTGCGGCCCTTGACGCGGCGCTTTCCATTGCCGATGAAAAGATAGAAACCGCTACCTAAGCCTTTAGAAACCCAATGAGCCAAAATCACACGCATAACGATCACAGTATTTGGCTCTACGCCTTTGGATATTTTATATGTTATGCGCCCTATAGCGCGCTCACCAAAATGATATCGCAGGGCAGCCTGCCCGGGATGGAGAGAAAGATATCGGGATTTGAGCTGTTGCCCTTATCGACAATTGCATCGCTCATCGCCATGTTTGTATTTTTGAGCGTCAAGCGCTGGTGGCGGCACGCCGGCCACCGGTCTTTGTTTGGAATTAGCCTGCCCTGCCCCAGCCGATGGACATTTTTATCGGGCTTGACGACGGCCGCCATTATTGGAACGACCACGCTGGCCTATACCTTTAGCGGCGTATCGATTGTCTTTATGATGCTGCTGATGCGGGGCGGAGTATTGATTCTTGCGCCTATTGTCGATTTTGTGAGCCGGCGAAAAGTGAAGTGGTTTTCCTGGACGGCGCTGGGGCTTAGCCTATGCGCGCTGACGACGGCTTTTCTCGAGACCACCAATTATGCCTTAACGCTGGTGGCCGCGGCGGACGTAGCCATCTATCTAACTTCGTATTTTATACGGCTTCGCTTTATGAGCCGCCTGGCCAAGTCCAATGACCGGGAGACGACCATCCGCTATTTTGTGGAAGAGCAAATGGTGGCCACGCCGGCGATTGTGACGGCGCTTGCGCTGTTCGCATTTCTGGGAACGGGCAAGATCGCCGATGAAGTGCGGCGTGGATTTACCGATATTTGGGCGAGCGGGGGAGTGACTGGTTCTTTTTTGGTTGGACTCTTATCCCAGGGGACGGGAGTATTTGGTGGACTTATTTTATTGGATGGGCGGGAGAATACCTTTTGTGTGCCAGTGAATCGGGCCTCGAGCGTGATCGCGGGGGTGTTGGCATCGCTTGGATTATGGTACTTGGGCCGGAGCAAGCCGATGGCCTGGTCGGAATGGATTGGGGTTGTGCTGATGACGGGAGCGATTGTGGTGTTGGCGCTGCCGAGCGTCCTAAAAAAAATGCAAAAACAGAGTCAAGCCGCGCCGGGCTGATAGGCACACAGCGGATCTTCTCCCAGCGAATCGCCCGTCATACCAAAAGCCCTGGCACGCGAACCGCCGCAGGCCCATTTATATTCACAGCGCCCACAGCGTCCATGAAATTGGTTTGGATCGCGAAGCTCTTTTAAGGCTGGATGGTCCCGATAGATCTCCCCCAAAGGACGCTCGCGCACATTTCCCAGCAACGGATAGGGCAAAAAGCCCGCGGGATAGACATCGCCCCGGTGTGACACAAAAACGACCCCATTCCCATCGCGAATTCCAAAGGCCATGGCCTTGGCTCTGGCCTTCACGGCGGCCAATGGCACACCTGAAGCCAGCTTGCGCTCAATCCAATAGCGCCGATAATGAGGCGCCTCGGTGGTGCCAACGCGGAAAGGCGCTTGTTCGGAAATCTGATAGACCCATTCAAAAAAAGTCTCGATTTGCTGAGGGGTGGGCACACCCAAGTCAATCCCCCGCCCCATCGGAACCAGCAAAAACAAGCTCCAGCGCTTCACGGGCGGCGAGGCATTTTGAGACAGAAGCTCATAGAGCGCGGGAATATAAGGGAGCGTCTTGGCTGTAATGGTGGTGTTGACCTGCACATCCACATTATATTCCCTGGCCCAAGCGAGAGCCTGCATCGAACGCTCGAAGGTTCCCGGGACATTTCGAAATCCATCGTGAATCTCGGCATTGGGCCCATCGATACTCAGGCCCATAGCATTGACAGAAAGAGTAGCGAAGCGCTGAACGGCGTCTTTGGTCAGCCTGGGGGTAACAGCGGGCGTGACCGCGATATGCAGAGGCAAAGAGCGGCCATATTCAATTAAATCAAAAAGATCGGGACGCTTGAGCGGATCGCCGCCGGTCAGCACGAGGAGGCTTCCCATTGAATGGATATCGCGAAGAAGTTGTTTGGCCTCGTCGGTATTGAGCTCCAGAGGATCGCGTTCTTGCAGGGCATTCGCCCTACAATGTTCACAGGCGAGATCGCAGGCGATGGTCATTTCCCAGTAGACATTTCTGGGAGCATCAGAGAAGACAAGGCCGGGATAGAGATGATCGCTCAATTCGGAATGGGGCATGGGAATCGACCTATCGATGGAGATCTAATCGAACACAGCATTTACCGAGGAGGCGGGGAGCACCTTTGCAATCCACGCCTGAAGCTGTTCGCTGTCCGCGGAGAGAATGCGTTCTTTCAGCACCGGAGACACTGTTTTAAACTTCGCCTCCAGCAGCATCAGCAGGACCGCCTGATGGGCCTTTCGCCGACCCTCGGCTTCCCCTTCATTTCTGCCTCGAAGGAGTCCTTCTTCTTCGCCTTCTTGCCTGCCATTTTCAAACGCCTGCTGCTTTAGCTTCCCCAGCACCGGATTGCCTTTGGCATCCAGCG
>CAZICM010000064.1:0-54382 GCA_964537685.1 uncultured Polyangiaceae bacterium
GGGAAGATTGGTGTTTAGCTCTTCAAAACCCGTTCCCTGCTGGCCATGATGATAGGTAAATCGCGTTGCCGGTTTGCAGGCTTGATCGGCTGCGCATTCTTGAATGGATTCCAAGAGCCTGCGCTGCGTATTGGGCGATGGGCTGTATGAAAATCGATACTCTCGGACAAGCGAATTTGAGTTGACAAACGTTTGAATCTTGTCCAGTTGCAGCGAACGCTGAAGCTTCATCCCCCGGGCAAAGACTTCTCTCGGCGCTTGCGCTTGATACACAAACTGAACACTTCGGCTCGCAGGCGCATCGGGATGATCCGTGTAGTCAATTCGCTGAGGTGCAAATTCCCTCGTGTGAAAGTGCACCGGATCGCGATCGTTGATGTATTTGAACCGAATCGCATTCCCATGCCGATCGCTGATGGTTGAGACCAGCCAGGTGCGAATCACATTTTTGTTGACAAAGACTTTGGCGCTGCTCTCGCTCGCATATTCATACACCAAACCCGACTTTGTATGAACGGTGAACGACTGTGGCCCACTCGCATTGGAGCTTGCAACGATCCTTGCAAAAGTGTCTGGCACCGTTCGGTATTCGTTGGGCGCCACTTCCACAAGCCGCGCTCCGTCCATGCACAGCGCATCACTTGCATTGTCCTGAACCGGATCGATCTCTCCATCATCCGCTAAATTCTTCGGGCATCGGGTGATGGACGAAAAGCCGCTCAGCGAAAATCCAAGCCCCAAATACCCTTCATCGCCCGCGCTCGAATAGGTGACGGAAATGGCTGGCTCCATCCCAGCCCGCCCGGGGGGCACCGCAATTGGCACGCTTAGGTTGGCCTCACCAACACTTGACACCGAGAACAAGAAGTGGCTGGCACCTCCCTCAGTCGTCGCGCCATTCGCGACATCGGGCAGCCCTTTCGTGTCATCCAGCTTTGGGCATCCTATGAAAAGATCGCCCTCGGGCAGCGGTACTTGACCGATAAATAACGACCCGCCCACATCGCTGCACGCGCCGACGGCCAACAGCAGAAGCATTGCCACGAAACCGGCAAAACGCACCCAACCCATTTGGTTCTTCCTCGCTGCTCCCACTCGAACATTCTATGCTAAATTTTCCTCGCCTCATTTTTTTTCTCTTGACACCTCATTTCAAGCGTGAAACCTTCCTCCCCGCATGCTGTTTTTTATCTGGCATGCGGCACGCTGTTCACGTTCAACTTCCTAGGAGGAGAGCATGGCTCCCACACTCACCGTCGATCATTCCTTAATCGATGTCCTTCATGAAGTCGTTTACACGTACAAATACCTAAGCAAAACTGGCCATCTGGCTTCCCACTTGGCCATCTTCGCCGGCCTCGTCCAGCAAGGAAAATCCCTGCAAGCCAAGGCCGAAACCCTCCGCGAGGATATCTTCGAGGCCGAAATCGAGGCCGAAATCACCGACGCTAAACTCAATGCCAAATGCGCCGAGGTCCTCACTCAGGTCAATGAACTAAAAGACGATAAAGAACGTTCCCTGCTCCGTACCCGCTTAATCGCTAATAAATCCCCCAGTGTCTTCTATCGCCCCGTCCTCGGCCCCCAATTAAATGCCGTCCGCGTTTGGCCTTCGGTCTTGACCGAGCTTTCTTTTGTACCGCTAAACTCCCTCGCTCCCTCGGTCCAGGCCACCGTCGATGAGGGCAATACCGCGGAAAATAACCTGAACGCCAAATCTCTCGAGGAACAAAACTTCTTTTCGTTCGGCGATTTTAAAAAATATGTGGATCAGGTGAATGCCGCGCGCAAACAGTTGGAAGGCGATGCCGATGCATTTAGGCATGCCCATTCCGAGCTGAATCTGCCCAAGGACTTTGCAAAAATGCCCTTTAGGCAGCGCGAAAAGGATACGGAGTTGTCTTCCGCCAAGCTGGCCAAGAAAATCGCGTCGGCCGAGGCCGAGCTTTCAAGGCTGAAGAAGATTCAGGATGGGCGCCTCAATGAGGCCAAGGCCGAGGAGGAGGCAAGAAAGGAGCTGGAGCGGCAAGCCAAGCTGGCTCAAATCGCTCAAAAGGAGAAAGATGCCGCGCTTCTGCTGCAGCAGGCGGCCGCGCTAAAGGCTGAGGTAAACGCTTAACGCTCTATCTCCCCCGCCCTCTTATAACAAGCCTCCGTGTTGCGATAATTCCCAAGTCCTACGCTGTCCCACTCGTCCAGTAACCTCGGCTTGATGACCTCTATCCCTCCATAGACGCGCCTGGCTCCCTCCCACGCCCCCAAACCAATCCGTCTCTATCCACGCAATATCTCCCCGCTTCGATAGCTCCAATCCTATGCGCTCCAACACGGCCACCCGTTGAACAAAAGGCCCTCCATCGTCGTCACCCGCGTCCTCCATCGCTTTGTTAGAACGTCAGGACGCGCAATGTATGCATCTACTAAATGATGTCCCATTCGCCATCGCTCCCTTCTAAGATCGGTTTTTTGTCGATGCCCATCATTTTAAACTTGACCTTTTTGTCTCCATCGGCATAAAGCCTTCTCTATCACGTTTTTTTCTACATCCATCCCCAAAAGCCAGCCATTACCATGCGAAGCCCTATCTTTGCCCTGTCCGCCCTCTTTCTCGCTCTTGTCGCCTGCGGACATGCTCCGCCTCCTCCACCCACAGCGTCTTCATGTCCAAGCGCCGTCGATGTGCCCGCTCCCCCGCCTTCGCCTTCCGCAAGCGCCGCCGCCGCTCCAGCGCCCCAGCCTCCAAAAAGCGCCCAGCTTCCTAAATCGTTCGATATCGCCGCCATCGATGCCTTTCTCGCCGAAAAAGTAAAAGAGCCGGGCCTGGCCGGGCTCTCCGCCGCTATCGTCAAGGAGGGTAAGATTGTGCTGGCCAAGGGCTATGGAAAACGTTCGCTCAAGCCCGATGAGCCAGCCGATGCGTCAACCGCTTTTGCTATCGGTTCTGTTACCAAGCAATTTGTTTGCGCGGCTATTTTTATGCTGGCCGAGGAAAAGAAGTTATCCGTCGACGATCCCGTGGCTAAGTATTTTCCCAAGCTTAACCGCGCAAAGGATATCCGCCTCCACGATTTAATGACCCATACCTCGGGCTACCATGATTATTATCCTTTGGATTTTGTTCATCAGGAGATGAGCCTCGATAAGCCTGTGGATACGATTATCGACGAATATGCGTCCAAGCCTTTGGATTTTGAGCCGGGTACGAAGTTTTCTTATAGCAATACGGGTTATTTAATCTTGGGGCGGGTGGTGGAGAAGGTGAGCGGAAAGCCCTTGGCGGCATTTTTGGAGGAGCGTATTTTTAAGCGTTTGGGCATGGAGCATAGCTTGCTCGATCCGGCAAAGGGAACGAAGGGCGTGGCGCCTGGGCATACGTCGTTTCTGGCGGGGCCTTTGGAACTATCGGTGCCCGAGGGAAAGGGTTGGCTTCATGCCGCAGGCGGTATCGCGGCCAGTGCCGAAGATATCGCAAAGTGGGATTTGGGGCTGATGGAGTCTAAAGTGCTATCCCAGGCTTCTTTTGATAAGATGGGGACGCCTAGAAAGCTTTCAGGCGGAAAGATAAGCGATTATGCCTGCGGTATTGTGAATGTGAGGCGCTTTGGGGAAACGCTGTTCGGCCATTCGGGAGCGGTTTCAGGCTCTTTTGCCTACAATGCATTTATACCTAGAATCAAGGGCGCCGTTGTTCTTTTATCCAATGCGGATTCTCCGGCGGTGCATGGGATTCATCAGCAGCTTTTGGCGCTGCTGATTCAAACGCAGGAAGATCCTGTTCCCAAGGTTCAGGGGCCGCCGCCCGAGGAGGCCGTTTTAGCTATCTTTCACCAATTGCAGGCAGGCAAGATGGACCGTAGCCAGTTTGGTGCGGATGCCAATGCCTATTTAAGCGATGCGCGCGTGGCGGAAGCCGCTCCTAGGCTAAAGGCGCTGGGCGAGCCTCAGCGCGTCGAAATGGATAGCAAGTGGGAGCGGGGCGGGATGCAGGCCAATACCCTTAGCCTGGTATTTGAGAAGGTAACGCTTAAGGCATCTATCTATCGGACGCCCGATGGGAAGGTGCAGCAGTTTATGCTGAGAGGGGATTGATTATTATTTGGGGCAGGCCATATAGACTTTATCGCGCACGGCATAGATGCAGTCGCTCACCATATCGCAATTGTTCATAAAGCATTTGGCCATTTCATCCAGGTGCGCGTCTTGTGTGAGCTCATAGCTAAAGCAATGATCGTCGGGGAACGGTGTCCCGGCTGTCGTGCATTCATTTAGTTTTGTGGTGCACGCCGTGCCAAAGGCCATCGTTGAAGCGGTATCCGTGACCGCATCCGCCGCCGTCGTGTAACAGCCATCATCGCCCATCATACAAGGCCGTTCCACAACGCACTTGTGAATGCCAGGAAGTACGCCGTCCCGGAAAAACGCTTCGTCGCAGGCTTGCTGGGCCTTGCATGCTTCGACTTGCGTGGGCAGCGGGTTGTTTTGGCATTTTACGTCGCGATCATAGTCGGCTTGGCAGTATTGCTCGTATTCGCTCAGACTGCTGCCCCCACCGCCCGCCGTGCCGCTGCTCGTTGAGCCCGAGCCGCTGGATGAAGAGGATGTGCTCGAGGTCGTGCTATCGGTTTCGCCACCGCAGCTCCACAATCCCGCAATGCCTAAGATGAAGGCGCCTACAAACCATTTCGATCGTATCATTTCAAGCTCCGTGTCTCCCAAACTCTAATGTTTGGCGAGCCGGCTCCTATAACACGCCCATTGCGTAAATCATCGCAATGATTTTATTGCTTACCAATACGGACAATATATCTTGGAAAGAATTTTGATCGAATTGGCAAGCTTGATCACATTAGCGGCGGCGGCGGCGCCTGGAGATGGATGCAACACCGGCCATGGGAACGGGATCGAGAGGGGGCAGCGCGAGGACCAATCGTTCGATGACGGGTAAGGCATGCACGATCGCTCGTTTTACGCGCAGTTCATCGAGCGGTGTGTCGCCCCGGAAGACGAGGATCAAAACATAGATGCCCGCGAATGAATGCGCGGCAAAGCCAAATTCAGCCTCGCTCACGCTCATGCGCAGATGGCCGCCTTTGGGCAGCGTAGCCATTTCAGGCAAGGCGCGAACGCGTTCCAATGCGCGCGCGGAAAGGGATTCGCGCGTGGGTGTGTGAGGCATCGCATCGGGGGGCGCGGGTGGTTCTACCCAGCCTGGAGCGCTTTTGCGTTCGGCCGCGAGGGCGCTTTTGCGGCGGGCTCGTTCGAGTTCGAGGCTCAGCACAGAAGCGCCTCGTTCAGGCGGCGTTTCGGCTTGTGTGTCGGCGATCGGTTCTTCGACGGCGGCGCCCCATACGACAGGCGAATGAGCATCGATAACCAGCGCATCGATCGCGGACGCGCGCATGGCGAGCGCGGCGAGTTCTTCGTGAAGGGACTCGGCGGGAACGGCGCGGTGCGCGGATGCCGTAGAGCTCTGTGAACTCAGCTTGTCGGCGAGCATTTCCGAAAACGACGACAAGAGCATGTCGAGCCTGCGGAGGCGCGCGTCGATGTCGTCTGGAATGGGTGAGAAACACAGGATGAGACGGTGATCGGCGGGAAGATCGCGTATGAAGGCGCCTGCTTGGGCGCTCACGCTTTGGGCTTCCTCGGCGCGCACGATGCGGGCGTCTTCAGTTCCTAAATCACGCCGGACGATGGCGAGAAACTCTTGGAGAGGTCCCGGGCTCAAGGTGCTGGGCATTCTGCACTGAAAGGGGTGCGCCGGTCACGATTTCTTCATCAGCGGGATTTGCAAGGGGCGGAGAGCTCTAGTTCCTCTTCGGGCGCGGTGAGCAAATCGTGGGCGCGGCGGGTGGCCAAGCGGACGCGGGTGGTGCCAGCCATTTCTTCGTCGGCGATGCGGCGGAAGAAGCTCAGCGAGAAGGTGGCGCGTTCGCCTTCTTTGACGGTGATGGTGGAAGGGAGCCTGTCGGCTTCGGTGAGCGAGCCGGCAAAGCCTATTTCCATCGCTTGGGAGATGCGTACGGCGCAGGAGCCCGAGCCTTGGCCGGCAATATCGATGACGACGAAGCTGGTGCTTGCCGAGCGTTCGCAGGTGGAGATGGTGAGCGATGCGCAGACGCCGGGATCGGCGGCAACTTGAGCGGGTTCTGCGACGATAGGAGGCGGCGGCGGTGGTGGTGGTACGGGCGGAGGCTGCTGAGAGGTGGCGGCGCTTGCGAGTCCGGCGATGAAAACGGCTGCGAAATCGAGCGCGGCGCGCATTGGCGTGCGTTTTCGCAATCGCCCGGATGAGGGCTCGCTTAGGTATTCGCGGCTGCGGTGGAGCATGAAGACAAGGCTGAAAGGAAGGACGGCGAGGGTCCATAGGTCGCTGGTGTCCATCCACATACGGCCCCAAACGCGAGAGATCAGCGCATTGAAGGGCGGGAAGAGCTTGACGGCGGAGAAGCCTGTGCCGGTAACAAAAGCGCAGGCGAACGCGAGGCGATCGGAGGCAAAGAACGCAGGGCGGCGCGCGAGCTGTTCGATACCGCGGACGGCGCAGAACAAGAGTGCGGGAAAGAAGAAGAGGCCGGCGATATCGCTGAGTTTGCCGGTGATCGCCGAAGGCAAGAGGCCCGAGCCTTTCAGCAAATGATCGTTGACGGCGAGCAGGCCGACGGATGCGAGAGGCAGGGGGTGGACGAGGAGATGAGCCCAGGATGTGGATTTGTGTTGCATGGCGGATGCGGAAGGAAACGGGATTTACAGCTCTACCTTACACGCCTTACACGCCTTAATCGCCTTTTGATTCGCTGATGCGAATGCGCAATTCGTTGGATACCAAGCCCTTGGAATAGGCGCTTCCCCATAGCCCGCCTTCGAGATGCACACGCAACTCATCGGTTGTTCCCGCGTCCCATACCGCGACGGGAAAGACGATTTTTTTACGGGTGGAGCCTGCTGCAAGATCGACGCGCTGATGTTCGGCATAAGGCGACTGGTGATACACATAGGCTTGCTCGTGAAGAAGATCACCCCGATCGTTTTGGATTACGATCGAAATTCCATCGAATACGGAAGAAAAGTTGGTTTGGGTTTGAATGGGTGCGCCGCTTGTATTGATAAGCGTGGCTTCGCATTCAAAAAAAATATCGCCGGAGCTTCTGGTTTTAGCGCGGGCGCTATCCAGAACGAGCCGAACGGGGGTGGGTATGGGCGAGGCCGCCGAGGAAGAAGCCGCGGGAGCGGATGAAGAAGGCGAAGTATTTTTTTCGCGCGGGCGGGTCCAGATAATTTCGACGGGGCCCAAGCCTTTGGGAACGGCGCCTGAATAGGCTGTATGGGGCGCGGAGGAAGCCGGAACAGAACTGGCTTCTTCAAAGCGGGAGCGGGGTTTATCGAGGCGTATCGATAGCCATGAAAGCACGCCGGCCACGGCCAAAAGAGCGAACAAAAGGGCGGCTGTCCGGGCGCTAAAAGGAGAAACGCGGGTAGCATCGCCCTGGGTAAAGCGGGCAAAGGGCGCGTCTTTGGAGCGCGACAAGGCCAAAAAGCGGGAGCGGCAGCGAAGGCATTTGGTTTTTTCGCCCGCACCTCCGGCAATAAAGACCGGCTGGCCGCAGGAAGGACAATTCTTCATAAGAGGGCAGCCGGGCATAGCATACATTGTGGCTTGTGGCCCAGTTCATCTCCATTTAATGTGAGCGGCTATGCGAAGAGCGCTGGTTTTGTCTGTTCTTTTTGGTCCTTGGCTGTTGGGCTGTGCCGATGAAACGGTGAATCCATTTCGGGTGGGATGGTCGCAATGGGGTCAAAATGAAGGGCACACAGGCCAAGTCAGCGTGGCGGGCCAGCCGCTGAAGAGGATTCTGGCCGATATTGAGATGGATCCATTTGCATCATTGGAGCGGCTGGAAGTCGGTGCGTACGAAGAGCATGGGCTGGGGCCGCTGCTTGTGCATTATCAGGCGCCGCTGCTCGATGGGGACGATGTATTTATGATGAGCAAGGGCGGGATCTATGTGCCTTGTGTGCCTCCCGGTTCGGGCGAGCCTGCTCCCTGTGGAATCAACGCCTGGGATCAGCAGGTATGGAGGGAAGAGAAATGGGCTTGGGTTGGGAATCAGTTGGTTCAGCAATGGATATTTGAAAGCGATTGGAAGCCAATACCTTCTCAGTATGGTCCTGGTTCATGGGAGCCCGTCTTTCACGCGGCGCTTTATGGGGACAGTGTGGTGGTTCCGGGCGGGAATGGAAGCATTTGGATTGTCGATAGAAAGACAGGCCAGGCATTAAGACAGATATCTCCTCTGGAAGGCGATCCGGATGCGAAGGGAGAGCTATATACAGCGGGGCCTATTACGGTAGATGCCTTTGGGCATATCTATTATCAGGTCGTGGATTTTGAATTGGTAACGCCGATGGAAGGGCCGAGCTATATTGAAATTCAGCATGGATGGCTGATTCAAGCGGATATACAAGGGAATAGCAAACATGCGCTGTTTTCGAGCCTGGTTCCTGGAGCTCCCCAGCCCAGCGGAAAATGCCTGTATTCATTTTCAACCAACTATGATGCCCTGCCTTGGCCGCCGAGCCCCGGCGAGCCATCGCGCTATGGGCGCTGTGGTGCTCAGCGTCCGGCAATGAATGCCGCGCCCGCGGTGGGCCCGGATGGAACGATTTATGTCGTAAGCCGGGCGACTTGGTCGGGGCGCACGGGATATCTGGTTGCGGTGAATCCCGATTTAACACCCAAATGGGCGGCTTCGTTTCAAGGGCATTTAAACGATGGCTGCAATAGCGGCCGTATGCCAAAAAATGGGGAACCAGGAGGCTGCAAACCTGGAGCAAAGCAAGGCGTCGATCCAGCAACCAATGCATTGCCGGCAGGCTTTGTCATCGATAGCTCCACATCGTCGCCGGTCATAACACCCGATGGAGGGATTTTGTATGGAACCTATAGCCGATACAACTATGCCCGAGGGCATTTATTTCATTTTTGGAACGATGGAAGCCTAAGAGCCTTCTATGATTTCGGGTGGGATATAACTCCGGCGATTGTGTCCCGCCCGGGCGATGGGTATTCCGTTGTGATTAAGGAAAACGATTATGATACCGGCTCTTATTGCGGCGACCCCGAGTTTTGTCCTGCAAAACAGGCCGGACCATTTAAGCTAACGCAGTTAAGCGCCGACTTAGAGCCTGAATGGTCATATACGCTAAGCAATACAGAAAGCTGTATACGGGGAGACGATGGACGGGTTTCTTGCCATTCCGATCATCCAAACGGATTTGAATGGTGTATCAATGCGCCGGCCGTCGATAAAAATGGAGTGGTCTATGCCAACGGGGAGGATGGAGTGCTCTATGCGGTCCATCCAGGAGGCTATCGTGTGGAATCGCTCTTCCTGGGAGAGGCGCTTGGGGCCGCGTATACACCGCTATCGCTCGATAGCCAGGGACGGGTGTACGCCATCAATGTAGGCAGGATGTTTGTCGCAGGTCAATAAAAGAGAAACGGTCAATTTTCCGCGAGCAAACAGGGGCCATTAATACATCTTACCCATACCAGGGGCAATCCCCGCTTGCGCCGGCCTTCATAGATCGATGAATAATCGGATTCGGCCATGATATTTCGCTTCTTTGGATCGTAACCTTTGCCCCAATACACATCGACCACATGCTGCGGGTCCACGGCGGCGGGTGCCTTGGATTGAAGCTGATTGTATTCCTTGACCAGCGATTGATATCCCTGCAGCGTCCCGCGTGTGATTTGGGTTCGCCTCACCGTGTCCAGCCATCCGGAAAAAAGCTCGGCCTGTTGGGTAAAGCGAATCAGCGCCCCGGGTTGAGCAGGCTTTTGTTTTGCACTTTCGGCGAATGTCTTGACCGCCGATATCAAGGCCGCCGTCGTATCATCCTTGATTTTACACTCATCGTACACCTGGGGCTTGGAACTGGCATCCCACCAGGTCACCGCCACCGTATCGATCAGCGAACAGCCTTCAACCACCTTCGTTGCCGCTTCCACAATGTCTTTGGCCTGATTGAGCAAGCCCGAATCAATCTCGCCGGGGGATACCCATACCACCGAATCGGAAGCGAGCTCCGGCGCGGGTTTTGGCGCTTTCTCCGGCTCAAAACAACGAAGCGCCGAGCCGGCATTGATTTGCGATGCCCCACAGCTTGGATGATACACGGGATGCCCTTCTCCACAGCGAAGCAAAGCCACGCAATCTCCCGCATAGGTCTTGGCGCAATCGGCATCGGGCTCCGCCAGCAGCCCAGAACAGGAATCCTTCTTTTCGGTCTGCTTATAGCATTCACATAAGGTCTTCGCGGCCTCTGAAGGGGCCGGAGCACTGGTTTCCACCTTGACTTCATCCAGATTCATATCGGGTTCGGCCCAATCCGCAGGCCAATGCACCGTCAAACGCCTGGTCTTATCGCTCCAATATAAAATCGCCGAAAATTCATCCCCCCTGACAATAGGCGCAATCAGACTCATTTCTTTGTCCCATACCATGGCCATCGCCTCTCCCCCATCGCCTTTCTCCGTCACAATCCCCAATGGAGTCGATGTCTTCCCCGCATTCGACCATTCTTTACAGGTCACGCGAAGCCACTCGCGGATGCGCTGGGTGCTACATCCCGCGGCGCTTGAGCCCCATACTGTCACCTCGCCGACCCGCTCCCACATCCAAGGCCGGGGAACCCGGGAACGCCCCAGGGGCAAAGCCAAACTATGCTGTCCAGCCTTGGTGGGACTTTGCTTTAGGGTTTCGGCCAGCGCCTTGGCCACGGCTTCATGCCCCTTTGGCGTCAGATGAATATCGCCGGCCAAAAAAGCCCCCGGTTCCGCCGCTCTCAGGGCCTCCGTCGCATCCAGCGCGGATACACCGCCATCCTTGGCCGCATCGACTAAACTTTGAGCAATAATCGAGGTTGGCTCCATATCCACAGGCTTAGCGCCTGGATATTTCTTCCATTCCTCTTTGGATACCTGCACATCCATCGGCAAGACCAAGAGAACAAAGCGCGCGCCCTTTTCTTCTACCTTGATTTTCACTTGTTCGATAGCGCTCCACAAAGGCGAGCTGGCTTTTGCAAAGGTCAGCGGAGCAGCCAATACCTTTGCCAATTTTTGCTCTTGGGCATCCCTATCGGCAATCGCCGACTCGATATCCTTTAACTCGGCATCCATTTGCTCCGCAGCCTTCTTGCGCAGTTCTTTTTCAATCTCCTTCCGAAGTTCGGCGGCCTCCCTCACATAGAGGGCGCTGGCCGCCAGGGGCCTTGAATATTCACCCAAATCCTGGGCGGAAACGATATCGCCAGGTATGCCGTGAGCCGTAAGATAAACCGCTCCCCGTTCGGTATTGTTGAGTTTTAACGCCTTAAACGCCAATTTCTTTACGCGGATCTCGGCGGCCAGAGCTTCCGCCGAGGCATACATACTTTGGACTTCATACATATCGGCGAGGCTTTTGGTATCTGCGCCCGCCTGATCGCGGGCGGCCTTGGCCTTACCCGCAATCGAAAGCAAATCTTCCCATGTGCCTTCCGACCGGAAATCGGCATCTTCGACTTTAGGGCCTTGTTCATATAAAAAGCGGCGCAGCGCAAAGACCGCATGAGATCGCCCAAAGAGAAAAGCCCGCCCGGGAAAGCTGGTCACGGATTCGGGCGCTGTTTCCTTGCGGACCGCCCATCCATCCCATACCGCATGGCGCTCGGTATTGGGACGCGCAGCCTCAAAAGCATCGTTCACCAGATTCACCGTATAAATAACGGTATCGATTTTACGTTCGGCCAAGGTCTTTTCGATAAGCTTGGCAAACTCCACAGGGCCATAAGTAGGTATACCGGCATTGATCACCGGCTTCTGAAGAAGACCCGAAAGCTTCGCCGAAAAGGTTTCCTGCTCTTGAACCCCCAAACCAAACACCTGAGAATCCCCTGTGACCAGCACAGCGGGCGTCTGAGAAGAAGGAAGCTCGGCCCCCCGGAAGCCCGATGAATTGATATGCACATCCGTCACGGGATTTTCGCCCACGCGAAGGCGCTGAGAGGCCCCCGGAACAAGCCGGACCCCAAGTTCTGCATCGCTTTGATAGATATTGAGCCGGGGAAACGCGCCATCATCGCGCATTGAAAAAGCGAGTTCACAAAGCGCAAGCCCCGCCGCAAGACCAAGAACAATGCTGAGACCCGTTCGCAGACCCGAGCGTTTTTTAGGCGGCCCGGCGGGCGGTTTGGGCTGTTCTTCAGGCGCAGGCCCGGGGTTTTCGTTTGAAGCGTCAGCGTTTTCAGAAGCAGGGTCGGATGTGCTCACGGCCGGCATGTTGTCCTGTTCAACATGGGATGTAAAGAGGATATTTGCATCGCCGCTCCTGCATAACGCCTCATCCCCCTTGCCATTTTCCGCGCTCACCCAATAAACACCAAGGGCATGCCGCAGAGCGAACCTCCCAAAACTGGCCCGACCCGCCTCCGCCCCGGCGACCTGGTTCCTGAACTATCGGCCATCGATATCTATGGCCGCGATATCTCGCTACACGCCATGCGAGGCAAACCTATATTGCTTTCCTTTCACCGCTTTGCCAAATGCCCATTCTGCAACCTGCGCATTCATCAAGTCATCGGACGCTATCCCGCCTATTCCTCCGCCGGCCTGGCGGTTATCGCTATTTTCGAATCCAGCCTTGAAAACGTCCGCAATGGAGTGGGCGCCCAAGAACCGCCCTTCTCTTTAATTGCCGATCCTGAACGGCAGTTCTATACAATCTTTGGTATCGAACGCTCCGCCATCGGCTTGGCCAAAGGCTTAATCCACCGCATGAGCGACGCGCGCGAATCTATCGCCATGGGACTGGTGAAACCGATTCAGCGCGATGGCACAATTTTTCGCCTCCCCGCCGATTTTTTAATCGCTCCAGACGGTAAAATCCATGATGCCTATTATGGCAATGATATCGGCGATCACCTGCCCTTTGAGCGTATCGACGAGTTTTTAAAAATCCACGGCCAGCTTTCTTCGCCCGCCTCCATAAGCCCCATGCGCCGCGCTTCTCAATTTTAGATTCCTCGCCCGCCCAAAGAAATATAAAATCGTTGTTGATCTCGTTACAAAAGCCTGTATTCTAAGCCCTGTCCAAGCCAGATACAGTGTTCTTAATTCTTCACCCGAGGAGATCTTGTCTATGAAGATGAACAAATCCCATCTTATATTGGTGACATGCGTGGCCCTTACCGGACTTCCCATGCTCGCCGCATCGAGCGGAGGCTGCGGTGCCGAAAACAACGATCGCCGGACCTTTGGAGATGGTGGAAACACCGGCTCCAGCGGCACGGCGGGCGGTGGAGGAAACGGCATGAGCAGCGGTGACTTGTTCGATGCCGGTGGAGGGGGCAACCTTGGATGTGTCAACCTCGAATGTCAACAAGTCGCCTGCGAAGCGGGCAAGACCACGCGGGTCACGGGTGTGGTGTATGCCCCTACCCCTCCTCAATATGGAGCTGCCGATCCGCTGTACAATGCGGTGGTTTACGTTCCCAATTCCTCGGTCGATCCCTTTCCCGATGGGGTAAGCTGCGATCAATGCGGAGCGGCGACATCGGGCGATCCCGTGGTCATCACCCTATCCAATGCCAAGGGTCAATTTGAACTGACAAATGTACCTGCGGGCCAGAATATACCGCTGGTGATTCAGTTGGGCCGGTGGCGGCGCCAAGTGGTCATCCCTGAAGTGAAGGCATGTGCCGACACGGCCCTGGACGCC
Source organism: uncultured Polyangiaceae bacterium (assembly GCA_964537685.1). GTDB lineage: Bacteria > Myxococcota_A > Polyangia > Polyangiales > Polyangiaceae > CAZICM01. The sequence continues at coordinate 13,767 of CAZICM010000064.1, forward strand.
GAATTGACCCGCCTACCGCGCAACAAGTCTGAAGGAGATATCCCCCACATTGCCATTGCCTCATCGACCTACGACGTAGAGGAATGCATCCTTCGCAAAATAGGCATTGACGACAGCGAATTCACGGCATCATCGGGGAATGGGCGCATTCACATTTATCATGGCAACGGGACGACGGCGCCTGGAGCGGAGCCCATGAGCGCGCTATGGAGCAGCATTGACACGCTCAAGAAGTACGACATGGTACTGTTCCCCTGCTCATCGGTAGCGCAGGGCGATCCTGCGGCGATGAAGAACGTATTTGACTATGCGAACTTGGGCGGCCGAGTCTTTGCGACCGACCTAAGCTATCCATGGTACACCCAAGGACCCGACCCCTTCCCGGCGACGGCGCAATGGACAAGCTGGGGAGGAATCGGGGTCGATCCCCTGCCAGCCTTTGTGGATCAAAGTTTCCCCAAGGGCAAAGCGATGGCGGAATGGCTCCAAAACATTGGTGCGACGCAGGTACTTGGGAGCATTGACTTACACGAAACCTTTCATGTGGTGGATGGGGTCAACGGGGCGACGACGCGGTGGTTATACTCGACGAGTCCGGCCTCGGTACAGACCTTATCATTTAATACCCCGGTGGGTGTAGACGCATCGATGCAATGCGGGCGGGCAGTCTACAGCAATTTTCACATAGCGAACGGCCAATCAGGAGGCGGGACGACCTTTCCCCAGGAGTGCAATGCGAGTCCTTTAACGCCCCAGGAGAAGGTGCTGGAGTTTATGTTGTTTGATTTGGCGTCGTGCGTGCAGGATGATAAGGAAGATCCGATTCCCCCGCCGAATTGAAAGGGAATGCTCCAGGGCTGCTGCTTACGCCGCAAGTAGCTGTTCGCTCATCGACTGCCGGGCCTGCTTCGCGTTTATCATTGCACTCAAATCCCATTTTGCCGGGTGCTGCGTCTCATCGATGGCACGTTGATACGCAGCCGCATTGCTCACAATGATGGGGTCAAATGGATTCTCGATAAGGGCCTCCTCAAAAAGGCTCGTCACCGTTGAAGGATCCACCCCAAGATTCGCAAATGCAATGGCTTTCCACTCAAGAAGTCTGGCTCGAAGCGCGCCTATCCGGGAACACCCAAGGGCCGCCTGCGTCATACGGCTTGCTTCGTCCCAACGATCACCAACAATCGCATCGCGTGCTAAGTAGGCATATGGCCATGCAATCGCAGTCCCCCTGGCTATCGCGGCTCTGAAGTCGGCAAATGCGTCATCTCTTCTCCCCCGTTCCAAAAGCGCAAGCCCACGCGCAACCAACGCGGCATCCGTAGGAAAGCTCGCGACGGCGAGGTTGAAATACTCAAGCACCCTCTCCGCTTGCCCCATGTGTTCGCAAGAGAATCCCGCCGCAAGAAAAGCGCTTGCGCGGATGGACCCAAGTACACTCATATCCTTTTCTGCTCGTGCCACGAGCTCTACAACGCGCCGGTGAGCCTCGTCGCGTTCTGGCTGCTCTTGAGAGCGGGTCAACTGAAAAAGACCGACGGCGGCCTTCAGTACCAAAGCACTTGCGGCGCTTTGGTTAGCTTCGATGGCAGATATTCTTGCATTTGCTTCCTCGGCGGAACCTGCGCGAACGAGACCGTCGAGTGCAAGCATGGCATAGTGCAACCTCGGGTTTTGCGCGTAGGCAAAGTCGTAGAACTCGACGGCTGCCCTCGTAAACCGCAACTCATCCCAACATCGGCCAATAAAATAAGCCAGGACATCGCTCGGAAGCTTTGGCGTCGCGGTCGGCATTTTCCGGGCAAACGCAAGTGCCTCTCGAATCTTTCCCTCCTGAAAGGACTCCGTGAGTTGACGCATGACATCTTCGAGCGTTTCTCCACGCGCGAGAGGCTCGGGCAGGCGTTCTCCTTCAACGATATACAGGTCCGCGGAAAGCTGCTCCAGAAGCTGCCGTTGAGCGGCCGTCATCTGCCGAAGGGGGATATCGAGGGCATCTCGAAGCTTATCTGCTTTCGCGTCATCGCCTCGGCCTTCCCGCATCTCATGGGCCAGCTCAACGAGCAGATGTTCCGCTTGTTGAATAGCTTGAATGGTCATTGCGCCTTCCCTCCCGGCTCGTCGATTTCCCAGTGCTCGCAGGTGGCATTCAGCCACAAATGGGCTCAGCACATTGGGCTTGGCAGGAACCAAACAAGCATGTGACGATCGGCGCCGAAACGTTATTGGCAGGTCCGCACTGCTCTTGAGACGAGCAAAATTCGTCCGTGTTGCCCGCGGTCTTGCAGTAGACCCAGCAGACGCAGGTTCCATCTTGCTCACAGGCTTGATAATCGCTGCAGCACGATGCTTTGGCACACGTCACGCAAGCATTGTCCGATGGGGCCGCGCCGCAGGAAGAGGGAGGGTCGTTCTGCGGTTGCGGGGTTGGACCGGTGTATTCTTTGCAGGTTGTGCCAACGATATTCTGATCTTGCGGCTTCAGCGTGAAGATCGCATCTGCATTAGCTTTGGCAATGGCTTCCGTAACATCGGCTGCGCATTGATAATTAACGTACGCCATGTGGCAAGCCGTGGGCAAGACAGTACACTGCCAGCGTATCTGGCCATCGTCGCAACCCTTCGTTTCGGGGATGAAACATCCTACAACGGGCACCATCAAGGTAATCAAGAGAAGAGCCGACAATCTTTTCATGGAGTCCCTCCATCTTCTTTTATGGCAACACCACCGTCATGTTCGGGCCATGGCGGTTCACAAAAGCAAAATCGATGATCATTTCCAACAACACCATCGTTTGGTGAGCATCTTGGTTCCTCTCCTGCTTTGCACTCGATGACTCCGCGTTGGCAGTCCTCTTCGCGGTGGCACTTCGGCGCGTTCAGCGTGGCAAGCTGATATATTGTCCTTCGCGTTTTCTTGCTGCATTGGCAACCGTTTACGCCAACGGAAAGGACAATCAGCATCGCCCATAGAATCCGTCTACTGGTTGTCCTCATCGTATGCCTCTCAGGTTTCCGCGCCTATTTATTGCAGCTCCGCCGCCCTGTCAACCCAAATCTTGCAAAACATACTCGTTCAAACAGGATCCCCTCCTCCACCTCCATCATCCAACATCCAACCCCATCGACCAGCATCCCCCGCCCATCCTCCCCTATCCCTCATCCCATCTATCGGCGAGGTCCCAGACCCTTCTCACTGCTTCATTTCCACCCAGGATCGCCCTCAAAGAATGCTATCGAATTCCAAATCCCATCGAGCCGCGTGGTCGGTCAATGGCTTCGATAGGCGCATCCCATCGAAAAGCGTGGCCCAAGACCCTTCCCCGGGTAAATTGGGTACACGGGAGAGATGTCGGCCAATGGTATCGAGAAGCGAATGCTATTGGGGATCGCTGGGAACAGGGGCAGCGGCGGCGGGAGGAGGAGTTGTGCCTTCCGCCTTGGCCGCTACCCGCTTTTTTTGCATCGAATTGAGCGTGTCGTAATGGCTAAAGAGCCGCGCTTCTAAATCCCGGGGGAGTGTGGGATCTTCCTCGACGGACCGGCGTATCCCACGGCGTAGGTCTTTTAGTATGCCGAGGGATTGGCCGCGTAGCTTTATCGCTTCCTTCCGGGAGAGTGCATTGGCATCCGCACGCTGACCCAAGAGGCTGTGCAAGCTTTCTCCCGCGCGAACCATCCCATCGATCCAGTCGTAAAGCGTATGGCCCGGCGCAACAGTCCATGCCTTGAGTTTGACTTCATAGTCGGGAAGTTTGGCCCGGCGCTTGCGCGCGTTTTCCGCTTCGTCAACAAAGCGGGCCCGCCGTTCGGCCGCTTCCCCAACAAATGTGCTTTTTACATCCAGGAGAAAGCTCTTGTCGCCTTCTGAAACCGTGGGGCATGCCAGGGCCGCATCAATGCTGTGTTCGCACGCTTCATGGAAGGCATCGTGAATGTCGTCGGTCTCTTCGAGTTCGCGGGCATAAGGCTCGGTCGCGCGAAGAGGTTCCGGGAGGGCATCGATAAGCTTTATCTTGTTTTTAAGCGAGGGGGCCAGGGCTTGCCCAATGGGGGTGAGAACCAGGTCGGCGTGTTTGGTGGTGGTGATGTGAACAAGGACCTGAAGGAGATCGGACATGGGTAGGTTGGACATGAAAGATGTGTAACACGCTCCTTTTGCGGAGAGCAACAAAATTAAATCAATCGAATGGATCTCCGCCCTCCCATTCTCATTCATTGCATTTTCATTTTATTTTATTTCATTGAATTGAATCCCAGCCCCTGCACCCGCCGGCCACAGACAAATCTGTCGCATTCTGCATTCAAAACCGATATTGTCGGCCTACCCGAACCCTCATTCGGCCCAACTCCAATCACCGCCACCATTACAATTACAAAAGATCCGCTTTGAATATCCTGGCCCCCGGTACTCTGGTCGGAAAATATCCGGTCGTTTCGGTCTTAAGCACCGGTGGGATGGGCGTCATCTATGAAGCCGCTCATCCTGTGCTGGGTACTCGTGTCGTTATTAAAACCGTTCTCCCTTCTATGGCGGGCAATAGCGCGCTCGCCGACCGCTTCCGCAATGAGGCCCTCGCCGCCAGCCGTATCCGCGACGATAGGCTCCCGCAAATCTTCGATATCGATAGGCTCGAGGACAATACCCAGTACATGGTCATGGAGTTCCTCGAGGGCGAGGACCTCCAAAAACGCCTCGCTCAAGGGGCTTTAAGTACCGATTACGCCGTCCGCATTATCTTTGAGGTGCTCGAAGTCCTGCATAAAGTGCATCAGCTCGGCATCATTCACCGCGATATCACGCCCAGAAATATCTTTCTCGCAAGGAGCGATCTGTTCGGCGAAATCCCAAAACTATTGGATTTCGGTGTCGCTCACTTCGTCGACGATCCCAATACAAGGCCCGGTGAAGTCGTCGGTTCGCCCTTTTATATGGCGCCCGAACAGGTGCACGCGCGCAATTCGATCGGGCCTTGGACCGATGTGTTTTCAGCGGGTGTCGTGCTCTATGAAATGCTCGCTGGGCCAGGTGTGCGGCCTTGGCCTACCGTGAATCTCGTGGGCTATTTGTCCGCCCTCGCTATCCGGCAGCCTCCACGAAATTTGGCGGAAATGGTGCCAGGTTTGCCTTCCGCGCTGGTCGATGCGGTGATGAAGGCGATTCGTTTCGATGTCGAAGAGCGCTTCGCCGATGCCGCTTCGTTCGCTCAGGCGATCGAGCCTTTCGCCGCGAGCAGGGCCGCCCTGCACAATGCCCGTAGCCTGAAATCCAAGGCCGGTTCAGCTCATTCGCCGCAGGAAGAAGAAAAAACCCAGCTCGAAAACGACGCGACGGTGGCCATCGCCGTTACGCATAAAACCACCGAGATTAAGCCTAGAACCGGCGCGAAAATGCTGGCGGGAATTACCTCGCAGCTCGCCGTGCTCGCCAAGAAAACAATGCCCGCCGCCGCGCCAAGAGCCCGCCTCCGGGCCGGCGAGCGCAAGCATATGAGCGTGCTTTTGATGTCGGTGGTGCTCGAGGAGCCTAGGGAACATTCGCTCGATAGCGAGGATGCCGATCAGTTAAACGAACAGATCGTTTCGCTCTTCGAGCAGCAGTTGGAGAGTTTTTCAGGTCATGTGATGCCGCCTTTGGGAGGCTCGATCATGGCGACCTTTGGCTACGAGCATGTGAGCGAAGATGATGCGGAAAGGGCTGTTTCAGCAGCCAATGCTCTGCTCGACAAGAGGCATGAAATCAATTCGACGCTGATGGAGATTGGCTACATCGTCAATCTGCGCATCGGTATTCACACCGGTTTTGTGACGCGGGGCCGCGACGATGGAAGGGATGATGTGGCGGGCGGCCTGACGGTGAACGCGGCACGCTTATTGGAGCGCAACGCCCCTTTGAACGGTGTGCTCGTGAGCCGCGAAACGCTGGATCTGCTGGGCGGGCGTTTTGCCGAGCGGCCTTTTGCCAAGCTGGTGTTGAAGGGGAGGCCCGATCCGGTCGAGGCGTTTGAGGTGCTGGGCCTGGCCGAGCTCGATATCAAGCGCTGGGGACGCCCGGGGCATTTTCCAACGGCTCGTTTTGTGGGGCGCGATCGCGAGCTGGCCGAGCTTCAAACGCTGTTTCAGGAAGCGATTCCCGATATGCATGGGCCGGAAAGCATGCCGGCCGATAGCCTTAATCCAGGCGCGCGCGCGGCGCTGTTTCCGGCGGGAAGTCCAGAGGCTTTTTCGAGAGCTGCCCTTCTGAAATCGAAAATCTTTTCGTGTGTGATTACGGGCGCGCCGGGGATTGGAAAGTCGCGCTTGGTGCACGAGTTTTTAAAACGATCGCAGGCCGATAGCAGCCAAGCGAGTTCGGTGCTCTTTGCGGAGCCGGGTTCGAAGGCGCCCTACAGTGTGTGGGTTGCCCTGCTCCAGCAGCTTTTTCTGACGCCCGGAGGCACGCGCTTCGATGCGATGCAAGTCCTCGCGCACCTGGGGCAAATCGCGATGTTCCTCGATGAACCCAAGCGTTCCGAGCTTTCTTCTCAAGCCAACGTCGTGTCGTTTTTGCTGGGGCTGGGATGCGATGAGCTGTCCGATTCGCATTCGCCTTCCGAGCTTCAAAGCCGCATTCAGCAGACTTTGGTGCTCACCTTGGAGGCCATCGGGAAGAAGAGCGCGCAGACCCATCAGAATAGGCCGGCCTTCGTGGTGCTCGACAATCTTCACCGCGCCGATGAGGCGAGCCTGACGATGCTAAACCGGGTTTTGTCGGCGATCCGCACACCTTGTCCGCCCATCTTTGTTCTTACGGTGCGCGATGCCGAGAGCGTGAATTTAAAACCCGGCGACAATGTCCACATCAAAAACCTGCATCTGGAGGCGCTGCATCACGACGACGTGGCGAGCATTGCTCAAAGCATCGCGGGCTTTTCGCTCTCGCCCGATGCCGAAAAACTCGTTCTTGAAAGGGCGGCGGGCAATCCGCTCTTCGTTGAAGAGCTGGTCATTGCGCTGCGCGATCAGAACATTGCGGGGGCGGATGCTCAATCGCTCCGCACCTTTGTGCCCACATCGCTGTTTGGGCTGATTCTGTCGCGGGTCGATAGGCTTGGGCCGGAGCTTGGCGCGGCGCTCCGCTATGCGAGCGTGCTGGGCACGGAGTTTCCCGGGTCGCTGTTTGATGCGGTGATTTCGGCGCTGGACGATGAGCGCACGAGCCGCCGTCATCTGTTGGAATTGGTGCGCCGGGGCATTTTGGAAAGCCGTTTCGATCAGCGCGAAGAGATGTTTTGTTTCCGGCAGGTGATGGTGCAGGGCGCGGTGTATGGAACGGTGCTGCGCGAAAACAAGCGGGTGCTGCACAAGCTCGCGGCTGAAGCGATTGAACGCAACTATGCGGGCAGGCTCGAGCCTCATTTCAATGCGCTCTTTCATCACTACAGCCAAACCGATGAAATCGAAAAAATGGTGTATTACGCGAGGCTTTCGGGTAGCCGCGCGGTGGCCTTGGGGGCCTTTTCGGATTCGATCGAGATGCTTTTGCTGGCGGAGAATTTCCGGAGCCGTTTGAGTTCCGACGATTTAACGGCGGCGGCGAAGGCGCTGTACGATTTGGCGACGGCGCTGTTTTGGCTTGGGCGGATGCGCGATGCGTGCGAGCGGGCCAATGAGGCTCAGGAGCTGTTGAGCAAGGATGAGCGCAACAAGAGTCTTACGCTGCGGGCGCGGGCTTGTTTGCTTTTGTCGGAGGGCGAATACCAGAAGGCCCGTTTTGCGGATGCGGCCGAGCATTTAAAACTTTCGAGGGCGCTCTTTCTCCGGGCGGAGCGGCCGTATGACGCGGCTCAGGCCGAGTGCACGCTGGGCTTTCAATTGAGGAAGCAGGGACGGCTGGAAGAAGGGTTGTCGCTGGCGAAGCAAGGCTGGCAGCAGTTAAAAGATTCGGGGAATTTACCGGCGATTGTGAGAGCCGGGCACGACTTGGGAAATATTCTGAGGGATGTGGGCGAGCTGGATGCATCGCTGGCGGTGTTTGAGCGGGCGATCGCGGCGGGGCACGAGCTGAGGAAGAACGGCAATTCGGCGGCGGCGGTTTGGGGCATGCTGGCGGCGCGCTCGGGCCGTGGAATGACGTATGCGGCGATGGGCAGGCTGGATGAAGCGATTGCCGATCAGCGGGCGGTGTATGCGCTTTCGGTTCAAGAAAACAATCCGTTGGCGCAGGTTTCGGCGGGCTTTCATTTGGCCAATCATTTGGCTGAAAAAGGCGAGCTTCCGGCCGCGGAACAGGCGGCTCTGCGGGCTTTGCGGCTCTGCGGCGAGCTTGGGCTTCTGGCGAGGGAGCTAAAATGCAGGCTTTTGCTGGCTCAGCTTGATGAGCGGCGGGGAAGAAAAGCCGAGAGCATCAAGCATTGGGACGCGGCGGAAGTGCTGGCCCGTAAAAATCAAGTCAGCGATGAGTCATGGGTCGAGATTGCCGAACCTTTAGCGCTTCTTTTGGTATCGCACGGAGGTTCAGCGGTTCGGATTGTGGAATTGATGCGCGAGGCCGAAGCCCGTGCGGCCCGCAGCGCCAATGCGGCGTTCAAGGCGAGGGTTGCGGCATTTTTGGCCAAAATGCCCGAAGGAAACGCGCTCAGCGCTCCAGACCTGAACACATTGCGTTTTGGTACGCGGATTGAGTAGAGTGCCGGCCGGTTTTTGTCAGCAGGCAGGCACAGCGTATGTTCGATGAAGATAAACTCCGCGCATTTGGTCGGCTTATTGTTCGGCTTCAGCAAGGCGAAAGCCTGACGCTGGACGAGACGCGGGAGGCGTACCGGCAAATTTGGCGCGCAGAGCAGCCTGATCTTCAGCAGGGCGCGTTTATTGCGACGCTGAAGGCCAAGGGCGAAACGCTGGATGAGCTTATCGGTGTGGCGCATGCCTTTACCGATGAATGGAAGCTGTTTTTCCCGCATACGGTGAAGGCGCCCGAGCCTCATTTGGGCTTTTGCGGCGTGGGTATGGATAGCCTGAAGACCGTTAATGTTTCGAGCGGTGCGGCGGTGATCGCAGCGGCTTGCGGTGTTTATGTGCACAAGGTGGGCGCGCCGGCGCTGACAGGAACGAGCGGAAGCGCCGATGTGTTTGCGCTGTGGGGGGTGGATGTGGATATCCCCGGCGAAGAAAGCGTCAAGGTGACAGAGCAGACTCGCCTTGGATTTACGTCGCTGGTGGGCCAGGCGATTCTAAAGTCGGGCATCGGCCGGGTGATCAGTCAAATCCGCATAGGCACGTCGATTCATATTTCGGGCCCGATGGCCGTGCATATCGGCGAGCAACACAAAGTGATGGGCGTCCCTCACCCGTCAATGACGAAGCTTTGCTGCGAAGTGATGCGCGGGCTTGGATATAAGCGTGCCATCGTTCCTTGCGGAGCTTCGGGCGAGCATCCCGGACGTTATTTGGATGAATTCAGTAATGTGGGCCAAACCCAGGTCGCCGAGCTTCATGAAGATGGAAGCATTAGCGAATATAAGCTTTCACCGGACGATGTGGGGATGCGCCGGGCGCGCTACGAAGAAATCGCGTCGGCGGGGACGCGCGAGGAAAATGCGCGCATTGTGGCGCAGGTATTGGCGGGAAAGCGTCAAGGCGCGGTGCTGGATATTTTGGCGTACAACGCCGCGGCTTGTTTGAAGCTGATGGGCAAAGCCGAGAACCTCGAGATGGGTATACGGCATGCGCGGACGGCTGTGGAAACGGGTAAAGCCTGGGCTCAACTGCGCTCGCTGATCGAAGCGCAAAACCGGGATCCGAAGGCTGGTCTCGCTGCACTGGACGCGCTGGTCGCGGGCAATTGACCGCGGATCCGATGCTCCGCGCGCCCTTGGAATGGGTAGAAGTATCGCCGGGCACAACGGTTGTCGCGTCCATCGATCGGGCGTGGCTGCATAAAAACGATGGGTTTTCCGGGGGTGATGCGTTTGGGCTGCCGATGAGCGGCGCTTCGGGCACGTATCCCGATGCCTTTCGGAAATTGCTCGACGGCGTGATAGGCGCGGCGCAAGAGCAGGCCAGGCAAAGCCATAGCGAGCCGGCTCCTCCGCTCACTCCGGCGCGATGGGTGTACAGGCTTTCAGGCTACTATCACACGACGCACGCCACGCCCTCGCTGATGAACGAAGCTTTTGAGCGCTTTCGGGAGATGGGCCGCCCGGCGCTTGCGCAATGGGCGAAAAACAAGGCGCGCGAAGAAGCGGGGCACGATGTGCTGGCGCTCCGCGATATTCAGGCGATGGGCTTCGATGCGGATCGCGTGCTGGCCGTGTTAAAGCCCGACATCGCCCTGCGTTTGGTCGGGCTGTTTACAAGCTTTGTACGCGCGGCCGACCCCATCGGATGTGTGGGCTATGCCTACGCCTTGGAAAAGCTCGCGGCTCTGCGGGACAGCGGCTACATCGCCTATGTGAAAAGCATCCTGCCGCCCGGCACGGACGCGACGCGCTGCCTGCGGGTGCACAGCGGAGCGGGAAGTGATGTGAATCATGTGGAAGACACGGTGCGGATGGGGGCTGCGCTGTCGGCGCCCGAGCGCACTCAAATCGCTATTGCCTGTTATGAAACAGCGGCTCTATGTTACACGGCGCCGCAGGGCGGGCACATCTCCGACCGGGAATTGCAAGAGCAATTGGCGGCGATTTGAACGAGATCTGTAAACGAGGCCGAGGAGTTCTCCAATGAAAGAAAAGACCACATATACGCGGCATACGGAACTGTCAGCGGAGGAAGTGGCCAACCTCGCAGCATGGGATCGCTGCGTGGTGCGGGCGTGGAAGGATGAAGAGTTTAAGCAGAAGCTGATGGACGATCCCAATGCGGCGCTCGCCGAAATGGGCTTTAGCGTGCCGCAGGGTGTTCATTTTGTGGTCGTCGAGAACACGTCCGATCGCAGGCATTTGGTGCTGCCCTGCCCCTCGGGTGATGTGTCGGTGAAAGAGCCGACGACGAGGCCGCTGAGCGATTACGATCCTGGTTTCTGATCGCCTACTTTTTGCCTGGAACGCGCGTTAGCACGTCGATTAGATTTGCGACGCTGGGCACGCCGAGGCCCGTCGCCGGATCCCACCCCGGACATGCCGAGTAGCCCGGAAGGCGGTGCGAAACGGCTTTCCCATGGGCATTCACCACCGTCATCTCCACATCGGTTTGCCCTTGTGAAATCTCGCGGAAGGGTGAAGGCGTCTCTTTTCGAATCGCATACAAAAGCGGGTTGATAAAGCCTACGCGGCGCAGCCCCTTGGCCCGCCTCGCCTGATTCAATCGCGCGATAATGCTCGCCCATATCGGCGCCGCAACGCTGGTTCCTCCGGCGTAGTCGACCCATTTCCCGCCCACCACCGCTTGATATCCCTGCATGGAGAGCGGTTCATCCAAACGCCTTTGCACCGAAGGCCCCGAAGCCATCAGCGCCACATCGGGAAAGCCCCGGCCATAAGGCACGACGGCGGGCTCGCTGTCGCCGCGCGAATACCAGCCCCGGCGCACGCTCGATTGCCATGCGGGCGAAGGCACTTCACGGCTAAAGCCGCCACTCGAGGCGACCCTATTAAAATGCAGCACTTTTGCAAGCCCAGGCGGAGGCGGGCCGCTCCAAGCGAGTTCGGTCAGCGGCCTGCGCGAAGTGACCATTGTGCCTCCCACCGAAAGCACCCGTTCTTCGACCGCGGGAAATACGCCGTGAGGCCAAGGAGCATCGCCGACATAACGGCCGTCCTTGATAATGCGGGGAATTCCATCGAAGGCGCCCCAGTCTCCAGCCGCCGAAATCACCGTGACGCCCAGGGCTGCGGCCTGTTCCAGAAGCCCGCTTACGACATTGCGGCCATGCAGCCGGTAATAACTTCGCTCGGGCGTAATCCAGCTCGTGCAGCAAATGGTCGGCGCATTGGTTTTATCGCCGATCACCTTCAGCAAAAATGTCGCCCAAGGATCGGCGATCACGGTTGGATCGATAAAATACACCATGATGCGCGCGCCCGGCGCCATCGCGCCCACCCACTGCACACACATCGAGACTTCGAGCAGATACAGCTTATTGGCGGGCGGAGGCGCTGTTTTCGCAGGCTTCGAGCCCACATGCACGGTGTGCACATGAGGCGGCTTGATTCCATGAGCATTCCAAAACTCGTGCAAATCGCGCTCATCCAGCGCACCGCCCAGCATCAAGAGCGCGATCGTTTCGCCGCTTCCATCCCATTGATCGGGAAACTCATAGATGGCCCGTACATCCGCGGGCGTCAGCCCTCCCAGCTCGGGCGAATCTTTATCTTGCTCGCCTTCGAGCGATTCAAAGGCAATGGGATGATCGGCGCCCGCATCGCCGACCATCGTGCTTCTAGCGCGGCTGCCCTTGTGTCTCACCTTGACCGATTGCACAAAAGCCTGCATTTGCCGGGGCAGGCTCCACTCCATGGGAGGCGCGACGGACGAATCGGTCTCGTCGAGCCAGCGCAAAACTTCGCGCCCAAAGGTGCTTTCCAACTGTTTTCGGCCTGTGCGCACAAAAATCGTCTGCCCCGACATCGAACGCACATCGAGATGAAACATCCCCTTGGACTTGACCCAATCGATCACCTTACGGCGCTCTTCATCGGGCAGGCGCACCAATTCTTTCAGCGCGTCCCTATCGATAGGCTCGGCGGAAGAGCCCGGCGCGGACACCGAATCGGCGATACGGCGGATCTCGCCCCGATCGTTTTCATGCAGAATGAGCACCAAAATCAGCTCATCCGATGGGTTTTTATCGGCGGTCTGAGCGTTCACGCCGCACCGTCCGCGGCCTTTTCCAATTTCACAAAACCCTTCAGCGCCGCGGCTTTTACGATGCTGATGGCCGATTTGCGGATCGCGTCGGGAGCCGCTGTTCGCTCGGGCAAGAGGGCCGGCGCGGCCATAAGCAAATCGCCAACCTTGTTATGCTGAGCGATTGCATCGACGACCGGCGACAGCGCGGGTGCAATTCGAGCGGGTGCTGCGGCAATTCGATGAGAAAAATCAAATTGATAGGGAACGAGATCGTGATACACATCGAGTTCGCCTGTGGGCGCGCCTTCAATCAAAAAGGGTTCCGTGCGCAGATCCAATTTAAAAGGAGTAAGTGTTGTCATTGTGCAATTGGATAAATCATCAGGGGCAGGCAAACCATCGTCATGAAAGATATTGAGCACATCGCCTGAAAGGCCGGCGGCGCCTGAAACGAGAGGAAGAACGGTATCGGGGCTAATGGCGCGGAGGGTTGGAAAAAAGCCTGCGGTTGCCATTGTAAAAGCCTGGCGATTTTCGATTTCGAGCTTACCCGTTGAATTCACCAAGCGCTGAGCCTCCCACCACCACGATTCGGCCGCGCGGTTATTGCCATAGAACACCCTGGCCAGCCTCAGAAAAGCCCCGGCTTCTCCCCGCATATAATCGGCATGAGCTCTCCACAGCGCTTCTTTTGAAAGCTCGGGGCGCTTTCGCGCGGTATTGAAGGTATAGGCCGCCCGGTGAGCGCTTTGCATCGCGAGCGTTACGCCCGACGATAGAATGGGATCGATAAAAATGGCCGCGTCTCCTACGGCCGCCCAGCCTTTTCCAACGGGTTTTTCCGCCCACGACGACCAATCGCGGCTGCACGATACCCGCTTCTGACCGGGCAAAAAATCGGTCCGGAGCTCGGCATCCTTCACCAAATCGCTCACTTCCGGACAACTGCGCAGCATCTCCCAAAAGAAGGTTTCTAAATCCACATTCTTTAGGCGATCTTTAAAATGCGCCGTATTGGTGACAGCCCCCACGCTCATTAAGTCGTCACCGATGGGGATATACCAAATCCAGCCTTTTTCAACGGATGCGATAAACACATTGCTGCGATCGCGCGTACCGGAATAAATCACTTTCCAGCCCGCATTTTTTAAATACCCATAGACCGCGAAATTGTTCATCGCCGGATCGCGCACGCGCTTGTTCCGCGTCATCAATCCCGTAAGTCCTGTCGCATCCAATACGAAAGGCGTGTATATAATACCCCGCTCTCCCCTTTCATTTTCCCATTCCACGCCTTCGACTTCGCCTTCATCTCCGTCGGTTTCCGCCGCTTTGCGCAAAATTGAAAGCGCCTTCGTTCCCTCCCGCACATCCACCCCAAAATGCCGAGCCTGATCGATTAATATCTTATCGAATTCGGCTCTTCTCACATTGACGGCGGAAAAGGTTTCATCCCTTTGCATGGGGCGCCGGAGCAATTTCGAAAAATCTTGCCCCAATACGTTGATAACTGTCCCTCCCCCCGGCGCCGGAATATTTTGGATTTTTAAATAATCGGCATCCCAAGGCGTTCTATCGCGTCCCCAAATAAATGTAATGCCCATTTTTTTGACGAATGTGCTTCGAATGCGATCGTATATTTCCAAATCGCGCAGCACGGGATTGAGCGCGGGAATCGTCGACTCACCTATATGATAACGGGGAAAATGATCCTTTTCTAAAAGGACAATACGAAGATTTGGGGCGTATTTTTGAGCGATCGCCGCGAAGGTACTGCCCGCGGGACCGCCGCCTAAAACCACACAATCACAATGCTCGCTGCGCGTCATGCGAGCTTCACTAGCTGAAATCGATCATTGGCACAATGGACAGCCGAGGGGGCAGGTGCCATCGACGGGATCGTGGCAGGCCGGGCCGCCCGCAGGCCCAGGTCCTTGAACATCACAACAGAGTTGGCCAGGTTTGCAGCAGGCGTTTCCGCAACAGCTTCCATTGGTGCCCAGGCATTGCTGAGGATTGTCACATGGAGCCTGCATGCACATTCCCGCGCAAAAAGGATTGGGCCCTGGACAAGTGACGCCACATGCGCCGCAATTGAAAATATCGTTGGCGAGATTCACGCATTTGCCGTTGCAGCAAGTGAATCCAGCACCACACGCCGGATTGCAATCGTTGGTGCCGCCTCCCTGTCCTATCCCGCCTTGACCACTGCCTCCTGGACCGCCGCCTCCTTGCGCCATTCCGCCCGCGCCCGCTTGACCTGACGAAGACGACGTACTCCCGCCGCTGCTCGATGAGGCCGATTGCCCGCCCGAACCGGTGCCTCCATCGGTGGTCGTGCCGCTACAGCCATAGGCCATCGCCGCCAAACAAGCGAAGCATGCAAGAAAACGAAGAGATTTCATAAGAGCTCCTTTGCAGAACAAGCCTATTCATCCTAATGCAAATGAACACGGCCCGCAGTCTCCATCAGCATCGAAAGCACCAGCGGATCGCCCATGCCCGATGTAGAACCCGCAAACGCCCGCAGCCTTGCCAAACGCATCGCATCTCTCGTAAACAGCGGCTCATTCAGCGCTACGGCGGCCGCCTCCAGAATCCCTTCCCGCTCGCTCAGCATCGCCATGGCCGAGCTTCTATCGCCCGCCGCAATGCGCGCCGCCGCCGCCGCCAGCGTTTCGCCCGCTGAAAACCCGTGCACCGTACGCACGACCGTCGCATCGGCCGAGGCCGCGCTTTCCGCATCGCTTGACGCATAATCAATGCGCAGCGGGATTTCTTCAACAACGTTTTTCTTTGCAATTCGATCTTTATATTTCAATTCAATCGATGCAATGGATCGGGGCTCAATACCTTCAGGAACCTGAAGTTTTAATAAAAGCGAATGGCTATCATCCCTGGCAAATGCCGGAATAAAAAATCGCATCCCACCTTCCCGGTCTTCATGCCTATCCTGTGCAATGCCATCCCTTCGTGAAGCCTGAATATCCGCTGCAATTTCTTGAGATCTCACCGCGGCTGCTTCCTGCTGATTCAATCGCCTTGAACCATAGACCCGGAGCAAATTCGTGCCATTCTTTAGCCGAACCCGAAGCTCCAGCGCCGTCGCCACAGGATCGAGCCGTTTTGATAATTCCATCGATAATGCCGATGCAATTTGATCGCCGTCTTTTAGGTAATAATACCCGCCGGCTCCATCCGATGCAATTGAACTCATCAGTTGACCATCGTAATCGCTGCCCAATCCGAGCGCACTGGTTTGAATGCCATCTTGAAAGGCATCCAGGGCAAGGCGGCTAATGGCGGGGCTAAAAGTCGTGCCCGACGTGGCCCGCCCATCCGACAAAAGAAGCACCACCCGAACCGCATCGGACGCCGTGTGGCTCTTTCGGGCCTGGGCATAACCTTCGCTCAATCCCGAATAAATATTGGTTCCGCCCCAATCTTTCAGCGAACGGATCACCGACTTAATCGCTTCGCGCCGCGGACCAACCAGCGTATTGGGCACATTCACTTCGGCTGAATCCGAAAAAGTCACCAGTGAAAACTCATCAGAAGGCGCCAATTGATCGACCAATTTTTGGGCTGCTTCCTTGGCCTTTTCCAAAGGTTCGCCTTCCATCGAACCGCTTACATCCAAGACCAAATGCACCGATAAATGAGGCCGTTCGGCGGGTTTTTCCGGCGAGCCCGCGAGCGAAAGCCTCACATGAAAGGCACCTCCCGAGGGGGCAATCTTCAGCCGTTCTAAATCGGCCCGAAACGCCAGGGCTTTTCCTTCGGGAACAGCCAACGGCGGGGTATAGCGCGCCCCGATATCGCTGACCAATTCGCGTTCCGAAGAAGGCACAACCCCGCGTGAAACGGCGGATTCAAAGGCCGAAAGATGACCTCCACCGGGCCTGTAGGTCGTGGCAAAACGGCCATTGGGATCGATGGGCGCTTCTGTGGGAGCATATTCGCTTCCAAACATAGGCTTTGGGCCATTTCCAGCGCCTGCGGTGGCCGTTGGATATTGAGGAACAGGAGGTGTCACGCCCCTGCCGACGCCCATGGTTTGTCCTACTCCACCACCGCTTCCATGCCCAATCGTGCCAATCGAGCCCAAACCTTGAGGACCGGGACCTCCACCTCCACCAAAGCCTGTTCCTGAAACCCCAAAACCGCCCATCCCATAGGAAACAGAATCCCCCTGCCCCGAATCGCTTCCCCAAGGAGCCGACGGTGCATTTGGATCTCCCCCAGTTCCGCTATTCAAGAGCCCAATCATCCCAAATTCAGCGGCTTCTTGATAGGCTTGCCGGCGCTGAAGCGGGTCTGGCCCATTGCCTTGCGAAGGTCCCGATGTACCAAATCGCATTTTGTTGCCTTTGGCACCGGCCAGGCTTCCCATGCTGCCTTCCTCGCCTTTGGCCCGCGTCCCCGAACCGCCTTCTTTGGAATCCGCCCTGCGATCCGGCTCTTTTTCCGTCTCGCTGGCCTCTTCCTCTCTTTCCGCCGATGCATTTAAAAAGCGCTGCATTAAATACACTTGCTCCACCGTGACATCATTATCCTCGGCCACCGTTTCCGAGAGGGAGGGCACGGCAAATGCACACCATACCATCGCGCTAACATGCAATACGGTTGAAAGCGCATGATAAGGAAGCGCTTTTTTATCTAAATAGAAATGCCCAGCCACAGCTTTTCCTGCCCGCACCAGGCCCACTTCGATATCAAATCCTCCCAATTCAATGCGCGCTTTGTTTCCCATGGCCAGGGCCACCGTAGAAAGTCCTGAAAGTTCAGTGGCTTCCATACGCGGGCCAATTCGATCGTTTAGAGGAATCTCCTTGGCCTCGCCTTCTTGAATCAATACACCCGTTGCCTTTGGCAATACCACCAAATGCACTGAGCCATCCGCCTGAACCCACACCAAAGGAATACGGGCAAACCCGGCTGCGGAAAGCGGCAAAAAGCAGTCAACCGGCCCCAGAGAAGCATCGCCCACATAAAAAGAGCGGGGCGGACTTAAATGCTTCACGCAAACCACACCCGCGCCCCAGCGCACAACAATCTCAATGCATTGATTTAAGCTCTCCATTGCATCGATTTTAGAAGATGCACCAACGATTTTTTCCTGCGGCAGACAGTCGTTTCCCATGGCGGCCTCGCACCTATTCTTTCCGCTTCCCAGGCGAACGCGCTCTTCACCAAAACAAGCGATCTTCGCCAAACCCAAGCGGCTTCTCCCCTGACAGCCCCCCGCTGAAAAAAGTTCCCAGCGGATTTTTTTTCACGTAGAGTGCACGCCCTCCCGCGAACCAACCAGGGGAGAAATGATCATGCAAGCGAACAACCCAGCATCCAGCGAATCCAAAACGCCTCCGGGCGAAGGCTCTGATGCCAAAAACTTCATCCGGGAAATCATCGATCGCGATCTTGAAAGCGGAAAGCACAAGACCGTCGTGACCCGTTTTCCGCCCGAGCCCAATGGCTATTTACATATTGGCCATGCGAAAAGCATTTGCCTTAATTTCGGCCTGGCGCGCGATTATGGCGGGGTGTGTCATCTGCGTTTCGATGATACCAATCCCACAACCGAAGACGTGGAGTATGTGCAGGCCATTCAGAGGGATGTGCGATGGCTGGGCTTTGATTGGGGCGAAAAACTCTTTTTTGCCTCGGGGTATTACGATAAACTCTATGAATTTGCCGAGGAATTAATTCGGCGTGGCAAAGCCTATATTTGCTCGCTCAATGAAGAAGATGTGCGCAAATACCGCGGCACAATCACCGAGGCGGGCATAGAAAGCCCTTACCGCCATCGCTCGGTTGAAGAGAATCTCGATTTATTCCGGCGCATGAAGAAGGGCGAATTCCAAGACGGCGCGCATGTGCTGCGGGCAAAAATCGATATGGCGAATCCCAATATGAAAATGCGCGATCCGCCCTTGTATCGCATTCGCCACGCACATCATTACAAGACCGGCGATACCTGGTGTATTTATCCATTATATGATTTTGCCCATGCCCTATCCGATTGGATTGAAGGCATTACGCATTCAATTTGCACGCTTGAATTTGAAAATAACCGCGAGCTCTACGATTGGTTTTTAGAAGCGCTTGAATTGCCCAAGCGGCCCCAGCAGATTGAATTTGCGAGGCTTAATCTCACCTATACGGTCATGAGCAAGCGCAAGCTGCTTGAATTGGTGGGCGACAAGCATGTATCGGGCTGGGACGACCCGCGCATGCCTACCTTGGCGGGAATGAGGCGCAGAGGCGTAACCCCTGAAGCTTTAAGGGATTTTTGCGATCGAATTGGCGTTGCTAAAAACAATAGTATTGTTGAATTCGCGCTTTTTGAGCATGTGCTCCGTGAAAATCTCAATCAGACCGTCCCGCGGGTGATGTGCGTTCAAAAGCCATTAAAGGTGGTGATTGAAAACCTTCCGGATGGCTATAGCGAAGAATTGGACGCGCCTTATTTCCCTGTGGAAATGAAGCGGGAAGGCTCGCGCAAAGTGCCTTTTTCAAAGGTTTTGTACATCGAGCGCGACGATTTTATGCTCGATCCGCCCAAGGATTATTACAGGCTCGCTCCTGGGCGCGAAGTCCGGCTGCGCCATGCCTATGTGATCCGCTGCGAACAAGCGATTACCCATCCAGAAACAGGCGAAATCACCGAGCTTCGCTGCACCTACGATCCGGCCTCGCGCAATGAGGGCGCGCAAACCAAGCGTATTAAGGGCACCATTCATTGGGTATCGGCCGAGCATTCCAAGGAAGTGGAAGTGCGCTTGTATGACCGTTTATTTCAGAATGAAGAGCCGGGTTCATCGGGGGCTGGCATTACAACCGAATTAAATCCAAATTCGTTGACAGTGCTCCGCGATTGCCGGGCCGAACCCAGTTTAATTCACGCCAAGGGCGGCGAGCGTTTTCAATTCGAACGATTGGGTTTTTTCTTCGCAGATCCCATCGATTCCAAGGAAGGCGCACCGGTCTTTAATCGAACTGTTGGCCTAAAAGATACCTGGGCCAAAGTCGCGAGCCGTGCCGCGGCACCGGCTACACCTGAGAAGACTCAAGCCCCCAAGGAAAGCAAAGCCGCTCCAAAGGTTGAGACAAAGACCGAAAAGGCGCTTTCAGAAGAAGCGCAGAAGCTCAAGGATGCGCACGGTTTATCCCCCGAGGATGCCCGGATGATCGGGGAAGATCCGGCCCGGGTGCGTTTCTTTGAAGAAGCGTTGACCGAGCACAACAACGCTAAATTGGCTGCAAAATGGATGGTCAATGAAGTGCTTCGGGAGAATAAGGGCGCCAATCTCGGTGATTTAGCGTGTGGGGGCAAGGCATTGGGCGAGCTTTTATCGCTGTTGGAGGCTGGAACGCTGTCGGCGCCACAGGCCAAAGAAGTCTGCGCCGAGATGCTGAAGACAGGTGAAGCCCCCAAGGCGATTGTGGCCAAGAAAGGCGTTCAGCAGATATCGGATACCGGGGCCATATTGGAGGCCGTAAATGCCGTTATCGCCGAGAACGCGGATGCAGTGGGGCGTTTTAGGGCAGGCAATGCCAATGTCATGGGCGCGCTGGTGGGCATGGTGATGAAGAAAACCGGGGGCAAAGCCAATCCCAAAATGGTAAATGAAGTCTTGCGCAAGCAATTGGGAGCGGTATAGCCATGAAGCCCCTGAATGCGCTTGGAATACTGAGTTTTTGCTGTTCAATAGCCATACTGATAGGCTGCGATAGTCCCAAGCGCGATATCCCCAAACGGGCGACATTAAATGTGCTTGGCCCGACGACGGTGGAGATTATCCCCTCGCCCGGCCAATATCCTAACTGTTTATTGTACACGGTATCAGAAAAGGGCGTAAACCGGCAGCTCACGATGACGCTTGAAGATGAGAGCGTGCCCTGCGAAGCCGGAACGCCGATTGGAGGCGTACCGTATAAAGTACCGAAGAGCGAAGGCAAAGTACGTATTTATGTTATCTTTTCGGATAGGCCGCTTAAGGGTTCCAGCGTCGCCAAGCAATTAAATGAAATGGTGAATTCGGGCAAGCCGCTGACGGCAATGGATCTGCGCGCGCCGGGCAACGCGACCATTGAAACGCTCGAATTTCTGCCCCAAACAGCCCCAGGAGCTCCAAGCGCCCAGCCTTCCCAAAGTCCTCCGCCTTAATCGGTTGATGTTATCAAATGACGCCGGGTACGCCTTATAAACTGATTTTGCTCAGCTCGCTTTACCTGGCGCAGGGGCTGCCTTTTGGATTTTTTACCCAGGCGCTTCCTGTGTTTATGCGAAAAGAAGGGTTAAGCCTGCCAGCCATTAGCCTGGCCGGGTTGCTCGCTATGCCCTGGGCATTAAAGTTTCTATGGGCGCCCGTGGTCGATCGCTATGGTTCGGCTACCTTTGGACGAAGGCGCTCGTGGATTATCCCCCTTCAGATTCTAGCCATTCTCGCGACCAGCATGCTGGCCTTTGTCGATCCAGCCAAGGGCATTCCGGTGATGATGGGCGCGGTGTTTGTGACCAACTTAATCTCCGCTACCCAGGATATCGCCACCGATGGCTTGGCTGTCGATATTCTCAATGAAGACGAGCGGGGATTCGGCAATGGAATCCAAGTCGCCGGATACAGGGTGGGTATGATCCTGGGCGGGGGCGCGCTCTTGATGGCCTATGATGGGCTCGGCTGGAAATTGACATTTTTATGCATGTCTGCCTTGCTTCTTCTTTCCAGCCTGCCTATCGCCTTCTTTCGCGAACCTCATCGCCCCAAGACATCCACCGAACTGGCTATCGGCAACTGGACGGGTATTCTATCGCGGCCCGGGATGCCTCTATGGCTTTCGGTGCTTGTCATGTATAAACTCGGCGATTACCTGGCCTCGGCCATGGTTAAACCCATGATGGTCGATCATGGCTTTAGCGTTTCCGAAATCGGCAAAATCGTAGGCACTTATGGATTTATCGCCGGCCTATTGGGCGCTTTGGCGGGAGGCTGGGCGGCATCGCGTTTTGGCCGTAAACAAGCTTTAATCGGCTGCGGCTTCTTTCAAGTGCTCACCATCGCGGGCTATATCCTTCCGGCCTACGGTATCGGGGGAAAACAATCCCTGGCTATCGCTTCCATTGCCGAACATCTGAGCGGCGGTATGGCCACTGTATCCCTCTTCACGCTGATGATGGATGCCTCAAACCCCGAAACCGGCGCAAACGATTATACCTTGCAAGCCAGCGTTGTCGTTATCGCCACAGGCGCCGCATCGAGCATCAGCGGATTCTCTGCCCAGGCGCTTGGCTATCCTTTGCACTTTATCTTGAGCACCGCCGTTGCGGCCGCGGGCTTGCTCTATTCGGCCATTGCCCTATCCAAGGGCGGCCTTCCCCCGCCCTACGCAACAGCTTCTTCTTCCACCACAGGACATGGTTAGAAAGGTATTCAGGTCGTATCATGCCCAACAATCACCGCCTTGTACTCTATACCGATTCCGCATGGATAAGCCCTTATGTCTATTCATGCTTTGTCGCGCTTCACGAAAAGGTGCTCCCTTTTCAAACCAGCCTGGTAGACCTCGAACAAAACGAGCATCTGCTGCCCGGCTATCGCAATGCATCGATTACCGCGCGCGTTCCCGCTCTTCAGCACGGCGATTTTTATCTGGCTGAGTCAAGCGCTATCGTCGAATACTTGGATGAAGCATTTTCCGATAGCCCCCGCATGCTGCCCGCGGATATCCATGAACGCGCCCGCGCCCGGCAAGTGATGGCCTGGATACGCAGCGATCTTTTAGCCCTGCGCCAAGAGCGCCCAACCACCACGATGTTCTATGCCCGCGCCGATAAAGCGCTAAGCTCCGAAGGCCAAGCCGCCGCCGATAAACTCGTGCGCGTCGCCGATAGCCTAATCACCGGGGGAAAAACCACGCTCTTCACCGAATTCAGCGTTGCCGATGCGGATCTTGCGTTTATGCTTCACCGCCTAATTCTCAATGGGCACGAGGTCCCCGCCAAAATAAGTAACTATGCCGCCGATATCTGGAAACGCCCTTCGGTCCAGGCTTTTATGATTCGTGAGCGGCCTCCGCTTCCCGCCTAAACCCGCACCGGCGATTCCTTCTCCACGCACCTGTTTACCCATTCATCTTTTCACATTCCGAGGTCATTGATATGAGCATAAGGCATTTTTATCTATCCCCGCTCGCGCTTTTTTTTGGCGCGGCCGCTTGTCTTTCGGTATGGGCCTGCAAGGCCGACGATAAAGAGCCTCCCGAAGGGACGGGCACCAGCGCCCAAGGCGGCAATGGACAAGGCGGCAATGGACAAGGCGGCAATGGACAAGGCGGCGCCCCCCAAAATCCCCAAACCTTTCCACCTTCGCCCTATGATAGCTATTTCGATCCGCCCGCTGCCGATGGCTATTATGACGATTACCGCTCCGCGGGTAAATACACACCGCCCAATTGGTCCTGGGGCAGCATCGAGCTCTTAGAGGGACTTCAGCGCTTCCGTTCCGAATACTATAACCTCCGCACCCAAAAACTTCGCTGGCAAGATACCTTCCAAGATAAAGACTATCCGCTTCAAACCTATTTCGGCGATCTCAACCAGCAAATCGTCGATGGGTTTAATCTTCACTATCAAGATCTATGCGCAGGCGCCACCGGTAAACCCGGCTCGCCCCTCTGTCCAGCGCCCGGACCCATGCGCCCCGAAGCTCGTTTTGTGCTGCTCCATCATGGCCCCAAAACGGCAAGCTTGTCTTGCGACACCACCAAAACCCCAATTCTTCTCGTACACGGTGCCATGCAAAATGGCAACACTTGGCTTTTCCCCGGGGGCAATGATGGTACAGGTAATGCATATCCCGGCGTTACCCAAAAGACCGGCTTTGTACAAGATCTCGAAAGCAAAGGGATATGTACTTATGCCCTCACCTATGGCAGCTTTCATGGCGACAATATCAACCAAGCTATCCATCTTTCCAATGCGGTCCGCCATATCAAAAGCCTTACCGGCGCGGCGAGCGTCGACGTTGTCGCCTGGAGCAAAGGCGTTCTCGCGGCCGATCTTTATTTAAGCAATATCGCCGAATGGAAAGACTGGGGACCCAAATACTTTGAACAGCTCAGCGCCGAACATGCCAAAGCGGTTCCCCTCTTTCAACAAGATATACGCGCCTATATCGCGCTATCCGGCCCCCACCGCGGTATCGATCTGAATTTTAGGCATCCCTTTAACGATTTAGTGATTTTCAGCACCTCTGAAGCCGCGCCCATCGGTCAAGCACCCGCGGTTTGGAACTTTATGTCCGCTATCCAATGCGTCACATGGGGCTATGCCGATTCCCCCGGCGATATCTTTCCCAATCCCTATGCCTATTCGGTCTGCGAAAAGCGGGGCGGCACATGGCTGGACTTCTGGCGCCGCATCTATGTCTCCAATATCGATGGCCTCGATGCCGATGGCAAGCCCATAAGCACCAAAAGCCTAAAAGATCTCAATACCGAACAAGGGCTCGATGCTCTCGCCTATAGTTTCGATCAATACAATATTGCAATGTGGGGATCTATCGATGATAATGGCGTTTTCCGCTCCGCTTATCTAGGCCAGCTCCAAACCGCCTATGACTTGCGCAGCTACTATCCCATCCCCAACCGGGAAGACGATCCGGTGAGCTATGACTGGAGCACTATCGATACCGATGAATACAAATGGCGCGAATGGAACCGGATTAAGACCGATTACAACCCATCACCGCCCTATATTGGAGCAGGCTATATCGACGATGATACGGCTCATATCACCTGCCGCACCACAGCCTATGAACCTCAAACCACGCCGTGCAAAGCCAAACATGTCTACTACGATGCCCTTACCGCCGAGGAATATGTATTGGGCTATGCCACCTATAAACTGATGGATGGCATTGGAATTCAAGCGGTTATGGAAATGGGCGGCAACTTAATCGAACGCCTGAAGGCGCATAGCCTGAGCCCTGATTTAGGCTATTTGTATGTGGTTCATGGAACGGGCGCAGGCGCCCCGGGAAGCAATTTTGAATACGATGGAATGAGCTGCCCCACCTGCGATCCGCATGGAGATGGCGTACTCTTTGATATCAGCATAGCGGCCCGCGATCAGCTTACCCAAAGCTGGCCAATGGACGCCAAAACCAACCGCTCGGCGCAGGAAGGCGTTCCTTTTGGACATCTTGAAGTGGGCGCTGCGCCGGCGGTATGGGATAAAATTAGCGCTAAGCTGGCGGGCTTAAAATAATAAAACCTTATCTATTTGGGAGCTCCGGCGGCAGGAGCTCCCGCCGACGCCGATCCCGATGCGGCAGGCGCCGGAGCCGTCTTCTCTCGAATACCCAGCGTCATTCCTTCTCCCTCGGGCTTCACGTCAAATCGAACCAACAGCGATTGCCCAATCACACCATCGACGCCTTCGCCCACCGAATCAATCGCTACCGCAGGCACATCCTTCGTCTCGAGCTTTGAAAGCCCCATCAGCGGAAGCGTCACCAGCTTGCCCGCCTTCTTTTCCTTATTAAACTTAACAATCATATCCGAGCCCAGCGTCAGCCCAAGCTTGGTCGCCAGCCCCGTCGTTATCACCACATAGCCTAAATTGCTATCCACGCCAAAGACGCCCGTTTCCTTCTCGGCCAATTTTACCTTGGCCCGCACCGCCTTCGCGTCCTTGTCCATTTCCAGCGCCGCCGTCCCCTTACCCGTTATCTCACAGCCGCCCTTCCCCTCCAGCTCATCAATGCGAGCCCGGATCGGCGCTTCAAAACCTTTATCCGTCCCAAGCGCAACCTGCTGCCTTAATGGATAAAGCGCCGCGCAAATCTTCCCGTCCTTCTCATAAATCTTCGATAGGCGCCCAGGCATCTCGCCCGCTATCTTCGGCGTAATCAAAAACGCCTGAATATAATCGTCCACCGCTTTCTCGGGCTTCTTGATATCCTCAAAGAAAATTCCCCTCCACAAATGGAAGGTAATATTGTCCGGCTCATACTTCATTAGCTCGTTTAAGGCGGCCTCGGCCTTATCCATCTCGCCGAGATTCTGATGCGCCTTATACGTTAGCTGCCTAAAAGGAGCCC
Organism: uncultured Polyangiaceae bacterium; assembly: GCA_964537685.1. GTDB lineage: Bacteria > Myxococcota_A > Polyangia > Polyangiales > Polyangiaceae > CAZICM01. The sequence goes on from CAZICM010000064.1 coordinate 39,644, forward strand.
AAGGCTTGCATTTCGCATCAATCGCCGCCACTTTCTCGATAACACCCTTGTTTTCCCCGGACTGAAGCAGCTTATCCACCACCGAATAAGCCTTCTTCTGATCGCAGGGATTCGCTCCCAAATCGTCCAAGTTGCTAAAACCCTTGGCCTTGTCTTTATCCGCCGAAGCCGATGCGGCGGGCGCTGCGACAGGCGCATGATCGCCCTTGGGAATAGCCACATACACAAGCCCGCCCGCCGCGGCCAAACCAACGACCACCGCCACAGCCTTTAGGGGAGAGCCTGATTCTTCTTTCTTATAATTGTCGAATGCCATTCGCTCACCTTCATTCCATTCATGCGCAGATAAAAGCTCTATAGCTTCACCACGCGCGTTGCCATAAACATCGGTAAATTGTACTTCGCCGTCGGCGCTCCCTCGGAATGCAAATCCTCGTAAAATCCGATCATTGCAAACCCAAGCTCCAACTGCCCCCCGATCTGATCGTCCAGCGTATGACTAAAGCATAAAGGCTCGTTCTTGTCCGTGTACCGCCTCCGCTCCTTCTCGCTTAAACTCCCCGTGTCCGAATAGGGAAGTTCATATTTAACCTGAAGCACCCCCCGCTCTTCCAGCACCGGATCAAAACAAAATGCTATGGGCAGCGTAAACCCCGCCAGCAAATGCCCGCCTTTTCGCAGCACCCGATAACATTCCCTCCATACCGGGCGCACATCGTCTACAAAGCAATTCGATACCGGATGAAAAATTAAATCGAATTGCCCATCATGAAAACAGGATAGATCGCGCATATCCCCTTCAACCAAATCAATCGCGAGCCCATCCCGCTCCGCGACCGATCGATCCTGCCCAAGCTGAGCGGGAGATGCATCGAATACCGTGACATCCGCACCCGCCGCGGCGAGTACGCAAGCCTGCTGACCACCGCCCGAAGCCAGGCATAAGATGCGCGTTCCCCTCATATCTGCGGGAAACCACGCACGCGGCACCGGCTTCCGGGGCGTTAATATCACACTCCAGTCCCCGGCCCGCGCCCGCGCGATGACCTCAGGCGAAACCGGAACCGTCCACCGATCCCCCTGTTTCACCTGCTGATTCCAGGCATCCCGATTGTATTGAAATACATCCATCGCGGAAGGGAAGCCTATTTCTTACCCTTGAAGATATAATCGTAACTGGCCACGGTCTCATTGTTTTTCTTTTCCGTGCCCGTCACGCTCATATTCAGCCCGCCCTGCTCATCGAAATTCAGCGTAGCGGACAGGTTCATCTTGCCTTCCCAACTGGTGATTTTCACATCGCAGGGGCTGGACACCAAAATGCTGCTGGTCCCCGAGCTTTTCCCCTTCATCTCACACGCATTGAACTTGACAACGTACTCGTCGCCGCTCTTGCTCACGGTCACCGATTGATCGGGCACTTTTCGCGGTGGAGCTTCGTTGGTGGCGACGGCGGGCGCCTGAATATGAGCGACCTTGAGCGTGCCGGTTTCAGTGGCCTCGCCCTTGTAAGTGCCTGAAAAATCCTTGCCGCAGGCGGCGAGGCCGAGGCCCGACAGAGCGAGAACGAAGAGCGGAGCGAATCGAAAAACGTGGTTCTTCATGGCTAATTGGCTTGTAGCGATGCGGTTGATTTTCCGCCTGGACACAGCGAACACAGCGAAATGAAAGCGCGCCCCGAGCGGCGGCGCCCTTCTTATCTCATGTAAAAAAAGATTGCGACAAATTTGTGGGGGCGATTTTATTTTTGGCGGGGCAGCTAGGGCGCGGATGTGTTGCAGGCGCCGCTGTCGCAGGTAACGAGAATCATCGACATATCCTGCACGGATTTGCCGTCTTCGGTTTGGGTCGGGCCGCCCGCGCAGCCGCAGGCCGGATACTGCGAGGTGCATTGGGCTTCCGCGGCCGTGAAGGCGGACACTTCGGACGAATTCATACCAATGGCTTTAAACGTTCCACAACAATCGATTTGATGGTATTGGATAGAACAATCGGCGGGCGCCGCACAGCTTTTATCGAAGGTGGGAAACACAACCTGAGTCCCTCCAAAACACTGCACATCGCCCGAGCCTCCGCCTTGGCCGCCCTGGCCTTGACTTCCGCCCGAGCCTCCCGAAGCGCCTGAACCGCCCGAACCACCTCCTCCGCCGTCTGAACTGCATGCCGCGAGACAGAAGAAACCAAGCGATAAGCAAGCTATGTAAATACGCATCGAAGTGACCTTTCCAGGAGCGCGGGCTCCTTGCAAAAGCCTAAACCAAAGCCCCAAAACAAGACAAGCGGCATCCATTGTCCAGCCCGGCACAACTGCACGCCCACAAAATTCTTGGCCCGGCGGTCATTTCCTTTTATGATGCGAATATCCGGCAGCCCGCGCCCCCACTGGAATGGACGATTCTCTTCATATTATAGGCCAAACCCTGCAAGGCCGATATCGCATCGATGCCTTTGTTGGTGAAGGCGGCTATGGCTTTGTGTACAAAGCCTTTCACATTCATCTGGAGATACCCATCGCGCTGAAATTCCTAAAGCTTTCGGGGCGCGAGACGCCGGAAGACCGGGAACACTATATCGCGGCTTTCGACGAAGAAGCGAAGCTTTTGCTCGAGTTGTCGTCGCAGCATCCGGCCTTTGTGCGGGTGCTGGATTTAGGCCGCTGCCGGGTCAACAACGAAAGGGCTGATACGCCTTTTATTGTGATGGAATGGCTGGATGGGCATACGCTTGATGCCGATCTGAAATACCGCCGCCGCCGCAAGCTTCCGCCTCAAAGCCTAGAGGAAGTTCTTCGCTGTCTATCGCCCATTGCCGAAGCCTTGGCCGTTGCGCATGGCCAGCCTCAGCGCATTGCCCACCGGGATATCAAGCCGGCCAATATCTTTCTTTCGAAGGCGGGCGAAGCATCTTATGCAAAGCTCTTGGATTTTGGTATTGCCAAGGTAATGAATGCCACGGGTGAAGGAGCCTATCATGCGACGACGGTGGGAGCCATTTCCGGGTTTACACCGATGTATGCGGCGCCTGAACAATGGAAGAAGTCATTTGGAGCGACGGGGCCGTGGACCGATGTGTATGCGCTGGCCTTGGTATGTGTAGAGATGCTGACGGGCAAGCCTGCATTGCCCGGCGACGATGCGCTTCAATTGATGGCGGCGACGGTCGATCCAAAGAACAGGCCGACGCCGCGAAACCGGGGAGCGATTGTTTCATCGCGGGTTGAAGCGGTATTTCGAAAGGCGCTAACGATTGAAGCTATTGATCGCTATAGCAATGCGGAAGAATTTTGGACGGCTTTGTTAAGCGCCTCGAAGAAGCGAAGCGCCAAACAATGGCTGGAGCGGAGTGGAGCGGCATGGGTGCTGGGCATGTGTATTTCGGCGGGCATCGTTATAGCGCTATGGCCGCAGCGGCAAAAGGCTGCGATTTACGATAGCGTGGATGGAGGCGTGCGGACAAATGCGCCGGATGGAAGCAGTGAAATGGATATCGGGGAAACGCCCAAAGGCCCGGCGATTAGCATTGAACCCTTTCAGTTGGCAGGCAGTGCGGCGCCCTCGGCCAGCGCACCAAAAATAAGAAGCAAAGTGGAGGATGCGATTGCCGAGCCCGATGCCAGTGTTGAGGTGGACGCGGCTATGATCGCGGATGCAGAGCCTCCCGAAGAAGATGACAGCGATCCCTATGCGCCTGAACCTAAAAAAGAAGTCTATCAAGATGCGGGCGATACGGCAATCGATGTGCCTCCACCGCCTCCTCCTACGCCATCCGCAAGCGAAGAAGAAACCTATCCCTAATCGATCTTATTTAATACTCCCTCTCCCTCCCCACCTCCGTCGCCACCCCTTCCCCCCGCTCATAGCGCGCTATATTCTTTAAAAATATCCCCACCGCCCGTTCCACATAGCCAGGCATATATCCAGCTACATGCGGCGTAATCACCAAATTCGGCGTATCCCATAACACGCTATCCTTTGGCAAAGGCTCCTCTTCAAAGACATCCAGCGCCGCGCCCCTCAGCCTGCCCACTTTTAGCGCCGCTGCCAAGGCCCGTTCATCCACGATACCTCCCCTCGATATCCCAATCAATACCGCATGCGGCCTTAAACATGCCAGCGCCCGGATATCCAGCATCAGCCTCGTGCGCTTGGTCAGCGGCACCGTGACCACACAGTAATCCGAATGCCTGAGCACATGATGCAATTCTTCCGCGCCATACACTTCATCCACATGCGCGATGGGCCTCGAATGCGTGACCACTCCCAATACCCGCATCCCCAAGGCTTTACACGCCGCCGCAATAGGTCTGCCCACTTCTCCCACGCCAATCAGCCCCACCGTCTTGCCCGCTACCGTCCCAATTTCAAAGGTCTCCCAATGCTTTCTCCGCTGCGCCTCCATTAAACGCAAATGCTGTCGCTCAAACGCCAATATCATTCCCAGCGTATGATCCCGCATTTCCATCGCATGCATGCCCCGGCAATTCGCTATCACGACCGATTCAGGTAATCCCTGCGCGGGCCATAGCGAGTCAATACCCGCACCCATAAAATGAAGAAGCTTTAAATTGACAGCGCCAGACCAATCTATCTTCGGAGGATAGCCGCATAAAATCACCTCGGCCTCGGCCACCACCGCCCCTGAAAACGCATCCCGATCGCAAAAGACGGCGTGCCGCCCATCGCGCCCGAGCTGCTCCGCCACAGGCGTCCGAAGACTGGGATCATCCGGCAAAATAACGTGGATTTTTGAAAAATGCCGTGACATGCTGCGCGCCAATGTATCAACCTTTTCAACTGCCTAGAAGAGCCTTTTTGGGGGCGGAACTAAAACGCTGGTCTTCCGCGGACTTAGGTGGGCTTCTGGTCGCGCGCGTGGCCCAGGGAAGCGCGGCCTCTGTGGCTGGACTTTTGGAAGGCGATCGGCTGCTTTCGCTCAATCACGTGCCCGCCGATCTTCCGGCCGAGCTGCTTTCAGCGGTGCGGGCGCTGCGCGAGGGCGATGCCTTGGCCTTCGATGTTCTGAGAGGCGGCGAGCGGCTCCAGCTCTTGGGAAAGGCGCTCCCCTTGCCTGTGGAATCGCTCGAGCATGGGCGTATTGATTTGGGCGCCGTGGATGTACATGGATATAAGCTGCGAACGCTCATGGCTATGCCGAACCATAGCGCGCCAGGTTATACATCTATCCTCTACATGCAGGGCCTGGGTAATCAATCCATCGAATTATCGTCCGATCCAGGCGAGCCCTTACGAGCTATGCTCGAAGCGTTTTGTTCAGCGGGCCTAAGCGTCTTCAGGGTCGATCGGCGGGGCGTTGGGGACAGCGAGGGCCCCGGATGTGAGTACACCGATTTATTCAATGAAATCGATGCTTACCGCGCTGCTTTAAGGGTGCTGAATGAACGGGAAGACGTGGGTTCTGTGCTGCTTTTGGGGCACAGTGTGGGCGGGATGATAGCTCCCTTGCTGCTCGGCGGGCAATTGCCTTCGCCCAAGCTGAAAGGCGCTATGGTCTTTGGAACATCGCCCTATCGCTGGACCGATTGCATGCAATGGGCGACCTATAGGCAAAGACAGCTTGCGGGGCTATCGGGCGAAGCGCTGGAGCATTATGTCGGCTCGTGGATGGAGATGCATCGCTTGGTATGCCAGGAAGGGATGAGTCCAGAACAAGTCTTTCAGCAATACCCGCATTTGTTGTGGCTGAAGGGAAGCTCTTGCCAGGGCGAGACCATGTTTGGCAGGCATATCTCGTTCTTTCAGCAGATACAAAAGCTCGATCTCTTCGCGCTATGGAGAACGGTATCGGTTCCTGTGCTGGTGCTTCATGGAAGCCTGGATTGGGCAGCCAGTCCAGAGCATGGCCGGGCCATCGCCGAAGCGATAAATTCCTCGCACGCAAGACAGGCTCAGTTTGCCGAACTTTTTGGCATTGGACATGATTTTAGACGCCATGCAAACCTGGAAGCCAGCTATAAGCAACCCAAGGAAGGCCGCTATGATCCAGCCATTGCCGATACAATGATCGCCTGGATCAAGGCTCAAGGCTGGCTATCTGGATAAGCTTCTTCAATCAATTGCCAAGAAGCCCGATCAAAAGGCAAACCCTGGGCGCCCGATATCCGCAGAACGCGCTCCCGCTTACCCATCCGCTTCATTTCCAGCGCCCGGTGATGGCAATAAGGATTGTTGCCCGGCCGCTCAAACAATGCCGTCGCCATCCATGTACAGCCTCCCCGGCATAGCGATCCATAATAACACCCGGCGCAATAACCCCAGCGTTCATTCGGTCCCCGATCGCGCATATAGCGCAGCGCCTGAGAGCGTTCCCATATCTCTTTTAAGGGCGCTTTCCGAATATTGCCGCCCACCCAGCCTTCCGTCGGAAGCGATGGACAGCCCTTGATATCACCATTGGATTCAATGCCCAAGGTCAGTATGCCCGCTTGGCACGATATGCCATGCCCGCCGGGATTGTAATGCCGGAGTATATGCTCATAAGGCCCAAAGTAGCCTATATTGTTTCCCGCCAGCATTTTGATATGGGCTTCCGCGCAGCGCTGGGACAATTCGGCCAATAAAGGAAACAACTCCAGCAGATCATAAGGCTGCAATATCACTTCGGGCTCGTCGGCCGCCCTGCCCACGGGCACCGTCAACTGCACTTGCCAGCCGTGCGCGCCTATTTCAATCATCCTATCCACAATATGCGGCAGATCGCGCATGTTCAGCCGGTTGATTTGCGTATTCACGGCCACTTGCATACCCGCGTTCCGCCCATTGCGCAGCGCCGTAAAGGCAGCTTCATAAGAACCTATTAAGCCTCTTAACCTATCGTGCACCGCTTCTGTGCCGTCAATCGATACCGCCATACTTTGCACGCCCGCCTCTTTGGCCGCCCGCGCCCGCTCTATATTCATACCCCGGCCGCCCGTCACCAGCGTGCATTGCATTCCGTTCCGCCGTATCTCCTTCACCACCTCCAAAAATCCTTCGTGCAAATACGCTTCTCCCCCAATGAGCGCCACTTCCTTCACCCCCAAATCGGCCATCTGACGCGCAAAATCCATCGCCTCTTCGGTGGACAATTCATCGGGACGCGCGCCTCCAGCCCTCGACCCACAATGGCGGCACGCTAAATCGCAGGCCAGCGTGAGTTCCCACACGGCATAGATAGGCCGGCAGGCTATATCGATATCCCGGCTATGCTCCGCCAACGGTAAATGAGCTCCGCGGGCTTGACTCTTCGTCAGCGCGGGCTCGGGCAAAATAGGCAGGGCGCGGGGCCGGGGACTGGAGGTGTTGATCATCGGTCGCCTAACAACAGCAGAGCGCCGAGAACAACGGATTGCCCAAACCATGTCAAGCTCAATCGCCACGCATTTTTTGGCCCATAGAAGCGACAGCCGCTAAGGTGCGCGAGGTTCTCAAACGGAGGTTTTGCTCAATGAAATATCGATATATTGTGGGCTTTTTGTGCGCGGCTTTGCTCTCAATCGCTGCGGCTTGCACGGGCGGCGAGGGATCGAGCGGTGGAGGCACAAGCACCGGCACAGGCAGCTCATCGAGCTCGGGAGGCGGTTCTGGACAAGGCGGCGCGACGAATCAAGGAGGAAGCAGCGCTCAAGGCGGCGCGATGAATCAAGGCGGAATGGGTCAAGGCGGCATGGGCAAGGGCGGCATGGGTCAAGGCGGAATGCCCGGCTGTATGATGGGCGGAATGGCCTGCGCGGCCGATGCCGAATGCTGTTCTCAAACATGTATCAACGGCAAATGCTCGATGGTGAACTGCGCACCCGCAGGCGCTCAATGCGCGGCGCCCAAGGATTGCTGTTCCCAGGTATGCAACAACGGTATGTGCGCCAAACCTCCCTGCGCGGGTGATGGAATGGCCTGCGCGGCCGATACCGACTGCTGCAATATGCCTTGTGTCAATGGGATTTGCGGCAAGTCATGCATGCCCGCGGGCTCGCTCTGCAAAGACAATATGCAATGCTGCTCGCAGGTATGCGTCAATTCGATGTGTCAGTGAATAGACGTCTGATTCCGTCTCCGTCCCAGCCACATTCCCAGCGCTGAAAGCGCCATTGCGGCCCATCCCCAATCCTTGGATTCAGCGCCGACATGACATCCAGCGCATCCCCCGCCCTCGGGAGGCACACCGGGAGGAGGCTGAGCTCCATTTGAAGAACCCGCCCCTGATGCCGTTCCCGAAGGCGAAGGAGGCGCATCCCCCGTTCCCACAGGCATAGGCACGCTAATAAGCGGCCCGCTGTCGATAGCTGTTTCTTCCCCATCCTTTTGAACAAAGCCCGCAAGCGCTATGCCTTCCCGCTTTACAAATGCCAATTTCTGCGCGGCTTCAGCCCTCGGCTTCCCTTCACCTCCACCGCCTCCAGGCGGCCCGCCCCATACCCCGCGCTGAGGCGATTTACATTTGATCGGCCCTGTCCACGCATGCCGAATCGCATAGCGCGCTTGAAAATTATTCACCGAACCGGTCTTTGCACCATGCTCCAATTGCCCCTGTTCATCGGTTACAAACTCACGCCCGCCCACGATAGGAGGCGCGGCCCTAAACACCAAATCCTCGCCCAATACATCTTTATCATAGCGCATATGCATACGGGTCAGCACATATCCCCGGCTCCCCCAGCGGCGCCCGGGCACCGGCCCTTCAAAGTCGTTATCGCCGCTGGGCTTTTGCACGGGCACCAGAACATCCGCGCCCAGCGTCATAAAATCGGAACCATCGAGCGTGGGGCCTGGGCAAGGATCGCAAGTACTGGCATCCCAAGCATATTCGGTAATCACCGACTTGGGATGGCGGGCCAGCGTTCTATCGAAAAGCGCCGCGTAAAACGACCCAAATTCTTTACGGACCGAATCTTTCACATCGAGATTGGTTGGAATGGCGACATTTTTATAATTGGCCGTCTCATAGCGCTGCCCCTTGGCCAAGATATGCACAATCAAATCCTGCGTACCTCCCGAATTCACCAGCCCAAGCCGCACAGGCAAATTAAAGGTCTCGGTATCGTAATGAAAACGCAGCGGCGAAAGCTGAGCCATACCATTTTCAAAGCGCACCTTTTGGACATTCACCTTGGCCACAAAAAATTTAGAACCGCCCAGCACATAAGGCCGCAGCAGAGGCTCGGCGCCCGCGGGAATTTTATAACCGTTCTGGCGAATCCAGGTATCCAAACCCATCGAATCGTTTGCGCTTAAAATCACGACTTCGTATTCGCCGACTTCAAAACGGGCTTCAACCTTCACCCCCAAGGATTCCTCGTCCCTGACCCCGCCTCCCATCATCCTCACCATAGGTTTCTTCGGACCGACTCCATCTTTATACTCCACGGGAGGAGCGCACGGGTCCTGCTCCCAATACTCGACGAGCCTAGGCGAAGCGAGTTTATCGATTTTATCGAAGATTGCCACGGGAAGCGTCTTGACATTTTCCTTCTGCAGAACGACGGGAACGGGCACAACCATGGCGAAGTCCTGAGGCGGGCCCTGATAATTATTGGCCATGGACAGCACGGTACGCGTGCCCTCGCGCATGAGCACGACCATGGTTGCATTATTAAAGAGCTTGGTATCGGCGCCGGCGACATAGAAGCCGCAGAATGCCTGAGCATCCGAAGGCGCGGCAAGCACCGAAAGAGCGATGGGAAGAGCGGCGAGCGGAGCTAGAATGGAGCTGAGTTTCATGATGTTGGGGCGCAGGGTCGCCCAAAAGCCGATAAGTGTCAATCACAAAGTTGGGATTCGTTTTCTGGGTTCAACAATGCGGGAACGCCCTCGGGCCACAGCAAATACAACTCGGGGGACATATCCGGATCGGGCATATTATCCCATCCGCCCGGCGGACTGAGCATACCGTCAGCATTTAGCAAAGCCCGGGCCGTGTCGCTAATCTCAAACGGCAGCCCCGGAGGACTCCATTGTTCAACCAAGGCGCGCAGCTTACGCGCCAAAGGTTCGCGATTCTCATAGGGAACGGGTTCAAATTGCGCCCGCCCATATCGCTCGCCACTTTGCGCATAGGCAATAAAAATGTCGATCATCGAGAGCAAGTGATCCCGGGGCACGATTCGTTTCATCGATAGAAAGATCCGGGGCACGGCGAGAATCTGTATCCATTGAACGGCATGTGCAGATGCTACAAAGTCGGCCAAGGGGGAAGAGCCTTCTGACCCCGGCTTGGAGGCTTGCTCGATGGCCATGGATACCAATGCCAGAGGATCGGGGTCTTCATGGGTGGGCGGCATGGGATACCTTTCAGGGAATTGGTTTCTCGAGTTTAAGACACTTTTCCCATTCGATATCAAGCCTCAAGTGAATCACAATCTTCACGCCCATAATAATTGGCCCACCGCATCCAACAACAGGGCAAACGGTGTTTATACCGTCAAACTGGCACTTCTCAAGGTATTGGCACCCAGGAGACTCCACGCACTCAGGTTTTGATGCAATACGGGCATTTCGCTTCCCGTTCCTGTTCCGCTGCCGCCCGTCAGATCAGGGGGTGCGGTATTCGCAGAATCCTCTCCGCTATCAGTTCACGTTTCGATTTTTATCACACATGCTTGAGTCGTCATGGCGCCCGACAAAGCGAACATGCATGAAGCGGCGAATTGCTGAATCTTTCTTCTCGTCATTGGCCAGCCTCCAGGGCAAACCTTCATGCGCGACCCATTCGTGCTTTGAGGGCGCAGGGTCGCCCAAACGGGCAGCCCTGTCAAACCAAAAGATGCCCTTCTTTAAAACATTGATTTATGCTCCAAGAGCTCCTAGAACGCCGGCTCTCAGCAACAACAGAACGGGTTGGCACCCGGGAGGACGTTCATCATGCGGCAATTTTCGGTTTGGCTTTGGGGCTCTTCTTTAACACTTATGGCTGCGTTATCCCTCTTCGCATGCAGCGATGAGGCCAATACCACGTCAGGCTCAGGCTCGGCTTCCTCGGGCAATCCAAGCGGCTCTTCCAGCGGTTCCACATCCAGCGGTACCGCAGGCTCGGGCCAAGGTGGTATGGGCCAAGGCGGCTCGGGCCAAGGTGGCTCGGGTCAAGGCGGCTCGGGGCCATCCAATGTCGTGTTCGATCGTATCACCGTCGATGCCCAAGCCGGAGGCGCCGCCTGGATTACGACAAAAGATCTAAACGGCGACGGTAAACTCGATATGGTCTTGTCCCGCTTCGGCACTTTGGGCGCTATGGGCGTGCCCAATGGCGAAGTCAAAATCTATATCCAAGGCGGTACCCTCGATAAATGGACGCCTCAAACCGTCGTGCCCGAAGCCCAGGGCATTCAATTCCCCAACCGCACAACCGTCGATGATATCGATATGGATGGAGACTTGGATATCGCCGTCCCAGGCGGCTTTTTGGTCTGTACTGCCATCCCCTTTGGCCAGCCCTGCGGATCGCTGTTCTGGATGGAAAATACGGGCAACGGCTATTCACCCCATTATATCGTTCCCAAAAACGCATCCCTCTTCTATCATCATGCCGGGATTGTCGATTTCGATAACGACGGCATAAAAGATTTGGTCACCGTCGGCGAAGCCAATGGCCAATTTGGAGGCCCGGGCAGCGCGGAAGCTCAATGGTTTAAAGGCAATGCCTCGGCCGACCGCTTCGAGAAAACAGCCCGCAAAATCGGCGATGGCCTGGGTAGCCTCCCCACCGTCGCCGATGTCGACGGCGATGGCGATCTCGATATGGCCAGCGCCGAATACTTCTATCCCAATGGCTCCTTCGCCTGGATGGAACGCACAGCCGATCCCTCCATGGCCAATCCCAATGGCACTTTTGTTAGGCGGGTTATCAACAACGATAGCGGCCCAAGCATTATGCTGGGCCTTGTGCCTAATCTTTATGGCGACGGCAGAACCGTCGCGGTGGGCTCAAACCATACCAATACCGCCAAAATTCCAGCCGATCCCCAGGAATCGGCCATCATCACCTTCGAAGCCGGCGCGGATATGAAACAACCCTGGATGAAAACCATCATCTCCCAGGGTATTGTATCGGCGCCCGGCACCGTGTTCGCCCCCCAGGCAGCCCCCGGTATCTTTGGATGGGGCGATATCGACGGCGACAAAGATATCGATCTGGCCGTATCGGGCGACGGCGATCCCAAAGTCTACTGGATGGAGCAAATATCGGCCGGCAAGTGGGAAATGCATGTGCTGGAAGCCGATTTGCCCCAGGCGGGCGGGATGGTGGTGGCCGATTTGGATATGGATGGCAAAAATGAGATTGTCGTCACAGGCTATGAAGCCAATGCCGTTTATATTTATGTGAGACAGTAAAGCGCGTTCCCGGCGGGAAGGCGCAAGGAACAGCCGGTCATGTCAGCGAATACCCATCATCCCCTGCCCTTCCCTCCCTATGAAAAAATCGCCGAAAGCCTGGCCGCCTATTTGGGCGACGATGAAGCCGCATTCCGCGCGCTCAGCCGCACCGAATGGCTCGTTAGCGAAAAAATTCACGGGGCCAATTTTTGCTTTGTCAGCGATGGAGAACACCTTCGCTGTGCCAAGCGCAAGGCATTTTTAGAACCGGGCGAAGATTTTTTTGATTATGGCCGCGTTCGCGATAGGCTTGGGCCTAGCATTCTCCGCATCGCCGCGCGGCTCCACCAGGATATGCCTAATCTATCGGCGCTATTTATCTATGGAGAGCTCTTTGGAGGATCCTATCCTCATCCCGATGTAGCTCCCATCGCGGGCCTTCAGCCCATTCAAACGGGATGCTGGTATTCGCCGGACATTGAATTCTGCGCCTTCGATGTGGGCTATATTCTTTCGGACGATCCCGGGCGGCTCTATCTCGATCAAGACAAGGCTCAGCGCATTTGCGAAGACGAGGGCATTGGGTATACCGAGCCTTTATTCCGGGGTTCCTATGAGGAAGCGTATGCTTATCCCCTAGGCTTTGAGACCACGCTTCCTTCCAAGCTGAGCCTGCCATCGCTTGGCCCTGACAACCAAGCCGAAGGCATCGTACTCAAACCGGCAAAAGCCGTTTCAATTCCCCGGGAGCGGCGTCTGGTCCGGCCGGTCGTCAAGCGGAAAATCCATAGCTTTTCCGAAGACGAACGCTTTCATAACGCCGAAAAATGGGCGGCGCAACAGCCCGTCCAAAGCGCGCCTCTGTTGGAATGGCTAAAGCACGAAGCCTCGGCGCTGGTAAATGAAAACCGGCTAAACGCGGCGATTTCCAAGGTGGGGCGGCCCGGCGGCGATGCGAGAAAGCGGCAAATCCAAGCTCTTATCGAGGAAGATCTTCATACCGAACTCAAGCTTCATCATTCAGCGGAGCTCCAGGGTTTATCGGCCCTCGACAAAAAGAGCCTTTTGGCCTTTATTGAAGAAGAAGCGAAAGCACTTGTGGGGTTGTATCTAGGCGAATAACTTGCCCGGCGGCCCTAGAGCCTGATACAAGGGCCACTATGTTAAAGATCCGAACTCTTGTTTCTGCATGCATTGGCATCATTTTGCTATCTGCGGCATCGGCGGCGCGGGCAGACATGCTTGATGAATCGAATCCTCCAGAATGCCCTGAAGGAGCGAAGGCCGACCTATGCCATGGAGGGCCCTATTGTTCGGCGGTGGGCTGCACAAAAGATTCGGACTGTTCGACGGGGCATTGCGAACAGAGGTCCTTATGCATAGGGAGCATTCGCTGTGGAGGGATGCGGCCCTCTGGAGAGACCGAGAGTCCCGCGACCCCGACGGTCGAGAGCGTATGCGAGGGGAACACCTGTCCTAGGGGAGGAGTATGCAAGCAAGTGAGTATATGTGTTCCTGGAGAGGGGAACGGGGACGGGCCTGGACCATCGGCGGGTCCGCGTGGAGGTTCTGGAGCGCGGGGATGCGGGTGTGAATTTTCGGGGCCGTCGCCATGGTGGGCGGGGGTGATGGTGGGTGTGGGGGCTGGGATGCTATTGGGGAGACGGAGAAAGCGGAACTTGACGGGAGGAGAGGGAGAGAGCCGGAACTAACCCGTTGCCCGCATCCTTCGCGCCGCCGTACCCTGACCAAAGACGGCCGACAAACTCCTCGCAACAAGAGCCTTCTCAAACCATCGATCGAGCACGGCCACATCCGAACAGATATCGATCTGAGTTTCCTGCTCGCTCGACAACACAAATCCACGCTTCTGCAACACCTTTTTTAAGTTGTCTTTCATCGCCGCGAGCCGGCCCTGTTCTATCCCTTGTTCTATCCCCTTCCCAAGCCATAGCGCTTTGCCTTCCTTCTTGCCTTCCCTTTTGCCCACCCGAAAACCATGCTTGTAAAACATGTGCTCCATATCGACATCCACCTCGCCGCGATCTCTTAACATCAACCATATCGGCTTGTCAAGACCTCTTCGCCGCTCATCCCACTGCGCCAAACCCACCATCCCTGCAACCACTTCTTCGTAGGTCGCCTCGTCCGCCAATTGCCTCAAACGATCCAACACCATCTCCAGCCGGCGCGGCGTCGCGTCCACAGACAACGGCGCGAATGTCAACCAAAATAAATTGTCCCGCCAGGTGAACCCCCTCCCCGAGGGTTTTTCGAATACTCAAAGCTCCTCAACCGATAGTCCTCCCGGCTCCATCGTATGCCTTCATGTCCCTCGAGATCCCTCAACAAGCATCCATCGACAAACAAAAAGTTCTCCGCACCCCCTCCCCGAGGGTTTTTCGAATACTCAAAGCTCCTCAACCGATAGTCCTCC
>CAZICM010000064.1:54482-55463 GCA_964537685.1 uncultured Polyangiaceae bacterium
CTTCATGTCCCTCGAGATCCCTCAACAAGCATCCATCGACAAACAAAAAGTTCTCTGCACCCCCTCCCCGAGGGTTTTTAAGGTTTTTTTTAGCTTCATATCAAATAACTTGCTCCCCAACACGGGTTCGTTTATCGTCGCCGACCATGACACACTCTCTCAACGACCTCAATCCCACCGAAATGATCGGCCTGAGCAATGCTTGGCTCGGTCCTCAAAAAACCCTGTTCACCTCGATCCCGGCCATCGCTCCCCTGTTGCCCAGCGTCGAGCTTTGCCATCATAGCCTTGTTTCAGCACGCAATGCCGAAACCTTGGAACTCGAATTGGATGATGCTTCCCATCTGGCCGTCAAACTCGATACGCGCCACGATCATCTGATCCGGGCTTTGAATGCATCGCTGGATGCCGCTTTTCATTTTGCCCTGGCTCAAGATCCCGCCGATACCACCGAAGCCGCCAAGATAGAACAGGCTCAGGAAATTTTGTTGCCCGAGGGATTGGGGGCTGTGAATCGCTCCCATGCCTCGGAGGCAGGAAATGCCGTGCAAATGGCGGAAGCAGCCAAGGGGGCGATTGCGCCCACGCTTCAAGGGGTGGTGGTGCGCGCGAATGTCAGCGCCTTGGATTTGGTGAATCTGCTGGCTCAGGTGGGCAAGGAGCTGGGCGATGCGGATCGCAAAAAGTCCGAGCTGGCGGCGGCCCAAGATCAAAATACGATCAGCCTGTCCGAAGTGCGCATTCGGATGCGGACCTGGATCAAGACGGTGGAAACGGTGCTTGCAGCGCTATCGCTGTCGGGAGCGGCACAGGCGGATATCGATGCGCTGAGCGCGCCCATTTATGATGTGGCAGGTAAAGCAACGGCGCGGCGCAAGGCCCGCTGGGCCGAAAAGAAAAAGGCCAAGGAAGAAGCGGCCCCGCACGCCGATCCAAAAAATCCCTAGTCTGACTTGCGAGAGCGCCGTGCCCCCGTGCCCT
>CAZICM010000065.1:0-40592 GCA_964537685.1 uncultured Polyangiaceae bacterium
CTGCGCCCATTGCGCCGCCTGCGCCCATTGAACCGCCTGCGCCCATTGCGCCGCCCACGCCCATTGCGCCGCCTGCGCCCATTGCGCCGCCTGCGCCCATTGCGCCGCCTGCGCCCATTGAACCGCCCGCGCCCATTGCGCCGCCTGCGCCCATTGCGCCGCCTGCGCCGCCTGCGCCGCCGCCCGATGAGCCCGACGATGACGAGGAACTCGATGCGCCCGACGACGACGAGGAACTGGCCATTCCCGACGATGAAGACCCCGATGAAGAACTCGATGAAGAACTCGATGCGCCCGACGATGAAGACCCCGACGACGACGAAGATGCGGCGCCCGTGGAGCTGGTTTCATCGCCCCCGCACGCGCTTAAAATCCCTAAGAATAGAGCCGCGCCCGCACGCATCCAAGGCTTGTGTCCAAAAGTCCAGCTTGCTTTTCTATGCATATCTCGCCGATGCTCCTTGACGCTGCTTCTATTTGCTCCGCGCCGCATACCACACTTGATGAACGCTATGAATGCCGATCCGAACCTTCAACAACCGCAGGGTGGCGTGCTTCTCGAGGAACTCACTTGGATTGAGGCCGAGGCGCTGCTTCGCCAAAATCCCGTCGTCGTTCTGCCTATCGGTGCCTCAACCAAAGAACATGGCCCGCATCTGCGCCTCAATAACGATTGGATTATCGCAGAATACTTTAAAATGAGAATCCTGGAGCAATGCGAAGTGGTGGTGCTCCCAACGGTTGGGTATCATTATTATCCGGCCTTCCTCGAATACCCGGGCTCGGTTTCTTTATGCCTCGAAACCGCGCGGGATTTAATTGTAGATATCTGCGCGAGTATCGGAGCTCATGGCCCGCATAGGTTTTATGCGCTGAATACCGGATATTCAACCGAAAGAGCCCTTTCGCTCTCGGCCGAGCTGCTGAGTCTGAAGGGTATTACGCTTAAATACAGCCGTATTGAAAGGCTGCGCAATGGAATTGAAAAACAAATTCAGGCCCAGGAAGGCGGAAGCCACGCGGACGAATTGGAAACATCGATGATGTTATATATCGCCCCCAAGCGCGTGGATATGAACAAAGCCGTAAAGGATTACGATCGAAATGGCAGAGGTCTGCTATCGAGGGTCCCCCGATCCTCGGGGACGTATTCACCCACAGGCGTATGGGGCGATCCGACGCTGGCGACCCGCGAAAAGGGCGAGCTCTTGGTGGAGACCATGGTGCGGGAAATGGTGCGCGATATCGAGGCCCTGCAAAAGGGAATGCACACAACCTGGTTGCGATTTGGCTAAATTCCCCTCTCCCCGAAGTTAAAAATCCCGCGTAAGGTACGGACTTCGACCAAAAAGAAAAAGAAATATAAAAAGCTTCGATTAAATCTTTTTGATCGGTGTAAGTCGAACGCCCCCTGAATACGTACAACATTAGCTCGTTAGAGGAGACCTTTAGATCATGGAGCAGATCGGCGAGTACCTCGTGCGCCGTTTAATCGGCGAGGGAGGGATGGGAAAGGTTTATGAGGGAGAGGAGCGTCTGACCAAACGCCGCGTTGCCCTGAAGGTGCTGCATAAAGAGCTGGGCAGAAGCGAGCAGGGGCGGCGGCTGTTTTTAAATGAAATGCAGATTTTGGCGCACTTGGAGCATCCCAATATTGTGCGCAGCCTGGCGAGCACCGAGCACAATGGCGAACTGGTGATGGTGCTCGAGTATTTGGATGGCCATACGCTTCGCACGGTGCTTCATGAAGAGGGGCGGAGGCCGTGGCAGGAGGCGGTGCGCATTGTGGGCGCGGTGGCCGCGGCGCTGGTGGCCGCGCATGGGCAAGAGCCGCCCATTATTCACCGCGATTTAAAGCCTGAAAACATTATGATTTTAAAAGACGGCGCTGTGAAAGTCATGGACTTTGGCATTGCGAAGGTAATTCAGGCGATTAATCAAACCAATACGCAAAGCGTGGGCACGCTCCAGTATATGAGCCCGGAGCAAATTGATGCGCATACGATTGACCATCGATCGGATTTATATTGTTTAGGATTGATTTTATATGAGCTCCTCGCCGGGCATCCTCCATTTCAATCGGCATCTCCGCGGCAATTGCTGAATTTGCAATGTACGGCCGAGCCCCCTCCCCTGCCCGATGAGGTGAAGGGCGATGTGCCGAAGGGCGTGCTGCAATTAATGAATGAATTGCTTGAAAAGGCGCCGGAGGACCGGCCTTATTTGGCCCAGGATGTGATCGATAGGCTGGAGCCTTTTCAAACATCGGCACCCGGCGGGGCAAGCAAAACCCAGAGCGGGGCGAGATCTTCACTGGGCGCGTCTCAAATATCGCAGCCGGCCGTATCGCCCAAAAACAAAGATACAAGCGAATCGGCTTCCAATACGGCGGAAGGCCAATCCGAGCGGAGTGTCTCCAAGGGCGATTCTAAAGAGTCAAAGGAAAAAGGTGCTCCACGGGCCGACACGATCGCATTGCTTGAAAAAGTGGGCGAAAAGAAAGAAGTGCCCAAGGGCATTGCGATCGCGATTATTGTCACGCTGAGCGTATTGGCAGGCATTGGCGCCTATATTCTTAAATCGTCGGGCGAGGCTCCCGAGGAAAAACCGGGGGCGCGGCCTACATCGACCTTCAGGGAAGAACCTCTTAAAGAACCGAGACGGCGATGAAACATCAAAGCAGCGCTTCATTAGGCTATTTGCCCGGAATTGAATTGCCCGCGATTGGGCGGGCCAAGCGTCACGAGCTCAAAGGGCGCGAGCAATGCGAGCTGTGGGTCTTGTCCGCGGACGACAGAAGCATTTTGGAGAGGCTGCTTTCGCTGGGGGAAAAAGGGGTCGGCGGTTTTATTGACGGCGGTATCGATGGGGCGGCCGAGCATTGGCTGATCCGCCGTGTTCCGGCTCAAACCTTGGCCGAAAAACTGAGAGAAAAACGGGGGCCTTGGCCTTGGCCTGAAGCGCTGCGCACAGGTCTTGCGATTGCCCGCATTCTTTCCGCGTGTGAACAGGCGAGTTTTTTTCCTGGACCTCTTGCGCCGGATGGAATTGGACTGGACGAAGAGCAAAAGATTTATTTGCTCGCCAATTCGATGGTATTTTCGCTCGTGGGCGGCAGCGATGCGAAGGGAGGCCGGGATGGGCATGCGGTCGCGCCATTATGGACGCCTCCCGAGCAGGCCGATGGAGGAAGCTGGGATAATGCGGCCAATCGCTATGTATTGGGACACATTCTCTATAAATTGATTTCAGGAGAGCATCCTTTTGGGGGCGCGGGGCTCAGGCACGCGCTGGATGAAGCGGCGCACAGGGAAGCGCCGCCCTTTGTGCAAAGCATTGCGGCGGATCTGCCTTCGGGATTGCAGAGTTTAATTCTGCGCATTCTTTCGCCGGAAAAAGACAAGAGGCCCAGTAAATCTGAACGTATTGCTCAAGAATTAGAACGTTTTCTGCGGGAGGAAAATAGCCAGCCTCAAAAAACCTCGCTCGCCGCAGTGCCCGATCGGGCGCCAAAGCGCGAAAAGGAAAGGGAAAGGGAAAGGGAAAGGGAAAGGGAGAAGGAAAAGCCATCCGAAAAACGGGACACGCCCGTAAGCGTGCAGGCTGCTCCGCCCCGGGAAAAAAAGCCCAATCAAAAAAAGAGGACGCCTGCCGAATGGGCCAAGGGATTATGGCCTTTGGGTCTTGGGCTTGTGGTGGCGGGCATTTCGATTTCATTGCTTAAGCCCGCGCCACCTCCCGCGCGCACGGTAAATGTGGGAACGGTTTCTGTGCTTTCTCAATCGGAAACCGCCGGAAAAGACTGTGCTTCTTGTCATCCGAGGCAAGCGGCCGAATGGCGCAGAAGCGTAATGGCGCATTCGGTGAAGAGTCCGCTCTTTAATGGTTTGGAGAGTTTAATTGAAGAGCAGGTGGGCCGGGATTTTGACTGTCCGGGAGGCGCGGGCATTTTAAGGCGCGCGGATTCTCAAACGGCGTGCAGGGTGCGCAATACGGGCATTGCGATTACCGGTTCGGGCGGTGAGCATTGGTGTGTGAATTGCCATAGTCCGGCCGATAATTTGGGAAGTGTGATGCCCGCTTGGGATGGGCGTCCGGGAGGCGATTCAAGAACGCGCAGGCCCGTCCGGGATTTATTGGGTGATAAGGCGATGGAAGGCATTTCCTGCGGCTTCTGCCATCAGGTGCACGGTCCTGTCGGTCCCCGGGGTTCGCGGGGATATCAAGGCAATCCCACATGGACTTCGTTCTTGACGGGAACGGTCTTTCAAATGAGGCCCGAGGACGGGAAAGGTTTGTTTGGAATTGGTAACAGTGGCTATGATTTGCGGCCCGAGGAATTGCTTTTGCCCCGATCGCTGAACGGGCGCAATTCGGGAAGAGACCAATTCGATCAAAATGATTCAAAAACCCAGGGGATGGATCCGGTCGTGCATGCCCGGCCTTCGCAGAGAGCGGTTTCCTATTTAAGATCCAGTGAATTTTGCGGTTCTTGTCATGATGTGAGGCTGTTTGGAACGGATAGCCTGGGCGTTTCCAAGGGCGAGCATTTTAAGCGATTGCGCAATGCCTATTCGGAATGGGTGGATTGGGCCAAGCAGGAAGAGCGCGCGGGAAGAACGGCTTATACCTGTCAGGATTGCCATATGAGCACCTTTCCGGGTGTGTGCGAGCCCGATCCCAATGCTCCCAATCCAGCCGATGCAAAAGCGAATCCCGAAGAAAATAAACCGGAAAAATCCGATCGAATTGACGGCGATAGGCGGGACCGGCGTTCCGCGCTGGATGAGCCTCCTTCCGCCATTTGTCCGCCGGGGATGCGTTTTGTGCCGAAGGCGCCCGGTGCTTATTCGAAGGCTCGCGTCGCCGATAATTCTCCTTCCTCAACCGAGGTCGTGACGCATTATTTTTCGGGCGTGGATGTGCCGCTCTCGTATGAGTTTCCCGAGGCATTAACGAAGGAAATTACAACCGATTTGGCAGGAATTCCTTTAGGCGCTGAACAGCGGCGCGATATGCTGCTGCGGGCGACCTTCCGTTTTCAAGTGGGGGCCTCGCGCTTTGGGGGCGGGAGGCTTGAAATTCCGATTGAAATTGAAAATATCGGGGGAGGCCATAGGGTGCCGGCGGGCTTTAGCCAGGAGCGCGAATTTTGGGTGCATTTGGTGGTGCGCGACGCGGATGGGCGCCTTGTGTATGAGGTGGGGCGCGTGGACCGGCCGGATGAGGATTTGCACGATAAGGTGTTTTTGAGGGTGAATACGCGGCCGGATATTGTCGATCGCCTGGGTAGGCCGGAAGGTTTGTTTGGCGCGGATGTGCGCGATGGGCCGGATGTTCCTCAATGGAGTCCTCCGCCGGTTTTGGGTGGGACGAATTTTAGGGGGAAGGGTTTAATTAATTTTCAAAATGGCTTTTTGCGCTGTGTGCGCTGTATCGGTGTGATTGGGCGCAATGGAGAATGCGAGGCGCTGCCAGGCCAGGGGCAAACGAGGGCCGATCGTTTTGACGATGGGGATTACGATTTAGATACAGGAGAATGCAGGTCCAATTTAACAGGATTTAATGCATTTTTTGAGACGTATTTTCCGGTGGGCGCGCTCGATGCTTCGCGGGGATTTGTGAGGGGTCCGGATGCGATTATCGATACGCGTTCGGTGCCGCCGGGTGTGCCTATCCGATATACGTACGAATTGCCTGCGGGAGGAAAACGGGCGCCCTTTACGGTGCAGGCGAGGCTTTTATTTAGGGCATTTCCTCCATTTTTGGTGAAGGCTTTTGCCGATTACGAAAGAGAGCAGGCGAACCGGGGTTTGAGGCCGAGCGGGCCGGCCGTGACGCACGATATGCTGCGAAGGCTGCCGATTGTCGAAATTGCCAGGGATGAGATAGAGGTTCGTTAATGGGCGAGCAGGCGGCGGCGCACGGCGAGGGATTGAGTTTTCCAGCGCATGTTTTCGATGCGCCGATGCTTCGGGGTTTGGATGCCCGGGCGAGGCGCGAATTGAGCGAAGCCGGGCGTTTGCTTTCGATGGCCAAGGGTGAGGCTGTTTTTCGTCCGGGCGATCAGGCGGAAGCTTTTTATGTGGTCGCGGATGGCGCGATTGAGCTGTTGGCGCTGCGGCGGGGCGACGATAAAGAGAGTTCGATTCGTACGGCGAAGAGCGGCGAGGCGTTTGGGGAAGAGGCCGTTATCGGCGCGGAACGAAGGGCTTCGGCTATTGCGCGCGATAAAAGCAAGGTGGCCGAAATTCCGGTTCATATTTTTAGGCGCGTGGCTGAGCGTTCGGGAAAGGCCGAATTCGCCGAGAAGCTCGAGCGCATTTTAAGGCGCAATGCGACGCGGGATTTGTTGTCGACGCTGGCTTTGACGCGCGATTTAAATGGCGAGGAAGTCGATCTTTTGCTCGATGCGGTGAATGTAAAAAAACTGCAGCGCGGGCAAGCCGTGTACCGGGAAGGCGATTCGGCGGCGGATGTGTGGCTGGTCGCCGATGGGATGGTTCAAATTCAAACGGAACAGGGCGATCGCCTGCATGTGCGGGCGTATTTGTCGCGCGGTGATTTTTTTGGCGATACAGAAGTGTTGGATCGCTGTCCGCGCAGGGCGAGCGCGGTGGCGAGCGGGGCTTCGCTGTTGTTATCGATTCCGGCGCGGGCATTTCGTTCGCTGGTCGAGCGCAGGCCGGAATTGTCGCAGAAGCTCGCTCGGCTTTCGGAGCGGCAGACCGAAAAGCAAAAGGACATTATCGGGGCGGCGGCGGCCAATCATACCCAGCATGTATTTCGGGATTTATATCGGATGGAGGTGGCCCGATCGCTGTTGGTGATTGATTTGGAAAGCTGTGTACGCTGCGGGCATTGCGCGTGGGCCTGCGAGGATTTGTATGGAACGGCGAGGCTTGTGCGGCGCGGCGATAAAATGATCGCCCGGGTCGATAGCCAAAAGAATGCGCCTTCGAGTCTATTGCTTCCGAATTCTTGTCAGCATTGTGAAAATCCGAGCTGCATGGTGGGTTGTCCGACGGGCGCGATTGGGCGCGATCCGCGGGGAGAAGTGTTTATCCGGCCGGAGTTGTGCACGGGTTGTGCGGCGTGTGCGAAGGCGTGTCCCTGGGACAATATTCAAATGGCCGAGAGGCCGCCGGGGGTGCCTAAACCGCCGGGCGGTGAGGCAGGCGATTATGCCGAGCTCGCGGTGAAATGCGATTTATGCCGCGATTACGAGGAGGGGCCGGCTTGTGTGCAGGCGTGTCCAACGGCGTCGATTTTTAGAATGAATCCGGCCGAGGAAATTGCCGATATCCGCGAGCTTTTAGGGGGAAGCCGCACGAAGAGGCGGGAAGCTTCGATTTCATTGGCTGGCATTTCGGGTGTATTGGCTGGCTTGATTGCGGGTATTAGCATTGGAATGGTGGGCGCGGTGATGCGGAGCCGGGGATTGTGGAGGCCCACGGCTGGATGGGGATATGTTTCGGGTATTTCGGCGGCGCTGTGTTTTGGTTTGTTGCTGCTGTATGTGCTGCCCAAGCGGCTGTTGGGTTTGCGCATGCATAAGCGCAATGCAAAATCGGACGCTTCAAATTCACAAGAATTAAATTCACAAGAAATGGATGGCAATGCGGTGGTGAGTAGGACCAAGCCGCATATGCTTATTCATCTTTCGCTTGGGTTTTTGGCGCTGGGTTTGGCTTATTCGCATGCGCCGCTATCGACAAGGCCCACGACGGGAGGCGCGCTCGCCATTGCATTTTATTCGACGGCGCTCTTTGGAACCCTGACGGCGCTGTTTTATGCCTTTGTGCCGAAAGCGCTTTCGAGAATTGAGCGGGCCGCCATTTTGCCCGAGGAGTATGGGCGGGCGAAAAAGGAGCTGATGGAGCGGCTTTACCGCGAAGTGAGCGGCCGCAATGAAGTGATTAAAAAGATTTTTGAGAAATTGCTGCTGCCTTATATCAATCAGCCTTTGGGGCCTATTTTTCTTTTGGTGCGGGGGCGCAGCCTGCGCGGGGAAGAGCAGGCAATGCGAGCGCATATCGATTCGGTGCTGGAGGGCCGGAGCAAGGAAAAGCTCGCGGGTTTGAATGAATTGATCCGCATTGCGGTTGAATTGCGAGCGCTTCCCGTTCAAAAGTGGCTTTCGCGGCTTCTGCGCTTTGGCTTGCCCGCGCATATTGTGACGTTTTCCATTGCCGTTGTATTGCTCGTCATTCATATCGTATTTGCGACGAGGTATCGTCAATGAGCGCCAGGAAAGACGGAGACGCGGATTCCAAAACCCTTGTTTCAGAGGGGAATCGTTCCGTTTCAAAGCCGCTGTACGAGGCTCGTTTTTCCGATCCCCGGGAGCGGGCTCAGATGGTGCGCGAGGCGGCGCGGGGGCGGGCGGCGAAAAAGGCCGAGAAAACATCGGATTTGACGCGCTTCCGGGGGGTTTTGGCTTCGGCGATGGCGGGGGGCTGTGCGGCGGCGATGGCGGTATTTTTTACGCCTCCTCCGGGCGGTCTTTCGTCGCCGGGGCCTCTGTCGCGGCCGCATGTAAACGCGAAATTGGAATGCGCTTCATGTCATGGGGAGGCGGGTGCGAAGGCGGTGGTGACGCCCGAGGATCGAAGCGCGATGAGCAAGGCTTGCGTGGGCTGTCACGGGCCTCATCCTTCGGTGAAAGCAGGGCATCGCAAGGCTTTTGCGGGCGGGCAAGTGGGCTGTATGAGCTGCCATGCCATTCATCAGGGCGATCAAGGCGTGGCTTTTGTGCCGGGAAAGGCGCCTTGGCGTTATGGACCGGGCGTGGAGATTAAGGCGCCGAGGGGTTCGTTTAATCCAGAAGGCGTTAGAAATGTTCCTATTGTTATGGTATCCAGTTGTATTGGCTGCCATGACGCTGAAAATGCTCAAGATCCAATCGCGCGCTGTTTGATTCCGGGGCAGGAGAAGCTGGGCAAAGAGAGGCCGATTATCTGTTTTGATGAGCATGAGGTGGCTTTGGCCGATGACAGCGGGCCTTTGATTAACCGGGACAGGAGGGATTTCGATCGGAGGGATCGGGATGTCCGGCGGGATTCTCAATTCGATCGAAATGCGGGAGCGCCGGCGAGGGGCAATTCGGGCGTATGCGCGAAGCAGCATTCGGAGGATCGGGCGCTGGTGTGGGAGGCGGCGCGCGAGGTGGTGACGGTGATGCCGGGTTTGCCCAAGCCGGATGTGACGAGCAGGCCGTGGACTTGGATTGGGGCTGGGCTGGGAACGTCGGTGCTGGCCTTTGCATTGAGCCGCGGGCTGTATGCGCTGGCCGATAGAAGACGGGCGAAGAAGCGCAAGGAGGCGGCGCCTGAAGCCTTGGTAAAACCTGCGACGCGGGTGCGGCTGCCTCAAATCGATACTACCACTTGTATTGGTTGTTATGCTTGTGTGGATGCATGTCCATACGATGTAATTGAAATTCAAAAGTATGTGGCGGTGGTGGCGCGGCCCGAGGCTTGTTGCGGGCTGACCTTATGCGAGCAGCGCTGTCCCAATGGTTCGCTGAAGGTGACGGACGGCGAGGCCATTGAGGATAGGCCAAGGCTGTCGGATTCGCTGGAGAGTCTCGATGTGCCGGGGCTGTATTTGGCGGGCGATATTACGGGGCTTCCGCTGATTAAGAATGCGATTCATCAGGGGGAGCAGGCGATTTCCCAAATTGCGGAGAGCTTAAAGGACGAGGGGAAGCTTTCCAATACGAACGAAAATGAAAGCATTTTGGATGTATTGGTGATAGGTGCTGGGCCGGCGGGGATTGCGGCGGCGCTGGCGGCGAAGGGCAAAGAGCTGAGCTGTGAGGTTGTGGAACAGGGGGGCGTGGCGCAGAGTATTCAGAGTTTTCCCAGGGGTAAGCTGGTGTTCGATCAGCCTTTGGAATTGCCGGTGAGCGGAAAGCTGTGGCTGCAAGAATCGACAAAGGAGGAGCTGCTTTCGCATTGGATGCGCATAGTGCGGCAAGAGCGGCTGACGATTCATCAGGACACGCGTTTTGTAGGGCTAAAGAAGCGGGATTCGGTGTTTTGGGTGACGGCGGAGCCTAGGGAAGGCGGCGCTCAAACGGTGTACAAGGCGCGGAGAGTCATTTTGGCGGTGGGGCAGCGTGGTTCGCCTCGAAGATTGCCTTTTGAGCTCAAGAGCGATGTGGAGCACCGGGTGCATTATCATTTGGCCGATGCCCGGAGTTTTGCGGGGCAGCGGGTATTGATTGTTGGGATGGGGGATGTGGCGATGGAGACGGCCATTGCGCTGAGTAGGCAGCCCAACACGACGGTGACGATGGTGCACCGGAGGAGCGGTTTTTCAAGGGGTCAGGGGCGGAATATCGATGAGATCAAGAGGCTTTCGGCGTCAAAGCGGGTGCAAATTCATTTTGATGCTGTTGTTTCAGATATCGATCGAAATCATGCGCAGGTGGATATTGGGGGTAAGCCGATTAAAGTTCCCTGCGATGCGGTTTTTGTGATGATTGGGAGTATTCCGCCGAAGAAGGTGCTGGAAGAAGCGGGGGTGAGGACGATGGCGGAGGCGAGAACGAGCCGCCGTGAAGACGAGGCTGCGGCTACAAATCGATCTGATGAACCTGCTCAATTGGCTCGCCCAGAAAGCGAGTAGCTACTTCCGCGAAACTTTTGGGCAAATCGGTTACCAACAGGTCGAGATCGCCGCGCTGATCGCGCCCGGAGGCAAGTCCCCTTTCTTCAAGAAATACCCCCACTTCCTCGGCCGTTGCCAAGGCGCCGTCCACAACCGGAATCGGTTCGCCTACCATCGCGGCGGCCTCTTCTTCGATGACTTCCCGAAGCAGGGGAAAATGCGTGCATCCCAGCACGACACATCCTGCACCCGCGGATAGCAAGGGTTCGAGATATCGCCGGGCCACCAAGCGGGGGACTTCGCCGGAGAGCCAGCCTTCCTCGGCCAAGGCGACCAAGAGGGGCGCGGGCTGGCCCACGGTTTCAATGCGGGTGGAGAGGGAGGATACAGCTCTTGGATAGGCGCCCGATGCAATGGTGCCCGCCGTGGCCAATACGCCTATCTTTCGGCCTTTGGAAGCGGAAACAGCCGCTCGGGCTCCCGGGAGAATGACGCCAAGCACCGGAAGATCTAGTTCGATGCGCAAAACATCGAGGGCGACGGAGCTGACCGTGTTGCAGGCAACAACAATGGCTTTGACTTTGCGGGCGGCCAAAATCCGGGAGCATCCTAGAGCATAGCGAATAATGGTCTCGGGGGAACGGGTGCCATAGGGAACCCGGGCTGTGTCGCCTAAATAGACGATATGTTCGCTGGGGCAGCGTTTTCGGAGGGCGCGGACGACGGTGAGACCGCCCAGGCCGGAATCAAAGACACCCAATGCGGAGCTGTTCATAGCATTTAGGCTTAGCCTAGGGATTCAATGCGGATGACGTTGGGTTCTTCGTGTAAAAAGCCTTCTTTGTCCTGAGCTTTCAGGTTGTGTAGGGCTTTTTTCATGTCTTTCTCCCGGGCCGCGTGGGTAATCATGACGACATCGGCGATGTCTGTTTCGGGAAGGGTGCCATGTTGTGGTTTTTGTTGAACAATTTGTTCAATGCTTATCCCAACGTCTCCAAGAGCGCCCGCGAGCCTGGCCATGACGCGGGGGCGGTCAACGACGCGAAAACGAAGGTAATAGCAGCTTTCGATGTCATCGATGGGGCTAAACGTCCGGTCGCGGAGGCGAAGCGCGGCGGTGAGCAGCGAGGGGGTGCCCGCGTGAATGGCCCGGGCTAAGTCGAGGATATCGGCGACAACACTGACAGCAGTGGGCAAATCGCCTGCGCCGCGTCCGCTGACCAAACAGGGTCCGAGCGCCGCGCCTTCGAGGAGAACGGCGTTTTGTACATAGCGGATATTGGCCAATACGCTTGATTTGGGTAAAAGCACGGGGTGGACGCGCAATCCTACGGTATCGCCCATATCGGTGCCTATGGCCAGGTGTTTAATGATATAGCCAAACCGATCGGCAAAGCGGATATCGACGGACTCGATTCGGCGTATGCCTTCGATATGGAGATGCTGGGGGTGTTTGGCGCCGAAGGCGAGCATGGCGAGGATAGCGAGTTTGTGAGCCGCGTCGTGCCCATCGATATCGAGGGAGGGATCGGCCTCGGCATAGCCTAGTTGCTGAGCCTCGCGCAGGGCTGCGTCTTCGATTAAGCCGCCTTCGCTCATGCGGGTGAGGATGTAGTTGCATGTGCCGTTGAGGATAGCGGCAATGCGCTGGACCCGATCGCCGGCGAAGGCGTCGCGCAGGGTGCGGACGATGGGGATTCCGCCTCCGACGGCGCCTTCAAAGCCGATATCGATGCGGGCTTGCCGGGCTTGTTCAAAGAGTCCGGGGCCGTTTTGGGCGAGGAGCATTTTGTTGGCGGTGACGACGCCTTTGCCTTGAGAAATGGCTTTTTGAATAAGCGTTTGGGCTAAATCGACGCCTCCCATGACTTCAACAATAATCTGAATGGAAGGATCGCTGAATAATTCGCCGGGCGATGTGGTGAGCAGGCTTGGATTGCATTCGGGGACGCGGTTTTTTTTAAGGTCGCGCACCAAGATCTTTCGGATTTCAATGGGTGCGCCGATGCGTTCGGCGATGCGTTCTGGGTCTGCCGAGAGAAGGCGCAGAACACCGCCGCCGACGGTGCCGCAGCCTAAAAGTCCTATGCCGATGGGGGTGGGCTTTTCGTGAGAGCTCATGCTGCGATGAGCTTATGGCAGATTTTTAATCGCTTGTCGCGGGTTTGTTGTGGAACGACGTCAAAAGCCCTTGCGCTCCGCACGGATTGGGGATAAGCGCGGGAGAAGCTTCAAACCACAGTCCGCATAAGATATCGCGAGGAAGAGGCATGACGCCGGACGAGCTGAAACTGTTGTTGAATTGCGAAGATGACCGTTTGGAGTGGAAGCAGTCTCTCCGGGATTCCAATGATGTGTGCGAAGCTGTTTGCGCCCTGGCTAACGATCTCGGAGATAGCCGCCGAAAAGGGATTCTCCTCATAGGAATCGCTCCCAAAACAGGTCAGGTGGTTGGAATCAACAAGCGAGGTGCTGCGCTGGACGAAGAGCAGCAGAAACTCGCGAGCTGGCTGCAAGCCGCTACCAAGCTTTATCCAACACCTTGTTATGATATTAAGATCGTCACATTCGAAGAAAAACCTGTCTTTGTAGTCACCGTCGACCCTTATCCAGTGCCTCCCGTTGTTCAGGTAAATAATGTTGCGTTTGTTCGAAAAGGAGCCACAACCTACCGGGCCACCGATGCGGATTTGCAGCGCCTGCGCGAACGCCGCCCGATCCAGATGCAACCCTTTGATCTTCGGCCAATCCGTGGATGCACGCTAGAGGATTTGGAGCTGAGTGAGTTAAAGAATCGCTATGAAGCCGAAAAAATAGGCTTGGATGACAGCGATGTATTTCCAAGCTTCGAAGCGTGGCTTTCGCAGCAACAACTAGGAATGAGTAAGGACAATATATGGGTGCCTAACCCTGCGGCCATTCTTGTCTTTGGGAAAAGCCCCCAAGACTTGTTTCCCGGTGCGAAAGTGGTATTCGTCCGCTATGCTGGAAATGACGTGGATTCAGCCGTCATCCATAGCAAAAACATCACCGGAACCTTGCCCCAGCAATTACATGCGCTATGGGAGCAACTAAACGCTCATAATGTGAATATTCCAGTGCAAGAGGATGGAATTCTGTCCATCTCTTTGCCTGAGTACCCCGTGGAAGCTTTGAAAGAGCTTGCCCGTAATTTGGTGCAACATCGGCAATATGAAGGGACGAATGCTCCCGGACGAGTGGAATGGTATAATGACCGAATTGAGTTCTCTAATCCTGGAGGGCCATTTGGCCGGGCGAGTGAAGGCGAGTTGGGTGCCCATTCCGATTACCGCAACCCAATCATCACGAATTGGCTTAAGCAACTTGGGTTTGTGGAACAGTTTGGCCGCGGAATACGCCGGGTGCAAAAACATCTCGAAAAGAACGGCAATCCAAAGCTTGAAGCCCAAGTGGATGGCTTTACAAGGCTTGTTGTCCGGAGAAGGCCATGAAGTCGCTGGTGCTGTTTAACAATAAGGGAGGCGTGGGCAAGACGACACTCACCTTCCACCTTGCGCACATGTTGGCTCGCAAAGGCTATCGCACTGTCGCGTTAGATTATGATCCGCAATGCAACCTATCGGCCATTTTTCTTTCGCAAGATGCGCTGGCTGAACTGTGGGAACCGGACGAGACCAATGCGCTGCAAAACGCAGAGCCGGCGCGCACCGTTGCCGATTGCATTGATTTGGTGCGAAAAGGCGAAGGGGGTGTTCGCGAACCTAAGCTCCATGAAGTGGACGAAAATCTCTGGCTAGTTCCAGGACATTTAGACTTAAGCCGTTTCGAGCAACCCCTTGCTGAAGAATTCGGAAAAATACTGGGCAAGGACAATGAGCGGGCATTTGATGTAACCACCGCACTGGATGTGCTGTCCAACAAGGCCGCCGCACAAGTGAATGCAGACATTGTGATTATCGATGTTAGTCCGAGTCTGGGAGCATTAAACCGCGCTGCTCTTCTAGCGTGCGATGCTGTGGTTGTGCCCCTTGCTCCCGATCTCTTTAGCCTACAGGGACTGGCCAATGTGGGACCAACATTGCGCGATTGGCGTGAGGACTGGGACGTTGTCGCGAAGAAACGGTTGAGCAGCAAAAAGCCGGACTCACCTCCGATCCATCAATTTCAGCCGATCGGGTATATTGTTCAACAGCATTTGGCTCGGGTAGATCGTATTCCCGAGGGCTATCAGAATTGGGCATCTCGAATTCCATCGGATTTTCATACGCATATTCTTGGCGAGGAGCGTTCGGCAAAGGGACTCGCGCTTGAAAACGACAGCCAATGCCTTGCGCTCATCAAGCATTTTGCGAGCCTGGTACCCTTGGCCCAGGAGGCAAAAAAGCCTATTTTTGACTTGAAATATGCCGACGGAATTGGCGGAGGGCAAATTCAGGCAGTCGCACGATGCCGCAAGGAGTTTGAGTTGCTTGTGAAAAAGCTTGTAGAGCGACTGGATCAAGTCGAGGAAGCTAAACCTGCCCTCTAACCGAGGCGTCCGGCTTCCTTCCTATCCCCTGCTTATCGCCTGCTCAGGCACCCAATGCTGCGTTCCGTTTTGCATGGCGCATAGATACTGCCCGCCCTGGCCTTGCACAATCGTCGCAGGGTAGCGATTCCCATCGGGAGCCGTTACCAATACCTGCATTCCAGGTGCCAAGCCCCCACCTTGCTGGGGCATCTGCGCATAACCACCCTGCTGGGGATAGCCCTGTTGTTGGGGATAGCCTTGTTGCTGAGGATAGCCTTGTTGCTGGGGATAACCTTGTTGCGCTTGCATCCCCGGCTGCATCTGCGCATAACCACCCTGAGCCGCCATCTGCGCCAATTGTCCCGTATTTACCAGGGGCGGCACGCCTTCGAGAAATGCCTTGGTCCCAGCAACATGCTTGAACCATGGCGATATTCGAAGGGTCATGGCAGGACCATTGGCCATATGAAATGTCATTGAGCGATTGTTGGCCAAACCGCTGAGCGTCACTTTTTGGATTTGCCTTACATCATATTCTTCGATGCCAAGATTTAAAAGTTCCGGCGCGCCGCTCCAAAAGCTCATTTTTGTGCGGATAAGAATAAATCTCCGGTTGGTAAACACGGCGTAGTAAGCCTTGGTCATCAAGAAGAGCAAGAGTCCTCCAACGAGGAGGATTTGCATCAAAAGCCCAGGCTGACGGCGCATGTACGCGGTGTGCAGCACTTGTTCGCCAGGCTGTATGATCTGAGCCAGTTGGCTATTTAAAAAATCGTCTTGCTTCGACATCGGGCCTTCCACTTCGCTTTCGTTAACAGAATGTTGCAGGAGGCACCTTATCCCCAATTGATGCGCCTGCGAATAAAAAAAGCCTAGGTCCAGGGCATTTTTGATGAAAGACCCCTCACAAAATCCTTCCCCGGTGTGAATGTGGTGCGTTATGATTATTTGTTAAACAAGCGTTGCCGGCTGATCGGATTAGGCTTGGAAATTCAACAAGAATTTATTGGTGCGCGGCGCGTTCGTTGGCTGTATTGTTTGGTTCTTAGGTATTTGGGTTTTATCGAGGAGGCCCTCCCATGGCGTTCGACCAGCATCGTGCAGCGGATCCGCGGCGCACTCAGAAACAATCGTCCCAGTTTGGCTCGGCAAATCGAGGCGCAAGGCTCGCGCTCGCAGGTGGCGCTGCGCTTTTGTATTCGGCGATGGCGCTTGCTTCGTGTTCAGCTCCCACCAGTCCCGACGAGCTCTTTAACAATTCGCCAAACGGTCCTGGAGGAACGAGTTCTTCGTCGACTTCAACCAGCACAAGCAGCTCAAGCTCGTCAAGTTCATCGTCAACCAGCTCTTCGACAAGTTCGAGCTCGAGCTCAACCTCGAGCTCGTCAAGCTCTTCAAGCTCGGGAATGCCGGGTAATGTGGCGATTTGCATCAACGAGCTGATGCCCGTGAATCAGAGCGCCTTGGTGGATGATACGGGTAATACGCCGGATTGGATTGAGCTTCATAATCCGACGAATATGGATGTGAATCTCGAGGGCTGGTCGCTGACCAACGATCTTGCGAATCCAACCATGAGTGTGTTGCCAGCGGGTGTCACGTTGCCGGCGGGCGGATTTTTGGTTTTGTACGCCGATGGTAATCCAGGCGCGGGGCCGCTTCATTTAGCGTTTACGATTCCAGGGAACGGCGGTGTGGTGGGGCTGTTCGAGCCCAACGGCGGAAGCACGTCGTTTAATTATATGGCGGCCGGAACCAATGAGGCCGTGGCGCGAAAGCCCGAT
The DNA here is from genome assembly GCA_964537685.1 of uncultured Polyangiaceae bacterium. Lineage (GTDB taxonomy): Bacteria > Myxococcota_A > Polyangia > Polyangiales > Polyangiaceae > CAZICM01. The sequence continues at coordinate 16,894 of CAZICM010000065.1, forward strand.
TGCTGTATGACGGCGGATTGCGCGGTGAATGAGATTTTGGGGACGCCGGGCAAGTCCAATGTGCCTGTTGTGACGCAGCCGGTGGAAGTTCTTCCTGCGGGGAGCACCTATAAATACCTCGATACGGGGATGGCGCCCGCGGCGACGTGGATCGATGCGAATTTCGATGACACGGCTTGGCTGAGCGGGCCTGGACCGCTGGGTTATGGGGATGCGTATATCGTAACGACGGTCAGCTTTGGTCCGAGCGGAAACAATAAATATATAACGACGTGGTTTAGGACGACCTTTAATGTGATGGGCGCGGCAAAGGCTGTTTCGGCGACGTTTGAGCTGCTCCGGGACGATGGCGTGATTGTCTATTTAAATGGCCAGGAAATCGTTCGGGACAATATGCCGGCGGGCAATGTGACGCCGACGACGCTGGCGAATGGTTTGGTGCAAGGCGGCGAGGAAGGCCAATATGTTCCGTATCCTTTCGATCCCAAAATGCTGGTGGAAGGAACGAATACGCTGGCGGTCGAGCTGCATCAGCAGGTTGCGAATACAAGCGATGCGGGATTTGATGCGCGGATTACGATTGATGTTCCCATGCCTTAAATAATTGCCCCGCGGACTATTTTCCGCGCGGCGAAGAAAGCAAGACAAAAAATACCGTTCATCCGCGGCTCGGTCCGCGTGAGTCTCCTTCGTGTCTTCTTTTGCTTGCGTACCACGCCTTTCGTCGAGATAAACCCATCCGAAAAAAATGCATTGCGTTCCTTAAAACTCTGGTCTACAGCCCGTTGGAAATCCTGAAAGGCAGGGCTGACAGATGAATATTGCCATGAATACCAGCAAATCGATTGTATTTATCGGGTTATTGAGCATGGGAATCGCGGGCTGCGGAGCGGGTGGAGGAGCGGGCGGAGGAGGGCTTGCGATTTCTGGTCCAGCATTTCCGACCAAGGAAGAGCTTTCTCAAATAGGTCAGACTCCATTGCCAGCCAATCTCTTTGGACACGCCGGCGTCGATGCTCCTTCGTTTCAATTGACAGGATCGCTGCCTGAATCGATCGGAAGCATGTCGATTGTATTGGCGGAAAATCCTTGGGAGGAGTTTTTAAGCCAGGCTCTCAAAAAATATGAACCGAAGGCGCTGGCGACAGAATCTATGCGCTGTTATGCGCGCCAAATCGGCGGCTTTGTCTCGAAGCATAAGGAGTTTCCTTCAAGGACGGCCCGAGCTTTTATTGCCGCGCGCTGTGGAAGTCCTTTCGGCGATGCGACCTTGGCAACGCTTAGGCTTCCAGGGCAGGGTAAAGCCAATGATGCCGATTTGATTGCCAAGTATTCGGCGGAGATTCAAAAAGATATTGATACTATTTTATCAAATGGTCCTGCGGATATTGGGATTCATTTTGAAAGGACGGGAAATGATGGGTTGCTTGTGCTGACCGCCGATTTGAGGACCGTTGCGCTGAATACGTCGCCAATACGAGCGGATAAAAATAGGCAGTGGACGATTTCAGGCGAAATTCAAAAGAAGGTGGACTACATTCAAGCGTATATTAACCGGGGAGCTTATTCGGTGGCTCCATGCACGGTGGATATGACCATACCGCCGCCTAAGTTTTCGATCCGCTGCGAGATGGATCCGGGGGATACCGCGGCTTGGGTGGATGTGCATGCTACCGTGCCGGGAAGGCTTTTGTCGGAAGTGGTGCTTCAAACGCGGGTCGTCGCGCGGGAAGGGGTGGATGATTTGTATCAGTGGCCGAGCCTGCCCGCGGAGATTGCCGCGGAGGGGGCGACGGATGAGGAGATCATGACGGCGGCCATCAATGCTGTGAGGAGGAAGGCGGGCCTGAAGCCGTTGGTGTTCGATCGGGCGCAGTCGCGGGAGGGGAAGAGGTTGGCACCTTATTATTTCGCTTCTGCGCTCGGGGATTCGGATCCAACGACGGCCGACAAAATCGCGCTGGGCATGCTGGCGGGCTGGTATGTGCAAGGGGATGTGAGACGGGGGCGTTTTAGTTCGTTTACGTTTTCGGATAGGCAAGATCCTGTGATGCGGGTGGCCCACGCGCTATCGATGCCAACGCCAAGGCTTTCGCTGTTGGATGCCAATGCGGGGAGGGTTTCGCTGGGTCTCGTGACAAGCGAGAAGGAAAAGGCCGGCGGGGCGATGTTCGCAACCTATGAGTTGACAAGAGATATTCCCCATGCGGATCGGGTGATGGAGATGGCGATTCGGTTGGGGAGGGCGCGTTTGGCAAAGAAGAAGCTCGGGGTGGATTTGTTGACGCAGGTGGATAAGGAGGCCGGAGAACTTTCGGCGAAGATTACGGCGGGGGCGATTTCGCCGGAGGATGCGCTGCAAGCGCTGGCCACAAGAAGTTCCGAAGTGTTTGGCACCTCCGTACAGATGTACGCGGCAATAGCGCCCACCGTTGATTTGATTACGTTTCCTGATGAATTGATTGATGCTCCTACGCTTCAGGTGGTGCTCGCCGTGGCCGATTATAGGCCGGTGGGGGCCCCGTGGATGTATACGGTTGTATTGATATGTATTCCCCAAGGGGTGCCAACCAATTCCGCGATGGGCCAGAGCACCGCAGGTTGAGATCAATCTCTTTATTTTTCTAATTCAATCCTAACCAGAAACGAACTTGCAGCATTCATTTTTGTTTCGGACGCCACGCGCTTGCTTCTTCTCGTCTGCTTGCACAGCGCATATCCTGCCCCCGTATGGCGTCTGAAACCAAAGGATTCATGGGCGGTTCGATGAAGTTTAACACCGGCACCGAGGAAGGCCGCATGGGTGTGGCCGAGCAGGGTTCGGTCCTGCCTCTTCGTGTGCTCGTCGTTGCGGAGCTTGTGCCCCGCAACGAATTCAATGCGGGCGCGAGCGCGCCGGAAACAGCCATTCGCGTGGATGCGGCGCAGTTCGACGATCTGTTCGGAAAACTAAGGCCGAGGATTGCCGTGGAAGTGCCAAGCGTACTCGCCGAGGGCAAGCCTGTTCGCGTCGATCTTTCACCGACGAGTCTGAAGAGCTTTAGGCCGGATGGATTGTGTGCGGAGGTGCCTCTTCTGCGAGCGCTTCTCGATGGGCGGCTGGTTCTGGATCGTTTGCGTGACGGTTCGATTACGCAGGATCAGGCGCGCAATGAGCTCGAGCGGCTGTGGAGCGGATCGTCGTTCGCCCGCGAGGTGCTGGGGCTTCTTCCTTCGGCGTCCACTTCTTCTTCCGCACCCGCAGCGGCGCCCGCTCCAGCTCCGCCGGATACGAATGTGGATTCGCTGCTTGCCATGGTGGATATGCCAGGGCCGAGCGCGATGGCGAGTTTGGATTCACGCCCCGAGCCCGCAGCAGCGCCTATCCCTGCAACAGCGGCTCAGCCAAGCCGTTTTGGAGCGCTAATCGAACAAGTGGCCAAGGCTGGGCGCAATGCTCCGGGGCGGGCCATTCAGCCGGTGGAGGCCATTACACGGGTGGAGCGCGCGCTGGGTTTGCAGATCGGTGCGATTCTTCAGCATCCCGAAGTGCGAAGACTCGAGCAGGCGTGGCGGGGTTTGAAGCTGTTGACAGAGCGGGCCTCTGGGCATTCGGGCCTTCGCATCGATGTGCTGAGCACGCGGGGCGATCAGATGGCGGAGTCGCTTGCCAAGGTGGCGCGCACGACGAGCGATCCTCCTTATTGCGCGGCTGTGGTCGATATGACGGTGGACGGAAGTGCGGCTTCGTTCGCGAGGCTCGAAGCGATTGCGGACGCCGCCGAGCGAAACGCAATTGCCGTCGTGGTGAATGCGTCGGCGAGGCTTTTGGGCGTCGAGAGCCTGCGCGGCATCGATCGCATGGACAACAAAGGTTCGCTCTTCGATACGCCTTCCCAGGTGGCGTGGCGATCGGTGGCGGCAAAGCCTTCCATGCGCTGGGTGAGCATGGCGATGAACGGCGTGCTTTCGCGCAATGCTTACGACAAGAGCACGTCGCGCATGCGTGAAGCTGTGATTAAAGAGCTGCCCGATGATGAAGCGGCGCAAGTCTGGATTCCGCCCGCGTATCTCATTGGCTCGCTGATCGTAAAGAGCTTCCGTGACACAGGCTGGCCTCACCGCATCGCAGGAATCAAGAACGGCGGTGTGGTCGAGAATTTGCCCGTGCGCGAGATCAAGAGCAGCTACGAGGGCGATGAGGGCGTGGCGATTCCGACAGAAGCCTTTATTTCGACGGACAGTCAGAGGGAACTCGCGCGCCTGGGTGTGCTGGTGATCGCTGCGGCGCCGAACACGGATCAAGCGCTGGTGCTGAATGCGCCGATGGCTTATGTGCCGCCACCGAAGCGCACCTACGACAGCGCGACGCAGGAGCCCGAAATTCGCCTCGAGCGCGTGACGCTGATCGATCAGTTATTTGTGGCGCGGGTCGTGCAGTTTCTTCATGCGCTGTGTTCGAGGTTTCCCGCGGCGAGCGAGCCCGCTGAAGTGGAACCTGTGCTGAAGGCGGCGATGTGGACGCTGTTTGATAACGCGCCTCCAGGCGGTCTCGAGATCGATGTGAAGGCGCACTCGGGAAGCGAAGGCACCGTCGCTTCAATTTCAATCCGGCCGCGGCGCTTCTTGGGTGTGACGCTCGAGGAGTTCTCGCTCGATATGCCCGTCGGCTGATTTCATTTCTTGTTGATTTCTTCTTCCTATTTTTTTCCGGGCGCGACACCCAATCGCGCGAGCTGGCTTAAGATCCACTTAGGCGGCTTTTTCCACTTGCCACACGCTTGTTTCGCCGCTTCTTCCGCGGCTTTGTCGTCGCCGAATGCCGCAAAGACGGCGATTCGTTTCCAAAAGATATCGCTGTCGCGGGAATAAAAATTCCATCGCTCGAGCTCCTGGCCTGAACCGAGCGTCCTGAGTGGACTGAAGGTGCGAACACCAAAACGCTTCACAAGGCCCGCGCACACGCTCTCCACACGCCTTGCTGCGCCCTCGCGCGTTGCCAGCTCGCGCACGCCTTCGCGGCTGAGCTCTTGCACGATGCGATCGGCCACGCTCTCGTCGCTCTCTTTGATGACCGTGCTGGGATCTTCCCAGATGTCGCAGGTTCTGCACCAAACATCGTAGGGATGAGATGCAATGCCTCCCATGAGGATCAAGTCGTCCGGCCCAAACTTGGCCTTGTCATACAGGCGCACGAGATCGCCGCAATGGAGCCGCACGCCGACGGTGAAGAACTCTCGCGGAAGCCCAGAGCCGTAGGGCATGGATATCGACACGCAAAGCTTAAGAGCGCCTTCGCCGGGCAGTGCGATGGAATCGCTGCCTTCAGGCAGCCAATGCACAAGACGCTCGCGCACAAGCGGCACAAGACGCTGCGCAATACCTGGATCGGGATCGAACTTCTCCGCTTCTACCCAATCCCGGGGAATCTCGGGGCGTTTGGGATCGTCCCACCACACATCGAAGGCCGTCGTTCCAAAGGAGTCGCCTGCGCTGAAATGCGAAGCGAGTTCTTCGGTGGCCATTTCGGCAACGAGCGTCGTGCGAGGCTGCAAATGACGAATCGGGATGCAGTAATGCTCTGCCGTGTGCCGCAGTGAATCCTCGCTGCGCCTTCCAATGATGGAGACCACCCGCACGCTCTCCACGTATTTGTCGAGGTTCTCGGCAGCCCACGCAGAATTGTTGAGCTGCTCAAAGAGATTAGGCCCGCCCACGTCGTAGAACAGCATGGCGATAAAGGATCGCGTCACCGCCAAATCGGCCAATCCGCCGGCAGTCGTCGGCTTGATCTCAAAGGTCACTTCGCGGCCTGCAACGCGAAGAACTTTTACGCGGTAGGTATCGGAAGACATAGCGCCCGTCCTAACATATGCGCGAGAAATACCCTTATTTTTAAGCACAAAATAAAAACGGCCGATGGTGCCCAAACACCACCGGCCGCGTTTTTCCGATTGGGATCGCGCTTATTCTTTGTCGAGCTTGCCAACCAAGCTCAGCGTGAAGAAGGCGCCCATGTACTTGAAGTGCGGACGCACTTGCATGTCGACCTTGTACCAGCCCGCATTACCCTCGACCTCGGTGACGATGATCTTGGCTTTGCGGAGCGGGCGGCGGCCGCGTACGGCTGCGCTCACCACGTCCTGATCGGCCACGTACTGGCTGATCCAGTCGTTGAGCTCCTTCTCGAGATCGGCGCGCTCTTTCCACGTACCAATCTGCTCACGCTGAAGCACCTTCAGGTAGTGCGCAATGCGGCACATGATGAACATGTACGGCAGTTGCGTGCCCAGCCGGTAGTTGAGCTCGGCCGCGCGGCCTTCTTCGCTCTGGCCGAAGTACTTCGGCTTCTGGCAGGAGTTCGCCGAGAAGAAGCACGCGTTGTCCGAATCCTTGCGGAAGGTGAGGCCGATAAAGCCTTCTTCTGAAAGTTCGTACTCGCGGCGCTCCGTGAGCATGATCTCGGTCGGGATCTTGGTCTGAATCTCGCCCATCGCTTCGTACTGATGCAAGGGGAGGTTCTCGACCGAACCGCCGGCCTGCGGGCCGATGATGTTCGGACACCAGCGGTACTTGGCAAAGCTGTCCGCGATGCGCGTGGCAAGCGCGTAGGCCGCGTTGCCCCAGCAGTAGGCGTCATGCTTGCCGATCACGTCCTCTTCGTAATTGAAGCCCTTGACCGGCACGGTATTGGCGCCGAAGGGCAGGCGAAGAAGGAAGCGGGGCAGCGTGAGGCCCACATAGCGCGAATCTTCCGACTCGCGGAAGGATTGCCACTTGGTGTACTGCGGCCCTTCGAACAGCGACTTCAGATCCTTGAGGTTCGGCAGGTTCAAGTAGTCCTTGAGCCCGAAGAACTGAGCTCCCGCCGCCGCAATAAAGGGCGCGTGGGACATCGTCGCCACCGACGCGCACTTCTGCAGCAGCGCGATGTCCTGCGGTCCAGGGCCAAACTCGTAGTTCGCGACGATCGCTCCCACGGGCTTGCCACCGAACTGACCGTACTCGCGCGAGTAGACGATCTTGTACAGGCCGCTCTTGGGAACTTCGGGAGCGTCCTCGAAATCGGCGAGCAAGTCTTCCTTCGAGCAATTGAGCAGCTCAACCTTGACGTTCTCGCGGAAGTCGACGCGATCGATGACGAACTTCAATCCGCGCCACGCCGACTCGAGTTTCTGGAACGTGGGGTGGTGAAGAATCTCGTCGATCTGGCGCGACAGCTTCTGATCGATCTCGGCGATGAGCGCGTCGACAAATGCCTTGTCAACCTTCTCGCCTTCGCGCTTCGGCGTAATCAACTCGGCAATGAACGCCTGTACGCCGCGCTTGGCAACCTCGTAGCCCTCGTCTCCGGGGGCCATTTTGGTCTCAGCAAGAATCTCATCGAGCAGTGACCCACCTTCTAGGGTCTGCGAGGCGCTACTGCCTTGGGTCTGCGTAGCCATGGATCACTCACCTTCTTCTTTCTTAAGCCCAAGCTCGTTGACGAGCTTGTTGCGCTGGCCAGGATCGCCAAGGATCTGCTGAATCTTGTTGCGGAACGCTTTCTCGTTTCCGAGCGGACCTTTGAGGGCCGTCAGCGCCGCACGCAGATCGAGCAGCTTCTTCAGTTCGGGAACCTGGTTCGCGATGGCTTCCGGCTCCATATCGGAAAGCCTCCGGAACTTGAGGTTCACGTTGAGCTCGTTTCCAGGTTCTTCGGACAACATGTCCTTCACTCCGAACGATGCAGAAAGTTTCTGCTCGCTCATCACTTTCTGGAAGTTGTCCTTATCGACGCTGATCGGCTTGCGATCCTCGAGTGGAGTCGGATCCGGCCGCGCCGTGTAGTCGCCAAGCATCAGTAGCTTGAGCGGCAGCTCGACTTCTTCTTTCGCGTTTCCAGTTGCAGGCTTGTACGTAATGTTCACGCGCTCCTTAGGCGCAACCGATCCTTCTCTCGACATGCGGAAGGCTCCTTTCCCCTCTCAAGACATGCTGACTAAACGAGGCCATAACCGCCGGCCGGTTCATGGACCTTCCCCAGCGGAGGGGTTGTGCCCGCCGGGGGGGCCGAGCTTATCGTAAGTAGACCGGTGTTCGTCTACGCCTCTTCGCATCCCACCGCGATCATACCTATCGAGTCGATTTCCGTTTCGGACGAATCTAGGATTTTGAGAGAAAATTAACAGGTGGGATTAAGCACGAAACGCTTTATTTTAAGGGGATTTGGAATCGGAGCCGGAAGGCGCCGATGGAGGGCGGCGGGCTGAACGAGAAGAGGATTGGGCTTACCCTCCCGCAAGTGCCTTGACAGCGGCGCCGGCATCCAATTGGCAGAGGCGCTCAAACACAGATGCCATGCGCTGGCGTGTTTCAGGCGTGGGCTCTTCAAACTGGCCGATGGCGCGATACGCCGAATACAGCGCTGCATAATGCTCGGCGCAGAGGGCGGGTTCCCAGTGAAGCAGACCATGCTGCTCAATGAGTTTGTCGAGTCCCTCGAGTTGAGCTTTGGCGACGATGAATTGCTGCACTTGCAAACACATCTGAGCGCTTGCGAGCTTGACCTTAAACCTGTCGACGGGTGTGGGCGCCGCCGCGGCCGCCTTGGCCAGCACCGTGAGTGCATCGGCCAATTGTTCGCTCGCCAAAAGCTCGCGGGCTTGCTTTAGAGGCTTGTCGAGATAGCTCTTCCCTCCGCCTGCACCCGCGCCTCCTCCCCCGCCCCCGCTTCCCAGCATGGGCTGCACTTCCGCCGCGATCCACGCCTTGGTTTCGTCGTCTGCGAAAGGCCGGCCATCGTTGAACGCCAGCTCGGGCAAGGCAGATGCGCGCTGAAGCATAAACGCGACTTCACGCAAGTACGCGGTCTTGGCATCGGCATAAGAATCGCCGAGTTCGGTGAGCGCCTTCGCCACATAGCGAAGAGGATCGAGCCACAGAATAAACTGCGAGCTTGTTTCATCGGCCGCCGCGAGAACGCCCTGCCAATTGCCTGCCGCTGCCATTTCGTCCCACTGCTCGCGCATACCATCCGGCGGCGAAGGAACGAGCGTTGTATTTCCTTCGGCGGGAGGAGCCTGAAGCAACTCGAGCCAGGCGCCCATGCGTCCATAGCGGTACGCGAGAGGATTGGATGCGTCGGCCGCGCGCAGTGCATCGCCGATGCGGACCAAGAGAAGTCCGACGTTGGGCACCAAGGCCATCGCTGAATCCGCATCGGTAATCGAGCCGGCACTGGGAGCGGACACCTGCTGAGTGGGCGGGCTCTCTTGATACACGGGAGGCGGAGGCGGGGCCGCTTTTGGAGGAGGAGGAGGCGGGGCCGCTTGAGCTTGCGGAGGAGGCGGAGGAGGCGGAGGAGGGGCTGCCTTTGGAGGAGGAGGCGGAGGAGGCGGAGGAGGCGGAGGAGCTTCCTTAGGCGTCGTCGCGACCAACCCGCGGATCAAGTTGCGCAGATTGCCCATGCCTGGATACGAATCGCCGAGCTTGTCGCGCAGCGTTCCATCGAGCTCGCGGCTCACCTTGTCGAGAGCGCCGACCAGATCGGCATCCTTCGACGTTGTCTTCACATCGGCAAAGGGAGTGACGGCAATATCGGAATACCATCCTGCCAAATTACCGCGCGCCTTGGGCCGCTTGAGCGCTGGATACATCGTGTCCCAGAAGGCATTGGTGAGTTCGTTCAGCAGAACGAGACCATCGAGCAAACCGGTCAGTCCATCGAGCTGAGCGGACGCGGCGGCGTAGTAGAGCGCGACTCTAAAATCCTTGGATTTGTCGCAGAGGATTTCATCGGCGCCCGAACGGATACCTGGCCAATCGATTTTGCCGCCCGCGAGCGACTGCATCTTGTCGACTTCATTTTTGAGTCTATCGAAAGCCTCGTCGTAGGAGACATCCGCGCCAACGCCGCCGTTAATAGGCTCTAACAGCGATGAAAGTTTTGATTTGGTTTCAGAGATGAGATCGTCGATCGCCATGGCGCCCGGAGGATATCAGGGTCGCGCCCGGGACATGCGCCTTGCGAAAGCAGCTATGCGTATCCTCGAAAAACATCTCCGCGCTGAACTCAGTCGCGGCGGGGGCGCAGTGTCGTGGCGAATAAAATTCCGCCGACGAAATAGCCACCATCTTCGGATGCTACCGCAATATCATAGGTATAGTCCGACGGTTTTGGCGCAGATGTGATGGAGCAAACCCCTGGAGTTCCCTCTAGATTTTCTACGGATTCTCCGTTGCCTAAAGGATGCACAGCACTCGAAATAAACGACAAACCATTCTCGAGTTTGACAAGGACATAGCCCGATGGTGGAGCTGTGCGGATAACGATCTCTTCAATTGGTGCAAGCACGACTGCATCATGTTCGGTACTATAGACCCAATCCCCCACCTGCAAATCTGCTATTCGCTTAGGCCCATTGGGCGTATCGACAGGCAAGTCAGGGCCATTGCACCGGCAAAAACTTGCGCATAGACCATCGGCCCCGCATGCGCAGCAGCCATTGCCCAATTGACCCGTGGGGGCTTCACATGGCCCGGATGCAGAGCGTTTGCATGTGCCGGACGGGCATTGAGATACCCCTCCTTTCGAGGGCTTGGTTTCTTGGTGGGATGGAACGAGAGGCGAGGTGGAGGGTGCCAGGGTCTTCGGCTCAGCGGTGGAGGGTGCCAGGGTCTTCGGCTCAGCGGGTCGCTCGGGCACCGGTGTGACCAAGAAGGGCGACGAGGGAGGGCGCTCGTTGGAAGAGGGGTCGGAGGAAGGTGCCAGGGTCTTCGGCTGATAGGCAAGATCCTCCGAAGAAGCACCGGAAGAACTTACCGAGGAACCCGCCGCGGGCTCTCCCGCGCCGCTTTGAGCGTGACAAGCCCAGAAGGCAGAAGCCAGAAGAGCGGTCAACAGCGGAACGAACTGTCTAGACGAGCATGACATTGGGTTTGAATCATACGACGCTTTGTGGATTGACTGACAATATTTTTATTAAGAGCCGTTCTGATCGCCTACACGGAAGGACGAACCTGCGCAACCCTCAGCTCCGAGAACCAGGCCAGCGCTTCTTCAGGCACAGAGAAAAATCGGGGAGGAACCACCCGATTCGAGAACGTCGTCGTGGCCCTGGCGGCCAGCGTCACAAGCGTTCGCATCAGCATATTCGCCCCTACAACGGCCGCTCCAATCGGTGGATGCCGCTTACTCCACTCCACCAAAACATGGCGCGCTTCATTATCAGGCGGCTCGCTCATCGTCCGAACATCCAGCAACAGGAAAAAGCCATTGAGACGTTTGATCTCCTGTTCCGTAAGGGCCAGCAGCGCCCGGGCTTCCTGCCCACGAAGCAGACCGTTCAGGGTGACCTGGGCAATATCCCCCTCCATCGTTAAGCGATGCCCCGATACATCGTAGACTTCTCTGGAAGATGCAGAAGCGCTCATGGCGCGAGCATAGATTTATATCAAAAAACAGGTCAAGCTGATTATTTATTGTTATAGCCATCTATAGCGCTAACGTTTATTTCTAAGCTCACCAAACCATGCTATCCCTTCGGCGGGTGTCGCAAAAAAGCGCATCGGCGTGTTTCGCCCGGAAAGCAAATTCAAAGCTCGGTTGGCCAACGTGCCAAAGGTTCGCATCAGAACATTGCCCCCGATTACCGCAGTCCCAATAGGAGGATATGTTTTGGTCCAATCCATCAAATAACGGCGCGCCTCGGGCTCGGGAGGCGCATGGGACTCTTGAACGTCAATCACCATAAAATACGCAGCCATCTGCGGGGACTCGCCACCTATGGTTCCAACAAAGCGCTGAGCCTGTTCGATAACAAGTGGGCCTCGAAGGATAACCCAAAGAATATCGCCCTCAAATCCGACATAGTGGGGCCCAACATTAGGGGGTTCATTGTAGGGTCGGAGTGCCAAGGACATATTTTATCTACATCACATCGCACGGGCTATGTCTATACCAATTTTTCACTCAGCTCCCACAGCCCCTTGGCCAAAACATCATCTTCAGCCAGCTTCGTTCTTTTGGCAACTTTCTTATCGAAGAAATACTCACCATTGAATGTGGACGCATCAGGGCTTGTAGCGAGCCATATTAATGTTTCCGCTCCCTTTCCAGGCGAACGGGCAAAAAGTGCCGCGCCCACATTAATCATCGTGGCCATCCATCCAGAGTTGTTCCGCCCAAAGCCCGTTTGCACAAAACCCGGATGAAAACAATTCGCTATGGTACCCGCGGAGGCAATGCGCCTGCCCAGCTCCCTGGTAAACAAGATATTGGCCAGCTTCGAATCCCCATAAGCAGGAAACCCAGCCTTGCCATCTCTGCGGACCACCGTATCCAGATCCAACTTTCCAGCGCGGTGAGCACCGCTGGATGTGCTTACAATCCTTGCGCCGGGGGTCTTGTTGAGGGTATCCAAAAGAAGCTTCGTCAACAAGAAATAGCTCATATGATTTAATGCAAACGTCATTTCAAAACCATCATCGCTCAAGCGATAATCAAAAAATACGGCTCCTGCATTGTTCACAAGCACATCAAGCCGGTTATGCTTCTGCAGAAAGCCATCTGCCACCGCGCGGATATCCGTGAGCTTGGATAAGTCGCCGAACAAAAGCTCAATTTTATCATTAGAGGCAGCCTTTCTCATTTCCTCGGCAACACGCTCGCTCTTTTCGCGGTTACGGGCTGTCAGCACAATCGCCGCTCCGCGCTCCGCGAAATTGAGCGCGGCCGCCTTTCCAATACCTTCAGTGGCTCCCGTAACAAGAAATACTTTGCCTTCCAGATCTCGCTCCATCACTAGCACTCCTTTATCTCTCTATCGATCTACCGTCCATGCGGCCAAAAATCTGCGCGCGGCCCTGAAACCCAAGTCCGCATAAAACCGATGACCCTCCTCGCCCACCGCCAAACGGCATTGAGAATACGCATCCGCCGCTTTATAGATTGCGCGCAGCCTGCGATAAGCCCGGCGCACACCCGGCAGCGGGAAGATCGCATCGTGCCGCCCGGCGATAAGCACAACAGGTCTAGGCGCAAATAAACCAAGCACATCAGGCATATCTGCAATAGACAATAGCCCTGGAACATAGTTATCCGCGCAGTGATGAATGGTAGCTATTGAATCGGACAGCGTGCAAAAAGAACAGGCCGCCATCATAAAACGCAGCCGCGGCAAAAGAGCTCCTGCATAGATAGCTACAGTACCGCCCCCCGAGATACCCATAACCCCGACCTTTTCCATCTGGACATCCCCGCGCTGCTCCAAATAATCCAGCGCCCGATCCACATCATAGACCCGCTCGGCAAGCAGCGTCCGGCCCAGGAGAAGCGCCCTCATCGCGGCATCGTGACAGCCATTGTAATAGCAGCGGCGGACCTGCACCCGCTCCGCCCGCTCACCAAAAGAGCGCTGTTCAATGCAGAGCGCTGCCAGTCCCCGGCGCATACACGCGAGCGCAAAATCCCGTTCTCCCTCGATGACAATTGGCGTCCTCTCATCGTCTTTGGACAGCCCTATCGAGCAATGCATACCGGTGGAATGTCCTTGAAGGCAAATCATCACCGAATAAGGCGCAGACCCATGTGCAGGCACACAGAAATAGGCTGGCACATCCGCTCCTTCTTCCGCATGAAAGACTATTTTTTCAATCGTACCCAGCCCGGATGGATGGAGGCGTTGCCACAATATTTTGGGGGAAAGAGCGGGCCGATCTTGAGGGCGGGGCATGGCTGCAAAGCCTGTAATACGAGCGAGCCGAGGAGCGAATTGGGTTTGCCAGACATCGACAGAACCCTCGCGATAAGCGCAAGAAGGCGAAATTCCCGCGAGCAGATGCTGATGACACTGGGACGGAGAAAAAGCAAAGATTTCCCCAAGCGAGGCATCCCGTTCTGGATGTTTAGATATCTGAGGGACACGCGCGGCTTTGGATCTCATAAGAGAGCAAAATGGCCTATTCTTTTGGATAGAGTGCTGATAGAAAAACACAGAAAGCACTTTGGGGCAAGACTTTTTTATTAGCACAGAAGCCGTTCACCGGGACAAGCGGGGCCAGCCGTGAAATTTATCGCGACAAGCTTTGGTTCGGCGGGAGATTTTTTGCCCACCCTTTCTGTTGGAGCAGCGCTTCGGGCAGCCGGGCATCAGGTTCTTTTTGTTTCCAACCCTTTTTATGAATCGCTCGCCTTGTCCGCCGGACTTGATTTTCTACCCGCTGGCAAACGCATCAATGTATTTACCGAGCTGGAGCGCAACCCCCTTTATATGGACTCAATCAAAGGCCCGGATGCTATATGGACGGACTTTGCGGTTCCTCATATTTCTGACAGTTTTCGGGTGATTCGCGACAGACTGGCCTCCGAGCACTTCGACGGGGTGGTAAGCAGCAACGTATCGGCTGGAGGCGTTTGGGCCGCGGCTGAACATCAATGTCTGAATACCATTGTTGCCGCATCACCTCTTTCATGGATCCACGGAGGCGCTCCCATGATTTTTACAGACCGGGCCCCTCCATCGTTTATGCTGCCCATGCTAAACCAATCACTTCGCAAAGCCATTACATGGTATTTGGACAGAAGACTCCGCCAACTCGCCCGTGAACTGGGTGCACGCATGGCCGATCCCAGCTTGACTGGTGCAGAGCGGGCCGCTCATTTACATGTGGGTCTATGGTCGCCCCTGATACGTCCTCCAGCCCAGGGCGATCCACCAAATACCTTGGTTTGCGGCTTTGCCCGAGCGGGCCATCTAGGCCAAGCCCACCAAAACCCCAACGCTGAGCTGGAGGCATTTTTGGATGTTGGCACGCCTCCCGTGGTAGTAGGGCTTGGCTCGGCGATTTCCTTGAATGCAGGTTCACTCCTGCACGATCTTGCGCTGGTATGCCAAGATCTTGGAGAGCGCTGTGTAATCCTGGGGCATCCGTCCCATGCCCCCTCCTTTCCACCCAATACTTTTGCCGTCAAATATGCCCCTTATGATCAATTTTTCCCTCGGGCGAGTGTTGTAGTCATTCATGGGGGAGCCGGAACGACAATGGAGGGGCTAAGGGCTGGAAAGCCTATTTTAGCGCTACCATTTGCCTACGATCAATTTGCAATGGCGTGGCAGGTGGACAAACTTGGGGTAGGCCAAAAACTATCACTGGGGGATAGAAATCATAAAATATTGAAGGAAACGCTTTTCAAGTTGCTAAAAAGCGAAGAAATTCGAAAGAAAGCGTTGGGATTGGGGGCACGTCTTCGCACGGAGAGGGACGGTGCGGAAGTGGCGGCGGAGCGGATTGTCATGGGGAGGCCGCGCGGATAAGGCAGGGATCGAGAGCCAAGATTTCTGTGTTTTGATTTTTTCGCCTTTTTGCCGCGGCTTATTGGGCGAACCCTTGATGGCCGCCAAGGGGTAGAGGGGTCAACGGGTAGAGGGGTCAACCGGGTAGAGGGGTCAACCACTTCTCCCAACGGGTAGAGGCGGGTAGAGGGGTCAACCACTTCTCCCAACGGGTAGAGGGGTCAACCACTTCTCCCAACCGTCAGAGGCGTCGGAGAGTCAGGATAAGCCTTGACAGCACCCACCCAACTCATTAGCTTTGAAAAGTTCCGCCCAATTCCGATCAATCATCCCGGGAGATCCAATGAAACGCTTTCATGTACACATTTCCGTCGACAACCTCCCCACATCCATCGACTTCTACACCCGCATGTTTGGCCAGGCGCCCACCATCCAGAAGGAAGACTACGCAAAGTGGATGATGGACGAGCCGCGCATCAATTTCGCAATCTCCCAACGTGGAAGACCGTCCGGTCTTGATCATCTCGGAATACAAACGGAGACGATGGATGAACTCAATGCCGCCACTACTCATCTAAAAACCGCGGGTCTCTCCGTCCTTGATGAGGGGTCAACCACTTGCTGCTACGCCGAATCCGACAAAGGCTGGGTTCGAGATCCCAACGGCATCGCATGGGAGACTTTCTATACACACGGCGAATCCACAGTTTATGGTAAAGATACCGAAGTTACAGACAGCTCCTGCTGTGCTCCAAGCACAGTCGCTGACCAACAGCCCCTGCTCACACTTAAGCCTAAAACCAAAGCCTGCTGCGGATGAAGTGGGTAAGGTGTCAACTGAACTGGGTAAGGTGTCAACTGGGTAGGGTGTCAACCACTTCCTGGGTAGGGTGTCAACCACTTCCCGCAAGGTCAACCATCTGAGCCCACCTCCCGGCTAGGTGCCGGCTAGGTGCAGGTGCCGGCGAGGTGTCAACCACCTAGGCTTCCTGGGCTTGACACCCACTCAAATCCCCTGCATATCCCCAACCTGTTCAATGCGCCATATCGCCGTCGTCTCCGATATCCATTTATGCACGCTCGATCCCACAAGCGATCTATGGATGCGATACCGCCAGGCATCCCGCAATCCCGATATCTATCTGCGTCCAATGCTCGATGCCCTGGCCACCCATATCCACACCCTGTGTGAAACAAGTTCCGAAAACCATGAGCTCACGCTGATCTTCAACGGCGATACCTTCGACTTTGATGCGCCTATCGTCGCCCACGGAAAAAGCCGGCACCACGACGAACCAAGAACCCGCGAACATTCTATACAACTCTTAAATGCTATCCTCGACGATCATCCCCAATGGCTTGAGGGTACCGCTCAACTCATCGCCGATGGGCATACCATTGTTTTTATTGCCGGCAATCACGATGCACAACTCTCTATCCCCGGCGTCTGGGAAATACTAAAATCGCGCATCCTATCGATCGCCCACATGCTTAGCCCCAATTCAGGCGATATGGAAGGGCGTCTTCAATTCCGCACATGGTTTTATACTACACCGGATGGCATTCACATCGAGCACGGTCATCAATACGACCCTTATTGCTCTTTCCATTATCCAACCGCTCCCTTTCATAAACACACCAGCACCGTCCAGCCCACGCTGGGCTCGCTGGGTGCCCGACTTCTCACGTCCCGCATGGGCTACTTCAATCCGCATGTCGACGAATCCCATGAACGAACCGCAGCTTCCTATGTTCAACACTGGATTCGCTACTATATAGGTTCCCACCACTCCCTGCTCTTCTCCTGGCTTTTTGGATCGATCCAGGCATTTTTTCACCTGGTAGGTGCCGTCGATCACGGCGATGAAGCCCGATATCAACAATTCCTGCAAGCCGCATCTCGGGAGACAGGAATGCCTCTCCACATCCTCGCCCAGCATAGCCGCTTATTCTCTAAACCCATTGAAATCTCCGAGCGCATCCGCATGGCCCGCGAGCTGTGGATTGACAGAGTCGCCTGGTTCTTCTTTTCCTTGCTATGGGCAGTGGCTATCGTACTGCTTCTTCCCTGGCCTACGGAGCTTCTCGGTGCCCTCTCATTTGCAGTCTTTGCCCTCTATGAAATCGTTACCCCCAAATGGCCTGCGGCCTATCGCTGGAATGCCGTCAGCGAAAAGTCACCTAATGTCGCGGCCATCTATAATGCTAAAGCCATTGTGTTCGGCCATACTCACCATCCCTTTGCCCATATCGACAACGGCATTTTCGTGGCCAACTCAGGCTCTCTGTCCTCAATGTATTTTGATGAAGAGTGCATGCAGCCTGTCTTCCCTCAAAAACCGTTGGTATGGATTCAAATCGATAACAACCACGCGCTATCGGGAAAACTCATGGGTTTTGATGGCCAACACTTCGCCGAATTCTCACAAGATAGATTAAAACGCCTTCCTTCGGCCCATAGCCATTATCAACAGCAGCGAAAGCCATCCTAAACCTGTATTCTTCACTTCCCTCGCAGCCTCACATCCGGCGCAGCCGCCCCGCCCCCGCAGTCCATCCTGCGCCGAAGGCACGCCCATCGCCTTATCCGCCTCGCGAACGACCCTATCATCCCCCTTCGCCTGCTCCGCCCTGGGCTGCCCACCAGGTTTTGCCGGAAACACAAGCGAAATCGTCTTCAGCCCCACGGTCTCATATCCCGCCGCATCTTTTACGCGCAAACGAAAATCAAAAGATTGACCCCATTCCTTTTGATTATGCCACTCATAAAATCCACGGCCCGTCCTCTCATCAATATTGGGCCTAAATGATAATAGTTCAATCCACTCCGATTGCCCAGCCGCTTTTCCGTCCAATGCATACAACAAATCATCCGGATTGCTATCCCCATCGTGCGCCAATTCAAATAAAAACCGCGCTGAAATCTCCCATGCAGGCTCCGCTTGACAAGGGCTGATAGGCGCGGAACCCACAATCACCGATACTTGAGTATCGGCAATTCCATCAAATTGAGGAGCACTTTTATCTACCCAACCCGCCGCCTCATACCGCGCCAACGTCTCCCAAGGGCCGAGTTTCCCCCCTTCCATAGGCTTTTTTACTTCCACCACGACTGTGCCTCCTTCAAGAGGCCGCCCAGGAATCAATGCAATCGTTTGACAAGGCACGGGTTTGCAATTTTTGTTTTCTGCAATAACCTTCTGGGAGCTTTCCAGTTCGGCCCCCTTGGCGTTGACCAGTCGAAACTGATGAGGAGGGCCTCCCTCGATCCCGCCGCAGCTTGGCGCCACTTCGATACGAAAACGGGCATTCGCCGCTATCTTCGAACCGTTGTGGGGATTGCTCATCCACGCTTCAGGCCCGTAACTCGCACACTCGTCGGACAGGGCGACAGAAGGCGACAGCGCCGCTACCAACATAAAACAAAGCACCAATGTCGATAAGACAAGATCTTTGGGCATCCAGAGGTGTCAACCACTTACCTAAGGATGTGTCAACTAAGGAGGTGTCGGATAGGTGTCCAGATAGGTGTCAACCACTTAGACCTTCCCCGACCGCATCGCCCCCACCCACTCCTGCATTCGATAACCATCCGGTAAAAAAGGCGCGGTCAAACGCTCCTTCTCTTTCTGCCCCGGCTTCGCACCTAAGTCCACGCCCCGCTTCATCACCTGAAGCACTGAACCCGGCCACCCGAACACCGTCACCGCATCGCCGCCCCACTTCACATCCAGCGTATCGCCGGCCGGCCCCCTCCCGAGCACTTGCACACTCGTACCGGGCGGAAACGCATATTCCTCACCCCAAGGCTCGAGCCGCAAAGTCACAGGCTTCTTCCTGCGATTGCGAATGGATGTCTTTACAGTGGACAGCGGAACTCGTTCATCATGCATGCTCCGCTTCTCATCACATCTCCAAACGCTGGGCCAAATTTACGGCGTCCCCCGCTTCACATCCTCGCTGCAGAATAGACGAAGCGTCTCACGCAACGCCGGATGAAGCTCACCCCGGTCCAACACTCCTTTGAGATTTACCGCATTCGCCAGCAGATCTGCGTACACCTCCAAAAACCCAAACCCCTGCTCCGACAACGGACGATACACCGCCTTGTGCAAAAGAAGCCGATCCATCAGCGCGATCTTCTCTCTCAAAATCGGTCCCCAAAGACCTTCCGCATTGGGCACAGGCGACAACTTATGCTCAAGCAAATACCGAAAAAACCCTTGCTCACTCTTAAACCACTCCTCGAGATCCCGAATGATGCGCGAGTCCTCCGCAAGCAGCACCGTCAGCGCATCCTCCTTGCGCATACGCTCCTGATCACCCACCGGCAACTTGTCGATCTGCGCGCGCAACCCCTTGGATTCCGCAGCGATCTCAGCAATACGCCGCTTCCAAAAAGGGATCTTCTCCTTCAGCACAGGCACCCCAACATGCGTCAACCAGTCCACCGAAGGCAACACACAACCCATCACATCCGCGAGCGTCAGCTTTCGCTCAAAATCATTGGAGGGCACAACCCGCTGCCTACCCGGCCGACTATAAAACGTCGTCGCGCGAATGCCCGCCATGCTCTCTAAAATCAGCGCGGGCGGCAAACCAAGCTCCACCCCGATATTGCCCACGTATTTTTCCGCCACTTCTTCGTGCGTCAGATGAGCGGGCGTTCCATCTGGATACAGCCTATCTGTGCCGCCCGAATGACCGAAATCGTGCCCCAGCGCCGCCAACAGATCGCGCACCAGCACCCGCGGAGAAACCCCTTCTGATTGCAGCACCGCAAGCACATCCAGCACGACCGCATGCAAAGCCTCAATCGTTGGATAAAGATGAAGCGGCGCTGTCCTCACAAAATCCGGCATCGGCTTTTCCGCAGGCCATTCCAGACACAGAAGACGCAACAGAACTTCTGCATTGTGCGCCGGCGTATGAAACGCATTATCGATGCGGAGCATCCGCTCCACCCTCACCGCGCGGCCGTGCATCATGCGCATCATCTCAGCCATTGCCGCAAGCGACATCGAGAAATGCCCAGCCGCCTCGAGGTCGACACCTTCCCGGCGAATCAACCGCAACAGCTTAGGCGACCAAATTGGCCAAGCGTTAACGCTAATACGCTCTTCGACAAAACGCCGTAGCGCACCTTCATCCCCACATGCCTGCGCTGGCAGTGCTGTGCTGTTAAGGTCGCCGCTCTTCATCATCCCGAAGCATCAAGACAGCGCTTGTTTTGCAAACTCGCCGCCTATCTATACCAGAGCCTTTGCCGGTCGATCCTATTGAATCCATTCGAATGCATTTCGATCAATCATCACAGGCGTAATGCTGATAACTCACGCCCGACTCTGAACGCACGGCATACACGACGCCGCCCTGGTCAAGCACCACCAAATCCCTAAAGCTTTCCTCGGGCATCGAATTGACGGGCAATACCGACGTACCTACAGGCGTACCTTTTTCGGGCTCCAGGCAAATTAAGAACACAACTTGATCGTTAGGCGCCCGCTCCACCTGAGCAGCGAAATAAATCATCCCACTCAAATCCGAATCGAGCAGCAAAATCGTTTGAATGAGCGCATCCATCTTTAGTTCTCGCGTAAACTTATGCTGCAGCGAGGCTCTATCGATTGACGCCACATACGCCCTTCCCAACGCCGCATCGATCAGCCCTGCATTGATATAAGAAAGCCCATCGCGCGTTGGGCGCCCAGGAATCTCCGTACGCTCCTCCGCCGGCTTGCCAGACGTATCGCCAATTTTCACCAGAGGGCCATGCTCTTTTTCGGCATACACATCATTCCCGTCAACAAACACACCTGTCACCAGCCCTGCCTGATCAATATCCCCTTCCCCATTGGGTCCCGCCTTACCCACCAATGGCAAATCCCCGATCAGTGCCCCAGAGTCGTCGTACATCGACACACTCTTCGCGGAAAAACGATCCAACACCGCTACTTTTCCATCAGCAGCCACGGCAATATCCTGAGACGCCTCTGAGCCAATTGAAAACGCCACCTCTGCCTTCCCATCTGGTCCGTGCCGAACCACCCTGGCATTCACTTGATCCAACACAAACACACGGCCTTTTTTATCGGCCGCAAAGCTCATCGGCCCTTCAGGATTGCCTTCCTCAGGTCGATTTCGACCTACCTGGTCAATTGATTGACCACCCCAGGGGGAAGAAAAGACCACCCCCCCATGAGGAAGTGCCAACCACTTCGGGGTTCCAACGGAAGGAGCGGGCGGAGCGCTCGAAATGGCCGCAACTCTCTTTGATCGAAGAGCATTGGCAACATCAACCGCCTTCTTGTCCTGAGATTTTGCGGCTTCCGGAACAACCAGGGAAGTCCTTGAACAGGATTTATAACCAATTCCAAGTGCCAGAGCCCCCGCAGCCGCTACCGCTAGAACCACACTTTGCCTACGCATCCGAAAACCACCTCTCTTCCAAATCCCGACAAATGGGTTTGGCATAACCCATGCTTCATTTCAAAAGCAATAAGAGGTCCACACCATGAATACCAACAACGGCCGCCGATTCTCCTTTATCTTCGCCCTGAGCGCCATCTGTATCAGCGCCTTCGCTACAACGCTGCCCGCTTGCATGTCCGCATCGGGCACGGTCGACTCTGAAGAGCTTGTTGGAGCGCCGGAAGACACCAATGAAACAGGCAATGCCGTATCGGGTTCATTTCCCGTTGGCTCGACGCTCAAGTCGACAACCAACGTCAACCTACGCAAAGGCCCATCGACCAATGACGCGATCCTGCATGTGGTTCCCTCGGGTTCAAGCGTCACCCTAATGTCTGACGCGCCACAAAATGGTTTTTACAAGGTCAAGCACAACGGCACCATTGGATGGTCATTTGGCAAATACTATGTGGTGGTTGATACGGGCAGCCCAACACCGAGCGATCCCACCAGCTCGGACGCGCAGACCCAAGCAGTGGAGCGGGCAAAGCAGGGTGTTGGCTTCTCGTATTGGTGGGGACATGGCCGCTGGTTACCTGAGGGCCCGACGGCGGCAACGAAGGGCTCATGTTCAGGAAGTTGCCCAGACTGCACACATTCCGGTTCCTATGGTGCAGATTGCTCGGGCTACGTTGCTAAAATTTGGCAAGTTCCGAGCAGCAACAATGATATCAAAACGGATTCCCATCCCTATAGCACGGCAAATTTTGTGAAAGATTCGGCGCTATGGTCGACGGTATCGCGTGCGGAATTAAAGAAAGCGGACGCGCTGGTATACAATACCAATGGCGCGGGTCATATCATCCTGTTTGAACAGGGCGATGGATGGGGTAGCATGTACGCCTATGAGTGCAAAGGCTGCGCTGCGGGCTGCGTGTACGGGATCCGGACGGCCTCGGATTCGTATAAGGGGATTCGCAAGACGGGCTGGTAGATGATTTTGCCCGGGGATTGGGTGTCAACCACTTCTTTTGTGAGCCCATCCGAAGATAGCACAAGCCCAGCCTCGACGGCCGCGCCTATTACCCCAACGATATGCTGCTACGCGTATGGCTCTATGGCTGGATGGAGCGCATCCGCAGCCCCCGCCGCCTAGAAAAAGCCTGTATGCGTGATATCGGGTTCGTGTTTTTAACCTGCAATCATCACCCCGATCACAATACGTTATGGCGTTTCTTCAATAACAACAAGCAGCCGCTTAAAGCCCTATTTAAGCAGGTTGTACTCGTGGCATGCAAGGCAAAACTGGTTGGATTTGTGCTGCATGCGCTCGATGGCACGAAGATCACAGCGGCCAGTTCGACTGCGACAGCATGGCATCAAGAAAAGCTTGAAGCGCAAATTCAGCGAGTTGATGCGATTATCAATGAATATATGGTGAGCGTTGAGCAAGTGGGCGAGTCTGAGGAAAGTAGCTATGCAATGCCCGCGGCGATGCAGAATGCACAGGCGCGCAAGCAACAGATTGCGGAGGCTCTTCGGGCTTTAGAACAAGCGAAAACCGAGCATCTGCATCCGAATGAGCCCGATACGCGGATGGCAAGCTGCTAAAAATACAGGGAAAATAGCGGACGAGACGGTGGCTGACGCGGGATACTGCAGCGGGGAGCAGTTGGATACGGCGGCGCGAAGGCATCTGCCGGTGTTGGTGACGTTGCATAGCAATTCGCCGCGTGGCGGTGAATTTCGAAAGGAGAATTTTATTTATGATGAGGAAAAGGATGTGTATATTTGCCCATTAGGGAAAGAGCTTCGTTATCAGCGGACGAAGATAGCAGGTAAAAAGAAGCAGCCTATCAGCGTGCGATCTTATCGCTGTTATGAGCGGCAATGTCCACGGAAAGCAGAGTGTTCGAGCGATCCGAAGGGCCGGACGATATTGCGTATGCCTCATAACGCTGCGATAGAACGGCAGAGGAATGTGTATATTTGCCCATTAGGGAAAGAGCTTCGTTATCAGCGGACGAAGATAGC
>CAZICM010000065.1:40692-54661 GCA_964537685.1 uncultured Polyangiaceae bacterium
TATCGCTGTTATGAGCGGCAATGTCCACGGAAAGCAGAGTGTTCGAGCGATCCGAGGGGCCGGACGATATTGCGTATGCCTCATAACGCTGCGATAGAACGGCAGAGGAAAAAGCAGCAAGAGCCTGAGAAAAAGCAAGCTTTGCGTAAGCGTAAAGCGATTGTCGAGCATGTATTTGGGATAATCAAGCAATTGGATGGGTTTAGGAGGTTTACGGTGCGGGGTTTGGAGGGAGTGCGAGCTCAGTGGGCGTTGGTGTGTACAGCGGTGAATTTGCGTAAGTTGTATGCATTTTGGTGCGCCCGCAAGCTGGTTTTGATGGGTTGAGGGGGCATCCCCGTGGGGGTTTGGGGCCTGTTTACTCGGGCGCTTGGTTTTGGGGGCGGGGCGTTTTGAGACGGGCTCTTCTTTTAGTCAACCTGGGCCAACTGGGGGCCAACCGCCAGGGGGCCGCCAGGGGGCCAACCAGGGGGCCGCCAGGGGGCCAACCACTTCCTTTTACTTCCTTTAAGATAGCGTCATCACCGCCTGATGATCGACCTCTCCAACTTTTTTCTCTCTAACACGCAACTTCTCCTCACGCCAACACGATAAATAGACATGAGGCGACCGCGTTGCATCCTCCCCAGCGAAGTATATTTCGTTACAGTTCGCACCGTCGACGAACAATTTGCCCTCAGCCCGCACGCCTGCCCCGGTGCATGGCGCATGGTCTCCCCTGGCATTCACCTCGATCAAGAAACACGCCTCAGCATGGCTCATCGCGGCCAGGCATGCGTACGGCAAACGGAAGAACTCGCGAAACAAATCGCCTATGCAGAGCAACATAAAAAACCACTCCCTCGGGTCAACTATGCCACGTTTACCGATTGCATTCCAAATATCATTGGAAGCTGGCTGGCCCGCGGGATCCAACACTTCCAGATTAAACTATACGGTTTCGTCACGATGAGCAATCATGTGCACATGCTCATCCAAGCGCCCCACGGAAATTTCACGGAATTCATGGCCTATTTTAACGGGCAAGTAGGTCGGGAAGTGAATCGATTTTTGGGCCGCCGACATCAATTATGGGCACGGCGCTATGCGGCGGCTCAAGTTCTCGATGCACCTGCCGAGCTTGAGCGACTCCTCTACATTCTAACTAATCCACAGAAAGCAGGGATTGCCAATACGATCGAGCAATGGTCAGGACTATCGAGCGCGACTTTTTTGCTGAAGAATCAGCGGCAGCGTTTTCTATGTTTTGACCGTACGCGCTGGTATAACGCAGGTCAGCCCGATGATATTGGGCCGTATTTGTCGACGGTTGAGCTGGAGCATGATGTATTGCCGCACCTTCGAAAGCATACTGTGAAAGAGCGGCAAGCGCGGCTGAAGCAGATGCTGCAAGAACGGGAGCGAGCAATAGCAAATGCAAATGTTCGGCATGATCGAGATGATTCGATTCAGCGAGCACAACATTGTGCAAAGGAAACATTCATAGTACCGACGGATCGGCCGGCTTCTCCGAAGCGTTCGCCTCAGCCGTTGTGTCATACGACATCGTTGGCACTGTTTAAAGTCTTTGCGCGGTGGTTTAGGTTATTTGTGCATGCGTGCAGAAGAAGTAGCCAGGCGTATATACGGGGCGATGTAGGGGTTGAGTTTCCACATGGGGCGTTCGCGCCATCAAAATATCCTCGGGCAAGGTACCCGAAGGAGCCAGATACGAGTGGGATTCCGCATTTGACTCGGATGAATTTGCAGCGGGCGAGCATGGTGTTGACATCTTGAGGGAAGCCCTGAAAGACACATCGTTAAACTCTTTGATTTAACTCATTCATCTGGATTCTTTGATTCAACAGGAAACCTCTAATCAGGGCGCCAGCTTCACCACCCACCACGTTGATTTATCCTTCGAACTAAATGCCCCGCCACAACCCATTCGGCTCAACTTCGGCCCGAAAGCCGCACCACCCGAATCATGATAGTAGATCGCCATACGCGCTGTTCCATTCGCGTTAATTAATCCTGCCTTATAACTCCCCACAATCCAATCGCCCTTCAACTGCTGGGATGAAATCATATAGTCGGCCGTTTCAACCCCATCGACATACAAATATTGATGCAACAAATTTCCGTTGATATTCCCGTCGGTATGGGGACTTCCCTGGGGAGCCGCACCGCCCGCCAATGCCTCTGCCTCCGCCTGAGCTGCCGCACTTAGGCTCGCATCCACCACAAATGTGATAGGCCACGTCTTGCTCGTGTGATACTCCCCGTTAAAAGGCAAACCCCTCCACCGATCGTGATTCTGCGAGGTCATGCGCGAACTATTCACATAGGTGCACAACTCCTTGGGCGTCGTAAAATACGGCACCTCGTCTGGACCCGCCGTCTGCTCCATCATCCCCGAGCCGCCAGCTCCCCCGGCTCCCGATGTGGTTGACCCCCCACTCCCGTTGACCCCCCACTCCCCGCTCCCACTCCCGACGAACTCATCCCCGAGCCCGACGTGCTACTCGCTGACGTGCTCCCTCCCGAGCCATCGTCCAACGTTCGCTCTGGTGCTTCAGAACACGCCGAAGCCACAGCCAAAACTGCCCAGCCCAACCCAACACATGATTGAAACATGATACTTTTTCGCATAAGAACAGACGATAAGCTTAAGCTCGGGACAGCACAAGCCCATCTTTCCGACAAAATGCAAACGCTGCTCTCTACTGCGGATATCTCTTCTTCAGCTCGTCCAACGCCGCTTTAAACGAGGCGCTCTTCGAAAAACAACACTCTCCTCCACGCCGTCCCCCGCAGTCCCGATTCATCATCTGCATCGGTCCCAAAACCCGCTTATCCCCGTCCTTCCCCGCCCGCTCAAACAGCGCCTCCTTATCCGCGCAGGTCTTCGCCATCCGAAAATCATAGGCAATCCTAAACTCAGGCGTCCCCTTCTCCCGAAATTCAGCAGACCCCAACATTTCCTCCGCCCGCTTCGCCGCCCGCGAACCCCCCCGCGTTGTCAACAGCTCGTACAAGAGATCAGGCCCATTCGTCCCCATCTTATGCTCAATCAGCGCGAAGAGCCTATCTGCATTTGCATTATCCCCCATCATCACCCGCATCAACGTCTCGATAATTCCATTCTTTATCTCCCGCTCCGCTGCCGCACTGGGCTCGGTCTCAAACAATTGTTCCAGACTTGTAATATATCCCCCTGCATTTCCTGTACGTAGGTTTTTTTCCGCAGCAGCCCGAAGCTCCGCCGCGCTCAAGGTGACAACCACTTCCTTCACCGCACTAGGCACAGGCTTAGCACTTGGCTTTTCCTTCTCCGCCCCTCCCGCCGACGCCACCGCCGACGCCACCGCCGCAGGAACAACATCATCCCGCTCCCAATCCGAAGGACGAACGGCCGCCGCCACCACAACAGCCACAGTAATGGCCGCAAGACCAACCACATAAGAACGGAGCACAACAAAAGCGTTATGCCCCTGACTATCCGGCAGCGAAGACTGCGCGGGTCTCGACACCGCTTTTTGCATCGTCAACTGCCCCGTCTTGGCATCGGCCACAGGCTGCGCAGAAGAAGACGGCGGCGGTTTAGGCGTACTCTGAGGCAGCGCCAACCCAAAAGAATCTGGCCCAGATTCATTTGTAATAGAAAGCGAAGGCGGCCTCAAACGGGCTACAATATCCGAAGCCCGCACCACCTCCATCGCCAGCGCCGCACGCTTCTGAGGATCGCCCTTTCCTAACAAATGAGCCAGCGCATCCACGGCCCCCTTCACCGATTGCGCCGAATGCAGCTCAAAAGGAAGCGCCGCCCCAGGCCCAGGAGACGACCCCATCGCCAATTCATAAAAAATGCCCGCCAATACTTGAAAACTGCGGCCCTTCGCTCCCTCTCCCAAGGAATCGAAGGGCCCCATCACCATCACCTCTTCCCGCTCCACGTCCGCCGCGCCTTTTGCCCAAATCCCATCGGCCGAAAACGCCCTAGGAGAAAGCTTCTCCACCGCAAGCATATCCAGCAAAAGCGCCGCCCGCATCCCGATGGCCGTCGCCTTGGAAAGCGGAAGAGGCCCCTCGCGAATCAACGCAGACAGAGGCTTCATCCCATCCGTTCTAGGCGGCATCAGCCCCGAATTAAGCCAAAGCACACACGCAACGCCACTTTGACTATCCTCGGCCAAATAAATGGGCTCAGCGCCCTCCCTCAGCGTTTTTACAATGCGATAGCGATCATTTACCATCGAATTGACTCCCCAAGGAAGACGCGAAGCGATCAGAAGCGGAATTCATTCACGGACCTACATGCTGCGGAGCGTTTCCATTCACAAAATCGGCAAACCAATCGGTCAGCGCGACATTCTGCACGGTTGTATTGTAGAAGGAATCATTTCCACCGATATACGTATGCGAGGTACTCGCCACGAAATAGGTGCCCCATGAAGCCCAGGGTTTTAAATACGTATCCCGCAGCTCCGTCAACCCGGCTTGAAATTCATTGCCAGGCAGCGAACTTCCAAAACCATCAATACCCTGGCAATTGTTCTGCCCAAAACCAAGAAAATACCGGATCGTATTATCCTGATCCGAGGAAATAAGCCCAAGCCTCGCCCCAGGATATTTCTTTCCAATATGGGTCACATAATGAACAGTGCCTCCGCCATCCGCCCCTATACAATCCGGGCAATCCGATGGCATTGTTTTATCCAAACCCCACAAATCCCTCCAGCGCGTTTGCAAACAAGGCGCCATATAGGTATCTGACATCACAGGCCCGGAATCATCCACCAAAGAAACCGGTTTCGGGCAAAATGCCTGAGCAATTCGATCGTAATTAAACGCGGCGCCAAATCCGCCCGCACTCGTCCCCGTAAGCAGCACTTCCTTTACATTGGGGAAGGTCGGAATGATTTGCTTTAGGTACAAGCCCACATTCACAAAACCCACAAAAGACTGATTGGTCGGCGCCCCAAAATTCCCCGGAACATCCACGCCTTCTTTACTTCCCGCGTGAACATCGCCCGTGCAATAAGGAATATAAATGGCACTCCAATCCTGTACCGGATTGCTCGCATTCGCGCTGTCGAATACGCCCGATTTGCCCCCATTGTTCTTCCAATTGTCAAAATCCCCGCTATCAAATGAATTAGGATTTGATGTACAGCTTATCGCATTGAAACAGGCACCGCCCCCCTGCATAAAAATCATCAATTTATCTGAATTGGGATTGATCCGGACGCCAAAACCTGTCTCCGAACCATCGCGGCATTTCGAGCCCGCCACAGGCACCCAAGTCCATGTGTTATCGGGAGCATTCACGGCCTGCCCATCAAACGGCCCTTCTGGATTGCACGCGGACCCAGAACCTCCTGTTCCCGATCCAGAGCTGCTCGAGCCCGAGCTTGAAGCCGAACCGCCCGTCCCTGTTGACGAACCGCCCGTCCCCGTGCCCGAACCTCCGCCTCCACTCGTTGACGACCCGGACGATCCGGATGGCATTCCGCTCGACCCGTTAATCGCCAAATCATCGCCGCCGCCGCAGGCAAAGCCCACAGCGCCCAAGCCCAAAACCATTGAAAGATAGAAAAATACCTGGCGCATATCGCTTACGTTAATGGATTTTTCAGCGCCTTAGAAGAGCCTTATCCATCAAAGGCGCTCTTGACGCCGCGCTGCACTTCCGATGTACTCCCCGCCCTCAAACCGATCTTTTCATTGTTAAAGCCATTTCAATCATGTTCAAGCTGCACCTTCATCGCACCGGAGAATTGTCGCCCATGAAATATCGCTCCTCGCACAATACACGGCGAATTGCCTGCGCCCTTCTTTCTTCATTGCTCCCCATTGGAGCGCTCTTCATGGCGAGCCCCGCTTTTGCCGCAACAACAATCATGGGCGGCACGGTCATCAATCAAACATGGAACGCCGCCGGCAGCCCTTATATCGTTCAGGGCGATATCACCGTTCCCAGCGGCGCATTTTTAACAATCGAGGCAGGCACCGAAATTCAATTCGCCTCAACCGACGGCCAAGCCGCCGGCACGGACATCAACCGAATCGAACTCACCGTCAAAGGTTCACTCAATATCAACGGCATGGCCAACATGCCTGTTATATTCAAGGCCCAAAATGGCTCTGCCCCGAATACTTGGTATGGAATCATTATCGACACCTCGGCCATAGCAGCTTCTTTTAGCCATGCGCAGATCCACCACGCAGTGCGCGGACTCAATTCAAAAGCAGCCAACAATATCCTTCAAATGAGCGACACCGCCATCAGCACAAGCGGCGCCGGCCTTTATCTCGAAAATGGCACTTCCACCCTGACCAACCTCACCATTTCCAATTGCTCCTCGGGAATCGTCGGCCTTGGAAATGCTTCTCCCTCCATCACGGGCAGCACCATCCATTCCAATACCTCGTACGGCATCGATTACGAACCCAGCAGCGGCAATCCAACTTTAAATTTAACCAATACGGTCATTAGATCCAGCGGCAGCTACGGCCTCTTTATCTACGCCAATGGCGGAGCCGCGGGCAATGCCTCTATCGTTGGATCCACACTTCATCAAAATGGATCCTATGGCATTTACGTGGAAGCCGCCTCGGGAAGCTCCAGCGCCGTTACGGTCAAAAACACCAATGTCACCAACCACACCTCAACCGGCATTTACCGCTATAGCTTCGGGGGTTCCACAAGCGTCAGCGTCAGCTTTTCCAACGTGTGGAACAACAATTCCAACTACGGCAATATCGTCCCAGATACCAACGTTATTTCGGCCAATCCAATCTACGTAAACGCGCCCGCCAATCTCAGGCTCACCGCCAATTCGCCTTCCCGCTTCAGCGGCGATATAGGCAATGATATCGGCGCCTTGCCCTACACCAACGACCCCACCCCCGGCATGTATGGAACCCTTTGGTCCAACGTCACCCTCAACGCCGCCGGCTCGCCCTACAATATCCCCGGCGATTTAACCGTGGCCCCAGGCGTCACGCTGACCATCGATCCAGGCGTCACGCTCAATTTCGCGTCCACCGACATCATGGCCGCCTATCAGGACACCAGCCGCGCCGAATTAAATGTGGCCGGAACCCTAAATGCCAATGGCACGGCCATGCAAAAAATTACCTTTACATCCGCAGGCAATGGCCCAAACAGCTTTTATGGCATTACCTTTATGCCGTCGGCAAACGGAGGCACGCTCGCCCATGCCACGGTGGAAGAAGCCGTGCGCGCGCTTCAATACCTGACCCCCGCCGGCAATACCAATACCATCAAAAATACAACCCTCTCAACCTCCGGCACCGGATTGTACCAGCGCGACGGAAATCTCACGCTCAATGAAATGAGCATGACCGGAAATTCGACCGGAATGGTCATGACCGACAAGGCCAGCGCCACGCTCAACCGCACGCTTATTGCCAACAATACTTCCTTTGGCATCGATGCAGAACCCTCATCGGGCACGCAGAGCCTCAATCTTGTCAATACCATCGTTAGAAATAGCGGCAGCTATGGCATTTTCATGTACGCCAACGCGGGCGCCACCATGAACGGCTCTGTCGTCAATTCGACATTTTATCAAAACGGAAGCTATGGCATGTATATCGAGGCAGCCTCCGGCTCGGCGGCCAATCTCGATATTAAAAACTCCATTGTCACCAATCACACGTCCACCGGCATTTACCGCTATAGTTTCGGGGGAAGCACATCCGTAAATGTCACCTATTCGGATGTATGGATGAACAATTCCAATTATGGCAACGTGGTCGCGGGAGCCGGCTGCATCAGCCAAAACCCGCTCTATGTCAGCCCCCCCAATGATTTAAAATTGCAAATGGGCAGCGTATGCATTGACGCGGGCAGCAATATGGGCGCGCCCAACAGCGATTTCGCAGGCGTTCTCCGGCCCCTCAACGGCGACGGAATTAACGGCTCTGAATACGATATCGGTGCCTACGAATACGCGCCTGCTGCCTTTTGCGGCGACGGCGTAGTCACGGCCGGCGAAGTCTGCGACAGCGGCGCCCAAAATGGAATGTACGGCTTCTGCAAGGCCGATTGTTCGGGCCTCGGACCGCGCTGCGGCGACAATATGGTCAACGGCCCTGAAACCTGCGACGACGGCAATATGGTCAATACCGATGCCTGCCTCAATACATGCGTATTGGCTGCCTGCGGCGATGGTATTGTTCAATCGGGCGTCGAAGAATGCGACGACGGCAATCAAAACGACGGTGATGCATGCGTTCCAGGCTGTAAAAATGCCAAGTGCGGCGATGGCTTCGTCCGGGCGGGAACCGAAGAATGCGACGACGGCAATATGAGCAATACCGACGCTTGTTTGTCCACATGCCAAACCGCAACCTGCGGCGATATGTTCGTTCAAATGGGCGCCGAGCAATGCGACGACGGCAATATGAGCAATACCGATTCCTGCGTCGCGGGCTGCGGAATTGCAGCATGCGGCGATGGCTATGTGTACGCGGGCGTCGAAACCTGTGACGACGGCAATACAATCGATGGGGACGGCTGCCCGGGCAATTGCGGCTCGAGCTGCGGCGACGGAACCGTGCAGGGCATGGAAGAATGCGATGACGCCAACATGAGCAATACCGACGCCTGTGTCGTCGGCTGCAAAAACGCTACATGCGGCGATGGATTTGTCTACGCGGGCATGGAGACCTGCGACGATAGCAATACCCAAAGCGGCGATGGCTGCTCGGCCACATGCAGCACCGAAGGCATGGCGCCCGTGTGTGGCAACAATACGGTCGAATCCGGCGAGCAATGCGACGATGGCAATACGATGAATGGGGATGGCTGTTCTTCGCAATGCCAAAATGAAGGCGCGGCGATGTGCGGCGACGGCGTAAAACAAGCGGGCGAGGCATGCGACGATGGCAATGCCAGCAATACGGATGGATGCCTCAATGGATGCCTGCTGCCGAGCTGCGGCGACTCTTTCGTGCAAGTGGGCACCGAGGAATGCGATGACGGCAACGGCGCGACCGGCGACGGCTGCAAGCCCGATTGCACGCTGGAAAGCACGGGCGGCGGCGGCAAAAGCGATCCCGGCGATGAAGGCGGCTGCGGCTGCCGCGCCGTAGGCAGCCAATCCGATAAAAATGGAATGCCTCTCGGCCTTGGACTGCTCGCCCTGGGCGCCGCGGCTCTTCTGCGCAGGCGCGGCCAATCCTAAAATTATCCCTGTCAATTCTTCAACAATAGGGGCCCCGCCATGATCAACAACGCACTCCGCAAATTTCTTCTCTGGTTCGCCTTATTTACATCCATTCTCATTGCCGCACCGCATGCCGAGGCGCTCACGGCCCCCATCGCCGGAGCCGTCCCCTTCCCCGCCAATAAAAAACTCTATCTTCCCTTTCCAGCGGGATCGGCCATTAAAATATTATCGGGCTACAGCCCATCGGGCGGCTCCAGCTTGCACGCCGACACCAATGCCTCATCCAAGGCCAACGATTACTACGCCCTCGATTTAATCTACGCCAACGAACCCAATGCCGGAAAAGGCAAGCCCGTGCTGGCCCCCCTCGACGGCATTGTCGTCAAAGCGGGCTGGGCCACCTCGGGCTGGGCCAATTACGGCCAGCGCATTATCCTCCTGCACGACCTGGGCGATGGGCATAAATACCATAGTCTTTACGCTCATCTTGATTCAATTGATATCAATGAAGGCGACACGGTAAAACAAGGCCAACAAATAGGTACACTCGGCCAATCCTGTCAGGGTGCGCTTTCATGCGGGTCATTTTCCACACCCCATTTGCATTGGGCCATCCACAGAGACAGCACCATCGGCGGAAGCGGAACGGGCGGTTCCTATGGCGGCAATGCGGTCGTGCCCGAGCCTTTGGACGGAGCCGAAGATTTGGTTCAGAATATGATCATTACGTCCAACAATACGGGCATGGTGGTTTGCGGGGACGGATTTTGCAGCGGCGGCGAAACCAACGGCACCTGTCCCCAAGATTGCCCAGCCTGCGAGAAAGTGCCTCCCACAGGCCGCGTAATCAGCGAAGACGAGCTGTGTTTCGAAAAAGGCGGCAATCCAATGTATTGGTATACCCAAGCGAGCGGACACAATGGCTCCCAATTGTGGACCAATGCGACAAGCGATCCCAATCCCGATAACTACGCCATTTGGAATTTTGATTTTGCCGAGGGTGGAGACTATTCGATCGAAATCTATGCTGAACCGGGCTTCGCCGAAAGCAAACAAGCCAAATACGAGCTTGTCCACGGAGGAAACCAGCAAAGCATCAGCGCCGATCAAAGCGCACCGGGCAATTGGAAAATGCTGGGCACCTTTTC
Source organism: uncultured Polyangiaceae bacterium (assembly GCA_964537685.1). Lineage (GTDB taxonomy): Bacteria > Myxococcota_A > Polyangia > Polyangiales > Polyangiaceae > CAZICM01. The sequence continues at coordinate 51,023 of CAZICM010000065.1, forward strand.
ATTCAATGCCGGAGGCGGGCAAAGCCTAAGACTGAATGACAATACAGGAGAGCCCTTGGCCAATAAGATCACATTGGTCTTCGACGCGATCCGGCTAACCCGCGTCGGCGGAGGGAATCCGGGCACGGGAGGAGCCGGAGGAAGCGGCTCATCGGGCAGCGGAACGGGAGGAAACGCCAATGGAACGGGAGGCGGCGCGGGCGCGGGCGCAAACGAAACCCCGCCTCCCCAGGATGCAGGAGATGAAAGCGGATGCGGATGCCATGTCATTGGCAATCAATCCGATCATAACAACTGGCCGGAATGGCCTATCGCCGCGCTCTTGGGCTTAGCCTTGCTGCGGCGCCAAAAAACTCAACGTGGAACAACCATTCAATGAATGAACGGGCTGGAGAATACAATCGTATGTGCACTCGAACAGCGGCCCGCCTGATTATTCTCGTTACCGCGCTTTTAACGGTGCTCTTCGCACCCAAAGCCGCGCTTGCGACGAATATACCGGGCGGCAATATCATCAATCAAACGTGGACCCCCGCAAACAATCCTTACATCGTCCAGGGAGATATTATCGTTCCTTCTGGCGCATTTTTAAATATTCAAGCGGGAACCATTGTTCAATTCGCCAACACCGATGGACAGAGTTCCGGCAAAGACACGGCCCGGGTAGAACTCACCGTCCACGGCACGCTGACCGTGAGCGGAACGGCGGCCAGCCCCGTACAATTCAAGGCGCAAGTCGGCACGGCCCAGGGCATTTGGTATGGGATTGTGCTCGGCCCGATGGCCACCGCTGCAGGCATTGACAATGCGGTAATTGAACACGCGATTTACGGCGTTTATCACGAGTCGGCCGGCAGCATTTTAAATTTGACCAATAGCACCGTCGACACCTGCAACACCGGTATTTATGTGACCAATGGCACGCCCACCTTCAATGGGCTTACGGTGTTCGGCAACCAATACGGTGTTTATTTTTCCGGCCCCGCAGGCGGAAATCTAAACAATTCAATCGTCAGGAGCAATTCAACCGACGGCGTTTATATCAATTCCAACGCCAATACAACTGTTAATATTACCAATTGCACCATTCACCAAAACAGCAATGATGGCCTCGAAGCCTATTCCTCTTCGGCCACGCTCAATGTCAATATCAAAAACTCCAATATCACCAACAATAGCTCCAGAGGCGTCTACCGCAATGTCGGCGGCTTTGGTTCGCTCACGGTGACAACCACTTATTCCAACGTCTGGAACAATACGAATTCAAATTATACCAATGCGAGTGGAGGTGTTGGAACCCTCTCGGCCAATCCTATCTATGTCAACGCGCCTTCCAATCTCAGGCTTACGTCCAATTCTCCTTCGCGTTTCGCAGGAGATACCATGGGCGATCTCGGACCTCTTCCTTATACCAGCGACGCAACCCCCGGCCTCTATGGAACGCTTTGGACCAATACAACATTAAATATTGCCGGCTCGCCTTATTCGGTGCCAGGCGATTTAACCATCGCTCCAGGCGTCACGCTCACCGTCGATCCAGGCGTTACGATGAATTTCGCCAACAGCGATATCATGTTCGCCTATCAAGACACATCCCGCGCTGAATTGCGCGTTCAGGGCACGCTCAATGCCAATGGCACGGCCGCAAGCCCCATTACCATGACCTCTACCGGTGCTGGTCAAGGCGTGTGGTACGGCGTCAATTTCATGAGCTCCGCCGCCAATAGCACGATGAATAATATTTTCATCAATGAGGCTATTTATGGCCTGTGGTATCAGTCCACGGCCGGCAACAATACCATCACCAATTGCGATCTCTCCAATTCCAACACCGGCATTTATGTCTCTGATGGCACGCCCACTTTTTCGGGTATCACATCGGGCTCCAATCAATACGGTGTTTATTTTTCCGGCCCCGCGGGCGGAAATCTAAACAATTCAATCATTAAAAGCAATTCAACCGACGGCATTTATATCAATTCCAACGCCAATACAACTGTTAATATTACCAATTGCACCATTCACCAAAACAGCAATGATGGCCTCGAAGCCTATTCCTCTTCGGCCACGCTCAATGTCAATATCAAAAACTCCAATATCACCAACAATAGCTCCAGAGGCGTCTACCGCAATGTCGGCGGCTTTGGTTCGCTCACGGTGACAACCACTTATTCCAACGTCTGGAACAATACGAATTCAAATTATACCAATGCGAGTGGAGGTGTTGGAACCCTCTCGGCCAATCCTATCTATGTCAACGCGCCTTCCAATCTCAGGCTTACGTCCAATTCTCCTTCGCGTTTCGCAGGAGATACCATGGGCGATCTCGGACCTCTTCCTTATACCAGCGACGCAACCCCCGGCCTCTATGGAACGCTTTGGACCAATACAACATTAAATATTGCCGGCTCGCCTTATTCGGTGCCAGGCGATTTAACCATCGCTCCAGGCGTCACGCTCACCGTCGATCCAGGCGTTACGATGAATTTCGCCAACAGCGATATCATGTTCGCCTATCAAGACACATCCCGCGCTGAATTGCGCGTTCAGGGCACGCTCAATGCCGTCGGCACGGCCATGAGCCATATCACGATGACGTCCACCGGTGCCGGCCAAGGCGTGTGGTACGGCGTCAATTTTATGAGCTCCGCCGCCAATGGCACGATGAAATACACCGATGTAAACGAGGCCATTTACGGGCTTTGGTATCAATCCACGGCCGGAAATAATACCATCCAATATTGCTCCTTCACGAGTTCCAATACGGGCGTGTATGTGAGCGATGGCCAGCCCGTGCTCGATGCGCTCTTGATGCACAGCAATCAATATGGTGTGTATTACAGCGGTCCTGCGGGAGGTTCGCTGCTCAATTCGATCGTTCGCAGCAATTCAACCGATGGCGTTTATATCAATTCCAACGCCAATACCAATGTCAATCTGACCAATTGCACCATTCACCAAAACAGCAATGACGGCGTGGAAGCGTATTCGTCCTCGGGAACGCTGAATGTGGCCATTAAAAATTGCCTCATCACCAGCAATAGCTCGCGCGGCGTTTACCGCAATGTGGGCGGCTTTGGCTCGCTTACCGTGACCACAACCTATTCCGATGTCTGGAACAATACGAATTCCAATTATACCAATACCAATGCGGGGGCCGGATGTATTTCCTCAAACCCGCTCTATGTGAGTCCGCCCGCTGACTTAAAGCTTCAAATGGGCAGTGTGTGCATCGATGCAGGCGATGGGGCAAGCGCTCCTAACCACGATTTTGAAGGTGTTGTTCGTCCCATTGATGGAGATGGCATCAATATGGCAGCCTATGATATGGGCGCCTATGAATATGCTCCTTCTTCGTTCTGCGGCGATGGAGTGCAAAACGTCGGCGAGGCGTGCGACGACGGGAATTTAAATGGCACCTACGGGCATTGTAAGGCCGATTGTTCAGGCCAGGGGCCCTCTTGCGGCGATTCAATTACCAATGGCCCCGAAACCTGCGACGACGGCAACGCAAGCAATACCGATGCTTGTCTCAATACGTGTGTATTGGCGGCTTGCGGCGATGGCTATGTGCGTTCGGGCGTCGAGCAATGCGACGACGGCAATATGAGCAATACCGACGGCTGCCTCAATACATGC
>CAZICM010000066.1:0-51233 GCA_964537685.1 uncultured Polyangiaceae bacterium
TCAGCAGCAGGCAACACGAGAAAAAAAGGATCTGAATTCGTTTTTGCTTTTCCATGTCAAGAGGTTATTGGTCTTGACAGCGCGCCCACAAATAAAAAATCCGCAGCGCAAAAAAAACCTTGACTCCCCATCCTCCCCATGCAAACTCCGCTTCCACAAGGAGGTTTTTGATATCATGCCATCTAAACAAGTGACCGATCGTCAAAAGAGCGCTGAATCCGTCATTGCCATCGGCCTCTCCCAAGCCGATTCCGCCGCACAGGAAATCATTAAATCTCACTCCCCCTTTCTAATCGCGGGCGAGGCTATGCCCGATCCTGCCCTCTTTATGAAATTATTGTGCCGCTCGCTCGATGCGACCACCAAGGCGATGATTCAAGCCGATCATCTGCATGCCGTGGAACTCGGCGACGATCCCGAGGCCCGCAATGCAAGGGACGATGCGGCTCACGTTCTGTCCAATGAATTGGTCGATTTGCGCGAGGTGTTTGTGGGCTTGTTTGGGGAAAAGGGCGCGGCTCCCTTTTTCCCGGGAAGTACTCCCCGCGATGCCGTGGTCTTGGCTCGCTTTGCAGGCGAGGTTATCGAGCATTTGCAGAAAAAACCCTTGCCCCCTTCCCGTGTCGCTGGGGCATCCGTCGATAAATTGGCGCTGGCTCAGAGTTTGGAGGCGTTAAAGAGCACGCTGGAACAGAAGATTGCCGCTGTGGCGCTGGAAGTGAAAGAGGCGCAGGCCACCTTGGATGCAAAGAATGCGGCGATGGATGCTTATGATCGGGTCTTTGCGCGGACGGTGGCGACGCTGGCCGAGCTGTTTAAGCTGGCGGGTAAGCCGGATTTGGCGGCCAAGGTGAGGCCGTCCAGGAAGAGTCCGGGGGTGTTGGAGGAGGTCGAGGAGGCCGCCCAGCCGCCTGCATAGCCCGAGTTTGACAGGTTCGAGTGCCGAAGGGGCGTTCGCGGGGGGTGCGGATGCCCTTTCGGCGTTTTAGGGGGCCTTTAACATGGGGTGCGGAGGGGGCTCCGGCGCTGAAAGGGTCCTTTAACAAAGGGTGCGGACGGGGCTCCAGCGCTGAAAGGGTCCCTTAACGAGGGGTGCGAAGGCGAGGCTAAAAGCTAAAGATGAAAAGGAAGGCTATATCTAAAACAGCTTGTGGTGGGCTTTAACGAGGATCAAGACCTGGAGGCGGACACTCATTGCCGGCAACAGCCGAATCACATTGAGGCGCGCCGCATTGATAACTGCAAACATTCAGCGCGCATTGCCAATCTCCAGCGCACGGCCCCACGGGCAGCGCTTGTACCTTGCAATCATTCACTGCACCACACCAAGCCTTATCCGCAGTCTTGGTGACTGACTCCCATTGGGCGCCCTTTACAATGCGGAGAATGCGCATCGTGGTCAAATCGATCGACTTGTACTCATACCGATCTACAATCATGTCCTTCTCTTGCAGCGTCACATAGGTGTGACCATCGCGCGCATAGCTCACATACTTTCCTTCCGATAGCACGTTCGGGCACGGAACAGTGGCACACGCTACCGCCATCCCGCGGGCATAGGTGCCGTCCGTCTTAAACACAAGCAACGTAACATTGCCTGGGTTTACCGCAGCGCTACGCCACGTGCCAACCAGTTTTGGATCGCCCGCACCGGCTATGGCGGCCGATTCGGCTTCCATAATTGCAGCTTCACTTACGGCTTCATCCCCGCCCGAGCACGCCATATACCCAACCCCAATCGCTACGGCGGGAATCAAAGCCAACATTGCATAAAGAGCGCCTCGAGACATGGATTCTACTCCTTGTTGGCAAGCCTGTTATGGCTCGCATATTCAGTATGTGCATCGCGTGTGCCAAGCGCAACCTGGTATTCATAAAAAGACCTCCGGGCGCCATAATTCGTAATCATTTCGCTATCCATGGCTTTTTTGTCCGGGGCGCTCCGCTATTCCGCACGCCCTAAAAACAAGCATTTTGTGCGCAATTCTTGCATTTCGGCGACGATTGTGCGCCTGCGTTTTTTACTGTGAATTTCGCTGTGCTAAAAGCTTTTATTGTATTTATGCGCTGCATTGGTATACAGCTATGGATGGGCGGGGCGGTTTTCAGCCTGAATACGCCGGTTTTAGGCATAGGGCGTTCCACCCGGGCGCGGGCGCAAATGTTGCCGGTTAGGTATCTATAGGTGTTTCGGTTCGTCGATGTCGGGAAGTGACATCGATGTGACGCGGACTTCAATTTCAGGCGCCGAGCGCAGGGGTGTCTCTTCAGGCGCGGGTCCGGTATCCGAGCGTCTGCCCACTTCGCCCGCGCGGACAAGGGCGGTGCGGAAGAGGATGGGTCCCATCATTTCATTGACCATGACGGTTCCAAGGAGGAGGCTGGACGCTTCTTTACCCCATCCTGGAAAGGTGCTTGCCACCAGATTGACGAGGCCGATGGCGATGCCGGCCTGGGGAATCATGCCGAGGGGGAGGCGGTTGGCCATGGTTTTGTCGATGCCGGCGAGGGGGCGGGCCAGGCGGACGCCGGTGAAGATGCCTAGGGCGCGGGTGGCGGCGATGGCGATGGCGTAGGGGGCGACTTGAAAGAAGGCATGGAGGTGGATTTCTGCCCCGACGACGGCAAAGAAGACGGCAAATACGGGCATGGTGGCCACTTCCATTTTATGGATGACTTCGTGGCCGCTGATGGGGCTGATATTTTCAAGGAAGAGTCCGGCGCTAAGGCCGGCGAGGAGCGGATCGATATGCAATGCGGTTCCGGCTTCGGCGATAACAAAGCATACGGCAAAGATAAATAGGCCGACGCGGGTTGCGACTTTGCGGATATAGAGGGCGAAGATAGCTCCGGCGGCGAGGCCCGCGGCGATCGATCCAAAGATATGTATGGCGAGGGCGCCAAAGATAGAGCCTCCCTGGGCGGCCTGTTCTGGAAATACGGCGCGGGCGGCGGAGTCGCTGAAGGAGAAGGTGACGACGATAGCAAGGTCGGCGAAGACCACAATGGATAGGCATAGATCGCTAAGAGGGCCTTTGGCTTGGGTTTCCGATAAAATGCCCATGACAATGGCCGGGGAGAGGGCCGCGAGGACGTTGGCGCATATCAGCGCGACGACGAGGCGCTGGGGCGTTGTCATCGGCTGCATGAAGGGTAGGTAGTCGGCTATGGTAAAGATTAATGAGAAGAGGAAGATGACGGTAATGAACAGGGCGGAGAGGGTTAAGAGGGTGATGCTGCGCAGTTGGGGGCGGAGTTTTTGGAAGTTGAGTTCGCAGCCGGCTTTGAGGGCAATGAGGCCGACGGCGACTTTTTTGATGAGGACGACATCGCCGACCATCGCGGGGGTGACGATGCCTAGGGCTTCGGGGCCGGCGAGGGCGCCGCAGAGTAAAAATCCGGTGAGGTGCGGGAGTTTTAGACCATGGAAGATTTGTCCGGTCTGGAGGGCAGCCAACAGAAGGAATCCAAAGGCCAGCGCCGCGCCCGAACCGGTCAGGGTGGTTCCTTCGGGGAGAAAGGAGCGGGCTGAAAAAGCTAGACCGACGACGAGGGCCAAGACAATGATTGGTCGAATCATGGGGCCTCGCTTTGATTCACCGGCTTGCGGGGAGGTTCGGGGATGGGCGTCATTAAGGGCTCGCCCGCATACCAGCGTTCGAGGAGGCGGACGACGACTTCGGTGAGGACGCCACCGATGATGACGGCGTTGATGCTCCAGCGGACGCGGTCGGGGTGATTGCCTTGGTAGAGGGTGGCGGCGCTGACCATGGCCATGATGGCGATGGGGCTTTGGGGGGTTAGAGCCAAGGCCATGGCGCGGGCGCGGGGAAGTGCGGGAGGGCCAAGCCTGCGGGCCCAGATGGCGCCCAGGCGTTTGCCTGCGGCTCTGGAGAGGACGAAGGCGGGCGCGAGAATCCAGCCTTGCCATTCGCCGGGTCTCCAGGAGGCGCCGACAATGAGCAGGAAGACGAGATAGAGCGGGCGTTCGACTTCGAGGAGGATTTTGCGGATGCCGTCGATGTCGCGGGTGGGGAGGTTGGCGAGGAGGGCGCCGGCGATGGCGCAGACGACGGGGACGTTGAGGGCGAGGTAGCCGGCCATGCCTGAAGAGAGGGCGATGGTGCCGAGCAGGAGGGCCAGTTCTTCCGTTTTGGAGCGGGCGCCTTGAAGAAGGATGTAGGCGACGATGCCGAGGACGACGCCTGTGCCGAGGGTGACGAGGAGCCAGGCGGCGGGTGGCAGGACCCAGCGGGTGGCGCTGGCATCGGGGCGGAAGAAGATGGCGACGATGCCTAGGAGAACGAGTGTGGTGACTTCATCGATGAGGGTGATGTCGTTGAGCAGGAGGGCGGATTTGCGGCCGACGCGGGTGGCCCAGATATCGAGGGCAATGGGGGCGCTGGGGGCGGCGCAGGCGGCGAGCACCAAGGCGTCGCGGAGGAAGTCAACGTTTTTCCAAGGTACGCCGAGGCCGATAAACGCCATGGAGCAGAGGCCGGCCGTGGTGAGCATGGGCACCAAGGTTTCGACGGCGATGACGGTGCCCAGCGAAGCGGGAAGGCGTTCGAGCTTGCGCATGTCGAACTGGGTGCCGATGGTGAAGCCAACCCAGCCTAGGCCAAACTCGAAGGCGGGCTGAAGATCGCGAAGGATGTCGGGGCTGAGAATGCCTATGCTATCGAGCGAAAAGATCGCGCCCATGCCGAGAAAAGGCAGGCCCGCGGCGACGAGCACGGTGACGCCGAAGCGCTGTTCGAAGGCGCGCACTTTTGGATGGGCGGCAAGCACGGCCAAGCCCAGTGCGATCGCGAGGCCAACGACAACTCGAGGAATGCGGGGATCGGTCATCGCGTGTTAGAGACTATCCGCGGATCGGTTGTTGTTGAGCTGTGATTTGCGGGGGTGATCAGCGTTTTCCGCCGGTGGGCGTGCGGGATCGGCCGCGGGGCGTGGTGGAAGGGGGAGGAGGCGCTGTAGAGCGGACTTTCAGGATTCCTCCTTGAGATTCAATTTCGATACCGAGTCCGCGGCAGCGTCTAACCAGTTTATCGGTGTCGACCTCGGGGACGATAAGAAGGCCGCCCGGCGGTGAGGGATCGATAAAAAGTTCGGAGGTTCCGCGCCTGGTGCGGAGCATCTCGCGGATGTCGGGATCGTCGGCCCAGAGGAAGCCGGAGGCTGGCACATAGCTGACGCGGCCCACGACGACGCTGGCCTGAGCGAGCATGCGCGAAATTGAATCGGGCAGAGGAGCGACGACTTCGATGCGGGATCGGAGGGATTCGCTTTCGATGCCTGTCGAGAGAACGCGGGAAATGGACGACACGGTGAGCAAGAGATGCAGCTCGCTGTCGACGCGGCCCAGTTCGGCGAATGTTGCAAGGGCGAGCAGATGAGCGACTTTTGTTCCGCCGCCCACAGCCAGCACATGCGAGTCGAGGAAGCGGCTCGGCGCCGTATCGAGGGATGGAGCGCTGCCGGATAGCAGTGCCCTTCCCCGGGGCGTAAGGCGCAGGGTCGTGCTGTCCACGCCGGGCTCGTCAGGTTCGCCGCCCAAATCGACGACGCCGAGCGCAGGAAGCGTTTCGAGCGCGATGCGCCGCGTGACTTCGAGCGCGCTCACAGGTTCGACGGAAGCCCGCTCCGCCCAGCGCCGCAGCAAACGTTCGATGCCCGACATGCGTTCATCTTCGGCCAGATAGCCGCTGAGCGAGCTCCAGGGGATCCATCGGCCTTCTCCCAGTGAAAGCAGGGCTTCAAACACCATGGGGCGAAGCGCGGCTATCGGGCTGGCATCGCGCTGTTCGGCCGATAAGCGAAGCACTTCCCGCTCTGGGCGCGCTTCATCCCAAGCGCCGCCGCGGCACCAGGTGGTGAACAGCAAGGGAAGCAGTTCACGCAGTGTGAGGGAGCCGGGCGGCATGGTTGGCGTAGACGCCGTCGCATCCCACAGCCCCACGGCCCGCGACAGCGCGGCGATAAGGGAAATGGTTTCGACATCCCGCCCAAGCCGCTGAGCCATGCGAATCAAGAGCGATTTGGGCGTTCCAATTCCGGGCCTCACCTCGCTGTTGGGATCTCGCGCCAAGAAGGCTGTCGCCGCCGCAAGCGTCGCCGGGTCTGCTGCAAAGCGGGCACGCCTCGGCGCATGATCGGCCTCAACGACAAAGCTGCGGATATTGGCTCGCTTGGATTCCCGCAGACGCCTTCGTTCTTCGCCGACCACAGCGGCCACTTCCGTCGGAATGACATGCCTGCCCGGATGAAGCGGAATTAGAAAACCTCGTCTTTCCAAGGCAAATCCAGCACCCCGGCGGCTTGCGGCCACCCCGGACGCCCCTCGCAGGCGCATGGGCTCGCGTTCGAGATCGAGAAGCTCGACGGTATCCACTTCGCCGCCAACGCTTTCGACCGCATCGAGCAGGCGGCGCTCGGCCGGCGAAAGGTGGCCCAGCGCGGCGCGCAGGCGCTCGGCATCCAAAATCGCTTCGTATGCAGCCTCGAGCGAAAGCACGACAGGAGGCGTTGCTGGACGGCCCGCATAGTGAGACGCAATCCCCGTAATCGCTTCAATGGGTGCTCTCGCCAACAGCGCCCGGAACGCTCGGGGGTCTTCGCCCTCCCATGTTGGAAGCATCAGAAGAAAGGCCGTGGGCAGCACCAGTTCGATGCCGTTTTCGTCTTTCCGGGCATACACGAGACCACGGCCCATCAGCGTATCGAGCCCCGTGGGCACCGATGGCACCACGAGTACGCCGCCCGCTTCAGCAATGCGCTGAAGGAGTTCGCAGCTCGCGACGGGAAGCCTCGATGGATCGCGCGCATCGGACATGGCGATCAGCGCCCGGGCGACCTGAGAAGGCACATCAATCCGCTTGGCGGAGTCAATCTTGATTTTCAGCCGCTGAATCAGCCGGGACAGCTCTGTTTCGCCGAGCGCGCGAAGAATATCCGTCAGCCGCCTGGGAGCGCCTGCGGCTTCGTTTTCTTCGGCATCCTGCTCTTCTTCATCACTGTCGGGCTCGTCATCCGCTTCGTCGCCTTCATCATTCTCCAGCTCATCGCCGTCCTGCTCCTCATCATCGCTGGATGACTCCAGAGCAGCATCGGCCTCTTCATCCGCCGAATTGGGCACAGACGTTTGCGCCTTGCCCGCGGAAGAAGCCTCCAGCGCTTCAGCGCTGCGTTGCTCATGCTCGGATGGGATCCTCGGCGCATCCACAGACGACTCTCGGTCAGGGTCCGAAGAAGGTTTTTGTTGGACAGAAGACACAGCTTCGGAGTTTGCGTGACGCGCCTTGGGCCCCCTGCCTGTTTGATTACGCACGGAGCTCATCTCATTACCCGTTGTTGAATGGTGAACCTCGTAGGAAAGGGTATCCAAAACACCCGTGCGGGCCTGGCACAATGCGTTGAAGACTGGGCCTAATGTTTGAATTAAGCCATTTCACTCGCACCAAACCCTTACAGCGTGCTTCCTTCTACCCTGATGCGAATCAATGATGCAATCGCACTCTCACTTTTGAGCGAGACGCATCGTAAAACAAGCGACATACCCACTCAGTAGGCACTCCCCTATATACTCTCGTTAAGCAACACCGATGATCCTTCGCGACCCTGTCCATGGCCTCATCACATTCGAAAGTGATGAAGAACAAATCATCCCTAAATTGCTCGCCACATCGGAAGTTCAGCGGCTGCGGCGCATTCGGCAACTGGGTTTAAGCTCGCTTGTTTTTCCAGGCGCCGAGCACACACGCTTCGCCCATGCGATTGGAGCGGCCTATGTCATGAAGCTTTTCCTTGCGCGGCTGAGGCAGTTGGACGGCGATCTTCCCTTCTGGCAGCGCGTCACCAGCGATCGGGCGCGCGACGCGCTCGCTGCAGCACTGCTACACGATGTGGGCCATGGCCCCTTTTCTCATCTGTTTGAAGAAGCCATGCCGGGCGCCACACACCATGAAGGTTGGACGGAACGCATTCTGCTGGATCCATCTTCCGAGGTGAACCGCGTGCTGATCGGGGCCGATCCCTATCTTCCCCAGCGGGTGGCGGAACTGGTGCGAGGCCATCATGAGCTGCCCTACCTCGCAAATATCGTGAGCGGTACCTTTGATGTTGATCGCTGTGATTACTTATTGCGCGATGCTCATGCGACGGGAGCGCGCTACGGCGAATTTGATTTGGGCTGGCTGCTCCGAAGCCTGCGCCTAAGCGACACGGCGCGCGGAGACGCGCGAAGCGCCGAGCATTCCGCAACGGGAAAACCGGGCGCGTGTCCGACCCTTTCGCTCGACGGAACGAAAGGGCTAAGCGCGATTGAATCCTTTCTTTTGGCGCGGCATTTCATGTTTCAGCAAGTGTATTTTCACAAGGCTGCGCGGGCTGCCGAATGGATGGTCGGCGCGATTTTGAGGCGCGCGATCGAGCTCGTTCAAGATGGAACTCCCCTGCCTTCCTTACCTGGAGCGTTTGCATCCGCGGCATCGGGAGAATCGCCTTCGCTGGGCGACTATTTAGAGCTTGACGATCAGGTGCTGCACAGCGCGATGCATGCCTGGGAAAACGCCAAAGATCCGCTGCTTTCAGACCTGTGCAGGCGTATGCGGGCGCGCGCGCTGTTCAAGGCGATTGAGCTATTTGACGATGCCGGCATGTGTCCCGGCGATGAAGAGCCGGTAGCCAAAAAACACGCCGATGCGCTTGAGAAAGCGCGCGAGATCGCGAGGCAGGCAGGGCTCGATCCCCACGTGTATGTGGGGCTGGATATCGCGAGCGACATGCCCTATGCGGACGATGATTCGCTGAACGTTGTATTTCCGCGAGGCCGCGCGCGAAGCCCAGCAGAAGTCTCATTCTTGCTTGCGCGGCTGCGTGGCCAGACGGTGACGCGGGTGCGAATTATCTTTGCGCCGGAGCTTCGTACTGCGATGCGGGAGGCTTTAATCCATTGAGAGCGCATCTGATTTTTGTTTCGGCGCTGGCTTCTCTGAGCCTTATTGGCTTCAGCGCGATTTGCCCGGCCGCCGAAGATGGCGCGTATGGGCGGCTCGAAGGCGACCTTGCAATCCGCGCTTCGGCAGGTGCAGCGTTTATCGGCAAAGCACCTGCATTCACCGCTCAGACAGATGCGCTTTATCTGTGCACGGCTGGTATCTACGCGGTCTACGCCGATGCATTCCGCGACAGCTCATCCGCGGGCGAGCGCCGTTCTATCGCGGCAGGAATACGGCTTGCACCGCTCTTCTTGGGACGTTTCGCGCTCAACCGGCAACAAGGCCCGGCCCGCCTGGATCTGCTGCTGGATTCAATCGCGTTCGATGTTGGTGCGTTTTTCAGCCAAGCCCCTCAGCCCGGAGCCTCCTTCCCCAAAACGCCCGGCCTAGAACTGGGAGCTGGATTTTCCCTTCCATTCTTTGAAAATGCATCGGGACTGTTTTTAGATCTCAGGGCGGCCATGCGCTGGAACGCCGGCGCTCTCAGCGCTCAAGCCCGCTCGAAGGACGATCAGGGCTTTACAGCGATGTTTTCTCTCGCCCTAAGCTGGCATCAAATGCTCGCCGTCCATTTGGTCGATGTAGGCGATACTCATCCGCGATGATGGATCCGCTAGATCGGCTGAAGACTCAGCTCCACGATGCATTGCAAGCCGGCCTGACGGCTTTGGATCCGATTCGGCTGGTGGAGCGGGCGCTGCCTCCGTTGCCGCCCAAGCATGCGCGTGTCCGCGTAATCGCCGCGGGCAAAGCCGCATCTGCGATGGCCCGGGGCGCAATTAACCGTTGGGGAAGCCGCATCGAAGATGTTCTGGTTGTCGCGCCCAGCATTCAGCCAAGAATTATCGTGGCCGCACCGCCCCGCGTCGACATGCTGATCGCAGCCCATCCGCTGCCCGATGAGCGGAGCGTGCTCACAGCCCAAAAAGCCCTTGCGCGCGCGGCATCCCTGGAAAGACCCGACCTGTTGCTTGCGCTGATTTCAGGCGGCGCATCTTCGCTGCTTTCCCTGCCGCCCGAAGGCATGAGCCTCGAGGAAAAACGCCACATTGTCGCGGCGTTGCTCGAGAGCGGCGCCGATATCCGCGATGTCAATACGGTGCGCCGCCATTTATCGCAAATCAAAGGAGGACGGCTTGCCCTCGCGGCATCACCTGCCCGGGTTCTCTCGCTGATTCTCAGCGATGTTGTGAACGGCGAGGTGCACGATATCGGATCAGGTCCGACGGTCTTCGATCCGACCACGCGGCGCGATGCCGAGGAAATTCTCCGCCGGATATCCCCGGATATTGACCTCGAGACTACGCTTTTGGCTCTCTCGGAAACGCTCAAGCCCAACGCGGTTATGGGCAGGGGGACAGAGCCTTCATGGCCTGTGCGCGCCAAGGCAATCGTACTCGCGGCGCCGGAATCACTCGCTCAGGCCATCGCGGACACGCTCAGCGCAAACCACGGATTTCGGAGCCGCGTTCAAAGCGACGAGGCTCAAGAAGCGGGCGATGCCGCTCAACTCCGGCAAACATGGGCGGCTCAGATGAAGCCCGGAGAGGCCATTGTCATTCCCTGCGAACCTACCCTCAGGCTTCCCAAAGAGAGGGGAAATGGCGGCAGAGCAGGCTGGATTGCGCTGAAAACGATGATGCACCTTCCCAAAGATGTCGTGTTGATGTGCGCCGCAAGCGATGGTGTGGACGGAAGCTCTGGACAGGGAGGCGCGACGGTATGCGCTCAAGATGCCGAACGCATCGATCGAGCGGCCATCGAAGAGGCGCTTTTGACCTTCAATGATGCCGCGGTCCATCAACAGTTGGGCACGCATATCCAGTCGGGCCCCACGGGCCACAACTTGGCCGATGTGCATGTCCTCGCGCGGCTGCCCCTCTAAGGCTTTGCGGACGCTGGAGGAGCGACCTTCACCGACGCCGAAGGCAGAGGCGCAGACGCCGACGTAGAAGGTGCGGGCGGCGCAGACGCCGAAGCCGCCGGCTCAGGCGCCGAACCCGTCGCAGAAGGCGCAGGCTCGTCCGAAGACCCCGCAACAGGCACTTCTGCATCGCCCATCGCTTTTCTCACCTCAAGCGCGAGCGAACAACTGTTCGCCTGGCGCTGGCGGGCTTCCAGCACATCCGCCCCCACATCCGGCGGAGCGCCGAGCAACTGCCCACCCGCTTCGCGCTTCACCCGGAGCAAATTCTTCCCATCCGCGAGACTCCACACACCAACCCTCGCGGGATGCAAAATCGCCTGCAAAGCCTCGGCGGCGCTCACATTCAAGGCAGCCTTCGGCGCCTCTTTGCCCGCCGGCGATTCGTCGAGCACCAGCAAAAAATACTGAGCCCGCGTCAGCAGATCGACCGCGATTGGAATGTCATCGCGGATCGCATCTTCGTAACTCGTTGCCAGAAGCCTTAACCGAAGCTCGGTATTGGCCTCCTGCACATCGCGCACCCACTCATCCGAAAGCAAATTCAGGGTTCTGTACGCCACTCTCAAATTGAAAGGCTGAGCCGGGCGCGAACAGTGATTGAGCTCGTTACAGATTTCGCCCTGCGCGCAATCCCGCGTGCGCTGGCACTCGTTGCCCGCCAAAGGATTGGGATTCGGAACGCGCACCAAACACGATGTAAACGCATCCCGCAGCGAATCTTTCGCATTCTTGCGGATGGCTTCGGGCGTCTTCGCATCATCCACGCGAAGCCTCAAATAGATGCCCGGCTTGCTTCTGAAATCCAAGGTCTTTAGCGCGTTCTGATCGACATGCTCGGCCCCCGCATCATTGGCCAGCCCGATCGTCCAAGCTTCAATCTTGTCCCGCATCGGGTCCCAGCGGGGACCGAGTTCTGTCTTCACCGCGCGCTGCTTGGCCATAAGGGCTTGGCGCTCGCTATCCAATTCAGCCTGAGAGCGCCGCCAAAAAATAATGCCCGCCACGGCCATCACAAGCCCCGTGTAACCCCAAAACTTAGGGCTAGGCCAGCGCATCTTCGTTCTGGCCTCGCGCGCCTGCTCAACAGCCTGCAGACCGCGCGTTCGGGGCTCTTCAGCAGCCATAATCGTTACTTACTTTGCTGGAAGGATGGTTGAGGACGGCTCAGCCGCCCTTGGGGAGTTTGCCGACCATGAAGCTGACGTTGGGATATCCCGCAAACGCAGCCGTTTGGAAAACGCTCTTCACGACAATCGCCGGAACGTTCTGATCGACTTGCATGATGCACACGCCGGGGAAGGGCTTGTTGGGCTGAACCTGCTTCCACAGCTCGCGCTTGTTCTTCAGCAAATTGAAGAGCTCGTCGATCTTCTGCATACGGCCGAGTTCCTCAACCGCGCGCGTCGAACCCGCCAGTGCCCCGTCCACCAGAATCTGGTTGCCGTTCACGGCGATCATCGGCGCATCGATAACATCTTCAACGTTCTCGGCCTTCGGCAGCTTCACGTTCTTGTCGACACCAACCTCGCCCGATGCCGAGAAGGACATCAGGAGGAAGATGACGGTCACGACGAGGAAGTCGATGAAGCTCACCAAGTTCAAGCCCGCGTTAGGGCTCCGGTGACCATGGCCCGCTACCTTGTTCCACACAAAGCGAAGCGGGATATGATGCATAAGCCTTCGGCTCGGCGCATGCACGCAGTGGGCGTGATGGTTGTGCTTCTTACGCTCAAATCGATCTGACATTGCTTACCTGCCTGCCCGTTCAACGAACCGAGAAGGTCATATTAAAAACGGGAACTTTCTTGATCTGGCCATCAGGAAACTTCAAATCGCGCTTCGGGGCGTACAGGGCATCAAGCACCGCGACGACCTCTTTGAAGGGAAGGCGATTGTCCGTGTGCATAATCGCCTGATCAACCTTCTTATCCGCAGGATCGCGATGACCACCGTGCTGCTGCCACTCAGCCTCGATCTTCTTTGCCAGCTCGGTGTAGCGAACCGTATCCGACTTGGCATCGGTCGGAGGCTTGGGCACTTTAACCTCGCTCACCACCGTCGCTCCCTGCTTCCAAACGAGATTAAACTCGCTCTCCAAAATGTGGAGATTCAGCACCTTTTCAGGTGTCTGCGGAGTGAGCTCCTTGTTTGGATCAGGCGGACCGGGGACCTGCGCATCCGCATTGATGCGGGAATAGGTTGACCAAACGGCCGTAATCAAAAGAAACGCGATCGTTACCATCAACAGATCGATGAACGGAATCATGTTGATGTCGCTGTTGGTGGAACGCTTTTTTCCACCGCTGTCGCCGACGTCTACGCCACCCATAAGAGCTCCTTGTCGATACTTGTCGATAAATGGACTCTGTTTCAGAACCCTGGCTTCCCTCTTTGTTCCCGCGGCTCGAGATCTTTTTTAGATTCGCTCACTCTCCGCGGAACCTCTCGCTCCGGCCTTGAACAGCCTGCGAAAAAGCCCAGCGGAGAGTGAACGAAACGCCGCGGGAGAGGGCATCCCGCAAATGATGACTACGCAGCCGGCTGATTCAGCGAGGCGACGTTCACCTTCTGGCGGTTGGAAACGACCAGGTTCAGCACCTGCACAGATGCCTCGTTGATGTCGTCCTCGATGCCTTGGGTCTTGCCGTTGAGAATGGCGAAGCCGATCAAGCCGACGATCGCGACGAGCAAGCCGAAAGCCGTGCAGTTCATGGCTTCCGAAATGCCTTGCGCGAGCACGCGGGCCTTCTGGCTGGGGTCGACCGACTCACCGGCGACGGCGCCGAAGGACATGATCAGACCCGTCACCGTTCCGAGCAAACCGCTGAGCATCGCGAGGTTCGCGAGAAGAGCGAGGTACGCCGTGCGGGCCGAAATCTTCGGCAGCTCGCGGAGCGCGGCCTCATCCATCGCCGCCTGAACCTCTTCATCGGGACGATTCACCTTCACGAGACCCGCCTGAACGATACGCGCCAAAGGAGCGTTCGCGGCGGAGCACATCTTCACAGCTTTTGCGATGTCACCCGCCAAAATGCACTTCTGCATCGTGGCAAGAAACACGTCCTTATTTATCGACGAGCCGAACAAAAAGAGGGAGCGTTCGACAATGATGCCGATTGTGAGAATCGACCAAAAAAGGATGGGCCACATCCCCCATCCCCCTTCTTTGAAATGCTCGTAAAGCCAATGCATCTTAGCTGTCCTCCCAGCTCGCCAGCGGTACCTCACTCCATGTTTGAGGCACCGCATGATCCATGAAAACACGCTTCACTAATCCCTGATCGGACCGAGCGGCCCTCCTCCCGTACATCGCACACATGCTCTGTCGTCATTCATTCAGCGCATCTATGCGAGGCGAGAGTCGAACACCTTCCCGCATGCCATGTGAAGCGGATGGACACACGGAGAGGCGTTCTTGGCAGGTGACGCTACTCGAGCGGCACCTGTTTCTGCAAGAGTTGTGATCCTATTTCCCAAACCGCCTGAAGCGCTGACAAAAACCAAAGCTCCAAGCGAGTGGCTTGGTTCGGGCCACAGTACTTTTGCAGCGTGCACTGTGTTGTGGCCCAAAAAAGCATTGAGGGATTTGCCGCGTTCCATCGGATGAGCCGGACGTAATTTCCGATGACAACATCCGGGCAACGAAGGTTCCCAATGCATTTGATGAACCGCCAAACATCTTCGCGATTACATCGGCGATCCGTCAAGAAAGATTTGGCTGTTTTCTGAAGGGCTGCCCAGAGCAAAAATTTTTGGGCAAGGCCACCCTCCTGAACGATATGCCGGCCAGAACGGACGGCTTTGCTGCCGGCTTTTGGATTTGAGCGCGGCGGGCGTCAGTTCACGGCGAATCGGCACAAAGCCCTAAGCTTGCGGACTTCTCAGCACGGCGGATATAGTGGCGCCCGAAATCGAGCCATCGAAAGGATTCTGAGGATGCGGCAACTGCTCCTTTTGGCTGCGGAAGGCGGCGAAAGCCAACTATGGTCCGCCATCAAACACAACCCCACCTTCCTCGTGCTGAACCTCGTGGTCTCAGCCATCGTGGTCACAATCATCATCGAGCGCGCGGCATTTCAGCTTGGGCGTTACCGCGTGAACTCCAAAGAGTTTTTTGCGCAGATCAAAAAGCTTGTGTCCGCGGGCAATATCGATCGCGCGATTAAGCTGTGCGACGCGAGCGACTATCCGATCTTGCAGCTCGTCAAGTCTGGCCTGACTCACGCCAACAAGAGCCCGGACGAGATCGATGCATCGCTCAGCGAAAAGCTCGGCGAGCTAAAGCCTGCTGTAGAAAAGCGGATTGGCACGCTCTGGTCACTGGCCAACATCGCCACGCTGGTTGGCCTTATCGGCACCGTCTCTGGCCTTATCGCAACCTTCAGCGCGATCGCGGCACCTGGGCTTTCGCAAGCGGACAAGCAGCGCATGCTGTCAAACGGCATTGCAGAAGCCATGTACAACACCGCATTTGGCCTTGGCATTGCGGTTATTTGCATGATCGCGCACGTCATCCTTCACACGCGCTCAAAGAACATTCAGCACGACCTTGAAGCGACGACGGAGCGCGTCTTCAACCTGCTGACCATCAGCAACAAGTCGGGCTACTAAGTCCTTCGGGCACCACCATGGCGGAACACGACGAAACACCGCTCAGCGCAGCCCAGCGTTCGAAGATACGCAGGCTATCGCAGCCCAAAGAGCCTGATGCCGGCGAAGAAGCGGGCGAGCTTAACGTCGTGCCTTATCTGGACATCATCACCAACGTCATGATGTTCGTACTGGCCAGCGTCTCGGTAACATTCGTCGCATCGATAGAGACCGAACCGCCTGCGATTGGAGGCGGCAAAGTGAGATCGGAGATCGAGAGCAAAGCCTTAAATTTATCGGCATTTATAACGGGCCAAGGCATCTCGCTCAAGACCTCGAATGGGAACATTGCGCCTGGATGTGAATCGGTGGGAGCGGGCATCACGATTCCGATGCTGCCTGGAAACACCTACGACTACAAAAGCCTCACGGCGTGCGCAAAGCGGCTGAAGAGCGCGAGTCCTGACTACAGGGACGAGATTCAAGTCACACTCACGGCGAACCCTGGAGTTGATTTTCAGACCATCGTTGACGTGATGGACTCACTGAGGCGGGACGGCGACGAACCACTATTTCCCAAAGTGCATTTTGGTGTAGCGCGGCAATGATCTGAGGAAGCTGAGAGATGCAAGAGCCGTCCCCGAACAATCCGAACGCGCCTCGAAAAGCGAGTGTATCGCGCTACAAAGCGGCGCTGCGCAAAGCGATCCGCAAGAACAAAAAAGAGCCTGAGATCGACTTTTTGAACATCACGGCGATGCTCGATTTGATGACGATCATTTTGGTCTTTTTGCTTCGGAGCCTGGCCTCGTCATCGGCATCGATTCCGCAATCAAATGACTTGACAATGCCGAAGTCGGTGATGCAGGGCGAGCCATCGCAGGAAGGCGTTGTGGTGATGATATCGAAGACGCAGATCCTGCTTGGAGAAGATCCGAATCCGCTGGTGAAGCTGCCTTCGCGCGAGCAGATGGTGCAGTCGGGTGTGGAAGCGAAGTACAAGCGCAGCGGGCCGACGGATTTGTATATTGTGCCGCTGGCGAACGCGCTTTCGAACGCGCGCGAGATGGACAAGGCGGTGAGGGCGGCGAAGGGTTTAGATCCGTCGACCTCGGAAGCGATTGTGGTTGCGGATGCGACGACGCCTTATCGGTTACTGATCGAAGTTTTGTTTACGCTGGGGCAGAGCGAGTTTGGCAAGTACCATTTGATGGTTTTGTCGGGGAAGAAGAACTAAGCGCGAACAAAGAACCCAGGTACCCCGCCATGGCCGAGCAGCTTCTGGATTCCGAAACCCATATCATCATCCCCGAACTCCGCTCCGATCGTCGGGGTCCTGTTTCCAAGCGCATCAACGGCAAACCTCCCGCCACCGACCTGACCAATGCCGTCCGTTTATGCGACCCGTATTCACCCCTCGATCCTAATATCGATAGGGACCTGCATATTAACCCGACCGAAGCTCGAGCATCGGACCCTTTGGCCCGTATTGTTCGCAACATCAAACGTTCAGGCGGCATTCAGACGCTACATTTGGTGGGCGGCCATGTAGGGAGCGGCAAGACCACCGAGCTCCTTCGAATGAAAGAAGAGCTAATTCACGGACCCGCTTCAACCACCGTACTCTTTCTCGACGCAAGCCAGGCATTCAATCAAATTAAAGTCGACCTCGAAGATATTTTAATCGGCCTATGGGCAGTTTTAACGGAACTTCATCCCAAAGCCACGCTACCTATCTATAAAGAACTACTCAAGGCTCAATTCGAGCAATATCTTAAAAGCATCATCAAGGATATCCCCGACAAGTTTGAACAGCTTTTGGGTAAACTGCTTGGCGGCCTAAAAATAGGAGGCCAAGCCGAACAAATCCGGGGAGCCTTGCGCCCCATGAGCGATATCCTGATCAACGGCCTCAACCAAGCCTTTGAAAGACTACCCGAGCATATCCACAGCAAAGAGGCGCCCATTGTCGCGCTTATCGACAACCTTGAAAAGCTATCGGAAAACCGGAGAGGAGCCGTTGAAGATCTCTATCTGGGCCGCATGGTTGAACTGAAAAAGCTTGAAGCGCATCTGGTGATCACCGTACCTCTGTATCTATGCTACGCGGCATCGGGCGCCAGCTTAATCGGGCTCTATGGCGGCGAGATTTTTGTCATTCCCATGATAGAAGTCCGAAAGCCTGTGTCCAAAGGAGGCGGGGATAACGAGGCTGGGCTCGGCATGATGGTCTCCATGCTATCCAAGCGCGTGGATTTTGATTTACTCTTTGAAGACAAGCGCACAGGCGCCGAGGAGATTGCCCGGGCGAGCGGAGGATGTATGCGCCATGCGCTGCGTATACTGTCGACAGCGATCAACGAACAAGATGCGCCGCCGATTACAGCTCAATCCATTGCGACCGCGGTGGGAACAATGCAAGCCGACTATGAGCGGGCTTTGCCAGAAAGCTATGTGCCGGTCCTCAAGGAGATTGCCAAACTAAATCGATTTCCCGATCGTTGTGATGGAGAGATCAAGCGCGAACTCCTGCAACATCTATATGTACTTGAATACCGCAATGGCGGCCCCGACCCCTGGTATGCCGTACATCCCTTGGTAGAACGCTGCCGTAAATACCGCGAATCATGAGCCTGGGAGAATCGGGAGCGGGGGGGCTTAGGTCTGAATCGGAAACCGCGCTGGAGAGACTCAAGCGGGCGCTGAGGCGAGGGAATGATTTTGCGTTGTATGTGGTGGTGGCGCAGGATGCGGCGCGCTGGGAATTGCTAAGGCGGCTTCAAGGTTGGAGTGGGATTGGGGGCGTGCCTGAATTGTATTTTTTTCCCGAGGGGAGAGAAGTGGTAGGTGCGCTGGAGGCATTTGTTGCCAAATACGACATGGGGCATCCCCTGACGGGCGCGGTGATAGGGGATTCGAGGAGTTTATTTGAGGAGCGGGGGGGAGAACCCATCGCGGCATTGAATTTAGCGCGGGACAACCTGGGATTTTTGATTCATGGGCCGCTGATTCTGGTGGTATCGAAGGAGCATGCGGCGCAATTGCCGGCCAGGGCACCGGATTTATTTGATGTGCGGGCGATGAGCGTGGAGCTTGAGGTGGAAGTCTTGCCCCCTGCGGGGAGGGAGATTTTGGAGCGGCGCTATGAATACGGGAAAGCCGCAAGGCCGGTGTCCGAACTGAGGCGGGAAGCGGCGCAATTGAGGGCCATGGGAGCGGGGGGAGAAGAAGCGCCGCCGGCTGGAGCGCTTTCGGATGCTTGGATAAAGCTGGGCCAATGGTTTTTGGATGCGGGCGAGATGGCGGACGCCTTGGATGCGGCCAAGGAAGCCAAGGCATGGGCGGAACTGTTTGGCTATGAGCGGGGGGTGGCTTTGGCGCAGGGATTAAAGGCGGCTGTATTGTATAGACTGGGACAGCTCGACGAGGCTCTGCGCATTCGACGCGAGGAGGAGCTGCCTGTCTATGAGCGACTCGGCGATATTCGAGAAAAAGCCTTTACCTTGAGCCAAATAGCCGATATCCTACAGGCCAGGGGACAGCTCGACGCGGCTTTGCGCATTTACCACGATGAGCAGTTACCTGTCTATGAGCGGCTCGGCGATATCCGATCAAAGGTCATCACCATGGGCAAAATCGCCGATATCCTTTTTACCAGGGGACAGTTTGATGCGGCTTTGCGCATTTACCGCGAGGAGGAGCTGCCTGTCTTTGAGAGGCTCGGCGATAGCCGAGAAAAAGCCATCATCATGAGCAAAATCGCCGATATCCTTTTTGCCAAGGGACAGCTCGACGAGGCTTTGCGCATTTACCGCGAGGATGTGCTGCCTGTCCATGAGCGGCTCGGCGATAGCCGTTTCCTTTTGATCGGCCGCGCCAACCTGGCCATCGCCCTCGCCCAGCGCGGCCATCCCTCCGACCAACCCGAAATCGCCCGCCTCCTTACCCTCGCCCTCGCCGACGCCGAGCGCCTGGGCATCCCCGAGGCTCAAGAAATTCGCGAACTCCAGGCCAAACTCCTCACCCGATCGCCAAGGCCCTAATCCCCAAAACGCAAGCGACGCCAATCCAGTCCCATCCAGAGACTTCAGCCCACCCCTCCCACGCCACTCGACCCCCAGCCCACCCCTCCCCATAACCCCTTTCTCCAGACTTCACCCTCAGCCCACCCCCTCCAACAACCCCTCCCACGCCACTCGACCCTCAGCCCACCCCTCCCCATAACCCCTTTCTCCAGACTTCACCCCCAGCCTATCCCTCCTGATAACCCCTCCCACGCCACTCAGCTCTCCCCCTCCCCTCCCTTCGCATCCCCCTCCTCCTCTCCCCCATCCGAACCCCCATCCCCCACCGAATACCTCGCCCGCCTCTCCTCACCAATCTTCCCATTCTGCTCCATCACCGGACCCAACAATTGCCCCCGCTTCTTCGCCCCCTCCCCTTCCGGCTCATCGAACAACCCCGCAATCTTCGCCACCACCCTCAGCAAATATTCCTGCCCCTTCGCCCGACCCGCCTTCAACTCCCCATAGAGCAAATCTTCAGACCCACCCATCGCCGCCTCATACTTCTGCGCCAACTGCTCCAATCGCTTCGCCTGCGCCTCCAGTCCCAAGCGCTGCACCAACGACACCATCTCCGCCTCCTTCAGCTTCAACAGCACCGCCTTCACCGCCACCAACTCCTCGGGATACTTCTTCCGGGTAATCTCCGCAACACCCAGGGGAAAGACCGTGTCCACAAAATGCCGCCCATCCTTCACCAACTCCTGCTCATCCTCATCGGCCCCCGCCATAACCGCCTCCGCCCCATCCCGCATCCCCGACAGACAGCGATCGACCAGCACATCCAGCTTCACAAGCCTCTTTTGCGCATTCTTCTGCTCCTTGCTCACCTTACCCGTCTTGCGCTTATAGGCCCATTGCTGCTCCTGCGCATACACGGCCTCATCATGGGCCAGCGCCTCCTGAACCAGCACCTTCACAGGATCCACCGAAAGCTGAATCGCCTCGGCCAACACCCGCTGAAAGGTATAGATGCGCCGGCTGGTTGAGAAATAATACAACTGAATAATGGATTGAAGAGAAATGGTGCTCATAACGAGCAATAAAACACGCGGATTTGGGGGATGTCAACTATTTTTTCAACGCTGGTTGCGCTCGCCGACCCTGGAACACCAAACCCCTAGCCCCCCAGGGCATAAGACTCCAAGAATCTCAACCCCTCCTTCACCGCGGGCATCGCTCCAACCACATAAATCGGAACACGCAGCGCCCAAGCCAAACGAACAGGCTCAAACAGAAGCGCATGGAGCCAACTCTGCGTGCATAAGTCCAAACCCTCGAAATCAAGCTCCACAAGCGCTTTGTTCAAAATCCGCGGACGTATCTCATTCACGTTAATCTGAGTCGCGGCAGGTGTATCCTCCGCAATCGCCCTCAGCGCAATTCGATGAACGCCTTCAGGCCCAGAAGAAAAGGCCAACCAGCGTCCAGACGCCCGCTTTGGTGTGCGTTCCTCGGCTTTGGCCAGAATGTTTTTCATCGCCAAATGATAGTTCTGAATCGCATCCGATGGTACCTCAAACGCCACCAGCGTGCCCGGAAAACCTACGCCTATGGGATCTAAAAACCGAGGGCTCATGATGCTCCCATCCGCGCTCGGCTGGAGCACCAAGGCCACCCCCGTCGTTGCAATCAATAAACGGCCATGTGTCTGTCTGGCAAGCTCGCTGATCATGTAAAGTCCTAACCCCGCATTCTCGAAACTTCCCGTGAAGCCTTCCTCAAAGGTGCCTGAAATATGCGGCAATATCGCCCGCTCCAATGCCTGCCTATAGTCCGTCAAATGCGGATGCGTTCGAGCCAAATGCCGGGGAATCCCAATGCCCGCATCGGCCACCGCCAATTGAATCATGGGTTTGCTCCGCCTCTGCGCCGCCTCCATTCTTTGTGTGGCCGCCACCGCACCCAGTGGATCACCGCTATGCTGAACAACATTGCGGATTAATTCCACCAACACATACTTGATTGCAAGCCGGATATCATGGTTCTCTTCACCGCTGATCACAAGCGAAGACATGTTTTCGGCTGTAGGCTCTATCTCCCCCGGTGTTCGGACGCGCGTGAGCCGAACCGTTCTGGAAGGGTCATGCCCTGTCGGAATCTTACCCCCCATCACAGCTCCAAGACCCATGGCGTAGGCAAAATTGGCGACAGCGCTTTGGCCTCGCAAATCGACGGGGGGCCGCCGCGAGCGCTCGGGGAAGAGTAGACACGCCAAAGCCACCAAAGGCCAAACATCGGTATGGTTCAGCTCATCGAGGCGAAGCTCGGGCACTCGATCCCAATCGGCTGATGCCCATTGGAGAAAGGGAATGGGATCATCAAAAGTAATCTGGTTCTTGGGAGCGCTTTCAACGACAGCGGGTGGCAAAGGAGCTTCAAATGTAAGTGCCGCAGGCGGACGAGCGGGAGGAGAAGGCTTTACGGGCAAGGGTTCCAGCGCGGCCGTAATATCTCCATTGCGGATTAAACTGAGCGCTTCAAGAAAGGCTTTTTTGCTCATAAATAACGTGCTTCCTACCCCTCGTCCTCCCCTTAACGTAAACGCTGAGACCGGCTTAGAACCCGTCGCGAGCAGCCTCACGGCCAGGGCGAGCTCCCCTGCCGTACATTGTACGGTGAGGGAGCTCAACCGCAGCCGGGGGTTTGGGGGCGGAGCCCCCATCGATAGATGCGCGCGCAGCAGGGTTATGAGCCGGTCTCTATTGGGGGCCACCTCCGCAGTAGCCGTTACCTGCACCGGACAAATTGTTCTCCGTGCGGCACTCATGCCACGTATGCGCCGGCGACATCCCCGTCCCATCATCATCTACACGCACATAAATCGCCGTCTTCCCAGCCACCACATCCGGCCACATCATCGCATCCACCGCCAAAAACACATCCACCGCCTCCGCAGAATACAAAACCTTGGAGGTCGTTCCCGTACCAAGCAACTTGCCCCCATTCCCAGGATCACCCGCGTAAAATGCCACCATCACACCCGCCGGAACACTCGCCTCACCCACATTCCTTACCCGCGCAATTAAACCATAAGGCCCAAAACACGCCGGAAATACCGCCGCAATCAAATCCGGCGCCGCAAATTCTCCCGTCGGCTGCACATTCTGACGGAAATTGTTCAGCTTGGGCTGGGTGTAATTCGGAAGCTCAACCTTGGGAATCGTTCCGTCCTCTTCCACATTGGTTACATGATATGCATGTTGATTCCATACGCGCCGAGTCCGAACCCAGTTTCCATTGGCGTCCCCATAGATACGAACGCCCGTTGTCTTCGTACCATTGCAGTTAAATCCAGAATACGAATTCGATACCACAACGATATCCGCCTGACCGTCATTGTCCACATCCGCCACCAAAGGATACTCAAACAGCGTCCCATTGGTATTGCAGGTCGTAAACAACTCCGTCCCATCAATACCCGAATACACATGCATATTCACTTCATCGCCATACACCACCTCGGCCTTACCATCGCCGTCAAAATCAAAAACACTGCTCCCCGTGGCCGCCGATGAACAATCCTGCGTCTGCTTGATCCAATGCACCGTCTGCAAATCCGTTACATTGGAATCCATAATCTTCTTGCCATCGAAGACCGCATAGGCAACACCACCCGCCAAAGCCACATCGGGATAACCATCTCCATTGAAATCAGCCACCGTCGGAGGCCCGCCGCCTGTCGTATTCCCGCTCGATCCAACAGGACAAAGACTGGGACTCAGCGGCCCGTTGATATCGAGATTGGAACGGATAATCTTAAACCCGCCCGCCTCGTTGGGATCGGCATGCCATATCACCAAGGTATGGCTGGGCTTGTTCGCCACAACCACTTCAGGTATACCGTCCTTATCCAAATCGCCGATGGCAGGATAGCTCCCGCTGATACCTGTATCCAGCTTCAATGAACCATCGGGATTGTATACACGCGAAGGGCTGATGATATCCAGCTTTCCATCCGCATCCACATCCGATACCACCACGTTAAAATCATTCTGAGGGTTAAATGTAGCCACATTTTGCCCTGTCTTCCCATCCAGAATCTGAGAGCTGACAATGACTTCCACATCGCCGTCTTGATCCAAATCCGCAAGCGATGGCATAAAACAAGCCGTTCCTGCCGGGCTTAACCATAGCTCGGTTCCATCGGCCTTGTAAGCCCTGACGCGCGCGTCCGTCGTGCATACCACGATTTCATTCCCAGGCACTCCATCGATATTGCCCGCCGCTATCGAACGCCCTGGGTGATTGGGCGAGTTCGCCCCCGCATTCGCGGTCCATTTTTGCACAACTTGCCCTCCTACCACCGAAATGGCGTGAAGCGTGCCGTCGCCGTTGTAGTTGCCCCCAGCAAAGGTCATAAAGACAATCTCGGGGATATCCCGCGCATCCACAATGCCATCACAGGTGTCATCGTCGAGCTGAATCACCACCGGGGACATCATTACGCTGTCTTGGGTGCTAGGCGCAGCCGGATCGCCCCAACTATACTTGAGGATGGGCGTGAATTGCCCAGGAACCGGCTTGTATTCGCAGGCCGTTAAACAGGTAATCGGATCGGTGGAATTGGGTGGGGGCGTGCCAGGCGGACATTCTGGAGGACTGGGTAGGCACTTTCCTTGCTGAACACCGGTTTGACCCACGCATCCATTACCACCCATTCCACCTCCTCCCTGACCTTGATCGCCCAGGGAATATTCGCAGTATTGACCCGCGGGGCATTCGGTGGCATCGATACAATCGGCGCCGGGGGTAACACATTGCTGGAAAGAGCACACATCGCCCATCGCGCAGCATTGGGACCCACAGGCTAGGTTTGCATCACAACACTTCCCGCCCGCGCACACACCTCCGTCGCCGCAAGCCACTCCATCGAGGGAGCATTCACCGCCTGCATCGTTTAAGATAATTCCACCCCCCTGTCCTATGCCGGAACTGGTAGAACTTGAAGCCCCACCGCTGCCCGAAGTCGAGCCGGAGCTTCCTGGTCCTCCTGTTCCAGATTCCGTGGAATCACCACACGCAGAAGCTGCCGCGGCGCCGAAAGCGCCCGCGCAGAAGCCCAGTAAAACAAGATACTTTTTTCGCATGGGCAGGGATATTTTCACACTTCCCACAGAATGTCGACGGGCAAAAATAGCGCTGTCAATACGACTTTAGAGCTATGTTTCCGGGCGCCCTTGTGCAAAAAAAAGTGATCAAAACCCAAAGCCGCACCGATTCATCTTTGTGAAGCGCAATCCCCGACATCTTTCCTTAATCTCATCACGGCTCGCCATGCTCTTGGCCATGTCCGCGGCGTTGTTCGCCTGCTCCCCCGCGAAAGCCCCGCCTCAAAGCGCCGCGATCTCCAATGTCAAACGCCCAAAACACCGGGCTTCCACACCCGAGGAGCTTATCGCTCAGGCTCAAGCCGAACATTTGCCTTTTGAAGACCCGCTGGCCCTGCCCCCCGAGGCCCACGCCGAGGCCCTTCGTTTTGTAGGCACTTTCGGCGACCCCGCTTGGCGTATTCGCCGGCTCATGGCCTATGTCAATGAAGTGCTGGACTTTCGCTATGCGCCCAACATTACCCTCACCGCCGAACGCACTTATTTGACCCGCCGCGGCGATTGCATGGCTTTTGCCAATTTATTTATTTCTTTAGCCCGGGGCATGGGTTTACAGGCTTTTTTTGTGCATGTCAGCGAGGTGCTCAGCCATTATGAACATAAAGGCATTCTCTTTACATCTTCGCATGTGGCCGTCGGTTTTGGGAGTGGGCCTCAATCCGTTGTAATTGATATCACCCAAGAAAGAACCGACTGGAAACTCGCGATGTATCAAGCCGTCGACGATTTAACGGCACTCGCTTTGTATTACAACAATATCGCCGTCGATGCGCTGACCACGGGGCGAGTCTCGGACGCGGAACGAATTTTATTATTTTTATACAATCAGACCCCGCATATCGAAGAAGTGCACAACAATCTCGCCGTGGTGATGAACCGGCGCTTCCGTTATAAAGATTCGCTTACCATTCTTTTAAATGCCATTCGATGGTTTCCTTTATATAAACCATTTTATACCAACGGAATGCTGGCGGCCCAGGGAGCCAATAGACCCGATCTCGCAAAAAAATTCGAAGAAGGTGGCTTGGCCATTGAACGGCAGGATCCTTATTTCCTCGTGGCGCGGGGCCGAAACCATTTTGAAAATAAAGAATACGATAAAGCTATTGAGCAATTTGAAAAAGCTTTTCAAGCCAAACCCGATAGCGCGGTAATTGCCGCATGGCTTACCCGTGCGCTGATGAAAGCGGGCCGCACGGAAGATGGCGAGGCCGTATTCACCGAAACCCTAAAACGAAGCTTTGGACAAAGCCCTTTGCTCACCGACGAACTGGTGCGCGAGTTCCCAAGCCTTGAACGCCTCAAGAAAACAGGCCCAGAGCCCCCGCCCAAATAAGCGGCCCGCGCACATGGATGACCGTTGCCATGCTCATCCGGACATGATGAAACACGCATTCCCATGATCCCGGGCTTCGGCAAACAAACCATCCTCGTCGGCACAGCTCCCACTTGCGACATCGTTCTAGGCGGTGAAGGCATCGCTCCCGAACATGCGCGCATCGTCCATCAAGGCGGAGGAAAACTCGTCCTTGTGCCCAATGCCCCGGGTATTACGGCCAATGGCCAGCCCGTGCAGCCGGGCACAGAAGCCGCGTTCGATTTGCGCACGCAGTTTTTCGCGGGCCAGAGTCCTATTCCGCTCAACCATCCGGCCATCACACTGATGCTGATGGCGCAGGGCGGATTTAGCGCGCCCCCCGGACAAATCGTCATCGGCCGCGATCCATCGCGCGCCTCGCTGGTTGTCGGTCATCCCAGCGTCTCCAGCCAGCACGCCACGGTGCTCCTCGATCGCATGATGATCATCGATCACAACTCGACGAGCGGCACCTATGTCGGCCCTCAGCGCATCGCACCGGGGCAGCCCACGCCTTTAGATCCCAATGGAATCATCGCGTTTGGCCCTGTTCCCGTCCAAGTACCGCTCTTGATGCGGCTCTCGCAGGCCCTGCGCGAACAGCCCGCACAGCCTCAAGCGCAAGCCCAGCCCGCTCAACCCATGCCGCCCACCGGCGTGATGCCTCAGCAGCAAGCCCATGCGCCGGCTCCCGCGGGCGCGCCCCCACAGCCCGCCGCATCGCCTGTTCCCGCGGCCCAAAGCGGCGCCCCCGGCAAGAAAAACAAGACCGTTTTAGGGCATCTCGAATTCGCGCCCAGCGCGCCGGTCAAGACCATCGGCCGCACCCCCGACAACAACATCGTCATCGCGCACGCCCAGGTCTCCAGCCATCACGCCTTCCTGCATCAGATCAGCGGCCAGTTCTTCATTGAAGACCGCGGCAGCGCCAACGGCACTTATGTGCGCGGCGCCCGCATCGCGCCAGGACAAAAAATCGCCGTTAAAAGCGGAGAGAAAATCTACATCGGCCCGATGCCGCTGCAGATTGAAGTCAGCGGCGCGGGCGCGGCGGAAATCGTTCAAGAAGAGTACGCGGCCGATCGCTGGGCCGGAAAACCGCTCTACGAAATCGAAGCGTGGAGCCTGATTCTGGACGTGCCCGATCGGGACAATCCCCGCGAGAAAAAACGGCTTCTCGACGAAGTGTCTTTCAAGGCATTGCCGGGCGACATGATTGCCCTCATGGGTCCCTCGGGCGCCGGCAAAACAACGCTTTTGCTTGCGCTCAACGGCTACCTTCCGCCCACGGGCGGCGTCGTCCGGATCAACGGCGAAGATCTCTATTCAATCTACGACACCCTGCGCGGCTCTATCGGCTACGTCCCCCAAGACGACCTCGTTCATCCCGAACTCACCGTCTTCGAAGCCATCCGCTACAGCGCCAAATTCCGCCTCCCTCCCGACTACAGCGAAGACGAAATCGATGCCCGCGTCGAACAAACCATCAAAGACCTGGGCCTCGAAACCGTTAAAAATCTTCAGATCGGCAGACCCGAAAAGAAAATCCTCTCGGGCGGCCAGCGCAAGCGCGTCAACATCGCCCTAGAGCTCGTCACCGATCCCGTCATCCTCTTTCTCGACGAGCCCACATCCGGCCTCGCCGCCGACGATACGACCGCACTCATCAGCCTCTTGCACGATCTCACCAAGGCCACTGGCAAGACGATCATCATGACGATCCACCAGCCGGCCAAAGACGAATTCGAAAAATTCAACCAATGTTTGATCATGGGCGTGGGCGGTATTCCGATGTTCTTCGGGCCTACAAAACCCGATGCCTACCGCTTCTTCGGCTCGTGGAAAGAAAGGCTTGGCCAGCCCAACGACGTCGACAATCCGCGCGACATGTTCGACATGCTCGCGCTGCGCGAAAAACCTATCTACGAACGCATGCGCGCCTCCGATCCCAATGCGTCCAGAGGCGCGGCCAGAAAGGCTGCCGCCATCGAATGGCGCCGGGAATTTTTTCAGGACAGCAACCCGACCTACCGCAAGATGTATTCGGGCAGGCGAGCCATCGGCAACGCCCAGTCCACCCATCCCCTGCCCGCCACGCGCTCGAGCGGCACAGGCCAGCTTGGACTTTTATTGTCGCGCTATTTCAAGGTCAAAGTCCGCGACGTAGGCGGCACGGCCATCATGCTTTTGCAGGCGCCGATCATCGGCATCCTGCTCGCCGCCGTCTTCGTGGGCCAGGAAAAAGCCATCCCCGCCTGGTGTCTGGGCGCCCTTCAAGAACTCAGCAACAAAGCGCCAAAGGCCGCCGCATCCAGCACCGACATCCTCTCCAAAATGGATCCGACCAGCGATCACACCGCGGCCATCTTTTTCCTGGTCGTCGCGGCCATATGGTTCGGCACCTCCAACGCCGCCCGCGAAATCGTCAGCGAACGCGCCATTTACCTGCGCGAACGCATGGTCAACCTGGGCCTCATCAACTACGTCCTCTCCAAATACCTATTGCTCGCGGGCTTCTGCATCATCCAGTGCACCGTCCTTCTCGCCATCGTCTTCTTCGCCCTGGGCTTTCACGGCGGCCCCGAAGCCTTTTTGATGCAGCTCGGCGCTCTCATCGCCACATCCTTCTCGGCCGTCGCGCTGGGCCTGCTCTTGTCCACCGTCGTCGCCTCTTCCGAGGCCGCCATGGCCCTCACCCCCATCGCGCTCATCCCCCAAGTCGTCATGGGCGGCCTGATGGTGCCCATGACTACCGTTCCCCATCTCCACTGGCTTATGCAAGCCATGCCCGCCCGCTGGGGATTTGAAGCCGCGATCGTCCCCGAACGCCAAGCTCTTACATCCGACCCGGCCTGGCTCATCGATCTCGGCAACAAAGAAACCAGCGGCCAATACTTCGTCGAAGCAGGCAAATTCAAGTGCGCCACCGCTCAAGTCGCCGCCGACAATTTCGCT
The DNA here is from genome assembly GCA_964537685.1 of uncultured Polyangiaceae bacterium. Classification (GTDB taxonomy): domain Bacteria; phylum Myxococcota_A; class Polyangia; order Polyangiales; family Polyangiaceae; genus CAZICM01. The sequence continues at coordinate 29,004 of CAZICM010000066.1, forward strand.
GGAGCATGGCAATTCACCACCTATGAAAGCCCATGGATTCCCTATGCCGTCCTAGGCGGTTCCACCGTGGCTTTGATCATCGTGGTGTGCATCATTCTCAAACGCCGCGATCCTGTGTGACAACGCCGCATTCCGGCTCTATACAGTCCCCAATTCCACCTATGATCAGCCGCGATCGGTTCATCACCCGAGCTCTTGCCCTCCTTGTTCTCACGGCCGGAAGTCCGGCCCTCGCGCAGCAAGGACAGCCTCCTCCCGCTCCATCCGGCAGCGCCGATCAGCCCAAAAACCCGCCTGACACACCGAGAATCGGCGTACCCGCGGGGGCCTCCGGCGCAATCATCACACCCGGCGCCCAGCCCGGCGCCCAGCCTGCCCAGCCCGGCAAACCCACCATGCCGCGCCCCCTCAACTACGCGCCTCCCGAATACCCGCCCGAGGCCGAAAAAGAAGGCTTGGAAGCGACAGTCACGCTTCAGCTCGATATCGACAAAAATGGCAAAGTCACCAACGTCACGGTGCTCGAACCCGCGGGCCACGGCTTCGATGAATCGGCCGTCGCCGCCGCAAAAAAGCTTGATTTCGAGCCTGCGCGAAAAGCCGACGGCACACCTTTCGCCGCCCGCATTCTCTACCGCTACTCCTTCAACCTAAAACCCAAAGAGCCCGCCCCCGGCGAAACAGGCCCAGGCAAAAGCCCTGCGCAAACCCGCGAAGAAAGCGAAAACTTCGGCGGCACCGTGCTCTCGGCCGTAGGCGACGCACCCGTCACAGGCGCCGTCGTCACCCTCAAAGGCGCCCCTGGCAACCCCAGCGTCACCACCGGAGAAAGCGGCGCATTCGTCTTCCAAAACGTCCCTCCCGGCTCTTACGAAGTCAGCGTCACCGTCCCCGGCTACCAGCCCCTCAACGTCTCCGAAGACATCGTTGCCGGCGAAAAAACCGAAGTGAAATACCGCCTCGTCGCCGAAGGCGGAGCCCTCGACGTCACCGTCCGCGGCACCCGCCCGCCCCGCGAGGTCACCAAACGCACCATTACCAAACGCGAAATCGAACGTATTCCCGGCACCAACGGTGATGCACTCCGCTCCATTCAAAGCCTGCCCGGCGTGGCACGTCCGCCTGGATTGGCCGGCCTTCTTATCGTTCGTGGATCGGCCCCCCAGGACACCCAGACATTTATTGATGGAACACCCGTCCCGCTCATCTATCATTTTGGGGGTCTCTCCTCGGTGGTTCCCACCGAAATGCTCGAAAAAATCGACTTTTACCCTGGCAATTTCAGCACCCAATACGGCCGGGTCATGGGCGGCATTGTCGACGCGGGACTTCGCTCCCCCAAAGACGATGGAAAATATCATGGTCTTGTCCAACTCGATTTAATTGACGCCCGCTTAATGGCCGAAGGCCCAATACCTTATTTAAAGAATTGGCATTTTATTGTGGCGGGACGGCGCAGCCATATCGATTCGTGGCTTGGCCCGGTCTTGGAGGAAGCCGGCGCGGGCGTCACGCAAGCGCCTGTGTATTACGACTATCAAGCGCTGGTCGAAACCAAACCCACCCCGAGCTCGCGCCTTCGCATTGGCTTCTTCGGCTCCGACGACGCACTGGAGCTCCTCATCAAAGAGCCCCAGCCCAACGAACCGGCGCTCAGCGGCAATATCGGCCTAAACACAGCCTTTCAGCGCCTTCAGCTCCGCTACGAAAACGAAATCTCCGCCGACGACAGCGTCAGCGCCGTCATGGCCTTGGGCCAAGACGATTTAGGCTTTGGCCTGGGCTCATTTTATTTCGTCCTCGATTTAAAAACCGTCACCGGCCGCTTCGAATACACCAAACGCCTTTCCCAAGGCATCCGGCTCAACACCGGCCTCGACATGAACTGGGGCTACTACAACGTGAAGGTACGCATTCCTTCGCCGCCCGTACCCGGCCAGCCCCCCAATCAGCCCTTTTCAACCCGCGCGGTCCGCGAAGTCGAAAACACCGGCTACGGCTATTTCCCCGCGGCCTATGCCGAATTAGAACTCACGCCCACCGACCGGGCCCGCATCGTTCCCGGCGTCCGCATCGATTACACCAACATCAGCGGCCGCTTCGATGTCAGCCCCCGCGTCAATGCCCGCTTCGACATTCGCCCTGGATTTCCCCGCACCACCGCCAAGGGCGGCTTTGGCATTTTCCACCAGCCGCCTCAATTCCAAGAGGCTGTCGAACCCAACGGCACACCCGGATTGTTCAACAACCGCGCCATTCAATACGCCCTTGGCGTAGAGCAAGAATTCACGCGCAATATCGAGCTTTCCGTCGAAGGATTTTACAAACAACTCGATAGCATTGTCCGCGCCCGCCCCGTTGGCATCAGCTCATCGATTGAATACGCCAATATTGGCGTGGGCTATGTGGCGGGCGCCGAATTCCTGCTCAAATACAAGCCGGACGATCGATTTTTTGGCTGGCTGGCCTACACCCTATCGCGCAGCGTCCGCAAAGACGGCCCCGCCGAAGAAGACCGTCTCAACAACTTCGACCAGCCGCATATTCTCACCGTATTGGGCAGCTATCAATTGGGCCACGGCTGGGAAATTGGCGCGCGCTTCCGATTGATCTCGGGCAATTTGGTCACGCCCAACGTATGCAACGTCAATGCGGAAGACTGCAATCCCGATCGCACCAATGCCTTATATCACGCGGCCTCCGGCGCCTACACGCCCATTCCCTTCGGAGCTGCGGCCAGTGAAAGGCTGCCCTTATTTCACTCGCTCGATATGCGCGTCGACAAACGCTGGCGATTTAAAAGCTGGCAATTATCGGCCTATCTCGACGTACAGAATATTTACAACAATGCCAATACGGAAGGATTGTCCTATAGCTTTAACTACACCGAGCGGCAATTTGTCTCGGGCTTAACGCTGCTTCCGAGCATTGGCATGCGCGGCGATTTTTAAATTATCTTTGATTTATTTTTCACTTCGTTTTTATTTCTTCAGCGCCTTGTAGCATTTGGTACGGCCATGAAATCACCAATTCAACACAAACGGTCAATCATTTCATCCAATTTACGCCGGCCCATTTTGGGAGCATTGGCCCTGTCGCTGTTTGCGGCGCCTGGGATTATATCGGGCTGCGCGGCCAGCTTCGATCCGCCCACGCAGATAAAAACCCTGCGCATTCTGGGCGTCGAGGTAGACAAGCCTTATGTAGGATTCAAACCGCCTCCCGAAGACGATCCGATGGCGCCGATGAATCCGGACGATTTGTACGAAGACAGCGTCCATCTCAAAATGACCCTTCAGGACGGATACACAGAAAGCGAAACCGCGCGGCCCATTCAAATCGTGTGGCTCGGCGGCTGCTTTAATCCTCCCGCAGATCAATATTTCATGTGTTACGAGCAACTCGCCAAGGTGTTCGGCGCAATCGAAGGCGGAGGACCCCCGCCTCCTGAAGTATTGCAATACATTGGTATTGGGCCTGAATACACCCTACCCATTCCGGAAGACATTGTATCGAGCCGCCCGCCGCCCAAAACTGGCCCACACTATGGGATTGGCTATGTCTTTTTCGCGGCCTGCGCGGGTCAAATCAAGCCGGTTTTACCCGAAGGCACGGGAGCGGCGCCCGATTTCCCGCTTGGATGTTTTGATGAAAGCGGCCGGCAGCTTGGCGCCGAGAGTTTTGTACCTGGATATACTCAGATTTATGCCTTTGCGGACGGGCGCACCAACAACAATCCCGAGATTGAAGCGATGACGCTCGACGACAAAGTCATCCCTGATTCCGAAGAAGACATCCCCATTGTCGAGGCTTGCCCTGTCACCGAAGACGAACGCCGCGAAGCCGGCTGCAATGCAAAAGACACATCCGATTGTAAAAGCTATACCATCCAATTGCAACTCGATCCAGAAAAGGCCATTGACGACGATCCGGATGCAACGGGTAAAAACGGCGAATCGCTCACCGAAGCGGTTTGGGTGAGTTATTTCACGGATCGGGGCAATATAGGTCCTGGCATTAAATTGGTAAACGACCCTGTGGCGGGCTTTAACCCCGATTTAAAAACGACCTATTTGCCTCCCGACACACCTGGATTCGCGACGATTTGGGCCGTCGTGCGCGATGCGCGCGGAGGAAGCAGGGTAATCCGGCGTTTTGTGGATGTGCAGGCGGCGGCACCCTAAGGGCATTTTGGCCGGGGTGGGCGGGGATTCGATATTTAGTCTTCGTTTATGTGTGGACTAATTTTAGTCTTTGCTATAAATTTATTTTATGTTCAATGCGTTTACGAATCCTTTCCGGCCGGGGGCGGGTCACAAGCCTCCCTATCTTGCGGGCCGAACCGCCGAAATCGATGAATTTTTCCGGTTGCTCAAGCAGGATGTTGTGCTTGAGAACATGGTGTTGACGGGTCTTCGGGGGCTCGGCAAGACGGTACTTCTCGACACGTTCAAACCTCTCGCCATTGAAGCTGGGTGGCTGTGGACGGGCACGGATTTATCTGAATCGACGAGCATCAGCGAAGATCGCCTAGCTCTGCGGCTGCTCACCGACCTTGGCCTGTCCACAACGGGCATTACACTCGGGCAGCGCCAAAAAACGCCAATCGGCTTTGGCCGGGAACCCATAAAAACCCCGGTTTCACTGAACTACAACACACTTGAATCGCTGTACCAATCAACGCCTGGGCTTGTTTCGGACAAGCTGCGGGGAGTTCTGGACGTGGTGGCGCAGGCTCTGGCCGAAAGCAAACACCGTGGAATTGTATTCGCGTATGACGAAGCCCAGAACTTGGCCGATCACGCGGTACGCCATGAGTTTCCACTGTCTTTGCTTTTGGATGTTTTTCAATCGCTTCAGAAGCGGGGCGCCCGATTTTTATTGGTGCTCACAGGACTGCCTACGCTCTTCCCCAAACTGGTCGAGGCACGCACTTACACCGAGCGCATGTTTCGCGTTGTTTTTCTCGATAAACTCACCGAAGCCGAAAGCCGAGACGCGATTATCAAACCGATCGATGACGTAAAATGCCCTGTAAAATTGGATGCTCAATCCATTCAAAAAATCATCTCACTATCGGATGGGTATCCTTATTTCATCCAATTTATTTGCAGAGAAGTCTACGATGCCTTTCTTCAAGGCCAGCGTGCGGTCCCCGTCACTGAAATCGTCCGCAAGCTGGACAGCGACTTTTTCTCGGGCCGATGGTCTCGAGCCACGGATCGCCAGCGCCAACTGCTTGAAGTCGTGGCCCGGCTCAATCGCGCCTCCTCCGAATTCACCGTTCAAGAGATTGCCGAGGCATCCACATCCATGCTGGAAAAACCTTTCAGTTCCAGCCAAATCAATCAAATGCTTTCGGCCCTGATGGACAGCGGGCTTATTTATAAAAATCGCCACGGAAAATATATGTTTGCGGTGCCTATGCTCGATCAGTTCATTCTGCGCCAGACAAGCCCAGCACTCAAACCCGAAACCCCGCCCAAAAAGAAGAAACCCCGCTCCAGATAATGCTTCTGCAAAAACGCCGCGCTTGCTTTGCGCCCTCCGTGCATTTTGTGCGCCCCGAAATTCCCATCGGCATTATTTCACGCTTGTTTCATCAGCCCACTTCAGGCAATGACATGGAACACCCTTTGATATAGCCGCACCAACCGCAAAACAGCCCCCACCATGAACGCGGACGAAAGCGCCCAAACCAAAACCCCTGTATTCGTCGCCAAAAACCTCACCAAAATCTATGTAATGGGCGAGGTATCCGTTCATGCACTGCGCGGCGCCAATCTCGAACTCTTCGAAGGCGAAGTCGTCGTCCTCCTCGGCCCTTCAGGAAGCGGCAAATCCACGCTCCTCAATATTCTGGGCGGCCTCGATATCCCCACTGCAGGAGAAGTCTGGTATCGCGATCATGTTCTCACCAATGCCAGCGACAACGACCTCACCCGCTACCGCCGCGAACACGTTGGATTTGTCTTCCAATTTTATAATTTAATTCCCAGCCTCACCGCCCGGGAAAATGTCGCCCTCGTCACCGATATCAGCGAAAAACCCATGAGCGCCGAAGAGGCCCTTAAACTGGTCGGCCTTGAAAAACGCATCGATCATTTTCCTTCCCAATTATCCGGCGGCGAACAACAGCGCGTCGCCATCGCCCGCGCCATCGCCAAACGCCCCGACGTGCTCCTCTGCGACGAACCCACCGGCGCCCTCGATGTCCACACCGGAAAAGTCGTCCTCGAAGCCTTGGAACGCATTAACAAAGAACTCGGCACCACGGTCGTTATCATCACCCACAACGCGGCCATTGGAAATATGGCCGACCGGGTGGTCTCCATCGCCGACGGCCTCATCGCCGGCGAACACAGAAACACCCAAAAAGCCTCGCCCGACGAGCTTGTCTGGTAGCCCATCATGAGCGCCCTCTTCCGAAAACTACTGCGCGATCTCCTGCACATGAAAGGCCAAGTCCTGGCCATCGCGCTCGTCGTCGCGGCCGGTGTCGCTGTCTTTCTCGCTTCCTTTGCCGCCGCCGACTCCTTGGAAATATCCAGGGCCGTCTATTATGAACAATATCGCTTCGCCCATATTTTTGGCCGCCTCCGCAAAGCTCCCAATTCGATCGAATCTATTCTCGCCAAAATCCCAGGCGTCTCTCAAAGCCAAGCCCGGGTCGTCACCGACATTTCCCTCGACATGGACGCACTGCCCGATCCGGCCACCGCACATGTCGTTTCCATTCCCGAAATCAGGGTCCCCCAGCTCAACGACATCTACCTCCGCGAAGGCCGCTGGATCGAAGGCGGACACGACGACGAAATCCTTCTCAATGAAGCCTTTGCGCTGGTGCATAAACTCAGGCCGGGCGACACGCTCAAGGCAACCATCAACGGCCGCTATAAAACCCTCACCATCGTAGGGCTCGCATTATCGCCTGAATTTGTTTATCAAATCTCCGGAGGAAGCCCATGGCCCGACGATAAGCGCTTCGCCATTATTTGGATGGGCCGCGAAGCCCTCGCCGCCGCCCTCGATATGAAGGGAGCATTTAATGATATTACATTCACCATCGATAAAAATGCATCCAAAGCCGATATCATCGCATCGGTGGATGCGCTGCTCGCTCCCTACGGCGGCTTTGGCGCCCACGATCGATCCCAGCAAATATCCGATAAATTCCTTGCCAGCGAATTCGAACAGCTCCGCACCAGCGCCATTTACGTTCCCGTCATTTTCTTAGGCGTCGCGGCCTTCCTGCTCAATGTCGTCCTCTCGCGCCTCATCAGCACCCAGCGCACCCAAATCGCCACGCTCAAGGCGTTTGGATATTCCAACCGGCACATTGCCATTCATTACCTTGAATTTGCCTTGGTTATCGTTACAATTGGTGTCATTCTCGGCGTCGGCGCGGGCCTTTACCTGGGAGACGGCTTGACCCGCCTGTACACCGAATACTTTCGATTTCCTGTATTAACCCTTCGAATTGTACCGGGCACCATTCTCACCTCGGTCGGGGTCTCCCTCGTAGCCGCGGCGCTAAGCGTTGTTTTCGCCGTAAGAAAAGCCGCCGCCCTTCCTCCCGCCGAGGCCATGCGCCCCGAACCTCCGGCCACCTTTCAGCCCACGCTCATTGAAAGGATTGGATTACATCGAATTTTATCCCAACCCGGACGTATGGTTTTGCGCAACACGGCCCGCAGGCCCGGCCGCGCCGTGTTATCGATTATTGGCATTGCCTTTGCCACAGGCATTCTCGTCATCGGCCGCTATACCGAAGACGCCGTCAATGCCATCGTCGATATGCAATTCCGCCTTTCGGAAAATGAAACCGCCATCGCCGCCTTTATTAAACCCATGCCCGACTCCGTGCGCATCGAATTGGAACATCTTCCCGGCGTATGGAAAGCGGAACCTTTTAGGATCGTGCCTGTTGCCTATAAAAACGGCACACTGCAATGGCGCACCACCCTGAACGGAATGCCCCTCCGATCCGAACTCAAAAGGCTAAGCGACCGGCGCGGTAAAATTGTTGAAATCCCTCCGGATGGGCTGGCCATGACAAAATTCCTAGGAAAGCTCTTGGATTTAAAACTGGGCGATACCGTTACCGTTGAAGTGCTGGATGAAAAGCGTAAAACCTTTGAATTGCCCATCACCATGTTCGTTGATGAGCTAACCGGCGTTCAAGGCTACATGGAAATTGGAAAACTCAATGAGCTTCTCGGCGAAAGCAGCTTAATCTCCGGCGTCTACATCGGCGCCGACAGCGCCCGCGAAGAAGACTTGTACGACCGCCTAAAACACACGCCCGGCGTCGCTTCCGTCATCGCCCGCCGCGCCGTCATCGATAACTTCAACCAAACCACCGAACGCAGCATGGGGGCCACGCGAGCCCTCCAAGTGGTCTTCGCCGTTATCATCGCCTTTAGCATTGTCTACAACAATGCCCGTATTGCCTTTGCCGAACGCAGCCGTGAATTGGCCAGCTTGCGGGTTTTAGGCTTTAGCCGCTCGGAAGTGAGCGCCATTTTGCTGCTCGAACTGTTTTTGTTGGTCTTTTTGGCGATTCCGCTCGGCCTTTTTCTCGGCTACCTCGGCGTCATCGGACTCACCGAAGCTTATCAATTGGATATTATGCGCATGCCGATCGTATTGAGCCCATCCACTTATGGCTACTCCACGGTGGTCGTACTGCTCGCTGCGGCCTTTTCCGCGCTCATCGTGCGAAGGCGCATCGATCATTTGGATCTGGTAGGCGTTCTAAAGACCAGGGACTAGAAACTCATGAAAATTGTTCGTAAAATCTTTTGGATTCTCATCGGCCTGGCCGTTCTCGCCGCCATTGTCGTCGCATTTCTGCCCAAGCCTGTTCCTGTTGAATTAGGAACAGTTACCAAGGGATTGCTGGTTGTCACGGCCGAGGGCGAGGGCAAAACCCGCATCAAAGATCGATTTGTGGTCTCGGCGCCGGTGAGCGGGCAAATGCCGAGGCTTAGCCTGCATCCGGGCGACCAAGTAAAGCTGGGCGCCGAGCTTTTATTTATTTCGCCGACCGACGCGCCGCTATTGGACACGCGCTCCAAGGCCCAGGCGGAGGCGCAGGTAAAGATGGCGAGAGCGGCCAGGGCTCAGGCCAATACGCGCGTGGGGCTGGCCAAAACGGCGCTTGAATTTGAACAGACCGAACTAGGCCGCATGAAACAATTGTTATCCACGGGAGGCGTGGCCCAAGCGGCGGTGGACACGGCGGAATTAAAAATGAGAAGCGCCGCGGCCGAGCTTGAATCGGCGAGATTTGGTGAACGCATTGCTCAATTTCAATTGGAAACGGCCGAGGCGGCATTGCTTCGATTTGCCAAGGGCGCCAAGGAAGAAGATGTCACCGCGCGCGTCGCGGTAAGAGCGCCCATTGATGGCACGGTATTGCGCGTCTTTCAGGAGAGCGCGGGCCCTGTGGTCGTCGGCGCGCCGCTTGTGGAGCTCGGCGATCGCAATGCAATGGAAATCGTCATTGAGCTTTTATCGACGGACGCGGTTCAAATAAAACCGGATGCGGCCATTCAAATCGATCGGTGGGGCGGAGAAGAGACGCTGGGCGCGCGTGTAAGGCTCGTCGAGCCCTCGGGCTACACCAAAATTTCGGCCTTGGGCATTGAAGAACAGCGCGTGAATATTGTCGCCGACTTCACGGGAGAACCGGCTCAATGGTCGGCCTTGGGCGACAATTTCCGCGTGCACGCCCGCATTGTGATTTGGCAAAAGCCTGATGCGATTAAGATTCCTATTTCGGCTTTATTCAGGCAGGGCTCGAATTGGGCCGTGTACACATTATTTAATGGGAAGGCCATTCTAAAGGAAATTGAAATAGGGCGCCGCAATCAAACGGAAGCGGAGGTGCTCAAAGGCTTGGAAGAGGGCGATACGCTCATTGTTCATCCCAGCGATTTGGTGAAGAACGGTGTTTCGGTCGTGAAGCGTTAAAAGCGAGATTGTTTATTTGAAAAGAAATGGGCACAATCGGCCCCCCGAATCTCAGGCCGGCTTATCAGCGAACCGCTCATGAACGCATTTCACAAGCCATTTCAATCTATTTTCCGTCCAAGCCCGCTCGCCCTTGCCGCCTGTTCGGTGTGGCTATTGGGCTGTGCTGGCAATCTCTACACGACGGCGAGAGTTGTTCCCAAAGGCGAGACGCAGCACACTTTTGGAATGGGTGTGTTTGTCGTCGATTCAGAGGACACCTATCCGACGGCGGTGTACCAGGCGAGGCTTGGCTTGCATGAGAAGCTGGATGTGGGTTTGCAAGCCGGATCGAGTTTTAGAGCGGATGCCAAGGGAAATATTTTTACGACCGACCATGTTGCGGCGGCTTTGGATTTCAGCTTGGAATTCGATGTCTATCCCGATCGCTATATTGTTCCTGAATTGCCTCTCATCATTAGCATCGATTTTACCCAGAATGTTTCGTGGGTTGTTTATGGCGGGCCTGGGATGGTGGCCAATACCGATCGTTCGAGTTTTATCGTTAAGGCGGGCAGCGGTTTTCAATGGCGGGCTACCGATGATTTAACCTTGCAATTGGAAGGGAATGCCCGTTTTTTAAATGTGGACAAGAATCTATTTCCTCATCCTCTTTTAAATTTTGGTCTTGGATTTAGCTTTGGCGGGCAAACCAGGCCGCCGCTGGGCGAGCCCGAAAAGAAATAATATTTTTAATTTTTTAATATTTTAATATTTTAATTGTTATCGTTGCCATTACAATTGGAATCGATATTATCCCCGGGCGTTTCAGGCGCGCCGGGATGGATCTTGGGATCCATGTCATTACAGTCGCCGCCGCTAAAGGAATAATAGCCGTCTTTATCGTCGTCGGTTTCGGGTACGCCATAGGGAGGCGCAATGCCGCCTACGCCCGTGCCTCCTCCGCCGGCGCCTCCCTGACCGCCTTGGCCGCCTCCCGACGAGGAGCTGGATGCGGTGGAGCTGCTGCTGGAGCCGGTTTCGACTTCGCTTGAGCAAGCAGCGCCCGAGGCCATTACGGTCAAGCCCATCAAAACGGCGGCGCCTGTGCGCGCGACGCTTCCATCGGCTTTTCGAAGGCGCGCGCCGCAATGCGGGCAATGGGTTTCGGCGATTTTAACGTGGCAGGCGCATTCAGGACAGGCAACGAGGGGAGGGCTTTGAGACATAAGCGGCAGAACAGGGGATTTTTAGGCGGCAGTCAATATGTTCGAAACCAATCCCTTCAAAATTCACCGCAGCGCAATCACAAATTTTCCAGCATTTTTGTTCGCTTCTCGAGAGAGATATCCGCTTCATAGAGCCCGGCAATTAAAGCGGGGCGAAGATACTCTTGGAGCACGTTGGACTTGACCGTTCTATAGACCTGCACGGCCATATCAGCATCGAGCCTGGCCAATCCTAATAACATATCATACTTATCTCCCGCCACGGATTTGGTAACCTGTGAAGGCCAGTCGCGATCCATGGGCTCCAAAATCTGTTTCACCAATGCTTCTCGGGCGGCTGGATCTGTCGCAGCCATCTCCTTCAGCATATCAATAGCGGCCATTCTCTCAATAACAATATCCGGCTTGGCCTCCATAAAAACGATATCGCTTGGCAGCTCTCTGAGCTCTTCCGTATTCTCAAGCAGAGAAACCAAATCAGAAATGCCCCCTGACCCACTCGAAACAAGCACCCGAATAGCCTCTCCTGTATCAGCAAACACATTAAACTTTGCATCACGATATAATTTAACCACCTGCCTAATTGCGAGCTGCCTATTCGCAAGCTCGTCCGGCTTCCTATCATTATCTGCGGGAAGACGGGCACTCTCGCGGATTTGAGGCATATCGCCCCGACTGGAACTTCCTATTGCCAAGATGCCACTCGAAGAGGGAGAATCGGCCGTTCGATCGCTACTTGGTGGCTTCATTGGCAGGTTAGCATGTATGTCGGACACATTAAGGGCAAGGGGGTGCCTCAGGGATAACATGATGATCACTGCTACAACCAGTATTCCACCTGCTAAAACACCTAGGCGGCCCCACCGATGCCTTGGCACATTGTGGGTTTTCCTTGTTGAATTATTTCTATCTGCGATGCGCCTGCTATTCATTGCCATCTCTCCATTTAGGGAATTAGATATAAGCTTTTTTCTCATAGTTGCCATACGCGCGTATCCACCTCTTTTTCTTTCTTAAGCATGCTTGGCGGGTACTTGCGATTCACTACGCGATGCTGGGAGTCAACCTCATATTTTATATATGGTTCAGGTAATATGACGAAGCCTTCCGCCACGGCCGAGGTTGGATGAAGACCAAAGTCAACATGAGCGACTACGGCTTGGGTAGCTCCAGCTATCATGATATCAACAACACAGGGATAAATCTTCCCCGTCAAAGTTTCTTGCGACACAGTTACTTGCACTTTATTTCCGGCCTGCTTTAATGATACATTGAAATACGGCCAATCGGGATCACCGACACCATTCACCCAAGCATCAAAATAAGAATCCAGAACCAAGCCAGACGACTCCTCAAGCGCGACCTGTAGATCATGAACGCCGCGCACATTGGCGTCTTTTAAGAAATTCGCCAACCCTGATATGATTGCCTTTCGCCCTAGATATGGCTCTAACTGAAGCAGCAATAGAATCGGCCCTGTCCCATAGGAATTTAAAGCCAGCTCAAGAAGCGGCGGAGCTGGCATATCCTTCGGAACAGGGTAGTAGCTGGTTGTTTTGGCAAGCCTATCCCAGTATTCTCTCGTCTTTCCCGCGATATTTGGAGCCATAAATTCGTCCTCATAGGCATAGACCAAGTAGTCTGCTACTGCTTCTTTCCATACAAAGTCAGGGCCAGAAGCAAGGGTCGTTCGGTTGCCCGCCCACTGATGCGCAATTTCATGCATAAGCGTGTGTGTGGTCATATCCGCATATTCCGCTGGCAGCATGGGCAGATCTTCGCGAAGCATTATGTTTGCTGGATGCTCATAGCCCAACCAATCAATCGGCCCAGTTGCTACACGCAGCTCCTTGCCATAAGGCAAAGGTCCAAGAAAATCTGTGATCCACTCCAGAAACCCAATAATATGAGGCTTGTTCAACGATGAAGCGATCACGCCTCCAGGGGCTTCGTAGATCACAACCTGAGCTCCCCCCCCTTTTGCATAAGGCGTGCGAACCCACTGAGAATTTGCAGCAACCGCGAGCCCAGAGTACGTAGGAGCGAGAGTATCAACAATATCACACCGCGTTTTTCCAGGCGAGCTTGATATATTTCCAGGACATAACACCACTTGACCTGGATCATGACTCACATCTAGATGAATTTCCACAAGTTGCGATGGTGATACATCACAAGGCCCTAGGTAGTCACAATGGCTCACCCAGCTCGTGAGATGGGCAAAAGTCCCACCGGTGGCCGATGCCTTTTCATAAAAGCCCGCGTTGGACACCAACGAGGCTTGCCGTGGCACGATCACATCCGCTCCAACCTGCACGGGTTCATCGTAGGTCCGTCCCCCACCCGCATAAATTGAACCCATATTCATCAAGAATGGATGAAGGACCCCATTCCATGTGAAATCCGAAATGGGCAGCGCCGAAGAAAGTCCCACACAGGTGAGGCCATCTGGGGGCGGCTGTATCGTTAACTGGGTTCGCGCCTCTCCCGTCTTAAGGTTAAATGAATAGTCATAGCGGCTCACAATACCCGAGGCATTCATCTGTGGAGAGCATGATGATTTTCCCGTGTTCAGGGGAAGCCCATTGCTGCCATCACCAGGCTCGGGATTTATCTCACTAGAAATGCAGCCTGAATCCTCCCAACCACGACAATCCTGCCCAGCCGGCGTTAGAACTTCCATCGAAGTACATGCACCTAACCCCAGACAAAAGACCATTGGCACAAATTTATAAACTTTATCACGTCGAACGGGATATGAAAGGGTTACTGGTGGTGTCTGGCTCCAATTCAAATCAGAGCACGCCATAGCCCCACCGCGGTCTGGGGCTGCGGCGCGATCACTGTCACGAATACACGGCTTGTCCCGCGGAATACATAGTGATATCAGACGATGAGTACGCTTTATTGATCGTTTTATACAATTCATGAGAACTTCACTCCTCACAAAAAAACCATCCTGTGCAACTTGACCCGTGCTCGTTTCAATGACCATTCACGCGTTCATGCTAGAATTTATCTATGGGGAAGTCGTCTCTCATCCCCAAACGATAGTGTTCGTCAGCCCATTCATTCTGAAAACGCACAGAACCGGTCAAAAACCCCTCGGCGTTCAGAATATTCTCAATCTTGTTGTGGCTCTGAGGCTGCACATTCCATACGGTCCCAACAAACTGGTATGAAGATATGTTTTGGATAACAATCTCCATACCATCGGAACCAAGCAATATATCGCCGGGCTCCAGCGCCTTCGCTTTGACGATAACACCGTCGGCATTGACCATGGGATGCTCCGCGGTTACTTCCAATTGATGGCCATTGCTGCCTTCGATACGATAAATGTACTCATCGGTATCCCCTTTCACAAATGCCCGGATAGGCTGCTCCTCAAAGCTAAGCGCATCCATCGTAGCATCGGAGCTAAGCGCCGTTACAGTCGAAAGTCCTGAGCTGTACGCACTTTCAATACTGGAGAATTTACCGTCAAACTCAAGCTGTTGAGATGCTGTATAACACCCGGCGACACAGGTGCCAAGCTTAATAAGGCCCCCAATACACGCACTTGCTTCGCTCGCGGGGACGAATTTCTTGCAGCTCGATCCCGCAACAACATTAGGGTATTTATAGCAGCCTTCACTGTAAACTTGATATTCACCTTCCGAGTTAAGAAATGCCTCCTTTGCTGCAGTGATATAACCGCATTTTCTCGACCATGCATTACGCCCTATAGCCAAGCTTGTGCTCAACTGATCATCCAGCGTACAGCGCGTAGCAAGCTGGGCATACGCGGGCGCTGAAAGCGAAATGCCTGCCAGTGTCAGAACAGAAAAGCCCAACAATGAATGCTTTTTCATTGACAATTCCTCACTTTACTTGATATGTAACGTTGCTTTTTAATGCGGCTGGTATGGCGATATTGCGAACAGCATTGCGCTATTCGCTAGTATGACTTCGCACATGGGTGCCAACTGCACGCTGGGCATCAAAGCACTAAGCGTGCCAGTGGGCACAAATGATAATAATTAGCCTCAGAATTTAACAAATGCGCCATCTGAACGATCGGCCGCCAAAAGACGAAAACTGCATGCACGATGGTGATCACCATACTTCATGCGCGCTTTTAGGGCATCCTATTTGAGCCGAAATCGCGTGTTTTCACTGCATTTTTCTTAGAATGAGCGCAGACGAAAGTCTTTGCACGCTAATAATTGCAATGAGCCTTTTGGTGCAGCCCCCGATTGCATGCAATGACCAGCCTGGATGAGAAAAACAAGTGCGGAATAGCTATATTTGACTGGCGCTGCTCCAATCGCCATCCGCGCAAAATTCAAAACCTCGGACAATCGTGGTGTTCACCTCCCCGCACTTTCCGGCGCCACCCGCTCCCCTTCCGCATTCCACATTTCCGGCTCGCCCAAAGCAAGCCCTGCCATCTGAGGCAATACCTGCGATTTGGGTCCCACCACCACCACCGTCGCATTGGCCGGATCTACCCGCTTGCAGAGCTCCAAAAGCGCCGGCATCTTCGACGCCTGCCTCGCCTGGCTCGCCTGCGCATCAAATCCAGGCGCCAATCCAAGCATCGATAGCGTTCCCAGCCTCGATGTCATTCCGCTCAGCGATTCATAGGTCTGAACCAATTCACCTCTATCTTGTGCCAATACTTTCAAATGCTCGTCCTCGGATAAACCCTTGGCCGCCATTTTCGAAAGCTCGCCCAAGAGCTCTTTTAATGCGGGCCCGGTAAATTCCGTCTGCACCGCGGCGCCCGCGACGAAATAACCCTGGCCCCGGTTTTCGCTAAAGGAAGAGCGCGCCCCATACGACCAGCCGTGTTCTTCGCGCAAATTCTGATTGAGCCGCGATGTAAATGAACCGCCCAAGGCAATATTGATTAAATCCAGAAGCGGCGCATTGGAATCCGTAATCACCACCCCTTCCCTCACCGCCGCAATCACCGATTGAGGCGCATCGGGACGGTCGACCAGCACAAATCTCGGCGCCTTCCAATTCGATGCAATGGCTTTGGGCGCGGGCACTTCGGGCGCTTTATCCTTGGGCACTTTCCAGCCCTCAAAAGCCGATTGAATGGCTTTATCCGCCTCATCCTTGCTAATATCGCCCGAAAACACAACCGAAGCCCGATCCGGCCGGTAATGCGCCTGATAATAGGCTTTTGCATCTTTTAATGTAATCGTGGCCGCTGTCTTGATTAAACCCATGGACGGATGGGCATAAGGATGGCCAGGACCAAAATGCACCGCATTGCCGACCACCCGGGAAACGGCCCAAGGCTCGTCTGCGCGCTTTTTTAAATTGTTCTGCCACAATTCCGAAACGCGCTTCCATTCCTTTTCATCGAATTTGGGGCGCACAACAATATCGCCCAACAGGCCAAATGCCTTTTCAAAATTCTTTTTCAATACCGTCAGCGTTATATACGAACCATCCTGGCCCGTGCTAATCGAAAGATTGGCTCCCAAATCGTTGATTGCACTGGACAGATCCACCGCTCCCAATTTGCCCGCGCCTTCATCGAGCATCGCCGACGTAATATATGAGAGCCCCGCTTTTCCAGACGGATCCGTGGCCGACCCCGATGGTATTGAAATCATTACCGATACCATTGGAAGCGTATGCCGCTCGTTAAGCCAGACGCTCATTCCTCCCAGCGATGAAAACACGACGGGAGGCGTGGGCGTGAAGGTCTTGGGCGCCGAAAGCTTGGGCTTTTCTCCCAATGCATCGGGCACTGGGATATCCTGCATTATTTTGGTTGTATTGGCTGTATTCCCTTTGGGATTTACTCCGCCTACTTGGGGATGAAGCTCTTCGCCTCCACATCCCATCGAAATGACGGCCAATAACAATGAAATAGCGCCTGCGGAGCGCAAACCCATTTTATTCGATGAGCGAATCATTTCGCACCTCCCTTGGGAGCCGGAGCGGCTGGTTTTTTCGCTTCCTCGGGCGGCGGACCTTCTTTCGGAACGACATGAATAATCACGCGCGCATTGGGGTTAAGCACGTTCTTAGCCATATTTAAAATGCCTTCGGGCGTCACATTCCGGTAGCGCTCCAAGTCTTTATCGGCATAGCCCGGATCGCCCTTTTGGGTCTCGTATTGATTGAGCATCGAAGCCCGCTGGAAAATCGATTGAAGCCTTTCTACAAACGAAGTTTCGTATTGATTCTGCGCCCGTTTTAATTCCTGCGCGCTCACGGCGGCGCTCCGGATCTTGATGACCTCTTCGTCGATGGCCGCCTCCAGTTTTTCAATGGATACACCGGGCCGCGCAATCGCTTCAATACTAAAGTAAGAACTTAAATCACCCGAGTATTGAACAGCATGCACTTCCTGCGCGAGGGACTTGTCATACACCAGCGATTTATACAAACGGCTTGCCTTGCCCTCCTGTAAAATTGTCCCGCATAAATCCATTTCGGCATCGCCGGGCGCGTAACGGGCGGGCGAGTGCCACGCCATCACCACTTTAGGCAGCTTTACATTATCGAGAATCGTTTCCCGCACCACTTTGGCGAGCTTTACTTCTTTCGCCGGAGGCGCCGCGGGAATAGTGCCCTTTGGAATCGAGCCAAACATTTTTTCAATCGCGGGTTTGATCGAATTGGAATCAAAATCGCCCGCGACCACCAGCGATATATTGTTCGGCACATACCAGCGCCCAAAGAAATTCTTTACATCATCGACGGTCGCCGCCTGTAAATCCTCATGCGAACCAATCACAGGGTGATGGTAGGGATGCCCCTCGGGATACATCAAATCGGGCAGCCTTAATTCGACCTTGCCATAAGGCTGATTCTCGACCGTCTGGCGCCTCTCATTGCGCACCACCTCGCGCTGCGCATTTAGCTTTTCAAGCGTCATATCCGCCGAGAGCGAACCAAATCGATCGGCCTCCATCCACAGCAAAAGCGGCAGAATATGCGCGGGCCCCACATCGTAATAACCGGTGCGATCCTCGCTCGTAAACGCATTGTTCCAGCCGCCCTCGGTCTCCATCCAGCCATCGAACATTTTGGTCGGCACGCGCTTGGTGCCCATAAACATCAAATGCTCGAACAGATGCGCAAAGCCCGTGCGGCGCGGCTCTTCATGGCGCGAACCCACCCGCACGCTGAGATTCACCGTTACCAAGGGCAGCGTGCGATCCTCATGAAGAATCACGACCAATCCATTGCTGAGCGTGTATTTTTCAAAAGGAATGGCGAGCTTGGGAGCCGCTTCGGACGCCGCTTTCGCTGGGCTGGGCGGTGCTCCTGCCTCCGCGGGCAAGGCGAAGAGCGCCGCGATTGCAATCAGGGGAAATGCTGTTTTGGCGAGTTTTCTTATACCGGCCTGGTTCATACGCGGGAGCGTTGCGCCGATTGAAAAAAGAATGCAAGCGGTTTTTCGTGAATGGATCCGGCTTTTCAGGAGGTGGCCTTGGCCAGGCGTTTGGTGATCAGCGCGGCAATGCCAAATACAGTCGCCAGGAGGCCCCCAAAGCTTCCATTGTTGCTGAGCTCGCCCAATCCAATGCCAATTGCTTCGGCGTGATCGGGAAATCGGGCGAAATTGTTGGATACGGCCTTCATGCCCAATGCCATACCAAACATACCCAATCCGATTAAAATAACCGCGCCTATCGCAAACACCCCTGCCCTTTCTTTCGCAGGCTTTAAGAATGCAATCACCACCGTTGCAATGGCCGCCGCCAGAATAAGCCACATATTAAAACCGCCGTCGCGCATAAAATTCATCATGGTGTCCCTGCCTTTTTACTTTATGAAACCGTTGTTTGTTTGAACCGCGCTCACCGCGGATTCGCTGGGTCATACAGCGAAGTTTATGCCAAACCCAAAAGCTGGCCGCATTTATCAAAAACCCGCCAAAACAACAAAGAAGCTGTCCTCTTTAGCGGACAGGCGGCCTGATGCCCTGACCGGAGAAGCGGACAAGCGCTCCATTCAAAGCTTGCGGCTCAAAGCATTCTAGGCGAAAGTCTCCGCGATGACCCCGGCCACGCGAACAGCCCTTCCAGAGCATCGATGGCAGATCATTCTTCTTGCGCTGAGCCTAGGCGCGCCGGCGGCCTGCAAAAAAGACGAATCCAAGCCGCAAAGCACCGCTGTTGCGGCCGATCTTCCAGAAGCAGGCCCGCCCGAGGAACCTGCGCCCACGGTTTCTCCGCCGCCCAAAGCCATTACACGAGGCCCTGCGCTGGACGATGCCGAAGGAGAAAAAACCAAAACGCTGACGGCCGCCGAACGCAAGCTATTTATTAAAAAGCTGAGCGAAGGCCGGGCCCTGCACGAAAAGAAAAACTACGAAGGCGCAATGGCGGCGTACCGCGAAGCGCTCGATATCGATCCCGATAATGCCCAAGCGCTTTCGGAAGTGGGATGGTCGGCCTTTTTCCTAAAAGATTACGATTTGGCCGAGGAAAGCACGCTCAAGGCATTGGAAAGAGCGAGCCAGACTTATTTAAAAGCCTCTTGCCATTACAATCTAGGCCGTATTTATGAAGAGCGGGGCCTTCCCGACAAGGCCGTGGACGCCTATAAAAAATCGCTCGAATTTAAGTCCAATCCAATTGTAAGGGCACGCCTATCCAAATTGGATAAAGCGGCGGCCAATGCCTTTGAAATCCTTGGCATCAGCTCAATGAAAGGCCCCTTTACCTCGCTGGATGCGTATTGTGAAGACTTTGTGAAGCGCGCCAAGGACATTCCGGTGAGATGTGATCCCAAAACAACCGATTTTGGAGATTATTACCGCGGCCCTCAGCGCTTGGTCGGCGAACAGGCGCCCTATATCAGCATGCGCATTTTGGGAACGAGCCGAGCGGCACTGCATGGCGAGGCGGGAAATGAAAAAGCCTTAAAAGAGGCTCCCGCCGAAAAGCCCGGGGCGCCGCCCATTGGCCAAGGGCAGACTTTTTATCATATAGCGGTGCGCACCAAACTCGGCTTTTTTATTCAAGAGCGGGCCGCCTCCACCTACAATCCAGGCGCTTTTGGCATTAAAGAAACGCTTGAGGTCAAAGATTTTTCAATTCGCGATGCCATCCCGGGCGGCACACCTGAAATTCTATTTCGTTCGGTACATACCCGAACGGATTCGAATGTCGCGATGAACGAACTGGAAGAATCGATTGATGAAACGCTTTTAATCTGCGGCACGGGAGGCACAGGAAAACCATCGTGCACAAGGCCAATACCTGTGTCATGGGTTCAGCGGGTCACGTTAATTAGTCCTGAAATGGACGACCCAGGAACGCCGCACGATTTAAAGGATGAAAAAGGCTCGCTTGGGGTTGGTTTTTTGTCCAGCGGCGAACTTCAGATCAAGGGCGATCCGGCATCGCTGCCCGAGCCCTACAAAGGGCTGCCTGGGAAGTTTTTATTGCACTTCCCCTAAGGAAATAAAAAGCTTGGGTTGACCGCACCCACCCAAATCCCCCATCCTGCCGCCTATGACAGCATTGAAGACGGCAAGACATTTTTCTTTGGGACAATGGATTTTTATTGGCGCATTTTCGGCCATAGCATCGCTTTCGGCGTGCGCGGGCCAAGACGAGCTTTCGGGCAGCGGCGCGGGGATGACGACATCCTCCAGCAGCACGGGCTCGGGCAGCGGATCCACCAGCGGAAGCGCAAGCGGCAGCAGCAGCGGAAGCGGAGGGAGCACATCGGGCGGAACAGGGGGTGGAGGAGGAGCTTCGGCCGATCCATGCATGCAAACGGTGGAAGCCCTGCGCGCCGATTTAGAGGGCACACTCTACGCCAAGGCTGCCGAAAGCGGATGGCCCTTGGCCTTAGATGATCAAAACACCTATATGTTTGTAAACACCAATTCTCAATTGGCGCTGGTGGCGGGCGATTTTGACGGCTGGGCGGGCACGGCGCTCACCAAAGACAATGGTTTTTCCTGGCTGTGCACCAAAGCCACACCCGGCGACGGCTATAAATTCACCGATAAAAACAATTGGATCGCCGATCCTTTTTCACGTTCCTACAATTACGATCAATTTGGTGAGATTAGCTTTGTAAAACCCAGCAAGAGCCATTTGGACCGGCATTTCTCGGTAGAGGGCAACAATTTAATCCCCCGGACGGTGCGGGTATGGGTTCCCGAGGGCGGCTATGACCGGGTACTCTATGTCCACGATGGCCAAAATTTATTTGATCCCGACGCCTTTTTTGGAGGCTGGAAGCTACAAGAGAGCGCGCCGACGGGCATACTCATGGTTGGAATCGACAATACCGTCAACCGCATGGATGAGTACACACACATTGTGGATATGATTGAGGGCACGGTTTATGGGGGGAAAGGCGATGATTACGCGGCCTTTGTTCAGAACACGGTACGGCCATTGATACAGAAGACGTATGGGGAAAAAGGGCCGATTGGAACGATGGGCTCCTCGCTTGGAGGACTGATTAGTTTTCATATAGCGTATCAATATCCTGGTGAATATGCGTTTGCGGCAAGTTTATCGGGTACGATGGGCTGGGGAAGCATAACACAAAACAATACAACGATGATAGAGCGCTATGCGATGAAAGGGCATCAGGCGACGGTATTGTATTTAGATTCTGGCGGAAACGGGACAACATGCGCGGACACGGACATGGATGGGATTCAGGATGACGACCCGATGTCAGCGGACAACTATTGCGAAAACATTCAGATGAAAGACACGCTTGAAGCGGTGGGCTATGTGCTAGGGACAGATTTAGCGCATTGGTGGGAGCCGGATGCGCCACACAATGAAGCGGCATGGGCGGCGAGGGTATTTAGGCCGCTGGATATGTTTGCGGGGTTATAAAACGATTACCACTGTTTATCGCGCTTAAGCCGGTCGCGCAGAGCCATGAGCTCTTCGCTGTTCATCTGAAGAAGCTTCTGTTCTCGGTCTTCATTCAGCTCAATCGAAAGCACATCGCATAGATCCCGAATGGCTTGGCGAAGACCTTCCTGCAGGCCCTCCGCCCGGCCCTCCGCCTTCCCCTCCGCCCGGCCCTCCGCCTTCCCCTG
>CAZICM010000067.1:0-26446 GCA_964537685.1 uncultured Polyangiaceae bacterium
GGATGGAATAAACGCGGCCATGAGGCGAGTTTGGTGGCTGAGGAGGGAATAAACGCCGCCGTCAAGGCTTCCCAAGCTCCATCAGAGCCTCCCGGCTTGGATACTTTAACCTTCGCAGGTCCGTGGCATTGACTTGCGTATGCCCATTGAAGCGCCGAAAGTGGGCATCGACCGCGCCCGTATTTAAAAAAAGCGAAAGTCCCCGCGCCAAGGCTTCGGGCAAACCATGCCGGTCTTCATGAAATACATTTAAATGATTCTCAAAACCCAGCATCGGCATCTCGTCAAACAAAGCCGGATCGACCACGCTCGCGACGATACGGCGCTTCTCTTCTTTGGACGAAAAACGCCGCACAACGCAATAAAACCCTGTTGGATAGAGCCATTTTTCCGTATCCGCATTGCGCTGGATGGCATTGGGCTTTTTTATCGTTTCCAAGGGCCATTGAAGACCCGCGGAACCAAAATGAGCGGGATAGAGCAAGGGAACCGTTCCAGCTTCGGGCATGGGCCGCAGGTATTCTTTTAAGCGGAAATCGACAACCGGCCCTGTTGAAACCATCATGCCAAGCTCATCCAGGCGATGGCAAGTGGCTGGGGATAATTCGAGGGCATCGTGTTCGGGCGATAGGGGGATATGGATAAATTGCTCGGGATCTGTGGGAAAAACAATTTGTTCAAAGGGATATTCATGGGTGCGGAGATCGGCAAAGCTATCATCGGTTGAGGTAGAAATGGTCACTGGCCCGGGGCCGGCCCCGCATTCAAGGCGGATAATGATATTTTCCTGCAGCACATTATCCTCTTTAAACGCATGGGTACGCGAATGAAACAAATGAAGATGGCGGATGGCCGAACGCTGGAGGATAAATTCGCGGAAGGGGCGATAATAAGGTCCATTGCAAAAACTGCGGGGAAGGATAGCGACGATATGGGCGCCCGGTGCTCCATGGGCTATGGCGAGGGCCACAAAAGCCGAATAGAGGTTTACGGTTTCGATACCAACGCGGCGCAAGGCTAGGCGGTGGGCGGAATGGCTATTGATTTTCTTGTAGGGCGGATTGAGGATGGCATGGGTATAGCGGGGAAGCGCCTTGGTTGCGGTATGTATAAAATCGCCGCCGCGGATGTTGATATGCAGGCTGGCGTCTTGGCATAAAGGTTCAAAGGTTTGAAGCAAATGGGGATGCAGGGAATCATCGATTTCAAAAGCATCCAAATCGACGCGCTGAAGATGCAGACCGCCCTTTTTCCATCGCTGCAAGAAGGCCAAGGATAGCGAGCCCATACCCGCGCCCGCGTCGAGCAGGCGGCAATTTCCCGTTGCATCCGGGAAAAGACCGGCCATAAAGGCGGCGATCTTCGGCGGGGTGAAAAACTGGCCGAGTTGCGATTTTTGGTTCGCGTTGGGGATTGTTGCCGGCCGCGGGCGGGGTTGTCCGATGGATAGCAAGGCGGCTTTCCTCGTTCATCCTGTAGCCATGTCTCGAAACGCGCTTCAACAAAAAAATGCGGGCGATAAAAAATCATTGACAACCATCCCATCCACCGCCAAAACCATCCCGGCTCATGTTCGACCTACGCCGCGTCCCCATAGGCATCGACGATTTTGCCCTCATCCGCCAAAAAAAGCTTTTGTATGTCGATAAAACCTTTTTCATTAAGGATTTAATCGATCATGAAGGCGTGCAGGTCTTTCTCTTTCCCAGGCCAAGGCGCTTTGGTAAAACCATGGCCATGACCATGCTGCGCTGCTTCTTCGAAAAATGCGATGCGCAAAGACAGGCTTGGTTTGAGGGGCTTTGTATTTGGAATGCAGGGCCTGCCTATCAGGCCCATCATCAAAAATATCCGGTCGTTTATCTTTCGCTGAAGGATGTTAAGGCGCAAAATGCCGATGATTTTTGGGCCGCCATTAAAAAATGCCTGGCCGATCTGTTTGGGCAGCATCGCTCGCTGCTTTTGGCTAATGTCTTGAGTGATGAAGAGCGGCGGCGTTTTCAGGCGGTTCTCGATGGAACAGGGGAATCCGCGCTCTTTCGGGATGCTCTGCTCGATCTCTGCGGCTATCTTTACCGCGCCCACGGCGAGAAGGTTGTTCTCTTAATCGATGAGTACGATACGCCTATGCATGAGGCTTACTTGCATGGATTTGCCGAGCCTATCGTTTACTTTTTCAGGGGCTTTCTCGGGGCCGCCCTGAAGGGGAATCCTTATCTGTTTAAAGCCGTGCTCACGGGTATTCTAAGAATCTCCAAGGAGAGCATTTTTAGCGATCTCAATAATCTAAGTGTGTTTTCGCTGCTTCACCCCGCCTATTCCAATGTGTTTGGTTTTACGGAGGAAGAAGCGGCCGATCTCTTGGCCCGTACAGGGCTGTCCGCCCATTCGAATACCGTGCGGGATTGGTACAATGGCTATATCTTTGGGGGCCGGGTCATTTATAATCCGTGGAGTCTCTTAAACTTTTTGGCCAATGGAGGCGTGCCTAATGCCTATTGGGTGAATACCAGCCAGAATACTTTGATTAAAGATATGCTTATCCGGCATGCGGAGCGTCTTGGGCCGCAATTGGAGACGCTGCTGTCGGGGGGCGAGATTGAGCGGGTGCTGGTGGAAAATACGGCGCTGGGCGATTTGACAACGGATTCCGATGCGTTTTTTAGTCTGTTGACCTTCGGCGGTTATTTGCGGGCGCAATTGGCCAATGCCGAGTGGCCTCCCCGCTATAAGCTGAGTATTCCCAACCGGGAAGTGAAAGAGGTGTACCGCGGGACCTTTGATAAGTGGCTAAGCGCTTCGCTGGAGCGGCAGGGAGGCGATTTGGAGATTTTGCTGCCGGCGCTGCTGAAAGGGGATGCAAAGAGGGTGGAAAAGCAGTTGCAGCGGCTTGCGGCGGCGACTTTTTCTTATCACGATATCAGCTCTCCCGAGCCCGAGAAGTTTTATCATGGTTTTGTGCTTGGTTTGCTTGCGGCGCTGGAGCCTCATTATCGGGTGCGTTCCAATCGGGAGTCGGGGGATGGGCGGCCTGATGTGTTGGTTTTGCCCGCCGATAAGGGTAAGCCGGGGGTGGTGTTGGAGTTAAAGGCGGCCGATCCAGGCGAGCATTCGCTGGATCAGATGTTGGATGAGGGGGAAGCTCAGTTGCGGGGGAAGAATTATGTTTCGGAGCTGCTCGCTGCGGGCGTTTCCGCTGTTGTGGCGCTGGTGCTCGCTTTTGATGGGAAAACGGTGCGGGTTCGCAAGGTGTCGTTTGATGCCGCTTGAATCACTCCTCTCCCACCCGTCCCTTGCCTCTTAAGCCATAGCGTTCTATCAATCGGTGCACCAATTGCCGCGATACCCCCATCGCCTCCGCCGCCTTCGAGACGTTGCCGTCGTATTGCTTGAGTTTCATCGCCACATATTCCCGTTCAAATTCCTCCAAGACGACTTCCCGCGCTTCAGGCAGCTTTAAATCCAATAGCTTGCCTACGCTCGCCCCGTCTTTTTTCTCCGCTTCTTTGGGCGGCGCCGGCGGTGCCGAAGGCCGCGGCGGTTGCGATGGAGGAGGCGTTTCAGGACGCCCTTTGTCTATCAGTTCTTCAATGAGTTCTGGAAATAATAAAAGCCGGGCTACCGTGTTCCGAAGCTCTCTCACGTTCCCAGGCCATTCGTGCGCCTTGAGCAAAGATAGGGTGTTCAAGGGCAAATCCGAAAGCGTCCGGGGCGGATCGCGCTGCGTTAAAAAGCGCTCCACCAAAAGGGGTATATCGTCTTTGCGTTCTCTTAAGGCCGGGACATGAACCGTCACCACCGCGAGCCGATAATAAAGGTCTTCCCGGAAGGCTCCTTCCGCTACCCGGGTCTTTAGGTTTCGGTGCGTGGCCGCCACAATGCGCGCATCAAATGGCCGGTAGTCCGATGCGCCAAGCCTTCGGATCTGTCTCGATTCTAAGGCTCTTAGTAGCTTGGGCTGTAAATCCATGGGCAGTTCGCCGATTTCGTCGATGAATAATGTGCCGCCGTTCGCCATCTCTAAAAGACCGGGCTGCGTCGCCTGCGCACCCGTAAACGCGCCCCGTATGTGCCCAAATAGCTCGCCTTCTGCGAGGTTCGGCGCTATCGCTCCGCAGTCCACCACCACAAATGGGCCGTTGTGCCGCCGGCTGTTTTGATGGATCGCTTTGGCAAGGACTTCTTTGCCCGTTCCCGATTCGCCCAATAACAATATCGTTTCGTCGGTGGGCGCGGCCCGCTCGAGTTTGCCAAACACGGCGCGCATCGGAAAGCTTTGCCCAAGCGCTTCGCCAAAATGTATGCTCGAGGCGAGCGGGATAACCGATGAGCTTCCGCTGGTTTGGATGACGAGTTCGGAATTGCCAATCGCGACAGGCACCGACAGCGGCAAGAAAATTTCGATGATCGGCACGTTGCCAAGCAGTGTTCCGTTTTTGCTTCCCAGGTCGCGGAGCATGACGCCTCGCTCCGTGAGACGAAGCTCACAATGCCGGCGCGACACGCGGGGATCGGGAATGATGAGTTCGCAGTCGGCGCTGGTGCCAATGGTCAAAGGCCGTAAATCCAAGGGCGCCGTGACCACCCTTTTGTCGGCCAGTGTGACCGCGACGCGGATGGAGGGCATTTTGAGCGAGCGCCCTGAATCGAAGCTGGTAAGGGTATAGAGGGATGTATGGTCGGCCGCCATGGGCGGGATACTGCGATGATTGGCTTTGGGTTTTCAAGTGGGAAATGCATTGACGGGGCGGCGCGCTTCTGGCACAAGACGGGGCGTCAAGATTTTTTTTAAAGAAGCCGGTCACACTTGTCGGCGGTGCGATTAGTAGCCCAATGAAACCTTGAACCAAAGAGCAAGGAGAAGGAATCATGAAAGCGTTTTTGAACACCCATTGGCGTAAACTGGCTTCGGGCTTGGTGCTGTTGAGCGTGCTCGGCATTGGTGGTGCGGAATTGTATGCTTCGCAGACTTCGAGCTGTTGCAAGCCCGGTGCTTCGTGTTGCTATCCCGGTTCGCCCTGCTGCAAAGGCCACTGAGTCTTAGCGCCGTCCGATGAGAGAGCCATCCGAAAGCGAGCTCGATGCATGGATGGCCCGTTTGGCCCAAGGAGAGCGCGAGGCGTTTGATCCTTTGTTTCGCGCGCTATATCCGAGGGCTATGCGGCTATGCCGGGCTCGTTTGGGTGAAGCTCAAGCGGCGGACGCGGCTCAGAATATCATGGAGCGGGTCTTTAGGGGAGCCGGGCGCTTTACACCGGGCAGTCCAGTGCTCCCCTGGTTTTATGCGATTGCATCGAATGAGATCCGGGTGCTCACGAGGAAGGCCAGGAAGGGAAAGTGGGGGGAGGTGGAGCTGGGGGATGGATCTGAGCCGGAGAGTGCGCCTAGTTCAGACAATCCCGAGCGCTTGCTGGCCGACAAAGAGCTGGCGGCGGCGCTGGAGCGGGCGATAGAGATGCTAGATGCCCAGGCGGCGGAGGCGATTTTGGCGGTATTGGGAAGAGGGCAGATGCCAGAACTCGCAACGGCTCCGGCATTTCGCAAGCGGGTATCGAGGGCATATCAAAGGCTGCGGTTTTTGTTGGGAGGCTCCTATGGAACCTAGGGCTCAAAGCGCCTATCAAGCCGCGAAGAGGGCTTACGAGCGGGGGCGGCTTGTGGATAGTGCGGGGATTGCGGGGCTGGTGTCGCTGGCTGTGGGGATTGCGGCGTTTTTTGCGGTGGGGCGGGATGCGCTGATCTATTTGCCTGTCACGCTGGCGGCATGGACTTTTTCGCAATGGCGGGGAGCATGGGTATTAAAGGGGGCGCGTTATGGTTTGGTGGGAGGATTTTTGACGCTGATTTTGCCGTTGAGCCTGCTTAGGCCCTGTTGTGGGGCGGAAGCGATGGCGAGGGCGGCAGAGATGGGCGTGTCTTGTTGTACGATGCCGGGGGTATGTGCTTTATCGGGGATGGGAGCTGGGCTGATTGTATCGCTGTTGTTGCCATTTTCGCCTGCGGGCAAGCGATTGCAGACGATGGGAGGTTTTGGGTTGGGGGTGATATCGGTGGCATCGCTTAAATGTTCGGCATTGTTTTGGGGAGAGATGCTGGGGTTATCGGGTGGATTGTTGTTGGGGATGGTGGCTGCGGAGTTGGTGAAGGTGGGGATTGCGAGGCTGAGAACGGTGGGATGAGCGGGGAGGGGCGGATGGCAGGAGGGGGTACAGTTCGGCTTGGGCGGGGGCGGACGTTTGTATTTGATCGGCTCGAGCTTCGGGTGGTGGAGGGGCCGGATGAGGGGCGGGAAATCGTTTCGACGGCGCCTGAGTGTTTGGTAGGGACGGCGGAGGGGTGTGATCTTCGCTTGGGGGATGGGAGTGTATCGAGGCATCATTGTAGTCTTCAGAGTACGCCGAAGGGGATATTGCTTAAAGATTTAGAGAGCACCAACGGGACAATACTGAACGGGGTGCGGATAGAAGCGGCGTATATCGAAGGCATATCGCAGATTCGGGTGGGAGAGAGCCTGATTCGGTGCCGGCGCTTGGAAGAGCGGGCGCAGGAAGAGCTGGGCAAGGAAGATCATTGTGGGAGCGTGCTTGGGACGAGTCCTGCGATGCGGCGGATTTTTGGTTGGATTCGGCGGGTAGCGCCATCGGATTGCCCGGTGTTGATCGACGGGGAGACGGGGACGGGCAAGGGACTGGTGGCGGAGACGATTCACCGGGAGAGTTCTAGGGCGAAGGGGCCCTTTGTGGTTTTGGATTGTGCTGGGGTAGCGCCGACCTTATTGGAGAGCGAATTATTTGGGCATGCAAAGGGAGCTTTTACGGGAGCATACACGGCGAGAAAGGGCGTATTGGAGAGCGCTCGGGGCGGGACGGTATTTTTGGATGAGATAGGGGAGCTTCCGTTGGGATTGCAGCCCAAGTTATTGAGGGCATTGGAAGAGCAGAGCATCCGGCCGGTGGGGACGGTGGAGACGGTGCATTTGGATGTTCGGATTATCGCGGCGACGAATCGGGATTTAAGGCGGGAAGTCAATCGGGAGACCTTTAGGAGTGATTTATTTTACCGGTTGAACGTGATGCATATCACGCTGCCGCCGCTTCGGGAGAGGCGCGAGGATATTCCGATGCTGGTGGCGCATTATTATGCGAAGTATGTGGGGAAAGACCGAGATCCCGAGCCGCCCTTGGCGATGTTGGAGGCATTTTCAAAGCGGCAATGGCCGGGGAATGTGAGGGAGCTCCGGAATGCGGTCCAGCGGGCGGTGGTGTTATGGGAGGGAGTGGGGCAAGATTCTGTGGAGCCGGATGCGCGGGTGAGCGAGGGAGAAGCGCGGGTCTACAAGGCGGATATTTCGTTTCGGGAGGCGAAGGAAGAAGCGGTGGGAGCGTGGGAGCGGAAGTATGTGGCCGAATTGCTGAGGGCACACGGGGGGAATATTTCAGGGGCATCGAGGACGGCGCGGATGGATCGGCATCATTTGAGGGATTTGTTAAAGAAGTATGGGGTGAGGGGTCAGGAGGAGTGAGTGTAGACTCCCCTCAACTTCCCCACCAGCGCCCCCGCCGACGCCGGGCGCTTGGATTTATCCTTAGCCAGCGCCGAAAGCAACACCGCATCCAATGCCTCGGGAAGGGGTGCCAGCCGGCTGGGCTTGGTCGGCTTTGAAAAAAGCACCGCTTGCTCCCAATCGCCCGAATAATCCTCAAAGGGGGCAATTGCAGTCAGCATCGTATAAATAAAGGCGCCCAGCGCATAGATATCCGCCCGGGCATCCAATACTTCTCCCCGGATTTGCTCGGGCGCCGTAAAATGAGGCGAGCCCATAAATTCCCGCGAGAGGGAAAGCGAAGGCGTATCTTGATCGAGGATCTTCGCAAGCCCAAAATCCAAAAGAACCACCCGCGAGGGAGCCGGAAAACGATCGAGAAAGACATTGCCCGGTTTAATGTCGCGATGAAGAATGCCGTGCGCATGAACATGATCGAGCACATCGGCCAGCGCTTCCGCAATCGAAAGGGTATGTTCTGGCGATAAGCGGCCATGGGTTTTTAATATCGCGCCCATATCCATGCCAAACAGCAGCTCCATCACAAAATAAGGGCGCCCATCGGCCAAAGTCCCCAGTTCATAGACCTTGGGCACGCCTGGATGCTGAAGAGCTTGTATCGCCTTCACTTCCCTTTCCATGCGGCGAAAGGCCAGTTGCGCCGAGCCAAACAAAGCATCCCTGGATAGCACCTTTAGCGCAAAACGAAGGCCATTTTTTTCGGTTTCATAGACGGTGCCAAAGCCGCCCCGGCCAAGAATGGCGCAGACCCGATATCCGGCGATATCTTCTCCGGGCGCAAAGATTTCATTGGGACTTGTGGGGATATTCATTTCGGTATAGCTTCGGGCATTCAATGAAGATGGATGCGCCGCCTGGATATACAATGACCGAATGCCTGGGTTTGGGCGGGTTTTCGGCCGTATTCAGAGGCGTGCATACCAAGAGCGGCGAGACGTGCGCGCTGAAGATTGCGCTGGATGCGAGGCCCCGGACCTTGGCTCGTTTTACACGGGAAGCGCTGTATTTGAAGCGGCTGGGGCCTGCGAGCGCGCCCGCTTGGATAGACGATGGCTTGATGCCCGATGGCCGGCCTTTTGTGGCGATGGAGCTGTTGCAAGGCCAGACCTTGAGCTCGTGGCTCCAGCAGCCTTTGCCCCGGCTTTTGGAGATGGGGCTGGATATCGCCGCTCTGCTTGGGGCTGCGCTTGAACGGTGTCATCGGCTCGGGATTGTGCATGGAGATTTAAAACCGGCAAATATTTGGCTGGAAAAAGATAGTAAACAAGTTCGGCTCTTGGATTTTGGTCTTTCTTTTTCGATGGATGAAGGGTTTGAGGCCGGGCAGGAGGCAGGGGGTACGCCCGCGTATTTGGCGCCCGAGCGATGGGGAAGGGAACGTAAACTGGGTCCAGCGGTGGATATCTATGCGTTTGGAGTGATTCTCTATGAGTTGCTATCGGGGCATCCTCCTTTTTGGGGTTCTCTTCATCCTATCGAGCAAGGTCATCGCCTGTTTTATCCGCCTCCTTTGCCTTGCGCTTTACCCAAAGAGCTTAGGGGATTGGTGATGGCCTGTCTGCGAAAATATCCAGAAGAACGTCCCGGGTCTTGGTCCGAGATTGAAAGCGTTCTCAACAGCGCGCGCGCCGGCGCGGCACATCAAGAACTTCCTCCGCTGCAAACCCAGCCTTCTCTCGCCGGGCCGGATAGCGTTGAGCATTCGGAGCTGCCCACGATTCAAGATTCAGTGGTCTTTGACGGCGAAAGTCCTTCCTTATGGGGGCGCAATGCTATCGTTAAAAAGCTGGAACGGCTTGTTCCCAATCAAACAGGCGAAGCGGCTTTTCTATGGTTGCTCGGCGATGAAGGTATGGGAAAAAGCCGGCTGCTGAAGCACTTCATCGAGCGGATAAAGGTGCTGTGGACGGATGCCGAGCTGCTTTCACTTGTGCCCGGAGACGTACGGAATCGAATTCCCTATGCGGGCGAGCTTCAAAGGCCGCTTATTGTAGCGCTGGATGATGCGCATTTGGCGCCCGATCCTCTTTTGCATGCACTGGATGAACTCGCCTCCGAAGATAAGCCGGAGCTGCCTCGCCGTTTGGTGCTGATCGCGTCGGAGCCCCGCCTAGAGAAAGCGAAACCCACCCTTGGCAAACGCGCATCCCGTTATCTTCGGATCGGCCTTTCGCCGCTTGATGAAGCGGATTCCAAAGCGATGCTGTCCGAGCTGCTCTTGCCCGCGGACTATGTGCCCGACGCGCTTTTGTCGGAATGGCATGCGCTGACGGGCGGTATACCTTCCTGTATTGCCGCGCTGGCTTCCGCCCTAAAAAAAGCTATCGCACGGCGTCCCAACAAAGAGAGTTTTTATCTTTCAACGGTATGGCCCGAGCTATTGGAGCAGGCGGCGCTTTGGCCTTGGATTGCAGAAATAGAGCTATCAGATCTATCCAAGCCTTTGGTGTTTGCTATTCAAGTGTGCGCCCAGTTGAATCCGCTTTTTGAATGGAAAGAAGCCGAGTTTGCCCTGCTTTCGCTTCAAGAGACACGCTATCCTCTCCCGGTCCCCGATGCCCGGGCGGCGTTGAAGGCGTTGAGCGCCGCGGGTTTTTTGAAGGCTCTTTCTGGAGGCTCTTTTGCGTTTAGGCATCCCGCGATTCGGCATTCCATCGGGGCAGCCTTGAATCAGGATTGGCAAAGGCATCTAAATCAAGGGCTGCTGAGCTATTGGAACGAGCGTTTATCCGCCGAAGTTGAATATCCGGCCACGGCATTGGAACATATCTCGATCTATGCCAAACGCTTGGGCCGCGATATAGAAGCCCTTGAAGCCATGGATGCGCGTATTGAGCTGGCCCGGGAAGCCTTGCATCATGTGCGGGTAGACAGCTTGGCCACGCAGGCGCTCGCGATGCTTTCAGGCGATAGGGTGATTCAGCACCGGGCAAGGCTTTTGTTTTTGAGAGGACAGGCTCGTTATCATCTCCATCGTTTGGATGAGGCTCTCCTCGATTTAGAAGAAGCGGCCAAAGAAGCCATCCCCGATTCCTTGCTATGGGTTCGCGTGCGATTGGAGCAGGCAACAGCCCTGGATTGGGCCGGAAATATCAAGGCGTCGGCGCAATACGCGAACGATGCGGCTATCCGGCTTGAAGGCTTAGAGGGTAAAGACAAGCCCCAGCTTCAGGCGCAGGCGATCGTGGCTTTGGGGCGAAGCGCTTGGAGAGAGGGCGATGTGCCTAAAGCGCTGGTTTTATTGGAACAAGGCGCGGTTTTGGCCGAACAGGCGGGCGAAGAAAAGGCATGGGTCATCGCATTTTTGCTTGTTGCCTGCGCGCTGGTACATGTTCGCCGGCTTGAAGATGCCAAAGCGGCTTTTGATCGGGTCATCGATCGATGTACAGCCCGGAATGATTTTGTTCATCTATCGGCGGCCTATGGCAATCGCTTTTTTCTATGGAGCCACGAAGCCAATCTCGAGCGTGGCATAAGCGATGTAGAGCTATCGCTGTTTTATGCGAGGAAGGCGGGCAATCCTTGGCCGGAGCGGGCGGCCACCTTTAATTTGGCCGAGCTGTTTTATTGGGCTGGGCGTTCCGGGGAGGCGCTGCGCTTGGCCTTGCGCACTTTGTGTTTAGAAGAACGCTTTATGCAAACGCCTTCGTTTGAAGGACATTTGTTGTTGGCCCGGCTCCGGGCGGCCCGGGGCGAATGGAATGAGCTCGGGCCTCCTCTGGCGTGGATATCCGCTCATTGTGACGATAGCATTCAAGGCGATCCGCGGATTTTATTTCAGGCGCTTCAGACGCTTTTGGCCTATTGGATAGAACAGCCAAGCGCCGGACAGGTCAAACGTTTTCTTGAATCGATTCGGGCCTATGTATCGTCCCTAAGCGGGACATGGCCAGAAGAGCGAATGGAAGTATTGTTATGGTGGAGCCGTTGGATGTCTGAAGCTGGATATGGAGATAGCGCAAAAGAGCTGTGGGAAATAGCCCGGCCCCTCTGTGAACAATATCCAAGGCTCCTGACTCTATTGACAAGCTATGGGGGCTGGACCCCCCAGGCCAGTGCCCCCAGGTAATCGAAAGATGGGGGCTGCGTCCCCCAGCGTAATGAGCCTGTCCAGCGATTGCACAGCGAAAAACAAGCGCGATGTACTGCGAATTGGCCTGAAAGGACGATGGCACGGGATATGTAAGAAGCGTCTCCCATGCGACAAGTACAGCGATGTGTTGGGCTTCTGGGGGTTCTGGTATCTCTATTGGGCTGCGGCGGAAGCGGCGAATCTGCATCGGCCTTTGAGACACCGGAGATTTCGCCAATGGGAGGCGGGCCGGGAGGAAACGAGCCTGGACCGATATCGACAAACGGCCTATTGCCCGCGTATCTGGAAGGCGCGCACCGGGTAAACCTAAGCGCGCTTGCACAAGATCTATTAAGCGAGGCCAATTTAGGGATCTATCAACTGAGCGCACAGGCGGAATATTTAATCAAGTGCGCATTGGGGCCTGGCCAGTCACTCAATATCGGAGGAATCGCGTACGATGGTCTCGTGGGGCTTGCGCCCGGCTGGATAACAAAGCCATTGGGCGATAGTGAACAGCGATGGATATCGGCCTGTTTGCTGGCGCATGCCAATGCATCGGGCGATTCTATGCGGATACTGCTTGCGGGACAGCGGCCCGAGCTTCATGCGCTGGGCGGAGAAGGGGATTTTGTATTTGAGGAAGCGGCCTTTTACGGCAACTTATTCGATGCCAGCGATACCGTGCCGGGGGGTGCGGTGCCTCCGGTTCTCAGCCAAAATCTCTATGCCTGCGCCGGGGGAGGCTTATCGTCTAACGGTGCGATGGCTGTTCATGCGCGTATATGCACAGATCCCTTGAATTGCGCGATAGAGCTCCCCGGCTCCTGTGTGGATAGGGATACCGGCTGGGATTTATGCGATAACGGTGAATGCTATGCCACAGGCTTTTTAAATGGCTATCCTCCCCAGCATCCGGGCTTTGAGGAAGTGATTGTCATCTATTTAAGCTCGGTCGATCAGTGTAAATACTATGGATGCAATTAGAGAGGAAATGCGCGATGAAATCGGTATTTTATTATTTTGCATGTGTATCGCTGCCTGTATTGATATCGGGCTGCGGGATGGATCTTCAGGGTGACGCGCCTGTGCCCGGCGATGATATGGGCAAATCGAATCCCGATGGGGAAGAACCCATTGGAGAGGCCGAGCAACCCCTCAGCTATGTATGCCGGATCGATACCCAATTCGAGTGGCATACATGTAATGGAGGCCCGGTGCAAATCACCTCCGCGTCCGGCGAGCACTATCGGGCCAAAATTAACATGAACTGGAACAATAACCTTCAGCCCCAGCGCCGCGTGGATATCTTTGCCGAGGTCTGCGATCCAAGCGGCTGGGCCCTGCATCTTTCCGATTCACCGACAGGAACAGGCTTTGGCGATAGAGGAACGGCCGATCATCAGGCGCAGGCGTATCTGCTCGATGATGATTTTTATTTGATCGGCAATACCGGAGTATTGCATTCCTATGCGGGCGCCGCCGGTCAGGCATGTGAAACCGTTCATTTTATATCTTATCAATCCATGCAGCCCGTGAGTCCATGCGAAAGCCGGTTTTCTGCTTCGGGGCATGAAGCTTGGTATGCCCCTGAAAAGCGCAATGATCTATACTGCTTAAGCTATACGGCGTGCCCAGGTTCGGGCGATCCCGGAAGGGGCCTGTCCTGCGATTGGGAAGACCGCTCATTTTCGGATCGGCCTTATGTCTATGTGGGCATAAACCGCGCGGTGGATAGCGATCCCACCTTTAATCCGCCGGGTTCCGGGATTCGCCGGGCTTGCATTGTCGTCAACGATGCCGATCAAGAGCCTGCCAATTGTCTCGATCCCTGGCCTTATCCTCAATAATTCGCCTGAAGCTGAACCCTAAGCAGCCTTCCATTCTGCATTCGTTCTGCCTCGTCCAGCTTGAAATTCGGCCTCTGCCCAATCATATAAGTCACGGCCACCTCAAAGTTTTTAATCGGCTGAAACTCCGTTCCAAATTCAATTTCCTTCATCTTGTATTCAGGTACATTGGTATCTGTCTTCCAAGCGCCTTGATAATACTGCGCCCTCACGAAGGGAAAGAACTTCCATATATGCCCAATCAGCATCACATAACCGCCTTGCAAAGGCACATTGCGAATCGAGCCATCTTTGAACTGAGGCCCCGTTCCATAATTAAACTCCGCTTGAAATCCAATGGGCTGCGGATAGAGAACAACTTGCCCGTAGACCCGCGCGTCTGTATAGCCTCCATCCTCCGACGTGCCTTCCACATCGTCGTCCTGCTTAACATAAAACTTACCGGTGTAACCTCCGCCTCCAAGCTCCAGAATCTGCTTTCCGATATGAAACGGATAAGCCAAACGCGCTACCACATGAGGCTCCATGCCTTTTTCCTTGGCATTGGTGCTTTGGCCGTTATACACGCCCAAGCCCGCCACGCCATAATTGCCAGAGCCTTTTAGCCCATCATCCACCAGCTTTCTTAATGTTTTCTGCGCGCCTTTAGGCGTCCAATAAAACATAATGCCTAGATCGCGCTCGCTGGGAAGCGCGCTGTTTAGACCATCGGCCCGATCGAGAGGCCCGCGGTTTTGGCTTGATTGCATATTTTCAAAACCATAGGGAACTTTGGATTGGCCAATGCGGAAACGGAACTCCTTCTCCTTATCGATATTTAAATCCGCATACCAATCGCGGATGGTGGCGGCGTGGGTAAGATCTCCAATACCCGATGCAAAATCACCCTGAAGATAAACGCCCACATGGGGATGCACATCGCCTTGAACGATTAAGCGGGCGCGGCGAATCAAAAAACCACCGTCTTTTCCAATGGATTTATCATTGGGGCTCACATAGTCTTCATTGCTTTCGAGCAGGCGGTTATAGCGAAGCTGCATATAGCCCCGGATACTGAGTTTTTCATACCAAGACTTATCTTTTTCTTTATGTTCATCGGTTTTGGCGCCATCTTTCTTTTCGGGTTCGGCGGCGGGCTTAGGGGTTTCGGCTGTGCTTGCCGGTGCGGCCGGCGGCGGGGGAGGCGGAGTCTGGGGCGCGGCCGAGGGCGCGGGCGTGGCAGGAGGAGGGGTAGGGGTTGTGGTTGGAGGAGGCGTAACCGGCGTAGGGGCTGAATCGGTGGGGACAGGAGGGGGCGGAGGGGCCGCATCCTGAGCCGCGACGATGCTTGGGCTGACCAGCGACGCGAAGAAAAGTGCCGTAAAACCAAGGTGTTTTGAGAACAATGTCTTCATAGGTGTCCGAGTCCGGGTTGAACCTTTCGCGGCCCACCTTGCCCAAGTCGGATGACGCTTGTGTGACAGGTGCTTGTCGGAGCGATTAAGAGCGGACAAGAGCCGATGTTGACGAGGTATGCGGCGTAGGGCTGGAGATTGGGCGGAAACGGCGCGGGATAGCGGTGAACGGGAGCGTCACAGGGATGTCACGGAGACGCGGGGCGAAGTTTTTGGGTTTTTGCCTTGACTTACAAAAACAGCCATGACTAAAGGGTGTTGAGAGCAGAGAGGAGAGTTCGAATGGCAAGCGGGCAATCAAGTTCGATTCAGGTCACGGTAAACGCCGCCAAAGAGATTTTCGAGGTTGCCAAAGATTTTGAACGGCCGATTGAGATACTTCGCGAGGCTTTGCATAACAGCTACGATGCCGGCGCAAAGGAGGTCAGCATCCTATGCAAGCGTGAAAGGCTTGCTGATGGAAGCGATGCTCTTGCCATAGAATTCATCGACGATGGCCTCGGGATGAGCCGGGAGAAACTCGAACACTTCTTTAGTCTTGGTTTTTCTGATAAAGAAACGCCTCCCGATCGGCGGCCCATTGGTTTTAAAGGCCATGGTACAAAAATCTACTATCAAGCGCGGGAGATCTTTGTCCTTACGAAGCGGGGTGATGGGGATTTGATCCTCGCTCATCTGCCCGATGCCCGTGTTCGCGTATACAATAAGGAGCTTCCCGCACCGGCGATTTACTCGGCCGCTGGCGCCGAGGAAAAAGCCCGAGAGTATAACTTGATATCTCCTGTGGGCAGGGGTACGCGGATTCGCCTAATCGACTATACGCCCAATAGCCATCGCTTGATCGATGACTTTCAACAGGCCAAAATTGAGAATTATCTTCGCTGGTTCACGATCTATGGTTCATTTGAGCACGTTGTGAAGAACCAGAAGCCTCTGCCGCCCTTGCGTCTCTTTGTTCAAGGGACCGATAGAGCTTCGCCGTCGGAAATCATGTTTGGCCATGCCTGGCCGGAGCAGGACTGTATTGATATCAAGGCTATGAAGCAGAAGGATGAGCGGCGGCCTTTCAATTACTTCTGCAAAACCTTTAGAGCGAAAGATTACGCAGTGTCGGGAGGATTTCGAATCGATATCGCGGTGCTCGTCGAAGGGGCAAGGGGAAGAGCAGAGCGTGATTCTGCAATTCGCCGCAAGGGGCGCCAGAACGCGCTGTACCGGGAGGAAGAGCGCTATGGATTATGGCTATGTAAGGACTATTTGCCTGTGCAAATGGAGACTGATGGGCTAGGCGGTGAAGTCCGAGCACTTCTTGATATCGAGGATTCTTCTCGGGCTTTGATCTTTGTAAACTGTCAAGACTTCGCGCTGACCGCAAACCGCGGTTCCGTGGGGAACTCTTCAAAAGACTTGCTGGATGCTGTAAGGAAAGCGACGACCGAGTTCTTGGAAAGCCAACGGGATGATTCCGATCTCAGAAAGTTTTCGCAGGAATACCGCGAGGATATGTTCTCCAGGCTGAGGGAAAAAGATAAGAAGGCTCTGGCGCGGCGTATTGAACGCTACAACAGCAAGCAATATTGCACGATACAATTGCCTAAGGGTGGAGAGCATTCCTTCTTTGAGCCCAAGCGGGAAATCACCCTTTTTGGCCTTATCTCCGAGCTCCGCGTGCTGGCTCCCGAGATCTTGGATCTGCACATCCTCGACTATGACGATCACAACGGAATCGATCTGCTTGTAAAAAGAAATGTAACTCCTTCAGATCTACTCGATAGGACGAAAGTAGCCTATACCGAGCTAAAATATATGCTTACAGATCAGCTTAATCATCCTTTTGAAAGCTTGCATGCCATTATTTGCTGGGATTGCGCCGTGACACCCAACGATGTTGTTATTGATGCGACAAACGAGAAGTTTTCCTATTACGAGCAAAAGGATCAGGTAGATAGCGTGACCTATTCCCAGCTTACCGCTCCTCCGGGCGGCAGGTATTCTCACAATGTAAAGGTGATTGTGCTGAAGCGGCTGCTGGAACAAAAATATAAGCTTCAAATGCATTCCAATCCAAAGCCCGTCGGGGCTTCAGCTCATGGATCGGATAGAGGCAGGAAAAAGAAGGGCTGAATCAAAAAATAGATAGATTAGTCCACCGGCCACGGATTCGAAGGCTCCGCAGGCGTGTACTGAGGCACGGTGTTCTCGACGTTCTTTAAATTCGCAATAAATAAATCGATATACTTTAAGTCATCCTGAATATCAAAATCAGGATTCGCCGCTACCCACGTCCCAACGCTTCCACGCAATGCCTCAAGCGTGCGCCGCGCCGTCCGGGGATCCGCATCCGCAGCCAAATTCGCAGCCATCTTAAAGCCCGCATAGATGTTTAACATCACAAACCCCTTCTCCACCGTGTCATTTGTAAAATGACCGCCCGCCGGTGGCTCCTCAGGCTTGTTCGGCGCCTTTATCGTCGTCTGCTGCTGCATCACCATCCCATTCACCGGATTCTTGTACTCCAGCAGCAATCGCCCCACTTCAAACGGATCGGCCACTCCCACCGCATCCGGATTCGGCACAAGCTCCAAAAGCATCGCCCCGCCGCCGCCCCGGCGGCCTTCCGATATCGGTTCCGATGCGCTCGTCCGCCCGGCAAGGAATAAACTCGGTATCGATATCCTTCCTCCGCCTTCCGCAGGCTCCCAACCATTGGTCCCATAAACGCCCCGTATCGAGTACGCCGAACCTACCACCACATCAAACTTCGCATCCAAGGCCACGGGAACCAAGAATGTGTTTACCTCATCCGAGAATACTTCCTTGACCGCCGCCGCGTCCTCCAAGAAATAAAAATTCCCGGCACCCACTTCGCTGATGTTGCGCATCACATCAACATCAAAGTCCTTGCCTACGCCAATGGTGGTTACCCCAATGCCCTTCTGCGCATAGCCCTTCGCCAGCGAGGTGAGCTTGTTTCCATTGACAATGCCCTCCGTCGCCACGCCGTCGGATAAATACAAAACCCGGTTCTGATACGCCGGATCTAAATGCTTATCCGCAAGCTGAAAGGCTTTAAACAAACCATCGTATAAATTCGTCGAGCCGATGGCCTGTATCGCATCTATGGCCTGGTTTAATTGAGCGCTCTCCGTCGATACGTCAATATAATCCAGCACCACCTTCGCATCCGTCGAATACGTCACCAGCGATACCTTGTCGCCCGCCTTCAGGGTGGGCACCATTTCCTTGAGCCCCGCCTTGACGTAATCCATGGGAGCGCCTTGCATCGAACCGCTCGTGTCCACCGAAAGCACCAAATGAAGCGGCGGCCTCATCATCGAGCCTATATCAATGGGGGAGTTCATCCCAATTTGTATCAGCGTGCAGCTCGCTCCGCTGATCATATTTCCCATCACCGCAAGCAATCCATACATGCATAGGTTTTGCCCGCAGGATGGCGAGGGATAATCCAGCTTGTGCTCCGCGAAAAAGCCTAAATCATCGAGCGTATCAGGCGCCGGAATCTGTCCCGCTTCCAAAATCTTGCGGAACAAGCCGAAGTCCTGAGCGCCCCCTTGGGAAATGCCCACCGCCCCAGGCCCCGCCGGAACCGTGCCGCCCCCCATGTCCGAGGAGCTGCCACTGTCCGCGCAGCCGCCCAGCAGCGAGGCCATCAGCACCGCCGCCCCAAAAAGACCAAATCGTTCACGTCGATTGAATTTCATTTCAAACCTCCATGTAAACAAGCCCGTTCAAGGAACAATGGGCACCAACAGCACCGATTCAATCCGCGCACCGCCCACGATGTCCACCGTGCACGCGCTGTCCACAATGGGCATCTTCTCCGCGCGCGTAATGTACAGCGTGCCGTAGTTGTCGGTGAAGTCAATCTTTGACCCGGCCGCTCCCGTTTTCACGCCGCCCACATGATCGCCCAGGAAGGAGAAATCCATCGGGATCATGAGCTCGCCGCATTCGGTATGAGAACCCGTGCAGCCCGCCCTCGCCGACGCTTCCACGGTGGGCTCGGTGCCGAGCTTCGCATTCAGCGCCATGTTGTGATGGGCCAAGACATTGCCCTTGATCATCAAGAGTTCGAATGCCGCGCCCTTCACGGAAAGTCCAAAACCGCTGCTCCCCACGCCCATCGTTTCGCCATAATTTTGGCCCGCGGGCACCGTGACCGTATTGACAACGACAGCTTCGCCCACCTGGAAGGGCATCGCGCCCTCGGGAACGCATACATACAGGTTTTCTTCGCCGCTCGCCGTGTTGACCCGAAGCGCATGGCAGCCATCCGGCGAGGATTCAATCGATTTGATTTCTCCTCCGCCCGATACCCCATTGGCCCATTCATTGCCCGTTAATGCATCGGGCACCGCGCACATCGCCGAAGGTCCGGCAGGCTCCAGCGGAGGCGCGTCGAACACAGCCGGATGCTCGCTCAATCCAAGCGATCCAAGCAAAGGATCGAGATTCATCTGAATGGTTCGCTCGGGCGTCTCGCCATTGATGGTGGTGGCGAGCTGCGAAGTCGGGAATTGCATGGCCGACCAGGCCAAAAGCTTAGGCGTCATCCCATCGGCATCCACCAAATAAGCCACGCAGTTTCCCGTCACTTGAAGCGGCACCGCGCGCCCAGGTTCCAATACCCAGGTCTGCGAAGGCGCAAACACCTCGCGCGACAGCGTCGCCGTGGGATCGGCCAGCATCGTCACGCAATCGGCCATGACGCTGTTCTTCAAAGGCCGGACCCGCACAACCCGCTGGGCATCCGTGCGATTGCTCAAAACCAGCGAGGCATTCTCAAAGGCGGTGCCCACATTATCACAAACGGTTCCGTCCGCATTGAGACAAGGTCCGGGCTCGGGCGGGCTGGTCGCCATACAAGCCACGGCGCCCGTCATCGCCAGCACCCGCTCGGTCACGGGCATCGCGCGAAGCGGTTTCGCCTCGCTTCCAAAGAACACCCGGTACGACAAAAGCAGCGCCGGAAGCGCCATTAAATCGCTGGGATCGACCGTGATACGCCAGGGGAAGGGTGTGAGGCTGGTGAGAAATTCAAAGGCATGCGCCGCAGCCGGAAAAAGCTTGATCGCGGCGAAGACGGCGCCCGTGCTCAAATGAGCGAGCATCCAAGCCCGCGGCGTCTTCAACCGAAGCAGCGCGGCGAGCAGGGCAGGCGCGACGAGCAGGCCGGCGAAGTCGCTGAGCTTGCCCGTCAGCACGCCGGGCAGACGCCCCGAACCCTTTAGAAAATGGTCGTTGATGATCAACAGAGCCAGGGCGCCGATCCACAGCGGATGGGTAAGAGCGCGCCGCGCTCGTTGAAGGTCTAAATGTGAGGAAGAAGCCATGTAAGCCGTTCTCCTTTCGCGGACAACAAAAGCCCGCGCATGACTGCAAGCGTTATGCCCGAAAGCGTAATCGCCCGCAATGCACGGAAGAATTGGGCTGCCGATGGAATGCGATGGGGAATATAAAACAGAGATCTATGACGCCCGTGTCGCGGCTATTGGATGAGCTTGGTCAAGCCATGCAAATAGATGTTGGCCAGCGAACCCATGAAGCGTCCCGCAAAGGCCGACAAAGCCCGCGTCTTTTCCTCGGCGTTTTTAGCGTTGAGCACTTCGATCGTGCCCAATTGCGTCGCGAAATCTGTGGGCGTCAGCCTTAGAATGCCCTTGCCAATCAGCTCGCCTTCCTTGCTATCCCCCTTGTAGACATCGATAAAGAGCGTCGTCGAATCCGACCATACATCAAATCCCGCATCATCATGCAAAAGCTTCACGCCCTCCATATAAAAATGCTGGCCATCCTCCGCCAGCATCGGCAGCCGGTAACGCATGTTTTTTACCCCGGGCCTCTCGGGATCGGGCACGATTAAATTAAATATCCCGCCCTTCACCGTCATCGGCTTGGGACTTAATGGAGGTGCCGTGATCGTGCCCACGCATATCGATTCGTGATCCGGCGAATTCAGCATATGATCCAAATCATCGGTCTGAATCGTTAGCAAGAACCGGAAACGATTGTCGTGCTCTTTGCCCTCCACCGCGCCCTTTTCATATGACTCCTTTTCCCCAGGCTGAAAGAAACCATGCATCGTCTCTGTAAAGCGAATCCCTATCTTGGGCTGATCAATCGGCAAAATCCCCACCGTCGATTCCGTCCAGTCAATGGTCCAGTTCCGATCCCGCGCAAGCAACTCCGCATTGCGCTCCGCCAAGGCCGAAATGGTCAACAGCGGGTTCACCCCCAGCGCGCAGGGAATCGTCGAACCATCCGCCACATAGAGCCCTTCGTGCACATCGGTGCCGCTCGTTCCCGCAAATACTTGCCCTTTATGATTGCAGACCGCCTTGTCCGCGCTGTCCCCTATCACACAGCCTCCCAAGGGATGGACCGTGATCAGCGTCTTCTGGAAGGCCCGCGTCCATAGCGGATCTTTGGTGTATACCCCGTTTAGCGCGTCCGTTGCCTGATACACCCGCCGGCTCGCCAGCTCAAACACCGGCTTCTTACCCACATTCGGCCAATCAATCGCAAACTCAGCATTCTCATCGAGCAGCATCTTCCCGCTCTGATCGTCATTCGCCATGACCAAATAGGTCTGGGTGTGATCGGTCGCGCCATAATACACGCCCATGACCGCGCTCTCCACGGCCCTTACCTTTCGCCGAAGATTGCTCTTTAACGAATCATCGGTTGGCTTGCCAACGGCCGCCGCCGCCACCGCAAGCGCCTCGGGCAAAATCACTCCCAGCGCTCCAGGAATCGCGCCCTCCTCCATGATCATCCGGTCATCCAGATGAACATGCTCGCCCGCGCACTCATTGCGCATATCGATCATGCTGGTAATCGTCGGCCCCACCGCTTCCAGCTCGCCCGGCTTCCGCGTCCCAAAACCTACCCCGTGGATGGGCTGATCGCCGTTGTAGGAAAAGGCCAGCATATCGCCGTTGCCGCCAAAATGAAGCCCCAAACAATCCGAGACAGGCAGGCCGGCCGCTTTCGATCGAAGCAAAATCTCCGTGCTTCCCAGCGTGCCCGCCCCGAGTACCACCACATCCGCTTCCACAAATAAATCCGGCGAACCAAACTTTTCGCGGCCCGCATCCAGCACTTGATAATACACATGAAAGCCTTTGCCCGAAGGCGCCCGCGCTACCCTGTCCACCCGCACTTCGCAAAAGATCTCCGCTCCAAATTGCTGCGCGTCCGGTAAATAATTCATCAGCACCGTGTTCTTCGCGCCGACATTGCAGCCGCTCACGCAATCGCCGCACTGTGTGCACGCCGACTGAAAGACGCCCGCCCGGTTTACCGTGTCCTCGAAGGTCACATTGATGGGGACTTTTACAAAGGGCGCGTTGATAAAATTCGCGCTCAGCTCGTGCGCCTGCATTTTGGCCAGTCTGGGCTGGGTATCGGGATACACATTCGC
This sequence comes from uncultured Polyangiaceae bacterium, assembly GCA_964537685.1. Taxonomy (GTDB): domain Bacteria; phylum Myxococcota_A; class Polyangia; order Polyangiales; family Polyangiaceae; genus CAZICM01. The sequence continues at coordinate 22,325 of CAZICM010000067.1, forward strand.
GCCCAGCATACGCTCCGCCCGCTCAAAACCCCGGACCAAATCCGCCGGAAGCTGGCCATCGAGCCCCGGCTTCAGCTCGGAAGGCCAAGATGGATCTTCAAAAATATTCAATGCCGGGCGCAGCGACACATTGGCATTGATCAGCGACGTACCGCCCAAACCATAGCCCACAAGCACATTGATATCCTTGTGCACATGGAATTGAAACATACCCGTAGGATTCGCCAGAAAGGCATCGGGACTCCCGGGTTCAAACTTGTCGACCAAACGCGAAGCGAACTGAAAGCCAAACTCTTTGTTGATCGAAAGAAAATCGCTGGGATACTCGCCGGGATGTATTTCTTTGCCGCGCTCCAGCACACAAACCCGCTTTCCTGTGCGGGCAAGGCGCGATGCGCTGATAGCGCCGCCATAGCCTGATCCAATCACTACCACGTCATAACGTGTGTCGATTTTATCGATGGGAAGAGAGAGTCGGTTCATGGAGTGTCGTTCCCGCGCTTTGGGTTTTCGTGTTTAGCAGCGCGCGCGATGCTACGAAAAGCGTTGGCTGCGCGCAAGAGAGAAAACAGGATTGACATTGGCTTGTGCACGGGCGAAAGTGCGCGGGTGAGCAAATACTGGATGATATGGGGGTTGGGGTTGGGGATTGGTCTTTGGTCCTGTGTGGCAATGGCCGATGTGGTCGGGCCGCCGCCTTTGTTTTGCGCTCCATGGAAAGTGGCCGTTACCAGTCACGAAGGCTCGCGCTGCGAGCTCAAGGCGCCCGAGAATTGTCCAAGCGGCTGGAGAGGGCAAATTGGGGGCGATTGCGGGGTCGCCCGCTGTGATGGTGGGATGACATGTCCCAAGGGCACGGTTTGTGCCGATCAGAGCGCGTGCATCCACCGGGGCACCTTGATGACCCGGCATGGACCTACGTCGTCACTTCATGAATGGCCGGTGGGGATATGCGGCGCGGGGGCAACATGCGACGCGCCCGACCGCTGCGATACTTGGAAGATATGTGTCGAACCGGGCACGGCGGCGGTGGCCTATGTACCCAAGAAGGGCGATCCCAACGATCCTGGACCTCCCCGTAAATCGGGAGGCTGTTCGATCGGGGGCGGAGGCTGGGAGAATGAAGGCTTTTGGGCTTTGGGCCTGTTGGCGATAGGAATAGGCGGGATGGTACGAAGAAGGCGCGGCTAGGCTTTGGCCGGCGCAATCGGCTTCATTCGTTTGGGTCCGATACTAATGACCCTATCGTTGGGCTTTACCTCATAGTTTCCATCCACATTCAGCGCCCGCTCGTGTTTTCGCTGGACACCCAGCGCCAAATGTCCCTGCTTCTGACAATACGCTTGGATATCGGAAAAGCGCATGGTTTTATCCCCCGTGTATGGCGTCAGATAAATTTGCTGCCCATGGAGATTGCTGGTCAAATCCTCGATGACCTCCTGCACGCCTGGATTTAACAGCTCGTGGCTCAAGAAATGGGCATCGAAGCGCGACGTGCACACAATGCTATCGCAGCCGGCCTTACGGAGCAGCTCTTCCGAAGCAAAATCGACACACTCCACCACCGTATGCACACCCTTGGCCCTGGCCTCGATAGCGAGCGTAATGGCCAGCGTCAAATCATCGGAATGAGGATCGCCCGCGCGCTTGCCCAGCACCACCGCACATTTGGCTGTATCGACCGAAGCCCTGGCCAAGGTCTCATCGCGCGCCGGATTTCCCCGCACAAAACGGACATGCCGTTTAACGAGTTCGGGAGGAAGCTCGGGCAAATCCTCATCGATCAGCACCACATCGATAGACGAACCCATCTCGGAATCATGAGCCAGCTCATCCAAGAGCCTTTCGATTTTCGCGAGATTGGGGAAGTTGATGACCAGCAGATGATTGTTGAGTTTAAGCGAACCCATACCTGAAACTTCCTTTACCTTGGCTTGAACCAGCGCGGTAGCGGCGAGGGAGAGAATATAGCCCAGCAAACCGATCCCGAAGAGCATAATGGGAAAGGCGACGACAAAGCGGCCACCTGGCGTAGCGGGATAGAGATCTCCATAGCCCACGGTAGCGACGGTCACGACACTCCACCAGAAGGCATCGGCCCAGCTTAGATTGGGATTACGGACGACCTCGAAATACAAAAAGCCAGTGGTTCCATAGGCAAGAACGGCGAGCATCAGAGCAGTAATACGCAGAGGCGCGGGCGGATGAGAGATGATACGCCTTTTTCTGAACAGGCGAAGGAGGAGTTGAATCATGGGGCTTGTTTCCTCCATTCGGCGGCGAGGGCATCGGCACGAGCGGAGGCATCTGGATTGCCCCACAGACCTTTACGGTCGGCGCGAGCGGTCATTTGTTCCCGGAGATAGAATTGCATCGCTGGAAAGGGATAGACGGTATAGACCATAGCGAGTCCTTCGGCGACCAACTCCATACCCACATCGCGTTCCTCGACGAGAAGAGTTGCGAGGGTACGTCCATATTTATCCTTAGGGGTTGAATGGAGCATAACCCGTATAGGTTTTTGTTCGAGGAGGCGCTTTAGAGCATCGACGGCGGCCTGACCATAGATAGAAGTCGCATCTTTATCGCGCTGGGCATCGAAGGATTTGATACCGAGCAAGCGGATAGAGGTTTGAGCATTGGACGAGGTGGAGACGACAAGGGTATCGCCATCGACGACATTGACGAGAGAGACGATATCGCCGGATTGGAGAGAGATTTCGGCATGTTGAAGTTCGGCTCTGCGGACTTCGGCGCCGATGCCGAAGTAGACAGAGGCCGAGCCGAGAACGACAATCAGGCCCCAGAAAGCGAACATTCCGCGATCCATCAGGCGATGGTATCAGAGGCGGGGAGGGCTGGGCAAGAAAACAAAATACGAATCTCCTCCCGCGACAGCTCCCCCAGCACTTGAGGCGAATGCGATGTGCATACAAACTGCATCGCCGGAAATGTCCGCTTCAAATCCGATGCCACTCGGCGCTGCCATTCAGGATGCAGATGCACATCCAGCTCATCAATCAATACCAGCCCCGGGCTTTCCCGCAGCACCCGCAGGCTGTCCTCTTGGCTCCGGGATAGCGGATCCAGCAAAAATGAATTGAGCTTTACGGCTTTGATCGCAATATCGGCAGCCAGCGCAAGCATCATCCGCTGGCCCGCGCTTAAGTTATAAAATGGCTGCTCCCGGCCTTGAATTGAAAGTATAATCTGCTGTAGCTCGGTATCAAACCGCAGCGAATCCGCGCCGGGAATGCAGCCCAGCACCGCCTGTTTCACCGCCATAAAACCTGGCCGCTCACCATTCCTTTCATGCGCCGCCGCCGTTTCAAACAATACCCATTTATTGAGTTCTTGATCGCGGATTCGGGTGTCCAGGCAATGGTTGTAGGCATCCAAGGGCATAATCTTTTCAAAGGATATCCTTTGAACAGGGCGCTTGTTGGTGGGAAACCAGGCCCTTCCCGCCCCATAATAGGCCAAGACAGGTAAGGGTGTATGTTTCGTTGTCGAAGCTTGAACCAGTTCCTGGATAGCCATCGCCGCCTCGCGGGCCTCGGTATCGACTGTCCGGCCACCCGGCCCAAATCTTCGGATCCAGCGCAGGTTTTGGCGGGCGCCGATGCTTCCGGTTGCGGAGATTTTGGTCGGAAGCATGGGCTGAAAGCTGATTCGATCGCCCGATGCGGCGGCTTCGATTCGAACTTCCTCGAGGAGGATATTGCGCCACCCGCGGCCTTGGGCTGCTGTATGCCAAAGGCCGATGGCGACCGCGAGCGCATCGAGGATGGATGTTTTACCGCTTCCATTATCGCCCGCGAGAAGCGTGAATTGGGGGTGGAAATCAAAGGTTTGATCTTTGAATCCTTTAAAATTTTGGACGGTGAGCTGAGTGATTCTCATGGGGACGTTGCATGAAGGTGTGGACGGTATCTGATGGGAACGGCTGACCCTAGGCCGGATCATGGATAGATGTCAAGAGAATATCGAGCTCTAGGAAAAAAGATGCGCGGACGGACCTCGTGAGGTTATCGGACGGACCTCGGGAGGTCATCGGACGGACCTCGGGAGGTCATCGTTCAGGTCTCCGAGCAGCTCGGACCTACCTTTGGAGGTCATCGT
>CAZICM010000067.1:26546-50824 GCA_964537685.1 uncultured Polyangiaceae bacterium
CTCGGACCTACCTTTGGAGGTCATCGTTCAGGTCTCCGAGCAGCTCGGACCTACCCCGGGAGGTCATCGTTCAGGTCTCCGAGCTGGTCGGACGGACCTCGTGAGGTCATCGTTCAGGTCTCCGAGCAGCCCGGACCTACCTCGTGAGGTCATCGTTCAGGTCTCCGAGCTGGTCGGACGCATCTCGAGAGACTCCATGTCTCATCTCCGAGCAGCTCGGACCTACCTCTGGATGTCATCGTTCAGGTCTCCGAGCAGCGCCCTCTCGTCTCCAAGCATCGCCCAACCCTAAAAATCCTTGACAGACCCGTCCCCATCGCCTCTTCTATAGGCTCTTTTCCTCAACCATGGCGGTGATTCTATGCGCTCCGTACTTTATTTGTCCTGTTCATCTTGTTTATTGATCTTCGCGGCGGCCTGTGGAGGCGGCGAGGATATTGGCCTGTCCGGCTCCTCGGGCCTATCCAGCTCGTCCGCCGGCTCGTCCTCCAGCTCCAGCGGAAATTCAGGCGCCGGAGGACAAGGTGGACAAGGAGGCTCCGCTCCTCTCGATAAATTCAGCTTTTTTGTCACCAGCCTAAAGGCTCTCCAAGAATTGTCCGGCAATCCCCTGGGCTTTGGGGGCGATCTCCGCTTCGGTGAAACAGGTCAAGGCGCGGGATTGCGGGGCGCCGATAAAATTTGCGCCGCTATCGCCGAGACAAGCATGCCCGGCTCCGCTCAAAAACAATGGCGCGCCTTCCTGAGCGTCTCCAAAGACGAAAATGGCAATCAAGTCAACGCCATCGATCGAATCGGCGAGGGGCCATGGTACGATCGATTAGGCCGGATCGTTTCGCTCAACAAAGCCGATTTAATCCACGACAGGCCGGCCTCCGCCGATCCGCTGATTGTGGATGATCTTCCGAATGAAAACGGCATTCCCAATAAAAGACCCGATCCTAATCTACCCGAGGAGGACAATCATCATATGCTCACGGGTTCGGACAAGGAGGGGAAGCTATTGGGGATGATGGCCAATTGCCTAGATTGGACGAGCAACAAGGGCGAACCGCTGACGGAAGGGCGTCCTCAGTGCGGGCTTTCATTTCCTCGGATGAGCCCGATGCCCAACAGTCAATCGATGAATTGGATATCGGCCTTGATGGAGACGGGGTGTGCGCCGGGAGTCAACTTACTGCCCAGCGGTCCGCCTGGGCCTGAGGATGTGGATGTTGGGAATGGTGGGGGTTATGGGGGGTTTTATTGCTTTGCGCTGATGCCTTGATCCTGGAAACTATTTTCATTGGGATGACGATTATTGCCCGGAAGCGTGATCAAAAATCGTTTTGCCGGCCATTTAGCAGTATAGGGAATGCGTGTTTCCCATGAGAAGCGCGCTCCAAAGAAAGGCAGGATGGTCATGGGTCATCGTCTCTACATTGCATTGCTTATTGCGGGGGCGGCTGGATGCACATTTAGCTTTGGATCGATGGATGGTGTCAATGAAAGCGAGGCCCCGCCGCCCAATCCAGGCGGCGGAATCGATTCCCCTATCGACCAAGCGCAAAAAGCCCGGGAAGAAGAGGCCGAGCGTTATATCGCGGAGGTTGTCTATCAAGGAGGCACCATTGTCTACAGCGCCCTTCTGCCCTCGGGCGATATTGTCGATTTTGTTGACCGAAACACGATAGCCGGGCTACCTTATGCCTTACCCCCGCTTCCTTTCGGTCCCGAAGCGTTGGTTTTGCCCGATGGAGCGATCTTTGGACTGAGCGAGCTTGAGCAATCCCAGGAACTTCTTCAGCTCGCCACGGAGGCGCTGCCCTTCCATCGGCCGACATTTTGGCCTTATATCTTGGGGGAGGCCCCGGATGCGGTCTCCATTGAAGACTATTTGGCGCGCTACCACGAAGGGGGTGAGCCTTCGGGGGTCAAGAGACTGTATGCGGGTCTTGTATCCATGGAACCCAACCGGGGTGTTTCAGGGTATATGAGCCAGTTTAAACCGGAGGTTGTGGACGAAAGCTTTAGCCTCTTGGAGTTTACCATTTCATGTCCCGCGGATGGGCCGAGACAGGAGCTTGTGGGCATTGCCATTTCGGTGGATAAGAAAAATAAATTTGGGCCATCGAAGCAAAAATACCAGGATGGAGAGGCCCGCTTGCATATTGAATATGCCCATATGGTGAATGGAAAACCTCAATATGTGTGGGATGGCTTGGATGGGAACTTTGTGAGCAATCCATTTCGGCTTCATCAGCCCGGGCAGATTGTACCCGTATCCACGTTATATCAGACGCCTGTTGAGCATCTGCTCACCATCTTTCAAGTGCCCACCGGGGACTATTGGATCGCGTACAATGGCGACTTGTTGGGTTACTACCCAGCCAGCCTATTTACCATGCTTAATGGGAAAGCATGCCGCGCAGCGTGGTATGGGGAAGCTTATCGGGCGAAACCCGAGCTCGGTGCAATCGCGACGGAGATGGGCAGCGGCCATTTCGGCGAGGCGGGTCTCTACAGAGCGGCTCATGTCCGAAACCCAATCTATTATAATTTGACATGGTTTTCTGTCGCGCCTAAGGAAGGATTTTGGATGACACCTAATGTACCACTGTGCTACAATAGAACAAAGCTCGCCTATTTTGGCGCCCCCTGGAATAGCTCCTATATCTTTCTTGGAGGCCCCGGCGGCAAAAACCCGGGATGCAAATGGCCATGAAGCGTTTTTTTTATAGCAATCTCCTCCTTCTGCCGGGATGGCTGCTTGGCTGCTCATCGAGCGATGAGGCTCCTTTTGGAAGACCCGTTGAGCATCCCCCCAACCCTGTTCCCGTGCTGTCCGCGCCGGTGAGCTCAGCTTCCCAATCTCCACCGCTCCCATCCTCGGCGGCCCCGCCCCTGTCGTCGGGGCATCCACCCAGGCTATCGGAGATTTATGAGCAAAACACGGGGCTCAAGCTTTCGGACCAGGATAAGACGATTATGGATGATTGTCCCAAGCGGATATGGTCGCGCAATGTGCCGAAGGGCAAGTGCAAGGCCGATGGTCAATGTGGCGATGGATTTTGCGATCGGGGCCAATGCGCACCCTTCTGGAGCTGCGATGCGTCCTACAGTCAGCCCTGCAAGAAGGATGAACAGTGTGCAGGATACCTATGCATTGAAGGCCGATGCCGTTCGTGTATCTCGACCGCCGAGTGCAAGGACGATCCTGACAATCAAAATCCCACCTGCGATCCTAATGTCTATGTGCCCGGGTCTCGCTCTTGCCAAGGCGTTACCGGCTCCGGCGAGGGTGATGTTCGTCCTTGGGGTGTCACGCCATAGACGAGTAGCCCAAGTCCATTATTGACAAGGGCAGCACGGGTGCTGCGTATGTCTGGTCTGTCTATGCTCCAATTTGATCCCGGAAACCCCGGCGGCAAAAACCTGGGATATCAAACCATGCAAATCACAGCTCACGCGGGAACCCGCGATGCATTTTTGCGCGCTGCTTGCGGAATGGGAACCTTCTTTCGATCCTCCGCCCTATGCGTTAATGCATGCCGCTAGGGCTTTTCTGTCCTCTTGGGGGGTCAAGATGACAGACGAGGAGTGGGATGTTTGGGAAGGTGCCGAGAAGGATGAGGCGCCATCGCCGGATGGACCGGGACCTGATAGCTCTGTCTAAATAAAAATGTCTTGCAGCCCGCCGCCATACTCAATTACCATCCCCGCTCATGCTCATCTCTCAAGCTCTTCATCAAACGCTTCCCGCCCCGGCGGCCGAAAATAGCTCGTTTCAATGCGCTTTCGAACTCGCCGCAGACCTCTTGCTCAATCAAGCCGTTTTGCATGTCGGCTCGCAGCCTCATCGGCTCGTCGAAATCGAGTTCTATTGGACTGGGCCCGATCATGAAGACCCTTTTACCCATTGTGATGCCATGCAAAAGGAATTTGGTCTGTGGTATTTTCATAAGGTGGGTCATTCCTATAAGGGGGGGACCTATAAAGGTTTGGATATCGCTATCGGTGGCCCAGACCGCTATGCCGGAATTTTGGTGAGGGGTATCGAGCCTCTGCAGAATCCAGATGCCTTGTGTGATGGTTCTTGTTCGTGTGTCGATAGGATGTTGGAAGTTACAGGGCATGCTTCTATTGTTTCGCTGGTGGGGACTTTTGATATTTGTATCGATGCCCCAGTGGAGGGGAAAAGTTCGCCGCTGTTTTTGGAGATGGTGGATGCGGGGGCCGAGAAAAAGACGGTGTTCCGTTCGCCTAGGGTGGGACTTTCGCTGAAAAAGGGTGTGACCTTGGAGCGATGTTCTTATTTGGCAAGGAATTATCGCTTTTTGACGGAGCCCGCTCGCATTAAGAAGGGGAGGCCCAATTTGGTGATTGGGATGTATGGCGAGGGGCGGAGTGTACATGAGATTTCGGAGCTGACGGAGGTAAGTGTCTCGAATGTGAAGAAGTATGTCGAGGCGTTTGAGCAGGGGAAGGGGCAAGATCCGGCGAAGTATTCAAAGGATTTGTCGACGGATGGGCTGTGTGAGCTGTTGGGGGCGCTTGCAGCGAAGGGCTAGGCGTTTTTGGAGGTGTTTATGCGTGGGATGATTGGGCTTGGAATGGTTGCGCTTGGGCTGTGGGGCTGCGGTCTGCGAGGCGATGAGCCTAAGGATTCAGCGCCTTCTGCGTCGGGGGTATCGAATGCCGGGGGATTGACGACGGCGGTGGGTGGGGTGAATGCGGCGGGGTCCAATAAGGGGACGGGGAGCGGTTGGTCGAGCGGGGCGGCGAAGCCGGCAAATACGGGGGCGGCGGCGCCGGTTGTTGGAGGAGGAAGTGGAGGAGGCGGGGATGGACTGTGGGCGGCGCTGAATGGGCGGCCTCAGCAGCCTGGGACAAAGCCAAGTGAAACGATTCGGGATGCCGGGGGTGTGTTTATGGGATTGCCCTCGGGATGGACGACAGACGATACGAATAAAATCGATCCAACGCTGGGCTATGGGGCGAATTTGGGTGGATGTGTGATGTTTTATCCATCGAAGAATACGACCTTGGGGCGTACGGATACCAGGGCTCGTTTGTGCGCGGTGATGCTGGAGACGATTCCGGCGATGGCGGGGAGGACGGCGGCGTCGCTGGAGTTGTATAGTTTTTATATGAGTATGGATAAGGTCGAGTGGACGCCATGGACCGATGGAACGGTGGGGGATGGGTTTAAGGCGAAGCTGTCGAAGGGAACGAGCGGGAGCAAGGAGTCGTTTGCCGCTTATGTGGAAGTGCCCGGGAAGAAGAATATTTTTGTGATGGGGCGCTGGGCGAGCGAGGAAGAGAAGGGGCAGGTGCTGGATATTGTGAGGGGCTTGGGGACATGTACCTTTACGCCCGATAAGCGAAAGTGTACGCCGGATAAGCCTTATTGATTCAAGAGCCCCGGCCCGTGTCCGCGAAGGCTGGGGACGATCGCCCTCCATTTCTTTGAGCTTGCTTTTTGGCGCGCGCCGGGATATGGCGCGTTTTTATGAGCTCAAGTGATTCCGAAAAGCCCATTTCCGATCCCTCCGTGCCCGCAAGGCGGACCAGCTTTTTCGCCGATGATGCCGAGCCGCGCGCGTCGGTCTTGAAAAAAATGTGCGCGAGTGCCCGCTCGCTCTTCGACGCCGATGATTTGGAGGATGTTATCAGCGATGCGTGGTTTAACCTGGAGGGCGCCGTGGCAACGCTGTTTGACGACTATCTGGCCGGGCGGGTGCCTCTGGTGGCGCTGGAAGCGGCTTGTGCCTATTCGGCGATTCTTCGGCCAAAGTCCTATGGTGTTCGGCCTATCTGGCAGGCCGTCCAGGCGTTTTGCTATGCGGAGGAAGTCGACGACGGTGACGATGAGGAGGATGAGGAGATTGAGGCTTTCGAGCGGGAGATTTTTGAACGGGAGCTCGCTAAAATTGAGGATGAGGAGGAGAGGGAGCAAACCCGGCGCGCGCTGATGCCGGTGAAGGCGCCCAAGGGAAGGGAAATTCTGCCGGAGGAGGCGGCGTTTGCCGATAGATACGGGCCTTTGGGTATCGGCGATTCAAGTCTATATGATGTGCGCAAGACGCGGCCGATTCTCTGGCATAATCGGGAGGTGGGGCCGGTGTGGGAGGGCTTGTGCGCGGCTTTTGATGCTTTGGGAGGCGCGTCGCATGCGGGGATGGAACGCTTGTCGAAGGTGGCTTCGAAAGAGGGAGTGAGCATAGCTGTTCTGTGGCTGGATGAGGTGGTGTGCAGGGTGACCGATAACGAGGCGGGGGCGGCTAAGCGTAGGGCCGAATTGGATGCGCGGCTTGCCGATGAGCGCTTTGGGAAGAATAGGGCGAAGCTGCCGCCTGTGTTGCGCCTTGCGCGTAGGAAGTTGGGCGAGGATCGGGCGAAGGTGTATGATGCCTGGCTGAAGATTCCCAGTATTTTAAAGGCTCCGGAGCGGGCGGGATTGTTGGGAGAGGATAAAACGCCTCAAGAGGCGGCGGCGATTCGGCGGGCGGCGAAGGAGGGGGATGGGGTGGCGAAGTTGATTTTGGATATGGAGGAGGGGGCGCGGCGCATTGTGGAGGCCGAGCGCCGTGAGGAAGAGTTGGCGGGGCCTTTTCATGGGATGTATGGGGTGCCGCAGGAGATTGGGATGCCCATTGAGGCTGCGTTGCATTATTTGCTGTTGGGGTATCGGGAGCTGTTGGGGTTGGAGTATTTGGTGGATGCTTTGCCTAGGCTCGAGGAAGCCGTGGCAAAGATGCCGGATGGGGACGCTAAATAAGGTTTCTTGGGGGAAGGCGCCGGGGTATGTATCAACATACCCCAGCGCTGAAGGGATGGATCAATACGGGGGAGTTAAGCGGCCTTGCGGCGGCGGCGGGATAGATAGCCAAGGCTGGCAAAGCCCAGTACAAGCAGCCCGATATCCGAGCCCGATGTATTCCCCGGACGAAGTCCGCAGATAATACCATTGCCCGAGGCTTCATAGGCGTTTGCAGGGGCTCCGCCCATGCCGCCCATGCCGCCCATTCCACCCATTCCACCCATGCCGCCGGTGCTGGGCGTGCCACCCATGCCACCCGCGCCGCCCATGCCACCCGCGCCGCCTGTGCCCATGGTGGTGGGTTCGCGGTAGTCGGGTACGCCGTCGCCGTTGGTGTCCACCGGATCTGTGGCCAGATCGGTGTCGCCCGCTTCCGCCGCGTCGGTGAGGCCGTCGTTGTCGCTGTCGGTGTCGAGAGCGTCAAAGGTGCCGTCGCCGTCCGTGTCGGCCGCTGCCGCCGTGAGCGTGCAAACGCCGTTCATGAAGCAGCTTCCATCGTTGGCCGCGCAGAGTTCGGTGCAGTCATCGATGGTGTCGCTGTCGCTGTCGGCGCTGGAGGGGTTGGTGCCAAGGGCGATTTCGTCGGTGTTGAGCACGCCGTCGCCGTCGATGTCCGGATCGCAGGCATCGCCCAAGCCGTCGCCGTCCGTGTCCGCCTGGGAGGCGTTGCTGTTGTTGGGGCAGTTGTCGCATACATCTCCGACAATATCCCCGTCCGCATCCGCCTGGTTGGTGTTTGGATCGTTCGGGCAGTTGTCGCAGGTGTCTCCCACCGTGTCGGCGTCGACATCGGGCGTCTGGAGCGTGTAGTCGCAGATGCCGTCCGCCGGATCGCAAACGCCCGCGCTGTGGCAATTGCTGGGAGGTGCCGCGCAGACCACCGGATTGCCGCCGACGCATGCGCCGTTGGAGCAGGTGTCGGTCTGGGTGCAGGCGCTTCCGTCGTTGCAGGAGGCGGTGTTGTTGGCGTTCACGCAGCCCGTGGCCGGGTTGCATGAATCGGTGGTGCATACGTTGCCGTCGTTGCAGTTGGGAGCGGCTCCGCCCACGCAAGTACCCGCGGCGCAGGTGTCGTTGGTGGTGCAGGCGTTGTTGTCCGTGCAAGGAGCGGTGTTGTTGACGTTCACGCATCCCGTTGCGGGATTGCATGAGTCGTCGGTGCACACATTGCTGTCATCGCAGTTGGGAGCGGCTCCGCCCATACAGGCACCGTTGGAGCAGGTGTCGGTGGTGGTGCAGGCGCTGCCATCGTCGCAAGGAGCGGTGTTGTTGGTGTTCACGCATCCCGTTGCAGGATCGCATGAATCGTCGGTGCAGCCGTTGTTGTCATTGCAATTGGGAGCGGCTCCGCCCACGCAGGCACCCGCGGCGCAGGTGTCGTTGGTGGTGCAGGCGCTGCCGTCGTTGCAAGGCGCGGTGTTGTTGGCGTTCACGCATCCCGTTGCGGGATTGCATGAATCGTCGGTGCAGCCGTTGTTGTCATTGCAGTTGGGCGCGGCTCCGCCCACGCAGGCACCATTGGCGCAGGTGTCGTTGGTGGTGCAGGCGCTGCCATCGCTGCAGGGCGCGATGTTGTTGGTGTACACGCAGCCGGAGGCCGGGTTGCATGAATCGTCCGTACAACCATTGTTGTCGTTGCAGGCGAGGGCCGGACCCGCGACACAAGCGCCGTTGGAGCAGGTGTCGGTGGTGGTGCATGCATTGCCATCGCTGCAGGGCAAGGTGTTGTTGACGTTCACGCAGCCCGTTGCGGGATTGCATGAATCATCGGTGCAGCCGTTTCCGTCGTTGCAGTTGGGAGCGGCTCCGCCCACGCAGACGCCCGCGGCGCATACGTCGTTGGTGGTGCATGCGCTGCCATCGCTGCAGGGCAAGGTGTTGGCGGTGTACACGCATCCCGAAGCCGGGTTGCATGAATCATCCGTACAACCGTTGTTGTCGTTGCAGGTAAGGGCCGGACCCGCGACACAAGCGCCGTTGGAGCAGGTGTCGTTGGTGGTGCATGCGCTGCCATCGCTGCAGGGCGCGGTGTTGTTGGCGAACACGCATCCCGAAGCCGGGTTGCATGAATCATCCGTGCATCCGTTTCCGTCGTTGCAGGTGACGGCCGAGCCGACACAGGCGCCGGCCGAACAGGTATCGCCCGTGGTGCAGGCGCTTCCATCGTCGCAGGGCGAGGTGTTGTTGGTGTACACACAGCCCGTTGCCGAATTGCACACTTCGTTGGTGCAACTGTTGCCATCGTCGCAATTCACCGCATTGCCCGCGCCGCACACGCCCGAAGTGCAGACTTCGCCCGAGGTGCAGGCGTCGCCGTCATTGCAGGCTTGTCCTTCGAGGATGGGGGTGTTGAGGCATGCACCCGTGGCGGGATCGCAGGAATCCGCCGTGCAGCCGATGCCATCGTTGCAGTCGACGGGCGTGGTGCCCAGGCAAGCGCCGTTGGTGCAGACGTCGACGGTGGTGCAAGCGCTTCCATCGTTGCAGGGGGCCACGTTGTTGGTGAACACGCATCCCAAAGCGGGATTGCATGAGTCATCGGTGCAGCCGTTGGCATCGTCGCAGGTCAAGGGAACGCCGGCCACGCATGAGCCCGCCTGACAAGAATCGCCCGTGGTGCAGGCGCTTCCATCGGAGCAAGCCGTTCCATCGAGCTCCTGCACGGCTTGGCAACCCAGCGCCACATCGCAGAAGTCCGCGGTGCAGGCATTGCCATCGTCGCAGGCGATTGCCGTACCAACACATGCGCCCAAATTGCACGCATCGTTTTGCGTGCAGGCATTGCCATCATCGCAGGTGCCCGGATCGATAGCGGTCGTGGTGGTCACGGCCGAGTTATCGTTCATATCGGAGTCCGCGGTCTTGGCCGACACGGTGGCCGTGTTGGTCAGGATGGCGCCGTTGCCGACGCAGGCATTTACCGTGGCATCGATGGTGATGTTAACGGGGGTATTGGGCACCAAGCAGCCCGGCATTTGACAAGTGACCACACCGGCCGCATGGGAACAGGTCCAGCCCGCGGGAGCCGTGAAGCCCGTGTAGGTCGTTCCCGTGGGCAGTGTATCCACCACCACCGGATCGAGAACGGTCTTGGCCCCGCCGTTGTTGACGGTGAGCGCAAAGCTTAAGGGCTGGCCCACGTTTACGGGATCGGGCGAATCGGCGGCGGTGATGCTCAGGTTCGAGACCAACTGATTGCCGGTTTGGCAGTTCAGCGAAATCGAATAGAGATAATCGCCGGTGCTGGTCACGCCGCTTCCCAGCGTTTGAATGCCCGCGTAGAAGGTGCCGCTGTAGGGCGCGCGGAAGACCGCGATGTCGCCGGGCGAATTGGGTGTGGTGGCCGTAAGCGAACCCGCGCCCGAGGCATTGCTCGAGGTGGTGCTTACATCGGTGAATCCGCCGACCAGTTGGGTACCCGCCTGATCGAACAGCATGGGCGTTGCATCCATGGGCGTCAGGTTGCGCAGCGGATCGCCGTCGATGCTGAGGAAGATCACGTCTCCTGCCTCGGCGCAGAAACGGAATCGATCCAAATCGCCGGCCGCTCCGCCCGTCGGTCCAATCGTTCCCGCGAAGAATAAATTGCCCGCCGCATTAGCTTCGCCCAGGTTGGCATTGGGTTCCACTTCATCGGTGGCCGAGCTTCCGCCCAAGCCCGCGCCCGGAGGCTGAAGCACGCTGTAGAGCTTGTAGGGCTCGGATTGCGTGGCTGCCGATAAGTGGTTCATGCGGATAAACGCGGGAACACCGGTTAGAGCGCGACCGGCGATATTCGGCGAAAGACCACCCCAGGGTACGCCGTTGTTAGAGTTGTCATACTCGAGGGTATCGGTGGCGGTGGTAATACGCATATCGAAATCGGTGCTATTGCTCGCAACACCGTCTGCCATGGCAAAGACCCGGGTTCCCGCCGATGGATTGCCCAGTGAGAAGAAATCCACGTTCCCTGCGGGCGCGATAGAGCCTTCCATGCCACAGACCGGCGTATTGGCCGTCGCCGTGGTATCGTTGGGCTCGATCTCGCGCACGCACTCTGTGGCCTCCAAAAGGAAGCTGCCTCCCGTCGCGGTGGCCGTGCTTTCGTCGACATATACAAATATCGACTGGCCGGTGGTCATGGGAACGCACATGACTTCTTCCGCCGCGTTGTAGGCCGTCGTATTGGAATTGCGGTTTGATGCGCCTAGACAGGTTGCACCCAAGGTATTGATACCCGCCATCTTTGGACAATCCGAGGCTGTGTAGACCGCGAGATTGCCGCTGTTGACGGTATTGATCACCTTAAACGAATAGCTTCCATTGGCCGGAGCATCGAACTGATAGACCACATCCCGGCCTGCGGCGCTGGTTGGCGTCTGGCCGATGGGCGCGGGCGGCCCGGAAGGCAAGGTATAGCAATCCGGTGCTGCGATAGATGCCTGGTAGTCATTGGTCCCAAAAGTCAGCGTTCCCGCCGTCGTGGTGTTTAAATACAGCGGAGAGGGACTATTGCAATTGTCATTGGACGGAGGAACTTCCAGAGCCACCCTGACCTGCACTGCTGTATTGCCCACCGAAGGTGCCGATGCTGCATATTTATAGGCGAGAACATAATAGGTTGTTCCCGCCGTGAGCGATGTCACCAAATACGACTGAGCGGCCTCGGTATTGCAAGAATCATCGTCACAGGCGCCGGGCACCTGGGTCATGACACCGCCGCATGTACCATCGGAGGAGGTATAGACCGCCAAGACCGTATCGTCGACGGTACTGCCCGTACCAAGATCGGCACATGTTCCAATGCTATACAAGCCGGAGGCCGCGGGTGTGAAGCTATACCAAATGCTTCGTGAAACGCTGGACTGACAGCTTGGTACTGGAGGATCACCCACGGACGTAGCATTGGTGATATCGGGCGTGAGTGATGTGAGATGAGGGAATGGTCCCGCGGGAGGAATAATCTCCGCCCCTGGACATGTATCATTGGGGGGTCCGATCGTTTGGGTTACCCTCAATTGAACGGCTGTATTGCCCGCCGTCAGCAGCGCATTGCCATTGGTGTAGGATAGAATGTAATAGGTTGTTCCAGCGCTGAGCAGTGTACCTGTTACAGCCTGCAGTCCTTCAGTAACGCAGGTATCGTTATCACAGGCTCCGGCTACTTGAGTCATGGTACCATTGCACGTTCCATCCGAAGACGTATAAATGGCTATCACGTTATCGTCCACGGTGGTTCCCGTGGGTGCGTCTGCGCAGCTTGAGAGGTTGTAGAAACCCGTCGTTGAAGGCGTGAACGTATACCATATACTGCGGAACACATTGGCCGTGCAGCTTGGCGCCGGAGGATCGCCTGTTGCGGTTGCGCCGCCCACATCCGGCGTTATCGCTGTGAGATAGGGAAAAGGTCCTGCCGGAGGTATGACTTCAGCGCCGCCGCATACATCGTTGGGAGGCGGCGGAGGCAGAATCGTCTGCGTAATTCTCAATTGAATGGCGGTATTGCCCACGGTCGGCGCCGTCGTCGACCATTTATAGGCGACGATATAGTATGGCACGCCCGCGCTTAGCGTCGTTGTCAATACCGACTGAGCCGTTTCCAAAGTGCACGAATCATCGTCGCAGGCACCGGCTACCTGCGTCATCGCGCCGCCGCAGGTTCCATCCGACGAGGTATAGACCGCCAAGACCGTATCATCGACGGTGCTGCCTGTTCCAAAATCCGCGCATGTTCCTATGGTATAGGCCGCCGTCGCCGAAGGCGTAAACATATACCATATACTGCGCGATATGTTGCTTTGGCACGAGGGCACCGGAGGATCGCCCGTCACCGTGGCATCCGTGATATCCGCCGTCACCGCCGTTAAGTAAGGGAAGGGGCCAGCCGGAGGAACGACCTCGGCCCCTGGGCATAAATCGTTGGGAGGAGGGACCGCCCAAGCGATTGCAGGAAAAAGGGTCAACAACAAGACCACAATCAAGGGCACAAGGCCGACCCAACCTTGTTTTTTTCTTGACATAGCGATACAGCGCCTCTTTCTCGCTGAAGCCTCGCGTGCAAGTTCAAAAAACGCGCAAGCTCAGCACGATCGATTTACATGCAATTGTGTTGGTCGCGGCGTCAAGATCTTTTATTTGATACATGTGGCGGACCCGCCGATCGATAATCCAGCGTTTAGATCGGGAGGCGTAAAGGGCAAACATTAGGGCGAAGGGCAGGCATCGAACTCGGCGATGGTGGTGTCGATACGGAAGACCGAGCTTGTGCTATGCCGCTCGGCAAAGAAGAGAGCCAGCTCGTAGATGCCTCCTTTTTCTATACCCAGTTTGGCGGCTTTTTCATCCAGAACAACGGTATCGCTCTGCTCCCAATGAACGCCTCCTAAATCCAGAGCCAGCCTTCCATTGATAAATACCCATAGATCGTCATCCCCTGAAAAGGTAAAGGCTTCTCCTCCCACATAGCGGAATGAAGTCGATACTTCATACGTAAAATGATAATTGTGATCGTGGCCTTCATTGCCGAAGAGCGTTCCATCGACGGGAAAGAAATTTTCATTGATATATTGATAAATCCCTTCGCTATCGCCGCTCTTTTGAAGGGTAATGCTCCGGGCCGCGCTTTGATTCATGCCCGGCGTATCTCTGTACCACATATCGAAGTTGGCTTTTCCCGTCGTCGTGGGTGTTACCGGATTGCCCGCGTACACTGGCTTTTTGTCTTCGCCAAGCTGGCTTTGAACCATACCCCGGTCATCGCCTATCGCATCTTCAAAATCGGGATGCGATTCACGGAAATCCCGCACAGTGCCCACAAGCTCAATCACAGGATTGGGTTGAGGCGCTGTGCATTCTTTCCAGAAGCCGGCGATACATGTCTCCGTTCCCTTGCCGCATATCGTTTCACAGGGCCGCACTTCACCAAAGTTTTCACATACGATCAGCTCCGTCCGCGCCCCGCAGCCCAATAAACATAAAAAAGCCGCAAAACGGCATAACCGCATTATACGTTGCATTGCTACCATAGCTCCTTTCTTCTTATCTGGATATTGAGAAACTGTATGCGCTGCCCTGGAAGCCAGCCTTAAACAAGCTACGATGGCCCGTTCACCTTTTGTCTCCTTACCTGGAGTTTTCAATGATCAATACCCAATTTCCTACGTCAGCCAACTGGGATCTCAACTATGCATGCCAGCTCCGCTGCGCTCATTGCTATACCGAAGCAGGTCGCCGCAAAGAACGCCGCTTGAGCTTTCAGCAGATGTGCCTTGTGGTTGATGCACTTACATCGATGCCGCTTTCATCTGTTCAGATCAGCGGAGGCGAACCCACGCTCGTACCCGAACTGCCCGAGGTTCTAAAGCTGCTCCGCAACCGTATTCCTTCCGTTGAGGTCTACACCAATGCATGCGATTTTTCTCGCGCCACGGCGTCAAGCCTGCTCACCCATGCGACACGCATTCATATCAGCCTCGACGGACCAAACCCAGCCATCAACGATCCGATCCGGGGTGTGCCCGGTGCGTTTGACCGTACCATGGCAGGGTTATCCTTGCTCGATGAGCTCGCAAAAGAGATGCGCTCGCAGGGCCTTGCGCATGCCGCGCTTGGTATCGACACCGTTCTTGTCAGAAGCAATCTGGCATCCCTCGACGCGATTTGTACCGACGTGATCAATGCATTTGAGACGATTTGTTTCTTTCGCGCCGGCACGGCCATCCCATCAGGACTCGCGGCCGAACCTGGTTACGCCCAAAGCGAGCTGCTTGGCGGCGATGAACTTGAATCGCTACGCGATCCATCGTGTGCCGCGCGCCTGGCTGCGCTCTCGCCACGGCTCTCCATGCTGCGGGTGACGGACAACTTCGGCCTTTTGTTTAGCCCAGAAAATATCGCTTCAAACAAGGCGCTGACGATGCTGATGCACATCGAGGCAAATGGCGATGTGAGAATGATGCCTACCTGCGAAGGTACAGTTGGCAATATCCTGTCGGAGCCGCCCGAGCTTTTGTGGCAGCGTGTTCAAGAGAGCTGGCGAAATCCTTTTGTTGTCCAGCAGCTCGCAGGGGTCCGCACGATGCAGGAGTGGGCCAGGGCCGCCTACGCGATCGATCGTTATTTTGCATCGCCCGACAATTTGGTACGTTTGGCTGCCCGCACAAAAGCCCAGTCATCCGCGAAGGATTTGTCCCATGAGGTTTGATGCCAGCGGCCATTGGTGAAGCCCGAGGGAAATCCTCCCCGAACAAGACGCACCGGCCAGTGCCGCGAGGCGCCTTGTGGAAGCGCGTTTTATCCAGCGTGTTTTTGCGGATTGCCCTCGTTATCGCGGCGGTAACGGGGGCCAGTTATTTTTATGCGATTCGCAATGTGTCGGAGCAGAGCCTGCTGGGCCTCAAGAATTACTCCCGCGCCCGGGCATTCAGCGAGCGGTGGATTTTCGACCTTGCGATTGATAGCCTCAAAAATGTGGGCGATGCCTATGCGCGGCGCCTGTCTGAATACACCCAGATCGATCCCGCCCCGGAATTCTCGCGGCGCTATGAACTGTGCCCGGATGGCATTGTGCGCAGCCGCAAGAGCCTATTTAACCCGGTGAAGGATGCTGGCACATCCATTCAGCAACCCGAACGGCTTAATCCGGATGTACAGCGGCGGGTACTGAGCGCCGAGGACACAGCGGCCCAATTGGGGGCTGCGATGCATGTGCGTTTTCAGAACACATGGCTTATCCTTCCTGAAAACATTGCGATGGGATATTGGCCTGAAGTTCCCTCATGGCCGTTTGACACCAAGGCAGGCTATGATTTCAACGCCGACCATCTGTATCAGCTTGCCTCGCCGGAAAAAAACAAAGAGCGAAAGAGCATCTGGACCGATGTATATCTCGACAGAACGCGCCAAGTCAGCGTCGTATCGGCGGCGATGCCCATGTATGACGGCGATCGTTTTTTGGGCGTTGTGGGACATGATGTTACGGTGGCCGAACTGTTTGAGCGCACCATCAATGTCCGCATGCCGGGCACCTACAATATGCTATTCAGCGCATCGGGGAATTTGATTGCGCATCCCGATTTAGGCGCTGAAATCGCGGCGGCCAAGGGCAATTATAAAATCGAAAGTTCAGGCGATGCCACGCTTATCGATCTATACATCTCGGCGCTTTCGGTTAAAGGCGCGGGAAATGTCGATGTGGTCGAAGCCAAAGATCATTTTCTAGGCGTAACCCATCTTCCAGGGCCTGATTGGTATCTGGTGATTGTCTATCCCAAAAGCCTGCTTAAAGCCGAAGCCTATACCCGCGCCCGCTTTGTGCTCTTCACCGGCCTTGCGGTTTTGCTGCTGGAGGCCGCGGTTCTTTTATGGGTTTTGCGCAAAAGCGTTTCGGGTCCCCTTCGCGAACTCTTGCACGCAACCAAACAAGTCACCTCTGGGCAAACCAATATCGAGCTCCACGCGCGCCGCAACGACGAGCTCGGGGAATTGGCCAGTGCCTTTAACGATATGGCCCATGCCGTCCGGGAAAGGGAAGAGCATAGCCGCAATGCCGAACTCAGCTTAATTGCCGCCCGCGACCAAGCGTTGGCGGCGACCAGGGCCAAGAGCGAATTCCTGGCGACGATGAGCCATGAATTGCGCACGCCGCTCAATGCTATTATCGGCTATAGCGAGATGCTTCAGGAAAACCTTAGCGATGAAATGGATATCAAAGATGCCGGCCGTATCGAAGAGGCTGGCAAACACCTGCTATCGCTGATCAACGACTTGCTCGATCTATCGGCTATCGAGGCGGGTAAGCTAAAAATTGAAGTCGCGGATACCCAGGTTGACGGCGTTCTCGATGGCATTCTCCGGACGGTGGAACCCCAGGCAGGCCGGAGGGGAATACATCTTTCCATTGTCAAAACAGCTCCGCTTGGCATCGCCCGCACCGATCATTTGAGGCTGACGCAATGCCTGCTCAATATCGTGGGCAATGCCGTAAAGTTTACCGAAAAAGGAAGCGTAACCGTGTATGCGGAAGCCAAGCCGGCGGACAGCGGCGGCGATATCTTGGTCTTCCGTATCGAGGATACCGGCGTTGGCATTGCGCCCGAGGATCAGGCCAAACTCTTTGAAAGCTTTACCCAGGCCGATTCATCGACGCGCCGCAAATTTGGGGGAAGCGGTTTGGGCCTGGCGATAACAAGACAATTATGCCGGATGATGGGAGGGGATATCTGGATAGAGAGGAGCAGCCCCGGCCAGGGAACGGTATTCCGAATAGAGCTGCCCAGGGAAGTGGCTAAGGCCGAAGAAGCTTAAACGCTTGCATCCATGTGCCGCGCTTTATCGCCGAGTACACCCAAACCATGCACATCGATTCCAAATAGTGCGAGCAATTGATTCCGCCGATATCCACAATATCCCATCCAAACTCGCCGACGAGCGCGCCTGTCTGCCGCTTGGCTTCTTCGTCATCGCCGCAGATAAACATATCGGGGCGAATACCGCCTGCGACATTGGGCTGGAACATCAGCGCATTGCCCACGGTATTAAAGACCTTGACAACCTTGGCCTTGGGAATCTGCGCCTGAATCTTCTCGCCCGCCGAGCTACCCAGCCCGCCCACCAGCGAAGGCGGCATACCCTTTGAGAAATCGAGGGGATTGGTTGTATCCCACACGAGTTTCCCATCGAAGTTATCGAGCCCCGCGAGACCAATCGCCTGATCGGTCACGACGCCCAGGGTTGCCAGCACAATCAGCTCGCCGAACTTGGCCGCATCGGCAAACGCGCCCGTATGAGCCCGCTCACCCATGCTTTGCGCCCACGCGGCAGCCTTCTCGTTGCCAGCTTCGCGCCCTGCGAGCATCACTTCATGCCCGAGCGTAATGAAGCCTTTTCCAATCGCCTTGCCCACATCGCCCGTGCCCAAAATACCAATTTTCATCGCATCACCTTCTTTACTTAAACGTGGTGTGGCCCACTAACACAGCCGCGCGCGGAAGGGAAGAAGAAATTATTCTTGCCTCTGGCTTTTCGTTATGCCTCAACGCCCGCCATCCCATGGAGCCTGAGCATTCTGTTGCGACGGCACCTCCCCATTTTCCACGCCCTGGCCTTCCGAAACATCCCCGCCCCGATTCTTTTTTTGCGCTGTGCGGCTCCATTTGTTGGGTGATGGGTTCCCTTGTGCCGGCCGGCGCCTGTCTTTTGGGCCGCCATGGTGCCAAATTTGATGGGTAGTAGGGTCCAGTTTGCTCGCCGCCGGGGTTCTGTTTATTGGCATAAGGGCTCACTTGCATTGGGTGTTGCGTTGCTATGTTTGGCCGATAGGGTCACATGTGGCTCGGCGATAGGTTCTTAGCCATCGCCCCAGGGGACCCTGAAGGAGGTGGCCGGGGAGCAGTGTTGCGGAGTGATGGATTCGGAAGCAGGGGAGGCGGGGTTCTCGGAGATACAGCCAGGCATTCGGGGCAATGGGAGGAGGCCCTAATCTCCCCTTCCCATGGCTACCTTGCACATCTTTGTATAGATATCCCTAAAGATATTCTCTGGATCCATCAGCGCTTTGGCTTTGGCGTAATTGTCCCGGTTCCACGTCTTCCAAAAGTCTTCCTCGCTATAATAATTATGCGCAATCAGCGATTTCATTCCTTGAAGCTCAATCAGCTTGTCCTCCATCAGCTTATAGTAATTTTTATCTTCATGCTGCTCCATCCCGTAAATCGCAAAATCCAAAAACAGCGGATCGCCCATCCCCTCAAATACCCGGCCGGATAGCCATTCATAGTTTCTTACCCGCTTATAGGGTACACACCACAGCGGATAAAAATTGAATTCCTGGTCGTACCATTCAAAAAATGGGCCGGCCTTTGAAAAGGGGATAAAAATATCGACAATGACCGTGGGCTTTTTTGGCATGACGATCGATCCAAAATGCTGGGCCAGCCATAGCACTTCCGACGAGCCCAGCCATTTGCCAAAGAAAAAGCGTCCCACCGCAGAGCGAGGATGCACATTGGTTACGCCTTTGTCGTAGCGGAAAAAATAATCGGCGATCTCGATATAGTCTTCGCTCCGTTCCTTTGTGCTTTTATAGTATATGTTCATCCAGTCGTATGCCGTGATGTAGGGAGCCGTATCCGTAAAGCGTCCCAGCGAGAGCACCCATTCTGTCGGCGAATGTACAATGCCATCCATAAAGTCGATGTCTTTTTGTTCAAAATGCCGGTAGATGGCCGCCTGGTATTCTTCGAGCGTCCTGTATTTTTCATACACCATATGCACATAAGGCTTTGCGGGGATCAGCTTAAATGTAAGCTGGGTTAATAGGCCAAGCGTGCCAAAGGAGCTTTGCATCATTTGAAAAATAAAAGAATGTTCGTTATCGGGCGTGCATATCAATATATCGCCTTTGGCGCTAATGACTTCGTATTCTAGGCAGGTATCGTGAAAACCGCCGTACATAAACGACATCGATTCAATGGAACAGCCTGAAACGGCGCCGCCAATGGTAATGGTTTTAAGTTCGGGGACGATAATAGGCACCAAACCATGGCGCAGTGTTGCCTGGACCAAATCGACAAAGGCCACGCCGGGTTCGGCAATACAAATACGCTGTTTGGGATCGATATGAAGAATTTGATTCAAATCGCTGAGGTCGATTTTTTCGTCGCCGCGCCGTAAATCGCCTGGTTTGGGCACTTGATGGGAGACGGCTTTTTTGCGGATGGAGATAGGTTCTTTGCTGGTGCGGTGTTTTAACTGGGCGGCAATGCGCTGGACTTTTTCGGCGTGCTGGGCTTGCCATGCGGTGCCGGACAGATGGTCGGAGCAGACGGAGCGGCGGGCGGCGCGGTTTTTTTGGAGGGTCCAGTATCCGTAGGCGCCGGCGCCCGCGAGGAGGGTGCCTGCTGTTTTGGCTAGTCCAAGGAGAATACGGCGGGATAGAGGGGAGCTTTTGGGCGATGTCATCAGGGTGGCGCATAGATTAGGTGCGATGGCCGGGAATGTCGAGCCGAAAACAGACAGGCTGATCGCGATCAGGGCAGGGGCGGGATCGGTAGATCGCGATCAGGGATAAGCATCAAAAGCTCAGGTGATTCATGGGGTTGCGGCTTGGTCTGGGGGCTGCACTGGGGTGGCGACGGCTGCGGGCAACGAAGCCCACTTCCCAGGAGACGCAATGGCGAGTCAACATAATCCCAACGATCAGCGGTCCAATGTCAAAAACCCCAATCATCCGGCCTATGAAGCGGATAGGCAGAATCAAATCAAGCAGGGGAATCCAAATCCCCCGCCTCCGCCGCCGGGGAAGGGAGAAGGAGAAAAAGAACAGAAGAAGTAAGCAATGATAAGGCGCCCTCGTGAAAACGGGGGCGCAGTTGTTTTGTGGTGTTGCCTCGCGGGGAAAAGGCTGGCACCTCGTGACGCATCTGTGATAAGCCCAAATGTAAAGGCAAAGCCATGATCGATCAGTGGATAGAGCGCGCCGAGCGGGAGGGCGCGGAGGGAATGCTCAAGGCTGTGCGGGAATACCGGGAGATGGTATTGGCTTCAGCCGGAGCCGGTCATAAACAATGGGTCGCCGATGCGGAAGATAAGGTCGGGCGGTCGGGAGCAGGCGCGTTTACATGGGATGATGCAGGCTATGCCACGCTGAGGGTAGGGGAGCGGGTTTATTCCGCTGGGCGTTTTGATACGCCGACCTTGGGCGAGTTGTATGGAGCGCTATGCGGTGGCGATTCGGCAGCGATAAAAAAACGGCTCGGCCGTTCATCGCCCAGGTTATTCGTTCTGGAAGGCGTATCGCCGGCCACCGATATCGGTGCCCTTCAGGCGTTTGCTCCGCCCGATACCCTGTTTCAAGTGGCGTCTCAGTTTAATTGTCTCGAAGCGCCCGATGCCTGTCTGGTTAAAGTGCAAGCCTATCTTCGCGATCCAACTCAGGGACCTAGGGCAGCGGTATCGTGTTTTCCCGGCGCGCTGCTTAGGCATTATGCGGCCCCGCGCCGCGATGGGTCGCGTTTTGTTCAAGTCGAAGACGGGGAGCAAATTCAATTGCTGGAGGCCGTTTGTCCAGAAGGTGTGGCCAGGGTCGAAAATGGATATTTAATGGATCAGAATATTCGCGATCCGGTTCAGTTTTTAAAGCTTTTGGATAGCGAGTTTGAGCATCTGCGCATAGGGCTTCACAGGGGTCTTTCGGTGGTGCTGGGATATGCCTGGGATGGAGCCGTGGCGCCGGGAACCGTGATTGCACAAGCCTTTACATCGGCGCTGGCCGGAGGTGGCTATAGCCGCGGTGTGCTGACCAGGGAATGGACCCAGGCTTTATGTCTTCGTTTGCAGCGGGCGGCTCAGCTTGGGACTTTGTTGGGGGCGGCTTATGCGGGAGCGAAGCGGGCCGTATTGACCTTAATCGGAGGTGGTGTATTTGGCAATCCACCGGGCTTAATATGGTCGTCGATTGTGTGGGCGGTGGATGAGCTTGCACGCCTGGGAATTGGGCTGGATGTGATCGTGAATGGGCGGAATTTAGGCGTGCATGTGCCGATGGAGACGCTGGTGCGCGATGCCGAGGCTAGAGGCGGGGTGGTGGTGAGGGTGGCTCATCGGGATGAATAGCTTAAAACGCGTATGTCGCCGTCATTCTCCCCAAAAAGCGGGGCGAATTCGGCGATAGTCCAAGGGCCGGCCCCACCGCAAGCTGGACCCGCCTCCCCAACAACAAAGTCGCGTTTGCACTTACAAAATGCCGGATTCCTCCATCCGCTTCTTCAGGGTCCCAGGCGCCTTCCAAATCTTGAACCACGTATTCTGTGCCCACGCTCAAGATATCCAGCGCTCGAACGCTTGCCCCCGCTGTCATCAGCACATCCACGCCATCGCGGCCTTGTTCGAAGACATGTTCGCCCAAGGCGCTCGCCGATAAACGGAATCGTCCCAGATTTCCCGCTATCGCTCCTCGAAACCATAGTCCGTTGGATGAGCCCAGCTCTCTTAAATATCCGGCCGAAATCGCAATATCCACGGGGCCCCTGCCTCCCAGCGGAAAGGCACTCGCCCCCAGCATTGCACCCGCCGAAATGGGAGATGCTCCCGGTTCCGAGCGTTCGCCTCCTCCTGCCAGCAGTCCTTCGGCGTGCAGCGAGAGATGCCGAAGAAGGCCCACTTCTCCACCCGCGCTAAATACCGCGCCCGCATGCGCCACATCCGCCGCAAAAGGCCGGGCGGCGCCCCGGTTGATTTGGGCATAGCCTACCGAAAGCATGGCCATGACTTGTTTTGGCGCCGGTGCCGTTGGATCGGCCGTGTACAGCCAGGGACGAGGGCTCTTGACAAAAGGGGTGCTGCTTTCTTCAGCGGGTTCGGGCGCGTCGGATTCAGGCGCTCCAGATGGATCGGCTAGGCTTGCGGAGGCCAATGAGAGGATGAGCACGCCCACTCCCCATGCACACAATGTTTGTTTCATTTGTAATCTCCTTGAAGAAGCGTATCGGTTGAACATTAGGACAGCGCATGCCGCGGATGATGCGCGTTTTTGGAGCTGAGCAAGGCAGCGGCGCAAGGCAATACCACCCTGAACAAGCCCTGGGCCAAGAGCTTAAACGCATCGCCGTGTTCAAGTTCGCCGTGGGCTTGAAGCAGATGGGCCGGTCCTTCTAGTTCTTCGGGCGGAGCGGGCATTTGTTTGGCCGCTTCGGCAAAGGCTTGTTGTACGGCGGCTTTTACGGGCTCTCCTCCGGCCTCGATGGCCCAGGCAATCGTTTTCCAAGCCAATTCGGCATGTTGGGCTTCGTCTTCGGCAATGGCCGAAAGAGCTTGTTTTAGGGCCGGATCTTGAGCGTGCGCCGCTTGTTCGGCCGCCAAGAGCGAGGCGAGGGTTTCACCCACACAGCCTTCCAAGGCCGCTTCCGCCGCGATTTTGCATAAATCTCCGCTTACATTTACCTGCGCGCCCAGGGGCATGGGCGAAGGACCAAGAGGTTCTTCGCCACCATAGACCGCCGCCAGGGCAAAACTCAGTTTGGCATGGCGAATTTCATCCAGGGCTGCTTGATGCGCGCCTTCAATCAGGTGAGCCGGCGCTCCGGCAGCCATGAGAGCCATCGAAAAACGGGCAAACGATGCGATAGATGCATGTTCCAATAAAGCATCGCGGCACCATCGCTTGGCGAGGGCGCGGCGAACGGAGCTGGGCAGATCTGAAACCTGGGGCATGGGGAATTGGCCATTGAAGGCCGTGCTTCCAGGGCGGGCCTGGGCCGTAATGATTTCCCTTTCCACGGTATAGGGTCTACCGATGACACAGGTACTCACGAGGGTTGCATCATAACAACAAGAGCCTGTTGCATCGATATAAGGTCCACCATCGACGGACATCAAACAGGTACAAGGATCGAGCGCGCCTGCGATAAGGGGAGCCGCCGAGGCCGCATCGGGACATCCATTGGGAACATTGCCAAAACACAACTGGGTTCCAAAAGGATCGCCGAGCGAGGTATCGCAGGGTACGAATCCCGACGAAGAGCTGGCTGCTGTGGTGGTGGTGGTGCCGCTGCTGGATACATTGGATGACGACGAAGAAGCTCCGCCTCCGCCCCCGCTGCCTGTGGAATCGGGCTCTAAAACCACCTTTCCGCCGCATCCGGCGGCGTGCGAGAGCGCTATGGAAATACCCAATGCCGCCGCGAAACGGGCGAGCAAAACCTGTTCAAATCGGGATGCAACAGCCATAGGGCGCTGAGCCTAGCGCGCTTTTTCGATCGAGATCCACTTTTCAACAAAAAAATATTTCCTATGGGTCACTGTTCATGCTAGGTGTACGAGCCATTTACCCCTAGAACAAGGAAAGATGCATGAGCCAAGAACGTCCTATTCCCATGATGACCGATGAAGACGCTCCGCCCGAGGTCCGCGCGCTGTTTGAGAGGATTCGGGGTGCCATCGGTTTTGTGCCCAATCTATTTCGTTTATGGGGAAATGCTCCTCATTTGGTGGACACGCTTGTTCAGTTGGAAGTGACGGTGGCCGGTTCCGGCAAAGTGCCGTCGTATCTAAAAGAGCTGGCCATGACCCGGGTTTCAGAGCTCAATGGCTGTCCTTATTGCAAGGCTTTTCATAGCCATAACCTAAGAGAATTGGGGGCGGGCGATGATAAATGCGGAGCGCTGTCCGAGCGGAATCCTCCTCCCTTGGCGCTGTTTAACGAGGAAGAGCTCTTGGTGCTTCAGCTTGCGGATGAAATGACGCTCTCGATCCGGGCATCGGATACGACGCTATGGAAAGTGAGGGAGCGTTTTGGGCTGGATGGAGCGGTGGAGCTGATGGCGGCCATAGCGCTTCTCAATTTTGATAACCGTATGGCCTTCAGCGCGGGGATCGATCCGGATACACGCTGATGTGAATGAGAATGCCTCCCGCCGCACCGCCCATTGCTCAGCTTAAAGTCTACACCCGCCCCGGATGCTTATTTTGCGGGCGGGTGTGTGAGCTATTGAAGGAGGGC
>CAZICM010000068.1:0-50261 GCA_964537685.1 uncultured Polyangiaceae bacterium
AGGTGAAGACGGGGAACGTGGTGAAGACTGGCATTAGCGGGCAGCCTTTGAATGCAAATGGATCTTCTCCGCGCGCGAACCCGCAGGTGAATTATCTTAATAACTTAGAGGGAGCCGGAAAGTATTCTTCAAGGGTTGTGGAAACAAATATTCCTGGACGCGAGGCTGCTCTTGCCGCAGAAAAGGCAGCTACAGATAAGCTGTATGATGCGGGCCATTCGCTCGAAATTCAAATTTTGCCAAAGCACAAATGAACACACACAGATTTCAAGGATCAATTTATGTATCTTAAAGAATTTGGGCTAAAATTTGTGACGCCGGACAAGGAATCCAATTGGAATTTGATGAATCAAGTTCGGTGTATCTTAGCACTATATGAGAGACACATGCCCAAACTCAAAATTGATCGCGCCTGGAAGGTATTGATTGAATGCGTTCCACAAGTCACCCGTTCTGAAGTGCGCGACCTTTTGGGAGCCTTCACTTTGCAGCAAGAGTTTGATCTCGAGAATTATCAATCCGCTGATATCCCAGAACGCAAGCGCATAGCCTTGGAGACCATTCATCAAGGCTCTCTTGCCGTGGCCAAGCTGTGCAGTTGGCCGACAGAACCCTTCGAAACCGCCTACAAATGCGTTATCGAGCGCAATTACGTAAACGAATGGACTTGGCCAAAGTCTCCCAAGTCAAGCCCAGATCGCAAGCATAAAGCTTATGTTCAATGCTTGCATGAACACGATGGCTTCTATGCTTGGCTTGTTATCGCGGACAAGAAAGGAAACATCCTCGCCAAGGAATTTGCATTTAAGGAATTGCCGAGCGAATTTTGTTTTATGAACAAGCTCGACAAGCTTGAATGGACATCCAACGAGCGCGTTGTGCTGTTTGATTTTAAAGGCAACGAAGTGAAAGCCTTGACGATATGATGCCAATGGATGCCATGGTGGAGTGTAATACACAGGAAGGCTCTTGTGGGTGTATACTGATGCTAGCGATACCGTGCTTGCATCTCGCCTTGAATGACCGCGAGACGGGCATTGATTGCAGGGGGCCGAATTGCTCGCCGTGCATTGATAGCTTGGGATGCGCGAAGCATGCGGATTGTGTGAGCCAGGTTTGTATGTTTGGGGTATGCCAAGCTCCATCATGCTTCGATGGAGTTCAGAATGGAGACGAAGCGGGCATGGATTGCGGGGACGTGACATGCGCGGCGTGCTTACCGCTCCCATGATGTTTGAAACTTTTGGATAGCTCGCACGTATATAGATCATCTCTCCCCCAATCATGCAACACCACGAGCGACCCTCTCAAGCTTCACCACGCCCACCCCATCGCGCGCGCTGCCGTCCGGCTGTCTCCAAGTTGTTACCCAAGCGAGAGTGCCAAACCCGATCGCAGAGTGCCGTAAAGTGTCATGTGTGAGAAGCGCAAACCATCGGCAAATCCCCGCGAAACGCGCGCCACGCGCTGAAATTTGGATCTGCCTCTTCCCAATGCCCTCTTTGGCCTCTTCGCCCTGGCTCTTCTACTTCTAGCGGCGGGCGCCCCTATCCTCGCCAAACTAAACGCCCTCGCTCCTGATGCCTATAGTGGCGCTGTTCATATCGCCTTGGTCCTCATCTCCATAACCGCTCTGGTTCAACTCACCCAACTCCTACTCAAAGGCCAATCGGCGATTTGGAAATTCCTTCGCCAAAAAGGTCAAACCCTCCGCACAAAGCTCTTTCACGCGCCCCCTCCTCCCTTTGTCCCTGCCCCTCGTCTTCCAACACCCAAGCGCTTTCGTCCTTCCCCCTGGCACTTGCTGCTCTTTCCTATCCTTCTTGCCGATCTCTCTCTCATTCCCCTAGACCTCGCGAGTGCCGCCGATCTGCCCGATGGTGTGTTGGGGGCTTCTGTTCTTATCTCTCTTTTCCTTGTGATGCTCGGAAGCGCCTATGCCTTATATTGGCTTTGGAAAAGCATTCTATCGGTCCTGTGGCGGGGCGCGCGGGCATCCCCTTTTTTCGCCGGCATGGTCGCGACAGGTTCACTGGGGGTAAGCGTTTGGTGTTACACCCTCGGCGCTGCCGTGCTCAGCACGATTGTTGCCATCGGTATCCCCCAAACGCATCCTCAACCCAACCCAACTTTATGCGAGGGCGACACTTCATTGGAGTGTTCGCGCCGCATCTTTCTAGCGGCCGCTTCAAGTCCTCGAAACGCGGTACCGCCTTCGGATTTGGCCGCCGCAACTGGCCTTGCACCGCGCCCTTTGGAGAACTTTAAAAGCTGCGCGGAAGAGCTGCACCGATTCGATGCCGATAAGGGAAGCGCTTATGAGGACGCCCTGAAACATGCGCGGAAGTATCTGACCAACGGCGATGAAGCCAGAGATTTGGTGCATGCCACGCTCGTCGCCGTCTGCGCAGGCCAAGAACACTACCAAGATGTGCGCGCCTATTTTATCCGCTCGGTGATTAACAACGCACAGCGAACACCGCTTCGCAAACGGCGGACATGCTCGTTGGACGACGGCGATGCCGGGTATTGGATACCCATTGCGTGCCACAACGAAAGCGCTGAAGAAAAAGCTGTCACCCTGGAAATGGAAACGATAGCGCAGGAAGCCCTATGCGCGTTGTCCAAAGAAGACCAGCGGGTGATTGAACTTGTCGTGTTTGAAGGACATTCGCATCGCGAAGTAGCCAAAGAGCTTGGATGCCGAGAAGACGCCGCGAGACAAAAATACAAGCGGGCCATGGCTGCGCTTCGATCTAAATTTCATGAACGATGTCCATAAGTTAAGCTCTTTTTTCGATTTTTTTGTCACAAAACCGCGTGCTCTGCATGGAGAGAAGGCGCGGCGGCGAAGCGGGCAATGGATGTCCGATTTCGCGACCGCATATACCAATCGAAAGGACAAAATCATGAGCGCAAAAGGTGGCAGTAGCGGTGGTCAGGGCGGCAGCGGCGGGGCCGGTGGGGCCGGCGGCGGCAAGGGCAGCGGCGGTGGGTCCGGGGGAGGCACGGGCAGCGGCGGCAAGGGCAGCGGTGGCTCCGGCGGGGGCACGGGCAGCGGCGGCAACTGGCCGAGCACAACGGGCAATCCATCGGGAGGGGGCCGCGGAAATAATCCGCCCATCAAGCGTTAACTTCGTCCGATTTTGCCTCTGCGGATACAGCCTCAGCCCATTGGCCCACTAACGCTGCCGCCCCTTGCCATCTTGACCAAGAGCGAAGCGTAGCGCCTGCTGAAGCGTCCCAAAGGTCTGGAGCTTATCCATCGATACCCCGAGCCCCACAAAAACCTGCGCAATGCGCGGAGAGATGCCCGATAGCAGACAATGACTGCCCAATAAAGCCGCTGCACGGATCATCCCGAGCAGATGTTGAGCCGTCGAATCATCCACACCATCAACGCCGGTGAGATCGAGAATCGCGTGGCCCGAGCGGGTCCGGGAGATTTCGGCCAACAGCCGATCCATCATTTGGCTGGCGCGCCCCGCGTCGATTGAGCCAATGATCGGCACAGCAATCACGCCATCCCACACCTGAATGATCGGCGTTGACACGGCCATCAATGCCTCACGCTGGGTCCGAAGAGCCTCCTCCGCGGCGCGGCGTTCCTGAATCTCGTACGCCATCTGCGCGTTGCGGCGCTCCATCTCCTCGCCCGTGCGCCGCGCCTCCTCCAACAACGTCCTCACCTGATCCTCCGCGGCCTGTCGCGCCTTGTTACGCTGGTATGCCTCGATTAAACTTGCACAAGTCACAAGCAAAGGCTGAATCGATGCAATGACGCTTGTGTCATAACCTCCCGGGCGATTCGCGATACCCGCCATCCCGACCATCCGCTCCGCCCGGGTCAGTGGTATGCCAAGGAATGCGTTGAGCGGGGGATGACCCTCTGGAATCCCTGTCCGGCGCGGATCTGTCGATGGGCTGTTGGCGATGACCGGTGTCTGGCTCGTCAGCACTACGCCAAACAAGGACTTCAGGTTGTAGAACTCAAGCCCTTGCTCCACATGTTCATCATAGAAACGCCTGGTTGTATCGTTCCAAGCGATATTGGTAATGGCCCAGGTCTTTAGGTAGGGCTGGCTTTCAGGCGTATGATAAACCTCGCCGATAAAGCCATATTCGCTGCTGGTTACGGTGAGCAGGGCCGCGAGTAGGCGATTAAAGGCTACCCGGTGATCGACATCGAGAATGAAGTCAGCGTGTACAGCCGTAATCGTATCCAGCAGCAGCTTGGTCTGATGGATATGTTGGTGATCCGGCTGATTCGTGGCATTGCCGCTGTCGTTCATGGGTCATCTCCTACCCCTCCACTACCCCTCCACCCCAAGAATCGTCTCCTGGGGTAGACTCGCCGCAAATGCATCCCTTGCCGCCCTCACCCGCTCCTCGCTAAACCCATCAAAGGTCAACTTTGTCCGATAGTGAGATTCCCCCCACTTGGGATAAGAACCAATGTCCACATCGGGATAAGTCTCCACCACCTTGTCCAGCATCGGCTTTAAGGTGCCCTCATCCAGCGTCGTCGATACCGAATACGATAAATAAGGTTGCCCCCCACCCAGCTCCCGCCGAATCAATGCCGTCTTCATCTCAAAAATTTGAGGCACCCCAGGCAATATCCACACATTGCGCATCACCGTCGTCGGCCACGGAACCTCGGGACTCGATACAAGCTTCGCCCCCTCCGGCATCCGCGCCATCAGCAAATGCGATTCCGTCGTGCGCTCACCATAATAATTGCGCAGCATCTTCTCCAGCTCAGGCGAAACAACCACCCCAACACCAAATGCCTTGGCCACTCCATCAATGGTTAAATCATCGTGTGTCGGTCCAACTCCCCCGCTTGTAAATACATAATCGTGGGAATCCGATAACACCCGCACTTCATGCGCAATCCCATCCAGATCGTCCAGAATCGTCACCGCCCGCCGGCATTGAACCCCAAGCGAGCGAAGCGTCCGCGCAAGCACATATAAATTCTTATCCGCGATCTTTCCGCTCAATATCTCCGAACCAATAATGAGCGCCGCCGCCGTTTTCATCGTGTGTCCCCACTATTCGTACGATTTTTATGAATTCATCGGCCGAAGCACAGGACGCCCCTGAGCATCCACCGAAAGCAGCTCTTCCACGCGCTGCTCCGCATGATCCAGCCGCTCTTGCGCCACCCGCGCCAGCTTGATGCCTTCCTCAAACAATTGAAGCGATTGCTCCAGCGGAAGTTCGCCCGCCTCGAGTTTCTCTACGATCTGCGAAAGCCTTTGCACCGAGGTTTCAAAAGATGCCGTGCCCGCCTCAGCAGCCTTGCCCTCTGTGCCCAATTCCGGATTTGTTTGCTCATTCATCGGTGTTGTCTCGCGAATACCATTGAGCGTGCCGCGTGAAAATCTAAACCTATTGCGCCTATGGGCCGAGCTCGAGATTCACCTCACCCGGCGATTGCCCTGGAACCAGCAGCACTCCATCGGGATCGCTCACCACAGGCACCGCCACGCCGTCAGGGCGCACCAGCCGCGCCGTGCGTCCAAAGGCTTGATTTGAAGCCCCAGCGTGATTGGGCACAAGCTGAATCCACAGCACCGTCCCCGCCGCAGGCAGCCCCGCAGGCAATACCTTCCGGCCAAGCAAGGCCGAACGCGCAAGCGCCCGCACATCGGCATCAGGATCGAGATCTCTCGCCATTTGCAGGGTTTTGTTGCGCTGCACTTCCGTACGCTCCGACAGCGCCCTCACAATCGCTCGCCGCACACCCGCGTCTTCCTCGAAACGATAGGCGTTCACCAGCAAAGTCACAGCATCGGGCATGGGATCGAAAGCCAGCCCCATCGCCACATGCGCGCGCACCACAGGATCGCTGCCCGAAAGCAGCCGTTTTAACGATGGACGCAACGAATCCGAATCCCTGCCCGCAAGCGCCCTCGCGGCCAGCGGCGAAAGCGAACCTCCCTGCTCCGCCCACACCGAAAGCAGGGCCGTGGGAAGCGGTCCTCCATCGGGAAAGGCTAAGAACGCGGCAGCCGCGGCCACCGTTTTTTCATTGGGCAAATCGGAGAGCAGAATCTCGCCCGCACGGGCTTTGGATAGCGAATGCCCAAGCACCGCTTCCGATGCAAGAACCTGAAGCAGCGGCGAAAACGAGCGTTGAAGCGCGTCCTCTTTCCCGGTCAACGCCTGCATGCCCTTCGCAATCGCCTGCACGGCCACCGCATCACAAGCCTTGGCGTCCGCGGCGGCCCTGGCTTTTAAGGGCGCGCTCTTCCAAACGCTTTTATCGCCCTCGCCCTCAAAAGCCGCCTTGCACCGCTCATTCAAGAGCTCGGAAGGCTCGCGCATCCCCAAGGCCGCCTGCCCAAATAGACCCAGCGCCCGATCGCTCTCGTCTTTTTCCTTCTCGCCGGCAAGCGAATTCAGCACATCCCCAAGACCATCCACCCGCTCGCCCAAACGCAGCGCGCGAAGCAAAGCCGCCCTCACCCACAGCCTTCTCGATGCGCCCTTGACCTCTTCCAACAAGCCTTTTTCCAGCGTCGCCTTCGCGTCCGCCCCCGCCACGAGCGCCAGCGAAAACAGCGCATCGAACCCGTATTCCGCCGTCTTCGCAAGCTGCGAAAGCTGCCGCACCGCCTCCGCACCGCCTCCCCTTCCAATCGCCGCAATGGCCTTCGATCGCTCCTCCTGCGACAGCGTTGGCAGCACCGTCGCCAGCGCCTTGGCCAGCGCGGGATTCGGCGCCATCAGCGAAAGATCAACACCAAAAGAGCGCGTTGCATCGGCCGAAAGCAGCACACCGATGGCTTGAGCCGCATCCGCCGCCCGCAACAGCGCAAGCGTCATCGCCGCTGTCTTTTGAAGTTTGGGATCGTTGCGCTTCAGCCAAGGCCGCACCTTATCGGCCACACTCATATCGCCCAATTTCGCAAGCGAAAGCGCCGCCGCGGCCTGCGTGCTCATATCGCCTTCATTCATCGCCGCGCGAAGCCGATCGAGCGAACGCAGATCCCCAAGCTCGCCTAAAAAAGCCGCCGTCTGCGGACCAAGACTCTTCTTTGCATTCTTGCCATCCACAAACTCCTGAAGCGACACAGGCGGATACGCCAAGAGCGCAGCATGCGCAGCCGCAGCACCGGGACCGCCTTGAAAAATAGCCGAAGCCAGCGAACCCAGCGCCTTCTTATCGCCCGACCGGGCCAGCGCCAGCGCAGCCGTTCCACGGGTCAGCGCATTCAAAGGCGACGCCGCGCCCCGCCCCTCCGCCGCCGCAGAATCCGACAACTCCCGCACCAAAAATAGCCGCGCGCCTTCGCGATCCACATGGGCCGCAAGCGCGCGAACCGTCAACAGCCTCGCCTTGGGATCGCGCCCGATCGACGAACCCTGCTCCATCGCATCGAGCAGCGCTTCCACAGCCTCTGGAGAACCGATCGACGAAAGACGCTCGATTCCCCGAAGCCTATCTTCCGCACCATCGGACTGAAGCAAATCGGCAGCCGCCGCGACCCCCGAAAGCGATTTCAAGGAAGCCCGCTCATTCTTCGGACCCCGCTTCGGCTCTCTTGCATCGCCCACCGGCTCGCGCGCAGAAGGAACAATCGCCGTCGGCTGAGCCAGCCCCTGCGAGCCAAAACAGAGCGCCGCTAAAAACAAGGGCAGAGCAAAAAACGCCCGTGCCTTTTTCAATCGCCGCATAGGTGCCCGAATCATCGGCGATGAACCGCCCCGTGTCATCAAATTACCCAGCCACACGGTCCGATGATGAAGCGTCAAAGACGCACCGAAACAAAAAATCCCGTCTAGCCTTCGCGCCAAGGCTTTTCTAATCTCCGCCCACCTTAGCCGAGCTCCTCGGACTTAAACTGACCCAACGTAAGGATTCCAGGATGAATTTCCAAAAGGCTATAGAAAAAGCCATAACGAAATCGGCCGGCACCGTGTGGCCCCTGATGCGCGAGCTTGTGCGCCTGGGTCCGGAGCCCAAACCCTTTCATCCGAAGTGGAGCGACAAGCCCATTCCCCGCGGCAAGCAGCGAAGCAAGCCCGTCCTAGGATTCCCGCGAGAAACCGACAGCCTTTGCCCGGCCTGCGTAAAAGAAGCGAGGGCCAAAATCCTAAGCGGCGATGCCGACTGGCGAACGCTGATCAGCGAAAGCCCAGGCGAAATCAAGGCCAAGCTCGTTGAACGCGACGGACAGATCTACATGGAAAAGACCTGCCCCAAACACGGCAGCATCAGCGACCTAATCGCCATGGACCCCGCATTTTTAAAGCGGATCGAACAACTCTTCGGCGGGCGCGATGTAGAAATGACGCCCGACAAAATTCACAACCACGGAAACAGCACGATTCGCTATGGGCGCGGCGCGGTACTCACCGTCGATTTAACCAACCGCTGCAACATGATGTGCGACCCCTGCTTTATGGACGCCAATCAAGTCGGCTATGTCCACGAACTATCCTTCGAAGAAATCAAACAAATCCTCGACGATGCCGCGAATGTTCATCCCCGCCGGCAGATGTCCATTCAATTTTCTGGAGGCGAACCAACAATGTCGCCCCATTTCTTGGATGCCATTCGCTACGCCCGGGAAAAAGGCTATTTTTCGGTGCAATGCGCCACAAACGGCCTGCGTTTCGCTCAAGAACCAGGCTTTGCCCAAAAGGCCCGCGAAGCCGGAATGCGAATCGCCTACCTTCAATTTGACGGCGTGACCAATCAATCCAATAGTCATAGAAAAATATCAAACCTCTACGACGTCAAGCTTCGCGCCATAGAAGAGCTCTCCAAAGCGGGCATCGATGTCATTCTCGTGGTCACCATTGTTAATGGTTTAAATAACGATCAAGTTGGACCAATCGTTGAATTCGCGGTGGAGAACGCCGATAAAATCACCGTTGTCAGCTTTCAGCCCGTGAGCTTCACCGGCCGGGACGAAGATATTTCCGACGAACAGAGGCAAGCCCAGCGCTACACCCTCAGCCATCTCGCCCACGATATCGCCAAGCAAACCGGCATCACCCATCCCCTCCGCGACTGGTTCCCCCTCTCCTGCCTCAGCCCCTTCGGCGACGTCGTCGATCTGCTCGACGGCCCCGATAAAGAATGGGGACAATTAAATTGCGGATGCCATCCTAATTGTGGAATTGGCACGGTATTATTTGTTAATAAGAAAACGAAGGAGATGGTGCCCCTCGTCGATTTCCTGGATATCGAAGGACTCCTATCGGATTTACGATTTATTTTCGACTCCGGAAAGAGCCGGGCGCTGAGCAAGGCTCAACTGGTCACGGCGCTGTTAAGGCATTACCGCCCGGAAAAGGCGCCCGCCAATTTCAATCTCAAAACCCTGGTGCGCCAATTTTTAAGCCAGACAGGCGCCGCCCACGCCGGAGAAAATGACGCCAAAGACTATGAATGGCGCGTGCTCTTCGTTGCGGGAATGTGGTTTCAAGACCTGTTTAATTACGATTTTAGGCGCACCGAAATGTGCATCATTCCCTATGGAACCCAATTGGGCGAAATTAGCTTCTGCGCCTACAATACAGGCGTTGGCTGGAGAAACATCATCGAAAAGATGAAAGCCAATGCGAGCGTTGCCGAGTGGTATCAAACCAAGGGACGCCATCCGATTTACGCAAAAAACAAAGACCTTCCCCTGCCCGATTTTGAAAACCCCGTAACCGTCGCCGAGCACGAACTGGCCAAACAAGAGCGCCGCACCCGCCGCCTGCCCATCGTTGCGTAGCTCCCCGGCTCCCCGATACCCGCACCGCCATCCAGGCCATTTGTAAATAAGCAATTAGATCGCCTAAGCTCTTTATTCGTAGCTTATGTATGATGCGCGGCGGTGACTCCCGCCTGAAACCTCCGCGCATGGGGCGCTGTGGAGCGCGCTCGCGAAGGAGTCTCAATGAGCAGTAATGGCCTGACCGTGCAAAGCGACAGCGCACCTTTCTCAACCAAGCCCGGCGATATTATCGGCGGCAAATACCGTGTCGAGCGCGTCATCGGCGAAGGCGGAATGGGCTTCGTAGTCGCCGCGACCCACATGCATCTGGAGGAGCGCGTCGCCATCAAATTGCTCCTGCCCGATGCCGCGAAATCGGCCGATACCGTCGAGCGATTTCTCCGCGAAGCCAAGGCCGCGGTGAAAATCAAGAGCGAGCATGTAGCCCGCGTCAGCGATGTCGGAACGCTTGAAAACGGCGCCCCGTTCATGGTGATGGAATACCTCGCCGGCAACGATTTGGCCGAGCTTATCGAACGCACAGGGCCCCAGCCTTGCGAACTCTCCGTCGACCTTATTTTGCAGGCTTGCGAAGCCCTCGCCGAAGCCCACGCGGCCGGCATCATTCACCGCGATCTCAAGCCCGCCAATCTCTTTCTCACCCGCCGCGCCGACGGTTCTCCCTGCATAAAACTGCTCGATTTTGGCATCTCCAAATTCACCGACGGCAACCATTCCAAAACCAAAACCGCAGCCGTCATGGGTTCGCCGGCCTATATGTCGCCCGAGCAAATGCGCTCCTCCAAAGATGTCGACGCCCGCACCGACATCTGGGCGCTCGGCGCAATCTTGTTCGAACTGCTCACCGCCGTACCGCCCTTCGACGCCGAAACCGTTCCCCAGCTCTGCATGAAGATCATGAACGATCCCATGCCATCCCTCGCGCCCTACCGCCCCGACGCACCGCCCGGCCTCGAGGCTGTGATTCGCCGCTGCCAAGAAAAAAATCCCTCGGCCCGCTTTGCCCACGTCGGCGAACTCGCCATCGCGCTCGCGCCCTTTGCCAGCCCCCGCGGACGCTTCTCGGTCGAACGCATCAGCGAAATCGCCCGCAGCCACAACCTCGCCACCCGCAACAGCTCGCCCTCCGTTCCCGTACCACCCACGCAGGTATCAGGCGGCGCAGGCTTTGCCCACGCGGCCACCGTCGCGGGCGGCCCGAACCTGGCTGCGGCCTCTGGAATCACCAATCCTCACGCGATCTCCAGCCACACAGGCGGCACATCCATCAACTGGAGAGGCTCGGTCGAACCGGCACCAGCCAAACCCGCCAAAAAGAGCGCCGCACCCGTCATTGCAGCGGCCCTCATCGGCGCCCTCGTGTTCTTCGCGGTGATTGGCGTCTTTATGTTCCGGGGCAAGAACGGAAACAACCACGGGGCAGAACAAGAAGCCCAAGCGACCGAAGCGCGCGCCGTCGAAACACAAGGCCCTGCCACAGGCACCAAAGGCGGCCCGGTCGAACCCGCAACAGACTTGCCCGCCGATCCCACACCCAGCGCCGAACCCGCGGCCGCAACAGAAAAGCCCGCCACGACGGCAGCGGCAAAAACACCGGCCAATACAACGGTGACAACTTCCAATACAGCGAAAACAGCGGCCACCGCTGAAAAACCTCAGCCAACCGCCAAACCCAGCTCAAAACCAGGCTCAATCGGCAGTGGCCTATTTAACGATCGCAAATAAGCGAATCCATTCAAAGGAGATAGAAACACCCATGAAGCAATTGCCCAAGTATGTAAGCTTGGCGCTCGCATTCTTGCTAGTGCTGATGGCGTTCGCCCGGAGCGCGCGAGCCGACAACGCGACGGCGGAAGCCCTATTCAACGACGCAAAAAAGCTTATGGACCAGGGCAAGTTCAGCGACGCATGCCCAAAGCTTGAAGAGAGCCAGCGCCTCGATCCTGGCATGGGCACGCAGTTTCATCTCGCGTACTGCTACGAAAAAGTCGGCAAAACAGCCTCCGCGTGGTCGCTCTATCTCGAAGTCGCGGGAGCAGCCAAAGCCGTGGGACAAGTCGAACGCGAACGCGTATCCCGTTCATCGGCGGCGGCTCTCGAAAAAAAGCTTTCACGCCTAACCATTGTGGTTCCCACGCCCGCTGAAGGCATCGCCGTCAAACGAGACAACATCGACGTAAGCCGTGTGATTTGGGGAACGCCCATTCCCGTCGACCCAGGAGAACACACCGTCACCGCATCAGCGCCCAACAAAAAAACCTGGGAACACAAAGTCACCCTCGGAGAAAATGCCGACACCCAAACGGTAGAAGTACCCGCGCTCCCCGACGGCAAAGACGAAGGCAGCAGCTCGGCCACACCCGAAACGGACAAAACAGCCGATAAAACCAAAGGCCCAATCTATCGAAGGCGCAGCAAGGGAATGATCGCGGGCGGCATTGTAATGATGGTCCTCGGCGCCCCGACCTTTGTGGTTGGCGGCCTAACCTGGCTGGGCTGCGGCAGTTCGGATGCGGTCTGCCGGGGAGGAGCGGTTGTCACCATTATCGGCGGCCTCATGACGGGCGGCGGCATTGCCTTAACCGTCACAGGCGCCGAAAAGGTCAAGGTCGATCCGCCGAAAGCCTCGTATGTGCCCGAGGTATTTATTGGTCCCCGGTCTGCGGCGATGCGATGGACGTTTTAGATCCTAAATCTGCCAAACCTTATGAAAAAGCCAATCGCCGGGCGCTCGCCGCCGAGCCCGGAAGTGTATTGGCCGGCAAATACCGCATAGAATCGCTCTTGGGGCGGGGCGGGATGGGCCAAGTATTTTTAGCCACCCATCTTCAGCTCAACGAGCCCCTCGCAATCAAACTCCTGCATCGCAATTTAATCGATTCACCCGAAACACTCGATCGTTTTCTTCAGGAAGGCCGGGCCGCCGCCAAAATAAAAAGCGAGCATATCGCCCGCGTCCTCGATTTAGGAATGCTGGAAGACGGCTCGCCCTATATGGCCATGGAGGTCCTGGAAGGCAGCGATCTCGCCAAAACCCTAAAAAAAGACGGCCCACTTCCCATTCCAAAAGCCGTCGATTTTATTCTCCAAGCCTGCGAAGCGCTATCGGCCGCCCATTCGATCGGAATTATTCACCGCGATCTCAAACCATCGAATTTATTTCTCACCCAGCGCGCGGACGGCACACCCTGGATAAAAGTGCTCGATTTTGGCATTTCAAAATTCCTTCACGCGGGACATTCCCATACCCAAACCAGCGATGTACTGGGCTCCCCGCCCTATATGTCCCCCGAACAAATCCGATCGACCAAACACGTCGATCACAGGAGCGATATTTGGTCATTGGGCACCATTCTCTTCGAATTGCTCACTGGACGCACGCCATTTATGGCCGACACGATGGCGGATCTCTGTATCAAAATTGTCGCCGAACCTTCGCCACCCCTCTCTTCGGTGCTGCCCGGAGCGCCTCCCGGCCTCGAGGCAATCCTTTTGAAATGCCACGAAAAAGATCCCGGCGCGCGCTATGCGAGCGTTGAAGACCTCGCCTCTGCACTAAAGCCTTATGTCATGTCGGCCCAGCGCACGGTTGCCGCCGGCCCTGTCATGGAATCGCTTCGAAAAAGCGGTGCTGCCGCAGTAAAAACCGTTATGGCCTCGCCCGCTGACCTGCTCCATGTTTCCAATTCAAGCGCAAATCAAAACAATCCTATCAGCACATATCCCGAAACCTCCCGGGCAGGCAATACATCCGTTAAATGGAACAATTCAATCGACAATAAACCGGCTCAAGGATCCGCGCGCAAAAATTCCTGGCTTATCCCATCGATCGCATTGGGCGCCATTTTTATCATAGGCATTGCCGCATTCCTCGGATGGCGGGTAGGCCGCGCCGAAGAAGAGCGCCAAAGCTCCGC
Source organism: uncultured Polyangiaceae bacterium (assembly GCA_964537685.1). Lineage (GTDB taxonomy): Bacteria > Myxococcota_A > Polyangia > Polyangiales > Polyangiaceae > CAZICM01. Next base: position 13,664 of record CAZICM010000068.1, read on the forward strand.
AGAATCCTCTCCCATTGCCTTGCCCGCGGCAGCGTCCGTAACCGAACTCGCGCCGATGCCGGTGGAAAGCGAATCCGCCGCTCCGCCTATGGCTGTTGCCTCTGAGAAACCAAAAACACCGGCGAAACCGCCTCCCGCCAAACAACCCGCGGCCGCCTCGACCAAGCCAAAGGTTGGCTTCGACCTATTTAACGACCGAAAGTAAACCCGCCTCTCGCCTTCACCCCCACGATCATATTGGACAGCGCCTCGCGGCCCGCCAATACCGGCAACCCTTCAGGCGCGCCCGAACGGTAATCTCCCGCCCGGCCCACCTTAAAATGCCGCTTCGGGTCCAGCTTCACAGGCGCAATCAATTCAATCGTATCATCAATCACGATTTGCACCAAATAACCCAGCTCATTTTCACGGCCCATCAGAGGATTACCGGCGGCTTCCTGGATCATTTCTTTCGCATTGGAACCCAATTTCTTCCAATGATCTCCCGCCTTTCGCCTCCCGCAAGGCGCAACGACAAGAGGCGCCCCCATCCAAAACGCGGCGGCCATCCATTGCCCGCTTTCGATATCGGCCAGCGCAAAATCCACGGCCTCGCCGACCCGCATCACCGGCCTATTCACCAGCCACAATTCCTCGTACAGCGCAGTGCCATGCAGCGCTTCAAACGAATCCAAAGGAGGCCCGGCTTTCGCCTTGATCCGGCTGGGAAAATTTCGGTCAGGCTCCTTGCCCCATTGATAATCGACCGAAATCCTCGACAGCAATCCCAGCGTATCGTTCCCATTTTCATCGAATGGCAAACGAAAACGAACGCTTTTCTTTCCGCTCGCGTTCTCCACCTCAAAATAATCCCAAGCATAATGCTTGGATGTCAAAAATATGCGGGCTCCCTGCCTGCGAAATACCGAACGCAATCCCTCGCCGTCATCGCTTTCAATCTCAAAGAATGCGTTCGCCACTTGATCTCAATATTCTTCTAGCGGCCCCGATGACCATCATCGGATGGATCGGTATCACGGAGCAATTCATCCCAAAAACCGCCGCCGCTCCCGCCGCTCTTTTTCTGCGAAGAATCATCGCCGAACAAATTATCCAACAGCCCTCCGCCCTCGCGGCTCTCCTGCGGCCTATGCCGCTCGCGGCGCCGCCTCGATGGCCTGTCATCGTCGCTATTGCCCAATCCCGAAACAATCGCTCCCGCAACCGCTCCAAGCACAGGCGCCGCCGCATCCGCGACCTGCGAAGCCACCTTCACCTGCTCCTGCATTCGCTTCGCCTCCTCACGCGCCGCCAAACGCTCCCGCGCACCCGCAAAAGGCTCCCTGCAGCGCCGGCACACCACATCCGTGCATGGCGAAATCGCCGAACAAAACAGGCATTTATACACAACCCACTCATTGCAGGCCGCGCATTTCTGATTGTCATCTTCATTCAGCGCGCCGCAATGAGGACACGCCAGCGCATTACGCGCCGACGCAGGCGAATAAGGGGTTTTGCAAAAACGGCACGCCACAAGCCCGGGCGAAGGAGGCGCGCCGCAGTGAGCACACGCTGCAGCAGTCTGCGTCATACGCCGATGCTACTACCATCGAATTTGATTTGCAGGCGCCTTTAAACGAAACACCAGATGTTCACCCTTCGCCGCTGAATGTCCCCATACCCAAATATCCCGCTCGCCCGATGCCCATACCCCATCGAGTTCAATTTCCCCGGACGGCCGTGGAAGCTTTACTTCTTCCCATGTGCCCTGCGCCGCGCGTTTCAATACGATGCGATTGCCCACGCCCCACAGCGTTCCATCCGGCTCGGCCGCGACGGCCTTCAACAGCTCGTCGCCTTGAGGCAAAACCTCTTCTTTAATGCCTTCTCCCTCCAGCCGATACACATGTGCCTTCGCACCACCACCATCGGAAGAGGCATTTTCATGCGCCAGCATCAATACATTTAAATTACCATCTGTTACGATCGTTTTGTGCAACATATTTTTCGACACATTGGGCATTTGCAACACATCGGGAGGAAGCCCCCGCTTTTCCTCGGCGCTTCCTCCCATTCCCCCATCGGGAGAAGCTTCCGCACTCGCCACAGGCCATGCATCCTCGGGATGCGCCGTTCCCGCCGCCGAAGGCGCGGAAGGAGCCGCCTTTTCTGCGTTTTCCACCGGCGGAGCAGCCCACCTCAGCAGCACATAACGCATCCCCTGCGCCCCCTCGGGCCTACAATTCCCAGCCGCCAGTACATCGCCCTTGGACAAAGCCACAGCCCCATGCACCTTCAGCGTCTTTGAACAGGATTCATCCTTAAGCCATGCCCCCGGCATATCGGCGGGCGGCTTCTCGGAAAAAGGCTCCATCACCTTGATTTTAAGCCTTCCCGACGACGTGGACAACGCCAGAATTCTCCGCCCCGACCATGCCACCAGATGAGGCCGCCAATCATCCGCCACCTTCTTCATTCCCCCGTTCATCAGCTTGAACAGAGGCTCGGACTCGACTTTAGCCCCCTCGCCCAAACGCGCAAACGAAAGCCAAACCGAACCGGGAAGCCGCCCCATCACCTTGTTCACCCGGCCTTCGCCCTCGGGCAATCCAGGAGGCATATCGCCGCTCGTCAAATCCCGCTGTCCGATGGCCTGCGCAACGCGGCTTGGCGTCCCAATCCAAACCCCGCCCCAAAACCCTGAAAACGAAAATTCCGAACCCGATGAAAGCACCAGGAAAAAAGGACTCGCCCCGCCTTCGGAGGCCTCGACAAAAGCCGATGAACTCGGCCCGGGTGCGACACTTTTGTTGGAACTCTCTTCACCGCAGCCCCTACAGGCTGAAAGTCCAACGCTCAATCCGCCCAATATCCAGCATAGCGCCCGCATCACCCGGCCTTTGTACACAAAAGCACCATGCGATGACAATTTTTTTTACACGCACTCCCTAAAAAATCGTGTAGCATCGGCCCCTATGCGGCCCACTTCTTCTCTCTATCTCGCCTTTTTCTTGGCTCTGCCTGTTCTTTCCGCCCTCGCCTGCGGAGATACAACGCCGGCAGCTTCCTCCTCCAATCAATCTGGCTCCTCATCCTCAAGTGGTGGGGGAAACGGTGGAAATACGGGGCAATCCGCACCCGCATGCGATGCCCATCAAAGCCCCGGAGCCGCTACATTCACCGATAAAAGCGCTGAATGGGGTCTTACGGGCGTAAATGGAACCATATTGACGGCCGGCGACTTAAATGGGGACGGCTATCCAGAATTGATCACCCATCTCAACATCGTTGGACAGCGCGAGCTTGAAGGCCAAGCCGAACATCATTATCAAGTGCTATGGAACGAGCCACATCCCAGCGGAAAAGGCCGCACATTTGTCGATCGCACCGTAGAAAGCGGCTATGGAAGCACCTACGATCAGGCGCCCGGCGAGCTTCGCGCCGCTCAAATGGCGCTCTTTGGAGATGTAGACAACGACGGCGATACCGATATCTTTAGCGGCACCTATAACGATCCCAATGCCATGGTGCCCGATCCAGACCGGAGCGTGGTGCTCTTAAACGATGGAACAGGCCATTTTGCCCTGGGCCCTGAATGCAAGCTTCAAACGCCGGGACCATCGCCGCTTTCATCGGCCTCGCTTTTGGATACCGACCGCGATGGAGTGCTGGATTTATTTTTAGGCCACTGGTATGGTGCATCGGGCTTGCCTTCCTATCAGCGCCTGCTTCAGGGTACCCGTGAAACGCCTGGATATTATTGGGATATTTCAAACACGAGCGGAATCAAGGTTATCGACAACGCAAGGCCGGCATTCGGCGTCACAGCCTGCGACCTCAACGACGACGGCCAGCCCGAAATCTTGGTCAGTTCTTATGGCCGGGCTCCAAATATGCTCTTTCAAAGCGATGGCCCCAATCATTTTAAAGATATCGCCCTGGAAGCCGGCTATGCCTACGACGAAAACCAAAGCTATACCGACAACCAATTCTTCCTATGCGCATGCCAGCTTAATCCGGCCGAACCCTCCTGCGCCGGAGCCCCCGCACCGGCCGTTCAATGCCCAACCCCCGCCCAACTCCCTGCGTACTGGGATTTTATGCGGGATACCGCACCCGAACGCCTCGGCGGCAATACCTTTACAACGGTATGCTCGGATATCACCGGCGACGGCGCCTTCGATCTTTACAACGCCGAAATCGTCCACTGGTGGGCCGGCCAGGGCTCCGATCCTTCCGAATTGCTGGTCAATACAAGCGACGCCTCGGGCATTCATTTCACGCGCCCAGGGAACGACAAAACCGGCTTGGCATGGCCGCATCCCACCCCGGATTGGAATGAGGGCGGCCTGTACGCCGCCGCGGCCGATATCGATAACGACGCCCGCCAGGATTTAATCGTCGGCGCCAGCGATTACGACGATCAATATGGAATGTATTTTCATCAAAAAGGCGATGGCACATTCGAAGAGATTGCCCAAACCGCCGGATTTCACCATGCATGCGCTCACAATCCCTTGGTGGTGGATTTCGATCGGGATGGAGATCTTGATATTGTCGTTGGCTCCAGCCGGATGAGACAATGGTGCTCGGACGCCTGGCCCACCAACGAAGTTCATTTTTATGAAAATAAAATATCGGATTTAGGAGGCAAATCCATTGCGATCAGGCTAAAGGGCAATGGCACAAGCGCCAATACATCAGGCATAGGCGCCCGCATCGTTGTCCGCACCATCGATCAAAATGGAACCGAAACCCTTCAAACCAAAGAAATGAGCGGTGGATTTGGGCATTCGGCCATCATGCACGACACCGTGCTTCATTTTGGGCTTGGCAATTGCGAAGCCATTCATAGTATCGATGTTACCTGGCCCGACGCGCAGCGCAGCAAAGACCGCTATGAAAATGTGCCGGCGCACCGCTTAATCGAGCTACGCCAGGGCGATCCATCCCCGGCTTTTATTGTTGAATGACAATGACGAAACGAAATAGCGTTCCCCTGGTCGAACCCCGCGATCTTCTCTCTAGGCTGGAACACCAGCTCCTCCAAATAGAAAGCCCTTGTTTTGCAGCCTTTGACGCCGATCACACGCTCTGGGACGCGGACGTGGGCGTCGATGTATTCGAGGCGCTTTTGCGTTCCGAAAAAATGCATAAGGCGCCCGCCGCCGCGCTCAAGGCCGAACTCCTTCGCTTTTCGATCGAATTGCCCTCCGATGAAGATGTGAATGCCCTGGCCTCCGCGCTTCACCAATCTTTTTTAATTGGTAAATATCCTGATGATTTAGCCTACGCCATGCATGCCTGGGCCTTCGCGGGCTTTACAGAGCAAGAAGCAAGGCATTTCGCCGACGGTGTCGCCCGCGGCTCAGAACTGGACAAAAAAATACGTCCGATATTTAGAGATATCCTTTCGTGGATGAAGGAAAAACATATCACCCCCTTGATCGTATCGGCCTCCCCGGCCTGGATGGTTCACGCCGGCGCTTCGCTCCTCGGCCTGAATGAAATGAACGTATTGGCGATGACGCCTGATGTATTGAACGGAACAATCCAGCCCATCATTTCGGGCCCCGTGGTATACGGCGAAGGCAAAGCCCAAGTGCTTCAAAAAAAGCTTCAAACCCTTCAGGGTGCCACATTGATCGCGGCCTTTGGAGACAGCGCATGGGACGCGGCCATGCTTCGCCTGAGCAAAAACCCCGTGGCTGTCACGCCCAAACCCGAACTTCTCTCGCTTTCGGATTCCATTGCGGGCCTGGTTGAAATGGCCATTCCGAAATCGCCCGATCCGTAGTACGAAGCCCCTGCCATGGCCGCCCTCACCCTTCGCGGACTCACCCGCCGCTTTCAATCCAGCGATGGCCCGGCGGCGCTTTCAGGGCTCAGTCTCGACGTGCCCGACGGCGAATTCCTGGTGCTCGTCGGCCCTTCGGGATGCGGGAAATCCACGGCGCTGCGTCTAATCGCGGGCCTGGACGATCCCGATGAAGGAACGATTTCAATCGGCGATCGCAATGTGATCGGCGTACCTCCTCAAGATCGCGATGTGGCAATGGTCTTTCAGGGCTATGCGCTTTATCCGCATCTCACCGTGCGGGAAATCATTGAATTTCCTTTAAAAATGCGGGGTATTTCAAAAGAAGAGCGCCGGCAGCTCGCCGAGAAAACGGCCCAAACGCTTGGTCTAGCCAAACTTTTAAATCGAAGGCCGGCTGAACTTTCGGGCGGAGAGCGCCAAAGGGTAGCGATGGGCCGCGCCATTGTGCGCTCGCCCAAAATATTTTTATTCGACGAACCCCTATCCAATCTCGATGCGGCGCTCCGCAATGAATTGCGCGTCGAGCTTTCCCAGCTCTTGAGAAGGCTTCAAACGACGGCCATTTATGTCACCCACGATCAGATTGAAGCCATGACCATGGCCGATCGCATTGCCGTGCTCCGCGCGGGAAAACTGGTCCAAGTGGGAACGCCCCGCGCCATCTATGAAAATCCCGATCATTTATTTGTCGCGCATTTTATGGGCACGCCAAAAATCAATCAATTGGATCTTCAATTTGAAGATAATGCCTATTGCGCCGAGGGTGTGCGCATTCCAGCGCCTACTTTTCTGCGCTCCGGAAAAGCCATTGCCTGTATTCGCCCCGAACATCTTCGGATTGCCTCGCCCGGAGACCCGCTCCCCGAAAATACAATCGGATTTTCGTCGAAAATCATCAATATTGAACCGCTGGGCGCCGAGACCTACCTTCACCTCGATCTGGAACACAGCGTTTTCCGCGTCCGCGCGCCTGGATTCGCATCGCACGCCCGCTCGGAAGCGGTTCAAATTCAATTGAATCCAGAGCACATTCTATGGTTTAATGCCTCGACGCATGAACGGGAGCGGCCATGAAGATCCAGCGCAGAACGGCCATAAAAGCCCTTTCCGCCTTGGCGCTGAGCCCGGCCTGCAATGGCGAAGACCCTTTATCCCGGGGCCGCCAAACCATTTCCCTTTGGTATAGCTACGGCGGCAAAAATCGCGAAGTCCTGCTCGGACTCATTCAGCGCTATCATCAGGAACAAGACCGCTATTTTATACGGGCCACGTATCAGGGCGATTATTTCGAAGCCCTCGCCAAACTGCGCACGGCCCTCGCCGCGGGAAAGGCGCCCGCCTTAAGCCATGTCATCGGCGAAATATTGCCCTACATGGCCGAAGCGGGTGTGCTCAAACAAATCGATCCATTTGTCCCACGGGAACAGCTTGAACTCATTCCCGCATTGGCTCAAGACGGCTCTTATTTCGGCGGAAATGCAAAACCGCTCTATGCCCTGCCCTTTAACCGTTCCACGCCGATTGTATATTATAACAAATCTATTTTTACAAAACTCAATATAATGCCGCCGCGCACCTGGGACGAATTGAGAGAAGTCGCCAAAGCCGCGACGGTGCGAAGCAAAGAGACGACCGAATGCTGGGGATTTGAATGCCCCGTGGATTGGTGGTTTTGGGCGGCGCTGGTCGGACAGGCCGGCGGCCAAATCATTGAAAACGACGGCACACCCAGCCTGGGCGGCGAGGCCGGAATTCAAGCGCTGCAATTATGGCAAACGATGGTTTATGAAGACCATTCGATGAAACCTCCAGCGGGCCGTGATTACAATGCGTGGCAAGTGACGAATACCGATTTTTTGGCCGGCCGGGCGGCCATGATATGGACGAGCACTTCTTTTTTAAGATATTTAGAAGAGACGGCTAAATTCCCGGTGGGCGCGGCTCCATTGCCCAAGAATATCCGACATTCTGTTCCATTGGGAGGCACGCTTTTCGTTATGCCCAAGGGAGCGCCGGAGCGGGAACACGAAGGCGCCGTGGCCTTTTTAAAATGGATGATGGAAGCCCGCCAAGCCAATGAATTCGCGCTTAAAACCGGCTATATTCCGGTATCTCAAGCCGGGCTCCGGCAGCTTGAATCCGATGGTTATTATCAACAACACCCAAACGATAGGGTTGCCATCGATCAACTGCTGACCTGCGCATCGCCATGGCCTTGGGCGCCGCTTTTATTCAGGGTGCAGCGGGAAGCCGTGCAGCCCAGGCTGGAACAGGCGGTCACCGAGAGAAAAGATGCCCGCCTGCTTCTCGCCGAAGCGAGGCGCGCGGCGCTTGAAACTTAATAGAAAAGCCCATGAAACCCAGACATCCCCTTCACCCGTATCTGATGTTATTGCCCACGGGTGTTATTTTACTTGTATTCTTTTTCATTCCTTTAGGATTGGCCTTTAACAACAGTTTTTACTCCTGGGATTTGCTAACGCCGCCCGTCTACGCGGGCATTGGCAATTACCGCTCGATTTGGGAAAGCGGCGAGCTCGTTGGAACACTAAAAAGAACCTGTTTATACAGCGCCGCCGTCGTGCTGTTTTCGATGCTCTTTGGGCTCGCGCTGGCCGTATTGCTCAATCGCAGAGGCCGCCTCTTTGCCTTTATACGGGGAGCCGTGTTTTCGGCCTATGTGGTCTCCTGGGTGGCCGTCGCGCTCTTATGGATGTGGATTTTAGAACCCGACAGCGGTTTATTTTCGGCCTTGGTGCGCGGCATTGGATTGCCCACAAAACATTGGCTCGGCCATCCCGACACGGCTCTCTTAACACTCGCCGGAATTAGCGTGTGGAAAATCACCGGTTATTCAATGGTCATTTTTCTCGCGGGGCTTCAGGATATTTCGCCTTCATTGCTCGAAGCGGCGGCGCTGGACGGCGCCAATCCATTCAAACGATTTTATTATATTACCTGGCCTTTATTGCGCCCCAGCGCGGCCTTTGTCGGCACCACAAGCCTTATTCTTTCGTTTCAAGCCTTCGATGTCGTCCGCGTAATTACGCAGGGAGGCCCGGTGAAGGCGACCACCATCTTCGTATATGCCATCTATGAACATGTATTTATGAATTTAAGGGTAGGCCGGGCCAGCGCGCTCACGGTATGCTTCTTTTTCGTCTTGCTGCTGCTTACCGCGCTTCAATTAAAGGCTTGGAAAGCCGGCCAGGCCATTCATGCCAGGAGCGCCGAATGAAGCGCATTTCCGGCTTTTTAACGACGCTCGCGCTTGTTCTCGTGGCTCTTTTATGGCTGGGCCCCTATGCCTGGATGACCTTAACCTCTCTCAAAACACTGCCCGAAATCGTCTCCGCACCCACCTATCCCTTACCTCAAAGCCTTCAATTCGGCGCCTATCGCGACGTTTTCCGCTCGGTGCCGGTGCTCCGCTATTTATTCAATACAATCGTTATGGCCGCCGCCATTGCGCTTTTGCAAATTATTTTGGCGCTGCCCGCCGGCTATGCCCTGGCTAAATTGCGCTTTAAGGGCCGCTCCACCGCATTTATACTGGTATTGGCCTGTTTATTGATTCCGGCCCAGGTCACTTTTGTGCCCGCGTTTAGCCTATTGGGCAAGCTTGGATGGATCAATACCTTTGCAGCGCTTATCATTCCTTTTGCCGTTAGCGCGCTCGGGACATTTTTGGTGCGCCAGGCGCTGCTCAGCGTGCCCGACGAGCTGATCGAAGCGGCCCGCATGGATGGAGCCTCGGAAGGCTATATTGTGTATGGCCTGCTGGCGCCTATGCTCCGGCCTACCTTGGCCTCTTTGTTTTTATTTAGCTTTATTTTTCATTACAACGATTATTTCTGGCCATTGATCATGACAACGGACGATCAAGTGCGTACCCTGCCGTTGGCGATAGCATTGCTTCGGGAACAGGGAACGGGGGTGCGCTGGCATATTGTCATGGCGGGGAATGTAATTCTAAGTTTGCCGGTCCTGGCGCTGTTTGCCATGGTTCAGCGGCAAATATTAAATGCCGTAACGGCGAGGGCTTTGTAGGTATGACCATCTTCGATTCTCTATCTCACGATTTATCTCTGCTTGAGCCTGAAATCATTTCGCTCCGAAGGGCATTTCACCGCTGCCCGGAGCTTGGCTTTCAAGAGCATCATACGCAGGGGATGATCGCTGAGTTTCTAAGCGCTTTGGGTTTGACGCCGAAAACGGGTATTGCCAAGACAGGTATTATTGCCGATTTAGAAGGCGAGGCACCGGGCAAGACGCTTTTGATCCGGGCGGACATGGACGCCCTTCCCGTCGAAGAGCGGAGCCACCGCGATTACGCTTCAAAAAACCGGGGTATCATGCATGCCTGCGGGCACGATGCGCATATGAGCGCGGCCTTGTTCGCCGCGAAGTTGCTATCCCAGCGGCGCAATGAATTTGCGGGGCGCGTCCGCTTTTTGTTTCAGCCGGCCGAGGAGCTCGCGGGAGGCGCAGCACAAATGGTCGACGCGGGCGTTCTCGATCAAGTCGATATGGCTTTGGGAGCGCATGTATTTACGCCTTATAGCTTTGGCACCATAGCGACACGGGTGGGCAATTTCTTTGCCGGTATCGATGCCTTTGAGCTCGATATTATCGGCAAAGCAGGGCATGGCGGCATGCCTCAAGCCGCGGTGGACCCCATTGTGGCATCGGCGCATGTGATTACAGCGCTTCAAACCATTGTTTCCCGAGAAACCAAGCCTGGAGATCCGGTGGTTGTAAGCGTTACCTCGATATCGGGAGGCACGGCATCCAATGTCGTCGTCGAACGGGTAACACTAAAGGGAGCTATACGCTGGCATTCGGAGATCAACCGGGAAAGAGCATTAAACCGGCTTCAATCGATTTCGGAAGGGATCTGCGAAGCGCTGAGGGCCCAGTGCGAGCTTAGGATCACATGCTCGGCGCCTGTTACGATTAACGCAGAAAAACCCGTGGAATGGATTAAAAACGCGGCCCATAAAACAGGGCGGGCCAAGGTTATCGATCCAGGCCCGCTGACGGTGGCCGAGGATATCTCTGAATTTTTAAACCGCGTACCAGGATGCCTATTCACGGTAGGCGCGGGAGGCCAGGGCGCGCCCCCTCACCATCATCATGAATTTGATATCGATGAACGCTCGGTTGCGCTGACCTCCGAGATATTTGTACGCGCCGCGCTCGAAGCGCTTTCCCTTCATTCCGCGGGATAGGAGATCACCATGGAGAAACAGCATAAACTATTATTGAGAAACCAAATCCGGCTTGGCTATGAAATCAGCGGCGAGGGGCCCGCTATCCTCTTGGGTCATAGCCTTTTATGTTCGGCGCGGATGTGGGATGGCATCGTTCCAGCGCTTGAAAAAAGCTATACCGTCATCAATATCGAAGCGCGCGGCCATGCGAGCTCGACCGCGCCCGGGCCTTTTACACTCGATGACCTGGCCCAGGATTGGATAGCCATTATGGATAATGAAAAGATCCAAAGCGCTATCCTTTGCGGCCTATCCATGGGCGGGATGACGGCGATGCGCCTTGCGCTGATCGCGCCCGAGCGGGTACGGGCCATGATTTTAATGGATACCAGCGCCGAGCCTGAAATTATGAAGAAGCGCATTCAATATGCGGCAATGCTCGAGGTGCTTCTGCGCTTTGGGCATCTCAATCCGCTCTATAAAGTCGTCAGCAAGCTTATGCTGGGCAAGACAACCCTCAAAGAACGGCCTCAAATGGGGCTGGATTTATATCCTATCTTTAAGCAGCACGATCCCCATCAATTGCAGCACGCGGTGAGAGCCGTCTTCGATAGGCACGATATCATAAGCCGTATTCCCGAGATTCATGTGCCCAGCTTGGTGCTGGTGGGCGAAGAGGATGTGGCCACGCCCCCATTCCGTTCCGAGCGCTTGGCCAAGAAGCTTCCCAAGGCGGTATTGCAAAAAGTGCCGGCGGCGGGGCATTTGTCGGCCGTCGAGCAGCCTCAGATCGTGAGCAGGCAGATTACGGCTTTTTTAAAGGGGATTTCATAACGCTGTATCCAGGAGGTGTTACATATGAGCTCGCCTGAAGATGCATTGCCTCTTCTGAAAGCGGCAGTCGCCTATGTGGACGCGGGAGCAAATTGCGGAACGGCCTACCTGGTCGAACTCGATCGGGCGGTCACCTGTGAGCATGTGGTGCGTTCTGTGCCCCGGGATGGGTCTGTTACGCTCTATTTCCCAGACAACATCATCCGAAAAGCCCATATTGAACGCCGGGATACGTCGATCGACAGCGCGGTTCTCAAGCTCAGCGAACCTATTTCCACCATACGCCCCCTTCCCTTTGCGAGCAGCGTGCCTCGTCAAGGCGAGTTTCAAGCCTTTGGATTCCCCGCGGCCACCGGGCGTTCAGGCTTGCCTTTAATCGGCAGGATTTTAGACCCTCACGGCGAAGACACCAAGCGAATGGCCAGCATCGTGCTCTTTTCCGATATGGCGAGCGCGGGGCAAGGCGCAAGGCTTCAAGGCTTTTCCGGTTCGCCTGTATGGGCCAATGGAGGCGTAATTGGACATCTTAAACGCATTATCGCCGATAAAGAAGACCCGGAACGTTCGGAACTCGGGGTTTTATATGCTTCGGATCTACGCGATATTCAAGCGCTTTTAGGCACTTCCCCGGGCAGCGGCGAACCCAAATCGCTACAGCCGCCCAACTGTGCCTATGACTCGGATTGGTATGTGGGCAGGGGTCCCCAAGAAAAAGAAGCCATCGCCCATCTCTTGAATCCAGGGATGCCCGCTGTTCTGTATGCGCCCGAATTATTTGGCAAAACCTGGCTGCTCAAACACCTGCTCTCCAATCTCCCCCAACAACTGAAGTCCCCCGTGGATGTATGCATGATTTACCCCGATCTCATCGACAGCGAGGCTTGGGCATCTTTTGACCAGCTCACGCGCGAGATTGGCCGCCAAGTGATCGATACCGTTGGGGGAAAAGAAGAGTGGATTTCAGAGGCATGGAATGGCAAAAGAGGACCTCGAACCAGCTTGGGCTGGCTGATGGAACATAAGATCTTAAAAGGCCGGGATAAACCTTTAATCTTGGCCATCGATCGGGCCGATACGGTATTCCGCCATGAACAGCTCCGGGACGAATTTTTTAGCACGCTACGGGGATGGGCTTCGCTCGGCGATGAGCGGGGATATGGAAATCTCCGGCTATTGCTTACGATCTCCACAACCCCCACCTTGCTCAACCAGGATCTGCGGGAATCGCCTTTTAATATTACCGAACCCATCGAGCTTAAAGATCTAAAGGAGACTCAAATTCAAGAGCTTGCAAATCGCTATGGACTTGGCTGGGGAAGCGCGCATTTTAAAGCTTTAATGGGCTTGGTCGGAGGGCATCCCTATTTGGTCCGCCTGCTTATGTACACGGCATCCCACGAAGGAAGAGATCTATCCGACTTGCTTAAAGATGCTACGGGAGAGCTGTTTGATCCTTATCTCAACCGCTGTAGAACCCGCTTATCCAAGCGGCCCGAGCTCTTTCTGGCTCTAAAGCAAATCGCGGACAAAGGAGGCGCGGGCATAGACTTCAACCACTATAGCAAGCTGTATAAAGCTGGATTTGTAAATAAAGCGCCAAGCGGTGAATACCAGCTCCGCTATAAACTCTACGAGCGCCTGCTCCGCTGAGGAAGGGGATGGGGACGGCCATGAACTTTCAATCAGGAGGTGCCCTGCGCTCCGCTTCCCTCTATGTAGAGCGCGCCGCCGATAAAGACCTCTATGAGGCGCTCCGGAAGGGAGAATTCTGTTTTGTACTGGCGCCCCGCCAAATCGGCAAATCCAGTCTCTGCAACCGCGTGCGCAAGCGGCTGCAGGCCGGCGATTCCAATACCCGCTGCGCCAATATCGATCTCCAGCGAATCGGCGCCAAAAACTTAAGCCTCGAGCAATGGTATCTCGGTTTGATGGAGGAACTCCGCGCCGAGCTTGAATTGGAGGACGACCCGACGGCCTTCTGGGATGCCCATGAAAAGCTTTCGGCCGTGCAGCGCTGGTCGCTCTTTCTGCGGGAAATTGTTCTTAAACGGCTATCTGGGCCGGTGATTGTATTTATTGATGAAATCGATCAAGTGCTATCGCTGGACGCATCCATATCGAGGGACGATTTTTTTGGCTCTATACGCGCGATCTACAATGCGCGCCCTGAACTCGAAGCTTTTCACCGGCTGACTTTTTGCTTGATCGGCGTTGCCCAGCCCTCGGAGCTTACGGCCGATCCGGTGCGCACGCCTTTTAATATTGGGCATGAGATTCAGCTCAAGGATTTTTCCCGCGAGGAAGCCAATGGATTTTTAGAAGGATTAAAGGCGGCCGGAGGAAACGCCGATGCCCTCTTAAGCGAAGTCTATGCTTGGACCTCTGGACATCCTTATATGATGCAAAAAATCTGCAATGCCTTGCTTAAACAAGAGGAAAGCGAGCCTGGGGGCGAGGCGCAGAAGCGCGTCTTTCAAGCCGTTCATGAAGGGTTTTTGCGCGAAGGCGCGCAGAGCGATCAGAATCTGGCCTTTGCCGAAAAGCATTTTGTATTGCCAACGATGCATCCGTTGGCCAGTCAGATGCTAGCCATGTACAAAACCCTGCTCAAAGGCGAGGCCGTTAAATCAAAGCGGGACCATACCGTGCAAGCGCGCCTAAAATTAACGGGAATGGTGGCGGAACACGGCTCTCTTCTGCAGGTGCGCAATCGAATTTTTGCGGAAGTCTTCGATATCGATTGGGTACGCGACAAGGAATCAGACCGGGTGATGCAGGAGTCCTGTTCCCGCTGGCTGGAGAATGGGAGAAAGCCTGAGTATGCTCTACGGGGAGAAGCGCTTGAAAACGCCAAAGCCTGGGCCAAAGGAAGGGATGATTTATCGCCGGATGAACAGGCTTATTTGCTGGCGTCCGCGGAGCTGGCCCAAGAAGAGGTGATGCTTAAAGAGCGCACGGGAAGGCTTGAGGCGGAGCGGCGCTTTTTTTGGGGCGTGAGCATCATTTTGGTGCTGGGCGGACTGATTGCGACCCGTTTTCAGATGCGATTTGCGGCCGAACAAGAGCGGCGCTCCATGGCCGAGGGCATGACAACGCTCACGGTGTGGACCAATCAACTCGAGGGATATCTTCGGCGGGCTCACGAAGAAGTGGCCAGCAAAGCCTATGACGAAGCAGAAAGACGGGCCAAGGAAGAGGCGGCCAAAGCGGAAGAACTAAACCGGCAATTGGAACAGCGGCCAAGTGACGAAGACTTAAAGAAGCTTCGGGATGAGGCCGAAAAAAAGAAGGCCGAGGCGGACGCGGCCAAAACCAAGGCGGCGGCGGGTCTCAATGTGATGGATACGGCCTTAAAAACCTGCACGGATGGCAAGCTGGGGCTGGAAAAGAAGCTTAACTCTTGCACAATCGATCTCAACACCTGCAAGAATCTGAAATTGGGGCTATAAAGGGTGTTTGCTAGGGCTGGCAGACCTGGGGGATAATCACTTCGCCGATATTTTCCTTGGCCCGCAGCCTTGCCACCACCTCCATCGCCCCCTTTCGATCGCTTTGAATCTGAGGCAAGATATCACAAGCAAAACCCGAGGACGGGCAGCGTTTGCAAAGCGATTGAAGCGTTCGCAGCATATCTTCCCCGGCGCTGGAACCGATAGGCGATTTCTCGCTCACCGCCATGCTAAACGCATCGAGGCAGGCATTGGGCACACGGCCGATCTTACAGGTAAATTCATACGCGCGAAAGGCATCCTGAAGCGCCTTAGCGCGCATGGCCTGGGATTGCCCTTTGCCCTTTGATTTATACTCATAAAACTGACCAAGCCCGCTACAGCCCAGCGGGAAAGGCTGTAGCCCCAGAAAACACGATCGCTCATAGGCATCTTGAGCCCGCTCCATATCGGGTTCGCCAAAGCCTCCCGTCCCTTTCATAAAATGTCCGCCGAGCAAGTAACAAGCCTGCGCCCGGACTTGATCCTCACTCCGGCCGGCCAGCTCTCCATCGGAAAAACATACCGTCGAATAGGCATTGGCCAGGCGCCCCGCAAAGAGCCCCGCTATGCGCTGATATTGCTGGGTGATATCGGGGTTTTCTTTTCCTACATAATCAAGCGCCTTTTGATGGATACGCCCGAAGGCGCTGCAGGCATTTCTTTCCCTAAGACCATACTCGCCCATACCCGTGCAAGCCTTATCAAATAGCTCGGCGGCGAGCTGTAGATCTTCAGGCCCCTTGCTAAATTCCTCAAGCAAAAATGCATAAGCCGCACATGCGGATGGATCGTCATGGTCTTCACAGGCTTGCTTAAAGCCCGCCATGATTGGAGACTTTTCGGATGGCATATTTTGCCGTAAATGAGTGCTTAGATTTGTACATGCCAAGGTGTCGCCCCGCTCACAGCCCTGGGCATAGAGATCTAAGGCGATACGGTGATTTCTTTCGGTGCCTATGCCCGACTCATAGAGATGCCCCAAATGAGCACAGGCTGCCCATAGCCCTTCCTTGCACGCATAGTGAAACAGCGATAGCGCGCATTGAGGACCTTTGCAGATATCTTTCGATATCCCTGAATCCACGGGAACGGCCTCCGGATGCTGCTCATAAAACAAACCCAGCTCCAGGCAGCCTTGAAGATCGTCATAGCGGCAAGCCCGGCTGAGCAGGCGATGCTTATCGCAATCCTTGGATGTGCATGTCAGCGCCCGATGGATACAGCCTGCTCCGTCGCCCAAGAGGCAAGCCATTTCAAACAACCGTTGGTTCCCATCTTCGTTCTCCATCGAGAACAAGCGCTTGCTATGGGAGCGCCCCAAAGCATCACAGGCCCGCGCTATACCTTGAACACAATCTTCTTGAAGGTTTTTTACAACCGGCTCGGGCTCGATTTTGTCCAGTCGTGCTGAGCAGGCAAGGCTGCTATCTCCACACTGCACTTCAGATAGATAGCGCGCTATCCGGTTCAGGTTTGTCCGCCTTGTCCAGCCGGAGCGCAGGGCCATTCGCATACAAGCGTCTGGAATACCATTTTCGCAAGCATAGCGATAGAGCTCGACGGCTCGTCCTTCATTCTGCGCAACTCCGTCTCCCTTGGATAGCATCACTGCCAAGCGGTAACAGCCCTGGGCATCCCCTCCCCGGCAAGCCCAGTCATACCATTTCAGTCCATGATCGGATAGATCGCCATAGCCATGCTGAAAGAGCATTCCAGCGGCCGTACACCCTTCCGGCCATCCTCCTTCGCAGGCCCGCCTATACAACTCCATCGCCTGTTTTAAGGACGATGCCCCATCGGCGCCTCCCGCAATCGCCCGCTTCGCCTCTCGTTCCGCCAGCGTTCCCAGACCTAAACAGCCCGATGGTTCCCCCAGCGCACATGCCTGCTCAAACAAGTCCAGGGCTTTTTCCCGCTGCACCTCCACGCCCAAACCATCCCGATAGCGAATTCCAAGCTCGGCACAGGATAGCATCGAACCTAGCTTGCACCCTTGCTCCAACGCCTCAAGGGCCCGAAGATACGCAGGCTTCTCCTTATTCTCCTCCGGCCTCTCAGGGCTCCATCCTCTCGATCGAACGCGATAGTTCAGGGAAATACTTTCTCTCATCGTTAAAGGAACAAGCGTCACACTGACCGTTACCTGCTCATTCGCCGCGGCTCCACAGCTTTGCGCATCGCCCTCCGCGCATAAACGCTCGCATTCTGTGACAGGGCTTCCCACGGGGCATAGATAGGGACGCTTTTCTTTTATCGCCCCGCACACTCCCCCTGTTCTCACTAACCTCTCAAAACAAGCCGCTCCATTCGCCGCTTCAAGTTCTGGATCGGGCGCCGTCTCGCCAATCGCCTGAAGCTCCAGCCACAAAGGCACATCACATATCTTGTCCCCCGGCTTTCGCGCATCCGGCGAGGCATCTCCACAAGGCAATTCCCCTTTCTTCTCCCCCTTCTCCTCGCCGCCCTTCGCTTGTTCAATGCGAAACGCCCCCACCGCTATCCCTCTCACCAAATGCGTCGCCCCATTGCACTCCCCCTTTAAATCCATAGGCCGCGCATGCCGGAGCGGCGACGACCATCTTCCCGCCTGCACCACCAACACCTTTATTTTTGCATTTACATCCGGCTCTTGATAGCCCAAATCCTCTTCCGCCCGATCCAGCAGCTTGGGCATATTCGCCCACACCTCCACCGGCTCACTCAACACAAACTCCCGCCGCCTCGCCTTTTGCCCCCAATACGAATACGAACCCTCCACCGAACATCTTTCCAACACCCGCAATCCCGAAGACGTGTACGACACCACCGCCAGCGAACGCTCCATCGCCTTCCACAACCTCTGTTGCCCGGGCTCGTCCGCATGCACAAAGAGAGGCTCAGGGTCCGATGGAATCCCCGTAATCAGCGTCGCAAAGCGCTCCTCCCAAGGAACAGGCGCCTTCCAAGGCGTATACACCCCAATTCCGCAGCCCAGAAGCGCGCAGCTCCCCAACGCGCAACCCAGCGTATAGCGCCTCGCCCTGCTCATCCACATGGCCTCCACGCCAAACCGAGCTTATCCAGGCTATTTATACAAAGGCAAGCTTTATTTTCGGGCTTCTTTCGCTATTCGCCCAAGCTCCCTTAGCACCCACCTCGCCGTCTCTTCCGTCCCTCCCCCGTCGAAATGTAAACCATCCGGCCGTATGGGCTTCCCCTGGCTTTCCGCCATGCATTCAGGCGTGGGACAAAGATAGGACATTAAATCCAATACAGGCAGCTTTTGCTTCTGCGCTGTCTCCACCAGCATCCGGTTTAAACAATCCACCTGAGCCGCCACTTTACCATAACGCCAATCCCCCATAGGATAAGGCACCCTGGTGATGACCACCTGACCGGCATTCTCTCCCATCGCTCCTAGAAGCTCGGCAATACGCCGCTGATACTTCGCTTGAAAAGCCCGCTCACAAGATTTCTCATTAAAAAAAGCCCCGCCCATCACAATCAGCGTGATATCGGGACGCAGCTCGGCCGCATCGGAAGCCCAATCCGTCGAACAGCTCGACGTCATCGCCGGCTTACCCCGATCGAGAAAAGGCGTAGAAGCAAAGATATTACAGCTTCCGACGCCCCGTTCGGCGACAAAGGACTGAAGCTCATCCTGACGATAGCGCATCGCCAAGCCCAAGAATTTCGCGACGGAATCGCCGATCACCAACACCCGGAGCGTACCAGGAGGCAGCTCATGGGGAGGGGGAAGATCCCGGACTTTTACGGAAAAGGGAGTGGGCCAAGAACGGGGGGCTGAAGAAGGAAGCTCGGGTGGGGAACCCGATGAAACAGCGGGAGATGGGGCAGAGGGAGCGCTCTTTTTAGGGACAACAAACACCGCAAGAAGAACGCCCCCAGCGCCAAGGGAGAGAAGAACGAGCAACCAAGGAATGAAAAATCGCCTTATATGCAACGCCTTCCCTTCCTCCATGCCGAACCGCGCCTATCTCATGGGTTTTGCGGTTCCGACTGCTTTTTTGCCCTAGTCTTTGCGGCGCGGAGACCCGGCTCCGAACGATAAGCGCGGGTGGCCTGATATTTTGCGAGCAGCGAAGGATCGTTCTTTGCGCGTCGATCGACAGCTTTAGCAGCATTGAGCACGATACGCTCGCGCCGATCATCGAGAGAAGCGCGGGTTTCGCGAATCATCTCGACGGCCTTTTTCATAGCGGGCAAGAACGCATCGAGCCTAGCGATTTGCTGAGCGATAGAATGGAGCTCGGCGATTTCGTCGGCGGGCACGCCGGCTTTTGCCCCGAACTGCGCTTGATTGGCGGTTAACTCACCGACGGCGCCATCGAAACCCTGACGGGTTTTACGCATACCCTTTGTGGCACCGGGCGGCAAATCGACGGCAAAAGCGAGCAATTCCGACGCATCGAACACAAATTCGCCTTCGACGGGGTTTTTGGGATCGTTAGCCATGACAAAACTCCTTGGAATGAACGAGGTTAAACGGATTAAATGCTTAGAGAACCGAAAGATCTCCTACCTTAAGCGCCGCAGGGCAGACCGCGGATTCTGCCTGGATGCGCATGGGCGGAGATAAGCGCGAAGCTCATCGATGAGGATGTGAGACGGGGCTGCAAACGCCGCATTCAAATATTTTATTGCAGGGAGCAAAAAAAAATTTTTGAGGGGATTTGAGCGGGGAAAGAGAGAGGCGGGCTTGCTTAGCTGCCCCCAACCTGACTCATCCAGCTCTCAAACTGAAGCCCCACTGCCGACTCCAGAGGCCCGAGCCGTTCCATTGTCTTTGAAGGAAGATACTGAACGGCCTGAGGCGGAACCGCTGGAAGCCCCGCCTTACCCAACTTGCGCGCCTTGACACATGACCAAGCCTTTTTCACACGGTAGGCAACGCCTTCTTGGGTTCCCGAGAAGTAGTCGAAAAAATCGTCCTTCCCAATCCCACCCACCTCGGCATAAGCCTTCCACAACTCGCGAGGCGTTGCCTGCGTTAAACCATCGATCTCCAAAACACCGACCACGGCCCCCACGGGGCGCGTCGCGTAAACAACGATATGCGTGATGTTCCTCGACGCTGCGCGCCTGCGAAACTCCACTTGCTTTTCACCTGAAAGCAGCCGAAACGCAAACTCGGGCTTGATGGACATCAGGGCCACGCATTGAGCTGTTTCTTTATCCATGAAATGGCTTCCGGGTTGCGGACTTGGGTGATCGAATAGCCTGCGCCACTTCCGAACAGTAGCACAAGAAAAGATCTCCCGCGTTCATTTTCCTTCGCATCGCATGGCATAGATAGGCTTTTCGAATGCTATGACTCTGAGGCGTTGGCTGCTGTGCCAAGCGTCGAGGGGACTGTTGCCTGAGGTGTCAGATCATGAACCGAGGGCGCTAAGTAATGTGCCCTTAACATTTGTTTGGTGTGAGCGGAGGAGCACAAATCTGTTACCGAGGCTGCCGGTCTAAAGTGTTACCCATGATCTCGGTTGTACACAACACCTCCCCACCTCCCCCTCAACATCCCGGACATCCTCCCATACATCCCACCACATCCTGCTCTGCGTCTCCCCACCTCTCCCCATACGTCCCCGACCTCCTCCTCTACATCCCAGACCTCCTCCCATACTTCATTCCACCTCCTCCTCTACATCCCAAACCTCCCCATAGCCATCCTCCCACCTCCTCCTCTACATCAAATTCCTTGCCATCTACATCAACATCGTCTACCTCAACATCAGACCATGCATCTCAACGTTCCCATCGGCATCGACGACTTTCAATTGCTCCGCGAACGAAAGCTCGTAGGCATGGGCAAAAAGCCAAAGCCTCCATACCCTCTAACCAAACATCGCGCTCTTCGCCACCGACAGCACTTTCCCCCAGCTTGGTTCGGATACATAAGCAAAAAAGCGCTCGCCTATCTCGGCCATCTTCTTGTTATCGTAGAAAAATGGCGGCTTCGGAAACATCGTCAGCGGCCCTCTCAATACCGATTTCTCAACCCGGCCTATCATCTGGGTGTTGTGTACAAAGCCTATCCCACTCTGCACATCCGCAAGGGTTGAACTCGGATGCCCTCCCCAGGGCGGTACGCTGAGTCCATAAACCACCGCAGGCCAATGGTTAATCGCTACCGTCCCATAACACAAGCGATGCACGGCCTTGTTGACCGCGTCTTTTACCGCTTGATCTTCTTCAAGCGCAGGATGCACGACCAGCATGCAGTTTAAGGTGCCCCATAAGGTCTTGTTGCAAAAGTCTGTCGCCGCCTCCAAAAAGCGGATCGGATCGTCGCTGCCCACGTCCACTTCCGAGATGATTCCACAAAAAGGCTCGGTCTTAAACAATGCCTCGGTCTTATCCCGCGCATCCAATTCCCGAATGACCGTCCAGGGTAACTCCCCCTCCTTGGCATCGCCTATGCACATCGCGTTCTTCCCCGCCGTCAAGGTATCAAAACGCTGAAATGCACCTGGATAATAGGCTTTCCTGGGCGGGACTTCGCTTAATGCCTTCTTGAGAAGATCCATCAATAAATCGCGCTGCGCCCACCCTTTGGGCAATACCAGCATCTTCGCCGCATTGCAGTTAAACGATGCGTTGTTGACCACTTGGGTCGCGATATTGCGCACCAAAAACCATAGCTCGGCCTTTGAAAAGAGCATGGGCACAATTACCACAGGGCTTACATTCCCAAGCTCCGATGTAATGCGCTTCTTTAGTGCAGGATCGTTCTCGGCCTTGCGCCTGTCCCGCTCCGGCCCGGGAGGCCCCCAAACAATGCGATCATGCGTGTCCGCCGAGCCCGTGATATGAATATCCGATACCAAAGCGTGTTCGCATAAATACGCCCCTTCCTCGGGGCCGCCCTTTACAATTCTCAGAAAACCCCGCTCGATCAAAGGCGCAAACGCCTCCTCCAGCGAAGGCGTCAGATAATCGTTGACAGGACTCATCTTCAGCAAAACCACCTTGCCCTCGGCAAAGAGTTTATGCAGGACATCGGTGGGCGGAATGCTCGCTACATTGCCCGCCCCGAGCACAAGCGAGACGCCTCCCTCTTGGTCTTCGGGCTTGGGTTTACGATAAAAACTCGCCTGTTCCTCCATGGCAGAATGGCGATCGGCATTCTCGTCGAGCAGCGCATACGCCTCAAAGCCCCGAAACATCGCTCCATCCTGGGCATTCATCGGATAGAGCGCGACTTCTACGCGGCCATCCCGCACGCGCACGGCATTCCGGGCAAGCGAAGGCCGGCCTTTTTCGGCGATATCAGAAAGCGCCTGCGCCATTAAACGCGCGCTGTTCACCGTTACACAAGGCCCGCCCAGCCATTCTTCGCCCACCCTAGGCGACGAGGCATCGATGCCTTTTTTAACGCAGGCGATACGCACTTGTTCGGAGGCCACAGAAGCCAGCCTAGGCACAAGCGAACGGGCCAGCGCAGCTTTTTCGCCGACGGACATCTGCGCAAAAGCCTTGGCCTGCGCGGCCAGATCGGACACGGCTTGATCGAGACTGGGAAAAGCCACGGGCGCGCGTGTGGGCAAAGAAGGCAGCGGTCCAGCGGCAGGAAGCGAAGGATCATCGATGGGAGCGCGTTCGAGCCCCTGGTTTTCCTGCTGTTCGAGCCCTTGGCTTTCGGTTTCGGCCGAAGAAACGTCGTCTCCAAACACAAGCCCAGATGCATCAACCATGGCCAATCACTCATCTCTACGCGGTGATATCCCGCACCACGCCGAATAGAACACAAAACGCGCGGGCCAAGAATAACAAAAATAATAAATCACGGTGCCCCACTTCCACAACGCCGGAGCCGACCCCATCATATGAAGTTAGCGTGAAAGATAAGTTTTTATGCTCCAAAATATTCCACTCACAATGACACAGAGACCTGATTTAGCCTTGTTTGCCCATGTTGTATCTCGACCCGATCAAGAAGTAGACCTGGCCCAGGCCGCTCTGCTCGCGGCCGAACACGAATACAAAGACCTAGACATTTCTTATTATATAAAAGAGCTCGATCACCTAGCGGAAGAGGCCGATCGATCGATGCATCAAGGTCCGATGGCGATGCGATCGCTTGTAGATAAGCGTGCTGCGCTGGAAGGGCTATTGGATTGGATGTACGGGCCGGCGGGTTTTTATGGGAACACGTCGAATTATTATGATCCGAAGAATAGTTATATAAACGAAGTGATTGATCGGCGGACGGGTATACCGATAACGCTGGCGATTGTATTTATGGAGCTGGGCAAGCGGCTTGGCCTTCCCGTTCGCGGGGTATCGTTTCCTGGGCATTTTCTTGTGCGCATGGAGACGAGCCGGGGACCTGAGATGGTCGATCCGTTTGGGGGCTGTGTATTATCGCGGGAAGACGTGAACAGTTTATTTACGCGCTATACGGGGAGGCGGGAGGAGCCGGATTCGGTTCATCTGGAGCCGGCGCCGAAGCGGATGATTTTGCACCGTATGCTGAATAATTTAAGCGGTATCTATTCATCGAGGGCGGATAGCGCGAAGCTATGCGAAGTGCTTATGCGGATGGATATTTTATCGCCTTCGCCGGAGCTGAAGAAGAGGATAAGCGTGCTTGGGGGTATGCCGTATATTGCTGTGAGGAGCAATGCGGTGAATTAAGTTTTTTGTGTACAGGCGCGAAGCGCTGGATTAACGTGCGGCGCGCGGGCCATGGCGAAGAAAAAGTCCCCGAACGAAGCCTCCAAAACGCCTCCTTCTTTATCGGCCCGACCGGAAGCCAAAGCGTTTCAAATCGATCAACTGCTCAGGCAAGTTGGCGAGGGAGCGATACGCATTCCTCATTTTCAGCGGCCTTTGAATTGGGATGACAGCGATCGCCTGACGTTGTTTGATAGCATCTACAGGGGCTATCCCATTGGGACGCTTTTGTTTTGGAAGAAGAGCGCTCCTGCTCAAAGCGTCTACTTTGGAACGCATCACATTTCAGCGAACGAGCGAAGCGATGCGCTGTGGGTGGTCGATGGACAGCAGCGTATTACAACGCTGGCCGAGGCATTGCTTCGAGCGCCGATAGCAAATGAGCGGGCTATTTTTTTCGATCTGGAAGGCGAAGCCTTTGTTTATAAACGCATTGCGGAAGTGCGGCCGGCCGAGCCCCGGATTCCTGTCGCAAAGCTCCTAGATTCAAACGATTTGCTTGAATGGCTGCTGGAGCGGCCGACTCTCCCGGCTGAACTTCGGCATAAGGCTATCGATGCTGGCAAGCGCATCCGCGAGTATCAAGTTCCATCCTATATTGTTACAACCGATCAAGAAAAAATCCTTCAAACTGTCTTTCTACGTATCAATCAAACAGGGCACCGGCTTAAAGATAAAGACGTTTTTCACGCCTTGTTTGCCTCGCAATCCCCGGAGAAACCGTCAGATTTAAAGACACTTGGCGAAAGGCTTGTTTCATTGGGTTTTGGGTTGGTGCCCGAAAATGAAATTTTAAATGCGCTTCGGGCCGTGAATGGGCTTCCCTTGCATCATGATTTTGCCGATGCGCTTGAGCCAACCCAAGCACCTGAATTGCTCACGAAGACGGATTCCGCCCTTCGGAAGGCCATTGAATTTCTGATCAAGGATGCTCAAATCCCTCATTTTGATCTGCTTCCCTATAAGCTTCCTCTGGCTGTATTGGCTAAATTCTTTTATCTATTTCCAAGCTCCAATAGCCGCTCCCGGATCTTGCTTCGAAGGTGGCTATGGCGGGGAGCGCTGGCTCAGCGGCACACAGGAGCGACGCTTGGGCTTCAGCACCATCTGGATCTATTGCAGAAACAAGATGAAGAAGGTTCTGTGCAAGAGCTTTTGAAGCTTGCTGGAAGCGGGCCTGCCCCCGGCGTGGACGATATCGATGAATTTCACTTTAATAATGCGCGAAGCAAAATGCAGAGCATTGCGCTCGCATCTTTAACACCCCTGCATGCGGAGACCCGCAATCCGGTGGACGTTGGAAAACTCCTGTCAGAAGCCAATCCCCAGACCATTCCCAAACTAATTCAAACGAAAGGAAGCGGGCTGGCCAATCGAATTTTGCACCCGCCGCTGAAGACGCCGTCCGAATTGATAAAAGCCTTGCAAGTCACACAAAGCCGCGCGGTGCTAATATCCCACGGTATGAGTAAGGCGTCTCAACAACATCTCAGGGAAGACGAATTCGACGCCTTCCTTAAGCTTCGCGGCGAGGAATTACAAAAAATTGTCAAACAATTTTTTCAAAAACAAGCCGAATGGAAAGCCGATGATAGCCCATCTCTGTCCTCTATGATGATCGAGGAAGAATAAGCCATGGCTTTGCACGTATTTTTAAATGAAGTCCTGGTGGGTACGCTCGAAGTCCAACGGAGTGATCAGTCGCTGTTCCAATTCGATAAATCTTATCTCAACCATCCTTATCGGCCCGTGCTTGGGCGCTATTTTGAAGAACATCTATCTCCATCCTTTCAATACACAGAAAACCGCAGCCAGGTGCCGCCCTTCTTTCAAAATTGCCTTCCCGAGGCAGAGGGTGCGATGCGCGCTTTGATTGCCCGCCAGGCCAATACAAAACCTCATCAGGAAATGGCCATTTTGCAATTTTTAGGCGAAGACCTGCCCGGAGCGCTGATCGTCCGGGGCGCGCCCGATCCCTTTCAAGATAAGACGCAGCCCATTGAAGTCCGAACCGACCAGGCGCCCGCTTCTCAAGTCCATCGGCTGCGGTTTTCACTCGCGGGTATTCAGCTTAAATTCTCGGTACTGGGCAAGGATACGAAGTTCACGCTTCCCGTGAGCGGAATGGGCGGCAATTGGATCGTTAAGCTTCCCGATCGGAAATTCGAGGGGGTGCCCCACAATGAATTCTCAACCATGAGCTGGGCTCGCGACGCCGGAATCTTGGTGCCAAACTTTAAGCTGGTTCCCATCGCCGATATCGAAGGATTGCCCGAAGAGCTTGTGTTTAGGGAAAGCGATGCTTTTGCTATCCAGCGCTATGACCGGGGCGAAAACAATAAACGCATTCATCAAGAAGACTTTGCTCAAATCCTTAATGTGCCCCCGGACGAAAAATATGAACACGGCAATTATACGACGATAGCCAATATCGTCCGCAGGATATGCGGCGAAGAAGACTATGAACAATTCCTTCGCCGTCTGGTGTTTATGGTAGTCAGCGGCAATGCCGATGCCCATTTAAAAAACTGGTCATTTATTTATCCCGATGGCCGGCGCCCGCGCCTTTCTCCAGCGTATGACTTGGTTTGCACGAATGCCTATTTGGGCACCAGCCGGCATCTTGCGCTGAGGCTTTCGAAGGAAGATGATTTTTATCGCATTCGTCCCTGGCATTTTCAATTGCTAGCCGAAAAAATAGGCGCTTCCAAGCAGCGAGCCCAGGAAATTGTCGAGGAGACGGTGACGCGAGCCCGTGAATCCTTTCAGCGCAACAAAAAACACTGGCCCCTCAAGAAAGACGCCGTTCAGGCCATCGAGACGCATCTGAAGACGATCAACTTTTTATAAAAGGCATTGCGGCTTTACATCCTCGCCAAACCCCGCTAAGACCCCAAACGCAAAGGAGATTCAGCCCATGGGCTCAGCCAAGAAATACCGCTGCACCATCTGCGAACATATTTACGATCCCGCCGAGGGCGATCCCGCTTCCGGCGTTAAGCCAGGCACCGCTTTCGAAGACCTTCCCGCCGATTGGTGCTGTCCCGATTGCGGCGCTTCAAAGGCCGATTTTGAACCGATGGGCTGAAGCGGCTTTTTCATTCCAATACCCATGACAACAATGCCCAGGGCGCCCAGCTTTGAAGATCCGGGTTCCCTGGGCATAGCTATGTAGATATCGTCTATAGGCTAACTTATAAAAGGCCGCGCTCTCTCAAGAGCGACTGCATCGTCGCGCCCATCTCCGCAGGCGATGGAGCTACCCGCACGCCCGCATCCTCAAGCGCCGCGATCTTCTCGGCCGCCGTTCCTTTGCCTCCCGCGATAATCGCTCCTGCGTGACCCATGCGCTTCCCAGGAGGCGCCGCACGGCCCGCAATAAACGATACAACCGGCTTCTTCATGTTCGCTTTGATCCACGCCGCCGCACGCTGTTCCGCTGTGCCGCCTATCTCGCCGATCATCACGACGCCTTGCGTATCCGGGTCGTCGTTGAACAGACTCAGCACATCGACGAAATCCAATCCAGCCACAGGATCGCCGCCTATGCCCACGCAGGTCGACTGCCCAATTCCTAGCGCCGAAAGCTGCCCAACCGCTTCATAGGTGAGCGTTCCAGAACGCGACAGCACGCCGATATTGCCCTTCTTGTGAATATGCCCAGGCATAATCCCAATCTTGCACTCGTCCACCGTCGTTATCCCAGGACAATTCGGCCCGATCAGCCGTACGCCGCGGCTGTCCACAAAGCGCCGCGCTCTCACCATATCCAGTACGGGAATCCCTTCAGTGATGCAGATGACGAGCCGGCAGCCCGCATCCGCAGCTTCGCAAATGGCATCCGCAGCGCCCACAGGCGGCACGAAGATACACGAGACCTCGGCGCCTTCTTTTTCGACCGCCTCGGCGACGGTATCGAATATAGGCACTTTGTCCTCAAACCTTTGACCACCGCGCCCAGGCGTAACGCCCGCGACAACCTTCGTGCCATACGCAATACACGCCCGCGCATGCACCGAACCGTAGTCGCCTGTAATCCCCTGAAACAGAACCCGCGTGTCTTTATTGACAAGTATGCTCATGGCTCACTTCCCTTCGTTTTAAGCGGCCGAGTGCTGCTTCGTTAACTCGACAATCAACTTCGCCCCCTCGCTCATCGACATCGCGCCCCGGATCGCAAGCCCGCTCTCGTCGAGCAGCTTCTTCCCCAGTTCCGCGTTTGTCCCCTCCAGCCGCACGACCAAAGGCACCTTTAAACCAAGGTCGCGCGCCGCTTCGATCACACCCTTGGCCACCATGTCGCAAGCCACGATTCCGCCAAAAATGTTGACGAATATCCCGCGAACATCGGGCGACTCTAAAATCACTTGGAACGCGGCCTTGACCCGCTCCTTCGATGCGCCGCCTCCAACATCCAAAAAGTTAGCCGGTTTCCCGCCATAGTGCAGAATGATGTCCATCGTGCCCATCGCGAGTCCTGCGCCGTTCACCAGACAGCCGATGTCGCCGTCCAGCGACACATACGAAAACCCTACTTTCTTCGCATGAAGCTCAATCGGATCTTCTTCGTCGGTATCGCGCAAAGACTCCCATTCGGGATGCCTGAAGTCCGCGTTGTCATCGAAGTTGATCTTTGCATCAAGCGCCATTACATCGCCGTCTTTGGTGATGATCAGCGGATTGAGTTCGAGAAGCGAACAATCTTCGGCGACGTAGGCGCGGTGCAGCGCATCGAGGAGAACACTGAATTGCTTAAGCGTCTTCTTGTCGCGAATCCCCAAGAAAAACGCCATCCTGCGCACCTGATACGGCGCCAGGCCAAGCAGCGGATCGACATGCAGTCTCAGGATTTTTTCGGGATGTTTTTCGGCCACCTCTTCGATGTCCATCCCGCCTTCGGACGAGACAAGCACAGCGATTCGCCGGTGATCGCGATCGGTCAGCATCGCAAGATAGAGCTCCCGATCGATGGCCACACCCTGCTCGATATACAGACGCCGCACTTTCTGCCCTTCGGGCCCCGTCTGCTTCGTCACAAGCTGCATACCAAATATTTTCTCGGCGATAGAAACCGCGTCGGCCGGCCCGCCCTTCGCAACCTTCACACCGCCGCCCTTACCTCGTCCGCCGGCATGAATTTGCGCCTTCACAACCACGACAGGATTCCCTGTCTCCGAAACCAAGCGCTCGGCAATCGGCCCCACTTGATCCACCGAAAAGGCGGGTTCACCCTTGGGAACGGCCACACCGTAGCGCGCCAGAATTTGCTTTCCTTGATACTCGTGAATTTTCATGAGAAGTCACGGGACGCTAACACAAGGTCATCGCCATGCGTCGACTGAAAAAAACATCGAATGCAAAAGTTGAACGGCTCGCGTTTATTGTGCCTATTTTTGGCTTGTTTTTAGGCAGCGCGGGATGTGGAGGCCAAAGCGAGCTCGCTGTTTCGAAGGCGTCTCTTCCTGAAGCGGCAGCGATACCAGCACCCCAAGCTTCCGCGTCGTTGCCATTGACGGCTGCGGCGTCCACGGAAAGCCCTAAGATTACGCCGGAGCCCAGCACGCCGCCTTGTCCGGATGGAATGGCCTATGTCGATACGACCTATTGCCCGGAAGTAAAACTGAATTGCGTGAAGAGCTCAAACAATGTGGTGAATCATATCATGATATGCCATGAGTTTGAGGGAGCGCAGCAATGCGTGGGCGAAGAGAGGCGGCAGCGTTTTTGTATCGACAAATATGAATATCCCAATCAAGCCGGGGCACATCCACCGGTGATGGTAAGCTGGTATGACGCGGCGGGGATGTGCGAGGCGCAGGGCAAGCGTTTATGCTGGGAAAGCGAATGGGTAAGCGCGTGTGAAGGCCCTGAAAAGCTTCCTTTTCCTTATGGGATGAAGCGCGATCCGGCCAAATGCAATATCGATAACGGCTGGCTCAATGTAGATTTGAAGAAGGTGTATTCGAAGTTTCCGCATATCCAGCATCCTGAATTGATACGCTTGGATCAGAGCGTGCCGAGCGGGCACAAGGAAGATTGCAAGAGCGGTTTTGGGGTTCACGATCTGACGGGTAATTTGGATGAATGGGTGAACGCCGAACAGACCCATGAAAAATCAAAATGGGCAGGTTTAAAGGGAGGAGCATGGGGGCATGTGCGAAATGCCTGTCGTCCGATGACGACGAGCCATGCGCCTGATTTCACGTATTATTTTGTATCGTTCCGATGCTGCGCGGATGCGGCGCCAGATGCTGAAGCGGCGAAGGATCCCAAGATGTGGACGCCGCCGGCTCAGCCCAAACCGGAGCCTCCGCCACAAGGATTGCAGCGGGGCTGGGCACCGAGTGAAAAGGGGCCG
Organism: uncultured Polyangiaceae bacterium; assembly: GCA_964537685.1. GTDB lineage: Bacteria > Myxococcota_A > Polyangia > Polyangiales > Polyangiaceae > CAZICM01. The sequence goes on from CAZICM010000068.1 coordinate 44,036, forward strand.
AATCAGCCGTATTAGAGCCATTTCAATTCATGATATTTTGATCTTGCAGCCGCCCTGGTTTTGGTGCATCAAGGTGGTGGAAGTTCACCCCGAAGGCGTTGACCTTCTAGAAGATGGAGAAAATCATGGCACGTATCACCCATTTTGAGATTCATGCTTCAAACCCTCAGGCGCTGATTGAGTTTTACAGCGCGCTTTTGGGGTGGTCGTTTACACAATGGGGGCCGATGGACTATTGGCTGATTGAAACAGGCCCCAGCGATCAGCCCGGTATCAATGGAGGGCTTTTGCCCAGGCGCGGCGATGCTCCGTCGCCAATGCAAGCCGTGAATGCCTATGTGTGCACGGCTCAAGTCGATTCGCTGGACGAAACGATGGCCAAAGCCTTAAGCATAGGGGCCGTTGTGGCGGTGCCCAAGATGGCAGTGCCAGGGGTCGGATGGCTGGCCTATCTTAAAGATCCAGATGGCAATCTTTTGGGTCTGATGCAGAACGATCCAAAGGCGGCATAAATCCATTTGCCGTAGCCTGCCGAGATGTGTTCCCCATACCCACTTCTATCGCTTGACCTTCCGATCTAAGCTGTGATTGGCTCGCTCAAGATTGTCCACTCCGTTCATCGATAGCGATCGCTTTGAAATTCTGGAGCTTTTGGGCGCCGGTGGAATGGGCCGCGTCTATAAGGCCCGGGATAAGACGTTATCCCGCCTCGTCGCGCTTAAGTTTATGCGCGATGACAGTCCAGATTTGATCGGGCGTTTCTTGAGGGAGGCCCAAGCTCAAGCACGTCTCGATCACGAGCATATATGCAAGGTATTTGAGGTGGGTGAGAGCGATGCGCGAATGTATATTGTGATGCAGTATATCCAGGGGGAATCGCTGAAAGCGCTTAGACAGCAGCTTGGTACAGAGCAAAAAGTGGATATGGTTCGAAAGGTTGCGGAAGGCTTGCACACGGCTCACCGTCAGGGTTTGGTGCACCGGGATATAAAGCCGGCGAATATCATGGTGGAAAAGCGGGACGATGGAACGCTTCATCCTTATTTGATGGACTTTGGGCTGGCTCGGGAGGCTTATACGCAGGGGCAGACGATGACGGGAACGGTGGAGGGGACGCCAGCCTATATGGCGCCCGAGCAGGTGCGGGGCGAGATTCATCGCCTGGATCGGCGGACCGATGTGTATTCATTGGGCGCAACACTCTATGAACTTTTGGCTGGACAGCCGCCATTCGTGGGGGAAACGAGTCTTGATATTTTGATGAATGTGGCGGGTGCGGAGCCCAAGCCATTGCGATCGATCGAGTCCAGCGTGGCGGTGGATCTTGAGACGATTGTAATGAAATGTCTCGAGAAAGATCCTGTAAGGCGCTATGATTCGGCGAAGGCGCTGGCCATAGATTTAAGGCGCTGGCTGGATGGGGAACCGGTATTGGCGAGGCGGGCATCGCTGGGCTATGTGCTGCTGAAAAGAGCCCAAAAACATAAGGCTTTGGTGATGCTTGGGGGCATGGGTATCTTGGCTGTGCTGGTGTTGTCGGTGATGTATTTCCGGGGGAAGACGATAGCGAGGCGGCAGGCTGTGATTGCCCAGGAATTAGGTCAGGATGTAAAAGAGATTGAGCTGTTTATGCGCTATGCGCTGACGCTTCCGGCTCATGACGTGGAGCGTGAAAAAGAAGTGATTCGGGAGCGTATCCGGCGGATGGAGACCCGAAGCGCGGGAGGTGGGCGGGAGTTTCAAGGGCCAGTCCAGTACGCTTTGGGGCGGGGGCATTTGTTGCTTGATGAACCTGAACAAGCGGTGGAAGCGTTGGAAGAAGCGCTTAAGGCAGGTTTTGGGACGCCGGATGTGGAGCTGGCGCTGGGGAGGGCGAGGAGTGCATTGTATATTCAGGCGCTCAATGAAGCGAGGCGGGTCGATGATCCGAGGTTAAAGGCAAAGCGGGAGAAAGAGGTGGAAGAGCGTTATTTGGCACCGGCGCTAAAGCATTTTCAGAAGAGCCATGGGGCTTCGGATATGCCGGCGGCGCTGATTGAAGCATGGATAGCGCAGCTTGAGAAACGGTTTTCGGAGGCGGCGAGGCATGCGGAGGAGGCGGCGCGGTTGACGCCTTGGCTTGCCGAGCCTCGGGAGCTGCTTGGGCAAGCGCTGATGGCGGAGTCGAGGCAGGCGGCGGATCGGGGAGATTTTGAGGCGGCGCTGGAGTCGCTGGCGAAGGCGACGCTGACGCTGGAAGAGGCGGCGGGCATTTCGAGAAGCGATGCGGATATACATGAAGCCATTGTGGATGCGTGGATGCTGAAGCTGGATATTGAGCGAAACCGAAGTGGGATTACGGCGGATATCTTTGAGAAGACGATAGAGGCGTGCAAGAGAGCTACAACGCTGGATGCAAAGCGGGCAACGGTATTTCAGAAGCAGACGAGGGCTCAATGGCTATGGAGTATAGACCAAATGACGCAGAGAGAAGATCCACGCCCTCTTGTTCAGCAATCCATGGAGAGCGCCAGAATTGCCTTGGATCTTGATCCCAAAGACGCCATTACACTTGATATCGTCGGTAATAGTTATATATCACTCGCTCGTTACGATAGTGAAAACGGGCGAGATCCAAGACCATTACTCAATCTGGCACTGGAGTATTTTGAACAGTCTATCAACGCCGATCCTCATTTCGCATGGCCCTATAACGATGCTGGAATCGTGTTCAACGACCGCGCCACCTATGAGATCGACCGTGGCCTCGATCCAACCCAATCGCTAAGCCAATCCGAGGAATATTTTGAAAGAGCTCATCGCAGCGATCCTCAGTATGAATTTCCTATCACCAATGCGACGTTTCTTGCCAGTTTGCGGGCTCATTATTCTATTGAGAGAGGCATTGATCCAGGCCCTGCCCTCCAGCGTGCCGCCGAACTTTGCACAGGAGATAACGAGAATGAATTGCTCTATCTATGGTGCTTGGATGCCCGCCTGAACACAGCCGTGCTCCGCGCGGATTATCAGCGAATGAATGGTATTTCTCCCCTAGAAGATCTAGCCGAACCTCTAAAAAACACCGAAAGTACCATTAAGGATGGAGCTCCTAACTTAAAAGACATATTATGGTCAATTGCCTCCGCATACCGGGTGCAAGCTCACTATCTTCTTCAATCCGGGGGCAATCCCGAAGAAAATTTAGCCAAGGGACTTGCGGCCATCGAAAAAGCGCTGGAACTTGGACCTAATAGCTCGAATTTTCTGCTTGAACAAGCCAAGCTGACCCTTCTCTCCGCCCGTCATGCCATTCAACTCAAGAAAGACCCATCTGAATTGCTTCAACAAGCTCAAGACACCTTGGAAAAAATCACTCGCAAAAATAACACCCATGCCGAAGCCTGGATGCTCTTGGCCGAATTGTGGCTTCTCCGGGCACCCAAGGACAATTCCGCCCTTCAACTTGGCCTGGAAGCCGCCGATCGGGCTCTCTCCATTCACCCAAAATTTGCGATGGCTTTCGCTTTTAGGGCTCGCCTTCGCAATCAAAAGGCCGCTCAAGCCAAAAACCCAGCGGAAAAAGCCGCTTTGCTCGCACAAGCTCAACGCGATTACGAACAAGCCTTGGAGATGAATGCCTTTCTCACCCGCGAGCTAAAGCCTGAATTGGAAGATCTAAAAGCGATTATTCAAAAACAATAAACCGGCCTCTATACCCCCAAAGATTCGCTTGACAATGCCAAAAACCTGGGTTTTGCTCGGCTCCCTTTTATGAACGATCGAGACCCCGCCCTGCAATATCTGCCCACGGTCCATCGGGCAAAGGAAGCCGGTATGCTGCCCGATTGGGCTAATCCGCTTCAGGAAACGCATTTTGCCGCGCTGATTGTGCAAGTGTCGATGATGCGCAGGCGCACATGGGTCGAGGAAAAAAATCTTCCTGCCCATATGCTGGCGAGTATTCCTCAAGGCAATCCACCAGCCCCCACTCAATTTGAAATGGTGAGCTATCTGCGCTTGGATGAGCGCGTAGATGTGGCATGCAGTGCCTGTGCCGAGCTGCCAGGCTATCGAAGATGCAGGATATGCGGCGGTTCAGGTACCGTGGGCATAAACAAGCGGCCTTGTTCCTGCAATAATGGTTATGTCCAATGCCCAAACTGCAATGGTACGGCCATTTCAAGCCGTGTGCGCCTTCGCTATTACAGCGATGAGCCCGCTTGGATGGCCGAGCTCTATATGCCCAGCGAATTGATACATGTGCCCGCTTTCTTTAAGCTGGAAAGCACGCTGGAGAGCGCTGTTGGTGTATCCAATATTTTGCCCGAGTGCCTGCGCTGCCATGATTTAAGCGAGAGAACAGGCGGTTCCGCTTACCGGGGCGGAGAGAAGAAGATTAGGCCCGATTTTAAAGGGTTTGATTTTTCAGATACAATCGATAAAGCCCTGCTGGGCCTTAGGGCGTTAGGCGGCGGAGTGCAGGTCGTTCATTATGATATCAAAGCCTATGCATGGCCGCTTTTGTGGCTTCGGTATCCTCAGGATCTCCATATCGCTCTCTATGTGTCGCCAGAAGGGGAGCTCTTAAAATTTGAAAGCAAAGATCCTTAGCCGCTATTTTATATAGCTATGGAGCCCCCATCAAATATTTTTCGATTTCCTGCTCATCCGAACTGATAAGCCGTTCGATTCCATCATCGCGGGAATAGCGCCTAATCTGCATCGACCCCAGCGTCGTCTTTACCCGAACCGCTACTCTCCGGAAGCCGCCCAGCCAGCGGGGACGGATGCTCGTCATCGCTTGCTCAAATTCGGGATCGTTCCGCCCTATGGCCCGCCGCATATCGCATAACAAAAGGTATTTGGACCGCTCATAGGTGTCCATCACCCGAATCAGGGCGGAAAAGGCGCCATGCAGTTCCATCAGCGAGGCAAAGGGCGCCTCGGTGCGAACGCATATCAATAAACGCCGCGCCTCGTTGACCCATAACTCAAAGTAGGCGCTTTCAAAGATTTTCTTAACGCCCGGACCCACGGTCCCAGCTTATCCCATCTGTCCGCGAATACGAACCGTGTCGGCACCCACGGCAGCCAGTTTTTCTTCCATGCGCTCGTAGCCGCGGTCCAGGTGATAGACACGCAGAACTTCGGTCTCGTCGGGACACGTTAGGCCCGCAATCACCAAAGAAGCGCTCGCCCGAAGATCTGTCGCCATCACTTTCGCGCCGGACAGCGGAATCCCGCCATGCACATGCGCCGTGTGGCCATCTACATCGATTTGAGCACCCATTCGGGCTAATTCAGGCACATGCATAAAACGATTTTCAAAGATGGTTTCAACAATACGAGAGGTGCCCCGCGCTAAACACATCAATACCATAAATTGGGCTTGCATATCGGTTGGAAAGCCCGGATGAGGCGCCGTCGCAATATCCACGGCCCGGAGCGGTTTATCCTTCGGGCGCGCAATGCGTACGCATTCGCCTTCGCGCGCCACGGAAACGCCCGACATCCGCAGCTTGGCCACCAAGACTTCTAGATCGTCGAGCGGCGCGTTCTCCAGCAGCACGTCGCCTCCTGCCGCCGCCGCCGCAACCATGTAGGTGCCCGCTTCAATGCGATCCGAAATAATCGCGTGATCAAAAGGTTCGAGCTCGTCGCGGCCTTCGATGTGAATCACGTCGGTCCCCGCTCCGCTTACCTTGGCGCCCATCTTGTTGAGCACCCTGCCAAGCTCTTCCACCTCGGGCTCGCGCGCGCAATTGACCAGCGTTGTCCGGCCTTTGGCGAGCGCCGCGGCCATCATCAGGTTTTCGCTGCCCGTCACCGTCGGTAAATCGAACACGATTTCCGCGCCCTGCAAGCGCTTTGCCTCCGCCACGACATAGCCGCGCTCCAGCTTGATGGTCGCTCCCAAGGCTTCCAGCCCCTTGAGATGCTGATCGACCGGCCTTGTGCCGATTTGACAGCCGCCCGGCAAACTCACCTTGGCGCGGCCATAACGCGCGACCAGCGGCCCCAGAACCAGCACGCTTGCGCGCATCTGTTTCACCAGCTCATAAGGCGCCTCGGGCCTCACATCCCCGCCCGCGAGCACCCGCACCTCGGGCGGATTCGCTTCACAATGCCGGCCTAAAAAACGCAGCAGCGCGGCCGTCGTCTCGATGTCCCGGAGCGCGGGCACATTGCGCAGCCTGCTCTCACCATCCGACAAAAGCGTCGCGCACAAGATAGGCAGAGCCGCGTT
>CAZICM010000069.1:0-2153 GCA_964537685.1 uncultured Polyangiaceae bacterium
CCGAAAGCCACGAGGGCGTGACGCCTTCGGGCAAGAGGGTGGTGGTGGTGAGGGCCTAAGAGCAACACAGAAGATACAAAAAAACAACCGATAAAAAAACGCTTGACACCCCAAGCCCACCGAGCTCAAAACAAAGCCGATGCCCCGCTTCTTCAACACCACCGGCCCCAACGATCCCGAGCGCCACTACACCCTTCCGGTGCTCGAACGCTTGCCCAACGTTCGCGATCTCATCGACAACCGCCTTTATTTTGTCGTCCACGCGCCTCGTCAATCCGGCAAAACCACCACCCTAGGCGCCCTCGCCAAAGAGCTTACGTCCGAAGGCCAATACACCGCCGTACTTGTCTCCGCCGAAACGGGAGCCGGTTATTTGCACGACCAGCCTGCCGCCGAGTTCGCCATCTTGGAAAGCTGGCGCCGAAGCGCGATGATGCGCCTTCCCCCCGAGCTTCACCCCCCTTCCTTTCCCGATGTCGCCCCGGGAGCCCGAATTCATACGGCCCTCTCGGTTTGGGCCCAAGCCTCTCCCCGGCCCCTGGTGGTGTTTATCGATGAAATCGATGCGCTTGAAGGCTCCCTGTTGATTTCGGTACTGCGTCAGATTCGCGCGGGATTTGCCGATAGGCCCAAGGGTTTTCCCTGGTCTTTGGCCTTAATCGGGATGCGCAATGTGCGCGATTATAAAATTGCATCGGGCGGAATCGATCGAAGCCATTCGGCGAGTCCATTTAATATTATGGCGAAGGCGCTGACGCTGGGCAATTTTACCCGCGAAGAAGTGGGCGCGCTGTATGGGCAGCACACGCAGGAGACGGGTCAAGTTTTTTTGCCCGATGCGGTGGAAAGAGCTTTTGAACTTACGCAGGGCCAGCCCTGGCTGGTGAATGCGATTGCCGGCGAGTGTGTCGAGGCCCTGGTGCGCGATCGAGGCAAGCCGATTGAACTTTCGCATATCGAACGGGCCAAAGAGATCTTGATACGGCGCCAAGACACCCATCTGGACAGCTTAGCGGAACGACTGAGAGAACCCCGGGTCCGCGCCATTATCGAACCCATGCTGATTGGCGATTACCGGGGCGACATACCCGACGACGATATCCGTTTTATTACAGACCTAGGTTTGATGCGGATGGATGAAAAAAGGCGGATGGATGTTGCCAATCCCATTTACCGGGAGATTATTGTCCGGCACTTATCCTCGGCCATGGAAACAGGCTTGCCTTCGATTCGGCCCACTTGGCTCACGCCCGAAGGCAAGCTCAACAAAGAAGCGTTGTTGGAATCGTTCTTGGACTTTTGGCGCCAGCATGGCGAGCCCTTGTTGAAATCGGCGCCCTATCATGAAGCGGCGCCTCATCTGGTGCTGATGGCTTTTTTGCACCGGGTGGTGAACGGAGGGAGCATCGACCGGGAATATGCGATTGGAAGCGGGCGGCTGGATTTGTGCGTGCGCTATGCGGGCGAGGTCTTGCCGATTGAGTTGAAAGTATGGCGGGATGGGAAGCCCGATCCAGAACGGGAAGGCTTAAAGCAATTGGATGGGTATTTGGCGGGTGTGGGGCAAGAGAGCGGATGGCTGGTCATTTTTGATAAGCGAAGCGGAATCAAGCCGGTGGAGGAGAGAACCGAAAGCCACGAGGGCGTGACGCCTTCGGGCAAGAGGGTGGTGGTGGTGAGGGCTTAGCTTAAGGCTGTAGAGAGGCGCGAAAGCTGTTCCACAGCGCATCGGACAAGGGCGGGGTGCAGGTGGGCTTTGGGGAGGGGTTTTTGGGGGCGAGGGCGTTGAGGTCATCCTGGATATTGCGGGCCCAAACCGCGGCATAGTGGGATGCCTTGGCCTGTTGGGCCATGTCAAAGGCTTGGAGATGCAGGTCCAAGGCTTGGCAGAGCAGGCTTTTGTCGTTGTTTCGCTTCTTGGCCAGGGACCGAAACGCAAGGCCCAGGTTGTTCTGCGTCATTGCCCACTTCAAGGGTACGCGCTCACGCGTAAACTCCAACAGCGCCTGCCTATAGGCTTGCACCGCCGCTTCCAAGTTCTTGGTTCCGCTTTCTCGCTCCCCTAGGTTCCGAAGCGCAACGCCCAGGTTGTTCTGCGTCATGGCCCAATACAAGGGCACGCGCTCCCGCGTCCTCTCCAATAGCGCCTGCGT
>CAZICM010000069.1:2253-5653 GCA_964537685.1 uncultured Polyangiaceae bacterium
ATAGGCTTGCACCGCCTCTTCCAAGTTCTTTGTCCCGCTTTCTCGCTCCCCTAGGCGAAAGAGCGCAACGCCCAGGTTGTTCTGCGCCGTGGCCCACTGTAAGGGCACGCGCTCCCGCGTATACTCCAACAGCGCCTGCTTATAGGCTTGCACCGCCTCTTCCAAGTTCTTTGTCCCGCTTTCTCGCTCCCCTAGGATGCTGAGCGCATTGCCCAGGTTGGTCTGCGTCGCTGCCCACTGCAAAGGCACCCGCTCCCGCGTCCTCTCCAATAGCGCCTGCCTATAGGCTTGCACCGCCTCTTCCAAGGTCTTTGTTCCGCTTTCTCGCTCCCCTAGGATGCCGAGCGCATTGCCCAGGTTGTTCTGCGTCGTTGCCCAATCCAAGGGCACCCTCTCCCGCATTTGCACTTCCAGGGCCTCCCGGTACAACACCACCGCATCCCTTAGCTTGGCGTCATCCCCTTCGCTTTCGCCCAAGATCTGGAGCACATTGGCGCGGCTCATTCGGACCGCTCCCCACTGCTCGGGATGCGCCTCCTTGCCAAAATCCTTGGCCGCCTCTTTAAAGCTCGCTTCCGCCTTCTCCAGCACAGCCCTATCCCCCTTCTGCTCTCCATACCGCCACTGCGCATTGCCCAGCGCCCAGCGTATATCCCCCAGCTTCTTTCCTCCAAAGGCTTCCCTTAGCTTCGCCGAGCCCAATAGCGCCTCCGCCTTTTGCATAAAGGGCTTCAGTTGCTCCGCCATATAGCTGCCCCCATTCACATCCAATCCGCTCGACTCCGACAGCACCACCAAATGCAGCACCGCCCCCACATCCTTCGCCAAGGCTTGCGGCATCTCGATATTCTGCCCCAGCGGATATCTCCCTCCCCCTCCCTGCTCCCGCCTTCCCGTTAAATGCACCACCGGCACCCGCTCCGCTCCCCGAGCAAGCACCTGCCCCCATACCAGCACACTCGCCCCGCTCTCTTCCAACCACTTGCGGGCTTCTTCATGGCCTTGCACCGCGTTCCAATCCGGATCGGCCCCTTTGGGCTTCTCTAAAATCCTCTTGGTCGTTAAAATCTGAAAGCTTTTGATGTTGGCCGCTTCCCCTGTCCGCGCCCCGCCAAAGACTTGCGCGTTCAGCTCCATAAAACCCTGCACCAAGCCCGTTGTGGTATCGCCCTCGCCGTCTTTGTTTTGGTCTTCGTCACCCTCAAAACCCGTCACCAAAATCGCAAAGCGTCCTTCCGCCGCCTTGGGAAGCGGATCTTGGACCGATGAACAGGAATTGCAGCCGGGCAGAGCCGCCCCCATCACCACCGTCAGGCCGAGCAGCCATGCCATCCCCAATGCCCTCAAAGCCCGCATGCGCCGCATGCTATTCAAGCCTGTTGCCCAAGGGCAAGATTTTTTTTCTTCCCCCTTGGCAAAGGGTCGACCAATCCTACCCCTGAAAATCCCCGCATCGCCTGATTGACAGCGGCTCTAGGATATGAGAATGATGCTTCAGAGGCCCACAGATGGAAGCAGAAGCAGACAATCCTCTCGTTGCGCAAGTCATCGAACAGCTCAAGACCCTTCCTCAAGAATTGCAATGGCGCGTTCTTGAGTTTACCCGCGCCCTCGCCATCTCCACACCGCGGGGCGTTCCACTCATGTTTGGCCGCGCCGAAAAATGGCGCCGCCTGCACCCAATCGTTATGCTGCAACTTCGATATATTCGACTTTGCTTACGGGTTCGGGAGGTGACAAACCGTCTTCACGCATGCCTTCCAGATGAAATTCGATTGCTTCACGAATCTGCTGCTGGACCTCTTCGATGGTGGCACCTGTTGCGATGCAACCCGGGAGATCGGGCACGTAAGCAGAATAATTTCCTTGCGCCTGTTCTATTACAATTGCGTACCGCATAGCCACCTCTTTACTTGAGTCCCGCTTGCTTGAGAATACTGTTATACGTGCCAGGAGCAATGTCATCACTGGGTTTTCCAGGCACCGTAACCCTGCCCGGTTTTATCGGGTGCTTGAACTGCCTATGACTGCCTCGTGTGGCAACAAGCCGCCATCCGTCCTCGTGCAGCAGTCGGAGGACCTCGCTAATCTTCATATACTAGGGTATCAAACACGATTCGGCCGGCCCATCCAAAACGCCCCGACCCATTTCGAGAGCGGTTTAAACAGCCCCACCCAATCCATCCCAAATCTCAACCAGAAGCAACACCCAAATGCATCGTTTACACGCCCATTAATGCAGCTCTGCCACTAGGTCAATAAAAAATTTGCAGAGCCTACTCAAAAGAAATTCCTTATGGGAACCGATATTAATCCAGCCCTTTTCCCGGCGTCAAGATTTTTTTCTTCCCCTCCGCGCACACCCCTGATATACATCCCCTCCGCCCCAGCCCATGCCTTATTTATCCCCAAAACGCATCCTACAGCTTCACGCCGCGGCCCAAGAGCTCGGTCTCGACCATGACCGCAAGGTCCTGTTCGGAGGCATGCCGGAGATCCTCTCGGCACTCGACGAAGATCCCAGTCCCTCCAAGCAACTCCTGCTCGATCTCCATGCCTTGAATTCCCTGCCCCAAAGCTCCCCGGCCAAACCTTGTGGCTTGGAATTATGGTTGGAAAATGCCATCCATCTATATCAGCAGCACGACCCCAGAAGCGACACCTTAAAATCCTTCCTCAAAGAAGTAAAGCAGGCCCGGCAATCCCCCAGCATCAAACCCCCGCTTCCCCCTCCGCTCCAAAGGCGCTGGCCCCTCTTGTTTCTGGCCGCCTTGGTGCCTTTAATCGCCCTGCTCATCTATTGGCGATGGCCCCGCTGTGGCAATGGACGCTTAGATCCGGGGGAAAGCTGCGATGATGGGAATGCGCTCTCCGGCGATGGATGTTCAGCCCTTTGCGCTCCCGAGCCGATCGGCACCGATGCGGGGGTACATGATGCCGGATCGACCGATGCCGTCGCGGGCGATTCAGCAACCAGCCCAGATGGAGGCGATGCTGGAACAGATGCGGACCAGAAGAAGCCTCCATCCACGGCAACAGCCAAGGTGCGCATCACCTGTAAACCAGGAACCATCTCAATGATCAACGGCTCCAAACAGTCCCAACAATGCGGCCAGCCTCCCGCAACCGCCGCCATGCCCAAGGATTTTCCCAAGGAACTCGAATGGACCGCGCCCACCAGCCCACCCAATGCCGATCCAGCGTGGAAATGTAAATGCGAAACCATCCGCTAAGCGGCCGAGACACGCCACAAAAACCCGCCCTCTAGTCTTACCCCTCCTGGTCTCCGCGAGAAATTCCCACGAATTTGCCTGTGCTACGCTGCACAATGGATGCAGGAAGCTTTCTGTACCCTCTGCTACGCCGCACAGTGCGCGTAGAAAGCCTCTGTACCCTCTGC
>CAZICM010000069.1:5753-50146 GCA_964537685.1 uncultured Polyangiaceae bacterium
GCTACGCCGCACAGTGCGCGTAGAAAGCCTCTGTACCCTCTGCTACGCCGCACAGGCCCGATCGATCGCTTCCCGCACCCGCTGTGCAGAACGGTTCTGGGAAACGTCAGCCGCCCCAGGACCCACCCCATCCATCGGCCCTATTTTTTTTCCTATCCCCGCGAGGCATTCCGATGCATACTCGTCTTCGGGATTCAATCCCTTCAGGAAAGGTTTTTTATTTATGCGCTACAAGCTTTTCGGGCAAACCGCACTCTTTCTCCCCTTTGGCGCGCTCGCCTTGTTCGCGGCGTGCGGGGACAGCGGGTCCTCCAGTTCCACGGGCACCTCTCAAAGTTCCTCCAGCAGCAGCGGCGCGGGTGGCGAAGGAATGGCAGGCTCGGGCGGAACCAACACAGGCGGTGGCAATACCGGCGGCAACTCCGGCACGGGAGGTAGTGGAGGCAGCGGTGGAGGCAGCGCCAATGCCTGCAGTGGGCCGCGCATGGATATTGTCTTTGAGATCGATAACTCCAGGTCAATGGCCGATAAACAAGAAGTGCTCTCGCTGGTTGTCGCTAAGTTGGTGGAATCCCTTGCTCATCCTCCTTGTGTGGATGCCACTGGAACACCCATTCCCAATCAGCCGGCCGATCCCTCGTTCTGCGATTGTCCCGCCGGAAGCTCGCGACTCCATGCCCCTATCACCGATATGCATATCGGCGTGATTTCATCCAGCATTGGGGGGCATGGTTCGGATGCTTGTGCTGCGAGCGAGATCTTTACGTGCAATGGTCAGCCCAATACCAGCAACAACGACCGGGGACATCTTTTATCCCGCAAAAATCCCTGTACGGGGGATGTGATACCGACCTATGAAAACCAAGGGTTTTTAAATTGGGATCCGCTCAAGCAGAGCATGCCGGCGGGCACGGACGATATGGTTGCGCTGGGAAATTCATTTAAAGACATGGTATTGGGCGTGGGACAAATAGGATGCGGCTATGAAAGCCAGCTTGAAGCCTGGTATCGCTTTTTGGTGGATCCCGAGCCCTACGATACCATATCGATGGCGAATGGAATCTTTGTACCTGCGGGAACCGATCAAGCATTACTTCAGCAGCGGGCGGATTTCCTGAGGCCGGATTCGGTCTTGGCGATCTTCATGCTAACGGACGAGAATGATTGCTCGACGAAGGAATTTGGTCAATTCCCCTATGTAAATCAATTAAAGAATGCCAACGGCACGGTATTCCATTTGCCCCGGCCGAGGGCGGAATGCGCGGTAGATCCTAACGATCCTTGCTGTAGATCCTGTGGCCAACCGCCAGGGAATTGCCCGGCTGATCCGTCTTGCCTCGATGGGAATGGGAACGTGATAGCGCTGACGGACGCTGAAGATCCGACGAATTTGCGCTGTTTTGAGCAGAAGCGGCGTTTTGGCATTGATTTTATGTATCCGATTGATCGCTATACCGCGGGGCTAACACAGCCCATGGTGCCCGATCGGTCGGGGCAACTCGTAAACAATCCGATTTACTCGGATCTCAACCTTGGGGATAACATTAAAGACATACGCACACCGGACAAGGTCTTTATGACAGGCATAGTGGGAGTACCGTGGCAGCTTATCGCGAGGAATCCAGCGATGCCCGAACTGGGCGTAAAGGACGCGGCGGAGTTATTGGTGCCGGATGGGAATGGAGAGACGGGATGGGATCAAATCCTGGGTGATCCGGCGAATTACATACCCCCCAAGGATATGCACATGGTGGAATCGATTAATCCTCGGCCTGGATTAGCGCCGCCCAATTCGCCGGCCAATGCGGATCCGATACACGGCCATGAATACACATCGGTGCAGCAGTCGGATTTACAATTTGCATGTATTTTCCCCTTAAAGCAGCCGAAGGACTGCACGGTCATGGGGACGATTGGCTGTGAGTGCACCAATCCCAACAATGACAGTCCATTATGCAACCCGAACAACAAGTTCGAGCAGGTCAACGCGAAGGCATATCCTGGGCTTCGGGAGCTATCGTTATTGAAATCGCTTGGGGATCGCGGAGTTGTGGGATCGATATGTCCGGTTCAGGCATCGGATGATACGAGTCCGACCTATGCGTATTTGCCTGTATGGACGGCGTTTATCGAGAGGGCGAAGGGGGTATTGGGGCAGCCGTAGGGGCCTGAAGAGGCATTTATTTTTTCCCGCCCAGCGCATGGGGCGCCGAAGCGCGCCTGATCAAGCGTAGTTCAATTCGATAGAATTAAAGAGCCCCAGCACCAAGGGAGAGAAACACAAAAGCCCCATCCCCCGCGCAGCAAACCACCCGCGCGGACGACAGGGCTTCGATGATAAATCGAAATACTAAAACACTAAAACACTAAAATACCAAAATACTAAAATACTACTTGACGAGGTACAGATTCTGACCCTTCGTCCCGAGGGTCATCTTCCCATCCTTCACCTCGACCGTCACATCCTCTTCCTTGCCATCCTTGCCCTTGGTGCTCAGCACAATCTTGCCGCCCTCGGCTGACTTCACCTTGAACTCGCCCTCTTCCTTCTTGCCCATGAAGTTGGCAACCATCTTGCCATCCTTCGTGAACTCAAAGCTCGCTTCCTTGAACAGCCCCTTGGCCATATCCATGGCCATCTTGCGCTGATCTTCCGGCATCGCCTTGAGCTTCTCATCCTGAGCCACGGTCGCGTCCACGTCGATCTTCCACGTCCCGATGAGCGCGTCTTCGGGCTTGGAACACCCGCTGAGCGCAAGGCCGGCGAGCAAGATGAACATTCCAATGAGTGTGCGGGGGTGCTTGTTTGACATAGGCGCGCACCTAAGTCGAACCCGCCGCAGGATGCAATCGTTTTTTAATATTTTTTTTAGTGTTTTTTTTAATATTTTTTCAGGGCTTTTTCTGAAGGGGCAATTGCCCTTTTTTCATGGGTTATCCCTTAAACGTTCCGCCCTTTTCATCGCCAAAACAGATGCCCATTTCCCGCGCCGCCGTCACCGTGTCGCAGTTGAGGGGCACAGTCTTGGTTTTCTTGGTCACTTCTTCCAGGGGCACCAGCACAATCTCATTGTCGCGCAGCGCAACCATTCCGCTTTCCTTGGAGTTGCCTAAATAGCGCACCGCCGCCGTTCCATAACGCAGTGCAAGCAAACGATCGAACATCGTCGGCGCCCCTCCGCGCTGCAGATGTCCAAGTACCATCGAGCGGGTTTCCCTGCCCGTTCGCTGCGCGAGATCGATTCGCACCTTCTCGCCGATTCCGCCCAGCACAGCCACGCGCCCAAAAGGATCGGCTGCCTGTTTGATGATCAGTTCGCCTTCTAGATAGTGCGCCCCTTCGGCCACCACGATGATCGAAAACCGCCGCCCGCGCGCTTCCCTCGCCCATATCTTTTCAACAACGGATTCAATCCGAAAGGGAATCTCGGGGATCAAAATCGCATCCGCCCCGCCCGCAATCCCTGCATGCAAAGCGATCCAGCCCGCGTGCCTGCCCATCACTTCGACGACGAACACGCGTTCATGTGCCTCGGCTGTTGTGTGCAGGCGATCGATCGCCTCGGTCGCGATCGCCACAGCGGTATCAAATCCGAAGGTCACGTCGGTCGCGTACACATCGTTATCGATGGTTTTTGGAACGCCGATCACGCGGGGCAGACCTTGCTTGTACAGCTCGTGCGCGATGCGCATCGAACCATCGCCGCCCACAGCGATCAGCGCATCAAATCCCTCTTCAATAAAACGCATAATCAGCTCGGCCGACCGATCGACAGGCTCGGGCTCCACCGAGCTTCCGGTGAGCGTCGGATAATGAAATGGATCGCCCCGGTTGGCCGTGCCGAGCATCGTTCCGCCGATGCGCATAATGCCTCGCACACTCATGCGATCGAGGCGGATCAGCTCTTCAGGCGAGTTTTCAAGCAATCCACGATACCCGTGCCGCACACCCCACACATCCCAGCCTCTTTCCAGGGCTGAAAGGGTTGAGGCTCGAATCACGGCGTTTAGGCCCGGCGCATCGCCGCCGCCTGTATTGATTGCGATCTTGCGGACAACACTCATGGGGCGCCTAGCATCGCGGGACAGTCTTGGGTTTTCAAGCCATTGATGATCAATTCGCTGGGCGCGGCTCTTCTGGATGCGAAAGCAAGGTGGGCAGAACACCGGCCGCCACCACCAGCAGCGTGCCGGCGATTTGGATCAAGGTTGGACGCTCGCGCAGGACCAAAATGCCGAGCAGGTTTGAGAGAACCACGGTCAAGTAACCCAGAATGCCCAAACGCGCGGCTTTCTCCAGGGCATAGGCGCGGGTCATCGAAAGCTGGGCCAAGCCGCCTGAAATGCCCGTCGCAACGAGCCAGAGGGCTCCCCGGGGCGTGGGGATGGTCAGCTTGGGGAGGGCAATGAGCAAAAGCACGGCCATTGCGAACAACGAGAAATGCATGACGACAGCTTCTGGGTTTGCGCGCGCCTCGCCCGGACTCGAGCCCGTGGAAGGCCCCGAAAGCTTGCGCAGGTACATCATGGCCATGGCCGAAAAAAAGGCGCCTGCGACCGAAACCAAGGCCAAATGCCCTGAAATATGAAGTGTGGGTCCAGCCACAAGCGCGACGCCCAAGGTGGCCAGCCCCGTGGCCAGCCATATCCATGTGCCCGCGGGCTCGCCGAGCAGTTTAGGCGCGAGCAGCGCGATAAAAACAGGCGAGAGGCTTCCCAGTGTCACCACATCGCCCAAGGCAATGGCTGGAGCCCCCAACGCATAGAAGGTGCAGAGCATCGCTGAAGTGCCGAAGATCGACCGGGCCCACGCGTTCTTCTGTTTGTTCTGATCCCGCAGAATCAACGGTACACCCCGGCTTTTTGCAATGATCAAGGTCAGCGCGACAGCGACGGCCGCGCGGACGGCTCCCACTTCGGCCCAGGGAATCTGGGCCGATGCAAGCCGCGCGAAAATATTCATGGACGCAAAGAGAATGCAGGCCGAACACATCCACAAAAGGCCCGCAAAAGGCCTTTTGTCATTCATCGCCCGCCGCCGGTGTTTGGGAAATTAAGCTGGTTTTAAACACTGCTTGAGCGCATTGAGATCCCGAACGACCACCCTGCGCTTGTAAAAATCGATCACGCCTGTGCGCTTCATCTTTCCCAGCGTCAGCGTCACCGTTTCGCGGGTTGAACCGATTAAGCCCGCTAAATCGGCATGCGTGAGCGGAGCCGCGATTAACTGACCTTGAGAATGAGGCTCGCTAAAGAGCGCAAGCGCATCGATGAGCACCTGAGCAATACGGCCTTCCACATCGAGAGACAACAGCGATTCCAGCCAATGCTCAGCCCGAAGCCGCCCCCGATCGAGCTGAACAAACAAAACCCGGCGTAAATCTGCATCCTGGGACATCAAGTGGGCCAGCGCATTCATGGGCACCGCCAGAGCTTCTGTGTCCGAGAGCGCCGTCGCT
Organism: uncultured Polyangiaceae bacterium; assembly: GCA_964537685.1. Lineage (GTDB taxonomy): Bacteria > Myxococcota_A > Polyangia > Polyangiales > Polyangiaceae > CAZICM01. The sequence continues at coordinate 11,213 of CAZICM010000069.1, forward strand.
GTCTCGCAAGCGTGGTGATACTGCGCATCCAGTGCCGTTTCGCCCAGACAATCACCGGGGCCGCGAATCGGCATTGGAACACGCCGCGTGCCTATTTCGCGTTCGATGCGAACACAGCCGGAGCCTAGGATTAGAAAATGCCGAGTGGCTTCTCCTTGCGTAAACAGCCGTTGTTTTCGCCTAAAATGCAGAAGCTCAGCCTCTGCGAGCAAGGGCACGCCACAATGACCCGGAAGCCCTGCAAAAATCGAATGGTGCAAAAACCACTCTTTACGGGTGGTTTCGGCAAACACCTCAACCAGCGAATTTACCGCTGAAAAACGCCCTGTTGTATCATCATGCATATTCATCGCAAACCCGCCAAATCGATGGCTTTCGCTTTGAGTTATGGCCAAACCAAGGCCACAACCGACCCCAAATGACAAAAGCAAAAAACCGGTGCTCGTGATTCCGCACCGGCCCCCAGAGCCGTGATGATGTCGTAACGGAGATGCCCTGTGGGTACTTTTTGTATTTGGCTGTGATGATTTTCTGACAATGTAGGCAAGAAAACTATTTGTATAAAATGTACTCTACATATGGAGGCCGATGAAGATTTGACGCCCGGCTCAAAGAAGCAAGACCCGGGCCGAGCCAAGGAATGTTAGAATTCGGCCTAGGCATCTTGGCTCGTTCGGTCGGCACGAATTTCGCCCTCCCTATCTTTAATGGGAATCATTACGGCGAGAGCGGGGGCTGAGCGGCCAAGAGGCTGTCTCATAATAAAAAGCGCTGACTCACTGTCATTGAAGGAGGGTTCCAATGGGCATGGAGATGAAGCTCCAGTTCAAGTTGTCGCAGCAGCTTGTGATGACGCCGCAACTGGTGCAGGCCATTCGGCTCTTGCAACTATCCCGGCTGGAGCTGGTCGACGAGATACGAAAAGAACTCGATGGCAACCCCCTATTGTCGGATGACGCGACAGATCCCCGGATGTTCGACAAAAACAAGGGCGATTTAGGCGCCAAGGGGACGCCGGAGCGGGACAAGAATCAAAAAAACGCGCCGGACGAGTTGGACCAAGTCATGCATAACGGCTTGGATGCGGTGGGCGAGAAGAACAGCGATCTTGCAGTCCGCGAGATGGACAAGCGGGTGAAGGAAGTCGACTGGGAGCGCTACATCGAAGACAAGCAAATGCAGGGGCCGTCCCGGGAAGGCAGCCTTTCGGGCGGCAACCACGAAGAGCTTCCGCCGATTGAGCAGAGCCTGACGAGGCCGTCGAACCTGCGCGAGCATTTGATGTTTCAGCTTCAAATGAGCGATTTCGTCGACAACGAGCGGCGCTTTGCCGAGCTTGTGATCGGCAATCTGGACGAGCGCGGGTATTTGGATCTGAAAGGGACGGAACTTGCCGATGGGACAGTCGAGCCGGATACGACGCTTGAAGATTTGGCGAAAGAAGCGGGTTTAAATCCCGAGGATGCGGAGGAAGTGCTGGCGATGATTCAGCGCTTCGATCCGGTGGGGGTTGCGTCGAGGGATCTGCGCGAATGTTTGAGGGTGCAGGCGGAAGTCTTGGGATACGACGCGGTGGACTTAGCGATCATCAACGATCACCTGCACAACGTAGAGCGGCGCAATCTGCAGGCGATAGCGAAGGCGCTTAAGATTTCGCTGGATGACGTGAAGGAATCGGTGGCCGAGATTCAGAAGCTCGACAGCGTTCCCGCGCGGAATTTCAGCGAAGTGGACGACAAATCCATCGCGATAACGCCGGATGTGTATGTGGTGAAGGACGGCGATCAATTTATTGTGACGGATAACGACAAGGGGCTTCAGCGGCTGTATGTGAACGAGAATTTGGCCTCGAAGATGCTGAAAGATCCCAAGGCGAAGGATTTTATCAGCGAGAAGCTGCGCAATGCTCAATGGCTGATCCGGGCGATTGAACAGAGGCGGCGGACGATTATTAAAGTGACCGAATGCATTGTGGAGAAGCAGCGGGAATTTTTTGAGAAGGGCGTTGGATATTTAAAGCCGATGATTTTACGCGATGTGGCCGAGGCGGTGGACATGCACGAATCGACGATTTCGCGCGTGACTTCGAATAAGTATGTGCATACGCCGCAAGGATTGTTTGAGCTCAAATATTTTTTCAATTCATCGATTCACCGGGTGGGCGACGAAGAAGACATTGCGTCGGAAAGTGTGAAACAAGCGATTAAGAAGCTGATTAGCACCGAAGACAAAGGCAATCCGCTGAGCGATCAGGCCATTGTCAAGATGCTCGAAGATCACGAAGGCATTAAGATCGCGCGGCGCACGGTGGCCAAATACCGCGAGATGCTGGGAATTTTGGCGTCGTCCAAGCGTAAGAAGATGTTCTAGCGTGGACACTGCAAATCCTGTTGAAACAAGGCCGGGGGGCGCATCGAAGCTTTCGGCGGAACGCCTGTTCGAGCTTTATTTCGCGCCTTTTTATCCAAAGGAGCTGCTCTCGGATCTGGCCAAGGCCCGCTCCACCGACGCCAATCCAGCCAATAATGCTTCTATTTTGGCGAAGCTTGGCGAGGGGGCTTTGGTGTTCGCCCATCTTGCCCAAGATGCGCTGGCCGCGGATACACCGCTGAACCTCGATTTTTCAGACGCGTCCATTCACCGGCTGGGCAAAGCTTTGACGAAAGAGGCCCGCGATGGCCTGCTTTCGGCCCAGGCCGCATCGCCTGGAGAGCCTTCGCTGTTTTCGACCTTTGTGATGCACGGGGTGCTGTACACCGGCGAGTGCATTGTCCGAAACCATCGAGGCCGGTGGCTGGTGCGCACACCTTTGTGGGAATCGAAGATCGAGCTTATTTCCAAGGCTGGCACGGCCGAGCTTTCGATTTTTCAATGGTGGCTCAAGGCTTTGTCCGATGACGAAGTGGAACAAGCAAGGCTTGGGGATCGCTATCGAACCCATGTGGAAGTGCCCACTTTCGATCCCGGCTCGCTGGCCGTATTCGTGCCGGCCGATCGCAAACTGCCCAGGCTGTCCAAAGTCCGCTACGACCTTTTGTACAAGCATCTGCGGGCTCACTTGCCCGAGCTCCGCGATCTAGGTGAAGACTTTCCATCGCCCGAGCGCTTTGCCGATTACAACTTTCAATGGCTCGATTTTCTTGTGCTGGGCGGTGGGCGGATGGTGCTTATCCATGGGCCAAGCGAAGGATTGGGCGCGGTTTTGTTTTGGATGAGCGCGGATGGTTTTGTAAAACAATTGTATTGTCCTGCCGATTCATTTCCCGCGCACAAAATCAACGTGGATGGCGATAAATTGATTGTATTGTTTTCCAAGGATAAGCAAATGCGCGTCTATGAAATGCTGTGGTGGGGCATTTAAAAGGTTAAAATAAATCTAAAACAAATTTTAAAAACCGCCGGAACAAAGTTGAGCGGCTGTCCTCCTAGGAAGCGTTACGGGCATTTGTCATTGAGGAGGCCATCATGGGCGGCGTCGACGTAGGGGACAGCGGCGGTAAAAAGCGTTCAACCAACAGCGATATCAATATGATTCCCTTTATCGATTTGCTGATGGTTACGATTGCATTTTTGTTAATTACGGCCGTGTGGGTAACCAATTCAAGGATTTCGGCCAATACGCAAGTCCCTGGCCAGAGCGGCTGTGGAGAGCAGTGTCCTCCGCCTGAAAAGTCGCTGCATGTGCATATCCGGGACGATGGTTTTGGCCTGGTGTGGAAGCAGGGCGCGACGGTAATGAGCGAAATGAACGTGCCCAAGCAGGGAATTGCCGTCGGCGGAAGCGATCTTGTGCGTTACCCGGATTTGGCGAAGGCGATTGAAGCCGAATGGTCGAAGAGCGGCGAACATCGCGCGGCGGGCGATAAAAAGAGCGATCAGGCGGTATTGCACGCGGACGACAAATTGCCCTTTAGGGATATGGTCGCCGTTTTGGATGCCATTCACACGGTGAAGCGCGAAGTAAAAATGCCGAGCGGCGCCACAGCCACCGTGCCCGCTTTCGAGCTGGTGCTCGCTTCCCGTTAAGCCTGAAATTCAGTGGCGGGCGCTGTCCAATTCGACGGTGCCCGCACCGAATAACTCAGCGCCAGCACCTCAATCAGCACCACCCTAAAAATCGCATGCACATCGTCCACATCGGCGGTGTGATCATTGGCTTCCAGCGCCGCATCAATATGATCGTTTACAAAGGTCATAATATGCGGCTGCTCCATCGCAATCACATCATCGGTATCCAGCGCTTCCGCCGGATCGGCCAGGCGCAATTGCTCATCGAGCGAATACGCTTCTTCAACGCCGTTCAGCTCGGTCTCGCCAACTTCTTTTAAGTCACTTGCAAAGGTCGCGTCGAAGGACATCCATACCGAGAGCGTCAGAAAATAGCCGAGCGCCAGCGCCGTTTCGTCGTGCACGATTGAAAGCGCGTTCGCAATGCGTTCGGCCAGCGCGGGCTGCGATTGTTCGAAACGGGCAAACGCATCATCGAGCCGGTGCCGCGAGTCGATGTCGTCGTCCGCCAAGCTCTCTTCGACGTCCGACAGCGCGCGCGCTGATATTTGAGCGTACGCAGGAACAGGACGGATGGCGGCGCGTCGAACCCACACGGTGCGCCGACGCTAGCACAGCCGCGAGGGCAAATAGAGCCTCGGATGAGTGGGGTATGTCGCCTATTTAGGGGCTGTCCTTATTGAAACAATAGCCGCACACCCTGTGCCGGAACCCATCCTTCACGAGCTCCCCAGCGCACGAAAATAAGGCTGGCCGTGCGTTTTTGAGTCTCGACGCCCGCCGCCTCGGGGATGGGATCGCCACCCAAGGCTGTGCCGTTTTCATCGGTGAAATACACTTCAGGCGCGACGATGACGCCCGGTCGGGTATTGAGTCTTAAATCGCGGGCTTTGTAGGTGAGCGGGACGAGAGCGAGCATCGCCGCCAAGGCCGTGGGCGCTAAAATGCTGCCCGCGACATGGGCGGGGCCTTGGGGTTTTCTTCGTAAAAACAAGCCTATTGTGAATAGGATCGATGCCGCGACGGCGGCCAATCCGAAACTGTGTTCCGAACCCAAACCGACCACCAGCCTGTCCAGCGTCGGGCGCACATCGATCGAATCCTTGGCTTTGCGCGAGCGGCGCCGCGTTACCTCGGCCCTTACCGTATCGAGCGCCTGCTCGGCCGCCGAATCATTGGGCCTCATCAAGAGCGTCTCTTCAAAGGCCGCCGCGGCTTGACCTAAATCGCCCAGTCTTTCGGCTCGAGACGACACCCGCAGCACATAGGCCAGACCGCGGTTAAAGCTGGCATCGGGATGCGCGAAACCCGTGTCGGCCAAGGCTTCCAGTTGATCGATGGCCGCGCTGTATTCGCCGCGGGACAGCGCTTCTGTGGCTTGTGTAAATCGCTGTTCGGGAGCTATTTTTTCGGCGTTTTCGGCTGCGGCGGCTTCTCTCGAGAGCAGCGCCGAAAGGACGAGCGCGAGGGCGCACACCCTGAATATCCACACCGAAGATGCGCGCCTCGGATTCATGCGGCCTTGCGCCTCAGCAGCGATGCGATGAGCTGTTCGGCTTGAGCGAAGATATCGGCGTGTTCGCGGCTCGAGCCGCCGTCGGGATCGAAGCGCATCGAAGCGCAGCGCCTCAGCACATCGGCCACCGCATCGGCATCGGTACCGGAAAGACCGCGCGCTGTAAGCTCCTTGGGCAGCTCATCGAGCAAAACGCCCCTCGCCTTGAGTCCCGCCGCATGTTCCACGGCGGCGTACATCGCCCGCTCCAGCGCCGCCGATAGATCTTTGGTGTTGCGCTGCGAACGCGCTTGTTTGGCTTGTTCCATCGCCTGTTCGCTCAAGGTTTTGGGCGCGTCTTTCTTGGCCGCCTTTTGGGCGGCGATTCTCCGGGCTGCATTGGAACCCAAGCTGAATACGGCAAACGCCAATGGAGGCGCGAAGAGGCCAATCCAAAAACGCGATCCATCGAGCAGGGGATCTTTGGGTTTTACATAGGCGCCCAGCGCGTTTCGAAGAGGCGCAAGCGAGGTGAGCGGATCGGTGGAGGGCCGCTCGCCTTGGGCTGTATCCCGCGGGCCTTGAGCCGTTCCCGAACCCGAAGGAGAAGGCGCCGCGGGCTGAACGGAAATGGTTCCCAAATCGGTCTTGGCGACCTCGTAGCGCTTGGAGACCGGATTCCAATAAGGCAGCTCCACCTGACCCAAATTCACAGAGCCCGGCTGATCGACCTTCACCACATAACCAAAGGTTCGAAAGCCGCTGATCTTGCCGTTTTCGGGCTCGATGGACTCGCGCTTTTCGGGATCGGAAAATGAAAGTCCGGTGCGCTCGGGCAGCTTCAGCGATTGAGGGAAATTGCCCGTGCCCGAGATTTTAAGGGTTACGGCCACCGAACCGCCTTGAGGGATGCTCTTGGGCTCGACAATACCCGTCATTGAAAAGACGCCGACATTGCCCAGCGCATAACCCGGAGGACGCCCTTCGCTCGGAGGCTCGCTCACGCGGATCAGCACATCGTTGGATTCTTTCAGCACCCGCGCGCCCACCTTGCGGCCTGTAAAGCGCGCGCTCATCACGCCCGTGTGAAGCTCGCCCGCCCGCACCGGAAAGACCGCGATGCGATCGAGCAGGCGCACCGCGTACCTCCGGCCTTCAACGACGGCGATGACGGGAGGATCGGTGCCTGGATTCCGAAGCAGCCCCACCCGCACAAAATCGGAAAGCGGTGCCTCGCGCCGTTCGGTCATTTCGAAATCAACACGATAATAAATATAAAAAGAAAGATTGATTTGCTCGCCGATGACCGCCGTATCTTTATCGGCAATGGTGCGCACAAATAGATTTTTATCGGGCGCTTTGCTCATTGCGAGCTCGCTATTTTCCGAGGCCCGATCGTCTTCTTCCTCGGCAGGCTCTTCAATACCACCGAATGGCCAAGGAATTGTATTAAATATCCCGCCCGGCCCTCCCGGCCTTAGAAATGGGTTTTGAGGGCGTTTGGGCCGCGTTCCCTCGGGCACGACATCGACCGTTAAACGATTGGCCTTTACGCGCCGGCCTTTCCACATCACCGTCGGCCCGTTGATCGTAAAACTCCCGGGTTTAGAAGCCATCAATTGCCAGGTCGCGCTGATTCCCATTTTAGAAACCATGCCGCCTGGACCGATTTGCATAAAGGATTGGGTGCCCACACTGGGTCCGCTGACTTTAAAGCTTCCAGGCACCCTTAATTCTGGATCGCTGGGCGATTCACCCGTATTGGCGCTTAAGGCTTTCATTTCGATCGTAAATGCTTCACCCACTTCCACTTGAGGCGAGCTTACCTGCGCGCTGATGTCGAGATCTTGGCTTTGAGCATATGCAGGAGCAGGCGCGAGGCCGATGGCCGAAAAGGAAGCGGTGCTCAGCATCCAGGCCAAATATGCGCCTGAAACCAAGGCTTTCTTCTTGGCCGGGCCGATCATTTGTCCTCCATCGCCCGGCCCACACGGCGCTGACCCGCGCGGTTTTTGGCTTCTTGTTCTTGATAGGTCGGCGCTTCCTCGAGCTGCTCCAAAATGCGTTCGTCCTGCTGGCGATCGGGCGTGGCAGGCTGCTTTTCAGGGCTCTTTTGATTGGGCTCGGGCTGCCCTCCATCTTGGCCCGCATCCTGACCGGCATCGCCTCCCGCATCCGCCGGCGAATCGCCTCCATCGCCGCCGTCCTGCCCAGAATCCTCGCCCGCATCGGGCTCGTCCCCCGAATCCCCATCGCCCGAATCCTCGCCTCCGTCCGGCGCATCCGGCGGGCTGTCCTCCGGCGCATCCTGACTATCCGGCGCATCGGCTCCATCGCTGCCATCGTCGCCGTCTGGACTGTCCGGCGAGGCATCTTTCTGGTCTTGAATGCGCCGGAGCGCGATCGCCCGGTTCCACGCCGCATCCCGGCCAATTCCATCGGCGCCCGTCTCTTCATCCAAACCCGGCACAATGCCCAGCGCTTGATCGTACTCTTCCACGGCCTGTTCATAGCGCCTGCGCATAAATTCTAAATTGCCCGCTAAATACCGCGCCCTCGCCCGGAGCTCCGGCGGCACGCTCGGATCGGCCGCAATTGCCCTCACAATAATCAGCGCGCATTCAATCTCGAGGTTGCGCAGATCGGCCTGGGCCTGATCGGCTGGATCTTCCGAAGGCGGCTCTTCTTCTCCAAAACGCTTTCCATAGCGCTCGGCGAGATGAAAGAGCGTGAGTCCCAAATCAAAAGAGCCATTGGGTTTTTGGCGCACGCTGTCGGGCAATCCAATGCCCGCGTCTCCACAAGGGCCGGTGCCCAAATAACTCGTTAAGACTTGTTCGGCCGATTCAAAATTCCCCGCGTCGAGATGCGCGATGGCTTCGTTGACCTTGGGCGAATTGCGTTCAAAGGGCGAGCTTGGACTCCAGCCATCGCAGCCGATCAGCGAAGAGCTAAGCCCGCCCGCGACCCAGGAAAGCAGAAGCGCCATCAACACCGGCGTTTTAAAGCGTTCCAACCTAGGTTTGGATTTAGCGTTCACGGCGCTTCTCCTTGCCCGGACCGGCATGTTTGACCCAGGGATTTTCGCTGTCCCCGCGCACGGGCGGGCTGGTGCGGGCCTCGCGCGCATCTTTCGAGGGCGGAAATGAAGCCCAGGGCGAGACATCTTTGGGATCTAAAGGTGCTTTGGAAATATCCTTTTGTTTTTCTTTTTTGGGCTTGGAAGATTTTTGATTGGATTGGTTAGGCAATGCGGCCGGATTGGGAAATGAAATCGCCGGGCCGGATGTAACGGTAAACGCCGTTGCGGGCGCGAAAGGCATTCTCTTTTTGGCTTCGCCCAAAAATACTTCGACAATCAACAGAAGGATCGCCAATCCAAGCGGATAGAAATAAATATCGGCGTATACCGTTTCCACACGCTCGGACAGCTCGCTTTTCATTTGGCGTTTCAATTCGCTTGTAATGGTATCGATGCCCGTCGATCCTTTTTCGGCGCGAATGACCTGACCTTGAGGCGTTGCGGCGGCCACGGCGCCCAATTGCGCCTCGCCTTTGGCCGAAAGCGCCGTCGTCAGCAGCTTTCCAGTGCGATCTTTTCGCCAGCCCGAGACTTGACCATCTTCGCCCACTTCGGGAATGGGCTCGGGCGTTCTTCCGCCAATCTGCACCACATGCACCGTGGTGCCCTCTTGACCGAGCGCCGACGCGACCGCCACCGGATCGCCTTCTAAATCTTCTCCATCGGTGATCAGCACCACCACCCGTTTATGCTCGGCGCTTTTGGGATCGCGATTTAACAGCTCTCTCGCCTGATCCAAGGCCCGCGCAATGGCCGTTCCGCCCACGGGCATATCGTTGGGATCGAGCCTTCTTAAAAATTGAGCAATGGCCGCTCCATCGGCCGTAAGCGGAAAACCCATGGGTTCGCCCGCAAATGCAACGGCCCCGAAACGCGCGCCTTCCAATTCTTTAATTAACCTCGCCACTTCGACCTTGGCCCTAAAAATACGCGAAGGCTCGACATCGCGGGCATACATGCTTTTTGAATAATCGAGCACCAGCACCACATCCAAATTGGTGGCCGGTACGAGGCGCGTGCCTTTTCCATATTGAGGGCGCGCCGCGGCGACAAATACGAGCGCTGTCGCAAACACCAGCAATACGCCTTTCCATGCGCGTCTTTTGCTGGCGTCCGATGTTACAAGCGCCGTTACGCGGGGCAGGTCGCCAAACAGTTTGAGAGAACGGGCAAGCCCAAGTCCGCCGGCAATTAACAAAAGCGCAAAAAGCGCGGCCAATGCCGTTCCAAATAAAAACATCGGCGCCGCGAAGTTCATGGAAACCTCCGCAGCAATAGCGAGCGCAAAAGAGCGTCCAGACCGACCAAAAACGCGCCGGGAATCAACAAGAACGAAAACAGATCCTCAAACGAGGCGATTGTCGCTTCAAACCTCGTTTTTTCCAGGCGATCGAGCACGGCGTGCATGCTGTCGGCCAACGCCTTTCCGTCGGTCGCCACAAAGCTTTCGGCGCCCGTTGCCTGCGCCATGCGCCGAAGAAGCTCGGGATTCACAGGAAAGCGATGTCTCACATAGCGGGGCTGCCCCAATAGATCGACCCCGTCTTCCACATCCACTTCGTCTTCGCTTCCAATTTGAATCGTATAAATCTTTGCTCCGATCGTCGTGGCCAAATGCGTCGCATAATCGGGCGCAATCATCCCCGCATTGGAATCGCCGTCGGTCAGCAGTAAAATCACTTTTGATTGAGCATCGCTTCTGCGAAGCCGCGCCACCGCCGTGCCCACCGCATCCCCGATGGCCGTCGCGCTTCCATCGATAACGCTCAAGGTCATTTTCGAGACCATTTGCGAGAGCAGGTGATAGTCCATCGTCGGCGGCGAAAGCACATAGGCGCTCTTGCCAAATACGATGACGCCAATGCGATCGGTTTTACGGCGGCCGATAAAATCTTTAATGACGATTTTCGCCGTATCGAGGCGTGTCAGCCGCTTGCCCTTGGGCAATTGAGGCGCGCCTCCGGGCAAATCTTTGGGATCGGCATCCAACACCGCCCGCATCGAGCCCGATAAATCGAGAACCAATACGATATCAATGCCTTTATCGTCGGAGCTCTGGTCGGAGAGAACCGAAACGGGCCTCGCCATGGCCACGATTAACAGCGCGAGAGCTACCGTGCGGACAATACCGGGCAAATCGCGAAGATGAGCCCGGAATCCTTTTGGACCTGAAACCAAAGGCGCGATGGTTCCGACGCGGAGCCTGGGTTTTCGCCGATCTTGAGCAAAGGTGCCCCAATACCAAACGAAGGGCAGCACAATCAGCCCAAGCAAAAACCATTTCTGTTGAAAATTGGCCTCTAAAAAGGCCGAGCCCCGCATGATAAAGGGATAAATCAAGGAAAGCGCCGCCACGATAAGCGTCGCAAAAATAGCCAATACAATTCGGGCGCCCCGGCTCATGCTGCCCCTCCCGCCTTGGGCTTCCGCTCGGTCAGGACCGAAGGCGGCGGAATGGTTGTCTTCACGATCGTTTCTCCCCGGGTGAGTGCTTCTAAACACTCGTTTTCCATGGGAACTACGCGGGCGAACTTGACGAGATCGCAATCCGATAAAAATTGGTCGATGTCTTTGAGTACAGGCACGGGCGGGTAGACGCGCTTTAATACGATTCTAATTTCATCGGATGTGGATTCCAATCCATCAAATCCATAACGGGCGCCTAAATATTTACGGACGCAATCGCTTACGCGGTCAAAATATTCGGCGGAGCGTTTTTCCTCGAGCAGGGTCGAACTGCGGATGGCTTCCAATTCTTCGAGCGCGGCATCCCAGGGGAGTTTGGGGGGAGGCAATACGATCGTTTTGGGACGGGCTTTGTAGCGTTTGACAATCAGGGCCGTGATCAAAGCCGTCACAGTCACCAAAGTAAGCCCAAAAGCGGCATATTTGGCGGCTACCCATTCTTCGCGCTGGGGTCTCGGAGGAGGATTGGGTTTAACTTTAGGATCGGCTTCGTTGGCAATGGGATCTTCAATAACAATCGGATGAGGCTCAGAGCAAATCGTTATATATTCGCCGCTGGCCCTGGCAATGGCGATGGGAATGGGCGGCAATACCATATAATTGCGGCCTGGATCGGGAGGCAGGGGCACGAAGGGAATGCGGACTTTGGTTGTGCTTTGGGTTTCGGTGCCTTCGGTGCTGATGCTAAAGCCCGCGCCTCCATCGGGTTCGGGGATCACGAAATGGGCTTCTTCCAAGGCTTTGGCCGCATCGCTTTGTTTTTGAATGCGCAGGCCGTCGGGCAGAACCGTTTCGCCTTTGCCATGAACGACGCTGATTTGAAGCTCGGCCGCATAGCCCGAGAGGCCCTGGGCTGGAAAGACTTCGGTCATTTCGGGGCGGACGGCGCCTTTGGGCAGATGTTCGGTGCAGGACGCCCATATTTTGCCCGCATCGGGAGGATCGTCGGCCATCGCGCGGGCGCCGATGGAAGCGCCGGCAAGAACAGCGCATAGCGGCAATAAAAAGCGCTTCATCTCGAAAACCTCCTTGCGCGCTTGGCAAAGAGTTCCCGAAGAGGCGACACAAAGCTTTGATCGGTGCGGATCAGCGCCGAATCCAAAGAAAGTTTTTTAAAGAGTTTGTCCCGATCGAGATGAAGTTTGTGCATGGCCTTCGCGTAATGGGCGCGCACTTTTGGATCGGCCGTATCCACAATAATGTCTTCGCCGGTCTCGAGATCTTCAAAGGTGGCGAGGCCGACATTGGGCAGTTCAAAGTCGCGGGGATCGAGCAGCACGACGGGGATCACATCGTGTTTGGCCGAGGCCAGGGACAAGGCGCGTTCATAGCCGGAGGTGAAGAAATCGCTCACGACAAAAGCGACACTTCTTCGTTTGGCGACTTTGGAGAGCGTTTCTAAGGCGAGTTTTAAATTGGTGCCCGTCGACTGAGGCTTGTGGCCCAAAATCTCGCGCACCACACGCATCACGTGGTTATCGCCCTTCTTCGGCGGAACAAGCTTTTCCACGATATCGGTGCATAAAACCAAGCCCACGCGGTCATTGTTTTTAATCGCAGAAAAGGCGCACAGCGCGCTCACTTCAGCCGCCACGCGGGCCTTGGATGCCCTTTTGGTGCCCCACAATTCGCTTTGAGACACATCGACGACGAGCATCACCGTCATCTCGCGCTCTTCGACGAATACCTTGACAAAAGGCTCGTTCATGCGCGCGGACACATTCCAGTCGATCCAGCGCACATCGTCGCCCGGCATATAGGCGCGCACTTCGCGAAAGCTTAATCCCTGGCCTTTAAACACCGATGAATAGGTGCCCGAGAGCTGTTCGTTGGCCAGTCTTTGCGTGCGGATATCGATCGCCCGGAGCTGTTTTAAAAGCTCGGGATCCAAAGGCGCCGATTTCTGCTTTCGAACCGTTTCGCTCACGGCACCTCGACCACCTCGAATACGCGCCGGACAATCTGTTCCGACGTGACTTCTTCGGCTTCGGCTTCGTAGGTGAGCACGATGCGGTGGCGCAAGACATCAGGCCCGATGGCTTTTACGTCTTCGGGAGTGACATAGCCTCGGTGCCTTAAAAATGCATGGGCGCGCGCGGCCAAGGCGAGGGCGATGGAGGCCCTGGGGCTTGCGCCGTACTCGATGAGGCTCGAGAGTTCTTTCATGCCTTTTTGGCCGGGTTCGCGCGTCGCGAAGACCACATCGACGATGTAATCTTTGACGCGGTCATCCATGTACACATCTTTTACGACTTTGCGGGCCGCGAGCAGTTGTTCGGGTGTGGTGACATGGGTGGCCTTGGATTCCACAAGGCCCGTCATGCGATCGATAATCTGGCGTTCTTCGGCACGCGATGGATAGCCGACCTTCACCATGAGCATAAAGCGATCGACCTGAGCTTCTGGAAGGCGGTAGGTGCCTTCTTGTTCGATGGGATTTTGGGTGGCCATCACGACAAAGGGCTCGGGCAATTTATAGGACTGATCGCCGATGGTGACTTGGCGTTCCTGCATGGCTTCGAGCAGGGCGCTCTGCACCTTGGCGGGGGCGCGGTTGATTTCGTCGGCGAGCACCAAATTGGCGAAAATCGGGCCGAGTTTTGAGGTGAATTCGCCTTTTTGGTGGTTGTAGATGACGGTGCCGATTAAGTCGGCGGGCAAGAGATCGGGCGTGAATTGAATGCGTGAGAACTTGGCTTGGATAGCGTCGCAGAGGGTTCGCACCGTCAAGGTTTTGGCCAATCCCGGGACGCCTTCGAGCAGCACATGACCGCCTGTGAGCAGGCCGATCAAGATGCGTTCGATCATATAGTTTTGGCCGACGATGACTTTGGATACCTCGGATGTGAGGCTGTCGATAAAAGCGCTTTCTTTGGCGACAAGCTCGTTGAGCGCGCGAACGTCATGCATGGTTTTTTCGATCCGGTTTCAGTTGAGTGCCCGAGCTCATAACAAGAGAGGCGGGCTTTGGACAATCGGTGGGCTTTGATTATTCCTGGCCCGATACTGGCTTGGATGGGGATAGAGATAGGGCCAGTTCCAATATTCCCCGTCGCGCGGAGCCGTTTATGTTTCGACGCTAAGAGCCATGACACCCGCGTATTCATCACCGCGCTGAGCCAGCGTGAAAATCAACTTCAGGCTTTCCTCAGGAAAGGCTAGGCAGGCTGACCCGTTCGTCTCGGGTGGTACCAAAAGCTTGCCGCTGGAGGGCTTGAGCCGAAGTGTGGTTTTCATAGGTGACGCGCTCATATTCAGCAAGCCGATCCATGTCAAGCTCACACTTGTCTTTCGCTTGACACACCTTGGCTCTACGCGGTCTTCTGAAGCTTGCGCAGCTCCGCGCCGGGATATCCGATCCTATGAGAGCATTGCCCTCCTGTATCCTCGCCGCCGCATCTTGGCTGCTGGCCCATCCGGCCTCGGCGCAAGACAACCTCAATATCACGGGCGCGCTGGAACGCTTTCAGCCCCCACCGGCCGGCGATGCTCAATTTGGCGTGGCTTCGCCCTGGATTGAAGGACATCTCATTCCCCGCGCCAATCTCATTGTCGATTTCGCCTATCATCCCTTATCCATTCAACAAGGCGATACCCGCAATACCGTTGTCGCGCAGCAAACCTATCTTCATCTCAATGCCTCGCTCGCGCTGTACGAGCGTTTTTTGGTATCGCTCGATATGCCTTTTGCGCTCGCTCAATCGGGGGATAGCCCGACGGTGGTGGGCGTAAACCTTCAATCGCCGGGCTCGGCGGAAGCCGGCGATCTCCGGATCGGCGCGCGGGCAAAGCTTCTAGGCGGGCCTACCGAGCTGTTTCAGATCGGGCTCGGCGGTTATTTATATGTGCCCACCGGGCCATCGGGTTCTTATGCGGGCGATGGCTCTGTGAGGGGGTTTCCGCATTTGGTCTTCGGTGGAAAACACCAATGGCTTTTGTATAGCGTTCAGGCGGGAACAACATTGCGCGCTTCGTCGCGGCCAAGTTCATTCGATTTGAATATGGGCGCGGCGGTGGTGTTTGAAGAATACGCGCTGCAAGTCGGGCCTGAATTATCGCTTGGAATACCTTTTTCCAATGATGCGCTGCTGGAGACGCAAACGGCCAAAATTAGCCTGGCCCAGCCTGTTTCCGCAGAGCTTTTAATCGGGGCTAAATATCGTTTCTTGGGATTTATGGTGGCCGGTTTGGGTGTGGGGCCTGGGCTATCGCAGGGCTGGGGTACGCCTACATTTTTTGCCGTTGGCTCCATAGGTTATGAGCCCCGGGCAGCGTCCGATCCTGACACCGATAAAGACGGGATTGCCGATAGCGTAGATGCTTGTCCGAAAACCGCGGGCATTGCGTCGGCGAAGCCCAATAAACATGGCTGTCCCAAGGATCGGGACGGCGATGATGTGTTCGATACCGAAGATGCCTGTATCGATGTGCCTGGGGAACGAAGCGAGAACCCAAGGAAAAATGGCTGCCCTAAGGATACCGACGAAGACGGCGTCGTTGACGCGAAGGATGCTTGTCCCAAGGTGCCGGGCGAGGCCAACGACGATCCCGCGAAAAATGGCTGTCCGCCCGATAAAGACAGCGATGGCATTTTCGATGCGGACGATGCTTGTTTGGAAGTGCCCGGCAAAAAGAACGAAGACCCAAAGAAAAACGGCTGTCCGCCCGATCGGGATGATGATGGCGTGATCGATGCGGAAGATGCTTGTCCCGATGTGCGCGGAGGCCCCGATCAAGATCCAAAACAGCATGGCTGTCCGCACATCACCGTGACCGAAACCGAGATCGTCATCAAATCCCAGGTGCAATTCAAGGTCGGCCAATTGACGCTCGATCAAACGATAGACCCCGTTTCAGATGCGCTGTTGACCGAGGTGCGCAATGCGATTCTCGATCATCCCGAGATCGATTTGATTGAGGTTCAGGGGCATGCCGATGTAACCGGGCCTGAATCGTTCAACGCCGAGCTTTCGCAGGGCAGAGCCGAGGCGGTAAGGCTTTGGCTTGTGAAACGAGGCATTCCAACCAAGAAGCTAATTGCCAAGGGTTATGGCTCTAAAGCGCCCATTGCCTCCAATGAATCGGATGAAGGACGCAAAGAAAATCGGCGCGTTCAATTTGTGATCGTGAAAAAAACAAAGAAGCCTTGATCGCATTGAAGGTTGTTCGGTAGACTGCTTGCTATGCCTTTTGTATTTCGCGCGGCGCTTGGCTCAGCGGCTCTTATGCTCGGTGTTTCGCTCGGCACATTCGGATGCGACGCGGGCGGGTTGCTCGTGGCCGAAGGCAAAGAAGGACCGCAAAAAGCGCCTCTCAAGGGGCATTCGTCCACCGAGCTGGTGAACGGCGGAACGCTCGCGAAAAATAGCAAGTACAAAATGTTTTACGTGCTCGGCCAGCCTTCGCCTCAGCAGGGCGCGGCTGAAAATGCCAAGGGCGAGCGGGTCAACGGCGGCATAACGGGCGCCGTACAAGGCCAATAACAAGACAATAAAATAATAAAATAATAAAAAATTGGGTCTTCACCCTCTCGAATGAAGACCCGATCCAATAAAATAACGGCCCAAGCGCCTACAATTTAACAAAGGTGACTGTCAATTCGCCTTGCAATACGCTTGTATTATCGCCGCTGACGGTGGCATTGGAGCCGATGCCCACGCCCTTGGAGACAATGGTGAAGCTGTGGGCTCCGGCTGAAACGGTGGGAACCGTCGTAAAGCCCCAATATTCAAAGACGCCTGTGACGCCGCCATTGTTGGCCGCGATAACGCGGTTAAATCCCGCATTGGGAACGGTCACGCCGTCGATTTGAAGCACCACATCCACAATGCTGAAGCCCGATGTGGAAGCCGATGTGGTTTGCATGGCGCCGTGGCTGGATACAACCACTTTGCAGTTGGCCGGTACCGTAACGTTCAGGGATAGGCCGGGAACCAGGGTAAACGCCGTTCCAGGGGCAACCGTTAGACCACCCGTACCAAAGGTTGTAATCACATCTTGACCTGTGGTGCCCGTTGGACCTGTGGCGCCTGTCGCTCCCGTCGCTCCTGTGGCTCCCGTCGCGCCTGTCGCTCCTGTAGCGCCTGTCGCTCCTGTCGCACCGGTCGCACCGGTCGCTCCCGCCGGACCAACTGGACCTATAGGGCCTTGGGGACCCATCGGACCGACCGCTCCCGTGGCTCCCGTCGGACCGATTGGACCCATCGGGCCATCCGCGCCTGTCGCTCCTGTGGCTCCCGCCGGACCCATCGGGCCTACTGGACCGATTGGACCATCTGCACCGGTCGCACCCGTTGCGCCCATCGGACCCATTGGACCCACTGGACCGATTGGGCCATCTGCGCCTGTTGCTCCCGTCGGACCCATTGGACCCATCGGGCCATCTGCGCCTGTTGCTCCCGTCGGACCAATTGGCCCGATTGGACCCATTGGGCCATCTGCGCCTGTTGCGCCTGTCGCGCCTGTTGCGCCTATTGCCCCGGTTTCACCCGTCGCGCCCGTCGGACCCATTAAACCCATTGGGCCATCTGCGCCTGTTGCTCCCGTCGAACCCATTGGACCCATTGGACCCACTGGACCGATCGGACCATCTGCGCCTGTTGCACCCGTTGAACCTGTCGGACCCATTAAACCTATTGGGCCATCTGCGCCTGTCGCACCCGTTGAGCCCGTCGGACCCATTGGACCCATTGGACCCACTGGACCGATTGGACCGTCCACGCCCGTCGCGCCCGTTGAGCCTGTCGCACCCGTGGCTCCTATCGGACCAATCGGCCCCACCGGACCTACCGGCCCCGGAGGACCCATTAGACCATCTGCACCCGTTGCGCCCGTCGTACCCGTTGTGCCTGTCGCGCCCGCCGGCCCAGCAGGCCCCACCGCTCCATCAATACCAGGCGCCCCAGCAGGCCCCGTCGGCCCGGTTGGCCCCGTCGCTCCAACCAATCCCGTCGGCGGCCCCACCCACTCACCATTCTCATTGATCACTTCCGTGCCATTCACCGTGACCGTATGAGGATGAATATCTCCATTGACATCCTGAGCCAGCAATGCATAGGGCACACTCTGCACAGGAGAGCGCGGCAAAAGCTCATCGCCGCCATCGATCGCGATTCCAAAAAAGCGAAGCGACCCATCGAAAATCTTCGTATCAAAAGGCACGATCGACCCAAGCGACACCGAAAAATAACCGTCATCAAAGACGATCTCGTGCTCTTCGCTCCAGATCGGCACTGTCGCATTTTCTGCATCATAAACAGCGAACGCGACCTTCAGCGGCCCATCATAAGGCTTGTCCTCCGCGTCGAAGAGCCGCCCTTGATTTGTAATCGTATGCGGCACATCTGCGAATGCGCCCGCCGAAAACACCGCTATTGTGCCCGCAACACAAAGCGCCCCTAACCAGCGTCGAATTGTGCGAGTTCTCATGATGCGCGCAGCCTTTCACCGTGGGCCGTTCACGCGCTTGTACGTCAATGGCAAGACGGTCCAAAGGCGCGTGGTATCTGTTTACGATCATCACGGTTCAAGCGAAAATGCAAGGGGGTATCAACCCCAGTTCACCAACGCAAAGATCGCGCTGATTTCATTCAGCCTAAAGCGCGCATGCGGCGCCGGGTTTAAACTCAGGCTCCCATCCTTCATTTCCAGCGCCACGGGGATTTGCCCCCGCTCCCCGAAGATCTCAATCAGATCCAAAAAACCAAACGCTCCGCCGGGCTCTTCTTCCAGCGATGGCACTTCCAAGCGCTCTATCGATTGCCCTCCCTCCCCCAATAGCTCGCCATACAAGGCTGTCACCCCAGGCACAAATGCGCTGTGCACCATAAAATAATTCTTGATGCGCTCCGTGCATACGATCGTCAGCCGAAGCCTGTCCGATCCCGCAAATCCGCACTTCTTTGCGTCTACAAAACGCCTCACCTGCTCGCCCTTCGCTTCTGATACAAATTCCGCCAGCAACTGAAGCCTCTCGCCTTTGGGTATTTCATTGCGCTCCAGCGCTTGCACAAATCTCAACACCCTCATCGTCGTACGCGCATCCCGGTCCGCAGCCTCCGGCTCCGATACAAATACCGCCGCGTCCACCGCACCTACTTCAGCAACGCATTCCGCCGCAAATGCCGATAAATTTTGCCCTCTTTGTATAAAGGTCAGAAGCACAGCCCCACCTTCCAACGCCGTTTTTATTCCTTCCTTCGCCCCCAAGGCTCCATCCGCCGATAACCCCAAGATCGACAAGCGCTGATCCAGCGATTTACGCTCGTCTCCCCGTTCCCCCAGCACCAGCACAATCTCTACACCAGGCATCGAGCGCGCTATTTCTTTGAGCAGCGTCGGTAAGGCTTCGCTAAACCCAACAATCAATACCCGCTTATGCTGGTTATGTATCCGGACCGCCCCCTTTAATCGCTCCACAACCCCCGCGCTAAGTTCGGTTTTCCGCTTCAGCACAGGCCAAAATCCCTTGCCCATTATCAAATCCAGCGAATACCGGTGAATCGGCGCGTATGTCGCGCAGATACCTATAAGCCCAGTCAAGCTCTTGGTGGGAATGGTGCCCATCTTTGCTCCCAGCGCTTTTATCCGTTCATCTTTGATATGAGGATCTTTAGGATTTAACCAGCGCACATAGGTCTCCACGGGGACAAATCCAGATTCTGTCTTGGGATTGGGCTCACCCAAAAAAGCCCCGACCAAAATCACCCCATGCCTCCGGTAGGCCGCCCGCGTCATCCCCGCAAAGGAAAGCCCGCCATCCTTGCTTAGCTTGGGAAGCGCCGTAAGCTCCTCGGGTTCTACAAAGATATGCGTGTATAGCTCCGAACCTTCGATATTCATTAAATCGGTATATAGCTTCTCTATCCCGGGAACCAGCAAATGCTGCCCAAGAAATAATCCCAAAAAATGAGGCTTATCCAATACAAAGGTATGAGGCCCGCCCACCGCCTGCATCAAAGGCCGGTTCTGGCTATCGGCCATTTCAACAAAAACCTGAGCGCCCGCATTTAATCCCCGGAACGCCGAAAGCGCTGTTAATGTCATCGCATCCGCATCGGGCCCCGCGCTCGCCTTCGATAGCAAAATAGCCCGCCTCGCCCCTTTCGCCGATACCCTCTCCAAAGCTTCCGGGTCCGAACCTTCTCCTTTCCGGTACATCACCCAGCGCATCATCGGCTCATATAAATAGGCAGGCGGATCTTCCTCCGCTCCCAGCAGCGAAAGCTTGGGCAGCGCATGCCGCCTTGGCCTTGGCCCGTTGCGGAATAACCATTGCCATATATCCCTTAGCGTTATACGCCGCAGCGGCCGGTTTCTTTCATAGAGCTTTACAAATTCGCGCACCAATACCTCGGTATTGTGCACAGGCCCAATCACCAGCGAATGCCCTGATTGTCCAACAGGCCGCCTCCGCCCGGCCTTCACAACTTGATCGACAATATTCGCGCCGATACCAATGATAAACGAAATGATAAATACGCCGATAATCGTAAGCATCAGGGAAAGCATCGCGACCACAGGCGAAACCCGCAGGCTCTCGACCAAATTGTCGGCACTCTCCAATTGCCGGAACGACCACCACAGCCGATCCAAAAAACTCCCATTCATATCGGGCGCATTTGGATCGTATTGATGCCCAATATTGAGATGCTGAAGCAATACGGCACTCGCAAAGCTCAGCGTAAACACTCCGGCCGTGACCAAACCGAACTGCTGCAACTGCTCGCGCCTCGTCATGATCGAATACACATCGGCCGCGATCTCGCGCGCAAAGCGAACGAGCACCAGAAGCCGCGTCAGCCGGAGCATCGTCAAGACCAGCATGCCCCGCTCGTCGAGCATCTTGTCGATGGGCAAAAAGCTTAAAAATGCCAGCAGATCAATAAAAACAAAGGTGCGCTCCAGCGGCCTGTGCTCTTTTCTGTGCTGAATCAAAAGCACGAGACGAATCAAGAGCTCCGCTCCAAAAGCCGCTAAAAATAAAGGCGCAAGCTTCTTCTCCAGCGCCGGAAAGGGCAGCACCGAAATCACCACCAGCGCCGCGAAGCCGATCTTCACCTCGCGCGCCTCGATCAATGCGCCCAATTGACTCAAAATTCCGGGCTTGCGCTCCATGGCCATAAGGCTAAGCATGCCTGTTCTTCCACTGAGCCGTCTACTTTCTGGATGGATTGTGTTAGGAGAGCGCCTATGCCCATGCCTTCCCAAGCGGCGCTCCGGGATCGCGCCAAAGCCTTGGTTTCCGCAATGAATGAGCGGGCCCGCTGGATCTATGCCCTGCCCCGCGCTTATGGGATTTCAGCGCTGAAACACCTGCTCGCCTCGCTTGGCTTTCAGGTCGATGAAGAAGATGCTCAGGCAGGCGTGTACCGTTTGGTGAGCGGCGGGAATTCAGCGCGATTTGTTTTGTTTGACAGCGCCGATCTCGAAACCATTTTCATCGAAGCCGAAGGCGCGCAAGCGGCGCCCGCATTGGCCAAGGTGCTTGAAAAAACGGGGTTCTACGCTCAATCCCAGTTGCTGGAAACGGCGCTCTCCATCGGGCATCCCGAAGCCGGAAAAGCCCTTCGTACCCTGGCGCATATGGTGATTGCCTGGGATTCGGATTGGAGCGACCTGTTCCTGCTTCATCTGGCCTCGCCCGATCCAATCGTTCGCCATGATGCGGCGGCCTGTGTCAGTCTCGCCGCGATGGTGGCGCGCGATGCCGGCCCGAGCCTGGAACTGCTTGAAGAAGCGCGCCGCAGAGAAAGCTTTCCCAAACTCCGCGATACCTTGAGCGAAGCCATTCAAATGGTCAGGGCGGCGACCGGCGCTCCTGTAGATATCACGCCCTAGACATCTATCTCGAATTCCCCGCTAATCGCATACAAACGATACTGAATTAGCCATTGCAGAACGGGTTTCAATTTGCTTAGCATCCCGCTCCCCGAAGTGAGGAAACGTGCTTGGCAACCTGCAGAGAGAAGTGAGCGGTGATAGAACAAGAGGCTAATTTCAGCACATCGGACGAGATTGAGGAGCCGGCCCCTGCCGATCCCAATGCGCCTTCCTTTCTTGTTGGTATCGGCGCTTCGGCAGGCGGCCTGGAAGCGCTCGAGCGGTTTTTTCATGCGGTCCCGGAAGATACGGGTTTCGCCTTTGTGGTTATTCAGCATCTGTCGCCCGATTTTAATAGCTTAATGGACGAGCTATTGGCCCGCTTTACCCGGATGCCTATCGTTAGGGTAAGCGACCCCATAACGCCAAGGCGAAATACGATCTATTTGCTGCGTCCGCGCAAAGAAATGGTGATGCACAGCGGGCAGCTTCTCACCTTTGACAAGCCGAGCGACGAGCGGCTGAGCATGCCTATCAACACCTTCTTCCGCTCTATCGCCAGGGATGCGGGCGATAAGGCGATAGCTATCGTGCTATCCGGTACGGGAACCGATGGAAGCCTTGGTTTATGCGATGTGCATGATGCGGGCGGGCTGGTCTTGGCTCAATCGCTGGAGACGGCCAAATTCGATGGTATGCCGAAAAGCGCGATGGCCACGGGCCAGGTGGATACCGTGCTTGCGCCCGAGGATATGCCGGCGGCCCTTCTGGCCTATGCCAAAAATCCGGCGGCTCCGCTTAGCCTTTTATCCTCGCCAAGCATCAATCCCCAGCTTTCGGGCATTCCCGCGGTAATCGAACGCCTGCGCGAGGTGTACGGGCTGGATTTTAACTATTATAAACCCGCCACGATATCGAGGCGCATCGATAGGCGCGCCACGCTGGGCCACGCGGTAAGCATTGACGCTTATTGCGCCAATATCCTTAAAGATCCTGAAGAGCTCGATAGCCTCTACAAAGACTTGCTGATTGGCGTTACGCGCTTTTTCCGCGACCCAGAAGCATTCTCCATCCTCGAGAACACCGTCATCCCTAAAATCATCGAACAAGTGCCTCCCCACGAGGAAATCCGGGTATGGGTCGCAGGCTGCGCCACGGGTGAAGAGCCTTATTCCTTGGCTATTTTATTGCTCGAAGCCCTCGAAGCGCAGAGCCGCGAGCCTAAATTTAAAATTTTCGCGTCGGATATGCACCGGAAATCACTGCAATTCGCCGCCGATGGACTCTATCCAGAGGAAAGCCTGGCCGAACTGACCGAGGAACGCCAAAACCGCTTCTTTGAGCGGGAATCCGGGGGCCTCCGGGTAACGGCCCAACTGCGCAGGCATATCCTCTTTTCTCATCACAATGTTATCCGCGATCCCCCGTTTACCCGTATCGATTTGGTAAGCTGCCGCAATGTACTGATTTATCTTCAATCCGTGGCCCAAGTCAAAGCGCTGGCGTCGTTTCATTTCGCCTTAAAAGTTCATGGGCATCTCTTTCTTGGCCCCAGCGAAGGCGTAGGCGAACTCCAAAACGAGTTTGATATTATCGACCGGCAATGGAAAATATTTTCAAAAAGCCGTGATTCCAGGCTGCCGGTGGATCTGCGCGTCGATTTAATTTCACCTCCGGGCCGTCCGCTGCTCCGCAGCGCAACACCGGGCGAGCTCCGCACATCAAGGCTCTATGAAACCATCTTAAAACGCTATGTGCCCTCGGCGGTACTCGTCGATAGCCGCCGCGAAATCCTGCATGTCTTTGGAGATGCCGACCGCTTTTTGCGCTTGCCTTTAGGCCGTATGAGCACCGATCTTATCGCGATGACCCGCGGCGATTTAAGAGTAGCCGTATCCTCGGCGCTTCAAACCGCGCTGAAGCGGGGCGAGCGGGTATCGTTCCGGGATGTCCGCTTCGAAGATCATGGGACGGAATTGCTTTTAAATGTCATCGCCGATCCTATTCTCGATACCATTTCCAACAATCACTATGTGCTGGTGATCTTCGAAACCCAGAAGACCAATACCGATGCTCCAAATGCGGCGCACGAGCTCAGCGGATTTTCGATTGACGATGAAACGCGCGCCCGGGTTCAGCAGCTTGAAGTCGAGCTATTGCAGGCGAAAGAATCGCTGCAGACCACCATCGAGGAACTGGAAACCAGCAATGAAGAGCTTCAAGCCAGCAATGAAGAGCTTCAAGCCAGCAATGAAGAATTGCAGAGCACCAATGAAGAGCTGCACTCGGTCAATGAAGAACTGTATAGTGTAAATGCCGAGCATGAGCAGCGCATCCGCGACTTAAACAGGGTAAGCGGAGATCTAAAAAATCTAATCCAGGCCACCGAAATAGGCACCATCTTCCTGGATAGCGAGTTAAAAATCCGCTTTTTTACGCCGGCGGCTGCAAAGCTCTTTAATTTGCTGACCCAGGATATCGAGCGCGATATACGGCATATCACTTCAAAGATAAAAGACGACGATGTCTTTGAAGATATCGCCAAGGTAGCCTCGGATCGGATCGCCATTGAAAAACGGGTCCACACCAACGAGGGCGATATTTATCTGCGCCGGGTCATGCCCTATTTCGATGTCAACAGGGCGCCCAGCGGCCTTGTGCTTACCTTCGTGGATATCACCGCGCTTTCACGCGCCGAAGAACAGCGAAGCAGGCTGAATACCGAGCTCGAAGCGCGCATCCAAGAACTGAATGAGCTTAACTTACAGCTTACAGCCCAAAGAGATGCTCTCGATCAGAGCGAACGCTTTATACGCACGCTCACCGATAATCTGCCCGGAATGGTCGGCTATTGGGATAAAGATTTAATCTGCCGCTTTGCCAATAGGCATTATGTCGATTGGTTTGGCGTTACCCCGGCGGATCTGATTGGAACGCATATTCACGAGCTTCTGGGCCCTGAATTGTTCGCAAAAAACGAGCCCTATATGAAAAGAGCTCTCGCGGGCGAACATCAGCGATTTGAACGCGATCTGGTCAAAACCGACGGCGAACTCGGCCATGTCCAAGCCCACTACATTCCCCATCTGGTCAACGGCGAAGTGATCGGATTTGTGGTCCTGGTCAGCGATATCAGCGAACGAAAGCGCAACGAAGAAGCCGTGCGGAGGCTCAATCACGAGCTTGAGCTTAAAGTATCCGAACTCCGCCAAAGCGAGGAACGCTTCCGGCTTATCTTTGAAAATGCTCTCGATGCTATTCTGACCGTCGATGCCTCCGGCGCTATTCACTTGGTCAATCCCAAGGTGGAAAGCTTATTCGGCTATTCATCCGAGGAGCTGATTGGAAAGCCCTTGGAAATCCTTGTTCCCGATTCGTTTAAGCTCCAGCATGAGCAGCATCGCCAAAAGTATTTCGCCGATCCAGGACCCCGAACCATGGGCCAGGCTGGCTGGCTCTCGGGCAGGCGAAAAGATGGCAGCGAATTCCCTATCGAAGTCGGCCTCAGCCCCTTGGGTTTCCGCGATCGGACCCAAGTAATGGCTTTTATCAGCGATATGACCCTGACCAAACAGCTCGAGGCCGAGCGGGACGAAGTGATCCGCAAAGTCACCGAAGCTCAGAAACTGGAGAGCCTATGGGTATTGGCGGGAGGAATCGCTCACGATTTCAACAATTTACTCACAGGCGTAATGGCCAGCGCAGGCATCTTGAGCAATCATCCCGGCTTCGATCGGGAGGCCATCGAAGCCGTAGGAATTATCCTTGAATCGAGCCGCCGGGCATCCGAGCTATGCCAGCAGCTTTTGGCCTATTCGGGCCGCAGCCGATTTGTATTCCGCACCCAAGACGTGAGCGAGCTGGTCCGGGCCACGGCCAAACTGGTCCGGGCTTCTTCCGTGGGCACGGGAATCGAGCTTTCCTTTGATCTAACAAAAGACTTGCCCCCGGTTTTAATGGACGCGACGCAAATCCGCCAAGTGATCATGAATTTGGTCATTAACGCAGCCGAAGCCATCGCTTCCCACGCGGGCCGGATCAGCATCCGCACGGGCATGATAAAAATTACGCCCGAACTCCTGCAGAACGCTGTCATGAAGGATGAGCAGCTTAGCCCGGAGTGCGTATTCCTTGAAGTCGCGGACAACGGCGGCGGTATTAAAGCCGAGGATTTAAAGCGCATTTTCGAGCCATTTTACTCGACCAAGTTCACCGGCCGGGGGCTTGGCCTATCCGCCGTCTTGGGAATTGTCCGAGGGCATCATGGAGCGCTTCTTGTTCAATCGGCGCTGAACAAGGGCACAACCTTTACAGTGCTCTTACCTCCTGCGCAACATGCGGCAATCGCGTCATCCGAAGCATCGCCAAAGAGCGAGAGCGAATGGAGAGGAAGGGGAACGGTATTGGTGGCGGACGATGAAGAGTCGATTCGCTATGTGATCAAACGTCTGCTCACGGATATTGGCTTTAAAGTCGAGCTTTCAGCAAACGGGCGGGAAGCCCTTGAACGCTACAAGCGCGGAGTCAACCAATTTACGCTGGTTTTGCTGGATTTGACGATGCCCGGAATGACAGGTGCCGAAGCCTTTAGCGAAATCCGAAAGCTCAATCCTGGGCAAAAAGTCTTATTGATGAGCGGATTCTCTCCCGAGGAAGCGCATGCAATGATTGGGGCTCATGTTCCCAATGCCTTTTTGGCAAAGCCTTTTGATATCGACACGCTGCTCTTGGCCGTGCGGGAAACGGTTGAATCGGATGCCATCGGCGCTCATTTCCCGGCCTTGCCAACGGACTCCAATCCCCCATCAAGCTGATACCAGCACAATACGGCTCACCTCGGGAGGCGCTTGCACCCGCGCGGGAGGTCCAGCCGTCCCAAAGCCCCGGTTGATATACAATCTCGAACCATTTTTCTCGTATTGCCCAGCCACATACCCATGAGGCAAGACCCAATCCGCCGGCCTTACAACCAAATTCACTTGCCCCCCATGGGTATGACCACTTAACTGAAGCGCCACTTGCCCCGCCGCCTCCGGGAAAAAGACCGGGTTATGACAGAGAAGTACCCGAGCTAAGTCTTTGTTTTCAATATCTTTTAGGGCCCGCGGCAAATCCGGCCCCGCCCCGGGCATCATTCGCTTGGCCCACACATCATCCACGCCGAGCAGCGCAAAGGCTCCCCCAGCGTCTCCAATGACCAGCCCATTGTTGCGAAGCACCCGCGCCTCGCCCCGGACCAGCGCCTCCATCACAGGATCGATCCCTGCGAAATAATCGTGATTGCCAGGAATCGCCACCACACCCTCACGCGCCAAAGGCTTTAATCGCCGAACCAGCCTTCCCAGCTCGGGCGTAAAACGCGCGCTCGAATCAATTAAATCGCCTGTCAATACAATCATATCCGCCTTGGTCTTTTGCACCAGCGCCTCGGCGGAACGCAATTCAGGCTCGCCCACAAACAATCCAATATGAATATCCGATAACTGCGCAATACAAAACCCATCCAACTGTTTAGGCAGGCCGGGAACAGGAATCACAATTTCTTCGATTTGATAATCATGCCGGCCAAAAATAGCTCCATAAAAAGCCGTTCCGGTTCCAGCGGCAAAGGCCGATGCGGCGGCGCCCTGGGCTAAAAAGTTGCGCCTGGCCATCGGCGGAAGCTGAATATTGATGGTATTCGTTTCCCGCTCTTTTTCCTGGGGTGGAAGCGCTTGGGCCTGGGCTTCGGCGCCCTGTTCCGCAAAGGCGGACGCCGCGGGTTCGGCCGCTGGAAGGGTAACTTCCTTTACCCGCGCAGGCGCAGGCTTTTCGATAATGCGCTGAACAATGGCCACCGCAATCCTAGGCAAATCCACGACCGCCAATAAAATAGAAGACACAATCACCGATAAAGTAACGGTCATTCCATAGAGGCCCAGTGCCTTGGGCAGACTTTGGCCCATTCCGTTCATGGCGAGGCGCGATAGCACAATGGCCCCAATTCCACTGGCCATCAGCGCGCCCAGCAGCTTGCGGCTGCGGGATTGCAGATGAAACAAAGTGCTGGCCCGGCGATGAATGTACACGCTCATTCCAACAAGCAGCACGAGCAGGGTCAGAAAAAAGAATAGAAATCGCATGGTAGCCAATGTGTGTGGAATCTAGGGTAAATCGGCGCAGCAGCGGAATCCTGTCGTGCGAAAGGCGCTCTCCCGGGTCACCGCAGATGCGGATGTGCATAGTAAATCGATTTCAGCAACAAAATAACTGCCTCCCCGCCGGATACAATTATCGCCAATCCCATTGTTTCCATTACAAGCATCTTCCCATTCCCATACATTGCCGCTCATATCGAAGAGCCCAGGAACCGAGCCTTCACAGGTCGCCGTGGAACCCGCTGGATGGGCATAATCCGTCATCCCATTGTAGCCCAATACCCCGTCGAATTCGTTGCCCACGCAAGACTGGGCCTCAAAGGTATTTCCATAAGGAAATGACTGCAATCCACCATCCGAACAAGCCCTGTACCATTGGCTTTGGGCGGCATCGCCCGTGCTGTTAAAACCCAATTTCGCGCCTCCAATTTTGCCGCATAAACGCTTGCCCGCCCATTTGCAATAGGTGTGGGCATCGCAGAAATCCACGCAGACCATCGGCCGCTCAGGCTCGTTCATCACCGCTTGGCCAAAATTAAATAAATCACAGGCGTTGCCAAAGGTCGCCGCATCAAATGTATTGTTCCACGATTTGCATTCATTGTTCTGCATCATTGGATCGACCATCGCATCCAAAAATTCTTTGTAATCGCTCACCGTAACTTCTGTGCTGTCGATACAAAAATCATCGGCGGGATCGGGCGCCGATATCATCACCATCGCTGGACCGTAGCCTGTATCGGGACATGCGGGCACCGAGCCTCCCATTCCTCCCATTCCTCCCATTCCACCCAAACCACCCGCTCCTCCACCCGCTCCACCCGTGGCGCCGCCCGCTCCGCCCATGGCGCCGCCTCCACCCATCCCTCCCCCATTCATCAACCCCGATGAAGAACTCGCCCCTCCCCCTGCACCCCCGCCCGTCTTCCACTCCCCATCGCCAAAATCCCCAAGCGTTGAAAGACATCCAGCAGGCCAACAGGCCAACATGGAGGCAGGCAAAACCAAAATAAAATACCAAGAACGATAGATGGGTCTCGTGTGCGGCATAACAACGAAAGGGTCGCGCGAAGCGAGACGTTCGGCAACGGGTTTTTGTGCGTCCCCGCTGTCTTATTGAAGGGGCTGGGCCCGCCCTTTCATGTCGATGGCAACAGCCACCAGAATACTTTCGTCATGGCGGTCTTGAAGAGGCGATGAAGCACCAATGCGCTCGACATAGCCCGCGCCTTGAGATCCCCGGTCTAAACCAAGTACCCGCTGACATCCCAGCTTTAACAACACTTCCGTCGCTGCCTCATCGCTGTCAAAGAGGGTATGCGCCACCAAGACCGCCCCATCCGAAAGCGCGCAAATACAAGAGCGCTCCCGTCTCATCCCCACCTTCCGGCCCTCGGGCAGGAGTTTCCCCTCATCCGCTGTCATTGCCAATTCTGTTACATCTCCCTCGAATGTTTCGGCCAATTCTTCGGATTTAATGATCGATATCCCCTGTTTGCCCGCCCAGAGCAGGGCCGAATTTTTTCGAATGGGAAGCGCAATTGTTCCATTCGTTCCCAGACCCCTGGGCGAGCCTCCTTTTCTGCGGCCCACGCCCAGCCCAAAGACGACGGTTGCCCTTTCTTTTTCGGCATCATCGAGGCTCATCGCATAGCGCACGCCTTTTTTCGGGGACTTTTCCTTCTGTCCCGCGCGCACGCGATAGCTAAAGCGCTCGGGCGCCAAATAATAGAGATCGATAGAGGCGCCCAAATTCATTGTATTGGCCGTATACAAGGCCGGAAGCCAGGGCGGAAGCGGCGATTTGCTGAGGTCTGGGGTCCATGCCGAACCTTCGGGCAGCAAAATACCGGGCTGGATGGGCCGCAAGGCAAGCGACCATATTTCTTGGGCCGAGCTTTGGGTAAAGGCATCCTTGGACGCGGACATCGAAGGGCTGATGAGTTCGGCTTCATAGGCTTGTCCTTGAGCATCGGCGCGCACAAAGGCAAAGCCCGCGCGGGAAGGTCTAGAGCCTAAATGCAGCGCGTGCTGACAGCCCGAAAGCAAGGCCGCCCGGCTTAGTCCAGGCTGATCGATCGACGGCGCGAAGAAATAAAGCAAATGGCCGTCTTTGCTGAGACACAAAGCGCTTCGCTCGACAGATTGCCCGGCCTGTAGCGCTTGTTTGGCTTGGGGAGCTTCTATCCGTGGCCGCTCCTCGGGAAGAGCACCGTTTTGCAGCAGCCAGAGCGGGCTTTGACGAAGCGAGACGGTACCCGGAGGCAGCGCTTGTCCAAAAGGCCAAGAACCCACAAAGACATGGCCCAGACGCTCCATCAACAGGCTGGGCGCATCGGGCGAGGGAGGCACCAGAATGCGTCCCTGAGCCACCATGCCCAATTCAGGATAACCCGCGGGTTTACCGCCTAAAAACGCCGCAACAACCTTGGATGCGCCCGAACCCCGCACAAGCCGTCCCGTGCCCCGGGGACCTGCCACCGGACGGGGTTCGTCATATCCGGCCTCGACCGACAGCTCCAATTGACGCATATCCATCGCGACGGCCAGCACGGTGTGCTCGGGATGGGCGGGATCGGGCCTGAATTGGGTCTGATAAAAAAGGGAGCCGGGAGGCGGTAATTCCGCTGCTTTTCGTTCGGGCAAGAGCGCCGAGCCGCATTCCATCCATTGGCCTTCTCCTTCGATGTGCGGAGCCATCCCGAGCGCGATGGGCGGAGGCGGAAAACCCGATTCAGAAGCTGGGGGCGGAGGCTGCGCGCCTTTGTCCAGAGGCGGAGCAAGAGGCCAAATCGCTTGTTTGGGCCGGGGCTCTTTTGGCCAGCTTTGAACCCAATCGCCCGCGTTCTTGCCCAAAAGCATTTCACTCAGCGCAAGAAGCGTGGGCGCGGCGGGCCTTACCGGATGAGGAATGCGCTGAATACGCATATCCAAGGCGTTTTGAGCTTCTCCCGCCACCTGCAGCGTTTGGAGATCGATGGCCGCGACTCTAGGGTGTTCGGCCGGATCGTCCGGGGTTAGCCACAATGTATCGGCCGACAGTTCGGAATACAGCTCGGCGGGAGGGCGCAAAAAAGCCATTTCAATGCGGCCCACGCCCGCAAAAGAGCCTGTCTCCACGAAGTTTTCCAGCGAGCTCATCCAGCGTTCGGCGCGGGTATTGGCTTCCCTATCTTGAGCGTCTCCATTTAAATCCAATATGGAAATGCCCTGAACGGTATCGAACGCCGTGGTGGTGAATGCAATAAAATGGCCCAAGCCTTTTAAATCTTTTTCTTGGCCAAGCGGCGTTTTGCTTAAATTCTTAATGGAATGAATTGAAATAGGCTGTCCCGCGCGGGACAGGCGCACGCGGGCCCGGTACACATCCGACGATGGCTCTTCTCCGCTTGAACCGGATCTTGTTGCAATAAATAAAATCGATCGGCCCCAAAAGGCATCCTTCCAAAATCCTCCCCGGTGCTCCCATACAAAATCATCGGGGGACACCGTTCCTCCCACGCCTTGGGCCAGCATTTCCGCAACGCCTTCCTTGGTTTTGGGAGGGGGCGCGGGCCGGCTTAATGCAGCCGCGGCTCCGCATATACCGAGCAATGCGACAAAGGGCGCCCGCATTCGCAGATATTCGATCGCATTGGCCACAGCGGGAGGGAAATTCATGAGAGCGGCGCTCAATTAGCCCGGATTGGTCAATGCCTGCTTTAAACTCCCGACGCTTTCCGATACCGCCCGCCGCGCCTCCGGCAGCAAATACGTCATGCTGAAAAAACCATGAATCATTCCTTCATAACAACGGTATTGGACGGGCACACCGGCTTGGCTTAATTTATCCGCGTAGGCTTTGGCCTCGTCCCGCAGAGGATCGAAACCCGCCGTTATTATCAATGCAGGCGGCAATCCTTGGTGATTGGCCGCAAATAGAGGCGAGCCCCGGGGATGGTATTGATCGCTCGTTTTGGATAGGTAGTGGTCCATGTACCAATCCAAGCTGGCCGCATCCAATAAAAAGCCATTGCGAAACATCCGGTGAGATTCAAACGAACGGCTTAAATCGGTGCAGGGGTAAATTAAAAATTGAAATGCCGGCTGCACGGCGTCTCCGCAATCGCGGCAATCCATGGCCACCACCGCCGCGATATTGCCGCCCGCGCTGTCACCGGCCACGGCCATCCGCGCCGGATCGCCCCCCAATGCCTGGGCATGCCGCGCAATCCAGCGAAATGCCGCATGCCCATCATCCACCGCCGTGGGGAAACGGTATTCAGGCGCTAGACGATATTGAACCGAAATAACAATCGCATTGACTTCCAATGCAAGCATTTTGCATTCGGCATCGTGCGAATGAATCGATCCAACGACAAAACCGCCGCCATGATAATACACAATCATCGGCAGGGTCCGGTCGGGGTTGGGCGGTGTGTACACGCGGATTTGAATGGTGCTTTGGCCGTGGGCCGCCGGAATATATTGATCGAGAATTTGAAGCACGCCTTTAGGATTGGCATTGACAATGCGCGTAGCCTGATCCATCGAGGCGCGGCCTTTGAGAACCCCCAGTTCCCATGCGGCTTTGGGGCCTATTTTTTCATTGAATTTTAATAGAAGCTGGGTACGCACCTCCAGCTCCAGGCCATCGGGAGACACGACGGGCGGGCCGGCCAGCCGCTTGAGCAGCGGTTCCGATGCATTGAATAGGCGATACAGGCCATGCCTTTGAAGGGCAATCAGAGGATTCATGGGGTGCCGCCGCTTCCAATCCCCAATAAAGTCCGGGCCCGATCGGGATCGACCGCTTCTCTGCCCACCGTTTTGGCATAGGCGGCCGCGCGTTCGACCAATTCAAAGCTGCCTTTGGCCAATACGCCTTTATCCATAAAAATATTGTCTTCCAAACCGACGCGGGCATGGCCGCCCAATTTAATGGCCAATTCGGTCATGGGGCGCTGATGCCGGCCCACCGCCGCCACGGCCCAGGTCGCGCCGGGCGGTATTTGCGACATCATAAAGCGAACCACGTCTTCCCGGGCCGCGATGGCACCCGGTACGCCCAGCACAAATTGAAAATGCAAAGGTGCCGAAATCGCGCCTTCTTTTAATAAAATGAGGGCTTCATCAATATGGCCAACTTCATAGCATTCGAGTTCGGGAATGCTGCCCGCCTGCCGTATAAGCTTGGCCATTTCACGGATTTCCGGGCGGGTATTTACAAAAATATCGTTGCCAAAATTAATGGTTCCGCAGTTGAGCGAGGCCATTTCAGGCTTGCAGGCCAAGGGCTGCGCTCGTTCCGAAAGGCTCATTCCGACGGCTCCTCCCGTAGAGGTCTGAATAATCACGTCCGTCTTTTTGCGGATGGCTTCGATGGCCGCCTGAAACAATTCGGTGGATTGAGTCGGTGTTCCATCAGGATTGCGCACATGCAAATGGATAACGGCCGCGCCCGCGTCTCTGCAGCGCGCGGCTTCATCGGCGATTTCTTCGGCCGTTATCGGTAAATAGGGCGTCTGTTCCCGCGTCGTTTCCGCGCCCACGATGGCCGCCGTTAGAATTAATTCCGTATTGGGAGGCGTAACAATAATATGGGGCGCGGGTGTGATAATCGGACGGGGTTCGGGCAATTGAGCGCTCTCGGGCGGAGGCGCCGACAGCGCGGGCAGCACCAAGCGCACTTTGCGCTGTTTGTCTTTGGGCACGACGCAGGTGCCGATGGCCCGGCACACCACAATCGGATTTTCATACGCCGCGGCCGCCGAAGGCGATAGGTGTTCGCCCTTGAGATTGGAAATGACTTTTCTTGCTTCGAAGGCCATGGTGCGGCTGGTATTGCCCACCTTGGTGATCACGCCCGTGGCTTCGATGTAATCACCCGCGTTTACGGGCGCGAGAAACTCCACGGCTTCATACGCCCGGAACAGCCCTTCATCGCCATCAAGCCGAATCAACAGCTCTGTGGCGACATCTCCAAAGAGCGCAAGCATGCGCGCTCCATCGACCAATTCGCCCGCGTAATGCGCATCGTGGGAACCCATGCGCACCCGCAGCGTGACCGTTAATCCAACGCCGTAGCTCATGGCTGAAAGCTCTACCCTTTTCTTTGAGCGCGTGTAAATGCCAAGTCCGCACCGCCGATGGCCGGGCTGTTCCCGGGCGCGCGGCTTTTGGATCGAAGTACACCCAGCCTTAGATACATATGCACTTGATCGAAGCCCGAAATCTGCCGCGTCATGTTGGCATTATCCTGGATGGCAATGGCCGCTGGGCCGAGCTTAGAAATCAGCCCCGCGAGGCCGGTCACAAGGCGGGCAGCGCGGCGGTGCGGAAGATTGTGCGGGTGTGCCGCAGGCTTGGGCTTTCGGCGCTGACGCTGTATGCGTTTAGCGAGCAGAACTGGCACCGGCCCGAGCGCGAAGTCGATGCGCTGATGGGTTTATTGCGGGAGTTTTTGGTGTCCGAGCGCGATGAGATTTTGGACAATTCGATCCGGCTTGTGGCCATTGGGAATCTCGAGCGGCTTCCTGAATCGGTGCGGGAATTGCTCAATCCGCTTCGCGCGGCTTCGGCGAATCATCAGCAGATGACGCTGGCGCTGGCGCTGTCTTATGGAGGCCGCGAAGAGATCGCCGCCGTGGCCAAAGAGCTGGCGCTCGAAGCGGTGATGGGCAAGCTGGACCCTGCGGCCATCGACGCAAATTTATTTGCATCGCGCGTTCCAAGCCTGTCGGTGGGCGATCCCGATTTGATTATCCGCACAGGAGGCGAGCAGCGGATCAGCAATTTTTTGCTGTACGGCGCGGCTTACGCGGAGCTTGCTTTCACGGATCGGCTGTGGCCCGATTTCAGCGAAGACGACTTGTTTGCAGCGATTGCAAGTTACCAAAAGCGAGAGCGGCGTTTTGGGCGCGTGGGCAAATCGATTGCGGCCCATCAAAAAACGCCTTCTCAATAGACCGATTTTCATTTTTTATCCGCACCGCGAAGGACGCACTGCTTTGGCTCTGTCGAATCTGACTCAACGTCTTCTTGCCGCGCTTGTCGCGGTTCCTCTGTTGCTCGCGCTGCTGTACGCGGGGCCCGCGTGGGGATGGCTTGTGCTGGTGATGGCCGCGTCGGCTATCGGCTCGATGGAGCTCTACGGCATGACCCACAAGGGCGATCGGGTTTCGCAGGCGATATGCACGCTGCTTACGCTGGGCTTGATGTTCGGCGTATGGCAGTACGGGCGCGATGCGCGGGTGCTGCTGGGCATGCTGCTGGTTTTGCCGCTCGTGTCGATGTTTGTGGTGCTGTTTCGCTTGGGCGATATTCAGACGGCGGCGCTGCGGGTAACGGCTGGAGCATTTGGCCCTGTGTATGTGGGCGGCGGGCTTGTGGCGACGGCGCTCCTAAGACGCGATGCGGGAGCGGACGGGCCTTCGTTTGTCGTGCTTGCGCTTGTGCTTTCGTGGTTCTCGGATGCGGGCGCGTATTTCGCGGGACGCTTTTTGGGCAAGCACAAACTGTATGAAGCGGTGAGCCCGAAGAAGACCATCGAGGGCGCGATTGGCGGGTTGTTGGCCGGTATGGCGGGCGCGGTGGTGATGCAGATCTTTTTTCTCCGATCGATGCCGCTCGTGCATGCGCTGATTCTCGCGGCCATCGCGGGAGCGCTTGGTCAAGCGGGCGATTTAGGCGAATCGCTGCTAAAGCGCTCGGTGGGCGTCAAAGACTCCGGTGGAATTGTTCCGGGGCACGGTGGGATTTTGGATCGGGTAGATGCGCTGCTGGTAACGAGCGTGAGTTTGTATTTTTATTTGCTGTTGGTGCGAGGGGTCTGATCGCATCGCTGGGCTTTAAATCAAGGCATTCTTCATCGCGCGCACCTCTCCATGCGGAAGGATTGGCAAGGTTTAGCCCGTTTGTGACGCAGTGCATGATTGAAGTGCGGAAAAGAGCGCACTAAATGCACGCGCATCATGAACGACGACCAATCCAAATCCGCATCGAACGCGGCCCAGGCGCCGCAAATTCCCGCGCCCGCGCCTTCCCAGGCCAAGGCGAAATACGAATTTTTTAAAGTCATTCAGAACTATTTGGCGGAAGCGGCGCGCGTAGCCGGAGTAGCGCCGCATGTGACGACGATCCTCAGTCAGCCGAAGAATGAGATCATCGTCAATTTCCCCGTGCGCATGGATGACGGTTCATACCGGGTATTCAAGGGGTATCGCATTCAGCACAACAATCTGCTGGGGCCCTACAAGGGCGGCCTTCGTTATCACGAGAGCGTTTCGCTCGACGATTTAAAGGCTTTGGCCGCGATGATGACCTGGAAGTGCGCGCTGATGAATTTGCCTTACGGCGGCGGCAAAGGCGGCATTAAGTTCGATCCCAACGGTGTTTCGCAGCCGGAGCTTCAGCGTATTACGCGCCGTTTTATTCACGCGCTCGGTTTGAATATCGGGCCTGAGACAGACATTCCGGCACCGGACATGGGCACCAACGCGCGTGTGATGGCATGGGCGATGGACACGTATATGAACACCGTGGGACAGCTTTCGAAGCAAGCGGTCAAGGGCGTTGTCACGGGCAAGCCCATTGCATCGGGCGGCACGCTGGGGCGCGACAAGGCGACGGGTCAAGGGCTTGTCCATTGCATTACCGAGTGGGCCGAGGACAAGGGTTTTAATTTAGAAGGCTCAACGATAACCGTGCAGGGTTTTGGCAATGTCGGTTCGCACGCGGCGGTTATCCTGTCGCGTTTGGGCTGTTCATGTGTAGCCGTCGGCGATCACACCGGATATTTATACAATGCCGAAGGGTTTAATCCTCACAAGCTTCAGGAATATGTAAAGCGCAATCGTTCTATTGCTGGATATCCGAGTGGCAAGCCGATTTCGCGCGATGAATTTTTCCGTATCAAGAGCGATATTTTTATTCCGGCGGCTCTCGAGAATCAAATCGGCGTGGAAGAAGCCACGGTGCTTCAGACCAAGCTGGTGGCCGAGGGGGCCAACGGACCGTGCACGCCTGAAGGCGAGAAGATTCTGATGGATCGCGGCATTGATATTCTGCCCGACGTGCTTGCCAATTCGGGTGGTGTGACAGTGAGCTATTACGAATGGGTACAGAACAAGCGGTCCGAGTCATGGACGCTTGAAGAAGTCGACGAGAAGCTCGAGAAGGCGATGAAGAAGGCGTATCGCGAGGTCGACGATTTTGCGCGGCTCAAGAAGTGCACGCTTCGGGTGGCGGCATATGCCGTTGCGCTTCAGAGGCTAGATACGGTGTATGCGGAGAGGGAGATTTTCCCCTGAACAGGTAGACGGCTCAGCGAGCCAATTCGGATAAGTTAGGCGGGAGACTTCTTTGGTTCTCCCGCCTTCTTTTTGGATTCGCTTCGCTTACGCTTGGGGAAGAACGACTCCACAAAGGCCCTCTGTCCGGGGAAGGCCGCCCTTAATTTTCCGTAGCTCTGCTCCAGTGCCGAACGCAACACCAGGCGGGCTTGTTGTTCGGCGTTATCCAAAAGGCTTTGCGCCTTGATTTGAGCATCACAATCCCCCTTGCTTTGAAGGCACTGCGAGATAGCCGCATTGAGATGGGCCAGTGCGGTTATTTTTCCATCGAAATCGGGCAGCGCATCGATATGGCCTGCGATTTGCTGAACGGTGTCCAATTTAAGCTGGGCATCGCTGCGGGCGATATCGCCTGGATGCTGATTAAGAAAGACCATCAAGTAGATAGGATGTTCACGATTTCGCAAGGCGGGGCCATTGAGCACGGCATCGCCTGCGCCAAGGAGTCTGAAGTTAAGGGCCAGATTAAAGACCGAGAACTGAGCATCGAGCTTTTGAGACAGCCGTTCGGCGCCGACTCTAGCATCGCGGGCAGCGATGAGCGCGGAAGTAGCGGTGGAGACGGCGGCGGCGACTTCGGCGACGGCTATTTTTTGCTGGGGAGTGATCAAGGGTGAATTAGCCCAAGCGGCGGCGGCTCCATCGGTATGGTCGGCATATTCGATGTAGGATTCGCTTGAAGCGGAGATGCTGGGGAGTTGCATGGTGATGTTCTACCTTTCTGGTGTATGAAAAAAGGCCGGGGAGGCAGTTCATGTTGAATACCTTCCCCGGTGCGCATTCGCGCGGGTCTGGAGGGTTGAACGGCGGCGTTTAAAAACGCATTCCAAGGGGGCGAAAAAAAATTTTTTGGCTTGTTTTAGGCTGGATTTGCGCTGGGCAGAAGGGGAAGGTTTGCTCACGGGCGGCCGACGGCGATGCGGGCGCCGTATTCAAATGCTCACGGGCGGCCTGCATCGATGGGCAGGCGATGTTGAAATGCTCAGGGGCGGCCTGCATCGATGAGCGCTGCGTTTTGCCATGCTCACGGGCGGCCGACGGCGATGCGGGCGCCGTATTCAAATGCTCAGGGGCGGCCTGCATCGATGAGCGCTGTGTTTTGCCATGCTCAGGGGCGGCCGACGTCGGTGCGGGCGCCGTATTCAAATGTCTGTAGGCATTCTGCATGACCGCAGGCGTTGTGTGGCCATGCTTATTCCATTGCGGATGCGGGTCGCGCCGCGCTTCCGCTTTTGCCCCGGGGTTCAGGAGGGGTTGTCGCTTTGGTTTTAGGGTAGGACGTTGTCTGTCCATGCCGGGAGTTTTGATATTGAGGTGGGTTTTGCGCGCTCTGTAGTCTGGATAGATGGAATGGGCGTTCAGGATTTTTGTTTTTGTTTTGTATTGGATGGTGGGAGTTCAGGTTGCATGGGCCGATATTGGGCCAGTGTTCGATCCCAATATCCCTGGGCCGGTTTTGCCTTCGGATACGGTAATATCGAGTTCGGGGATTGGGTACTTGGGGGGCGCTGGGTCGGTTAGCGCGGGCGGCGAATATGTTTGGCAATTGCCGCTGTGGACGCCGGATGGACGGGGCGGATTTAAGCCGGAGCT
>CAZICM010000070.1:0-48911 GCA_964537685.1 uncultured Polyangiaceae bacterium
GCTTTCAGCGCGAGGATTTAAATATTCCCGTCGAAAAAGGGGAAACCAAAACGATTGTTGTGGAGCTGAAGCCGTTTCCACCCAAAGAGCCGGAAGAAGCAAAGCCTAAAGAAAAGCCCTTATTGCCCGAAAAGAAAAGCGAGCAACAAGCGCCAATCGCGCAAGCTCCCAAGCCTGCGGTGAAACCTCAGGGGCAGCGTTCAAACACCCTAATTTATACCGGGATTGGCATTAGCGGCGCGGGATTGGTGGCAGGAAGTGCGCTTTTAATTGCCGCTCAGGATTGGAACATGGATGGGCTTACAACAATTCAACAGCTTTGGGGAACAGACAAATATTCCTGTGTTACTGGTGGCAATTCGCCAAGCTGTTTAGCGCATCACTCCGCTGAAAATCGGCAAATACAACTAACCAATGGGGCAATTCTATCGTTTTCAATCGCGGGCGCCGTCGGGCTTTCAACGCTCGCTTATGCCCTGATTCCTTGGAAAGGTTTTGATGTCGCTCTTGGTCCTTCTGGCGCAATGGTGAGAGGCATATGGTAGACGAATCTATTTTTAAAATTGGTGATATGTGTGGTCAATCATATCGTATTGCGCGGCTCTTAATGCGCAATGCGTGGATTGAAAAGTATTTGGTGAAGCATAAGGACACGGGAAACAAAGCGCTTCTGACCTGCTCGCGCTTTCGGCATGTGCCCGGTGATCCTCCATCGCCGGAGTTATTTAAAGCCAATGCCGAACGCATTCGATCGGCGCCTCTTGTCGAAATGCCCAAGGTGTATGATTTTGGCATTCAAGATGGTGTGTATTGGATTGCGGTTCAATACATTGATGCGCCAAATGTGGTGATGCTCAATCATCAGCGCAAAGATGGATCGCCCGAGTGGCGCGTGCTCGATGCGGCGTCTATAGCCGGCGTTTTATCGTATACCCTCGATGATTTAGAAAAATGCGGCTTGATGCACGGGCATTTAACGCCGGAGCATCTGGTCATCGACGGAATGCCCCTCGATATGAATGTGTTTTTGCTGGATGCTGGCTTTGCGGATTTATTTCAATTCAATGGAGTAGCAGCGAGACATTATTTAAGGTATTGCGCGCCGGAAATCTTAAATGGAAAAGTCGCGGACAGACGCGCTGATATTTATTCGCTGGGAATGATTCTTTATCATTTAATCGCGCAGCATCCGCCTTTTTGGGATAAAATAAAATTGGATTCGGATGGCGATCTCATTCCGATGGTATTGGAGGAAACGCCAAGGGATTTAAGAGAATTTGCCTATTGCCCGGATGCCTTGTGGGATTTAATTCTGCGCGCGATTGAAAAAGATCCCGATAAGCGCTTTCAATCCGCGGATGAATTGTATGAACACGTTCAGCTTGCATTGAATAAAATTGAAAAAGAGCGAAAGGTGATCGCCCACGCGGAGAAAGTTCGAGCGGAAGCGAAGGCGAACAATACAGCGGATGTGCCGCTCGTGGTGCGCAAGGAAAAGAACGAATCCGATGATCCAAAGACCGGGCCGCGCGGGCCGACCTCGGATTTAAACAAGCGGGCCGCGTGGCTTCATGCGCTTCAAAACACGGAATTTCCAACGATTGGGAAGCAGGAATCAGCGAGCGGTGCATCGGATGAGAAGCGAGACGCGCGCGAGGAAACAGCAAATGCGCCTGTTCAGGTGATCGCGGAAGTATCGGCGAAAGCAAAGCCCATCGAATCGGCGCAGGGGCCGAGCACGCATCGGAGCGGCGAAGGCGTGAAGCAAGGCGCGGAGAATACGGAGCAGACAGCGCAACCAATTGTTCCAGCCTTGCCCGAGCAGAAGCCTTCGGCGGGGCGTCCTTGGCTTGGGAAAGCGTGGAGATGGATGGCGCTTGCAAGTGTGTTGGGCGGCGTGGTTCTCGGGGTCACGTATTTGTTCGCGCACAATCGCCATGAAAGCTTCCAAAGCTTGGATCTTGCGCGTCCTGTTGTGTCGATCGAGATCCACACCACCGAGCCGGAAAAAGCGCCAACGTGCGCATCACCAACGTGTGTGATGGTTCCGGCCGAACCGTTTGCAACGTGCGAGCCTTCAAAAGCCGCGCCGAAATCGAACACCAAAAAGAGCGATTCTGCGAAGGATGCGCAGGAGAAAAAAGCGGCTCCCGATCAGCAATGCTCGGCGATGGGCGCGATCTTTTGCTTTGTGCCGCGTTGACAACTGAAGGCCGCGAACCCCTCGCACAATTCGCTTGTGAGCCTTTCCTATTATCGCTTATTGTATTCCTATGCGATTCTTAAGGCGCGTTTCCAGCTTGTTTTTCAATACGTTGATCGATTCTATCCATTCAGGAGAGTTTTAATGAAAATCCGATGGTTGGTGGGAGCGGCGCTATTGATTTCCACGTCTGTGCTTCATGCTTCATGCAGTGATCCCGAGCCGATTTATTTGAACGGCGTGAACATCGCGTGTGATGACAACTGCGATTGTTACACCGATTCCACGCATCTATTGGGCACCATATGCGTTGACGGAATTTGCCAATGTCCGCCGGTGTTTGAGGCGATGTACAAATTCCCGTGCTGCGAAAAAGGGGCACCGCTTGAAGGCTGTTCGAGGATGTGCATGGCCCTGAACGAGTGCGAGCCGAGCGAGATCGATCCGCAGTATTTGCCGCCTGGAACCGTGTGGCCACCTGTCGATGGGAGCGGTGGCGCGGGCGGCTCTTCAAGCTCGAGCTCATCGGGCGGATAAGGAGAATTTGCCTTGAAAAAGCGATGGATGGCTGTGGCGCTGGTGCTTGCGTTTTTGCTTGTGCTGCACGGTTCCTGTTTGGAAGTGGAGCCTGTTTATCTGAACAATGTGATCGTTTCGTGCGAGGAAGACTGCGATTGCTATAGCGGCGACTATTACCTTTTAGGCACGGAATGCATTGAGGGAATTTGCCAGTGTCCGCGCCAATTCGAGGACACATACAAGTTTCCATGCTGCAAAAAAGGGGCGCCCCCCGATGATTGCGGGCGCCGCTGTCGAAGGGTGTACGAGTGCGATCCAGAAGTGGTGGATGTGCAGTATTTGCCGCCTGGAACGGTGTGGCCACCCATCGAGGAAGATGCTGGGGCTGGAGGATCTGGAGGCGCTTCGGCGTCGAGTTCATCGTCGAGTGGATGAGGAGATCGGTTTATGAAAACGCGATGGTTTGCGGGTGTTGCGCTCTTGTTGCTCGTACCATTCATGCATGTCTCGTGCATGGAGGAAGAGCCGGTCATCCTCTCGCCCGTGAATATTCCGTGCGAGGAAAACTGCGATTGCTACACGGGCGACATGTATCTTCTCGGAACGCTTTGTTACGACGGGATTTGCCGTTGTCCGGTGGAGTTTGATTGGATGTACGCCTTCCCATGCTGCGAGAAGGGGAGGCCGATCGATGATTGCCGAAGGCAATGCCGCGCGATTGAAGAGTGCGCGCCCGATGAGATTGATGTGCATTTTTTGCCGCCTGGATATGTATGGCCGCCGAAGGAAGACGGAGCGGGTGGAGCCGGTGGATCGGGAAGCGCGTCGTCGAGTTCGTCGGGTTCAACGAGTTCATCGTCGTCGAGCGGCGATGTGGTGAAGCCTGAATGCGTGGATGCCGCGGAGTGCGCGATCCAGCCTGATTCGCGATGCGGGAAGGTTG
Source organism: uncultured Polyangiaceae bacterium (assembly GCA_964537685.1). Lineage (GTDB taxonomy): Bacteria > Myxococcota_A > Polyangia > Polyangiales > Polyangiaceae > CAZICM01. The sequence goes on from CAZICM010000070.1 coordinate 3,666, forward strand.
AGTGCGTGAATGGAAAGTGCGAGGTGACGATCGCGATTGGAGCGATTCAAGCGCAGGTGCGCGGCGATTGTCATCGCTTGGATTGTGATGTGAAAGGGCAAGTCGTGGACGTCGATGATCCGAGCGATGTCTACAACGATGGGAAGCAGTGTAGTTTTGATATTTGCGAGCAGGGGAAGGTTGTGAACAAGGCTTTTCCTGATGGGTTTACATGCCCTGAAACGGGCTCGGGCGTGTGTTTCGCGGGCGAGTGTGTGGATTGCGTCAATGGAGTTACGAGCTGCGGAAATGGGCAGGTGTGCGACTACACGACGTGCGTGCCGATGCATTGCCAGGATTTTGTTTTTCAGCCCGCGCTCGGTGAGACGGATCTCGATTGCGGTGGTCCGTGCCGGCCTTGTCCGGCGCTTGGGGGTTGCGGTGTGGATGCGGATTGCGCGGATGGGGTGTGCATGAACGGGAGTTGCAAGCCGCCTTCATGCACAGATGGGGTTAAAAACGACGGGGAGACGGGGATCGATTGTGGAGGGCCTCCGAGCTGTCCGCGATGCGCTGTGGGCGCTGGGTGCGCGGTTGGGGGCGATTGTGAAAGCGGGGTGTGCTGGGCGGGCGTGTGCGAGGGACTCTGACCCAAACGACCAAACTGATGGTGAATCTGGAGACACACTAGGAACTTCCAAGACAACGATCTAGGCTATTCATCTCGTTGTCTCGAACCTGCAGGTGATCAGTTGCGACCATCCTGCAAATTCAGCACGATTCGAAGGAGTCTTCATATGCGTTTGTCAGCAAAGATGTTGGGGTGCCCGATTATGTTCATCGTGCTCATTCACGCGGCGTGTTCGGGAACTGGAAGCAGTGGCGGTGATCTTCCTCCATGCAGCACAGATGCCGATTGTTCAGAACCTGGTCAGATCTGCATGGATAACGCTTGTCAGCTGGACCCTGATTTTAGCGGAGGTCTAAGCGACGAAGAATTGGCTGAGCTTGACAACATCGATGGACTTGGGGCGGGAGACGAGCCGAGTACCATTGGATCGGTTATCGATACTTTTTGTGGAATAGATGCATATCAAAATGGACCAAACATTTCAGCCACACACGGATCAAGTCCGTATGGCTGGAAGCATCAATGCACCGAGTATGCATACAGATTTACATGTCAACACTATGCCATGTGCGAAAAAAAGGTGGGCAAGTATGGCAACGCGAAGGCGTGGTGGACCAACTTTAGCGATCCGGTGTTTAAGCAACTTGAGCGTCATCCTAATAACGGTACGGAACCGCCGCGACCAGGCGATATCCTTGTATTTGACGGGAAGCAGTACGGCCATGTGGCGATCATCAAATCTGTTGATGAGGGTTCTGTTCACGTTATTGAACAAAACGTATACAAAGGTTCACATTCATACCTAATGACTAACTCTGGGGGGAGTTACACCATAAAGAAAGCACTTGGATGGATGCGCGTGCCAAATAGCGCGCCGGCGTGCGGAAACGGCACGGCTGACAACCCCGCAGCAGCCTATATTTCGTCGCCTTCTGATGGCCAATCCGTTTCCGGTTCGTTTCTCGTAACAGGGAACGCAACTGATGGTGATGGCCTGCAAAAGGTGAGTGTTACCATTGGCACAAATGTTGGCTTTGTGGCGTGTGATGGGAACTGTGGCGGAAACATGGCCTCGTTTAGCAACTCGATAGATCCAAGCCAATATGGCATCAATAGTGGATCCCAGGTGAGCATTGCTGTGTGGGCAAAGGATCTCCTCGGTAATGTTAAGGGGCCACTGGCAACAAAATCTATCTTCTGGAGCAGTAACTCAGTTCCAACTTGCGGCGACAACGTCTGTGGTTCGGGTGAGAGTTCATCCAATTGCTGTTTGGACTGTGGTTGCCCGAATGGACAGGCTTGTCAGGGTAACACCTGTACAACGGCCGAGTTCTGTGGCAACAACATATGTGGCCCGGGAGAAAATTCTGGCAACTGTTGTATGGATTGTGGATGCGCTGCTGGCCAACAGTGCCAAAATAATACATGCGTTGCCCAATGTCCCGCTGGTAATTATGGTCAATTTAGCATTAGCAATTATATTTACCCCAATTTTGGCCCTGTAGGATGCTCAGGGGACAATACCACGAAGCTAAAGGCATCCGCCGCGATGATTTCGCCAACCATGCTTCGTATTTACGTGAGAAAGGATGATAACAGCAACTTCACAGCAGGAGCCACGTTACATCTGTTCGTTGGAGTGGGTCCAACGTGCCCGGATCCGCCTAATGTCATCAAGACTTCGATCGTGACTGTTGCCACGCAGGAACAAATGATTGATATCTCAGTAAATCCGTACGGAGCCGCATGGAACCTAGGTGAGACAAAAACGTTTTGGGTAGGACGCGATGAAGGAAATCATTTGGCTTGGCGGGCGAGCGGGACTATATCAGTAACAAGAAATTGCATTCCGTAACCATATTGACAACCATTCCTATCACACGCCCCCATTAATGCCTCGCGGCCGCTGAACATCCATCCCTTTCCACCGCGTGCCTAGTTTCCTCTTGTTACCCAAGCGAGAAGCACCTAAACGATCGCCAAGTGCCGTAGAGTGCCATGGCCGCGATCTCCAAACATCGGCAAATCCCCGCGAAACGCGCGCCATGCGCTTGTTTTTGGATCTACCCTCTGTCTGTCACCCTCTTAGCGCCTGCTTCCAGCGATATCTTCTCCCAAGCCAAAAAAATCGCGGATCGTGCCTAAAATACGATTCTGTTCTAAATCCATCCGCGTCTTTCTCGATTCCACATCCGCGTCGTCGATGGCTTCTTCTATTTCCAGGCGCCTCTCCGCCAACAATGCCGAAATATCCGATGCAATTTGAGGCCGTTCCGATAGAATTTTCCTAAATACTTCTTTGTCGAGGCGATAGCAATCCACATCGGAAACGGCAACCACGGTGGCGCTCCTGGGCTCCCCTGTCATCAAGCCCATTTCACCAAAAAATGTCGGCGCCATCAACGTCGTCACCGTGCGGGAATCCGCTCCATCGATGCTCACCCTCACCTCGACCGCGCCCTCGGCCAAAATATATAAAAAGTGAGCGACCGCTCCCTGCTTGGTAATGGTTTCCCCGGGCGCAAATGGCGCATACCGCAGCGCCGCAGCCACATTCATCAATTCTTCGTCCGTAAGCGGCTGCAAAAAACCGACGTTCTTCAGCGCATGCATTCGCTTGTCGATTTCACGCTTCTCCTTGCGCTCTCGCTTTTCGCTGCTGTCATTTTCAACAAAAAGCTGCGCCGCCGGCACCGCCAAGGGAATATTTGCCCTTTTTAGCGCCGCAAAAAGCCGGGTGCGCATCTTGGAGCTTACCGGATCGTCCCGCGCTATATCTGTCAGCCAAAATCGAAGAGAATAGTAGGCAAAACTATCGCGCCCCGTATTGGCGAAATCGAGGCATACACAATTGGGCGCGGGCTCCTTCGCCACGCCTTCGGGCAATGAACCCGAAAATGCAGCGTCCACCGCCGCAATCACATCCACCGGGTTGTAGCGGAAGTCGACATTGAAAAAAATATTGAAGCGGCGCTGGGTAGGCTGGCCTTCGCGTTTTCCTAAAATCAAGATATTGGCCGCCAATAATGTCGCATTGGGAACGATCAGCGTATCCCATTCCCGCGTTTCCAATACGGTATGGCGCCACCGGATTTCCCGCACCCTCCCCTGCCGCCCATTGGGCTCCAATTGAATCCAATCGCCGACCCGTATCGATTTATCAAGCTGAAGCGCTATGCCGCCTAAAATATTGCCCAGCGTCGCCTGAAGCGATAGCGCCAAAATAGCCGTGACCACCGCCGATGTCGCCAATACACTCGAAAAATCGAGGCCCCAGCGGCGCGCTCCCGCAAATATCGCCACGACATAGGCCACGCCCGTTACAATATCGATCACAATGGTTGTTATTTCGATCGTAAGGGCGGGCAGTGTTAAATCGAAAATGGCAATGGTGCCCAGATTGATAACAATAAACGTGGCGAGCAAATCGCTGATGGTGCGCACCGTCCCCGCGGCGCCGTCCACGCTGTAGCGGCTCAGCACGGCACCCACACCCAGCGTCGTGATGTACAGCAAAAGGAGAATCACCGTGCGCCGCACATGAACACGCTTTTTCGGAGCAAAACGGCGCACCAAAAAGGCCAATAAGGCCGTGCCGGCAATCAGCGCGAGCACGCCGATTTCAGAAAACGAAAAACGATCGAGCAGGGTTTGAGGAGCGGAAGGCGGGGGCAGGTCGGCCACGGGCAAACGCTATCACAAGCCTTTTGTAAGCGGATCGCGATGCGTGCCTCAAGAACGGGGTTTTAGTTGGCTTTGTGGCCCGAAGGCACCCGCGACACCAAAAATCCCCGCGCGGACAGCTCGCCCGCCAGACGCGACGAACCTGTATGGAGCCAGCGCTCGTAGAGCTTTACCAGCGAGCGCTGATCGCGGCTGGAAAGCTGTGTGAGCAAAAGGCTTTCGGCGATATCGGCGAGCACATGGGTAAAACTGCCGAATTTCTGCGAGAGCTCGGAAAGCACATCGCCCTGAACCGAAGCCTGCGGCGATTGTTTGAGCACCATCGCGGCCGCGTTTCTGTACGCGGAGGCGCCGATATCCGCGACATAACTCTTGTCGATGCCCCGGCCCTCGATATGGCTTCCAAAGAAGCCCGACACATACAGCACGGCATCGCCCAGCCCGCGCAGGCGCCGGAAACGCTCGGCCGGAGGAGCCTGCATGGCATCGCGAAACGCGAAGGTTAAAGGCTCGTTAAACGCGGCGTCGGTCTCTTGATTGGGGCGGGCAAAATCGCAGAGCAGGCTCACCAAGTACTGCGTGGCGGCCGAGGTGGCCTCGCAGCGCTTGGTTCGCATCGCGTCCGTGACCACCTCCTCAAAAAATTGGGACATCGTGGGCGTAATGGCGATGGATGAAGAGCTTTTCATGATCAACCTCGCTTGTTTTCAAGGGCCGCGGAGCCTCCCATCGGGAACACTGGATGGAACTCCCGGTCTCGCTTCAGACTAGCGGGATAAGGTGGCTAGGCAAATTATTTAACAATATTCAATAGTTATAGCCACACCCCGAGGTGGCTGCCAGCGCCTCGAAAAAAAGTTTTGGCCTGACCTCTTGACAGCCCGAAGGCACGAACTAGATTCCGCGCCGCTCGTAGCACTCATACACAACGAGTGCTAACAGCCCAGCGTTCAGCCGGGATATCCAGGGCTTTTCATCAACTTCGCCTTTGGATGATGTGTCCCGCATCGCTGAATGCCGGCTAAGGTTTTGTCATTTTTTATGGCCTTGAGCTGTTGTGGGCTCGAGGGCCGATGAGGGATTTTGACTATGAAGATTCGACCGCTTCAAGACCGCGTGATCGTGCGGCGCGTCAAGGAAGAAGAGAAAACCAAGGGTGGCCTCTACATCCCGGACACGGCGAAAGAGAAGCCGATTGAGGGACTCGTGATCGCCGTGGGCAACGGCAAGCTTCTCGACGATGGAACGGTGCGGCCGCTCGATGTGAAAAACGGAGACCGCGTGCTCTTCGGCAAGTACTCGGGCAATGAAGTGAAAGTCGACGGTGAGGAACACCTCATCCTGCGCGAGGACGAGATCCTCGGCGTACTTGAATCTTGATGTGGGCTTTTTTCGTTTTTGATTGAAGGAGAATCACCATGGCAGCGAAAGAGATCATCTACAACGAATCGGCCCGCAGCATGATTTTGGCGGGCGTGAATGCATTGGCGGACGCAGTGAAAGTCACGCTTGGCCCGAAGGGCCGCAACGTCGTGATCGAGAAGAGCTTTGGCTCTCCGACCGTGACGAAGGACGGCGTGACGGTTGCGAAGGAAATCGAGCTCGAGAATCGCTTCGAGAATATGGGCGCGCAGATGGTGCGCGAAGTGGCCTCGAAGACCAGCGATGTGGCGGGCGATGGAACGACGACGGCGACGGTGCTGGCTCAAGCGGTGTACCGCGAGGGTTCAAAGCTCGTGGCCGCCGGCCATAACCCGATGGAGATCAAGCGCGGCATCGACAAGGCCGTCGAAGCGATCACCGAGTATTTGAAGGGTGCGGCGAAGTCGACCAAGGACGCGAAGGAAATCGCCCAGGTTGGCACGATCAGCGCGAACGGCGACACGACGATCGGCAAGCTCCTCGCGGACGCGATGGAGAAGGTCGGCAAGGAAGGCGTTATCACGGTCGAAGAAAACAAGAGCGCCGAGACCGTGCTCGATGTCGTGGAAGGCATGCAGTTCGACCGCGGCTATCTTTCGCCTTATTTCATCACCGATCCCGAGTCGATGAAGTGCCACTTGGAAGACTGCTATCTGCTGATCTCCGAGAAGAAGATCTCGAACATGAAAGATCTTCTCCCGGTGCTGGAAGCGATTGCAAAGAGCCAGAAGCCGCTGCTCATCATCGCGGAAGATGTTGAGGGCGAGGCGCTTGCGACCTTGGTTGTGAACAAGCTTCGCGCGACCTTGCACTGCGCGGCCGTTAAGGCGCCCGGCTTCGGCGATCGCCGCAAGGAGATGCTGAAGGACATCGCGGTTTTGACGGATGGCCAGGTGATTGCGGAAGAGCTCGGCCTGAAGCTCGAGAACGTGACGATGAGCGATCTCGGCCGCGCCAAGACGGTCATCATCGACAAAGACAATACGACGATCGTTGGCGGCCAAGGCAAGAAGGACAAGATCCGCGCGCGCCAGCAAGAGATCCGCACGCAGATTGAAAACACGACGAGCGACTACGATCGCGAGAAGCTCCAGGAGCGGCTTGCGAAGCTGGTGGGCGGCGTGGCGGTCATCAAGGTGGGCGCGGCGACCGAGACCGAGATGAAGGAGAAGAAGGCTCGCGTTGAAGACGCGCTTCATGCGACGCGCGCGGCCGTGGAAGAAGGCATTGTGGCGGGCGGCGGCGTTGCGCTGATCCGCGCTCAGTCGGCGCTTGCGAATCTGCAGGTGAACGAAGAGCAGCGTTTTGGTGTTGCGATCGTGAAGCGCGCCTGCGAAGAGCCTCTGCGCCAGATTGCGGGCAACGCGGGCGAAGAAGGCTCGATCGTGGTCCAGAAGGTGCGCGAGGGCCAAGATGCGTATGGCTACAACGCGGCGACGAACGAATACGGCGATCTGCTCGGAATGGGCGTTATCGATCCGGTGAAGGTTGTTCGTTCGGCGCTTCAGAATGCGGCGAGCGTTGCGGGCCTGATGCTGACGACGGAAGCGCTGATCGCGGAGCGCCCCAAGGATGAGAAGGCATCCGCGGGCGCGGGCGGACACGCGGGACACGGGCACGGCGACTTTTAATTCAAAGAATTCAAAGCCGCTGTTCTGATTGAACAAGCAAACGGCCTCCCGGCGAAAAAAGCTGGGGGGCCGTTTTCATTTTCTAGGGCGTCCCGCCGTCCTTCTCACGCCGGATCGTCAGATGCGCATGCGTCGGCAGAGGCATATCGCAATCCTCGCTTTGCATCGGCACCAGCGTCTCCTCAAGCGCTTCAAATCCAGCCGCTTCCACTTGGATTTTCGTGGGCCCCGCCGTCCACAGCGCACACACCAATTCCTTGGCGCTCACCGGGGGCGGACTCGCATCCATATCGACGGTTTGCACTTCGCAGAGCACATTCGAGCCCTGCATCGCGTTTCCCCACGTCGCCGGATCATTCAAACGAAAGAGCGGCTCATCCCCCGCGCTCCACGTCACGAGCAGCGACATATCCCCGGGAAGCTCACCGCCTTCCGCCTGCAAATGCAGCGTAAACTGAGGCGACAGCCCAACAGGACAAGCCCCTCCTCCCGACGAACTCCCTTGCGTGCCCCCGCTTGTTGCCGCGGCCGTCTCATCACATCCCAATAGAGGCGAACACCACACCCCGGCCGCTGGACAGAGCAAGACCAACAAAACAAAACGGCTTAACTGATTGGAAAACAATTGTCGCTGCACCAATTCAACAAGCGTAGGAGTGAATTCATCCGCAATCCAGCGCTTGCAAATTCAAAATGGATTATTTGCGGGACTCGGTTCTGTAGAGGCCGCTTGACTGTTCGCCCGCCGCATCGGCCGAAACAAACACCATAAAGGCCCGATCGCCGGCCAAAGCAACCGAAGGCTCGCGCTCTCCCAAGACCGTCCGCAGGTTCACCGTGCGCGCGTACACCGGACCCGCCGCGAAAGATTCAAAACGCGACAGATCGCGCGATGTCACGAGCCCAATCGAATCGTTGAGCAGCGCGGGCTTGTTTTCTCCTTCGGCAAGGGTGTCCGCGCCTTCCGCGCCCCGCACACTCGCATACACATAGAGCACATCCTCCAATACCAGCGCATAGGGAGCCCCCACGGACGTAATTCCTCTCCAAAAGAATGGGTCTTCAAATTGAAGGGATTTTATTAGGGCTTCCTGGGATGTCCTCTCCGCAATGCCGTTATTTAAGCGGGCCAGCCCAATTCCAGCCCCCAAGCCTCCTTCATAGAAAACGTATTCGCCGCCCCGAAATGAAAAAACCGAGGGCGAACCCACCCTGCCGGCTTCCCAGTCCATTCCGGGCTCAAATGAAAATATGGGATCGCGCTCGAAATAAAGGCCCAAATCGCTGGATTTGGCCCGGACAATACGGGCTTCGCCATCGAATGCGGCGGCCTCGGCATAGAGCCAAAGAGCCCCGCTTTCATCAATACGAAGAGAAGGCGCGCCAATACGAATTTCTTCGATTCCCGGCGAAAGCACAGGCAGCTCCGGCTCTACGGTCCAGCGCAGGCTTGAATCCACGCGCGCCCTATAAATCGAGCTTTTTAAATCGGCCGATCGAAGTTCAAAAAATGCAATCGATTGATTATTCAATTGGATTAAATTGGGCTCGCGCACATCCGCGCCTTCGCGCACCGATTCACAGCGATAGCCCGAACCGCATAAAAGCCCGCTTCCGCACAGCTTCACCGTGCACACCTGATCGAGCGAATCACAGCGCTCACCCGTATGGCATTGAGCATCCGAGGAACAAGAACGGGCACAGCCTCCTGAAATACAGCGCTCGCCCGCCTTGCATTCACGGTCTTCCGCGCAAGAAGCGGTGCAGCGTTTTCCCCTGCACACCAAGCCATTTTCACAAGACGCGGCGCCTTTGCATGCCTGCACGATACAGCGCCCGCACACGCAGGATTCAATCCCTGCGCATTCGCCGTCCTGCGAACAGGCGCGAATCTTCGCGCTTTCGGACACACACAGCCCGGCGCTTTCCGCCGCATCGGAAAAGGGAACGAGCCGCGCTCCTCCCAAACAAAGCTCCACCGGAAAGGCTTCGCCAAAATCGCCCTTGCCTTCGCCGGGCAAGGCTTCTGGCTGTCCGCTGCCCAGCATTCCACAGCCGCATAATCCTATCAAAATGAAGGCATACTCTTTTAAATTTATTTCCACAGCGCCTCCAGGCCGAGCGAGCCATAAAAAATCTCTCCGCCTACTTCATACGAAGAATAGGGAAGCGCATCGCTTGGTTTCTGTTCCTTTCGATGGTTTAGCCAATGCAATGCGGCGGCGGCCTGTACGGAAATCGAAACGCCCAAGGCTTTTCCCAGGCGATAACCGCCGCCCAGTGAAATGGCGTGACGGCTTGAATCCACGTAACTTGTAAGCCCTGTCTGCTTTGGAACGGGCGACGGTGAAAAACCATATCCGCCCCGCAAAACCCATTGCCATTCCTTCAATTCAATCTGATGTTGAATCTTTTCTTTTGATTCAGAAACATTCAAGGGTTTTCGATATTCGATGCCTAAACGGGGCGAGAGCGTCGTCCGAAAACGGGGTTCAACAAAACGGGCTTCCAACTGACTCGGCACCGTGCCCAAACCAATATCAAAATGCACATCGGCCACGGGAGGAGGCGCGGCCCCATAAAATAAAACCTCCAATGCCGCATGCGCGCTCACATATTCATTCCAATGCGCCGAAAACGCCGACGAAAGACGGGCCGGCTCATAACCGCTCGATCCCATCAGCGATACTTGGGTATTTCCTTGCAAGGGATTGTCGATCAATCCAATGCGAATGTCGTTATCGATGACGGTATCCACGGCCATTGCGCTCTGAAAAGCGAGGCCGGCGCTAAAATTCCGAAGGGAAAGCCGGGCCCCCACAATAGCGGCGAAACGGTAGGGCAATTCAATATCGAGCGCGGATTCGGCGCGGGTTCCAGAAGCATCTTGTTCCAAAGCAAAGGAAGTGCCCTCGCCCGCGACCGAAAGCCCGAGCCCAAGGCCACCTCCAAAGGAAAATGGTCCAATTCGAAAGGCTGCAATGGCTTGGGCCGCCGTCCGCTGTAAAACGGCTTCGTACAGCGGAAATTGAGGCTGAGTCGCGGGTTTAAAGGAAAGCGTGGCCAGCGCCGAATCGGGCATATAGAGGCCCACGCTCATTCCAATTGCATTAAATTGGCCAAATGCATGCCCATATTGAAACGCAACATGAATTCCAGAAGCATCGGGCAGGGGCGCCTGGTGCTCATCCATCCTAAAATGCAGGGCTCCATAACCATAACCCAGGCGCAATCTCAAACCGGGCGAGGCTGCCGCGGCGGCATTGCTAAAGGCCGATTCGGCGGGGCTTGGATCGGCGAGGTTGGAACGGGACAGCGCCGAGCTTTCAGGTGTAAATCCAAACAAATTGGGCGCCGATGCCATTGTATTTGAAGAAATGGCCAGCGATACCGCCAATGAAGCCCAGGCGGGCCATCGTTTTACCGAGAAGGCCGCCTTCATAAATCGACCCCCACACCCAGCGAAAACATCCATACCGAACCTTCCGAATGAAGCGCTGGATAGCCTGGGTTTTGAATATCTTCGGCGGGATGCGCGCCATCGGCTCCAAAGACCGTGCTGTCCGCGCAAGGTGCGGTTTGGCATACGACTTTTTTGCTTTCGGTCCCGCTTAGAAAATGAACTCCAAGACCTGCACCAATACGAAAAGATTTAAAAAACCATTCTTGTATTTGAAGCTCGGAGCCCAATCCGATCATGGTTTTATGTCCATCCACGAAATTGGTGTGGCCTTGGCGCGTTCCTTTGAGAATAGAAGGCTCAAATCCAAAGGCACCCCTGGAAATAAGCTTCGCGGGTTGTTGGCCCAGCTTGAATTCAATCGGATATTGGCCGGAAAACCGGGCGCTCAGCGTGTCTTTAAACAATGGAGGAGGATTGCGCGAAGCGATTAAAACCCCGGGAAGCACCGCGCTCACATCCACCAGCGGACCCGGATAATCCGACCAGCGCATATAGGCCGCATCCAATTCCATCGTTATCTTCTTCAATCTCATGCTCGTAGCCCACACGATGGTATGGGGATCGAATAAAGCCTCGCGGGCTTCTACATTCACGAGCATTCCAACGCCGCCGATTTCCGCTTGGGTTTGCAATTGAGCGGGCACGGAAAAGCGCTGCCGGTAGACGAAGGCCATGGATAGATTTGGCGCTATTTGCCAGCGAATTCCTGCATGCAGGGCCACTTGGGTTTTAGCTTCGACGGCAATATTGGGTTCGGGCGCGCGGGAAGCGCCGGGCCTCACATCGGCATTGCCCGTTACGCCTCCCAATACATTCAATGCGAGGCCCGCCGACCAATTCTTATGGAGGCGCACGGCCAGCGCGGGCAATAAAACCAGGCGCTGGGTCCGATTGTCATAATAGGGAAATTGAGGCTCGTCCGAACGTTTGACAATAAAATGCAAGGCCGATGAAGGCATTAGATAGGCTTGAAGGCCAATCCGGATTTTTGAATCGAGCGGCGCTTCAAAGGGGACTGTTGCATCGAATGAAAAAGCAATTCCAAAGGGATTTTGAAGAGAATGCGGCTGTCCTTGTACCGAAAGCGCGCTAACGGTAAATAAAGGGGCTGCGCTTAAACGAAGCCCCTGTCCAAAGGCCAATCCGGAAGGATTGTAAAAGGCCGCGCTTCCATCATCGGCCCGGGCAGCCCTCGCTCCCAATTCGGCCATGGAATTGGGTCCTGTGCCCCACAGTTCAAAAGGTCCGGCCCAGGCTTCGCGCGGCCCGCCCGATGCGAGGCCCGCAATACAAATACCCGCCAAACCAAGGCGCAAATTCATATCTGGCCCTGCAGGTATTGCTTTCTTTTAGGCTCCGGAAAATGTTCGATGGCATAACGAAGCATGGTGCGAGGCATTTTTTTGTAATGCTTCACCAAAAATGTCTCTTCCAGGGGAAGATCGCGCTGGCCTATTTCGCGCAGCATCCAGCCCACGGCCTTGTGAATTAAATCTTCCCGGTCGGATAATAAAATCTCCGCCAAACGAAGCGTTTCTTCGAATTCATTGGTGCGGATAAAATGAAAGCTGGCCATGATTCCAATGCGCCGCTCCCACAATTCGCCGGAGCGGACCAATTCATACAAGGGCGCCCGGTCTTTGTCCTTGAGCCAGCGGCCCACAATATGCTCGGCCGAGCTGTCCACCAAATCCCAATTGTTTATCCATTTTGTATTGGCTAAATACGCCTCGTAAATACGGGCTTTTTGAGCTTCGTCCTTTTTGCTTTTCGTATAGCGGTCGACCATTAAAAGCAATGCGAGCAATCTCTCTTCATGCATCATCGATTGCAATAATTCAATCATGCTTTCCAATTGAACCGATTTGTATTCCCGGACCAAGCCCCGGAGCACAGGCACGCGAATGCCTAAAAACACATCCCCTTCGCCATATTCACCGGGCCCTGTCTTAAAAAATCGCTGGGCAAATACGGCCTTGTCGGCATCGGCCAAACTGTGAAGGCGCGCGCGAATCAGCGCCGCTTCGCTTTGCCCGGGAGCGCTGGGCTTTTTTTGCTTGGTCATGATTGCTTCTACCTTCTATCGAAGTTTTCGTTCTGAATCATCTCCAATTGCATCCGATGCTCGCTTCGTATTAGCGTCGCGCCCGTGAACGCCATGCATATCTCCCAACGCATTGTTTCCGCTGGATTGCTTTCGCTGTGTATTTCGCTGGGTTGCGCGCCCGCGCCCGACAAGACGCCCAAAGAGCCTTTGGGCCAAATTCCCTCGGCGCAGACGACCGCAAAACCCCAGTGGATTCCCTTTCAAATTCAAGCAGGCAAGCCTGTTGAACGGGACGCCCGTGAAAAGCATTTGGGAGAAATCAGGCAATTGACTTTTGGCGGCGAAAATGCCGAAGCGTATTGGTCGCCCGATGGCCAAAAGCTTATTTTTCAGAGCACGCGCGAGGGCAATACCTGCGATCAGATTTACACGATGGATTTAGGCTCGGGCGAAACGAAGCTGGTGTCGACGGGTAAGGGTAAAACGACGTGTTCGTATTTTCTTTTTCCAAAGGGCGAGCGGATTTTATACGGCTCGACGCATGGCAATGCGCCTGAATGTCCGGCCAAACCCGATCGGTCGCTGGGATATGCCTGGCCTCTCGATGAAATGGATGTCTATACGGCCAAGCCCGATGGAAGCGATTTAAAGCCGCTGTTTACGGGCAAAGGTTACGACGCCGAGGCGACGGTGGCCTTTGATGGTTCGCGTTTGGTGTTTACCAGTGTGCGCGACGGCGATTTGGATTTGTATACGGCGAAGCTCGATGGAAGCGATATTCGCCGCATTACCAATACGCCTGGATATGACGGCGGCGCGTTCTTTTCGCCGGATGCGACGAAGCTGGTGTGGCGCGCTGGAAGGCCGGAGGGCGCGGCGCTCGAAGAATACAAAGCCTTGCTGGCCAAGGGTGTGGTGAGACCCAATCAAGTCGAAATTATTGTGGCGGGCGCGGAGGGCCAAAATGCCCGTTTTATTACGAAGAATGGCAAAGCGAATTTCGGGCCTTCATTTTTGCCGGATTCGCGCAGGGTTATTTTCTCTTCGAATATCGATTCGACGGCGCCTAGGGGTAAACCGCCTAATTTTGAGCTGTATGTTGTAGATTCCCAGGGCGCGCCGGGCCCCGATGGAACGCCTTCGCTGGAACGCATTACGTATTACGACGAATTCGATGGTTTTCCTATGTTCTCGCCGGATGGACAATATTTGGTATTCGCATCCAATCGTTTTGGCTCTCAACCCGGAGAGACGAATTTGTTTGTGGCGAAGTGGGTTGAGTAACAGGCAGCTCCGTATATGATTGGGGCTGCCTATGCGCCGGATCTCGATATTTTCTTTTGCCCTGCTATTGCTCGCGGGCTGCGGCGGGCCGAAAGCCACCGCGAAAAGCACGGCGCCCGCGGCCGATAGCCATAGCGGCGGGGAGATATCCGCTCCGGCCTTTGCTTCGCCCGCGAGATGGCATTACCATCCTCCGGCTCCCGATTTTGCGACGGCCTTTGTGCGCCTGGACCATGGAGGCTGTGCGCTGCTGGGCGATGAGGGCCGGCGTTTTTTGGTTGGGCCGGCCGCGAAAAGCGATAGCAAGGTAAATGCGGCCGCGGCCAATGAATGCAAGGGCAATGTTCAAGCCGCAAATGTCGTGGCGCCGGAGAGATTGCTCGGTATCTATAGGCGGTCGCCCAATGCATGGGTATTCGCGGGAGAGAGCGGTACAATTTATGAAAGCGCTTCGCCGCTCGGGGCATTTTTAAGAACAATACCGCCGCCCGTGCCCTTTCTTCATATCGCGGGCGCGGGTTCGCTGGTTATCGGCGCGGCTTCCGATGGAAGCATCTTTAAATATTCGGAAGATACGGGCTGGAAGGCGCTGGAGAAGAGTCCGCCGGTGCGTGTATTTGATATCGCGGCGGCCGAGGGGGGAAGGATTTTGGCGCTGGGGCTTCCAGAAAGTTTATATGCCAGCGCGGACGGCGGGAAGACATTTATCAAAAGCCCGCTTGGATCTATAGGCGCGAGCCATGTGGGCCGGATGCCTGACGGTACGCTTGGGGCTCAGGGTTTAACGGAAAGCATCACATGGGATGATAGGCGCAATCCTTCTTTTGCATTGGGCGCGGAGGCGCTGCGTTCGGAAGAAGTCCGTGTTGTGGCGGCCGAAGCGGCAGAACCGAGGGCCGCCGCTATCGCGTATGGGCGCGCGTTTATCGATGGAGACCGCTATTTTGAAGCCGAGAGCATAAGCGACGGCGATGGCGGTTTTGCGCTGATTCATGGAAGGCTGGGGGCACCGCATAGCAAGCAGCGGATACCGGATAGCGCGGACTGCGGAAGCATAAAGCTGGGCGGGCAGGGCAAGCAATTGGTGACGGCCTGCGTGTCCGCTGGGGACGATATGATTTTGGCGAGGGTGCGGCGCAGCGAGGATTCGGGGCAAAGCTTTGGAAACGCGCTGACGCTGGAGACGCTCGATACGGATTCCATTGATATCTCGGTATCGGTGAATGGAGATATTTTAATCACGGGGGTATGCCGTCCGGGCAATGCCCAGACCGTTTGTAAGCCTGGAGCGCCGCTTCATTTAAAGCCCGAGGGAAAGGGGCTTGTGGCGAATACGGTGGAGGCATTGGGCCTGGAGGGAGCGGCCTTTATGCCGGCCTTCTCGCCGGATGGGCATTCCGCGTATTTTCTAGGCCGGCGCGGTAAGGATGAACGTTTATCTTTGTTTGTATCCCACGACGGCGGGGAGAGTTTTTCGATACGGCCGCTGGAAGCGCCTTCCAATCGAAAAACCCAGGAGAGCGATACCGATTCCGATAGCGAAGAGAGGCGCAGTGAACGGAACGAGGACGAAGACGAGGAGGGCGGTGATTTTCAGACGGCCGAGGATAGCGCGATATCGGTGGGCGAAGATGGAACGGTAGGGCTTTCGCTATTGGGGCCGCGGGGCGCGGTGTATATGACGGCCGATGAAGATGGGCGTGTGCTGGCGGTGGCTAAGGCGCCCGCGGAGGACGCGCTGATGGCGGGCTTTGGCAAGCGGGTATTGGCTATCGCCGCAGATAGAGAGCTCGACGGTCCGGGCAAAGCCGAAACGCTGCGGGTATGGGAATCGCTGAATGGAGGCGCGAGCTTTGACTGGATAGCGGGAAGCCGGGCGCTGGATTTAGATTTGTATCAAGCGCCGCCCGTGATTGCATGCGGGGCGGGAGGCTGTTTGCTTGGGGATACGGTGACGCGGGTGGGCTGGTCGGGCCAGGCGGAATCGCAGCCGGAAGCTTTGTTATCGAGAAATCCTCAGCTTAAGCCGGCGATGCATACACCGATTGTGTGCGAGCTGGATCCAAAGAGCCGCTGGACGCTGGTGGAAAATATCTTTGGAACCCGCGCTCCCGATATCAATGAAGCGATGCGGGGCCGCTCGATGTGGTCGGTGATGACCTGGGATCCCAAGACGGGAGCGGTGTCGACGGTATCGGCGGAGCTGCCGGCGTCGGGCGATGGAGCGCCGAAAGTCATTACAAAAACGCTCTTTTCCAAAGGGCCGGCGCCGGATGCCTATGCCATGGATTTATCGCTTCAAATGGAAGGCTATGCGGCGGCGCGCGTCCGTTATCCCGCGGATGCCAATGGGGAACCAAAGCTATCGGCGCCCATGCGCAATATCGAAGTATCCTGGGATAATTATTTTTTGGATGGAGGGCCATTTCACGCCACGATTCCCGACGCGGGCCCCATTGAGCTTGGAGATATAAAGACCAATCGACCCTTATTTTTTGACACGGGTTTAATCTCGGTATCGCTTCAAGGGATTTTTGTGAGGCCGCACTCGCCGAGCGCGCGCACGGCGCTGACTTACTTTTTGGAGCCGGGCGGGAAAACGCAGCGCTTTGGATATCCAGCTTATCCGGTGCATGGTTTGGGGCGTCCGCTGACCTATAGAGATGATGCGGCATGGGTATCGGGCAAGCTGATGGCCGTGGGTATGACGCCCTATAATGAAAACCCCTTTTCGGCTATGATTTTAGGCTATTCCAATGGGGATTCGTGGACGATGAAGGCCACGCGCACGGTTCCCAGCGTGGGCAATGTGTCCCAGCTCAGAAGCCAAATCGATTGGTCGTATTCTCAAAAGACCATCGGGATTACTTCGCTTTTTGTGGACCTGTTCGATACCCAGGCATTTGCCAGCTTCCAAGCATTTATGCCGGATGCCACGCTGGGCGAGCCTCAGGTATTGCCGACGCCTTTTGATCTTCCCGAGTCGCCCCGCCCTTGCAAGCTATCGGATCGCACGGCAACAACCCGGCTGGAAGCCCCCTTGAGTGTGGGCGGGATGCCCGCTTTTGGGGGCACAAGGCATGTGGTGCTGGTTTCCGAGGCCAAAGATTCGAAGGAGCCGTCGCTTTTGGCGAATGGGGCTCCAATGGTGATGCTGACGCGGGGTGTTCTGATGCATGGAACAAAGAGCGATCCTTGTGTAGCGGCATGGGATACATCTCGATTGGGTGGGGATCGAACGGAGGTTTCGGCCATTCTCAGCGGAGACCTCGAGCATTCCTTTGTATTCCGGGAAGTGTCGGATGAGGCTTTGGAAACAGCCGCCAAGAAAACCCCGGCGGCAAAGCCAAATAAAGCCAGTGCCAATCCAAAGGAATTAAGAGCAAATCTATTATTATCCAAGCGCAAAGAATTGCTGACCCATATTGAATACAAGACAATGCGTTGTCAATTCGATGCAAATGCAACCGTTCCCCCAAATGTTTGGAACGCGAGCAGCATGAGCCGATCGTCCTATTGAACAGCCCACGACATCCGGCACTTGCGGCGGATACGCGCGGCCCGATAGTCTTGACGCCTTGCGCTATTTTGGCGTGGGAAAGGCATTGGGCTGGTTATGAGAAAGCGTCTCCGATCCCGATTTAGCCTTCAAAAGTCGCTGTTTATCCTCCCCAACCTCATCACGATTTCATCCATTTTTTGCGGCTTTGAATCGATACGAACGGCCGCTTCGCCCAATCCAGGCCCGGATACGTTTTATCGCGCGGCGTTACTGATCGTCTTCGCGATGTTTTTCGACATGCTCGATGGGCGCGTCGCACGGATGACCAAAACCCAAAGTGCCTTTGGGCTTCAGATTGATTCGCTGGCCGATGTGGTTTCCTTCGGGGCCGCGCCCGCGCTTCTCGCATTTCAGTGGAGCCTGCACCGTTTTGAAACGCTGGGCGTGTTTGCGGCTTTTTGCTTTGTGGCCTGCGGCGCGATTCGCCTTGCGCGCTTTAATGTGCTGTCCACCGATGAAGCGGGAAAGCCCGCGAAACCGTCGAAATATATCGTTGGGCTGCCTATTCCAGGCGCGGCGGGCATTCTCGTGGCCATGGTCATTGCCAATCATTCCATTAGCGGTCCGCTGGGCACGGCTGCTTATGGATGGCTTGTGCTGTCGGTGATGCTGTGCCTGTCTTTCTTCATGGTGTCCACGATTCGCTTCCGGTCGTTTAAAGAGCTTCGCGGCAATCTGCGCACGGTTTTGCTGCTGGTGTTTGCGATGTGTTCGGCGGTGATCGTGGCGATTCGATTTTCGCCGGCTTTTATGCTGCTTTGGCTGTGCGGGCTTTATGTGGCGCTCGGCATTGTGGAAACGCTTGTTGCTCTGCCCGAACGGGTGCGCCGTTTTCTTTCCGAAGATCCCTCGGCGCCTCCCCAGCCATAAAAATCAAGAACACTGTCTTTCCGAAGCCTAAAGAGTTGCGATAGGCTGCCCGCACTTTCATGCGTAACCGCGTCTTCTTCCCGCAGGCCGCACTCGATGAGTGGATTACGGAGGACCGGGTCGATCTTAAAAACGACGAGCTGACGATTAAGAGCGAAGGCCGCCGTTACAAGATTATTGAAGCGGTGCGCATTCTTCGCGAAGCCACAAGCTCATCCGATCCTCATGAGTTAATCGGCAGGGTGAAGTCCAGGGCGTTCTTGGAAGAGCTTGGCGCGGAGCTTCTCGAAAACTCGATGATCATCGGCGATAACGCCTATGACGTTGTGCAGGGATTTGTGGGCGCGCCGATCGGAAGCTTTGCCGAGCACCGGAAGGATATGCCTCCCAACAGCGCGCCTGGGCCGGCGATTATGAGCGACGAAGATCTGCTCGCCGCTTTTTTGGCGAGCAAGCTGTAGGCCGGAGAATTTTTTGGCCTCACTTGCAGTACGCTCATCGCTTGATGATGGCCGTTCTCTCTACCCTCAGTTTTGCGGCCGCCGTGCTCTTCTACGCTGCCGCGAGCGGGCTGTTTTATAACGCGATCGCCGCGCAGCCTGCGCCTCTGTCCAAAGCGGCGAACGCCCACGCGCCTCAAGGAAAAGCGCCGCCTTCAAAACACCTCGCGCCGGCGCTCTTGGCCGCGGCCGCGCTGATGCACACGGTGTATATCGGCATCGCAAGTTTTGTCGCGCATGTGTGCCCCGTTCATTCGGTCCACTTTCTTCTTTCGGTCGCTTCGCTGCTCGCAGCCGCCGTGTATTGCGTCGCAAGGCTTAAATTCCGCATCGATGCGCTTGGTTTAATCGTCGGCCCGCTGGGCTTGGCTTTTCTGCTGAGCACTTATTTTCTCGGCACGCCTCATCCTTCGCTCAAACTCGGATCGTTTTTTATCGCGACGCATGTGCTCGCGAATCTGTTGGGCGTGGCTCTTTTTCTGCTCGCCGGAGGCGCCGCTGCGCTGTACCTCGTTCAAGAGAAACGCCTGAAAACCAAGCGTTCGCTGATATCTATCGGCGCTCTTCCTCCGCTCGATTTGCTGGACAGGGCCGAGCATCGCTTCTTGGTCGCGGGTTTTCCTCTGCTCACGCTCGGCATTATCACGGGCACGTATTGGGCGCAGAAGCTCGAGACAGGCACGCCCGATGAAGTGATGCGCATTGTGCTGGGCTATGCGACTTGGCTTCTGTTTGCGTGTGTTTTGCTGCTCAGGGCCGTGGGTTTTAGAGGCCGCAGGGCCGCTTATGGAACGATTGCGGGCTTTGCCTGCGCGGCGGCTGTGATTGTCATCTATCTCGTTCGCCCCGATGCAGCGGCGCGCCTTGGAGGTTGAGCCGCGTGATTGTCGTCGTCGGCCTTTCCCACAAGACAGCTCCGATCGAAGTGCGCGAGCGCGTCGCCGTCGCTAAAGATGCGCTCGCTTCGCTGTTTTCGATGCTTCACAAGCAGCGGGGCGTCGGTGAATCGATGGTGCTCTCGACCTGTAACCGGGTCGAGATTTACGCGGCGCCTAAACATTCCAAAGCGCCGGATAGCGAAGACGCAGAATCGTACGAGGCGCTGCATGACTGTGTTCACGCTGCCGTGCGGGTGATGAAGCATTTGGGTGGCGAGGCGGTCGTGCCTCATCTGCTGGTGCAGCAAGGCAAGGCGGCTGTTCATCATCTCTTTCGCGTGGCGTGTTCGCTCGACTCGCTGGTGCTTGGGGAGCCTCAGATTCTCGGGCAATTGAAAGATGCGATGGAGCAGGCACGCAAGGCGAAGTCGCTGGGTCCGGCGCTCTCCAGAGCGGCCCACCGGGCAGTGCGGGCGGCAAAGCGCGTGCGTACGGAGACGGCGCTCGGTGCCGGGCAAGTGTCGGTGTCGAGTGTGGCCGTGGATTTGGCGGCTCAGATTTTCGGCGATCTAAACGGGCACACGGTGCTCTTGATCGGCGCGGGAGAAATGGCGGAGGCGGCGGCCAAGCTTTTGGTGCGGGCAGGGGCGAAACTCCTGCTGATCAACCGGAGTCCCGAGCGCGCGGAGGCGCTGGCGCGCGAGCTGGGCATGGGCGAAGTGCGGCGCTGGAATGAATTTGACCGGGCGCTCATCGACGCGGACATCGTGATTTCGTCGACCTCAAGCCCGGTGCATGTGGTGACGCGGGAGATGGTCAAGCGCTTGAGCCGGGCGCGCAAAGGCCGGAGCCTGTTTTTTATCGATATCGCGGTTCCTCGGGATATCGAGCCTAAAGTCAACGAGCTCGATAACGTCTTTCTGTACGACATCGACGATCTGTCGCAGATCGTCCACGCCTCGCTGGAAGGCCGCGCCGCCGAGGCCGCCCGGGCCGAGCATATCGTCCTCGAGGAAACCAAGCGTTTTGAAGCTTGGATGCGCAAGCATGCGCTTACGCCAACCATCGTCAGCCTGCGCACGAGAACGCTGTCGGTGCTGAACGCCGAGCTCGAGCGAAGCCTTTCGGGGAAGCTGAAGCATTTAGGCCCGGCCGACCGGGAAGCGCTGAGAATTATGCTGGAAGCGGCGACCAACAAACTGCTTCATACGCCGACATCGAAGCTTCGCGAGCTTGCGGGCGACTTATCGGCGGCCGAATATGCGGACGCGCTTCGCGAGTTGTTCGATTTAGGCGATGTGGAATCCCCAATGCAGCCCGGACCCGCCGAAGAAGCGGCGCATGGTGCGGCTCTTTCCGATCAGGTTTTTCAACATGCATCTGACGCTGGCAACGCGCACTAGCGCTCTCGCTCTCGCTCAAACCCGGGCCTTTTGGAATGAGCTTGTAAAGCGGAATCCGGGCCTTTCGGTGGAGGAGCTTCCGCTGGTCACGCAGGGCGATAAAACGCAGGATCGATCGCTTCAGGATATCGGCGGAAAAGGGCTTTTTATTAAAGAGCTGGAAGAAGCCTTGCTCGATGGGCGGGCCGATTTCGCGGTGCACTCCATTAAGGATGTGCCCGCGGAACTGGCTTCGGATTTGTGTATCGCGTGTATTCCCGCGCGCGAGGATCCCCGCGATGCGCTGATCAGCAAAAGCGGTCTGGGTTTGTCGGATTTGCCTAAGGGATCGGTGGTTGGAACATCGAGCCTGAGGCGCGCGCTTTCGCTGCTTTCGGCGCGGCCGGATCTTCGTATCGAGCCTTTGCGAGGCAATGTGGATACGCGGCTGCGCAAGGTGGCTGAAGGTCCGCTGGATGCCGCGGTGCTTGCGCTGGCGGGCTTGAAGAGGCTGGGGCTTGCACACCGGGCGGCGGAAATTCTTTCGCCTGAAATCAGTCTTCCGGCGATTGGGCAAGGAGCGCTTGGCATCGAATGCAGAAGCCGCGATGAGGCTATTTTGTCGGTGCTTTCGACGATGAACGATGTTGAGACGTCCATTTGCGTGAGCGCGGAGCGGGCGGTGATGGCGGCGCTGTCGGGCAATTGCCGGACGCCTATCGCGGCCTATGCGGAGCGGCGCGGCGGGCAGCTTTTTCTGAGGGCGTTTGTGGCCGAGCCGGATGGAACGCGAATGCGCAGAGGCGAACGCTGGACAGCCTTTCCCGCTCATGCGGACGAAGCGAAACGGTTGGGCGACGATTTGGGCACCGAGCTAAAACATGGCTAATACAGGCTTTGTCGCGCTCGTTCTGCATGCGCACTTGCCTTATGTCCGGCATCCCGAGCATTCGCGATCGCTCGAGGAACGCTGGCTGTTCGAAGCTATTTGGGAATGTTTTGTTCCTCTGCTCGAGATGCTTGGAAGGCTGCGGGAGAAGGGAATTTCTAGGGCGCTGACGCTTTCGATTTCACCGCCTTTGGCTTCGATGTTCTGTGACCCGTGGCTGATGAAGCGTTTCGAGACTTATCTCGATGAGCGTGTGGAGCTGGCCCGCCGCGCGCATCGCCACTACAGCGCCGCCAACGCCGATTTGGCCAATGCGGCGCTATGGCACGCCGATCGCCTCGCTCATACGCAAAGGGTTTGGGCACAGCAGCGTCATCCCAATCTCTTGGCTGCCTTCTGCGAACACGCCAAAGAAGGCCCGCTCGATCTGCTGACGACGGCGGCCACACACGCCTATTTGCCGGGCCTGGCCGCGGCGAATATGGCTCAGGTGCGGGCTCAATTGCGCTTGGGATACCGTCTTTTTGAAAGGCTTTCGGGACAGCGCCCAATGGGCTTCTGGCTTCCCGAATGCGCGTTCGAGCCACGGCTGGATCGAGAGCTTTTAGCGGCGGGCGCGCGTTACACGGTGCTCGATGCGCATGGGCTTAGACTAAGCCGGCCACAAACGCCGCGCGATATTTACGGGCCGATCTTGTCGCCCTCGGGCATGGCTTATTTTGGGCGCGATCCCCATGCCGCGAGAGACGTGTGGTCGAGGTCGCTGGGGTACCCTGGACAGCCGCCATACCGGGATTTCTACCGCGATATCGGCTTTGATTTGCCTGAAAGCGAACTCGGCGGCGAAGTGCTCCCCAATGGCAAGCGCGTCACTTCGGGTATCAAGCTGCACCGCGTGACAGAGCGGAGCGCGGGCGCTGTTCACAAAGAGCCCTACGATCCAAAAGCTGCGCAAGAACAGGTGAAGCGCGACGCCGGGCACTTTGTGAGGCAGCGCAGAAACGAACTGTTGAGCCAAAACAATCACCGCGCTTCAGCCGAAGCGCCGCCTATTGCCGTGGCTCCATTTGATGCCGAGCTCTTTGGCCATTGGTGGTTTGAAGGTCCGGAATTTTTGGAGCAGGTGCTCGAAAGGCTTGCATTTCCCAACAAAGGTGCTCTGCACGAAGCCCTTGGAATTGAGCCCACCACGCTTTCGCATTACCTGGAGCGATTCCCCGAGGCACCCATCTGTGAACCTGCAACATCTTCGTGGGGCGAAGGAGGCTTTGGGGCTGCGTGGGCAGGCGAGTCTTCGGCTGAACTGCTCCGACCCGTGCACAGGAGCGGAAAACGAGTTGAACAAGCCTGCAACGCCCTTCGGAGCCGCGCTGATTTACCGCAAATCCAAGGCTTGGCGCTCGATCAAGCCATCCGGGAGCAATTGCTTCTGGAATCGAGCGACTGGGCATTTATGCGCACGCGCGGCGATATGCGGAGCTATGCGGATTTCCGGGTGCAAACCCATCTTCAGCATATTCAGCGCCTGCTCTCGCTGGCCTCGCTTCACGATGTTCCGGTCTCAGAACAAGCCTGGCTTCAGCAATTGTGCGAACACACCCGCTTTGCGGCAGAGCTATGCGGCCCAGGACTCCGCGATGCCTTCGATGAATGGGCGCCAATCCAATAAATAATCTCTATCGGGCATGGTCAACGGAACGAGCATCCGCTACCTTCGTTTTATGCTTCTTCGCCGCCTCAACTCTTTGGTTTCCAAACCTGGCACAGGCCGCAATTTTTTATCTCTAATGGGGTTAGGCGGGTTGCTGACGCTCGGCTTTATCCCATCTGTCGCATGGGCGCAGTCTTCGCCTCCTCCGCCTCCTCAGCCTCCTCCTTCCAGTTCCAGCAGCGCGGCGCCCACGCCTCCCCCACCGGGATCGGGATATGGGCAGCCGGGGTATCCCGCGCCTCAAGGCTATCCTCAACAGCCCGGATATCCCCCTCAGCAAGGCTATGGGCAACCGGGATATCCTCCTCCACAGGGCTATCCTCAGCAGCCAGGATATCCTCCGCCACAAGGCTATGGCCAACCAGGATACCCGCCGCCTCCTCAGGGCTATCCTCCGCAGCAAGGCTATGGGCAACCAGGATATCCACCGCCACAAGGATATCCGCCGCCGGGTTATGGACAGCAAACGTATACGCTTACCCCAGTACCTGAAGGCCCTCCGCCTCCGCCTCCCCTGCCTCCCAAAGCAGCGTGCTGCCGCTGGTCCATACGCCTCGATCCTTTTGATTTAATCTTTAGGCGCCTGAGTTTTGAGGGAGAAGTCGCAATTATTGGCCCGCTCGCTCTTGAATTCCGGCCGATGTGGATCTGGGGCTCACCCGATGAATACGTGGATTCAAGCGGTTTTGCCTTTGGAGTCAGCGTTGTCTTCTATCCTGGGGGTAAGCCCATGGATGGATTTTGGCTAAAGGCGTATAGCGGATATGAAACGATGAGCGCAACAGTCATCCATCCCACCGGTGCCACATCCGAGGGGAATGTAAGCTCGCCAATTTTTGGATTGATGCTGGGCAGCTCCAATGTATTTGGACGGGCAGGCGGCTTTATTCTTTCGGGAGGAGCGGGAATTGGCGTCGCGACATCCGATCCAATTACGATAGGCGTAGAGGCGAACGATCCTGCCTTTAATCAGGTAACGCGCATTGAATACACATTCTACGATAAGGCTTCGCGTATTAAGCTTTTAACTTCGCTCGCGCTGGGCATTGCATTTTAAAAAGATGATGTCGATGAGCGACCGCGTTATCCACGCCATGACGGCGGATCTATCCTTCCGCATCGTCTGCGCAACCACATCCCACACGATCAACGATTTAACCCAATCCCAGCGAAGCTTCGGCCACCCGGCAAAACTGCTCGGGGAATTGTCCACGGGTGCGATTCTCATTCGCCAAGCCATGGCCCCGGGCCTTCGGGTTCAAGCCATTTTACAGGGTAAGGACGCGAAAAGCACCCTTGTGGCCGATGCTCATCCTCATGGAATGACGCGGGGATTGTCCCGCCTTGGCAAAGCCGTTTCGCCCACTATCTTGGGCCCGGGGGCCCTGCTTCAGGTGATGCGAACGCTTCCAAATGGCTCGATTCATCAAGGCGTGGTCGAAGTATCGGAGGGCGGAGGCATTTCCGAAGCGCTGATGCAGTATATGGCGGATTCAGAGCAAGTGGTATCGATGATTTCGGTGCTTACGCTGCTGGATCCGGCCCAAGGCGAGCGGACGCGGGTATCGGCGGGCTATTTGGTGCAGCCTTTGCCCGAAGTGGAGCGGGGAAGTCTAGAAGTGATGATCGACCATTTGAGCGGATTGGAATCGCTGGACAAGCTGCTCCAGCATCCCGATTTGACGGCGGATAAATTGCTATCGGCCATCGTGCGGGAAATGCCTATCAAAGTGCTGGACGAACAGGCGCTTTCATTTGGATGCCTATGCAGTGAGGAGAGAGTGCTCTCCAGCCTGCTTTCCGTGGGTCAGGATGAAATTGAGGATATGATTCGGGAGGGCAAGCCCATTGAAGTCAGTTGTGATTATTGCAACAAAGACTATATCATAGCGCCGGATACCCTAAAGGCGCTTTTGTTTGTGGCGAAGGCTTAAACGCACGAAGGAGCTTAATGTGAATATTCCTGCGCTTATCGTTCTTTCGATGATCGCCGCGGGCATGCTCGGCGGAGCTGTCAATTTCTTTTTGGCGGAAGCGCCTGCTGAAAAGGCGCCCGAAAAACCCTCTGAAAAATCCCGCGCAGCCGAGAAGAGCAACGCTGTCAAGCCTCTAAAGTGGTGGCAACATTTAATTATTGGCGTAAGCGCCGCCTTTGTTGTGCCCGTATTTCTGAACTCGATTGGAAGCAATTTGATCGCTGAGTTCAAGAGCCAGGTCGTCACGGCAGATGTGCTTTCAAAACTATTGGTTCTCGATGGTTTTTGTCTCCTCGCGGCCATTTCGTCGCGCGCTTTTATCCGTTCCATGAGCGATTTCTTGCTTCAGCAAGTCAAAGACGTTAGCCGTCAAGTCACGGAACAGAAACAGGACCTTGACGAGGCCAAGAAAGCCACCACGGATGTGAAGAAGGCTGTGGAGGAAGTGAAACAGACGGCGGAAGAGAAGACGCAGAAGATCGGCGAGCTGGAAGATTCGCTTAAAGAGGTAAAAGGCGGGGTGGAGGATGCCAGGCTGTTGGCCAATATTGCAACAGATGCCCCTAAGGTAAACACGGCGCCTCCTCCTCAAAAATCCAGGCCCATGACATTTTCCGACGATACACCGGAGGAGCCGAAGTTTATGCCAAAGAGGGGCGACGCCCCGGATGATCCCTGGAAAGGCTCCTTTGGGGGAAAGCCCGTGGATCATGAACTAGGCAGGCAATTGACGGCAAAAGTGCTGCCTATTCGAAGTCAGCCCGGCTGGTATGCGGTGGAGCTTGCGGTATCCCGGCTGCCAGGAAGCGATAAAAAGCTAGATTCCCCTATTCAGTTCTTTATTCATGATACCTTCTCCAACCCAAAGCCCGAAGTACAGCCCATTCACGATAAAGCGGTCTTGCATCTTAAGGCTTGGGGGGCATTTACCGTCGGTGCCTTGACCGATGATGGAACGTGTAAACTGGAACTGGATTTAGCCGAGTTAAAAGATGCCCCCGAGGAATTTCGAACGCGCTGATTCTTTTTGAAATTAAACCTTTACGCGCTCCATTTTCGGATCCCATAAAGCCTGCATTGAAAGTTTGGCGGGAACGCGTTTGGTAGCCACTTCCAGCGAATACTCTCCACTGCTTAGAAATTCATCGCTGATCCCCTCCTCCCGCCTCACATAACCGTAGCCAATCATCTGTTTAACGGTGTATCCATAGCCTCCGCTGGTAATCCACCCCACCCGCTCGCCATTTCTAAAAATGGTCTCCCGGCCATATAAAAAGGTATCGGGATCGCTGACGGTAAAACAGCAGAGACGCTTTTTAAGAAGCTGTTTGGATTGAGCTTCCAACGCTTGCCGGCCTATAAATGGAATGTCTTTTCCAAGCTTAACCGCAAAACCTAAACCGGCCTCCAAGGGCGTATAGTCCGGACCAATATCCGCCGCCCACAATCGATAGCCTTTTTCCAATCTCAGGGATTCTATCGCCCGGTACCCCGCATTGGCCAGCCCAAATTCCTCGCCGGCCGCCAAGAGCGCATCATACACCGCTATCGCCGACTCCATGGGAATATGAAGCTCCCAGCCCAGCTCGCCCACATAGGTCATCCGAAGGGCCAGCACTTGCGCTCCAGATCCCAAAAAGGTGATTTGCCGCGCGCTTCCAAAGGGAAATGCCGCATTGGATAGATCCGTCCGCGTCAGCTTGGAAAGCAAATCTCTCGAGCGGGGACCCATAAGCGCCAAAACAGCTCTCGATGATGTGATATCCATCAATTTAGCGTCGAGATCGCCGGGTATATTGCGCCTGATCCAATCTCCATCGTGGGTCGCAAAGGCCGTGCCCGTGACAATATAAAAAGAACCGTCCCATAGCTTGGTCACGGTGAGATCGCATTCAATCCCTCCGCGGGTATTGCACATCTGGGTGTAAATCACAGACCCAGCGGGCCTGTCGATATTGTTGGCGCAGAGATAGGAGAGCGCGCTTTCGGCGTCCCGGCCCACCAGCAGGAATTTTGAAAACGATGTCGAATCAAAGAGAGCAACCTTTTCGCGGGCCGCTTGATGTTCTTTCCCCACCGCCTCAAACCAATTGGGCCGCTCGAAGGAGTATTCGTCTTTCGGCTCTTGACCGGGTGGAGCAAACCAATTGGGCCGTTCCCAGCCCATTTTCCAGCCAAAACATGCTCCATGCGCGCGAAGTCTATCGTAAAGCGGAGAACGGCGGGTTCCCCGGGCGCTGTGAGGCTGTTCCTCGGGCCAGGCTATGGTGTAGTGCTTTGCATAGTGTTCCAAGGTGCGCTCTCGTACCCAGTCAGGATCGCGATGAACCGCTCCAAAACGCCGGATATCGACCGGCCATAGATCCATGGGAGGCTCGCCGGCAGCTATCCATTCGGCCAAAGCCTTGCCCGCGCCGCCCGCCGATGCAATGCCAAATGCATTGAAACCCGCGCCAACATAGTATCCCCGCAGTTCGGGGGCTTCTCCTAAAATAAAATTTCCATCGGGTGTAAAGGCTTCCGGCCCGTTAATCAGCTTGGAAACGCCTACTTCCGATAGTTTAGGCACCCTGGCCAGGGCTTGTTGAAGAATATATTCAAAATGCCCCCAGTCCTCCTGCAAAAGCTGAAAGTGAAAATCTTTGGGGATGCCTTTTTCCGCCCAGGGGATTGGATTGGGTTCATATCCGCCCATCACCAAACCCTGAACTTCTTCCTTGAAGTAAATCAATCGGTCCGGATCTCGAAGCGTGGGTAAATCCCGTGGAATTCCAAAGGGTTCTGTAATCAGGTATTGATGCTGCACCGATGTCACCGGCACACTGACGCCCGCCATGCGCCCAAACTCATAGGCCCATTGGCCCGCGCAATTGACAATGACTTCACATTGGATATCGCCATGCTCGGTGCATACGCCCCTTACCCGGCCCTCTTTCGTGAGAACTCCAGTGACGTCGCAGTCTTCAAGGATGCGGACCCCATGCATTCGGGCTCCCTTGGCCAGCGCCATCGTGATGTCGGAAGGATTGGCCTGCCCATCCGTCGGTAAATAAACCGCACCAAGGATGTCGCTTGTCTCCATAATGGGCCATAAATCATAGGCTTCCTTGGGGGATAAAACATGCATTTCCAACCCAAAACTTCGGCCCATGGTGCAAAGCCGCTTGATTTCCGTCATCCGGGCGGATGTACATGCCAAGCGAAGCCCGCCGTTGCGCTTCCATCCGGTGGCTTGTCCTGTCTCTTGCTCAAGGGTGTTGTAGAGCTCGACGCTATACTTTAGAAGCTGGGTGATATTGGCCGAGCTCCGAAGCTGGCCCACTAGACCGGCGGCATGAAATGTACTGCCACTCGTTAGTTTTTTTCGTTCAAGTAAAAGGACCTCCATTCCCAAGCGGGCAAGATGGTAGGCCGTACTGCAACCGATAATACCGCCGCCGACGACGATGACGCGGGCATGGGAAGGGATGGCGCTCATGAGGAGCGGAGTGAAGTCTGACTGGCATGCGGATGTCAAGAGAAAGAAAAGCCAACGAGATAAAAAATATATAAAAATACAAAAAGATCAGCGAGAGGCACAGGACACTTGACACCGCGACAAAACCGGTGCGAGATCAGCCCCGGCCGAGCGCACAACACGCGCGGACAGCACACGCGACAACGCACGACCGACAAGGAGAGCACAATGTACATTGCACGATGGCACATGACCGCGAACCCTGGGAAAACCGACGCTTGCATTGCGTTGTTCCGAAGGTGGGAGCTCGACGTGGGCGACCGGGTAGGCTGGAAGCCCGGCACGATGCTTGTCACCGCGGGATTGCTCGGTGCAGGTGAAGGCGATATCGAAATCGAGGTGAAGGTAGATTCTCTTTCGGATTTGGAAAGCATCTGGAAGGATGTGGACAGCGTTCCCCATCACAAGACCCTGATGGCTGAGCTTGCGCCGCTCTTGGCGACGAGCTCGCGCTGGTCGATTCGGCAGGTGTTTGAACGAGGGTAATTTTCGTTTTTCTTAATCTTAAGATTGTTCTAAAATAGGAAACTGATTCGAGTAGCGACGTGAAACCGGACATGGCCCGCCACCAGCAACTGCGCGATCGCCTTGGGCGACCGTTTTCTCAAGCGGCCGGCGGGCCAGTGTCCCCCGATGTGGGCGATGAAAAATCGCATGTGGGCGACCGGCACGACAGTGGGGTTGCCTCGAGGCCCGGGCTTCAAATCGGGGGGAAATTCACGCTCCAGCGTCAAATCGCGAGCGGGGCGTATGGCACGGTTTTCGAAGCCTGGGATATGTTTTTGGCGAGGCGTGTGGCGATTAAGCTGTTGCATCCACATTATGCCCACAATCAGGACGTGGCGCGCCGTTTTAGGCGGGAAGCCCAGGCGGCCGCGGGAATTCAGCATCCGAATGTGGTGAGCATCCTCGAGGTTGGAAAGCAGCGGGATGGCTCTTTTTATATCGTTCAAGAGCTCTTGTCGGGGCTGACGCTGAGAGCCTTTCTGGATACCAAGCGGCCCAGCCTTCAAGAATCGATTTCAATGATCGTTCCCATTATGGGAGGCTTGACGGCGGCTCATCGGGCAGGCGTTATCCACCGGGATATCAAACCCGAAAATATCATACTTTTTCCAGCGGGCTCGGGAGAAATTATTCCCAAGATTATCGATTTTGGAGTCGCGAAGGTTCCCATGCCCGATGATGGTAAAATCACCGCGAATATCGTGCTTGGAACCGTTCAATATATGGCCCCCGAACAAGCCAGGGGGAATCTTCCCGTAGATGCCAGGGCCGATATCTGGTCGGTGGGCATGGTTTTGTTTGAATTGCTCACAGGGGTTTGTTACTACGACGCCCCCACACCTCAACAATCCCTGCTTCGGGTCGTGGGTGAACATCCACCCCGGCTAGAGCAGTTCACACAGAATATTCCTCCGGCTGTGGCTTCTGTGGTTCATCGGGCGCTGATGTTCGAACCCGAAAAGCGCTTTGCCACCATGCAAGCCTTCTGTGACGAGCTGCTCGCGGCCTCTCAAGGTGGAGTTTCTCCTCTGCGCGGCGACGATCGCCCGGCCGGCCGGCCATTTTCACCTACTTTTCCCCCAATACCCTTCTCGCCGGCACCCGCGCCCGCGGTGAATGTTCATCCTGCGCCGACCTTTGGCCTGCCGCCGGTCGCGCCTTGGCAAGCCCCCGAAAGCGAAATACCCGCGATGGGGGCCGAACCTTGGGGGAACGACGATCATGTGCCTGAACCCCGCGGAGAGATTGATTCCAACGAAGAAACACCGCTGCTCCTTCCCGATATGGAGTATGCGGACGATCGCCCCCATTCATCGCTGAGCACGCCGGAAGGCTTGGCCGAAGCGGCGGCTCAGGCCGTTTCCGACAATGCCCTTCAAGATGCCATCCATTACGCGGCCCAAGCCATTGAATTAGCGGGAGATGCGAGTCCCATCACAGGGCGCATGCTCGTCATGCAAGCCATTGCTCACCGCTGGCTGGGCAATTACCAATCGGCCGAAGAAGTGGCCGAACGGGCGATGGCGAGGCTGCCCAAGGGAAGCGTGGGATGGCATGCGGCGCTGGGGCATTCGATTATCGCGAGCGGTTATATGGGCCGGGCTGACCGGCTTAAGGCGGTGGCCGAGGAGCTTCGGACCCTGGGCGTGGAAGTGGACGATCCATCCTCCCATTTTGTGACATGCTGCCGGCTGGTGCTCTTTTTGGTTCGCTTGGGAGCGGCGGATTTAGCGCATAAAGTGCTCTTGGACGCTCAGCGCATCGCTCATAAACACGGCGCGCGGGGACCTTTCATTGATGCCTGGAGCGATGTGGCCCATGCCGAGCTGGCCGTTCATGAAGGCGATTTGCCCGCTTATCTTCGCTTTATCGAGGCTGCGGCCGATAATTTCACGATGGCCAGCGACATGCGAAACGCTTGCCTTCAGCGCGCCAATGTGAGCAATGCGTATATGCTGCTGGGGGCATACGATCGGGCCGTTTCTCTGATGAGAGGCTCCTTGGCGCTTGCGGCGCCCATGCAACTCGATTTCGTTGCCGCAGCCAAAGCCAATCTAGGCATTTCGCTGGCCCATCTCGATCAACTGGACGAAGCCCTGAAGGTGCTAAGCGAATCGCTGGAACAATGCATGCTCCAGGGAAACCGGCGTTTTGCAGGCGTATGCCGTATTTATTTGGCGATGATCCACACACTCAGGCACGAAAAAGATAAAGCCTTGGAGATGGCCCATCTAGCGGTAAGAGCATCGGAAGGCATGCCTCCGGTACATGCCTATGCCCTGGCCACCCTGGCGAATATATTGCTGATGCACAACAAGGCATCCGATGCCCTTTCGCTCTCGAGCAAGGCCATGCGCATGCTGGAAGCCATGGAGGGCATCGAAGAGGGGGAATCTTTAATCCGGCTCACCCATGCCCTAGCCTTGCGCGGGGCCAATCATGGCGAACGGGAAAAGGAAGGGCGCGCGGTCGTGGCCCTGGCCAGGCAGCGCGTACTGGAAAAGGCCGAGCGCATTCGAGATCCTCGCTGGAGAGCGAGCTTTTTAGAGAATGTGCCCGATAACGCGAGGGTTATCGATATCGCGAATCAGTGGCTAGGCGATGTAAAATAAGGCTGGGTCCAGGCACATCGTCCTTCGCTCTGCCGATCGCATACTTTTACCCGCACATAACCCGGCGGCGCCCGTTTTGGCTCGAAGCGCAGGGTCAAGGCTTCGCTCCGCTGAAGAATCGCCCCGTTTTGACCGATAACGTCGATACGGTGAGGCTGCGTTCCCGAGATATCCAGCGCAATTTCCGCCGAAGAGATCTCCAGCTTCGATAGCAATACACCTGTGCTTGCATAAAAATCCCCCGCCAAAATCGCCGCCCGAATGGCATCGGCGCCCTTGGCTGAACGCACCATCACAAATCCCCGATCGCCCGTGTACGCAATTTCTCCCCGCGATCTCACCTGTTCCGCATCATCGTAATGATGGGCATCATCGGTGGCCGTGCCTAATACCCGAAGCCCCTTGCTTAACACCGTATCCCACAATGCCTCGGTCGAAGGATGCTTCTCATCGCCTTCATTGTTGGAATCCTCGGCTTCATTGGCGATTTCCACCAACAATAGGCCCTGCTTTGAAAGCGCCTCCAGAATACCCGCGTCGGCCGCCAAATGAAAATTCGGATGATTAAGCTGAGCAATCCCCCCAAGCGCCTTGGCCGTATCCACCGCATAACCATATAAATCCAAGCGCCGCGGGAACGATGGAACCGGAGGCAAGGATGGATTTGTGCCATCCAAAGACTGCGTCACAAACAA
The DNA here is from genome assembly GCA_964537685.1 of uncultured Polyangiaceae bacterium. Lineage (GTDB taxonomy): Bacteria > Myxococcota_A > Polyangia > Polyangiales > Polyangiaceae > CAZICM01. Next base: position 36,906 of record CAZICM010000070.1, read on the forward strand.
CGCATTCACATGCAATAAACAAGCATACATCAGCGTAGGCGGAGGATCGCAAGTCCGAAGATTCTGCGTCAGCTCCACACCCTTGATCACCAGCATTCCAGAGCGATCGGGCAATTCGGTGATCCGGTTGTGATCGGTAAATACAACAAAATCAAAACCGTGCCGCTCATACCAGCGGGCGGCATCTTCCGGGGGTGTATTACTGTCCGCAGAGCGATTGGTGTGGGCATGAAGCTGACCTTTTAAAAAACCTGGGGATGTCTCTTGGATTTTGGGCACCTCCTGAGCCAGCGATGAAGGTATTGGATGAGGCAGGGGCTTCTCTGTTAAGGGCACACCACCACAACTGCAGGCGCAGAGAAAACCCGCGGAAATCGTGAATATCCCAAAAACAGCGAGCCCCGGCCCTGGCTTATCCATTCACCCTCCTCTTCACTTGGGCTGATCGGGCACGCATGTATTGTTCACACACTTCACATAGGGAGCATTACAGCAATCGGCATCGGTCTGGCACATTCCATTCACACCCACACACGCAAAATCCTGCGGTGTGACACATTCCCCATCGTCGCAAAAGCCCGAACAGCATTCAAATCCCGCCGTACAGGGAGGAGGAGGCTCGGCATCCGAGGGAATACAAGGCGAAAGCGCCCAGAATCCGCGCATATTGGTGGTCGTCTCGTCTTGTCCCTCCAAGAAAAAGGCCGGATGCGAAGGATCCGTCCCCGCCTGGGGATCTTTATCGATCGCCGCTACCCACAACCGCTTCTTTCCATTGTTGGGCGTTCCCACAATGCGGTGCCCATAGTCCCGCATGCTCGTAAACACCACCCAGAAATATCCGCCCCGTTCTATGGGATTAAAGGTCGGCTCAAAGGCTCGGTTATCATCCGCTGCATTGGGAGGGCCATTGGTGAGCTTTTCCAAGGATACAACCGGTGAACCATCGACATTCTGCATCGCAATCAGGCCAATTTGCGTGGCAAAATCGTCACACCCCTGCTGATCACAGCCTGTTGCATAATCCCCCACATGGAAGGAAACCCACTTCGAATCGGGGGAATAACTCGGATAGGCAATGGCCCGCTGCCCCGCAGGGAACTCCGAGGCATTGACCAAGCCTTTGTAATTGCTAAACATTTGTGTGGCCGGATCGAAATCCATGGTCACCAGCCGCCCGCCTGTTAAATTATGATACCATGTACCCGCTCCTTCCACCGCCGTCAAATGAAGCCCATCGGGTGAGAAGGCTGGAGTCATTAGCCCATCCATCCCCGGATTGAGCGGCAGACTCTCCAGACCGCTATTGGGCAGCAGCATACCCGTCGCCGTATCGCCGAGCTTCAGCGTTTGCGAGCCAAATACAACGAATTTCCCATCGTTGTTCACCGCCACATTGCCCGCAAAAAAGGTCGACTCCTTGCGAACCGTGCCCGCCGGCAAATCAAAGGATACCCATGCCCGGTTATCATTGGACCCATCATTGGTAGGCTTGCCTTCCCACGCCGCCACCAAGGTCGAACCATCGGAGCTTACTGCATGACAACCCATGCAAACGCCCCCATTTAAAGGCTCCCACGATCCTCCCGGATTGATGCGCGCCATCTGTCCCATCGCGCTGGTGGTCCAATAATAAATCGCACCCCTTAAACTAGCTGGAGCTATCTTCCAGGTTTGCTTCGCCGAGCTATAGGCCGTTCCCGTCGCCGCATCTAGCCTAGAAACCTCTATTTTCAAAGGCTCGCCTAGATTGGAAGCCAGCATTTTATCCCAAATCAACTGGGGAATGCGCGCGCTCGCAGGCAAACCCGGCTGATAGTAACCATCAAAGCTATAATTCGACTGCTCATAGTGAACTTTATAGACATCATTGGCTCCCGCTCCATTCCACATCAAGAGCGGAGAGCTTAAACCCTGGGGAAATACCGTCTCATCATAGGGATATAATAGCGAGGAAATACTTGGATCTTGAGGCAAATTCGGCTGATCCAATGGCGAAAGCTGGCCCGGGTCCAAGGCCGGATCGATATCTTTTTTATGAACATTCACCGTGAGTTTGGCTGTCGCTTCCAAACCCCCATATACCCCATGAAGCACACCAGTACCGGCATATTCGCCGGAAGCCGTTAGCTCCACGGGCGAACCCAGCTTGGCATCGGCCAAATCTGGACGATCAAACTGAAGCGACTGGGCCACCACTTCTTCCGTCGTCCCATTCTGATACGTCGCCCTCAGCGTAAACACCGCCGTTTGAGGCATCACACCATCGAGTTCCAGGGTAATTGCCGGGGGCTCGAAGGCCAGCATCGCCACCGGGCTTCCAATCCCGCTGCCCGTGGTGATGACCACGCCTCCCGTTCCACTTCCTCCCGTGCCCATACCGCCCGCTCCCGTTTGAGCGGCCCCCGAACCATCGTCGCCGCCCCCGCAGGAAGCAGCCGAGGCAGCCACCGCAAGCGCGGCACAAAGCAACGATGTGATGCTAAACAATCCACGGTATTTCATGGCTTATTCCAATGGGCTAGAAGAAGGAAAACCAAAGCGCAAACGCGACGATACCCGAAGATCGGCGCCTTTGTCGACGGATTTTTTAAAACGAGATTTGTTTTTTATTATTTTATTAATCGAGCAGGCCGGAATTAAAGAGGACAATCCACTCGGCCGCCGCCGGATCGAAACCGCCCACCGTTCGGGGATATTTTAGAACCAGCGCATCATGAACCATATGTCCTGCATTTCCAAAACCATCGGCCAGCGCCGTATCCCACGCCACAGAGACCGCCATATCCACATCGGCCCCCGGAAGCAAGGCACCATTTGGCAAATCAAAGCCCCGGGCCGGAGGAGGAGCCGAAGCCTGAGGTCCACAGCCTAATCCAAGATCTGAAGTGGGCTGCCAGGTCTTTGGACATGTAATATCCCCTTTGCCATCCCACACAATCCCCCCGCCAAAGACCGACATCCCCGACTTGGCGCTGACCGCCGCCACACCCCCAAAATCGCTTGGATTTTGGACAAATACATAATGATCTTGAGGCGCCGGCCCCGAAATAAATTGTCCCATCTGTCCAAATCCAGTATCCGCCTGCGCGGTCGCCCTTGCGCTCGCCTCCGTTACGCCGCCCGATGGAATTCCCCCACAAATGATCTGAAATCCAAGCGGATCTCGGGTTGTGTAGTCCAGCCGGACAATGGCCGTGCAAAATAATTTGCTGATCTGCGATGTAATCCCCTGGGCCGCCGTTGTACAAGAGGGATTCGGAATCGCCGAGCCGCCTTGACCTCCCATTCCCCCCATACCCGCACTGCCCGACGTTGTAGAAGAAGATGACGAGCTGGATGTCATACCCCCGCTTCCACCCTGCCCGCCTCCTCCCGTCTCCACGCCCCCAGAGCAGGCCATCAATATACCCGCCCCCAAGACCCCCGCGCCCATACCCAGATAAATTCTCCGCAGCATAACAAAAAACTCCTTTCCGCTCCGCGAACTTTCATTCCACCGAAACCGGCGGGGCATCCAGCATTTGCTGATACCAAGCCGTCGAGCGATTATCGATGAGCACATTGGAATTGTCCGGCGCGATATAGAACGACGGATAGAACTTTTCATAGAACATACTGCTGAGCGGCGCCGAATACTTATCCCAAATGCCCATTTTTGAAAGCAGATCCATCCATTGCCCGCCCCAAACATTTTCTTCAAAGCCATCCGCCAGCACCCGAATCCAAGGCGAATCCGGCACAGGCCCATACATACATCCAAAGCTAAAGAACTCTTCGCCCTGCTGAGGCATTGTCTGCGAGCCGCTTACCGAACCCACCATACGAACCTTCATTGAACAAGGCGTGGGCTCGGAAACAGGCTCAAAAGGAGCACCGAAGGACACTTCAATCAAAATGGTTTGCAGATAATCTCCTGGATTCGAAGTCCAATTCCTTGAATCGGTACGGCGATAGGTAAAATCATCCCCGGTCCGCACATAAGCCATGGTATTCAGCGCCCGGTTGCCCGCTTGATATCCATCGGGCATAGGCTGAGGAGGTATATAAGGATAGGGCTCAAAGGGATGCACCGTATACTGGCGGACTTCCCCCTCCTTATCGGTGTCGGACTTCCATTTCATCTCAATCACTTGCCCAGGCAAAAATGCAAAGCTGCCCGGATGCGCGAATACACCGTGCGGACCGCAATAATTGCGATCGACCAAGGTATGCGTAAAGTCAGGCTGATTTGAAAAGCTCAGCCAATCCTCGCTATTGATACAATTGCCAATGGCCATTTGCATATAATGACCGCTCACATCCACAGGCGCGGGCTCTGGAATCACAGGATCCGTAGGCTGACCAGGATCGACCGTACCCGGATTGGCTGGGCTTCCCGAACTACCGGGCTGCCCACTCGATCCAGCGGTGTTCGGCGACTCCTGGATGTTGATATCGCTCCCACAAGCGCACAGAACGCTCGCGCTAAGCCCGAGGGAAAGAGTAAAAAAGCTTTTGCAAAGGGTTGTTGCTATCGTATTCATTCAATCAAGATACAGCCCCGCGCAAATCCTGGGAAGAGCCCCGCCCCATTATTTTCTTGCCATCCGCCTTCCTCCGCGGCATCTTCGCCCGCCTGGTATGGGCACCGAAATCGAACGCAAATTCCTCGTCCACAGCAGCGCCTGGAAAGATCATGGCGCTACAGGCATACGCTATAAACAAGCCTACCTGTGCACCGAACCCAATCGCACCGTCCGTATCCGTATCGCGGGCGATTCAGGCTATATCACCATCAAAGGATTGCACGGCGGAATTCGCCGCCGCGAATATGAATATAAAATCCCCGCCGCCGAAGCCGAAGAAATTATTAACGATCAATGTATACACCCTTTCATTGAGAAAATACGCTATCGAATTGAATTCCAAGGGCATGTCTGGGAAGTCGATGAATTTCTCGGTGAAAACCAAGGTTTAATCGTTGCCGAAATTGAACTCGACAGCGAAGACCGCGCCTTTGAACTTCCCCCGTGGGTGGGCCGCGAAGTCAGCGACGATATGCGCTACACCAACGCCTATTTAAACGAGTGCCCCTTTGGCCGCTGGCCCGAAAATAAGCCTTAAAACCAAGCCCAAACCCACTCCTCACGCGCCGGCACCCGCCACAAATTTGGCCTGCCCATCAAAAGCATGACAACAGTGCCCGCATGCTTCACGGCAAGCCCAAAGCCGCCCTCGGCGCCCTCGCGTTCTGCTCGCTCAGCACCCTCGCCCTGCCCGCAAACGCATGGGTCGAGGCCCACATCGCCGCCGACGATATCCGCGTCCTCTTCGATCGCGAAGGCAAAGCCCGCATCGAACACCGCATTACCCTAAAAATCTCGGGCGGCCCGCTAAAAGCCTTTGATATCCGGGGCGTCGACAGCGATGCCGCGCCCGATCCCGATGGCTATGCCGCACCCATGCGCGAAGCCTCGGCGGGCTCGCTCTCCCAAGCCGTTCCGCTCAGCACCGAAATCCTTCCCCCCGCCAATCCCAAAGAAGGCGAAACCCCGCTCACCACCTTAAGGGTGCGCTTCGATAACGAGCGAGGTCTAAAACGGGGCACTTATTTGCTATTGGTACGCTATAAAAGCGATTGGCTATCCAGAGGTATCATTCAATTGGATGGAATGAGTTCCAAAATCAACTGGAGAGGCCCTGTATGGGAAGATGGATTTGACTCGGCCCGGGCTATCTTTGAACTTCCGACCGCGCCCACGCCCCCCAAACTGCTCGATATGCAAAGCGAAGGCGATGACGACGCCCCCGTCCTTTCCTCTGGCTTTCTATCCACCATCAAACGAGGCCCCGAACGCGATTCCATCGAACTCTTTAAAACGTATGCCCCCAAAGGCGAAGCCATTGTCTGGAACTTTACCGCGGATACCCGGGCATTTAAGCCTGCGCCCACCGCGGCGCCTCCCAAACCCAGCCTTTCATTACCCAGCGCCCCCAAAGAATGGCTCACGGGCGAAAGCCAGCGGGGCACTTTATTCATCATCGGCGCGGCCGGATTTTTTGTGCTGATGAGCCTGCTTGTCGCCCTAAAATCCCGGGAAGTGCTTCGGGCGGCCAAAGCGGCCAATACCCAGCATCTCCCCCTCCTTCCAGCGCCCCTATTCCTAAGGGCTGCAGGCGCCTCCCTTTCGCTCATCATCGGCATTGCCCTTCAATTCACGCTTCAAACAGGCACCATCGGCTCCTTGTTCGTGGCCTTGGCAACGGCGCTCATCGCCTTTCGAACCCCCCGCTGGACCCATGCCAACACCCTGCGCCGCCCCGGCCGATGGCTTCCCGTCGCGGAACAAGAAGCATTTCGAGCGGCTCCCCGGCTCAAAGGCTCCTATCTCGATATTTCAACGCGCGCGGGCAAAATTTTGTTTTTCTTGGGCCTGGCCATCATCGGTGGAGCGGCCTATGGAGTGGGACATACCGAACCCTATTACGGCTATTTGGTCGCCTTGGATTCGGTCGCATGGCTGGCTCTCTTCTGCACGGGAAGACTGCGCGAACTCCCCCCCGATCCTGCCGCCGAACCCATTGGATTCTTCAAGAAAGTCGCGGCGCAAACGAGAAAACGCTTAAAACACCGGGCCTCGGAAGTTCGCGTCATTGGGCGTGTACGCATCCCCGAAGGGAGCCCGGATGCCGACGAATTAAGACTCGGCTTGGTCCCCAAGGCACCGCTGCCTGGATTTGCCGGCTTGGAAGTAGGCGTCACCTATGTCCCTGGGAGCGGAGGACCGCTTGGATTCCCCGAAGTTTTATTAAGGGTCGTGAGCGGCTCGCCCTGTGAAGCGGCGATTGAGACATTAAGCCGGCATGGAAAGACCATGAAAGGGCGCAAACCGAACGAGCGGGTGATTTTATTTTCGCCGCGGCTGCCGGTTGCATGGATGACGGCGGGAATCGCGGAAGCCTTGCTTAAAGCGGTCATGCCCCAAGCGAAATCGGCGGCAGCGGCATCCAAAGCTCAAGCGGCCCGAAAGGCCGAACAGCGCAAAGCGGCTTGATGCACCGCCCCAATCGAAACCCAAAGCGAAGGGCATCAAAGCCCACAAAGTAAAGGTTCTATGAGCATACCCCGTGATGCCATCCAACGGGCCGAAACCGGCACATCCTACTATTGGGAGCGGCCCGATGGAATCATCGTTCAGCGCGTAAAGGAGGGTATTGCGCAGAGCTTGAATGATGCCCGTGAAAACATCGCAGCCTTCAACCGCATGGCGGGCGGCACCAAGCGCCTAATCCTGGTCGATATGCGTGCAAAATTCTCGACAGCCCCCGGCGTACGGGAGTATTACGCCAGTCATGAAGCGGGCCATATGGTACTTGCGATGGCATTATTCAGCGATTCGGCCTTTGGAAGAATGATTGGGAACCTCTATCTTACCGTAACTCCTCCAAAATTTCCCACGCGCCTATTTACCTCCGAATCCTTGGCGATTGCCTGGCTCTTGCGCATGGGAAAGGCGGCGTAAAGAACGCCCCAAACAGCCATGATAGGCTCGCGCGCGATGAACAACACCATCCGCGAGGCCCCCGCCCATCTTGCCTCCGATCAACCCACCTCCCCCTCCTCGAATTTATGCCTCCCGAATTGGAACTCGAAAAATCTTGACCCACCCCCAGTCTTCTTCTATATGGGTTTCTAACAAAGCGTTTCAAACCCAATGAACAAAACCCACCTCCACACCGTTCACCAAGAACTCCTCGACCACCGCATCATCGCCCCCATCGCACCCGATGAACGCGAACAACTCGCCTTTATCGATTGCGATCTCTCCTCCTTCGCCGGCCATCGCCTCGGCGATAATGCCGACCCGCGCTTTATCGATTCAGCCCGCCGCCAACATTGGCTCGCCCATGCCGCTCCACCTAACTTCTATTCAGAGCCTCCCGCTATCCGTACCTTTCATACATGCTACTGGCTCCTCCACAATAACGAACGCGTTGGCTCTATCGCCCTCAACAACTCCCCCAATTTCCTCGATGCCCTCCACCTCGCCAGCTTCTATCTCTATCCCCCCTTCCGCAATCAGGGCATCGGCAAAACCTTTATGCTCAATCTTATCAAAACCGTTACGCCCCACCGCATCCCCCTCTCCCTTAATACATCCTGGACTTGGCAATCCACCGTCCGCTTCTATCTCAACCTCGGCTTCTGGGTCTGGTCCTGGAATACCGATCTCTTGATGTATTGGTCCCCCTCCACCCCAAACCCCATCCTCCACCTCACCAAAAACACCGCCTCCATCTCTGTCCTCGCCGATCATACACCCATCCGCCTCGTCTGGGCCACCAACCATCTCACCTATCTCGATATGATAGGCTGCGATGCCGCCCTCCAACATGACGAACGCCTCGGCGATGCTTTTTGGATCTCCCCCACCACCCTCTGTCTCATTCTCGCCCTCGAAGGCTGGCCGCTTATCCGCTCCCCAGAAGAATGGAAGCGCTGCTCTCATGCCCAAAATACCGCCCCCGAGGCTCTGGCCCGAAAAATTACGGTCTGGGAAGCGTCGGAATTGAAACAGGGCTGGCTCGTCAATACCCCGCGTATCCCTGGGCTCGCCTATCCTTCCTGGGAAGAGCTTAACGCCGAGGGAAACGCCTAAATAATCCGAATCCCCTCACCCAAACTCCGCTCTTCACAATCCAGCGCGCTCCCATCCTCCCACGCCAGCATCGCAAACTCCGCCTCCCCCTCCAAAGCCACGATCGGATGATGCCATACCCCCATATTGTAATTCATCCCTTGACCAGGCCCAAACACAAAGGCCCGTACACCCTCAATATCCGGCCCCCCATCCCCGAGCGCAGGCGCCACAATCACCAAAAAACGCACGCACACCATCGGCAAAAAGGCTTGCGTCGAACAAGGATGCCGCTCCAAGAGCTTCACCTCAAAGGGCAATTGCTTTGCAACCGACCGGAACACCGCCAAATTCGGCCTCGCATCCGCCCTCGCCGATACCAGCGCCGCGCAAAAATCCGAACGAAGCGCCGTCCCCTGATTCGCCGGCTTTCCTTCCACCACACCCGCCGATATCACTTGACCAAAGGGCGCAAAGCCATCGGCTGTAACCCGTTCCGCTTTTATCTCCCGCACAGCTTCCCCTCAAGACCCCCGATAGGTCGTAAACCCAAAGGGATTTAATAACAAAGGCACATGAAAATGCTGCCCCGCCTCCGCCACCAAAAAACTAATGCTCACCTCGGGATAAAACGCCTTTATATTTTGCGCCTCAAAATACGCGCCCACAAAAAATCGAATCCTATAGGTCCCAGGCGCCGGACTCTCCGCCATTAAAGGGCTTACCCGCCCATCGCTATTTGTCGTTCCTTCGCCCAAGAGCTTCCACGACCCCGCTTCTTCAACTTCCAAACTGACCCGGACCCCGCTCGCCGGACGCCCCCGGGTTGTATCCAAAATATGCGTGCTCACACCCATGATGATATCTCCCTTTCACTGGCCCAAGAGCCACTTTCCCATCCTTAATTTGGTAATCTTGGCCTGCTCCCGGGCCGCCTGCTCGATCTCTTGCTCCCGGGATTGTCCAATTCTCTGCTCCAAGCTCGCAAGCACAAAGGGCGCAGAGCGTCCCGTCGCGCACAGGATAAAAATAAAACCAAATTTCTCGAAGTAACGCTCATTTAACTCCGCCAAACGCCCCGCCACCGCCTCGGCCGAATGCGCCATCGCCGCCTGTTCTCCCATCGACCAAGCCGCCGAGCGCTCGGTCTGCGTTTCCGCCTTCTTGGGCTGTCCCAGCTTGGGATGTGCCGCAAATGCTTCCAGCCAGTCTTGTTCCGCCAGCGGCCACCATAAATCTTCCGCCGCTTGAAACAACTCCCTCACGCTCCCAAAAGGTCGTTTTGCCGTCATTGCCCTTGCAAACGCCTTCGATCCATTCCACGACAACGCAAGCCCCAAAGCATCTTCCTCGCCGAAAGCATTTAACTCCCCCAATCGCTTGCTTTCCTCGGGCGTATCCAGCGCCACCCCAAAGACCCTTAAACGATTCACCCCGCCATGAGGAAAAATATGCACCCTCAAATGCGTCACCACCATAGGCCGATCGGGTTCCAAGAGATGCCTTCGATGCTGCACCAGCGGCGTTTTTGAAATCAACACAGGCCAAGGCTCGGCGGACTTAAGTTTTTGGATGAACACCCCCGGCTCAAACGCATGGGCATCCAGGGCTTCGATCAAAGTAGCCTGAGGTGCATTTCCCTTAAAGAAGTGAGTATCCAATTCAATACGCTCGACCTTGCCCCTTCGGCCCAGGGCAATCACGCACCAATCCGAGCCGGGCGTACGCCTTCGCTTGGTTTCCCAACCATCCCCCATATTCACACCCCGCCCCGGCATCAACAAATTCACGGGCGGCCCAAAAAACTGATCGCTTACCGCCGCAATGGTTCCCCCATGTTCAATCGCGGCCAAATCGATGGAACCCGCCCTATAAAAGACCTTGGGATCGGGCCGAACGGCGCCATACACCTTTAATCGAGCCACACCCCCATCGGGATAGATATGAAAACGCAGATGCGTAACCCTGGACGAAGGCGAAGACAAGGCCAGCACATTGGGGAAATCGGGCCTTATGGGCGTGCGGGGCAGAATTTCCTTCCATCCTGGATGCTCGACTAAATCGCGGGCGGTAGCGGTATCGGGGGCTTCGAGGCCATCGAGCGACACTTCTTGAGGGGCATTTCCTTTAAAATGGGTGGTATCGGCGACAATCCCCATGACATCGCCAGGCATCCCCAAGCGAAGGATAACGCAATCATGACCGGGCTCACGTTTTCGCTGAGACTCCCAGCCATCCATCCACTTACCCTTATCGGTATACTTATCGGCGATCCACAGGGGTGCGGAAGGTTTTAGTAGGTTTTCTTTTTCGGCGAAATAATCATCGGAAGCCCAGAGCACGAAAGCGCCGGCCGCATCGGAGGCGAGATTGACGAGGTGGGCAAAGATATCGGGGACCTGAGCGGGCGTGGACATGGCGCGTCTATACGCCGAACCTGGGGCGCAGGGCAAGAATTTTGGATGGGGATGGTTTGGAACGGGTCGAATAGGGCTGTTTGCGTCTTTCCAAACTTCTTACATCGCTTGATCACGCCTGTTTGCGCCGTTCAAAAGGTTTTACATGGCCCGATCAGGTCTGTTTGAGACATGTAGAAGCTTCTACATCGCCCGATCACATCTGTTTGCGCCGTTCAAAAGGTTCTACATCGCCCGATCACATCTGTTTGCGCCGTTCAAAAGGTTTTACATCGCCCGATCACGCCTGTTTGAGTCATGTAGAACGTTTTGCATTGGGTAAAAGCAGATTAAAGGGGCTGGAAGAGGGGTCTACCGACTGAAGGTATTCATCCTTTCCCCGCATCGGGATATTTGATATTTGTGCATCATGTCTGCACACGGACTGCCCTTTCGAATGTTGGGTTTGATGATCGCTGTGCTGGTGGTGGGCGCGTGTGGAGATGCGAAGATTTGGCCATTTGTTGTGGCACCCGCGCCTTTACCGCCGGGCGATTTGTATTGGGGTTGTCCAGATTTTGATGGCGAGCGGCCGCTGGCTGATTTGCCGAATGAGAAGACGGCGGAGGCAGGTGCCAACCACTTCTTGTTCTCGGCGTCAAGCGTCGGCGAAGCAAATTTTTTGTATGCGATCGAGGCGGTTCCTGGCCGAGGCGGGCAGGTGCCAGGCATTTCTGTCCGCTACTCAAGCGCTGCGGATGACGGATTTTTAGGGTTTGGGTTTTCGCTGGGAGGGCTGTCGGCGATCTCTAGGTGCGGCAAGAATCTAGCGGACGATGGCGAGATTGAAGCCGTTCGGGATGATGCGGGGGATGCGTTTTGTATGGATGGGGCGCGCTTGGTGGAAGTGGCGCCCAATGAATACCGGACGGTTCCCGATTCTTTTTCAAGGATTGTTGCGAGTTCAAATGCAAAAGGGCCGGAAGCGT